>CAVWKU010000011.1:0-391253 GCA_963755665.1 uncultured Acidimicrobiaceae bacterium
CCGCCTCGCCCACCCCGTCTATGGCGATGTGGTGCGTAGCGGTATCACCGCATTACGAGTGCGGACCCTTTCTCGTTCGCTGGCCGATGTAATCGAGGCAGTCGGTGAACAGCGCCAGGGGGACCTCTTGAAAGTGGCAACGCTGCGCCTAGTGGGCGGCGGAGGCAGCGCCGAGCTGCTGCTCTCGGGGGCCATGAGAGCAAGGGCCCGCCACGACTACCCGCTCACAGAACGACTGGCCCGGGCCGCCTCGGACGCCGGCGCAGGGTTTGAGGCCCGCTTCGTGGCCGCAGAGGCCGCTCATTTCCAGCGTCGCTCCGACCAGGCCGAGGAGGAGCTTGCAGCGCTCGCTCCGCAAGCAACGACTGATGCCGACAAGGCCCGGGTGGCCCTGCTGCGATTCGACAACGTCTTCATGGAGCGATTGCCGGACTTTCAAATCATCGACGAAACGCTTGCCGCAATCACCGATCCATTCTGGCGCGACGAGTTGAAAAATAGACGCCTTTTCGTGACCTCCATCGTCAGTGGGCCCAGAAACACAATGGAAGTGGCATCAACTTGGAGCCGGCACCCCGATCCCGCCTTCCGCGTTGCCGTGGGTTACGCCTTGGTCCGGATAGGGCGCCTTGACGAGGCCATCGAGCAGTTGACATCACCTTCGGGCACCGCCGCAGTTCCTGCGCCCGAAGAGCCCTGGCAGGAGTGGATGCTTTTTGGCAACCGCGTTGCCGCGCTCATTTCCGCTGGCCGTCTCGCCGAGGCCGACGAGCTCCTCACGATGGCGTATCGCGATGTCATCGATCATCCCGCTTCCGAAGCGAGAGCGTTCGTCGCCGATTGGCTCGCTGTGCTTCATTTTGAGCAAGGCCGCCCGGTGAGCGCGTTCCGCCGAGCCAGCGAGTCGTACACCCTCTACCAACAGCTCGGCCGCTCGATCCTTTCGGGACGGGCCTATGCGATCGCCGCTCATGCGCTGGCGATCAGCGGACGGGCCGAGGAATCGGCCGCGACGTTGGACTTACTCGATGCCGTAAGTCCTCCGATCTTTCGCAACTTCAGAACCGCAGTGCTCCAGGCCCGGGCATGGGCGGCCGTGGCCGCCGGCGATCTACCTACTGCCCGGGCATCCCTCAAGGAGGCGGCCGACTGCGGCGAGGAGGTTGGACATCTCGTAGGTGCAGCCAGTGCGCTGCACGGACTGGCTCGTTTGGGCCAGGCCCGGGAGGTGGCCGGACGCTTAGAAGACCTCTCCACCCAGGTGGACGGCGAGTTCGTGGTTGCGCGGGCCGCTTACGCCAGCGCGGTTGCAGCCCAGGACGGCCACGCTCTCCACGTGGTTTCCCACACTCTTGAGGGGATCGGCGCCAATCTCTATGCAGCTGAGGCGAGCGTCGAGGCCGCCGCCACCCTGCGACGTGATGGACGCCCCAGAGAAGCCGCGGCTGACGAGAACAGAGCGGCGCAGCTTCTCAGCCGTTGCGAAGGTGCCTCCAGCCCGGTCGTCAGAACGATCACGGCCTGGGCTCGGCTGACCCCCGGCGAGCTGGATGCCGCTGTCCAGGCGGCTGCCGGGCGTTCTAACAAGCAAATTGCAGCTGACGGCGATCTATCGGTGCGGACGGTCGAGAACCACCTTCAGCGCACCTATGAGAAGCTCGGGATCACGAGCCGTCGCGAGCTTGCACGGGCACTGCAAGACCAGCCGCGGATCTAACGGCTGTCCGCCTGACCAGCTGGCGTACGTCGGACACCCTTGTCGGTATCACGTCATCTCTACCCGGCAGGTCATCTCGCGAATGCATGGTGACTTCCACATCCATGAGCGGCACAATCGGAATTTGGGGGCTAGCTGCAATGTCACAGGCCCTCTACGCGACCAGATTGTGGTGTCAGATGCCATTGCCCACCCGACCATCGCTAACCATCCAAGTCGCGAGGAAGAATGCTGTCGCAGTGGCGCCTCGCTCTGGACCGCCCCGGAGGTCGGAACTCCATCGGAATCTCATGGACTGGTCGGCTGGGAGCGCGCCAGTTTGGAATGACGCATCAGCCAAACCCACGGCACTCATTGCGCCGACCAAACTAGTCATTGGAGGTTGTCCGTGAAGACCTCTGCAATTACTGCGACGCTGCCGGCAGCGGACCTAGGACGAGCCAGGACCTTCTATCTCGAGAAGGTGGGACTACAAACGGCAGACGCCGGCTATCTCAATGCGAGCGATGGACGATTGGGGCTTGCGATCGGAGATGGTGTCAACCAACTCGTCATTTATCCCGCCGAGGCAAAGTCCCGTGGTGATTTCATGCAGGCCGTGCTCCAGGTCTCAGACGTGCGTGCTGCGATCGAGCAAATGAGAGATCGCGGCGTTCACTTTGAGGAGTACGCGACCGCTGAAACGCAGACGGTGGACGGCGTCGCGCAGACGCCGGACGGACGAGAAGCTGCGTGGTTTAAGGACTCGGAAGGCAATCTCATCGGCGTTGTCACTGCCTTGGCGCAAAAGGCATTGGTGGGGACTGCTGCCGCGTCGACATCGGTGTATGTGATTTCACACATCGATATCATCCCAATCCACGTGGAGGCTGGTCGAGATCTGCTTGTGCACTACTCGGCGGACGTTCGTGGTCAGCCTGGACTCACACGGTTCGAGCTGCTGCATCAACTCCACCGGCCCAATCACTTCGAGACACTGGCTGTTTGGGACTCCGAATCTCACTATGTCGACAGCCTCAGCGCACGAATCACACTCGAATACAGAGAGCGATTGCACCCGCTTCTCGGCTCACCGTTCGATGACCGAGTGCACGTTCTCGAAGATATTTAAGTGGGAATCCTTTGCCGTGTTGGAACAGCGTCACACCCGCGGGAAGACCATCCTCATCCATGATGAGGCGATAGGAGGTCGCGGAGCTGATCTGCGGCTGTTGTCCCAGAGGGCGGCGTCGAGAGGAGGAAGTGATGGCTCAAGAAAAAGAGCCGGTTGCATTTCTGGGAGTCGGCACCATGGGGCACGCCATGGCGACCAGGGCTCTGGGTGCCGGTATCCCGACGATCGTCTGGAACCGTGAGCCCGAGGCGACTCCGGATCTGGCGGATCTCGGTGCAGCGGTAGCTGAATCCGCCGCCGATGGTGCGAGCCGGGCCGCCATCGTCGTGACGATGGTGACAGATGCTGATGTCGTCCTGGCGATTGCCAAGGACCAGGGCATGCTGGCTGCTCTCGCCCCGGACGCGATCTGGGTGCAGATGAGCACGATCGGCGACGGAGGGATGAAGCGCGTCAAAGCTCTGGTAGATGCCGAACGCCCAGACGTGGTTCTGATCGATGCGCCGGTCTCGGGGAGCAAAGAGCCTGCAGAGCAGGGTCAGTTGACCATATTTGCTTCAGGCCCGGACTCTGCTCGTTTACGACTCGGCCCGCTCTTTGATGCGCTTGGCCGGCGAACGATCTGGGTGGGCCCGGTCGGGACCGGGTCCAAGCTCAAACTGGTCGCCAATACCTGGCTGGCGTTGGCGGCAGAGGCAGTCAACGTATCGGTAGCCCTGGCCCATCAGCTGGGTCTCGAGACCGAAAGCGTGATTGATGCTCTGGGTGATGGTCCGCTCGTGTCCCCTTGGCAAGCAGCCAAGCTGGAACGAATCGCCCGCGGCGATTACTCGGCCCAGTTCGCGCTTTCACTCGCGCTGAAGGACGTGCACCTCGCTCTCGAAGATGCCGGTCGCGGGCGCTTCGGGGCACTTGCCGCCTTGGCCGAGGAGTGGGAAGAAGTGGTCGGTCTCGGGTTCGGCGAAAGCGACCTGACCGTTGTTGCCCAGGCCCTCGAGCAGCAGGGAGGGCGCGAATGACCACCTACGTCCCCGCCGAGGATCGCTACCAGACTATGACCTACCGCCGTTGTGGGCGGAGCGGCCTGCTGCTGCCTGCAGTCTCCCTCGGGCTCTGGCAGAACTTCGGTGATGACCGACCACTCGAAACGCAACGTGCCGTGCTGCGGCGAGCCTTCGACCTGGGCATCACGCATTTCGATCTGGCCAACAACTACGGGCCCCCGTACGGCAGCGCCGAGACCAACTTCGGGCGGATTCTCCGTGAGGACTTTCGCGACTACCGGGACGAACTCGTCATCTCCTCCAAAGCCGGTTGGGACATGTGGCCGGGCCCCTACGGCGACCTCGGATCTCGGAAGTACCTCCTGGCCAGCCTCGATCAGAGTCTGCGACGGCTTGGTGTCGACTACGTCGACATCTTCTACCACCACCACTTCGATCCCCAGACACCCCTGGAAGAGTCCCTCGGTGCTCTCCACACTTCGGTCACCTCCGGCAAGGCCCTCTACATCGGCATCTCTTCCTACTCAGACCAGCGCACCGCCGAAGCAGTTGCCATCCTCCGCGATCTGGGCACTCCACTGCTGATCCACCAACCGTCGTACTCGATGTTCAATCGCTGGATCGAAGGCCGCCTCCTCGACGTCTTGGAGACCGAAGGAGTCGGGTGCATCGCCTTCTCTGTTTTGGCGCAGGGGCTTCTCACTGACCGCTACCTCAATGGCATCCCTCCAGGCTCTAGGGCCGCCTCGGGTGGCTCGCTCAGCCGAGACATGCTCAACGAGGAAAACCTTGGCCGTATCCGAGGCCTGAACGACATCGCTCAGGGGCGAGGCCAATCCCTCGCGCAGATGGCAATCGCCTGGGCATTGCGTGACGCCCGAGTGACTTCGGTCCTCATTGGGGCCAGCAGTGTGGCTCAGCTGGAGCAAAACGTGGCCGCCCTCGGCGACCCGGAGTTCACCGCAGATGAGATCACCACTATTGACCGCTATGCGGTCGACAACAACAACATTGACCTGTGGCGAACGCCAGCGACATCTTGAGCAATAGCCCCCCAGTCGGTCCCGGCGGCCGGAGTGCACCCGACTCAATCGGGGGAGCTGGGGATTGTGGCAAGTGGGTCCAGAGGACTGCTCAGAGCCGTCTGACTCGGAGCCGTGAGGCTGGGCTCGAGATGTCTAGGGGACCTCCATTGAGCCCTCCGAAAAAGTGACCCGAAGATTGCCCGAAGGTCCGTGGGATCCCACGAGAATCCCACGGATTCGGAAATTCGTGTCGCGAGTCCGTTTCCTGCTCAGCGGGTGTGACGTCGTATTATCCCAGCTAGAGGCGTAAATCGGGTCACACCTGAAAAGTCCGCTCACCAGTTGACGGAACGGTACGTCTCATAACCCGATTCCATCTGTCCTTGGGGATAGTCCCACTCCAATTCCGCGATGCCGAATCCAATTTCAGATTTCTCTCAAGCTCAACACGTCGGCTTCGCCTCAGGGGGAGCGCTTACGGCATTCACTGCTGCTCCCTCTCGAAGGGTTGGAGTTCGAGGGCCGGAAGTACTCTGCGGCTGCCCATTGTGGTTCGGGAGTCATTGTCAATAGTTGTGGATGAGATTTCTCGATCAGGCGGCGACGGACCCGGTGTTCTCGTTGGTTTCGGTGTTCTCGTGCACTCCTTTCTTGTAGCTTGCCGTCGATGAAGGTGGCGCCGGCTCGGACCAGCGGGACGAGCTCGTGGCCGTTGATCCGGCGCCACCGGTCCTGGGCGGCGTCGAGCAGCTTGTAGGCCATGGCCAGTCCGGCCTTGCGTGAGCCCGCACCGCGGGTGACCTTGGTCCGCAGCCGCACCGTGGAGAAGGTCGACTCGATCGGATTGGTGGTGCGCAGGTGGATCCAGTGTTCGAGCGGGAAGTCGAAGAACGCCAGCAGCACGTCGAGGTCGCCGGTGATCTTGGCGGTGGCCTTGGGGAACGGGGCGAAGGTCGTCGGCGAAGATCTTGACCGCCTCGAGCGCCGCGGTGCGTGACTCGGCCCCGTAGATCTTGGCCAGCGCCTCCTTGGCGTCATGCGTGGAGCCGTTTGGGCAGGGCGTCGAGAACGTTGGCGGTGCGGTGCACCCAGCAGCGCTGCTCGCGCGTGGAGGGAAACACGTCACGCAGCGCACCCCAGAACCCGAGGGCCCCGTCGCCGACCGCCAGCACCGGGGCGGCCAGGCCGCGCTTTCGCAGCGAGCGCAGGACCTCGGCCCAGCTGTCGGTGGACTCGCGGTAGCCGTCGGCCAGGGCGACCAGCTCTTTGGTCCCGTCGGGGCGCACGCCCACGATGACCAGGCAGCACAGGCGGTCCTCTTCCAAGCGGATGTTGAAATGCACGCCGTCGACCCACAAGTAGACGTAGTCGACGCCGGAGAGGTCCCTGCGTGTCCACTCGTCGTGCTCGGCCTGCCAGGCCTCGGTGAGCCGGTTGACCGTCGAGGCCGACAGACCGGCCTCGGAGCCGAAGAACTCGGCCAGCGCCGGGGCGAAGTCCCCGGTCGACAGGCCCCGCAGGTACAGGATCGGCAGCACCTCGGTCACCTTGGGCGACTTGCGCATGTAGGCCGGCAAGATGGCCGAGGAGAACCGCTCGCCCTCCCGGCGGTCGTCGACCCGGGGGGCCTGGCCACCTCGACCATGCCGGCCCCGGTCGTCACCTCCCTGGGCCGGGCGTAGCCGTTGCCGACCACCAGGCGCTTGCCGGTGGCGTCGAGCTCGGCGGCATGCGCCTCGAGGTAGGCCCGGCGTTCGGCCAGCAGCGCCACCGCCAGCATCTCTTGGGCGGCCACCCGGCACAGCTCGTCGAGGTCGATGGTCATCGTCTCGGGGTCATCAACCGCGTTCGCGGTGGCGTCATGGACTAACTTCAACATTGGCGTATCCCTCCCCGCCGGTCTCACCCGGCGGACTCGTTGTTTGGTCAACTTGGAGGGTACGTCGCGCCCTTCGATAGATCGCGCATCCACAACTTCTGGTTATAAGCAGCCATGGGCCGTGCGGCCCACCCGTGAGACATGGAATGCTGGCCACGGGTTGGGTGATGGCAGACATCGATTGAGATTGACGCTTTGAGCCCGTTTATAACGTGATGCGAGGAGCCTGAGGGACCCTTGAGTGCCGCTACGAGCGCGTATCCCAACTTCTTGTGCCTGGGTCCTTGCCATCGCCCGGCCCAGACAATTATCAGAAGACGAAAGGGTTGGGTGACATGCAACAGCAGCGTGATCCAGTGGCAGGGCTTGATGTTCATCGCGATACAGTCGTGGCTTGCGTGCGGATTGGCAATGGTGACGAACCTCAATTGCGGCGCAAGCGGTTCTCGACGACGACCGCCGGGGTGAGCGTTGGCCGCCTGGATGGCTGACTTCGAGGTGACCCGGGTGGTGATGGAGTCGACGGGGGTCTACTGGAAGCCGGTCTACTACCCGTTGGAGAATCTCTTCGACGAGTTATGGTTGGTGAATGCAGGTCACGTAAAGAACGTGCCGGGCAGAAGGACCGACATCCGATGCCGAATGGCTGGCTGATGTAGCGGCTCACGGCATGGTTCGACCGAGTTTCGTCCCCCCTCTGCCGGTGCGCGAACTGCGCGAGCTGACCCGCTACCGCAAGACGCAGATCGTCGCGGAGCCCAGGAGATCCAACGCCTGGACAAAGTTCTCCAAGACGCCGGGATCAAGATTTCTTCAGTCGCCTCGACCGTCTTGGGCAAATCGACCCGGGCCATGATCGAAGCGCTCATTGCCGGCGAGCGGGACCCTATGGTCCTGGCCGACATGGCGAAGGCCCGGATGCGTTCGAAGATCCCAGCGTTGGCCGAGGCCCTGGTCGGGCGCTTTGCTTCCCACCATGGTGCAGTCGAACGTGTCATTCTCGATCACATCGACTTCCTCGATGGCGCCATCGCCCGTCTCGATACCGAGTGGCCAGCCGTCTGGGCCAACTTCAGAGCGCAGTAGACCTTCTGCAAACCATCCCTGGCGTCGGCCGCAAAGTTGCCGAGACGATCGTGGCCGAGACCGGTGCCGACATGGCCCGGTTCCCGACGCCGACCCAGTTGTGCGCGTGGGCCGGAGTGGCGCCAGCCAATCATGAATCGGCTGGAAAGCACCGGCCCGTGGGCACCCGTCAAGGCGCCAGCTGGCTCAGGCGCGCCCTCATCGAATCGGCCAAATCCGCCAGCCGCACCAAGGACCCCTATCTCGCCGCTCAGTACCGCCAGATCGCCGGCCGCCGTGGTCCAAACAAGGCCACCGTCGCCGTTGCCCACTCGATTCTGTTCGCGGCCTGGTGTTAGCGGCGACGCTGTTTGCACACGGCCCGGCACCTCTCGGTGATCATGGATCGGCAACGGTCCGTGAGGATGCTCACCAGACGTAGTGGCGGTGGCCGTCGATCTCGATCTTGACGATCTCGGCGGACACGCCGGTCGAGCGGAGGTGCTCGATCATCTTGATCGCCCGGGCGGCCACAAAGATGAAGAGCAGATCGGGATTGGGATCGTCGGTCTCGATGACGATCTCGACCCGGGTGGGCTGAGGGTCTCGTGGCACGCTCAGTCCTTGGTCAGCTCGGCGACGGCCTTCTTGGCGCAGGCGTCGTCGACCAGTTCCTTGCGCTCGGCCGCGCCGGCCATGAGGGCGGCGGTGGCCGCGTTGTTGAGGGCCCGGGGCAGGCCGTTGGAGACTCGGTGGAGCCGGGCGATGGCGTCGTCGGCGAAGAGCGGCTCCTCTCGTCCGGCCAGGGCCATGTGGTGGCGCAGGTAGGCGGCGGACTCGCCGATGTCCATGGGCCTGATGGTGAAGCGGGTGGCGATCCGCTGGTCGAGGGCGGCGAACATCCCCATGCGCAGCTGACGGCTCAAGGTGGGCTGGCCCACCAAGATGCCGGCGAAGGGCGAGGAGGAGTCCATCTCCGAGTTGGTCAACAGCCGCAGCTCTTCGAGCTGGGCCCGGTCGAGCAGGTGGGCCTCGTCGACGATGATCACCACCCGGCGGTGGCGCTCGGCCTCCTCGGCGGCCAACAGGTCGGCGGCCTGGGCCATGAGCTCGGCGCGGAGGTAACGCGGTTCGGCCCCGAGGGCCTTGACGATGGCGACGTAGAGCCCTCTGGTGCCAAAGGCCGGGTTGGCCACGTAGATGATCTGGTGGCGGGTGGGATCGAGGCCGGCCACCGCGGCGCGGACCGAGACGGTCTTGCCGGCGCCGACGTCACCGGTGATGACCCCGAGGGCCGATTCGGCCACGCAGAAGTTGACCCGGGCCACCGCTTCGGCGTGGGCGCTGCGGGCGAAGAGGTCGGCGGCCGCGATCGACTTGCCGAACGGGGTTCTCTTCAGGCCGAAGTGGGCCACCCAGGGCGCCGGGCTCACTGGGGCGCTCCGTCGTCGTGCGCCGCCGCGTCAGGACCCTCGAAGGAGGCCAGTTGGGTGAAGTCGACCTTGCTCCCCGTCCCGGTCGCCTCGTCGTGGGCCTCCGCCACCAGCTCGAGGTAGTCGATCCCGGTCGCTTCTGGCTCTGGTCGTGCGGCCTGGGGGACGCTGCGGTGGGTGTGGCGCCCGATGACGAAGGGGACGGCCACACCGGCCGGGCGGCCCTCATAGAACACGTCGATGTGCGAGAGGTCCTCGGGGTCATAGCGCAGCTCGACGCGCCGGGCGACCAAGGAGGCGTCGACGCTGTAGTGGTTCCCTTCCAAAGGGACCGTGGCGGTCTTGGTGACCTTGCGGGTGATGGACCAGCGGAAGGCCTCGATCAAGGTGGCCGGCTCGGCCCCTCGGTGGGGCCCGGTCCGCTCGAACCGGGTGATCGGGGCCTCTTTGGTCTCGGCGTGCACCCTTTGGTTGGCGACCAGCTCGACCCAGGCACCGAACAGGTCGTTCAGTTCGTCGAGAGAGCTGATGCCCCGGTGCGTGGCCTCGGTGAGGAACGCCTCTCGGATGTAGCGGTTGAGGCGCTCTTGTTTGCCCCGGCCCTCGGGCGAATACGGCTTCGAGTGGACGAGCCGGATGCCGAGGACTGCAGTGGTCTCGGACAACCAGGCATTGGAGAACGGCGCCCCGTTGTCCGCGTACAAGACGGCGGGAAGGCCCCGCCGGGTGATGGCGCGGCGCAACAGGTCCTGGCACGCCCGGGCGTTCTCGTGGGCGAAGAAGCGCCCGTCGACCAACAGGCGGGAGTGGTCGTCGACGATCAAGAACAGCTTGGCCCGCACCGAGGCGTCAGTTTTCGGCCAGGGCACGTACGGCCCCACCAACACGTCGGTGATCCACCGCTCGTTGGGGCGCGACGCCTCATAGCGGCCGAATGACTTGGGCTCGGCCTCCAGGGCGGCGCGGTGCAGGCCGCGACGGTGCAGCTGGTCGCGGATGGTGCGCTCCGACACCGTAATCCCGTGCCGGTGCCAAAGGATCGAGGCGATCTGGGCCGCTGAGCGCGACGGGATCTCGAGGCGCAGGGCCGCCGCCTCGGCGAAGAGTTCAGGGTGGGCCCGGACCACGCCGGTGTCGGCCCGGGGAGTGGGCGACAGGGCGGAGAGGCCACCGCCTCGCCAGGCGCGGATCCAGCGGTCGATGGTGTTGCGCGAGTAGCGGCGCTGGTCTCCGTCAGGGTGGGCATGGCTCCGGCTCTGCCGCGGCGCGCACCAGTGCGCCCCGTTGCGACTTGGTCAGCCCGTCGGCCGCCGCCTCGGCGATGACCGCCCAGCGGTGGAGGGCAACGGCCTCGTTGTGGTCGTGATCCATCTCGTCTCCTCATCGGTTCAGTCCCTTCATGGGACAGGAGGCATGAAACGCCGTTTGCCGACGATGAGATAGGGCGAGTTCATGTTGGTGGCGATCAACCTCCCGCCGGTGACGGCCGAGACGAAGCGCCACCGGCCCACACCGAGCCATCCCGGGAAGCCCGAGACGGCCCGCCAGGCGCCACGAATGGCGTCGAGCGCGTAGCGATGGCGGTCGGCGAGTCGGCGTGATGAGCGCGCCCCCGAGTTCTGCGGCCAAGGCGGCGAAGACCACCGCCAACTCGGACGCCCGCGAGCCGAAACGGCGCAGCCACCCCCGGGCTGTCGTGTGGGGAACCTGCACATTCGCCGCCGCCGGTCGGACCCCACCGCGGACCCTCGACCACCGTCTCGAGCACAGCGCCGACCGTCTCGACCACGTCCAGGCGGCCCACGAGCACGAAGGCCGGGAGCAGGGCATGGGTGGCCCGACAGCGGTCGCACCGGACCCTCGGCACCCACATCGAACGGCACCGCCCGCCCTCGCGGATCTGGCGCTGATAGCCCGACCAGAACTGTCATCTTCGTCAGACACGACGGACAGTCCGGTCGCGGGAACTCGAGCGTGCGGCCGGCGGACACGTACTCGTCGACGGACAGCGAACAAGGCCATACGATGGACACCGGTGGCAACACCGCCTTGGACCCCCCTCCGCCGCAGTGCCAACTGGTGAGGAGGGGGGTCCCTCGCGTAACAGGGACCACACATCTTCCTCGCCGCAGCTACCCCGACGCCTCAATCGCGTCCCAAAACAGCGTTGCCGAACCAGGGGGCTACGTCACCAGGTAGTCATGCCCCCAACAGCCGCTGAAAATGCCGTCCTCAGGTTGCCGGGGACGTTCAATCACAAGGGTACGGCCAAGGGACTCGACCCATTTTCCGTGACCCTGGAGGTCGTGCAGGGAGCTGGCTGATCCCACCGTGGTGTCCGGCGGACCTTGAGGAGTTGTTGAAGTCGGCCGAGCCGCTTAAGGGCAGGAGCTACTTCTCGCGCCAGAAATAACCCGAAGCCTCGAAAGGCTCGGCGGGGCGGTCGACATGACGTCATTACTCCCGCTTGCCCAGAACCGATCCCACCTCATATGCCGGAGAATCTTCTCAGACGACTCGGCGAATGGAGCGAACCGCCGAGGGAGAAGCTTGACCAATCTCGGTCGGGGATGCACTTCCGGTTGATCAAAGATCTCGTGTCATTGGGGTACTCCGATGGAGTAATCATCGGAATGGCGCTGCGTCATGGACCTTCACAGATTAAATGGGGCGATGAGGACATCCTCCGCCGTGAGACCCAGCAATCAATGAATAAGCTGCGCCTGACAGAAATCAATCCTCAAGCCATTTCCAGACCGAAGCGATTAAGGCCCACTTTCTGGAGTATTACCGTTCTCCACGAACAGTCAAAACGGATTACAAGGTAATAGACGCATTTCTTCGACGTGCCCAACAGGTCGGCGCATTGAAGCTCGATAGTCACAGCGGGAGCTGTGTCTATTAGCCAGCATCGGGAGCAGGGAGACGGCTGCAAAGAGCCTCACTCGGTTACGTCATGAGGGTTACCTGAAGAGGCTGACTCGCAATGGACAGCCGCTACGCATAGGCAAAGGACCATTACCCACTCGGGCCTACCGATACCGCCTTACGTGCCCGGGGGACAAAGATGGACCACACATACACAGGGGTTTGGGGGTTGTGATGTGTGGTCCATCTTCGGCATTCATGGATCCCAAGGGAGATCAATGGTGGTACTCAGGAGGTCTCAGCTCCGCACGTCGAACATATGAGTTGTTATTGGGCGGAGTAAACACAGCGACGGAACTCTCGAATCTTCAGGGTTTTCAATCAAGGTCTATTACCCGGCATCTGAAGAGGCTTGAAGAGAATGGGTTGGCAGAGCAGAAAGGAGATGGGACTTGGATTCCCGTCGAGAGGCGACCACATGACGTGGCTCAGGAGGTTGGCACACACGGCAAGGCCAGGACCAAAGCGTTAAAGCACCGTATGGAGAGAAAGCGATTTCAAATCCATTTGTCATCACGGGAAGATCAACAAGATCAGGAGCTAATCGACATGGGTTACGAATGGAGTGGACCCTACGGAGCGCTCCTCATGCCTCACGCAGGTGCCCGGAAATGGCGACAAGAACAGCGTCAACGTAATGGTTGATCCCGGGACTCCGAGAAGCAGCGACAACGTCCAGTCCTTGTAGCGCCCGTTGATTCGAGAGGGCGCCAGGTTGCTTCTGAGCCCAGCGAGATGGGCCGAGCGGAGAACTAGCTGTCAACGGTCTTTAGACGCTCTCACTGAATCACAGGTCCGATCAGCTCTCTACACCTGCAGTCTCGGTTCAGATTCGGTGCCGATTCTAGGCGGACCCAGGATCAGATAGCCGTTGATGGGTTGAGACGGGAACGTGAATGCCTGCAGTCACTCACTCTCTTCGAGAGAAAAGAGACCGTCCTCAGTAACACCATTAGGTAAAGGCCCGATCGTTTTTGCGTATGCTAGAAAAACATCGTCGCGAAATCGCCGCCAGTCTCCACGTTCAAGGCGCGGAAATAGATAATCACTCCTGGCGATTACAACGAGCTGATCAACGAACCCTTTCTGGTAAAGCCAACGACGAGCTGCAGGGCGTTCGGAGTTCATTACGTACGGAGGAAAGGGGAATATTCCCAGCTGCTGCCAGTAGCGGATGGTCGACTGACTTCTGCCCATTACTCGGGAAACATGTCCTGTTGTTAGAAGCACCTGGTCCTCGCCGTCGATGTTTCGGTGGATGGGTTTGTGAAGGCCTCTTTTGTCGTATTGCATTACTCGATCATCGCAACCGCGCCTGATTGAACAAAGGCACAGCGCCGTAATGCCATCATTAGTCCATGAGGATGCCCGGATACATCGCCCATGCTGATTGGGGAATCAACCCGAAGAAGCGTCAGGTGGCTGTGGCCGAGCAAGCACCAGACGGCAAGTATCGTGTGGTCTCCCTCGGTCCAGCTCGCTCCGCGGTCGGTGGCGAGCTGAGCGTTGGCTTGAATGTTGTTCGCCGAGGAGACAGGCAGCTCTTGGCCGGGTTCGACTTTCCAGTCGGCCTACCACGTACTTACGCCCAGCGGGCTGGCATTAAATCCTTCGTGGAGTTCCTGCCTGAAATCGGGACGGGGCTTTGGGAGCAGTTCGCCGAGGTTGCGAATACCCCTGAAGAGGTATCCCTCTATCGTCCCTTCTACCCCGCTTCCGGCGGCAAAAAGGGCGAAAAGTCGCACCAGCACTTGCTCGACGGCCTGAACATGACCAAGGAACAGTTGAAGCGACGCTGCGACCTCAATGCAGAAATGACGTTTTGGACGCTGGGCCCCAAACAGGTTGGCAAAGCTGCTCTGGCCGGTTGGGAGTATCTCCAGTCCATCCCAGTCGAAAGAGTCCGTTACTGGCCTTTCCACGGCCCCCTCATGACCCTCCTTGACGGCGACCACGACACCGTCGTGGTGACTGAGACGTACCCGACGGAGTTCTACCAATACTTCCGGTCAGAGACGAGCGGCAGCAAGACGGAACGAGACAATCGCCTCCGCTGGATCGCTGGCCTCTTCCGCTGGGCTGACGAGTTAGGAGTCACCTGGGGGGTAGACATGGTCCGACGGGTGGAGGCCGGGTTCTCTGACGACATCAACGGCGAGGACGAGTTCGACGCCCTGGTGGGTCTCCTGGAGATGATCGGCGTCGTGACGGGGGCGATTGAATCGGGCGAACCAAGGGATGACCCTTCCGTCACCACCGTGGAGGGCTGGATGTTGGGCCGTCGCTCCACGGGATGGGCACCTGTAACGAAGGGAGAACTCACGGCCGAACGAGAGCGTCTGAGGGAGATAGAGGAGGTACCAGAGCCACTTCAAGGCCTTGCTGCAGATGACACTGTGCCGAAAGCTAATCAAACAAGAAGCAGTGAGCCTGGGACGTCCGAAGAGGTGCGAACGTCCGTCGAAGCAATGTTGGCTGGTTTGATTACGGTCGCCCACGCCGTGGGCTACAGCGACGATGATTTGATAGACATGGTTCAACGCGAACTACTCAAATAGCGGCACAGAAATACATCTTGCACTCGATGTCGCTGCAGCACCTATACTGGTGACAGACCAAATCAAGACGCAGCCGAGAGACCTCACTCGTTGACGCTGCTCCAACCGGCCAAAAAATGGCATCGGTGGGCCCGTGGGGAACGATTTCGGAGAACAAAATGATGTCACAAACACTTGCGCGCCTCGACGCCTGGATCGTCGAAGCCGAGAAGCTACTCGCCGAAAACTTGAGTACTCGGCGCAGCATTCCGGGGCAGGTGCAACAACACGTGGAGAGCCGATACAGCAGCTAATGGCCCGCACGCCGGATTACATCAGTCAACTGAATCCACATCCGGCGGGCATCGTGCCGGAGCGACAGCGAGATTCCACGTATGGACGTCTCCTACCACGTCGCTGCCAGATCTACTTTCCGGGCCATTACCTCGGCGAGGATTAGACCGATGCCCGTGGAAATCAGCGATGGAGAGTTTCAGTTTTTGTACGACGCTTTCGAGCAGTTGATGTCGCCTACCTCGACACGACTGGAGATCATCGAGGCGATCAAGTTGGAGAACGTTATTTGGCATTGGCTCACGGAAGTTGTGCAGAGTGGACGGTTCTCACAAGCTTTACTGGCAGATGACGTCCGTTCCCGGGACGACGGAGGCGGCTGCGAGCATCCAAGTGTCCAACCGATAGAAGCGAAAAAGCAACGGGCGAACGAACCGCAGGGTGAGAGAGCGAGCTAATGGCCCTCATCAGAAGAAAGAGACGAATAAGGATCCTTCTTTGGGACATTTGGGATGCCATTAGCCCTGTCGACTGGTTTACGTCCATTATCGAGGATTGGGACTGCAAGGAGGGCAAACCGAGTCCCTCGTTCGAGGGAAAGCTCGTGAAAATGGTTACAAAGAGGGCCGCGGCCAACTATCTCCGTTGGCACCGCAACAAGCATCCGGTTTACGAGTACGGCGTGCCCTACGGCTCGTGTCACGTCGGCCCATGGCCCCGTCACCTGAGGGGTGCGGGTTGGGGTTCCTTCAAGCAGAAGATTCAGGCGAGCAATCGGTTCGCGGGCAATCAAAGGGCATACAGAGCGTGGCTTCGGATTACCCACAACGGCTGGCGATTGCAAGACGAGTGTCCAGTATGTGGAGCCGAGTTCACCTTAGCGGAACAACGGGAGTTCGAGGCCCTCTTAGCGGCATTTTTTCGGCATCGCACGATTCCAGACGAAGGAGAGGATGTAGCATTAGGACAATCGTCGATCGGCGCTAACCTAAAGGCAGATCGGCCCCAATCTTAATGCGTTCGAGAAAGCCAATGTTACGATTGCAGCGTCGGACTAGTGCTTTCTACTCAACAGCCGCGATGATTTCATCGTCACTGTAAGTGTCGCTTCGCAAGTAATCGAGCACGGCCGTCCAGCAGTCTCGTTTGGCCCTCTTAAGATCCGGGGACTCGCCTATTGTGCAACTCCACGACAGTGACGAGGTAGCTGCCTACGCTCGTAGTCATTCGATCACGCCCCATGCCCTCGAAGCAGTTGAGCCGCCAATCAACCTGACCAAGCGCGGTTGTCTCGTCTGGGCTCGGCGGCCGGTAGTCGACATCTGAGGCGTCCAAGCTGGGGTGATCAGGCCAGCGTCACAGCGGCAAAGGGACCCTGGTGGTCGTGCTCGTCGCCCAAATGCAATGCTGTCGCCGTGAGCCTTGATGCGGGTATTGACGCCGAGGTCGCGACCTCGATCCTCTCGGAACTGACCGGGAAGCGCTTCCGCCTCGTGGGTCAACTCAGCGGGGGCGAAACCGGAGCACACCAGTTCATCGGACCCGACGATCAACCCATCGTCGTGAAGTGGGACACGACGACTGACGGTCGGGCATTCCGCAGTGAGGGTGTGGTCCTGTCTGAGCGGCTACGACAGCGGGCGGGATGGCCTGTACCAGCGCAGTCAGTGGTGGACGGCGACGGGATCTGCTTTGTCATCCAGGAGTTCATGCTGGGGAACCCTCCGACAACTATCGATCACCAACTCGTCGATCAGCTCTTGGAGCTTCACTCACGAAGACTTGGACTAGCACAACCCCACGACCCAATCCGCTGGCCGAAAAACCTCATTACGACCCTCACTGTCGGCGGAGACGGGTACTGCCGCCATGCGCCCCTTTATGGATACGACAAACGCACGCGATCGCTGATCGGGCGTATCGAATCGTTCGGTAGGTCTCTGGTTGCCGACGACTTTGTCGGTCAGGACGTTGTCCATTGGGATCTGCATCCAGGTAACCTCCTCGTCGTGGAGGCCGGTGTCCTATCGGCTGTAGTAGATACCGACTTTGCCATTGTGGGCGACGCCGCATTTGACTTAGTCATGTTGGCTCTGACCTGCACGCGATTCGCGTGTGAAGCCGACGTTGGGTCCCGACTCTTCACCAAGGCGTTCACTCACCTAGATCCTCTGAGAGCGCAGGCATATCTTGCGCATCTGTTTGTCCGTCTGATCGATTGGCCCATCCGCCGCAACAGTCACGGCGAGGTCGAGTTCTGGCTGGCTCGCGCCGATGAACTACTCACGATCTGAACCCACATACCTGTCCGTGAGGGCGCCAGCACGACCGTGCAGCCTGAGAAAACCCGAACTGCTGCTGTTCGTCAGCTGAGTCGGATAAGCCCAGCCGTCGTTCGTTTGAATCCGCATGATTGAAAATAGAACTTGCCCAACCCTTCGTCGAAGTCAACGTGAAGCCATTGACAGCCTGCTCTTTGGCATTCAACCTGCACGAGATAGATCATTTGAGTGCCGATGCCGCGATTGCGATACGACTTGGCAACCATCGTGTCTTGAATCCACGCATGGGTAGAGCCATCCCAGACGACGTTGACGAATCCGACGAAACTCTCGTCGTCTCGCGGAACAACCCAACCGAGGCTGTGCTTGGCGACGAGGTCATTCCAGTTCCGTTCGGAGTCGGAGGACATCCGCGTATCGAAGGCTTCGGCGTGCAGCGCGTTGACTTCCACGTTCTCAAAAGAACCGCGCCATTCGTAACTCGGTGCCATCTGCCGAGAATAATCCTGACACCATCCACGTGCGCCCCTTCCGGCGAAGTCGGTGAGGTCGTCGTTTGTCGGCTAGACCGGGTAGCGAGGCGCTGGGACGAGCGAAGGTGCACGTAATCGGGCTGGGCGCGCGGCGTGGCAGGATAGGACCGTGCGGTGGCTTGTGACGGGTGCCAGCGGAATGCTTGGAACGGACCTCTGCGAGGTGCTGATAGAGCATGGCGAAGATGTCACCGGGCTCGGCTCAGCCGATCTCGACATTAGAGACCCTGAAGCGGTCCGTTCTGCTGTGCATCAGCACCAGGTCATAGTCAATGCCGCAGGATGGACTGCAGTAGACGAAGCGGAGGCCAACGAGGCCACCGCCTTTGCGGTCAATGCTGTAGGTGCGTACAACGTGACCCAGGCGGCCCGAGAGGCTGGCGCTCGGACAGTGCAGATTTCGACGTACTACGTCTTCAACGGGTTGGCCAGCGCCCCTTACCTCCCGAGTCAGCCTCAATCGCCGAGTTCGGCGTATGGTCGCACTAAAGCCGCAGGTGAATGGGCTGTGCGGTCGGCTGACCCGACCTCGATCGTGGTGCGGACCGCATAGCTGTACGGCGAACATGGTCACAACTTCGTGAAGACGATGATGCGAGTGGCTAAAGAGCATGAGATTGTTTCGGTCGTCAGTGACCAGACTGGGCAACCCACATGGACCCGGGACCTGTCTGAGTTCATCGTTGCTCTCATTCGGGCAGATGTCCGCGGTGGCTACTACCACGGCACAAACGCCGGTGAAGTCTCACGAGATCAGCTCGCACGCGCGATCTTCGAGCTGGCTGGTCTCGCTTCCAGGCGAGTGGTTTCATGCAGCTCCCGAGATTTTTCGCTCCCGACCAAGCGCCCGCCATACAGCGTTTTGGCGCATTCTCCCGACGATCCACCTATGCGCTCGTGGTCTGAGGCCCTGAAGAACTTCGCCTCCGAGGTCGGGCTGGGGACCTGGGAGAGGACAACTCCGTAAACCTTATCCAAGGCGGTCCCAGTTAGTGCCGTTTGAGGGCACTACGGGAATGGCAAGATGGCGGCCGTGCCGAAGGCCGACGATCTGCGTAAAGCGTCAGAGGCTTTGCATCGAATCATCGAGCTGACCGCTGGCCTCCCGGGGGATTCTCAGGCGGATGCTGCCTTTCGCGAGCGCTTGGAACTGGCAGCGGAAGTCCTGAGATGCGGCCGCACATCCTCATTCGAGGTAATCGCCCGATTTGTGTTTACATAGTTGTGTACAACCGTGTATACTGGATTGTATGGGAAGACCCCAGAAACGCCTTGATACACGCACAAATCCTGCGCTGAGGGCCATTACCTACGGGCGAGTGAGCACCGGCAGGCAGGCCGCTTCCGGCATCTCCCTGGACGATCAGGCCGAGAAGCTGGCTGAGGTCGTGGACAGCCGGGGGTGGGTCCATATCGCCCACCTGACCGACGCCGGGCTCTCAGGCCGCAAGATGACCAATCGGAAGGGTCTCCAGGACGCTCTGGCCCGCCTTGATCGAGGTGAGGCCGACGTGCTCGTGGCGGCCAAGATCGACCGGGTCAGCCGTAGCACTACGGACTTCGCCCGACCTCCTCGACCAGGCCGAGAAGCAGGGGTGGAAACTGGTCGTGCTCGACGCCGAGGTGGACACCACGACGGCCGCAGGGAGACTCTTCGTGGACGTGGTCAGCGCAGCCGCCCAGTTTGAGTCCCGACGAATCGGCGAGCGCCAAAAGGCCGTCCATGCGGTCAGGCGCGCACAGGGCAAGCGGGCCGGTCAGGCGCCCCTCCTCCCCGAGGCGGTCCGATTACGGATAGCCGGCGAGCATGCGGACGGTAAATCTCTAAACGCCATCGCGACGGCGCTAAATGAGGAGGGCGTTCCCACCGCCAAGGGCGGCAAATGGTACGCCTCGACCGTTGCACACGTCGTCCATTCGGTCGAGATCGACAATGAGCTGGCGAGGCTCCTGAAGGGCGACTCTTAGCCCTGCGGCATAGCGGACGGCCGTTTCGTGTTGGCCATCTATGTCGACCCCCCATCATTGCGAGTTGCGATTACGCGAATGACGGGGCAGGAGGTAAATGAGACTTCGGGTGGGGCAAAGGGGATAATACATTTGGGGGGCGCTCACGTTTGTAGATGTCTTCGTCGCCTTGTCGTAGCTTGCGAGTGTCGCGCCGGTAACACGCCAATCGTTGCCCATCTCGCACCTTGTAGGTGTGCAATCCCCATACGCCCATAACCGGCATGAGATACCCATCCGCACAATGGAGTGGCGTTAGCCTCTCGATTGATGCTGGAGAACCACGTGTCAGTCTCGTACACTCCACGGCTCCTCGACCTTTGGCGTGCATCCCTCAGCGCCACACTAAGACAGCCGATTCGCGTCACTGTTTTGGCAGCGGTCCCTATCCTCATCGGAATCGGTGTCGCGGCGTGGAGCCACGATGATGCAGCAGAGGCTCTCCTGCTGGTCATCGCATACTGTGTTCTATTCTTCCTGGTCGTAATCTCATTGCCACTTCTTGTCCGTGCGCGAAGGCCCGAGAACCGACAGCAACGTTCGTTGACGGTCAGCGAGTCTGGAGTGCTCATGAAGACATCGGACCGTGAGAACAGGTACGAATGGCAGACGTTTAGTCGGATGCGCTCAGGACGTCGTGGGTATTTCCTTGTGTCTCAGAAGTACCGCATGGGGCTGTGGATACCGTGGAGTGCTTTCTCCTCGTCCGCCGACGAGGCTGCTTTCATACGGATCGTCAAATCGCATTTGGGATGATCCTTGACAAACGGAGTGCCCACCCTCCCAGCGTATGGGGGCACCCTTGTCGACGAAAACGAGAGGGTCGTCACGTCGTGGTCGTAGTGGCGCCTCGGTTCCACCATGCCGGATTTGTGAGGGCCTCCTCTTTCAGCCACGAAAAATGGTGCTGGGCAGAGCGGCGCAATAGCGGCACAGTCGCCAAGCCGACCAGGGCCCAGCGCCGAGCCCCTGGGCGAACGTCGCGAATGATCGATAAGGCGGATGCCACGGCCCAGACATGGAGCAGCGAGTTGTAGGCAGGAAGACTTGAGGAAGGAAGAGCCTCCGCCTCGGTGAGTACTGGTATTCCGAGCTTGTTGTATCGCCATGGCCAGAGACTGAAATGGACGACGACGCCCGCCAAAGAGGCCCCAGACCATGCCGCAAGGAGCGGGTCCCACCTCGTGTCCTCACCTTTCGCGGCGAAGCGGATCCACACCGGGATGCCAGTGCCCCAGAGTGCGCCTGCAAACCCAAGGCCCAGTTCAGGCTGCAGAACAAGCCCAACCCCACTGAACAACTCGAACCCGTGATGCACCGCCGTCAGCATCGCGGTCGCCGTGGTCCACGGACGGCGCGTTGTCAATCGATCACCTCCATTTGCCATGAATCCCATTTGATACCTCAGTGCATGTCATGGCTAGGTGGGCACCTCACGGCGAGGTGGTGGTGTTGGCACCACTGCGTCTTGGGAGAGGCTAAGAAACAATCTGTCCTCGCCCAAGCCCGGCAGTATGGGCGACCCACTCCTTACAGGACGCCCCCGGAGAAGACTTTGCCGGGCTGCAAGATGACCTGGATGGCGAGGACCACAATCCCGATTAGGAGTCCACCAGCGACAACCAGCACGATCCTCCAACCAGAGTATCCAGCCCACCTCCCGGCCACGAAGCCCCACAATCCGAGAGATGCGACGCCGAACCACAACGTCGCCTGAATCGCATGGGTGATGGACACGCCAAGAGCGAACAGGACCAGGACAATCACCAGAGGCGGTACGCACATCAGAAGAAATAGCGATTCAGTCCGAGCGGTGACTCCAAGGTCGCGACCCGTAAGTGGTCGCTCCATTTCAACCTGCCTGGCGACCAACGCAGCGAATACATGGGCAAAAAACATGGCCACGACGGGCCCGACGATGATTCCGATGACGTCGAGAAGACGAAGATGTTGCCAGCCGTCGTAGATGATCAGGACGCTCATGAGCGTGATCGTGGCGTAGACGACCCGGTCGAGTTGGATGGGTCGTGCAAGCAGACGGGGTGGACGAGCCCCAGGTAACCGATGCTGAGACCCTGGCAGTGGAAGCGGGCGCACGACCTCATCTTCCTACTCTTTCGTTGGTCGTTCGGTGGACCTAACCTGTGCAGGGCGGGGCGGCTATGACCCCGCGTAAGCGACCCGCCTGGGTCAAGAGAGGCGTGACCGATGTCCCAAGATGTCCTCCCCTTCCCGCCCACGCCATCTGCGAGTGAAGCCGGGCGCACGATGCAAGAGTCCACCTACTCTCCGCGGGTTCCAGAGAGACACATCCCTGACGGTGCGCCCAACATTCTGATCATCTTGATTGATGACGCAGGTCCGGGACTGCCCGACACTTTCGGGGGTGAAGTCCGAACCGACGCGCTCAGCCGAGTGCATAATCAGGGAATCGGTTACAACCGGTTCCACACCACCGCCATGTGCTCACCCACGAGAGCTTCGCTGCTCACGGGTCGCAATCACCACCGCATCGGGAACGGCCAGATCGCCGAGCTTGCCAATGACTGGGATGGCTATGCGGGGGAGATACCCAAGAGCAGCGCCCTGGCGGCTGAGGTCTTAAAGGACTACGGCTACGCCACGGCGGCGTTCGGAAAGTGGCACAATACTCCGGCACTAGAGACGTCAGCCGCTGGACCTTTCCACAACTGGCCGACGGGCAACGGTTTTGAGTACTTCTACGGGTTCTTGGCCGGGGAAGCCTCCCAGTACGAGCCCAATCTGGTGCGCAATACCACCATCGTTCCTCCGCCCAAATCACCCGAGGAGGGCTATCACCTGAGCGAGGACCTGGCCGACGACGCCATCGGCTGGCTCCATCGCCACCAAGCATTCGAGCCGGACAAGCCATTCTTCATGTACTGGGCCACCGGCTGTCTTCACGGACCGCACCACGTCATGAAGGAGTGGGCGGACAAGTACGCAGGGCAAGTTCGACGACGGCTGGGACGCCTACCGGGAGCGTGTTTTTCACCGAGCCAAGGAGTTGGGCTGGATTCCCGAGGAAGCGCAACTCACCCCCCGTGATCCGCCGATGACAGCGTGGGACGATATCCCCGAGGATGAACGACCGTTCCAGCGACGGCTCATGGAAGTGGCGGCCGGATTCGCCGAACACGCCGATGTCCAAGCGGGCCGGTTGCTTGACGAGGTAGATCAGTTGGGCCTGACGGACAACACGCTCGTCTTCTATATCTGGGGCGACAACGGCTCGTCGGGCGAGGGCCAGAACGGCACCATCAGCGAGCTGCTGGCCCAGAACGGCATCCCCACCACCGTCGAGATGCATATCCAAGCCCTGGAGGAGATGGGCGGGTTGGATCTGCTGGGCACGCCCAAGGTCGACAACATGTACCACGCCGGATGGGCCTGGGCCGGGAGCACGCCGTACAAGGGCATGAAGCTCCTGGCGTCCCACCTCGGTGGTACCCGGAATCCGATGGCCGTGCGGTGGCCCGCAAAGATCGCACCTGACAGAACGCCTCGTACCCAGTTCCACCACTGCAACGATGTCGCCCCCACCATTTACGACGTCGTGGGCATCACGCCGCCGCGAGTCGTCAATGGCATACCCCAGGACCCCATCGATGGCACCAGTTTTGCCTACACGTTTGACGAGCCGAACGCCGAGGGACGACTCCACACTCAGTACTTCGAGATCATGGGAAGCCGTGCCATCTATCACGACGGATGGATGGCCTCGGCCTTTGGACCACGGGTCCCCTGGGTGCCGGGACTACCACCGGGGATACAGGAATGGACGCCGGATAAAGACACTTGGGAGTTGTACAACCTCGACGAGGACTGGACGCAGGCCCACGACTTGGCCGAATCGGAACCCGAGAAGCTGGCCCAAATGCGGGAGACCTTTTCAATCGAAGCAGCGAAGAACAGCGTCTATCCCGTCGGAGGTGGACTCTGGGTTCCGGCGCTGCATCCTGAGTTCCGACTTTCGACTCCCTACCGGGAGTGGAACTTCACCGCTGACATCACCAGGATGCCCGAGATTTGCTCTCCATCACTGGGCAACAGAGAGAATCGGGTGACGATCACCGCCGATATCCCGGCGTCTGCCAATGGAGTTCTCTACGCCTTAGGCGGTGCTGGCGGGGGACTCACGTGTTACTTCGATGAGGGCTACCTCTGTTACGAGTACAACATGTTCCTCCTGCAACGCACGAAGATCAGGTCGGCCGAACCAATCTCTAGCGGCCCGGCGACGATCGAGATCGACACGACCTACGAAGAGGTTCGGCCAGGAGGGCCACTCAACATTCGCTGTGGAAGTCAACGGCGATGCTGTTGCATCTGGTCGGGTCCCCATCAGTGTGCCCTTGTTGTTCAGCGCCAATGACTGCCTCGACATCGGCATTTGCTTGGGTGGCCGGATCTCCGACGACTACTACGACCGTGCGCCGTTTCCCTTCACCGGCAAGATCGACAAGGTGAACGTGAGATACACCTCGTAGCTCGGGCCCGTGTCGGCTAGGCGTGACATGTCACCGTGCAGGGGTTTGACTTGCGAGTGGCGAATATTCAAATCCCCGGGCAGGAGGTAAGCGAGCCTCGGGGCGTGCCAAGTGGGATAATACATTTGGGATGGCGCGATTACTTGATTGGCCGCAGCCTGATGACACTCGGTGTCGTTGTGGCCCTGTCACTTCTGCTGATCGCGACCGATAGTCGGCGTACTGGTGCTTTTCGCGCTCCTGTGGACCGTCCTCTGTCGTACGCCCATAACCGGCATTCGGGGGCACCCGAGCCAGATGGTTGTTGTTACCACCTACGCTCTCCGTATGGAAGCAGCCCAAGCTGTTGCGGACCGCCTCCGGCAAATCGTCGCCGGGATTGTTCTCGCTCATGAAAAAGGCAGCACGAAAGAGGTCCGCACTGGGGCTCTTCAACTGCTGGCGACCCTGGGATCGCTACGTGGATCTACACCTGAAGATATGCACTTGCGGTCTGCCTGGCGATCAGACATGTCGTCTGATGCTCGCGCTGCGCTCTGGTTGATCGACGTATCGGCCCATTCGATTTTGGATGACCTGGACGCAAATGGACCGTCAGATTGGGTTGGCGTCGGCGCAGCTTCCAGCTTCGCGCAGAGCGGTGTTCAGCAGCTTGAGGAGAGTGTGTCTGGTTCCGTGTAGGGATCACGACTATCCGGCAATATGGGCTAGACCCCGACGACAGAGCGTAGGGGCAACGGTTGCTATGCGGTTTCAATCAGATTGTTTGTCCGCTCAAGGGCAGGAGATGCTCCTCACGACTGCGGGTGCATCATTTACCCTGAAGTCGTGACGTGTGCTCCAACCATCGAACGCCATTGACGGGATTCGGCCGCGACAAATCGTTCGGGGCCTACCTGAGAGCAACGACTGGAAGTCGTGGCGCCGGTCTACGGCTGATTAGCGCCCTTTGCTTCGCCGCAGCCTTAATCGTCAAGCAAGGTCTGTTTGGCGTCGAGATACTCGCCTGCATCCGAAATGTCCCACCTTCCCGGCGTTCGGGGGATACCCAGCGAGTCGCTCCGCCGGTAACATTTAAATCGTGCTGACTTGTCGAACCAACCCACGAAGCAGTGATGCTATCTATGGCGTACTCGTGGTCGCCCTCTTGGTGATCGGTGTTGTCATGGGCGTGCTCGGGGCGGTTTTCGGCGCTCTCCCAGTGGCGGGTGTTGGAGTGCTCTTCTTGGTCATAGGTGCTCAGCAATACTGGGTAGCGTTGATGCGTACCGCATCCGAACTTTCGCTTGATCCTTCCGCGAACAAGCTCTACTGGCGGGCCACAAGAGGTCACGGGGAGCTAAATGTCACTGACATCAATGGAGTCCGCAAATCCAATCGGCCCGCTGTCTACGAGATCTACTCTGTTGACGGATCGGATACCGCTTTCTGGCTGAGCCAACAGAATGCCGATGTCCACTTACTTTTCGGGACTCTTGGCGAGATGAACCCCAGCATCGACATGTCCGCCCTCTATCGGAAGAGGAGGCTCTGGTGGAGAGGGCGACCCAATCCGTAGCGTTACGGCTGTCAATATGTTGGAGTGACAAATCCTGATCCACCGGAGATGTCGGCGACGCTGGAAATCATAAGGTGTCGTCAGTTTGTCGGTGCCTTCGCCAAATGGTGCGTGAACGTTGACGGCACTCGCTTAGTCGAGATTGCCAACGGCAAAATCGTTTGCATTGATGTGCCGAAAGGTTCACACAAGGTCATGATCTCAACGAAAAGTGGGCGAGCCTGCAGTAACGAACTCGACGTGGACTTGGAGTCCGGTGGTGTGAGCGCACTAACTTGCCGTATCAATCCAGGCTACGTGAGTACTGAGATGGGGGGCCTTTCTGCGCTCCCCGCACAGGTGAGGTCGTTTCGTTCAGCTGCGAGTAGCGGGGACGTCGTAAGTGGGATGATCGAGCTCACCAACCACGACAGGTAGATCTGGTTCGCCCGAGACGGCCCACTTGTGCAAAGGGGTGCGCCCGGTCCCGGCGTACGGGGCAACGCTGGGACGGAAACGACTAAAGCCGACGTCAGTGAGGGTTTTGCGCCTCGCATTTGGCGACAACCGCCTGTGTGTCTTTGTGCTGCCTAGATAGACCATTCGGCGTGGTGTAAAATCCCAGCCCGTTTCCAATGCAGCGCACCACGTCTGCGTGTGGGCCTTCAATGTGACACGTCTCATACCCACCTGCATCCGAATGATCACATCCAACGGAATACCGCTCCGTGGTTGTCGGACTCACCGTTGCAGGCTCTTGCGCGACTGCCAGCACTGCCGCTCCTAGGGCCAGAAGCGTGAGCACCAGCAAGAGCACGTACGGGAGCAGGTTCCTATGTGGCATGCAGCAAACGTTACGTCATCGCAGTTCAAAGCCGTGCGCTGATGCACGACCCTGGAGGTCATAAATGGGTGTTAATCGAAGCGCTCCGACTAGCGCAGGCGAATCAATGCGCCAGCCAATCTGATTCGACTGCGCCAGGCGGTGCAGTGACAACGGACGTGCCCGAACCCGGCGAAGTGGGGCACCCCAGGCTGGGGGGGGTTGGTCTTCTAGCTGGAAGTTGCTGCAGGATCGGAAGGCATCTTCGCAAGATCCTGGGTCGTAGCCAGCCGGAGGACTGGAAAACCAATCCAGTTCGTGTGGCAGATGAAGTTCTTCACTTCACCCAGGGCAAGCGAGAAACGGAGTTCTCGGGAGCCTCGGATGAAGAGGAATCTCAGGCCAAGGGAGAACTCTCCCGTACCGATCGGGAATAACTTCGTTTGTCGAGGAGAGATGTCGCCGATAACACCCCCGTCGAGCATGACCTTGTAGGGCGTTCCCAGGTCAAACAAGTTCGGCCCAGCCCTGTGAACACGTATCGAAGCAGCGTCGGCCATTTGATGCAGGCTATCGGTCTCAGCCGCTGACCGGGTTTCCATCCGACCTCGTCCCGGCGTATGGGGGCAGGGGCCCTCTCTTGTCCGGTCGGCGGTACGGTTGCGCATGGTACCGAGCAGAGCGGAGGCAAAGCTCTCTGCCTTATTCCAGGGCAGGGACCTAGAAGAAGCCATCGACGGGCTGCCCGGACGACCTGCTGGTTACGGCGACCAAGGGTACGAACTGCTCCTCATGTCGATCATCAAACTCTCGGAAGGGCAGCTTGAGCGACTGAAATATTTCGCAGATCGTGCGCTCGACCACCCTGAGGACGTTGTGCAGTTGGGACTGAACCGTGAGGCAAAGAGCACGATTAAGCCCCGGAAGAGGATCGAGGAAGTTCCTCACCTGAGTGGCGGCCCAGTGACCATCCCCGACGTCCCGCCGAACCCCCTGGCTGATGACGACGACCTTTGGGAAGGCCTTGGACATGGCTCGGCGGTTCTGTGCTCGGTCTGCCGAAAAGAGTACGGGAGCTTCGACCCTGAAGTCTGGCTCTACCGTGGCACCAAGGCCGAGGGCCGGTCAGCGAAACGGATCCATGTTCACCCGAGGTGCCTCCGATCCGGTGAGGCATTGGCTCTTTCCCAGGGATATGGCTGGCACCACGGTAGCTGGCCCGCGTCAAAGGACACAGCGACTGACGGTCAGACAACCTCCTAGTCCCGGGCGAATGGGGGCAGGTAGCTAGTGACGGCGGGCGGGTGACATGAGTCGATTCAGGCGACCCCTGGTCCCAGGTACCGAACAGTTGAACCATGCGAATACGTGGAAGACGACGGTGTTTGCCGCCACACGCTGATACCAAATCCGTCGCCAGCCGTGAACCGGCACAGTCCGAAGCCCCCGACCGCTTAATGGCTGTTTGTCATTGTTCTCCTGGGTCAACCACTCTGGGTCCGCTACGTAGAAGGCCTCGCTGATGTCCTTCATGCGGCAACCCATGACGCAGAGGCGGTCGATTAACTCATTCCTGAACATCGGTGCCGGTGTGACCCATGACCCATCCGGCGGGGTGATAGCGGCAGAGTAGAGATCACCTTCGCTTCGGATCGAGATTGCCACGCCCTAATCGTGGCACAGCCCTCCGCGGATCGCCCGTTCAGACTGCCCCAAGGGTGCCGAATGGTGCGCTCCGGTCCGGCAAACGGGGTCAGCCCTACGTGGTCGGCGTCGTCGAATCAGGTGGCGCGGCAGTTGTCTCGTATCCACTGGGACAGGTTGTGGAATCGGTGACGAAGATCATGTTTTGCGGTATCGGCTCTTCGCCGGACACCACGCAGTAGGTGTGCGGTGGTGATTCGGGAGTGAAGCCGACCTGTGGAAGATGACCGGGACCGCATTCGGTACCGACGATCACGTAGTTGGCGCTTGATCCACTAGGTGTCGTGCCCGCGCACAGTGTGTAGGTGATCGGCGGGCTCGCTGTCGGGTTCGCATTCGGAGTCGAGGTAGTACTGATAGCCCATCCGATGCCGCCGCCCAGTCCGCTCAGGGCGAGACCAAGAGCGATGCCAAGCGGGACACGCATTTTGAAGGTTCCCCTATGGCCGTGCCTTCTGTCCTGACTCGTGGCTTCGGACATATGGGACAGTAGGACGCTTCGCTGTCTCTCGGTCTGTTCACCAGTAGGAAGGTGGCTCGAAAGCTCCGGGAAGACGTTGCCGACCATTTCATCAAGGGTTTCCATTACTCATCCTTTGTGCTCTTTGGGGGCGTGGTTATCGGCTTCGGATCGGCGGTGAGTCTGCTCAGATGCTTTCGAGCCCGGTGAATACGAGACCGCACCGTGCCGACAGGGACTTGTAAGACCTCAGCGATTTGTTCATACGTGTTCAGTTCGAGCGCGGAGAGTAATAGGGCCTCTAGTTCCTGATGAGGCAGTTGGGCGAGAGCCGTCCTTACTCGCTCGACCATTTTCGTCGTTGCGAAGTTGTCGACGATGGACGCATCCTGGTCGGGGTGGGCGTCCTCGACCGAGATTCGGTCCACTGCTCTCTTCTCACGGAGCTGGCGCCGAAACTCATGACGCATGACATTGGTGGCGATACCCATGAGCCACGGTCGGGCGTTTGGACGCCCGCTGGTGTCGTAGCGACGCCGATGATCGAACGCCACACAGAATGTTTCATTCACGATGTCCTCAGCGAGGACTGGGCCAACTCGTCGGGCGCAGAATGCGAAGATTGAGGAGAAGTGACGGTCGAAAATCTCGCTGAACCTCTCTGGAACGTCCCAGGACAGTTCGATGGTCATTCCATCGTCTGTTTCATTTTCCGCCGGGCCGGAGGGATGCGTAGATCTGGTCCCGGCATTGATGGGCATATGTCGTTCGCTCATTTCGATCCCCGAGCGATGTGATGACTCGTCGCCCGCCGACCTTCATCCCATAGGACCGAGTTCATAGTGTGTCTTGCCCACACAGCGATAGAAGTTCCCAAGTTCGTCGAATACTTGGCGCGAATCGTCCCACCATCTCGTTACTGGGCGACCCTCAGAAAAATCGTGCTTGGATGACGAGCCCGTTCTCGACAATCAGATTCAGGCGGTCCCCCCGACGATCCATGTGGTGCCTGGTGACGATCATTCCGTCTACTGATTCCAACACCCGAATGTCCGCGATGCCATCCGCACGTGCAGCGTCGACGGCGTCTTCGGGAGCCATCCCGACGTATCGCACTACATCGGGAAGACGCTGTCGACCGTGTGGAGCCACGTTCCCAGTATCGCCCCCTAGCCCCCAAGCGGCATTCGGGCTGCCTGGAGTCGACATAACGCAACCCCTACTTGACATCGGGTCTCTCATCGCTGTAGGAGAAGAACCTACAACGAAAGAGGCCGGACATGAAGAGGCTCCTCCTGGTCGCGGTCGTGGCCATCGCAACGGTGGTCACTCCACTGGCCATGGCCAGCACGTCGACCCATAAGTCAACCCATAAGACGGTTAGTCTGAGTGGCGGTCAAAGCGCCTCGGTTACCTGTTCGGGAAAATCCCTTTCGGTGACGAAGTCGGGCGACGTCGCGGTGATCGTCTGCGCATCCGCTGTAAAGGCGCCCGCGGCACCGCCGACCGTAACCGCGCCCCCGTCACAACTCCCGCCCTGACGCAGCAGCAAAAGAGCGCGGTGTCGTCGGCGAAGCAGTACCTGCAAACCGAGGCGTTTTCGCAGCAGGGTCTCATTGATCAACTGGACTCGTCGTCTGGTAGTGGATATACGGTCGCCGATGCGACTGTCGCCGTCGACAGTCTCTCGGTGAACTGGGACACCGAGGCCGTGCAAGCGGCGAAGGAATACCTCCAGACTCAGGCCTTCTCATGCACCGACCTGATCCAACAACTGGACTCGCCGGATGGTGATGAGTTCACAGTCGCTCAGGCCACGTATGGAGCCCAACAGGCAGGCGACTGCTAGGGCCTCGTCAGCGCGGTGGCCCGAGGGCGGCGCTATCCGTCCAGGCATAACTGACTCCGACGCGGCCAGAGCGTCGACCTCCTGACGTTGCGGGCATCGCCGCTATGTGGCGTTCGGATTGATGGCTTGTCGTGCAATAAACGCGTAGGTGCCCGCCGAACTAGCCGACGTCTTTGCTCTGTTCTCCCACGACGGGTCAAGTGCTCCATGGGTCTGGAAGAACAGCGCATTCGCGTTGTACGCCGAAATGGCGATGGCAGCATCGACGATCCTTTCGAGGGTCGTCCTATCGAGCTTGGCAAGATACGGGAGAGCTTGCACGTACGCGTCGTTAGGTATTGGAGTGAAGGCGATTTCCTTGGGATTCGCCGCTACCAGCTCCGCGTGCTCCAACTCGATTTCGAGCGCCGCCATGGCCGACGTGCGGGCGCTGGCCGCAGCTCTCCCTTGTTGGAACAGTAGAAAGCCGCTACTGACTACGGCACCGACGACAGCGCCCATTAGCCCACTCTCGAACTCAGTGATATGCACCGCTCCGATCGGGAGGTCGTGGAGCTGTAAGGGGAACCAGGCAAGCACAGCGCCAAGATAGTGCAGCGCAACCCCCCATTTGAGATAGACAATGGGGGGCTCAACTGGCGAGGGGCTACTCATCGATGAAGCGGAGTATTCTTGGCGCAGCCCTCCTGCTCCCGATGTCGGCCCTCACCCTCGGCACCGCTGCGCCGGGAGGAGCGGTGTCAAAGTCGCATATGCTGACCCTTGGAAAAACGACCCCCCATAGTCGCCGAAAGTAATCGACTTGGGAGTCCGCCAGGTGACTGAAGAGGTCGATTAATCGACTAATGGGATAATCCACTTTTCCCGATTACGCGGATGCGTCCGCTGTCGCCTGGAGCCCGTGGGTCAAATCCACTGGTATCGCGATGCATCCTGAAAACGATCCTCACCACCCAGTGGCGGCAATGATCGACCCATTGAGGTGCACGCCAGACATGCTCCCGTCAAAGGGTGCGTCGCCCTGCGTGAAGACGGAACCGTTCGCCGAAGAGACCCAATAGCCCCCGCCGTCGGAGGTCGTGAATATGGTCGTGGCCGGATTAAAGCCACCGACAGAACCAGCCGGTCCACCGAGATTGGCAGCATCTCCGTACGAGGTGACCACTCCGTTGGAGAACAGAATCCAATACCCCCCGCCGTCCGTGGTGCGCACCGCTGCTGTGACGGGCACGGCTTGGGGACCGGGTGCTCCGTAGTCAACGGCGTCCCCGAATGCGTAGACGTGACCGGTGACCGTGACGAGCCAGTAGCCGTTCCCACTGGCGTCGGGCATGACCGCTACTGCCGCACCGGAGCACCCTCCAATACCGGGACATGACCCCTCGAACTTGGCGTCTCCAAATGCAAACACACCACCGTCGGCGCCCACCATGAAGTACCCCTTGCCGTCGGACGAGGGGACCATTCCAACGATTGGAGCGTCCAGCACCTTTTGGGCTGCACAATCAGCGCCGAAACACTTCGTCCCAGCAGGCAAGATCCCTAGGCCCGGAATGGAGCCGTAGAAGTTCAAGTTGCCAAAGGTGAAGATGCCACCGTCGCTTGCGACAAGCCAATAGCCCTCGTCATTGGGTGCCGGAGTAATGCCCACGACCGGCTTGTTCAACGCGAGGTTCCCCGTCGAGCCGTAGAACTGTGCCGCCCCGAAGGAGAAGATCCCCCCATCGGACCCCACGAGCCAATAGCCGTGACCGGTTGTCGTGGTCGGAGAGGTAACGACGGGAGGAGGCGCTGGAGTTGGTGTGGGCGTAGGAGTGACGTAGGTGAAGTTCCCTCCCGGCGAGGGCACAGACGTGCCACCTGGCGTCGTGACCGTGATGGGAACCGTGTTGGCTCCGGGCGGGCTGGTGGCATCCATCTCGGTGGGCGAAATCACTTGGAATGATTCCGCCGCACCCGCTGCGCCGAAGTTGACAGCGGTCGCTCCGGTGAAGTTGGTGCCGGTGAGTGAGACGACAGTTCCGCCCGTGGTCGGTCCCGATCCCGGTGCGATGTTTACGACTGTTGGAGCTGGCGTCGGCGAGCTGACCGCATAGATGGGGTCACCGTTCCCGTCTTCGCCTACTGCGGTGCAGGCTGACGCGCCACTACAGCTAATGGCCTTGAAGTACCCCGAGCCACCGGCAGCACCCAAAACGTCGGTCGGTGGACCCCACACGCCATTCGTTTCGGTGTCGAACATCGGCTGACTATTCCCATCGGTGCCCACGGCAGTGCAGTTGGACGTCGTGGTACAACTCACGCCGTTGAAATAGCCAGAACCTCCAGGTGGGTTGAGGATGTCGGTGAATGATCCCCAACCGTCATTTGTCTCGATGGCATATTCCGGCACGTATTCGCCACCGTTGTTGTCTTGCCCGACAGCGGTGCAGTGTGTGGCATCGGTACAGCTAATACCGTATGGAGTGACGGCGCCGAAAACGGTGGAAGAAGTACCAGGGAACGGCGTGAGCGGACCCCAGACGCCGTTCGTCTCAACGATCCATGCGGGATTGTAAAAGTCACCCTGATCCCGATCCACGGCGGTACAGTTTTCAGGAGAGGTGCAACTCACGCTGGTGAGGAAACCAGGTTCCGCGGTACTGCCGAGCGGTCCCCAAACGCCATTCGTCTCAGTGGCGTCGATGCCAAAACTTCCGCCGGGCGAGACGAGATTCTCTCCCACCGCCGTGCAGTCTTTGGCGTCGACACAACTGACGCTCGAAAAGAAGTTGTCAGTGGTGGAATCTTCCAGTAACTCAGTGAACGAACCCCACACGCCATTCGTCTCTGTGACGGCGATTGGCAGGCTGACGAAACTTACGCCGATTGTGGAGGCGGTGCCGACCGCTGTGCAATCCCCAGCCGCGCTACAGCTCACGCCGTTGAGACTGGCATTTTCACCGGAATCAGTCAGCTCGACGACTGGTCCCCAGGTTCCACTCGTCTCGATGTCGTAGATCGGTTGGTCACCGCCACTGGGCGCGGCGTAGCCCACTGCGGTGCAGTCGGTGGGGTCAACACAGCTTACGTCGGTAAAGGTGAGAGGTCCGAAGAGAGGAGTACCGATTTGGATCGGCGTGCTCCAGTTGACCGATGCTGCCCCCGCCCCTTCAACGGACAGAGGCAAAATGAGCGCTACAAGCCCGACGGCTGTCAATAGGGCTACCGCTCTCTTGCCGCGTCCTGATCCGCGTTCTCGCGAGACGGGGCCCAAAGCGTTGATCGGAAAGCGCCGAATGGTGCTTACGCATTTTGTGCCCCCTCGCTGGCGGATCCTCCGATCCGCTGTCACCGTAGGAACGGACAGGCTGCGCAGATAGAGGCGAAGGTCCCAAATCGAGGTGTCTGCAAACGACCGTCTATGCGACATCACTCCGGCGCAGAGTGCGTAGGCATGGGCTGATTGACAAAAAAGCGTCCCATAATCAATGTCATGCAAACGTCCCTAGATTATGTTACACTTTCGGTATGGCAATCCTGGGTTACGCACGAGTCAGCACCACCGACCAATCTCTTGAGCGCCAGATGGACGAACTCACTGCAGCCGGTGCTGAAAGGATCTACAGCGAAGTCGGATCCGGCAAGAAAGACGCCGTTCGGCCTAAATGGGAGGAACTCCTCCGGTCGCTGCGTGCCGAGGACACGTTGATGGTCACCGAGCTGTCGAGGCTTGGTCGGTCCACCAGCCAGCTCTCAGCATTGGCCGATGAACTCGGGAAAGAAAAGGTCGCCCTCCGTATTTTGAACCTAGGTATCGACACTGGCACCGCGCAGGGTCGGCTTGTTTACTCGATCATCGCTGCTGTGGCGGAAATGGAGCGCGACCTCCTAATCGAGCGGACGAACTCTGGATTAGCCGCGAGTCGAGTCCGTGGAAGAAAAGGTGGGCGTAAGCGTGAGTTCAGCCCCAAGGCAGTGCGGAAGGCTCAGGAACAGTACGACCGAGGTGAGATGTCCGTATCAGAGATCGCTCGACTGGCCGGTGTAAGCCGTCAAACCTTGTACCGCTATCTGGACATCTCCCCAGATCCGGTAAAGGCGAAATCCTGACCGTCGAAACAGCCGAGCTTCCCTCGGGTGACGAGTGGTCGCGTCGACACAACCGGGGGCCCCTGCGATTACGCGGATCTGGCCACGAACCGCATCACCGTTTCATCCAAATCTGCGAGCGGGCTATCTTGGACCAGTGTTCAACCCCGGCACGCACATTCGAGCCCGCCGTGAGGTTCGATCGGTCGGCCTGCCGTATTGGCATCACGGAATCTATATCGATGAATCTGAGGTCATCGAGTTCGGCGGCGGTGATCTTCGGAATAAGGGACAAACGGAAGTAAGGCGGGTCTCACATTTCAGTTTCGCTCGCGGCGACTCATTGGAGACAGTCTCGCACCCGATCTTACTCGGGGGCCTCGTGTATTCGCCCCAGCTTCCTTCCGACCAGGTGGTCGATCGTGCCAGGTGGTTACTTGACAATCAGCCGCCGCCATATCGGCTGGGCTATCGAAACTGTGAATCAATCGCGATCTGGTGCGCGACGGGTGACTTTGAAAGTTTTCAAGTGAAACGATTTATGTTCAAGAAGGCCATGTTGACGCTACCCGTCATCGCCTTAATGAAAAAGAAGCCTTCGATCGGCGAGCCGCTCGCGGTTGCCGGGATTTTTGTAACCCTACTCACTGCCGTCCCTTACCTGCATAGTCGGGCCTTGGTTAATCACACTCGTTCGTACCCAGGTATCGGGAACTGGGTCCCACGGGAGTGAGACACAAAGTCTCCGAACGCTGAGGCGCTGCCGGGACCCGAAATCAGTGCAATCATCGCTGAATGCAGGAGAACTACTCGTGGATTACGCAGGTTGCCGTCGAAACCATCGATCCTGAGGTTGTTGGTTTGGACTGGCTCGACCAATGGCTCCACCATGTCCAGCTCAGCCTTAACGACGGCGGGTCCGGTTACGGAGGTACAGGCTACAGGCGCGATCTAACCACGGAGCCATTCATTGAACTATGCGCCACCAAGGGAAATGAACCGATAGACACCCGACTGCTTGTGGCTCCGCTTGCCGACGGCCTAGCCGTGTTCCTAGGGGGTTGCGATGCCGATCCTGACCAGGAAGCATGTGACGCGTGGATTGTCGCTTCACATGAAGCAACGACTTCGCTGGAACACCTGGCGTCGACTTCGAGTGGACGGCACTCCTTGGCCCGCCTCCCCCTGGGACAATGGCGGCGATCCCACGGTTGGGGCAGCCCGTCAGAATCGGCCCCGTCCTTCTTAGCCCGCAACCAGACCATGTCGAGGAGCTTGTGCCTCGACCGACCAACCCATCGCTTTTTACCTGCACGACCACATCCTGGTGGCCCATCCTGGCCGAGGGTAGCCACCTGGGCTACGCCTGGCCAGCAGCGAGCAAGAAGGTTGCCTTCGACCTGTACCGCGTCTGCAGCCTGCTCTCAGTGGCCCTCGACGTGTGTGCGGTCGTTCGCGAATCCCCGGCTCCGCGTCCGTGGGGCATCCGAAAGGCACCGCCTCGGCTGAGTTGGCAAAAGGAGCGTGACCTTCCAGGTGCTTCTGAGACGCCCTCCGCCGTCCGGTTTTCCGCAGACCTCGCCTCCGCTTGGAATGAAATGACGAGACGACCGTGGTTGGCTCACGCCGTAGGCTCCTACCACGAGGGACTCCTCACCGATTCGCCTCATCCATCCCTTGCTCTCGTTGCTTACGTGGCGGCGATCGAAGCCGTGGCCAACCGGCTATTCACCGAGTCGAGATGCCCTACCTGCGAGGCTCATGAAAACGTTGCGGCTCGCTTTCGGGCTGCCCTGCGACTAGTGCTCGATGAGAGTAAGCCGAACGTCTGGGTAGCATCTATAACCCCCGCTCGTTGACCGTGCACCAGGGTCGCCTTCACGGCTCCGAAACCGTTCCAGGCTCTTTTGGATTTGGGTTTCACAACCCGGAACAGGGGTTCTTGTCAAAGTTCTGCAACTGCGACGTGCGGCTCGGGGAATCTACTGCTGGCGCTTCGTGGTAACTCCCACACAAGACACCCCTGCCAGCCGACGCGATCAACTCCCGCCAGTAAAGGGACGAGGACCTGACGTCGGTCCGATTAGCGCTTACAAAATAGCGGCCACTTCATGTTGGCCATCAATGACCCCCATCATTGCGAGCTGCGATTGGGCAAATGACGGGGCAGGAGGTAAATGAGCCCGAGGGTGGGCAAAAGGGGGATAACACATCTGGAGGCGAAGCTGTGTAATGGTTGTCTTCACTTGGGTGAATCCTGCCAGGCCCAGTACAGTTTCGTCACGATGGGGCGTGCAGCGGAGTACCGGGCGAACGGCGGCTACGAAGCATGGGAGCGCAGCGCCGACTACGTCCTTGTCCCGCTGGCGTTGATCTTCCTTGCCGTTCTCCTAATCCCGCTGGCCGTCCATCTGACGCCGCAGGAGCAGGCTGCATTCCTCGTCGCCAACATCTTGATTTGGGTCGCGTTCGCCGTCGATTACTTCGTCCGCCTCTACCTCGCACCTGCTCGGGGGCGTTTCGTGAGAACGCATGTGCTCGATTTCATCGTGGTGTGCGTCCCATTTCTTCGACCGCTTCGTTTGCTGCGAGTGATTGGAATAGCCGGGGAATATGTCGTCCGCTCTCGTCGACACCTCGCACGACGCGCAATGGCGTTCGTCGGCGTCGTGGCTGTCGTCGCGGTTTCGCGGGGGCTGCCGTCATCTACAACTCAGAACGCACCCACGCGAACGCCAGCCTTCGCTCGTTTCCTCAGGCATTGTGGTGGTCGGTAGGAGCGATTACGACTGTCGGCACCAACGGTGACCCAACGACGACGACCGGACGTATTGTCGCCTCGGTGATGTTCATCACCGGCGTCGCTCTGGTTGGGATCTTCACCGCCGCTGTTGCCACGTATTTCATCGCCAGCAACGATGAGAAACCCAAAGTGGAGGAACTAATCGAGGCCGGGTCGTCCAGCGTCGCCCAAGATCTGGCAACTATGAGGGCGAGCATCGACGGCCTGTACGCCGAACTGACCTCTCTGCGTGCACACCTCAGCGAGCTGATCGAGCGAGCGCCGACAGCAAATGAAGCAGAAAGGAGCGACTGATGAAGCGATGATCTCTGCACAGCACTGTCGTCCGTCTCGGGGATCATGTCCGCCGCCTTGACGCAGGAAATGAGACCAGTTATGCGGGTTGGGCCGGAGGAGCCGCAGGTTCTGGTGCAGCCGGAGCTTCTGGGTGCTTTGCATCAAGTTCGGCTAACTGCGATCGCAGTTGTGCGGCCAACTCGTCAGAGTCACCCCGCCCGATCGACATAGCGAGAGTGAGCCGTAGCTGGAGCCACTCGTCCAACGTTGGCCCGTAATGGACTCGTGTCACCTTCTGTCGATTGGAGACGCGACAACGCCAAATAGCCGTCAGCAATGTTGGCGCTAACCAACTTTGCGAATAAGCACTCAACAGTCTTTTTACCGCCGACGAAAAGCACTCTCTGATTGGTCACGTACAGCTTCCCGCTATCGACCGCTTCAGGGTGTTCGTTCCCCTGACGTAATGCCCTTGGTCGCGCCCACCCGATAGCGAACCGATCTGCCACCCACCGATCCGACGGGTATCGAGAACCCAGAGGAGTGACCCTCATAGTGCCCAGCGCCGCGACGATCTTCAACGAGGCTCGTGTTCGTGATGGAAGCGAACACGGCTTCGCCCTTCTTCAGCACGATCTCGGAACTTGGTGAACCTTGCCTCGTCGCCGCGGCCTGGAGGACATTTGCCAACTCGTCCCGTTCGGCTTGCCACGTCGCGAGTGCGGTCTGATAGTGCTCCTGTTCGGCCTTCTCCGCGGCAAGACGGTGCTCTTCTTCGACCTTCTCTTTATGTCTCTCAAACACCGCGGAAGCCTGCTCTTCGTTGAATCCCCTACGACAAGCTAGGCGCTGCTGGGGCGACCCGCACGGGTCGGCGCGCAATTGCTAGAGAGGGGTAAAACTCGTCCGGCATGTGGCTCCCCCCACGGCAGCAGTAACCACGACGGTAAATCCGGGCGATGCACTCCCGATATTGAAGTCAATGGTGGCGGTGCCGCTGGCGTTTGTTTGCCCGCCGTCGGATGACGTTGTCGTTTTGTATGCCTTGGTCAAGGTCACCACACTGTTCGGAACATTTGATGCGATGGTTGCAGTCTCTTCGTACCCGTCGCTCGGGGAGTGGTTAGAGAGGGATACAGAACAGGACGGAGCTGCAGCGGGTTGTGTCGGAGCGGGAGCAACGGGGAGAGGTGCAACCGCGGAGCCGAAGAAGCCGGAGGTACCGAAGTCAAAGATACCTCCGTCGGATGCCACGAACCTGTAGCCAGCGCCGTTCGACTCCATGGCCAGGATCGGCCGGTTGAGCACGATTGCCCCGGTGGAGCCGAAGAACGGAGCGTTGAAAGAGAAGATTCCACCGTCCGCAGCCACGAGCCAGTAGCCCCCGGTAGCCGCATCGGCCGACATGCCGACGATCGGCTTGTTGAGACGAGTGGCTCCCATTGAGCCGAGGAACGGCGCATTGAAGGAGAAGATGCCCCCATCCGATGCCACGAGCCAGTACCCCTGTCCTCCGTTCGACGGGGCCATGCCAACGATCGGCTGGTTCAGCGCGATGTTGCCCGTTGAGCCATAGAAGGGAGCATCGAAGGAGAAGACGCCGCCATCGGTCGCCACCAGCCAATAGCCTCCTGTAGCCGAATCTATGGCCATACCGACGATCGGCCGATTGAGCCTGATGGCTCCGGTGGACCCGTAGAAGGCGGCATCACCAAAGGTGAAGATCCCTCCGTCCGAGGCGACCAGGTAGTAGCCACCACCATCGGAGGTCGCGGCGATGCCGACAATGGGGTGATTCGGAGCAGTGGTGAGTCCACCGAGGTCCGGTGCGTCCCCGCAGGCAACCACAAGGCCCTGCTTGTTGGCGATCCAATAGCCCTGGTCGTCACTGGTGGCGGCGATCCCGACAACCGTGGCCGTTGGAAGAGTCCCGTTGCACGTGGGTGATGCCGACGTCGTAGTTGTGGGCGACGTTATGACGGGTGGTGGCGTTGGAGTGGGTGTTGGCGTGGGGGTAGGAGTTGGTGTGGGTGTCGGAGCGACATAGGTAAAGTTCCCACCCTGCGAAGGCACAGATGTGCCACCTGGCGTCGTGACCGTGATGGGAACCGTGTTGGCTCCGGGCGGGCTCGTGGCGTCCATTTCCGTGTTCGAGATCACTTGGAACGATTCCGCCGGACCTGCTGCCCCGAAGCTGACCTCTGTCGCTCCGTCGAAGTTATTGCCAACGAGAGAGACCACCGTGCCACCACTGCTCGGCCCCGATCCGGGGGCGATATTGACGACAGCCGGGAGTGGTTCTGCGCCCACGACGGTGAACTCGATACTGCCGCTTGAAGGGGCATAACCGGGCACTCCCTCATAGGTGGCGAGGATCTCGTAGTTTGTGTAATAAGGCCAGACGGGCTGGACGGCAAAGCTGCTCACTCCAACGGTGCACTGCCCAGTATTTTGATGGAGCTGTCCCGAACACAACAGGCCGCCGTCGGTTGTGACGTCCACGATGCCACCCGACGGTGCATTAGCGACATCGAAGATGAACGTCACGGTGCCCCCCGGGGCGGTGGTGATGTAGCTGGGCTCGGTGTTGACGACCGTGGTGGTCGCAACCGGCGTAACTGGTGGGTCAGCAGCACTAGTTCCGGCAGCAGAGCTGAGGCCGATCAGCGCACCCACGCCGACGGTCAGCGCTAGCAACAGCCTGCGAGTGGTCTTCATTGCTGGATTTCTTCTCTGGTTCGGAGTGTGCGGCACAAAGTGCCGCTTTCTCGCATCGCCCGCGCTCAACCGTCGCCCATACGTCGCTGAATGGCGCATCGTCTTCCGCCCCTCGCTCGGAAGTGATCCCCCGATTCGATGTCACCGTAGGAACAGGCGGCCTAGTTGGATAGAGGCGAAAGTCCCAAAATCGGAACGATTTGGCCTTGTGCGCAAGATCACAGCCTGGATTGAAAGATCAATGGGCAAACCGTCCCGCTCGTCAGACATTTGAGTCCCCGACTACCAACGAGATGGCTCTGGGACAATATGGCGGTGTGAACTTCGACAACGGTTCTAAGCCACGAACCGGAGTGGAGCGACCTCGCCACCAATAGGCCCGGCCAGAGCGCCTGGAGTCCACGACATCTACCTGTGAGTAATGTGCATTGATCCTGGGCGGATGCGCCAGTGACCCATTCGGGTCGAACATACCCTTCCGGTTGGTCCGTAACTTGCGCCGAACCTCCCCTTGCCGGGTTCACTCAGCAGCTATAGAACTCGACCTTGACGTCGCTCTCCAGCAGTCTCTTCTCAAGTTCGTATGACGCCTTCCCGGTGTAGTGAGCCTCCAACAGATCGAGCACGTCATCCCCAGTGCTACCTCCCAGGAGCGCCACCACTTTGGGCACGTCTTCGGCCCTGATGGTCTCGAACCACTCGTACTCATCGTCGTCACTGACAAGAGCGGTCCTCGGCCCCAGATCCTGACCGTCGATGTGAAGGTTCCCGTCGTCGTCCAGGTGTGCCCAGAGGGATCGAGAGTCGGAGCCATCTCGTTCCTGTCGAAGGTTGACCTGCCGTCCGTTACTAAGTTCCAGGGAAGGGAACACCTTGAGCAAGAGAATGTCGTCGTCGGTGCAGCTAAAGACTCGTCGGATTGTCTTGATGAGCAAATCGCTCACTGCATTACCGGTATTGAGAAGCTCGTCCTGAAAGGTCCAGTTGGGTTTGTTAGGCGGAGCGGGCCAATCCCAACCAAGAATCGGGAGTAGTTCGTTTTCTCGATTTCCCAGTTGGTCGTCATCTTGGAGGAACTCGTTAGAAACGCATTCAGCGAACAAGACTCCCTCGGAGGTCGCTAGTACCTGCACGTACCGACTTGGGGACTTCACAGGTTCCATGATGAGGATCCAGCGACGCTCATGTTCTCGCAGCATGTCAAGGATTTCAGCGAGGACCGCTTCAACGTCGCAGACGTGACCTGAACATCGCAGTTCCCGAGAACCAGCTTCGCCAAGCCTTTCGACTATTGAGGCGAGGATTTCGCCTGACCCCTCATCGACTGACAATCGTCACCCCTCTACTCGCCACATGCCAAGAGAACCCTCCGCTGGGATCGGCTTCGGCAGCGGACGCGGATCTGCCAGAACCCAGTGGTAGTACCCCGGCTCGGCCCACCGACTTCGTGACCCTTCGACGCAGTCGATGACCTCAACGGTGCCTAGGACCGCGCCCGAGGGGAGGTTGTCGGGGTTCTTGAGTAGGTGGCCATAACGGGCAAGTGCATCCTGTTCGGTCCTCAGTCCGGCGTGGATGACAAGCGGACCCCGGTGCTTAATGGGCTTACTCCGGTTCTCGATGTTCTTGTGGCCCTCGATGATGAGGCTGGCCCACGGTTGACGAATGATGAGCGCGCGGACCCGACGATTCGTTTGGGGAAGGGTTGTTTCGTCGCCACAGGGCAAAGCGTAATCCTTGACCAACTGCTGCGAGGTGAGTCAAGTGCGTTGCGTTGAAGCGGTCGCCAGCTCATACAAGAACAAACCTCCTCCGAAAGTCTGCTCATCGTGAATCGACAGCGGGTTGGGGTAAAGGGACTACCGCTAAGGGGCATTCCCGACACCGCTGTCCGCGTTCTCAATGGCTTCCGCAGGTATGCCTCAGTCCCGACTACCTAGTCAGATTCACAAAGGTGCACCTCTTCCGCCGGGCTTCGCCCATACCGGCCTACAGCACTGCCAGTACGGACGATGCGATGACTGGCTGGCTATGGTGGCAGCAGACCTAGCTGCCTTCTCTTAAACGCCCGCCGACCGGAGCAATGTGCCCATTCCGCCATCCGATTACTACCTGGGGACGCTGCAACAGGGGCTGATTGCATTGCAGTCCGGCGACCGCATCGATGCCAACTCAACAATCTGTGGGCTAGCGTCTAGCCTGCCCGCCAGAGTTCCAAGAAGGTCGCCTTCGCCTCACATGGTGGTAGCCGTTTTGCGCCGGGATCATTTCACTTGCCGCTATTGCGGTGGCCAGCTGGTCCCGACGCCAGTCCTGCGGGCGGTGTCCTTGGTCTGGCCCGACGAAATCCCATGGAACAAAAACTGGCGAGCCGATTCGACACACCCAATCCACGTCACGCGGTCGGCGTCCATCGACCATGTATCACCTCATGCCCACGGTGGGCTAGACGACACGTTGGACAACCTGGCAACGGCGTGCTGGGCGTGCAACACATCCAAAGGCGAGTTCACGTTGGAGCAGTTGGGGTGGGTCCTTCGCGAGCCTCCGCATGACGACTGGGACGGCCTCGTGTCCTTCTACCCGGTTCTGTGGCAAGCAGCAATCGAGAAGGCCACCGACGCAAATAGGAAGTATCACGTGGGGTGGATGAGAGCTTTCGGGGTGTACCCGTAGCCATTCAAAGGACGCTCAGGGCACGACGATCCGAAGCTGTACGGAGGTCCAACATGATCGACCTGGCGTACCGCTCATCGGTGGCCCGTCAGCGGACCAAGAAGTAACGGCTTTCCCTGGGGACACCCCCGTCATCGTGCGATCTCAAATCGCAAACACTCAGGCAGGAGGTAAATGACCTTCGGGGTGGCAAGAGGGGATAATACCCTGAGGGCCATTCTCTTCGGCGCTGATAAGGCGGCGGCCTTCTTCCCACCGAGGCAACGTGGCCGCGTGTACGCGATTCAAATGCAGAATGGCCTCTCGTGGCAGCAGACCCGACGGGTCATCGTGATTCGGCTTGGGATGTTTTTCGCGGATTGGCGACCCTCGGAAGCAGACGCGGACGTTGAAGCACCGGCCTGCAATCATGTGACCATTGAGTCAACAAGTCGAGCGGTACGCCTTTTGACGGCTACGAAACTGAGGTTCGCTAAGGGCTCGACAAGGTGTTGCTACGCTGCGTATTGTCGAAGAGGGACGACGTCCTCGGTCGCAATCGAGCCTCGTCCGGCACTACGCAACGAGCGCGCCGCCGATCGTGAGAGCGATAGTCCCGAGAATGATGAGATAGACGCTCCACGAGCGGAGCCGCAAAGTTCCCGTTGCGAGCTGCGTAAAGTCCTCGTTGACTTCGTCAAGACTCGCCCTCTGCGCCTCCGCCGCAGCCTCAAGGTCCGATTTCAACTGCGCGTCCGCTAGTTCGAGGGTCTCGACATGGCCGTACAGCGTCGCCAAGACATTTCTCACCCAGCCATCGAGCAGGCCGATCTGGGTCTCGGTTGATGCAGTTCGGTCGAGGGGAGGAAAGGAGATTGTGGCCTTCGCGTTCATAGCCACTGCCGCGGCAAGCGCTGCACCCGCTCCTACCTGCACATGAGGTGGCGGGCGGCGAAAGACAACGCGTTTGGTCCACCCGGCCCATCGTGTGAGTTAGCTTGCAACCAAGAGGGCTGAGAGATTCCAAAGTGTTCCCGCACCTTCTGTATGTCCCAGGCGGTGATAGCGACACCTGCGATCTGAAGGAGGCCACCTAAGGACAACAACGCCAAACCGAACCCGAGAACCATCGGAAGAGGCTACGCGGGTTACAGGGGTGGTCACAGACGTTTACGCCGGATGGGCTTGGGGTTCAACAGGAACTGACGGTTGGGTTATCCACCGCCTTATCGGTCCTCTGTCTGAACCGGTCCGTCGTCAAACACTCGGGAGTGAGCCCAAAATGACACGATGGCGATCACGTCGTCGCGAGTGATCTGTCCATAGCCGAGCGGGGTCGCCTCCTCCCACCCGGTCGGCACGAAAATGGATGTGTCTCCACCCATGTCGAAGGCACTCCCATACATATATTCGGCCTGTCCACTCCGGCCCTGCCGAATCGTGATGCTCTGAGTACCTTTCGCCTTGTCGTTGGTCTCGATGTAGAGGAAGACCAACTCGTCGTCGGTCACGACGTCGCCTCGGAGGTTGCCATTTGTCTCCAAAACAGTTTGCAGGCATTGGAGCATTGCCTCGTAAGCGATCTGTTTTGCATTATCCCAAGTGGGGCCAGGCGCCCCCCCTGGGCCATAGAGCGGAGATCGTCTAGCGGATCGTCTGGCACGGTCACACCCGATCCTCGCCTGGAAAGAAGAGTTCGTGCTCTGCGATTCCGGTCGCGACGCCGGTCGCCCAGCTTGTTAGGAACGCGGCCTGGCCCTGTCGGGCACCAATCTTGCGAACCACGACAGAAGAAGCTGAGGATACGGACCCGTTCGCAAACGATGTTCGGATTTCCTCAACGCCCTCTGGAAGGTTGGCAAAGATCGTTGTGACGTCGATGGCTTCGGCGAAGTCGATCAGCCTTTGGCCGTTCCGTGAGACCTCCTGGTCGGATTCGCTGTAATGAAGGTCGATTAGCACTGTCCCATAGACAGCTCGGGCGTACACATAACCGTTAACCCACACGCCACCCAAATCGGTAATGGCCTCCATCAACGCCTTCTTTCGGAATCGAAGCTCTTGAACAAACTTCGTTGTCCCAGCGAGCTGGACTTCCTTTACTGATCTGTCCATTCGGCCCATCAACCCGGGAACGTCGGACCAGGCCGCCGCAGCCTGTTTATTGATCGCGGGCATACCAGCGCGCTCGAAACGGTGGGCGAAGGACTCCATTCCCAGCTCAGGGCTTAGCGTCATGGACTAGGCGTAGTTGGTGGCGCCGACGAGGTCAAGCGCAACCCGCGTTCCCTAGTCCAGCCAACCGGGCAGGCAACCCTCAAAATAGACGTCTTACCTGGTCAAGCCGCCCACTTCACCTGCCAGTCTGGCAGGTTGGCGCTGGCTCGTAAACAATGCCTTGACCGGAGCTGGCGCGATTAGACGAGTCGTAAGCGAACCCTATAATCGGCAGATTCATGCGTCTTGGGTCTCAGCCAATCCTCGCTCTTCACGTGTCACCGGCGCCGCCGATACTTTCGGCTGCCACACGAGTGGCGTCCGTAGTTCGAGTGCGAGGGTTGGTAGGTCCGCGCACCCGCCCGAATCTCGGAGTTTCGTCCCTCGGTGGTCAAAAAGAACTCGCCCTCCTCGACAGTGATCAGCCCGCTCTTCGCCAGCTGCCGAGAGGCCAAGTCGAGAGATTGGCGGATCCGAGGGCCGAGCCGCTTGTAGCCGAGAGCGATGCGAGCAGCGCGAAATACGTCCTCTTCCGTCTGGTTGCCCCCGCTGATTGCTTCCATGATAGCCGCGCCTTCAGCGCTTACCCTGGCCTTGATTCTCCTCGCCTCATTCGGAGCGACGATTGAGAGCGCAGCGCCGGGCCCCTCTATGCGACGTTCGCCAGCTTCGTCCGGCTCGCCCTCGTCATCAAAAAGCAGCTCGGATAGTCCACGAAATCTATTGAGGACCCGTTCTACTTCGTCCACTGGTCTGGCGTGCCAGGAGCGGTAGGGGATGCGCAGCACGCTCCAGCCGGCGCGCTCGAGGATGGCCTGGCGTTCGAGGTCCTCGATGCGCAGCTGCCCGTGCTCGTCGAGGTGGTAGATCTCGCCGTCGCACTCGACCGCCAGCCGCACCCCGTCGAGCTCGCAGACAGGTCGATGAAGAAGCCACAGGCCGGGTACTGGTGGCGCACGTCGACGCCGCGGGCCCGCAGGGCGTCGGCCACGTCGCGCCTCGAACTGCGAGTCGACCTTGCCGGCTCGGATGAGACCCGGTGGGCCCTCCGACTTGGACGCGGGCGCAGTGCTGGAGCCAGGCGCCGAGGGCACCCGGGCGATCGCCCGCCATGGCGAAGGTGTCGATCGGGGCGGAGTGGAAGACGTGGATCTCGTCGCGGGCCCGGGTGAAGGCGACGTTGAGCATGCCCTGGATGTGGTGCGGAGTCCGCCTGCCGCGCCGAGAGGCGCGCCCGTGGCATGACGTCGTTGTCCCATGAAAGCGAGTAGAGGATGACGTCACGCTCGTCGCCTTGGAATCCGTCAGGGTTGACCACGACGATGTCGTGCTCCTCCCACTCCTCCGGGTCGATGGCTGGCAGTCACCATTTCGTTGATCAGGGCCACCTGCTCCTCGAAGAGGCAGAGCACGCCGATGGAGGCTCCGTCGTAGTCGGGGTCGTCGACCATGTGGGCCAGGTGCTCGACGAGCACTTTGGCCTCGAGCTCGTTCTCCTGCTTGCCACCCGAGATCCGGCCCTCTTCGACGTGGTGCAGCTCGATCACTGGCTGGTCGGGGGAGCCGAAGCCTTGTGGTGACGTCGGTCATGATGCGGAGCTGCCCGCCGTACCAGCGCTCATTGGAGAACTCGATGATGGGCGGCAGGGAGCGGAAGTGCTCATCGAGGAGGCAGTCCTCCTCGGCCTGGGTGGCCACCAGATTAAGGAGCGACTCGCTCACGGGGTGCAGGCGTCTCGGTCGGGTTCGAACGTCGCCATGCCGAACTGCTGCCAGGCCTGCAGAGCGAGGTTGCCGCTCATGAAGGCAAAGCGCTGGGACTGCATCTGCTTGGTGTCGCCGAAGACCACGAGCTTCTTGGCCCGATACGCCATTGGGACCAAGGAGGGCAGGTCGACCTGGGAGGCCTCGTCGACGATGACCACGTCGAAGAGGTCGGGTGCGCAAGGGAATAGGCGGGCCACGTCGTCGGGCGAGAGGATCCACACCGGCAGGATGCGCAGGAGCTTCGTGGCATGGTCGAGGTCCTTCTTCATCTGGTCGAACAGGGAGAAGTTCTTGTGCGAGGTCTGGTTCCGCTTCAGCGTCGCCTGGAGGTCCTTGACCACCTTGCGCTCGCCGCGGTTAGCGCCGGCCACACTCGCGCTCGAGCCCGACCTGGAGGACGCTGAAGCGCGTGTTCTAGGAGTCGGTCGCGCCGCTCCGCCGGCTCGTTGGGCCACCTCGTCGGCGGTCTCGGGGGCTGAGCTTCGCGCCCGCCGCATTGCGGAGCTGACCTGGCGCCGGGCCGCGATGCGCCGCAGACCCTTGGCAGTCGCAGGCGGCGGTCGGCCAGCTCGATGTCGGACTCCGACCGACAGCGCGGCGGCGTAGCGCTCGGCGTCGGTAACCTGGTCGGCTGGACTCCGCGCTCGAGGGTGGCGGCGAGGGACTCGTAGTGGGCGTTGACCTCGTCGGTCGGCCGGTCGTTTCTTGACCCGCTCAAGGCGTCCGAGCAGCTCGCGCTTGGACTCTTTGTCCCGGCGCAGCAGCGTCATGGGCAGCTCGGCCAGGTTCAGTTTGCGCAGCGTCTCGTCGACCACCTCGAGGGCTTTGTCCTTCTGAGAGGTGATGAGCACCGTCTTGCCCGAGGCGGCGAGGTGGCAGGCCAGGTTGGCGATGGTGAGGCTCTTGCCGGTGCCGGGCGGTCCTTCGACGCGGACCACATGCGTCGTCTCGTCCTCGACGACAAGGGCGACCTTGCGCTGGGCCCGGTTGGCCGGGAAGGGGAAGACGATCCGGGCCGAGTCGATCTGGTCGTTGGAGATGTCGACCTGGGCTCGTCGCCCGGGACCCACGATCAGCGGGGCCAGGGCACCGCAGCCTCGCCCACCCCCGCGGCGATCTCGTCGAGGTCCGAGCACAAGAAGTAGTTGGTCTTGGGCGCGACGAACAGAGCGGCCTGGTCGATGATGCGCAGTGGCTCGGTTCCGCGGGTTCGGTCGGGGGTCCGGTGAGCGACCCGTCGAGCGAGGCGTCGACGACGAGGTCGGGCAGCTCGCGGGTCAGCACGCCCACGAAATCTTCGCAAGGTGGCCGGGCTCAGCGGGAGCTCGGGCGTGCGCTCGAGGATCCGGTTGAGGGCGGCGTTGTGGGCGTCGGTGTCGCCCTCGGTGCGGAAGGGCAACGAGTTGAAGCGCACGTCTCGTCGGCGGCTCGGACGATCGAGGTCGGTCGCCAACAGCCACGATCTCGACGGCCAGGGTCAACAGGGGCCCGCGCGACCGAGCGGTTGCGACCCGGCCCACCACGTAGGGGAACCCGAAGAGGATCTCACGCTCGTAGGGGTTGAGGTTGGCGGTGCCGTACATCTTGTGGACCGACTCGTAGAGAGGATCGTCGTCGGGCGCCACCGAGAACTCGGCACTGCGCCCCATCAGGGGCAGATAGTGCCAGGGGCCCGCCCAGCCAGACGAACTCGTGCTCGCGTCGGGTGGCCCGGCTCCATTGGGCAAAAGGGGAGGCGGCCGTCCGCTGGCGGCGCAGCAGGTCGGCATAGGTCTTGCACAGAGCGTTGCGGAATGTGGGATCCAGTGCCTTCGTCATCGGGCCACCTTCGCCATCGTGCAAGTGTAGGGCCGACGTCCACTGGAATCTCCAAATCCCCGGCGACTGGACCCGATGCCTTCAACGGAATGACAAGGCCAACCCGACGCCCGTCACGCTTCGCGCTAAACGGCTGCGCTCCCCCTATACAACCTCGACGCGCAAGCGTAAGTTTGCCGCAGGGAGGTGAAGACCTATGGACGCAAAGACCGGAGATCACATTGTCGTTGAGTCGGCCAAGGTCGGCTCCGCACGACGAAACGGTGAAATCGTGGAGGTACTGCAAGGATCTGGGGGTGAGCATTACCGGGTGCAGTGGGACGATGGTCATCAGACTGAGTTCTTTCCCGGTCCAAATGCCATGGTGGTTCCACCGCCCTCTTGAACGCAGGAGGAGCCAAAGTGGCTGGGCTGGCATTGAGGGGACCGCAATCGAGGCCCCCCATAGTCGCCGTTGACGATCTATTTGGGGCCGCAGTCAGGTGCCACATTGGCCGGTGAAGGCCGAGGAAGGGATAAGCCACAGGGGAGGGGCCCTAAGGATCATTCGAGCGGCACGAGAAACGTCGATCCAGAACCCGTAACGCCCTCACGAATAGTGGCCGCTTCTCTGTCGAGCAGCTTTGTCCCTCACCCCTGGCCACCGAAATGCTGCCCTTCGACCCCCTCGCTCGTCCGCCCTTCTATGCAATACGAACGTACGTTTGGGTAGTGAAATCGACCAACCGGTGGCGTCACACCGGGCGGTTACCGTGTTTGGCATGGCTGGGCGCAACACATTCGGCAGTGTACGAAAACTGCCTTCAGGTCGGTATCAGGCTTCGTATTGGCATGAAGGATCTCGACACGTCGGTCCGAATACGTACACGACCAAGTCGGACGCCAACGCCCACCTGTCTGGGGTCGAGGACCGGATCCGGCGAGGAGAATGGATCGATTCTGAGGCTGGAAAGGTTCGGTTCAAGGACTACGCAGAAAAATGGCGAGCGAATCAGACCCATCGCGCTTTGACGGCTGCGCAGATCGAAACCACTCTCCGCAGACACGTATACCCGACAATCGGTGATCGCCCGTTAGCGGCGATACAGAGGTCGGAGATCCAGGCTCTGGTTAAGCACCTCTCCACAACCGAGGGACAGCGCAAGGCCTTGGCGCCTTCGACGGTGGAGATCGTTTACACGTGGGTCTCGACGATTTTTGCAAGTGCTGTGGCCGATCGGATTATCAATGTAACTCCGTGCCGGAACATCAGCAGGACTGTGGTTGAGCAACCAAGAGTCGAGCCGTTGCCCTTGGAGACGGTTGGGAAGCTAATAAATGCGGTTCCCGATCGGTACCGTGCCCTAATCATCCTCGGGGCGGGCACCGGAGTGCGAATATCCGAAGCGCTCGGACTTACGAATGACAGGGTCGACTGGTTGCGCAAATCGGTGAAGATCGACCGTCAACTCCTGAGGGTTGGTATCGGAAAGACGCCGGTTTTCGGTCCGGTCAAGGACAAGAGCAACAGACCCCGGACCATACCTTTGCCTGACTTCGTGGTCGACGGGTTGTCCACGCACATTGCTAAATACGGCCTCGGCCCAGAGGGCTTGATATTCAAGGGGCCGAATGGTGGGCCATTGCCCAGGTCGACGTTTTCGGATACATGGAGAACGGCAGCTGAGCCGCTTGGGATAGCGAAGGGTGAAGGGTTTCATTTACTGCGGCACTTTTATGCGAGCCTCCTGATCGAAAGCGGTCAGTCGGTAAAATCGATCCAGGACCGCCTGGGACACCGATCAGCCGTAATCACCCTTGACGTGTATGGCCATTTGTGGCCCGAGGGAGAGGACCTCACCCGCGCTGCTGTCGATACCGCTTTCGGGGCTTTACGCGCACAAAGCGCGCACGTTTAGGTAACTCGTCTCGAAAAATGCCTGTTCAAAGGCATATTGACGGTGAGTCGGCCGATAGGCGGGATTCTGTTCAGCCCTTGCGGGCCTTGGTGACCATCCATCTAAGCGGCCTACCTGGGGAATGCCCTCCTCTCGAGGAGCGGACGAGCAGCCCGTTTCCCACGCTTGGCCTTGCTCCGGGTGGGGTTTACCAAGCCGATCAGGTTGCCCTGACCGCTGGTGCGCTCTTACCGCACCGTTTCACCCTTACCTGTGCGGGCCCGGAGGTCCGCCATCGGCGGTCTGCTTTCTGTTGCACTTTCCTGCGAGTCGCCCCGACTGGCTGTTAGCCAGCACCCTGCTCTGCGGAGTCCCGACCTTCCTCAACACGATCCCGCAATGCGGTCCGGGCTGCGGCCACCTGGCCGACTCACCGTCCCCACCAGTCTGCCATCAGTGGAGAGGTAGGAGCGGTGCACACCTCCTCGGTAGGGTGTCCGTAATGTCCAGTCACGCCCACCAGCTTTTCGACCCCGAGGCTCCGCCGCGCCGGGAATCCGATGATCCAACAGAGGACGGCGGGCGACCGGGCGTTCTCTCGATTGGTGCGCTCTACGATGAGGTCGAGGACGCTCTGACCTCGACATTTCCCCGTAATCGCCAATTGTGGGTGCGGGGGGAGATCCACAGTTTCTCGGATCAATCCGGGCGATCGGGCCACTGCTATTTGGACCTCGTCGACCCCGACGAGGGCGGGGGTGGACCGGCGCCACGAGGTCGGGGAGCCCCGGCGCTGAGGGTCAAGTGCTGGAAGGGCACCTGGTTGCCCATGAAGGGCGGCCTGGCCAAGAACGGTGTGGTGCTCGCCGAGGGCATGGTCGTGATCCTGCGGGGAACGATCGATCTCTACCGACCGAAGGGCGAAATCGGCTTCATCCTCTCCGAGCTCGACGTGACCGCGCTGTTGGGTCGCTTGGCGGCCCAACGCGCACAGCTCTTGAGGAAGCTCGAAGGCGGAGGGGTTGTTGCGTCGCAATGCCGCTCTCCCCGTGGCCGAGGTGCCGCTTCGGGTGGGGTTGGTGGCCAGTCCCGGGACCGAGGGCTATCAGGACTTCCTCGGCCAGCTGACGGGTTCGGGATTCGGATTCCAGGTCCAGGTCGTGCCCGTCGCGGTCCAAGGTGGGGATGCCCCGGCCAGAGTGGCCAGAGCAGTGAGGGCGCTGAGCCGCGCGGATTGTGACGTGATCGTTGTCGTGAGGGGTGGGGGATCGAAGGCGGACTTGGCATCGTTCGACTCCGAAGTGGTGGCCCGGGCCATCGCCAGCGCCACGAAGCCGGTCTGGACCGGAATCGGCCATACGGGGGATGAGTCCGTTGCCGACATTGTGGCGAACCGGGCGTTCATCACCCCGACCGAGTGTGGGCACGAGCTCGTGTCGCAGGTCGGTCAATGGTGGGAGCAGCACGTCGGTGCGGCTGCCTCCGTGCTCAGCCGTCGCGTGCCTTCGCTGCTCGCCGAGGCACAAGCCCGTGACGCCGCGGCACGCGGCCGTCTCACCCGTGCCGCACGCGGCCAATTGCGGGTCCACCGGGAGCGCTTGGTCCGTCGTTCTACCGCCGTCGGTCGTTTGGCCCCCGAAGGTCTGGCGGCGCGTCAGGCCGGCCTGCGGACGCATGCCGCCCGGCTCGGTCCCTTGGCGTCCCGCCACATAGCCAAAGAGGTCGAACGGGTCCGATCGTGGCGCCGATTGCTCACCGCCTATGACGTCGAGCGCCAGCTGGAGCGGGGCTACACGTTGACCCACACGGTCTCGGGTGAACTTGTACGGAGTGCAGCCGGCCTCGCCGTGGGGACCGAAGTCGTCACGCGCTTTGCCGATGGATCGGCCCGCTCACGGGTGGAGTCGGCCGAAGTCCGAGATGATCGCTGTCGAAGAGAAGGATGAGGAGATGCAATGACCGCAGTCACGAACGAGCCGCTCCCGGTGGAGGAGCTGAGCTACACCGATGCCAGTCGGGAACTCGACTCCATCGTGGAGTTCTTCGAGCAACGAGAGGTTGATGTGGACGTGCTGGTGGCGCGCCTGGAACGTGCAACCGCTCTTATTGACGAGCTCGACCGCCGGCTCCGTCAGACGCGGGCGCAGGTCGAAGATCTCGTGCCGCGGCTCGACACGTTGGCGGGCGAAGTAGACGGGTGGCGACGATGAGTGAGTCCGTCGAGCGATCAACAGCTGTACTTCCGTCAGCTCCTGTCGGGTCGGGACTTCGCCCGGGGAGATCAGATTGCCCGGCAGATGGTCAACTTCGTCTACCTCATCGGGGATCGGGCGACGGGCGAAGCGGTCATTGTGGACCCCGCCTATGCCGTGCAGGAACTGCTCGACGTCGTGGCGGCGGACGGCATGAAGCTCACCGGCGTGTTGGCCACGCACTACCACCCGGATCATGTCGGGGGTGAGATGGCGGGGTGGGGTCTCGAGGGCATCAGCACCCTTTTGGAGTCGGTCCAGGTTCCGATCCATCTCCAGAAAGAGGAGGTGCCCTGGGTCGAGCGGACGACCGGCGTGAGCGCATCGCATCTCGTCGGCCATGACAGCGGTGATGTGGTCCAGGTCGGTTCCGTAGGAGTGGAGTTGATCCACACACCGGGTCATACGCCGGGCAGTCAGTGCTTCTTCGTCGACGGCCGGCTGGTCGCCGGTGACACGCTCTTCCTCGAAGGTTGCGGTCGCACGGATCTCCCCGGATCGGATCCGCTGGCGATGTACGACTCCATCAACAACCGGCTGGCCCGGGTGCCCGATGACGCCGTCCTCTTTCCCGGCCACCTCTATTCGCGCGATCCCTCGCAGGGCATGGGCGAGACCCGCAAGACGAATTACGTGTTCCGACCTCGCTCGCTCGAGGAGTGGATCGCCATGTTCGGCGGCGCATGACGACGGAGGGGGTGCCTGTCGACGGTTCCGTCGTCGTCGTCGGCGCATCGCTCGCCGGCTGGCGCGCCGTGGAGACGCTGCGGGCCGAAGGTTTCCATGGGACCCTCTCGCTCGTCGGTGAGGAGTTGCACCTTCCGTACGACCGGCCTCCGCTGTCCAAGCAGGTGTTGGCGGGCACATGGCCACCGGAAAAGGCCGTCCTGGCCGACAAGAAGAGAAGCAGCGAGTTACGGGTGCACGAGGTCCTCGGACATCGTGCCATCCGGCTCGACGTCGAAGGACGCCGGGTCGAGATCGACGACGGCACCATCCTCACCGGGGACGCCGTGGTGGTGGCAACGGGGGCCACCCCGAGACACCTGCCGGGAACCGAGGGCTTGGGCCACCGCGACGGACTGTTCACGCTGCGGACCCTCGACGACTCCGTGGCCCTCCAGAGCGCAGTGGCCGCGGTCGAGTCGATGTCGCGTCATCGTCATCGGCGCCGGGTTCATCGGCGCCGAGGTCGCATCGACCTGTGCCGGCCTCGGGTGCCGGGTCACGGTGCTAGAAGCGATGGAGATCCCACTGTCCAACGTGCTGGGACCATTGATCGGTACGCACTGCGCTTCTTTGCACGCCGCCCACGGTGTCGACCTACGGACCGGAGTCGGTGTGGCGGGGGTCCGTCGAGTCGACGGGGCCACGAGGGGGCTCGAGGTCGAGCTCGAAGGCGGTGAAGTCCTCCAGGCTGACGTGGTGGTGGTCGGCATCGGCGTCGTGCCGGCGGTCAGTTGGCTCGAGGATTCTGGGCTGACGATCGAGAACGGGGTCGTGTGTGACGCCCGGCTCTACGCGGCGGACGGCGTCGTGGCCGCGGGCGACATGGCCCGTTGGTTGTGGCACCACGACGGCGGGGAAGAGCTGATTCGCATCGAACACTGGCAGATCGCCGCGGAAGCGGGCGTGGCTGCGGCGCGCAGCGTGCTGGCCGGTCCGAGCGATGCGGAGCCTTTCGCGCCTATTCCCTATTTCTGGTCCGACCAGTTCGGTATCCGCTTTCAGGTGTTGGGGAATCCCGGCGGTACCGACGAGGTGGAAATTGTCGACGGCTCCTTCGAGGACGGCAAGTTCGTCGCGTTGTTCGGCCGGGCCGGCCGCCTACGTGCCGCCATGGCCATCGGACGGCCACGACGGCTGATGGGATATCGGCCCTTGCTCGAGTCGGGCAGCAGTTGGGATGACGCGTTGAAACACGAGGCGTCGTAGCGGCCTGTCGGCCACTGATGTCGTCAGAAGGAGATGCCCGAGAGCTCGGGGATCGTGGCTTCTGCCTTGGCGCGCGCCGCCAGCCAGCGCTCGCGGGCGTGGGACCGAGTGGCGTCGTCGATGCGCGGCTCGATGATGCGTCGAGGGGAGAAGGTCTCGGCGATGTCATCGTCTGATCCGTAGGTGCCGATGGCCAACCCGGCCAGGAGTCCTGCTCCGAGCGTGGTGGCCTCCAGCACGGGAGAGATCTCGACCGGTCGTCCGATGGCGTCCGCGAGCGCGGTCGCAAAGACCTCGTTGTCCGACATGCCTCCGTCGACGCGCAGCGCATGGATGGGAAGACCGCTGTCGCCTTCGGCTGCTTCCACCAGGTCGGCGCCACGGTGGGCCACACCCTCGAGCACCGCCCGCACGAGCTCGGGCCGGCCGGAGCCCCTGGTCAATCCGACCAGGGTGCCGCGGGCGCCGAAGTCCCACACCGGCGTACCCAAGCCGAGGAGTGCCGGGACGAACCACACGTCGCCGGTGGTTTCGCACTCTGCCGCCACCCGGGCGGACTCGGCGGCCGAGGTGAGGACGCCGAGATCGTCCCGTAGCCATTCGACGCAGCTGCCGGCGGAGAGCATCACTGCCTCGACGCCCCAGGTTGCGACCCCGCCGACCCGGTAGGCGACGATCGGGAAGGTGCCGTGGGCACCCTGTCCGGCATGGAGCGGGCGCAGGCCCGACCCGGTGCATTGATCCAACATGCCGCCCGTTCCGAAGGTGGCTTTGGCGAGCCCGGGGCGCGTGCACCCCTGCCCGACCAGGGAAGCCTGCTGATCGCCGGCAATGCCACAGATGGGGGGTGTTCCCTCAAGGGCGTGGCAGGCGCCCACGGCTCCCGATGAATCGACGATGCGCGGAAGGATCGCCGCAGGAATGCGGAGGCGCTCGAGGAGCGGCAGGTCCCACTCGATGGATGAAGGATCGATCAGCCCGGTGACGGCGGCGTTCGTGGCATCGGTGACGTGGAGAGCGTCGCGCCCCGCGCCCGCACCACCCGACAGGGTCCAGGCCACCCAGCTGTCGACCGTGCCGAAACAGAGCTCGCCGGCTTCGGCGCGGGCACGATCGGGATCGACCTCGTCGAGGATGGCCATCAACTTCGTGGCAGACGCGTTCGGGGCCAGCCGGATGCCGTCGGCCTGCAGGACGAGGCATGTCCCCACCGTGCGCAAGTCCTGCCAGCCGATGCCCGGCGCGAGGGGCTTGCCGGTCGCCCGCTCCCACACGATGGTCGACGCCCTTTGGTTCGCAATGCCGACAGCCTCCACCGGTCCACCGTCGTGGAGCGCAGTGGCGGCCACCGCCAGGACGGCGTCGGCCATCACGGAGGCATCGAACTGCACCAAGCCCGGAGCAGGGGAGTCGGGGAGCACCGGAGCATGGTGCACATGCGTCACGGACGCATCGGGTCGCACGACCGCGGCGCGGACACCCGAGGTGCCCACGTCGACGACGAGGACGCTTCCCCCCTTGCTGCTCACGACCATGGGGACGGCCCGAACGGGGAGGGCAGGCCGAGTTTTCCCGGATTGAGGATGCCTGCCGGATCGAAGCTCTCCTTGAGACCGACGAGAACGTCGAAGCCCGAGCCGAGAGCACGAGGAAGGAAGCGGGACCGATTGAGCCCGATGCCGTGGTGATGGCTGATTGCAGCACCGTGCGCCATCGTCGCCGTGGTCACCGCGTCCCAGGCGCGGCGGTAGTACCCCTCACGCCAGCCGTCATCGCCGTCGGGTCCCTTTCCGGCGAAGGTGAAGTAGAGGCAGGCGCCGTCGGTGTAGGCGTGTGATTGATGGGCCGAGGCGGCCAGCGTGCCGTCAATCGCCTTGAGGGCGCGGACGACCTCGTCGAAGAGATCCGGGAGAACGGCCCACGCCCCGGCGATCTCCGCCGTATCGACGACGACGCCGGCCCGCCACAGCGGGGCGAGGGCCGAGACGTCGTTGCGATGCGTGAGCCAGCGCTCAACCAGCGCGACGTCCAAGGGCTGCGCGCCGACCGACAGGCATTCGTCCTCCACGATGGCCAGCGTCGCCGCCAGGAGCGCCGGATCGGTCTCGTCCAGAACGACGAGGACGTTCGTGTCCGCCTGGTCGAAGGTGCGGACGGACTCGACTTCGTCATAGAGGCGGAGCACGGCCGGCGTGGCTCCACGGCGCATTACCTTGCGGCAGGCCTCGAGGCCGGCGGCAAAGGTGGTGAAGCCGAACGCCCGCCGCTCTTGTGCGGAGGGCAGGGGGTGGATACGAACTCGTGCGGCGGTAATGATCCCGAGCGTGCCTTCGCTGCCCACGAAGAGCTGGGTCATGTTGGGCCCGGTGGCCGCCCGGGGCCCGTGTCCTTCGGTCTGCACGATGCGGCCGTCGGCCAGCACCACCTCGAGCCCGAGCACCATGTCCTCAATCTTGCCGTAGCGGGTCGAGTACTGGCCGGCCCCGCGACAGGCAAGCCATCCGCCGACGGTCGAGAGATCCATGGATTGCGGCCAGTGCCCGAGGGTGTACCCCGGGCCGACCCGCCCGAGTGCAGCCTCAAGATCGGGCCCGAAGGTGCCGGCTCGCACGTCGGCCGTAAGAGAGGTTTCGTCGACGTCGATGAGGCCGTCCAGGGCGGTGAGGTCGAGCGCCACCCCACCGAACACCGGGATGGAGCCGCCGCAGACACCGCTTCGGCCCGCCGCCGCAGTGACCGGGACGACGGCTTGATGGCAGGTTGCCAAGACGGCGGAGACCTCTTGGGTCGTGTGCGGGCGTACGACGACCCCGGGACGCTGGGGCACGGCGCCCTCGGCGGCCCACCCGATGGCGAGTGGCCACCAGTCCCTTCCCGCCTCGGCCCGTGCGGTGTCGTCGATGCGCACCTCGGCGCCGCTCTCGGCCAGCCGACCCAGCAGTCCCTCCGGGAGCGGGACGACGGAGCCGCAGAGCCGATCGGTCACGGCTCCTGGTGCGGCGTCAATGGGAGTGACCGGAGTGGGAACGGTCAAGGCAGATCCAACCCAGCGGTCAGGAGCTCCTTCTGGCAGGCCTCGATGAAGTCGTTGGCCTGCTCGGTCGTTTGGCGCTCGTCCCATCCCAACTCGGCTGCGACGAGTTCGGCGGCGGCATGCGCCGCCGCCATGGTGGGTAACGCCCTTTGGATTTTGGCGCGGGTCCGCCGGGTCAACACATCGCTGAGGGTCTGCGCCATCTCCTCTCGCGCCGCGTAGACGATCTCTGCTCCGATGTACGGCAGGCCCGCGATGACGGGCTCGAGCAGCTCGGGTCGATCATCGGCGAGCGCGAGGACGGCCGAGGAGTCGGTTCCATAGCGGCCCACGAGGTGCGACCGTGGATGGGCCATGGTGACGGGATCCCTGGTCGCCGAGGTCGCGCCGAGAAGGTGGAGCGACCTGGTCACGCATGGACGGCTCTTCGGGGACTCGCCGAGCTGCTCCACCACGACGTTCACTGTGTCCTGCGCCATCTTCCGGTAGGTGGTGAGCTTCCCGCCCGTCACCGTCACGACACCGTGCGCCGATGTGCGCACCGTATGACGACGGGAGAGGTCTGCGGTGCGCTCCGAGACGTGACCGCCCTTGTCGGGTGCGGCGAGCAACGGGCGCAGGCCCGCCCACACGCCGGTGACGTCGGCACGCGTGAGCTGAGAGGTCGTGACATTGTTCGCCGCGTCGAGGAGGTAGTCGACGTCTTCGGGCCTGCACGAAGGGTCGTCCAGAGGACCTTGATAGTCGGTGTCGGTGGTGCCCAGATACACCAGGTCCGTCTCGGGCCACGGCACGACGAAGATGGACCTGCGGTCATCGGGGACAGGGATGACGGCGGCGATGTCGCAAGGAAGCCGATCCGCCGGCACCGAGACATGGATGCCCTTGGCCGGCCGGATCGAGCGGGGGTGGACCCCCTCATCGAGTGCCCGTACGTCATCGGCCCAGACACCGGTGGCATTGACCACGACGCGCGCCTTAATCGTGAATTCACTCGCCGCGTCGGATGGATCGGGTCGGACGAGCGCGCCGTTGGTCTTCCCCCCGCCGTCGGCCGTGAGGCCCACAACCGTCGTGTAGTTGGCCACGACGGCGCCGTATTCGATGGCGGCGGTGCGGGCCAGAGTGAGGGTCAGGCGGGCATCATCGGCCCGGGCATCGAAATAGAGAAAGCCCGCGACGAGGCGGTCCGTGTTCAGTGTCGGGAGGTGGGCCAAGGCCTCGGCCTTGGTGACACGTTTGTGACGGGCGCCGATGCGGAGACCTCCGGTCACATCGTAGAGCCACAACGCGACGGAGTAGGAGCGGGCCACGGTCTTGGAGACCACGCCGTCGCGCCCGAAGAGTGGGATGAGGAACGGCAGCGGGCTCACCAGGTGCGGTGCATTCTCCAAAAGACGCTGGCGTTCCGCCAAGTTCTCGTAGACCAGGCGGAATTCGCGCTGCTGCAGGTACCGCAGGCCGCCGTGGATCATCTTCGAGGACTTGGACGAGGTACCTGAGGCGAAGTCGCTCTTTTCGACGAGGGCTGTTTTCAGACCTCGGCTGGCGGCGTCGAGCGCCACCCCCGCTCCGGTGACACCGCCGCCCACCACCAGCACGTCGAAGTGTTCGTCGGCGAGGCGCCGCAGCGAGTCCTCGCGTCGAAATCGATGCACGTTCCCAGCCTGCCACACAGGGTCGGAGCCCCTTCCCCGTGGGCCGCACCCCGCTACCCGGCGCGGCTCATCACCTCGAGGCCGGCCACGATTGTGGCCAGGCCGAACTCGAAGCGTTCGTCGCCGTCGGCGGATGTCATGTCCGGCGCAATGGAGGCGAGCACCGGATATTGCGCACGTGGCAGCGCACCGAAGAACGCGTGCACCTCGTCGAAATACCGCCGCACCTCCTCCGGGTCCATGCCGGACTGCTTGAGCAGTCCATCCTCGAAGGCACAGGCCGACACGTAGAGGATGAGCTGATCGAGCCCGAGCGCCACGACCCGATTGGTCAGCCCCCCCATGCGCAGCGCGGTCACCAGTACCTCGGTCGCCGCCAACGTCTGCGGTGACGTCGGAATGCGACCGAGCCCGGCCAACGCGGCGTCTCGGTGGGACATCAACACCTTCCGGTACGCGCGCAGCATCTCGAAGACCTGCTCGCGCCAGTGCTCGGGATCCGGCGTCGGCAGCGGCACCTGGCCCACGAGCTCGTCGTACACGAGCTCCAACAGCTCTTCGCGGCCCGAGACGTACCCGTAGAGGGAAGCGGCGCCGGTACCCAGATGTTCGGCCACCCGCCGCATCGAGAGGCCCGTGACCCCGGCTTCGTCGAGCACGGCGATCGCCGCCGCCACAATGGCGTCGAGCGACAAGGTCGGGCGTCTCCCCGGTCGCTCCGAGTGGCGGGCCAGACGCCGTGGAGCTGCAGGGAGGCCCACGGACCCGGACCCTCCCGGTCCTCGCGGTGGGATCACCGGCTGTGTCGCAGGCTTCGGGATTGCGGGCTTCGGGCTTGACGGGGTCACGGCCCCAGTATATAACTAACACTGTTCCGAACATCGTTCGGAAAATAATTCGAAAGAAAGGGAGGTCGGCAATGTCCGCCACGATCAACCATCCGAAACGGTGGGCCGTTCTGGCCCTCGTGCTGGCCGCTGAGTGCATGGACCTGCTCGACGGCACGATCGTGAACGTTGCTGCGCCGACCATCCGGACCGACCTGCACGCGAGTGCGTCGGGGTTGCAGTGGATCATCGGCGGCTATGCCCTGGCCTTTGCCATCGGGCTGATCGCCGGTGCCCGCCTCGGCGACATCTACGGCCGCAAGCGCCTTTTCGTCCTCGGTGCGCTCGGCTTCGTGGCCGCCTCGGTGGCGTGCGGCTTCGCCGGCTCGACGGAGATGCTCATCGCCTGCCGGTTGGCACAGGGCACCGCCGCCGCGCTGTTGATCCCCCAAGGACTCGGCATCATCCGGAGCGTCTTCTCTCCCGACGATCTGGGGTCAGCCTTCGCCTTGTTCGGGCCCGTGATCGGGTTGTCGTCCATGCTGGGCCCGATCATCGGTGGGGCGCTCATCGACGCCAATGCCTTCGGCTCGAGCTGGCGCCTGATCTTCTTCGTCAATCTTCCGTTGGGTCTGGCGGCCGCGCTGGGCGCGGCGCGCCTCATGCCCGAGTCGAGGGCCCCCGGGCGCCCGCGGCTCGATATGGTCGGCACCCTCCTTGCAGCGCTGGCCATGGGACTGCTGATCTACCCGCTCATCCAGGGACAGAGCTCGGGCTGGCCCGCATGGACCTACGCGATGATCGCGGGCAGCGTCGTCACCTTCGGGCTCCTGGTCGTCTGGAGCCGTCGGGCCCGGCGAATGGGAGACGACCCGCTCGTCGAAGCGAGTATCTTCCGGCACCGCTCCTACGTTGCGGGGTTGGCCAGTATCATCGTCTTCTTCTCCGGCATGATCGGCACCCTTCTGGTGCTGACGCTGTATGTCCAGTTCGGCGAGCATTTCTCTGCCATCCACGCCGGTATCACGTTGGCGCCGTTCGCCGTGGGCTCGGCTCTGGGCGCGGTGTCGGCGGCCACCGTCCTCGTACCCAGGTTCGGTCGCATCGTGCTCCAAGTCGGCGCCGTGATCATCGGAGGCGGCATCTGGTGGCTGCGCGAGGTCATCGCGACCCACGGACTGTCCACCACCTCGCTGGCGTTAGCGGCGCCGCAGATCGTGCTCGGTCTGGGCATCGGGATGCTCATCTCGCCGCTCTTCGGGTTCATCCTCACCTCGGTGACCGACGACGAGGTCGGGTCCGCGTCGGGGGTGCTCAATGCCAGTCAGCAATTGGCGGGAGCTGTCGGCGTCGCCGTACTCGGCACCATTTTCTTCACGACGCTGGGCCATGCAGGATTCGTGGTGGCCGTCAACCGCTGTCTCCTGGTCGTCCTGGCGACCATGCCGGTCCTCGTCGTCCTGACCGGCCTGCTGCCCCGGCGGGCGCGGGAGGACGAGTCCGCCCCAGGAGAGTCCGCCCCAGGAGAAGATGTCTCGGCGCCCGAGCCCCTCGAGGGCGGGGCGTCTCGTGCGGGCTCGCGTCGGGATGCCGACCTTGTCCTCACCACCGTGGGCTGATCGGAACGCTCGGTGGCGGAGCGACCCTCAATCCTCCGGGATGGCCTCCCACCATTGGCACCACCACTGGTCGCCCACGAGGATCCGCAGTTTGGGGTGCCAGCAATAGGAGATGTCCTTGTGCGGCTCGAGGTAGTACCGGCAGTTCTCGCACTTTTCAGCGCCTGAGGGCTTGCCCTTCAGCACCGCATTCTCGGCGAGGTGCCGGAACTCGATCTCGAGCTTCTCGTCAATCTCCTTGGGTTCGGGTTCGGGGATCACGTAGTCGGCCACCCGAGCAAAGTAGCGCGCTTCGTGTCTGTTTGACAACGATTGTCAAATCCGGGGAGGGACGCTATGGTGGCGAAGACATGCAGTCACCCGATGCGCTGACCGATCTCTTCCGGGCCAACGGACGGAAGATCACCGCCCAGCGACAGTGCATCTTTCGAGCCCTCGAGGGGGATGTCACGCATCCGTCGGCCGAGAAGGTCTACGAAAGAGTGCGCACGCAGATGCCGAACGTGTCGCTCAAGACCGTCTACCAGACGTTGCATGATCTTTCGGAATTGGGGCAGATCACTGCGCTCGACCTCGGGACGGGCGCCGCTCGCTTCGATCCGAACGTCGAGGCCGCCCATCACCATGTCGTGTGCCGCGGGTGTGGCAAAGTGCGCGACGTCGAGGCCGATTTCCCCAACTTGAAGGTACCGTCAGTTGCCGCACCCGGATTCAATGTGCTCAGTGCCGAGGTCGTCTTTCGGGGCCTCTGTGACGAGTGTCAACCAGACCAGCAGTAGTCAGAACACATCAGCGAAAAAGAAAGGTACGAACAACCATGCCAGCATTGAAGGGCACCCAGACCGAGGAGAATTTGAAGGCGGCGTTCGCCGGCGAGAGCCAGGCCAATCGTCGGTACCTCTACTTCGCCCAGAAGGCCGATGTCGAGGGGTACCCGGACGCGGCCGCGTTGTTCCGCTCGGTCGCCGAGGGTGAGACGGGCCACGCATTCGGCCACTTCGACTTCCTCAAGGAGGTAGGTGACCCGGCGACAGGTGTCCCGGTCGGTCCGACGAAGGACAACTTCAAGTCGGCCATCGAGGGCGAGACCTACGAGTACACCGAGATGTACCCGGGGTTCGCCAAGACGGCTCGCGACGAGGGCTTCGAGGAGATCGCAGAATGGCTCGAGACGCTGGCCCGCGCCGAGAAGTCCCACGCCGGACGCTTCACCCAGGGGCTCGAGTCCCTCGACTAGAGGGCAGCATGGCAACCCCCTTTGACGGTCCGACCGACCCGCAGCCAGCGGCCTCTGCCGCGCTGCGGGTCGCGCCGGGCCGCGGAACCCGCGCCCGTGGCGCCGGCTCCGGCGCCTTGCAGCAGCTGACAGCCCGACCCGGCGGCTCGGCATGACCGCGGCCCTGACCCTGGCCGACGTGCTCGATCTGCGCGAGTACGAGCGTGTGCGCGAGGAATACCGCGCCCGGGTGATCGCCCGCAAACGCCTACGGCGGATCGCACTGGGCCCCATCATCACCTTGGTCTTCGAGTCCGTCGACACAGTCCGGTTCCAGATTCAGGAGATGGCCCGGGTCGAGAAGATCCTGACGGACGAAGCGATCCAGGTTGAGCTGGACATCTACAACCGGCTGCTCCCCCAGGTGGGGGAGCTTTCTGCCACCCTTTTCATCGAGCTCACGTCCGATGCATTGCTGCGCGAGTGGCTGCCCAAACTGGTCGGGATCGAAACGGCGCTCGGCATGGCGCTCGGCGACGACATGGTGCCCAGCGCACCGGAGGAGGCGCATGCGGCGGCACTGGTGCGCGAGACAATTACGCCTGCTGTCCACTACATCCGGTTCGCCTTCACCCCGGCCCAGGTGGCGGCTTTCGCCGACCTCGAAGAGGTCGCCCTGGTGGCCCGCCACCCGGCGTATTCAGAGCGTACAGTCCTTCCCGACCAGGTACGTCAGGAACTCCTCGGCGACCTGCGTGGCACAACAAAGCCGCTTCCCATCGGCTGACCAGGGATAATTCTTGTGTAGGTCTTTACAGGCGCACCGACTGTAGGCCATACTCTTCGTTCGCCGGAATTCGGTGCCGGCGCCGTTGGGTCGAGCCCAGCTGTGCTTCCGACTAGGGCGAAATTGCCCATATCCGACTTTGCGAGGAAGTGTTTCCCATGAGTGCCACCACGTGGCGCAAGCAGGCCGCCTGCCGGGGCCTCGATGTTGAGGCGTTCTACCCGATTTCAGAGGACGAGGCCGATGCGGCCGAAGCCAAGGCCATTTGCGCCGAATGCCCGGTCCGTCAGGCTTGCCTCGAGCACGCCCTGGCCAGCCGCGAGCGTGAGGGCGTCTGGGGTGGTACCACGGAGCGCGAGCGCCGGCGCATCGTCCGCCAGCGGCGTAAGTCGGCCTGACGTCAGCCTGACTTCGTCGTCGGCTTCGTCGCCGCCTTCGTAGCCTTCGTCGTCGTTGTCGTCGCCTTCTTCGTTGTCGTCGCCTTGGTCGTCGTAGTCGTCGACGGCGCCTGGTTGGCCGACGCATTGAGGGTGCAGGGGACCGGGTTCCACGCTTCAGGCTGGGTGTTGGTGTAGACGTTCCCTGGGATCGTCGTCGTCCCTGTTCCCGTCGTCGTGGTGGTCGTCGTCGTGCTCACGGTGAGCGACGCGCTCGCCACCCAGAGGTTCACGTTGTTTCCGACCAGGCTGGCATCCGACACATACTTCACCTTGCCCTGGAGGGATGCGCCGAGCGTCTTGGCGGCGGATAGGCCGGTCGGACCGTAGAAGATCTCCGAGGGGTCACCCGGCGCAATGACGCTTGGCGCGTCGTTGATGCCGCTGATCTGAAAGCCGTCTTTCCTGAGTGCTTGGGCGGTGTCCGTGGCCAGGAGCCCGCCGCCCGAGGCATTGAGAACGTTCACCGTGACCTGGTTGTTCGGCAAGGGCGGCGCGGTCGTGGTCGTCGTGGACGAATTTGATTTCGGGACGCCGAGCTGGTTGAACGCGGCGACCATCTGGTCGGCGTAGGGCTGCGCGGCGAGGAGGACATCCGCACCACCGTCGGTCACGTAACTCGTCGTGGGGAGGGTCTCGGTCACCAGGTGCGAGGACTGCAGGCCCCTGAATTCCGTTGCGATGTGGAGGAGATCGCTCTCGCTCAAGGTGTCGTCGATCGCCAGGTTGCCCACGGCCGACGAAATGAAATCGTTGATCGCCAGCGGATTGGTGATCGATGTGTTGACCTTGGCCAGCACGGCGCGGAAGAAAGAATCCTGCCGCTGGATGCGGCTGAAGTCGGAAAGCCCGTCGTACTCCCAGTGGCCGCTGCTGTTCACGTACTGGAGGTGCCGGGAGCGCACGAGTTGGAGCGCCGTTGTGCCATTGATCACCTGGCATCCCGGCGTGGTGACATCCAGCCCGGTGTAGGTATCCTTGACCTCGGTGGGAAAGTCCATCGTGACGCCCCCCAGGGCGTTGACCATTCCGGAAAACCCTGGGAACCCGACCGAGATGTAGTGGTTGATCGGTATGTGGAGCACGGATTCGATTGTCTGGATGAGCAGATCGGGTCCGGAGTTGAAGGCGGCGTTGATCCGGTTCTCGCCCTGGATGTCAGAGCTGTTCTGCGGGATGTCGACCCACAGGTCGCGGGGAATGGAGATGACGGTGACGGACTTCGTCGCCGGGACGAAGCGGGCGACCATCGTGACGTCGCTCCGCTGGCCACCGGCGTCGGCTTCGTCGCCGAAGGCCTTGACCTGCGTGGGATTGTCGACGAAGGCACGGGAGTCGCTGCCCACGAGCAGCACATTGAAAGGCTTGCCCGGTGCGGCGGCCTGCTTGACCAGATGCTTCGAGTGGATCTTCGGGATCTCGTCGTAACGGTAGCGGGCGTAGAAGAAGATGCCGCCTGCGCCAGCAATCGCCAGAAAGACGATGAACGACAGGGCGTAGATGATGCGGCGACGCCAACGATGCTTGCGGCGCTGCTCCTTCTTGCGTGCCTTGCGAAGGTCGGATTGGACATCGGCCCGCGACTCGAGTGCCGCCGCACCCGTCACTGCACCCGTCGCCGTCGCGGCGGCCGATCCCGCCACGAACGTTTTCGACGATGCCACGAGTCTTTTCTCCGGCGGATCGGCGTCGCCCGCCGCGCGACGGGCGCCTCCGCCTCTCCCGGGGCGGCTCCCGTCGCTGCATCTGCTGCGACCGGGCACGTCGCGAGCGAAACGGTTGCTACGTCGCCATCCTGCTACGTCGCGGCCGGACGTCGTCGGTGGCTGCTCGGGCGCCTCGGCGGCCGGATCGTCTGTGGCCGGTTCGTCTGACGAAGGCTCTGCCGGAGGAGGGTCATGCGGAGCTCCAACCGCCTCCGAAGCTTGTGCCGGGGTCGCTTCGGGGGTGGCGTCGGGGTTCTCTTCGGATTCCTCGTCAGGAGTCAAGGGACAAAAAATACATGGCAGGACCGTCCGGTAGCCTTCGCCGGTGGATTTTGACCTCCCGGAGGAGCTGGTCGCGCTGCAGAGTTCGGTGCGGCGGCTGGCTCAGGACAAAGTGCGCCCCCGAGCCCGCGCCATCGACAAGGACGGGACCTATCCACAGGACATCTTCGAAGCATTTCGGGATGCCGGTCTGCTCGGGCTGTGCATTCCTAGCAAGTATGGAGGATCGGACGCCGGAATCCTGGGTCTTGCCATCGCCATCGAGGAAGTGGCCAAGTATTCGAACACGGCTTCGCTCATGTTGCTCCTGACCCGGCTGCCCACCGGGGCCGTCATGATCGCCGGCACCGAGGCACAGAAACAGCGGTACCTGCCTGGTATCGCCGATGGCACCCAGCGGGCCTCGTTCGGACTCTCCGAGCCGCAGGCGGGGAGTGATGTCATGGGCATGCGCACACGTGGCGTACCCGACGCCGATGCGCAGGGCGGCTGGGTCCTCAACGGCACCAAGTGCTGGATGTCCGGCGTGCGTGAAGCTGACTGGTACACCGTGTTCGCCAAGACGAGTGAGCCGACCAGCCGGGCCCACAATTCGGTCACCGCGTTCATTGTCGAGCGGAGTTGGGACGGCGTCGAGGTCGGGCGCACCGATCACAAGATGGGCGTCAAGGGCGTCGACACGGGTGAGCTGGTCCTGACCGACGTCCACGTCCCGGCCGAGAATGTGATCGGCGAGGTCGGCGGCTTCCGCCTCGCCATGCTGGGCCTCAACGCCATGCGCCCGATCGTGGCCGCCCGTGGAATCGGTCTGGCCGAAGGCGCCCTCATGTACGCCACCGAGTATGTCCAGCAGCGTGAGGCCTTCGGGCAGAAGATCGCCGACTTTCAGGGCATCCAGTGGGAGATCGCCAAGTGCGCCGTCGATATTGAGGCGGCTCGTCTCCTGACCTATCGCGCTGCGGTCATGGCCGACCAGGGCAAGTACACGAAGGAGTACGTGCCGTACCTCTCCATGGCCAAGTACCACGCCACCGAGCTCGCGGTACGTGCCTCGTCGTTGGCCGTGCAGCTCCTGGGCGCAGCCGGCTACATGGAGGACCATCCGACGGAGCAGTGGTACCGCGACGCCAAACAACTGACCATCGTCGAGGGCACCTCGCAGGTGCAGCTCGGCTTGATCGCCGCAGGGGTCCTCCGCCGGGATCTGTGGTGGGACTGATGACGGCGTGGCCCGATGTCCTGAGCCGCCTGACCCGGGGCGACTCGCTCTCCGAAGAGGAGGCCGAGGAGATCCTGGGCTCGGTACTGGCCGGCGAGGCCGCACCGTCGCAGATCGGCGCATTCCTGACCCTGCTGCATGCCAAAGGCGAGACGGTGGCCGAGGTGACCGGGCTGGCACGCGCCATGCTGGCGGCGGCGTTGCCGCTCGTGTTGCCCGACGGGCCCGACGGGGTGGTCGACCTGGTCGGGACCGGGGGAGATCGCCTGAGCAGTATCAATGTGACCACCCTGGCTTCGTTGATCGTCGCCGGGTCCGGTGTCACCGTGTGCAAGCACGGGGGACGTTCGGCCTCCTCGTCGGTGGGCTCGGCCGATGTGCTGGAGGCGCTCGGCGTGGCGATCGAGATCGGCCCGGTGGGAGTGGCTCGTTGTATTGCGCAGGCAGGCATCGGGTTCTGCTTCGCCCAGCGCTTCCACCCGGCCATGCGCTACGTGGGACCGATCCGCCGTGAGCTCGGCGTCCCGACGATCTTCAACTTCCTCGGACCGCTGACCAATCCGGCCCGGACACGCCATCAGCTGGTGGGTGTCAACGATCCGGCGATGGCGCGGACGATGGCGACCGTGCTCGGGTCGACCGGGAGCCGGCGCGCCATGATCATCTACGCCGACGACGGGCTGGACGAGCTGAGCGTGACCTCGCCCTCCTCCGTGCTGGAGCTCAACGGTGACGGAGAGGGCACCTTCGAGCTTTCCGAGTGGCGCATCGACCCGTCCTCCCTGGGCTTCGCTCCGGCAACCATGGAGGACCTCCGCGGTGGCGACGCCGCGTTCAACGCCCGCGCCATCCGCGCCGTGCTGGCGGGCGAGCGCGGGGCGAACCGTGACATCGGTGTGCTCAACGCCGCTGCCGCTCTGGTGGTCATCGGGAGGGTCGACGATCTCGCGGCCGGGGTGAAGACGGCGAACGACTCCATCGACACAGGTCGGGCCGAGGCGGCGCTCGAAGCGCTGATCGCGACCTCGCAGGAAGCGGCGACCGAATCAGGGGACTGACGGTTTCGGGGCGACGGTTTCAGGGGCCCGTGCGGACCTCTGCCCCGGCGGATGGTACGACCCGCCAGGCCCGGAGTGGGGCATGACTGCCGACATCGAGGGCGGGCGAGTCGGGTTCGCACAGCGCGATGACGCAGCCGCCGAACCCGCCTCCCGTCATGCGCGCACCGTAGACCCCGGGCGTCTGCATGAGGCGGTCGACCAGCTCGTCCAATGCGGGGATCGACACCCTGAAATCCTCGGCCAGACTGCGGTGCCCCTCGGTCATGAGCGCACCCACGGCACGCAGATTGCCCCGCCCGAAGAGGCGCTCCACCTCGCGCACCCTCGCGCACTCCGTGATCACGTGCCGTGCCCGGCGGCGCAGCACCGAGCCCGGCAGCGCGCTCAGGTCGCCGAGCTCGCACTGACCGAGCGGCTTGCCGATGAGGTTCTCCGCCGACTCGCATTCGGCCCGACGGTCCGCGTAGAGCGATGCTCCGAGCTCGCGGCCGGTCCCGCAGTGCACCACAACGAAGGCCGCCGCCTCGGGGATGGCCACCTGGTGCATGGCGAGTGTGGCGAAATCAATGGAGAGGGCGTGGCCAGCCCGGGCTCCGAGGATGGCGAGAGGGTCGAGCAGCCCGACGCGTGAGCCTGCTGCCTCCTCGGCACTCTGGCAGGACGTCGCCAGTTCGAGCAGGTCCTGATCGAGGCCCAGCGCCAGCAGGAAGGCGACCGAGAAAGCTGCACTCGACGAGAGACCGGCACCCACCGGGATCGTGCTTGTCACGCGCATGGCGCCGCCCGAGGAAGGGTGGGCCAGGGCAAGGAGGGCGCCCGCCAGAACGGCCTGCGGAGGGGAGGGGGCGGTGTTGCCCAGTGCGTTGTTCAGGGCAATCTCCCAAGGCTCGTCGAACTGGTCGCTGGTCACGCCGACCAGGAAACTGCCGGGCTTGGGGGTGAAGCTGGCCTCGGTGGCCAGGTCGATGGCCATGGGGAGGGAGAGTCCCTGGTTGTAATCGGTGTGGTCGCCGATGAGGGTGACCCTTCCCGGCGCGCGAGCGATGAGCATTGCCCCAGCTTGACCCCTGCGGGCCACTCGGGGGACGATCCTGCCATGGCGCACACATCGAGAACCGGACCGCTCAGCGGTATCAAGATCATCGAACTGGCCGGGATCGGGCCTTCCCCGTACACGTCCATGATGCTGGCCGACGCCGGTGCGCAGGTCCTTCGTCTCGAGCGGGCGGCGCCCGGCGCACCCGAACGGGCCGCCGGGGAAGCGCAATCGCACTGGGACCTCCTCAACCGGAGCAGGGCGTCGGTGGGCATCGACCTGAAACACCCCGAGGCCGTCGAGCTCGTCCTGCACCTCGTCGAGCAGGCAGACGGCCTCATCGAGGGGTTCCGGCCTGGCGTCGCCGAGCGTCTGGGCCTCGGGCCCGACGCGTGCTGGGAGCGCAACCGTGCGCTCGTCTACGGACGCATGACCGGCTGGGGTCAGGACGGGCCCATGGCCAAAATGGCAGGGCACGACATCGATTACATCGCCATCGGCGGCGCGCTGTGGCCGTTGGGCCGCGCCGGCTCGCCTCCCGTGCCACCCCTCAATCTCGTCGGGGATTTCGGCGGCGGCGGCCTGCTGCTCGCCTTCGGCATGGTGTCGGCGTTGTTGGAGGCCTCTCGCTCGGGTGAGGGCCAGGTGGTCGACGCCGCCATGGTCGACGGCGCGGCGTCCCTGATGACGATGGTCCATTCGTTCCACGAACTCGGCATGTGGAACGACGAGCGGGGCGCCAACCTGCTGGACACCGGTGCGCCCTTCTACGAGGTCTACGAGACCTCCGACGGCAAGTACTTCGCCGTGGGTGGCCTCGAGTCCAAGTTCTACGACGCGTTGTTGGAGGGTATGGGGTTGGCCGGCGACCCGGCCTTCGTCGGGCGCGAGCAGAACGACAAGGCCAACTGGCCGGCATGGAAAGAGCGCTACGCCGAGGTCTTCGCCACCAAGACGCGCGACGAGTGGACCGCGATTTTCGACGGGACCGATGCCTGCGCGGCGCCGGTCCTCTCCCCGTGGGAGGCCCACCTGCATCCGCACAACAAGGCGCGTGCGACCTTCGTCGAGGTCGACGGCCGCGTGCAGCCTGCGCCAGCGCCCCGTTTCAGTCGCACCCCGTCGTCCATCAGCAAGCCACCGTCGCACCCGGGAGCGGACACGGTATCGGGGTTGGTCGAGTGGGGGATTGAGGAAGGGACCGTGTCCAAGCTGCGCGAGACGGGGGCGCTGAGCTAGGGGCGCTTTCGCTTTCCTAGGGGCGACGCCGGGGTTGCGCCCGGGGCCGCAAGGCCTGGTGACGCGGGCCGGGCCGGGCAGGGCAGGGCACGTACGCATGGGCGACCATGGCGCACCGTACATTGAGGGGGTGCCGAGGGCCGCCAAAATCGAGCAATTCCGTGAGATGGCTCGACAGGCCCGGGACGACCTGTTCGACCAGTCGACGCCCATCGGCCGGCTGTCGTTGGTGCAGGTCGCCATGCTGGCCGGGGACACCCTCGTCACAATCTCCCTGGCCGGCTCGCTGTTCTTCTCGATTTCGCCGACCGAGGCCAAGAGCAAGGTGTTCTACTACCTGCTCTTCACCCTGGCTCCGTTCGCCATCGTCTCCCCGTTGCTCGGTCCGCTCATCGACCGCAGCCGCGGGGCCCGGCGCGCCATGGTCGTGTTCTCCGCTGTCGGCCGGGCTGCCCTGTGCCCGCTGATGGCCATGCACATCCACTCGCTCCTCCTGTTCCCCCTGGCCTTCCTGGTGCTCGTCCTGTCCAAGCTCTATCTGGTCACCCGGGGCGCTCTCGTGCCCGAGGTCGCCGCTATGTCCGGCCTCGATCAGAGTGGTGAACAGACGCAGTACGCCACGCTGAACGCCCGGCTGACCCTGCTCGGGACGATCGCCGGGTTCGTGGTCGCCCTGCCCGGAGGGCTCATCTGGAAGCTGGGTGGGTCCGAGGCCCTCTTGTGGGTCGATGCGTTCGTGTTCGTCGGCGCGGCCGTCGCGGGTCTCCGATTGCCGACATTCACCCGGCCCCGTATCGATCAACCCGACCAGATGTTTTCAGAGTCGACCTTCGACGACCCTCAGGTCGACGGCCGCACGGCGGACCTGGCCCGGCTACAGCCGGTCGCCCACCCCGAAGTGCTGTTGGGGCTGTCGGCGATGTCGATTATCCGGGGCCTCCAGGGTTTCCAGATCTTCTTGCTCGCTTTCGGCCTGCGCCGGCTGAAGGTCGGCCTGTACATCTATGGATTGGCGCTGAGCGCGAGCGGAGTCGGGGCGATCGTCGGCCTCGTACTCCTGGGCCGGCTCCGCAAGCGCATGAGCGAGCAACAGCTCCTCCTGTCGTCGTTATGGCTGATCGCCGTGTCGTCGCTGGGCGTCGCCATCTGGGGGACGCTGGTGGCGCAGGTGCTGCTGGCCTTCCTCGTCGGCCTGGCCGGTGCGCTGGCGCAGCCGTCGTTCGATGCCATGACGCAGCGCTACATACCGCAGGCGGCCCAGGGTCGGGCCTTCGCCCGCTTCGCCACCCGGCAGCAGCTGGTCTGGGTCCTGGGTTCGATGATCCCCGTCATCGTATCGTTCACGCTGCCGCAGGGGGACGCCGTGATGGCGATTCTGGCCGGCATCGGCGGCGTGACGTATGTGACCGGTCGGCGTGCCGTGCGGACACATCGGGTGAGGAGGGACGTGCCGGGGCAGCCGCCTCCAGCGGGGGGCTAATGCGGGGCTAACCCAGGCGCTCTTCGAGCGCGTCGACCTCTTCGGTCAGCGCGGCGGGAAGGCGATCCCCGAACTGGGCATAGTGCTCGCGAATGGACGGGATCTCGGCCTTCCATTCGGCCGTGTCGACCCGCAGCAGCTCGGCCATGTCGGCGTCGGAGACGTCGAGGCCCTCGATGTCGATGTCCCCGGTGCCCGGGACCGACCCGATCGGCGTGTCGATGGCGTCGGCTTTACCCACCACCCGGTTGAAGACCCACTCGAGGACGCGGGAGTTGTCGCCGTAACCGGGCCACAGCCACTTGCCGTCGCCGTTCTTGCGGAACCAGTTGACGTAGAAGATCTTCGGGAGAAGTTCCTGGTCGGGCGCGCTTGCGCCGATCTCCAGCCAGTGGGCGAAGTAGTCGGCCATGTTGTACCCGCAGAACGGCAGCATGGCGAAGGGGTCGCGCCGGAGGTTGCCCACCGCACCAGCGGCCGCTGCGGTGGTCTCTGACGCCATGATCGAGCCCAGGAAGACTCCGTGGTCCCAATCGCGCGACTGGAACACCAGGGGCACGACGGAGGCCCGACGGCCGCCGAGGAGGATGGCGGAGATCGGCACGCCCTGGGGGTCTTCCCATTCGGGGGCGATCGCCGGGTCCTGGCTGGCCGGGGTGGTGAAGCGGGCGTTGGGGTGGGCGGCCGGGGTGCCCGAGGCGGGCGTCCAGTCCTGACCCTTCCAATCGATGAGATGCGCCGGGGGCTCGTCGGTCATGCCTTCCCACCACACGTCGCCGTCGTCGGTCAAGGCGGTGTTGGTGAAGATGCAGTTCCCGTCGAGTGTGAGCATGGCGTTCGGGTTCGTGTGGGTGTTGGTGCCCGGAGCGACGCCGAAGAACCCGGACTCGGGGTTGATGGCGTAGAGGCGGCCGTCGTCGCCGAATTTCATCCAGCAGATGTCGTCGCCGACCGTTTCGACCTTCCACCCCTCGAGGGAGGGGATGAGCATGGCGAGGTTGGTCTTGCCGCAGGCGGAGGGGAACGCACCCGTCACGTAGCGGGTCTCGCCCCCCGGGGAGGTGAGCTTCAGGATCAGCATGTGCTCGGCCATCCAGCCGCCGTCGCGGGCCATGACCGAGGCGATGCGCAGGGCGAAGCACTTCTTTCCGAGCAGTGCGTTGCCGCCGTACCCCGACCCGTACGAGATGATCTCGCGGGTCTCGGGGAAGTGGACGATGTACTTGTTCTCGGCGTCGCAGGGCCAGGGGACATCGGCCTGGCCGGGCTCGAGGGGGGCGCCGACAGAGTGGAGGCAGGGCACGAAGTCGCCGTCGTCGCCCAGGACCTCGAGCGCCCCGGTGCCCATGCGCGCCATGATCCGCATGGAGACCACCACGTACGGCGAGTCGGTCAACTCCACGCCGATGTGGGCGATCTCCGAGCCCAGGGGGCCCATGGAGAACGGCACCACGTACATGGTGCGACCTTTCATGCAGCCGGCCATCAGGCCGTGAAGCAGACCCCGCATCTCCGTCGGGTCACGCCAGTTGTTCGTGGGGCCGGCGTCGATCTCCTTCTCCGAGCAGATGAAGGTCCGATCCTCTACGCGGGCCACGTCGCCCGGATCGGAGTGGGCCCAGTAGCTGTTGGGGCGCTTGGCATCCGAAAGCTTGGTGAAGGTCCCGGCCTCGACCAGCAACTGACACAGGCGGTCGTACTCGTCGGCCGAGCCGTCGCACCATTCGATGCGGTCGGGCGTGGTGATTGCCGCGACCTCATCCACCCAGGCGAGAAGTTTGGCATTCGTGGAGCGGGGCATGGGGTGTGGCTCTTCTCCTCGGTTCGGCCGGTACGACGGCGTCCAATGCTAGGCATGTGCCGTGAGTTCCCCCAAACCTGGGCACACCCCTCGTCTGGTTGAAGACGAGATGTTGGAGCGTATCCGCCGCACGCTCGGAGGTGGAATCGAGCAAGCCGGTCTCCGGGACGATGCAGCCGTGGTGAGTGTGCCCGGAGGCGGTTCCCTCGTTGTCTCCACGGACAGTGTAGTGGCGGGTGTCCACGTGGATCTCGCCACTCTGCAGCCCCGCCGACGTGGGGTGGAAGGCACTCATGGGGGCCGTCAGCGACCTGGCGGCCATGGGCGCTCGGCCCGTCGGCGCGCTGGTGGCGCTGTGCGTGCCAGGGTCGACGGGGGAGGGCGACCTCGCACTCGGTGTGATGGAAGGCGTGGCCGAGGCATCGCGTGAAAGCGGCTGCGTGGTCGTGGGCGGCGACCTTTCGGCCAGTGGCGTGCTGACGGTCGTGGTGACCGTTATGGGGACCCTGGACGGCGGCGACGCCGTCCAGCGTTCCGGCGCGCAACCGGGTGATGCCCTGTTCATCTCGGGCCCGTGCGGGGGCTCCGCGGCAGGGCTGCGGGTGCTCCGGGGGCTGGGGGCCCTGGGGGCCTTGCGGGCCGGGGAGGTGGTCGAGCTCGGACCGGTGGAGTCGGTGCTGGCCGCGGCCTATCGCCGGCCCGTGGCCCGGCTGGCCGAGGGGGAGGCGGCCCGACCGGCGGGGGCGCACGCCATGATCGATGTCTCCGACGGGTTGGCGCTCGACCTGCACCGGTTGGCTGACGCCTCCGGGGTCGGTTTCGCGCTGGACGCCGTCCCCGTCGCCGAGGGCGCCACGCTGGAGGAGGCGCTGGGCGGGGGAGAGGACTACGAGCTCATTGTGGCGGTCGATCCACGGGGCGTAGAGGACTACGCCGCCCGCTGCACCGCCGCTGGCCTGCGGCAACCTTTGCAGATCGGGGTGGTGCTCGCCGATCCGACCGACCGGCGATGGCGCGACGAGAAGTTGGAGCGCCTGGGGTGGCAACACGCCGTGGGTTGACACCATCCTTCCTCCGGACACCTTGGCGCCCTTGTTTTTCTGATTGCTAGAAGGCTAGCGTTCAGAATTTACAAGGTGTCGCCCGGGGCAAGTAAGACGATCGCGCAGGGGCCGCTGCCTGCTCGATGGGGCCGACGTGCTGGATGGGGCCGACGGGCTGGATGGGGCCGACGGGCGGGGCCTGTGGCCCGGTTGGCAGTCCGGTCAGATGCCGGACGAGGGTTCAGCTGGCCGACGAGGCCGGGGTCCGCCGGACCGGCTTGGTCACCTTGCCGGCCCGGATGCACGAGGTGCAGACGTGCAGCCGTTTCGGAGCGCCGTTCACCAGGGCGCGGACGCGCTGGATGTTGGGGTCCCAGCGGCGCTTCGTGCGCCGGTGGGAGTGGCTCACGGACATGCCGAACGACGGCTTCTTGCCACAGATATCGCACACTGCTGCCATTGGGTAGACCTTCCTGTGGGCGGCCGCGGTGTTCTCACCGAGCAGGCCGTCACGAACGGCGCAAAGGTTAGCATCCCTTGCCATGACCTCCCTGGCGACCTTGGGCGCCGACGAGCTGCGTGCCGTGATGGGCCGCTACAGGGATGCGCTCCGCTCGCATCAGGGGGACATCAACCGCCTGAATGTCTATCCGGTCCCCGACGGCGACACCGGCACGAACATGGCGCTGACGCTCGAGGCGGTGGTGACCGAGCTCGACGGCGTGCCGCCCGGGTCGGCGCTGTCCGAGGTGTGCCGGGCCATCGGCCACGGCTCGCTCATGGGCGCACGGGGCAATTCCGGCGTCATCCTCTCCCAGCTCCTGCGGGGCATGTGTGAGCGGATGGGCGGCGCCGGAGAGGCGGGTGTCGACGGAGCCATCCTCGCCGATGCGTTGGCTCACGCATCGGATCTGGCCCGTCGTGCCGTCGTGCGGCCGGTCGAAGGGACGATCCTGACCGTGGCCTCGGCTGCGGCCGAAGGTGCGGCGGCGGGCGCCGGCCGGGACACCGCGACCCTGGTGGGCGTGGTCGAGGAGGCGCACAGCACAGCGGCCGACGCACTGGCGCGGACACCAGAGATGTTGGCCGTGTTGGCCCAGGCCGGCGTCGTCGATGCCGGCGGCACCGGCTTCTTGCTCCTTCTCGACGCTTGCTGGTCGATCATCGACGGGGCACATCTGCTCCCGGAGCCCTCGGACGTGTCCGAGGTGGACCTCATCCGACCCGCCGGGGTCGAGGGCGATCGCGAGCGCCGCGCCGGCGAGCGCCGCGCCGGCGGGCGGGAGGGCGGCGGCCCTCGAGGTGAAGGAGCCGACGAGGGTGCCCACGATGTGGGCGACCTCCGCTACGAGGTCATGTACCTCCTCTACGCCCCGGACGACTCCATGGCGGACTTCAAAGAGGTGTGGGCCGGCATCGGGGACTCGATCGTCGTCGTCGGCGGGGACGGGCTGTGGAACTGCCACATCCACACCGACGACATCGGGGCCGCGGTCGAGGCCGGGGTGGATGCGGGGCGCCCCCAGCGGATCCGGGTGACCGACCTGGCCGAGCAGGTCGAGGAGGAGCGTTGGGTACGCGAGGCGGCGAACGCGCCCGAAGGCGGCCCCGTCGGGCAGCCGGTCGGGCCCGCGCCGACGACGAGCGTGGTGGCCGTCGTCACAGGGGACGGGATCGGCCGCATCTTCCGCTCGCTCGGCGTCCACCACCAGGTCGTCGGGGGACAATCGATGAATCCCTCGACCCAGGACCTCCTCGAGGCGGTCGAATTGGTGAGCTCGGACGAAGTGGTGATCCTTCCCAACAACAAGAACATCCGGCCGGTGGCCGAGCAGGTCGACGCCCTGAGCGAAAAGACCGTGCGGGTCGTGGCCACCGGCAGCATCCTCGAGGGGTTCGCCGCGCTGTTGGCCTACGACCCCGCCGCCGGCGCCGCGGTCAACGCGGCCAGCATGGGCGAATCGGCGGCCCGGGTCGTGCCGGCGGAGATCACCCGGGCGGTGCGGGATGCGTCCACCGACGCGGGCGAGGTGCACGAGGGCGATTGGATCGGCCTTTCACGCGACGGCGTCATTTCCATCGCCGATTCGGCCGTGATGGCCATGCGCCTGCTCCTCGGCCGCCTGCTCGAGGAGCGGCACGAGCTGGTCACGCTCATCGAGGGGGAGGGCTCCAGGGTGGCGGACACCCGCAAGATCAGCGAGTGGCTGAACGAGGAGCACCCCGAGGTGGCGCTCGAGGTGCATCACGGCGGCCAGCCCCTCTACCCCTACCTGCTGGGCCTCGAGTAGGCGGGCGGGGCGAGTGGCATCCCCCCGCACACTCCGTGATCTGAGCCTGCGGCCGGTCTCGGTGCTCAAGACCGTCTCGGACCGCAAGGCGGCGCAACTCGAGACGTGGGGCGTCGAGTCGGTGCTCGACCTGCTGATGACCTTCCCGCGCAAGGACCGCTACATCGATCGCACGGCCAAGGCCAGCGTGTCGGGGCTCGACATCGGGACGGCGGCGGCCGTGCTGGCCGAGGTCGTGCGGGTGCGCGGCGGCGGCGGCGGGTACAACCGCAACCGCAAGGCGCCCGTCACCATCGTCGTGCGCGACGAGACGGGGACCATGGAGGTCGCGTTCTTCAACCAGCCGTGGCGGGCCAAGCAATTGCGGGAGGGGACCGAGGCCATCTTCTGGGGGAAGGTCGGGGATTACCGGGGCACGCGCCAGATGGTCAACCCGGTCGTCGACGTCGTGGCGGGGGTGGACGACGATGTGGTGGGCCGCCAGCGCCGCACCCTGCGGATCCTGCCGGTCTATCCGGCCTCGGCCAAGGCGGGGCTCACCAGCTGGGAGATCGGGACCTTCATTGAGGAGGCGCTCGAGCGGGCCGGCGAGTTCGCTGGACCCGCTGGCCGGGGAATGGCTCACCTCGCTCGGCCTGTGGGACCGCACGGCGGCCATGCAGGCCATCCACAAGCCCGCGTCGCTCGACGTGATCGGGCCGGCGCGACGCCGGCTGACCTTCGACGAGCTGTTCCGCCTGCAGTTGGCGCTGGTCCTGCGCCGGCGGGCCTTCGAGCACAACGCACGGGCCCTGCGCCACGATGTGTCCCCTCGCGAGATCACCGGTGGCGTCAGCGGCACCCTCGTCTCGCAGTTCCTCGGCGCACTGCCCGTTCGAGCTGACGACGGCCCAGCGCCGGGCGCTGGCGGTGATCGTGGCCGATCTGGCCGGTCCGTTCCCCATGCACCGGCTCCTCCAGGGCGACGTCGGATCGGGCAAGACCGTGGTGGCGTTGGCCGCGCTGCTCGGGCGCGGTGCAGAGCGGGCATCAAGGGGCGCTCATGGTGCCGACCGAGGTACTGGCCGAGCAGCACGCGGTGGCGGTCCGCCAGATGCTCGGCGCGCTCGACGTCCGCGTGGAGTTGCTGACGAGCCGGGTCAAGGGCAAGGCGCGGGCCCAGATGCTGGCCGACCTGGCCGCCGGCGACATCGCGATCGTGGTCGGGACGCATGCCCTTCTGACCGAGGAGGTCGCGTTCAAGGCGCTCGGCATGGTGGTCATCGACGAGCAGCACCGGTTCGGGGTCGAGCAGCGGGCCACGCTGCGGGCCAAGGGGGACGAGGGCGATCCCGACCTGCTGGTCATGACGGCCACGCCGATCCCCCGCACGGCCGCCATGGTCATTTTCGGCGACCTCGACCTCACGGTGCTCGACGAGCTGCCGCCCGGACGGGTGAAGGTGGCCACGAAGTGGTTGCCGCTGCCGGCCGACGAGCACGTCGCCTGGGACCGGGTGCGCCAAGAGGTGGCAGCGGGCCATCGGGCCTTCGTCGTCTGCCCGTTGGTCGGCGATTCCCTCCGGGTCGAGGCGCGCTCGGCCACCGAGGAGTACGAACGCCTGCAGGCGGCCGAGCTGGCGGGTCTGAAGGTCGGGCTCCTACACGGGCAGATGGCACCCGCGGCCCGGGAGGAGGCGATGGCGCAGTTCCGGCGCGGGGAGATCGAGGTGCTGGTGGCGACCACGGTGATCGAGGTCGGCGTCGACGTGCCCGAGGCCACCGTCATGGTGGTGGAGAGCGCCGACCGCTTCGGCATCGCTCAACTGCACCAGTTGCGGGGCCGGGTGGGCCGGGGCTCGTTGCCCAGCTGGTGCTTCCTGCTCGGGGCAGGCGGCGAGGACGGGGTGGCCGGCGAGCGCCTCGCTGCGGTCGAGAAGACGACCGACGGGTTCGAGCTGGCCGAGGAGGACCTGCGCCTGCGCGGCGAGGGCACGCTGCTGGGGGCCCGGCAACAGGGCAACACGGACCTGCGGTTGGCGTCGTTGTCGGACCCCGACGACCGGCTCCTCCTCACCGAGGCCCGGCGGGTGGCCGAGGCCATCGTCACGGAAGATCCTCTGCTCGAGGCGCATCCGGCGTTGGCCGACGAGATCAAGCTGTTCCTGAGCGAGGACGAGGGCGAGTACCTCTTCAAGAGTTGAGCCTCGGCCCAGACCGAGCGGGCACGAGTTGATCTACCCTGGCTCCGGTGCGCGTCATCGGAGGCCGGAGCCGGGGCAGGCGCCTGGCGGCCAAGCTCCCGGCCGCCGTCCGCCCCACGTCGGATCGGGTGCGCGAGTCCATCTTCGACATCCTCGGGTCACGGGGCGGGGTCGAGGGACTCAGCGTCGTCGACCTGTTCTGCGGGAGCGGTGCTCTGGGGCTCGAGGCGCTGTCGCGGGGTGCCGCCTCCGCCACCTTCGTCGACCAGGATGCCGGCGCCCTCGATGCGGTGCGCACCAACCTGGCCTCGGTCGGACTGGGGGACGAGCCCATCACCGTCGTCCGGGCGGCCCTGCCCGGCTGGTTGGCCGGGGCCCCCGCGTTCGATCTCGCCCTGTGCGACCCGCCCTACACCTTCGAGGCCTGGCCCGAGCTGTTGTCCATCCTGCGGGCGGACACCGCCGTTCTCGAGTCGTCGGCTCCCGTCACCCTCCCCGAGGGGTGGGTGGTCGCAAGAGAACGCCGGTACGGCGGTACGCTCGTGACCGTGGCCCATCACTCCGGAACCAGCTCGTGAAGGCCGGCTCGTGAAGGTCGGCCTGTTCCCCGGCTCTTTCGATCCGTTTCACAACGGACATCTCGAAATCGTCGAGCGCGCCAGCCGCCTCTTCGATGAGGTGGTCGTGGCCGCGCTGCGCAACCCGCAGAAGAGTTCGGCGTTGTTCGACCTCGACGAGCGCAAGTGCATGCTCGAAGCGGTCACGGCACACATCCCCGGCGTGCGCATCGTCTCGGTGTCCACGTTGTTGGTCAACGTGGCGCGCGATGTCGGGGCGACAGCCATCGTCCGCGGCCTGCGCGCCGTCTCGGACTTCGAGGCCGAAATGCAGATGGCCCAGATGAACCACCATCTTTCGGGCGTCGAGACCATCTTCATCCCCACCAGCTCCAAGTACTCCTTCATCGCCTCCAAGCTGGTGCGCGAGGTCGCCCACTTCGGGGGCGACGTCTCTGCGTTCGTGCCGAAGGTCGTGGCCGAGCATCTCGTCAAGAAGTTCGAGGGGAAGGACGGGAAGGAGGAGTCGTGACTGACCAGTATCTCGACATCGACGAAGCCGAACAGGATGTCAGTGCCGAAGCGGTGATCTCCCACGTGCTCGACATCGTCAACAACGCCAAGTCGATGCCGCTCTCCTCCTCGGTCATGGTCTCGCGCGAAGAGGTGGTCGGTCTTCTGCGGACAGCACTGGACCGCCTGCCGGACGAGCTGCGCCAGGCCCGCTGGCTCCTGCGGGAGCGTGAGGAATTCCTGGCCGAGCGCACCCGGGAAGCCGAGACGCTGATGGAGGAGGTCCGGGCCCAGGCCGAGCGCATGGTGCAGCGCACCGAAATCGTGCGGCAGGCCAACTCGGTGGCCCAGCGCATCCTCGACGACGCCAACGACGAGGCCCGCACCATGCGGCACGAGGCCGAGGACTTCTGTGACCAGAAGCTGGCCGGCATGGAGATCGTGCTGGACCGGCTCACGAGGACGGTGCAATCCGGACGGGCCAAGCTGGCCTCGCCGCCACCTCCGGCCCCGGTCGAACATGAGAGCAGGGGCTCGGGCCGTGTCACGGGCGCGGCGGGCGCCGGCCAGGGCACCGAGGAGGACGGCTTCTTCGATCAGGACGTGTCCTGATGGCGACCGACCCGTTCGTGGTGCATGTGGCGCGGCTGCGGCGGAACCCCGGCGCGGTGTCGCACGAGGTGCGGCGCGGGCCGGTGGAGCTTGCCGGCCCCCTCGACGAGCTGGGCATCGACCCGGGTCGGAGCGTGGTCCCGCTCGAGGCCGAGGCCGAGTGCGACATCACGCTGCGCTCCTTCAGCGGGGGGATCGACGCCGTCGGTACCGTCCGCGCGCCGTGGGTCGGGATCTGCCGGCGCTGCGCCGTCCCGGTGAGCGGGGACCTCGAGATCGCGGTGAGCGAGCGTTTCGGCGACGGGCCGCTCGGCGAGGACGACCTCTACCCGATCGTCGACGACACCATCGACCTGGGCCCCCTCGTCCGTGACGCCATCGTGCTCGAGCTCCCGATGGCGCCGTTGTGCCGGGAAGGCTGCCGCGGCCTCTGCCCGCAATGCGGAGCCGACCGCAACGAGGCCGACTGCGGCTGCGTTGCCCCGGTCGACCCGCGTTGGGCTAACCTCGATGTGCTCCGGTAGCTGACCCCCTGCGGTCCGCCCGCCCCGATCCGATCGTTGGAGACCCACGATGGCTGTCCCGAAGAAGAAGACGTCCAAAGCCAAGGGGCGTAGCCGCCAGGCCGCCAACTGGGTGCTGCGCCGCCCGCCACGCAGCGTGTGCCCCCATTGCCAGTCGGCCAAGACGCCGCACGTGGTGTGCCCGAGCTGTGGGTGGTACAAGGGGCGCCAAGCCGTAGAGGTCGACTGACTTGAGCCGACGGGGCGAGCGTCCGAGCACCGAGGCGCTCGCCACACTGCCCGTGGCGGTCGATGCCATGGGCGGCGACAAGTCCCCGGCCGAAATCGTCGAAGGAGCACGGCGGGTCAACGCCGAGAGCGGCATCCCGGTCGTGCTGGTCGGGCCACCCGAGCAGGTCGGCGAGACCTTCGGGCTACCGCTCGTCGCCTGCACCGAGGTCATCGCCATGGACGAGGACCCGGCCGGCGGGGTGCGCCGCAAGAAGGACTCCTCCCTCGTGCGCGCGGCCGAGTTGGTGCGCGACGGTCAGGCCTCCGCCATGGTCAGCGCCGGGAACACCGGGGCCACCATGGCCGCCGCCCTGTTGCGGATGGGGCGGCTGCCCGGCGTGGTCCGCCCCTGCATTGCGACCCCCTTGCCGCGGCGGGGCCGGACACCGGCGGTCCTGGTCGATGCCGGTGCGAACACCGAGTGCACGCCGGCCATGCTGGTGCAATTCGCGCAGATGGGCGCGGCCTACGTGGCCGCCCGCTTCGGGACGACGTCGCCCACCGTCGGGCTGCTGTCGATCGGCGAGGAGCCGACGAAGGGTACTCCGCTGGTCAAAGAGACGCATGCGCTCCTGGTCGCCGAGGCTCGGCGGGGCGCCGAGGGCGCCGGGGGCGCCGAGGGCGCCGCCAACGGGAACGGGGACGGGCCCGGACCCGGCTTCGAGTTCGTCGGCAACCTCGAGGGGCGCGACCTACTGCCCGCGCCGGCCGACGTCGTGGTCACGGACGGCTTCACCGGCAACGTCGCCCTGAAGTCCCTCGAGGGGACCCTGCGCTTCGTTTTCGACGTGGTGACCGGGGTCTTCATGCTCGACGACACCACCAAGGCCGCCGCCGACGTGCTGTTGCCGCACCTGCTCCCGTTGGTGGCCGAGTTCGAACCCGAGAACACCGGCGGGGCCATGCTGCTGGGCATCGACGGCGTGTGCGTCATCAGCCACGGCTCCTCCAACGCCACGGCGATCGTCAACGCGGTCAAGGTGGCGTACGAGTGCGCCACGCGAGGTTTGGCGGACCAGGTGGCCGCAGCGGTGCGTCCGCCACGGGAGGCCTGAAAGGCCAGCTCAGGACGGCTATCCGAGTGGACTCGGCCGAAAAACCGGTAGCATGGCCGATGCCAGAGCAGCGATGCCCTCGCGGACACCGCGACCATCGCGACCATCTCGACCCAGGAGTGCCCGTGCCTGCCGAAACCCACACGAACCAGGGCCCGCTCGATCGCAGCGGGGTGTTCGCTCTGATCCGGGACCAACTGGCCGACATTCTGGAGGCCGATCCGTCCACGATCACCGAGGGAGCCTCGTTCGTGGAGGATCTCGACGCCGACTCGCTGGCGCTCATCGAACTGGTCGAGGGGCTGGAAGAAGAACTGGGGGAGCGGACCGTCGGGTTCCGCATCGACGATGAAGACCTTGAAGATCTACGCACCGTCCGAGATGCCGTTGACTACGTCTACGCCAAGCTCGAGGCGGGGTGACGCTGGCGCCGAAGGGGCGGCCCGGCTCGCCGCGCGCTTGGGCCACGACTTCGGCGACATCAGCCTCCTGCAGCGCGCCCTGGCCCACCGGAGCTGGTGCGGCGAGCAGGGGGGTGGTGCGCCCTCCAACGAGCGGCTGGAGTTTCTGGGCGACGCCGTCCTCGGGCTCATCGTGGCCCGCTACAGCTACGAGCGCTATCCCGGCTTCCCCGAGGGGATGCTCGCCAAGGTGCGTTCGGCCGTGGTGAACGCCCGCGTGCTGGCCCAGGTGGCCGACCGCCTCGGGGTCGGCGAGGTCCTCCTGCTCGGCCGGGGCGAGGAGACGTCAGGGGGGCGCGAGAAGGCCTCGATCCTGGCGGACGCCTTCGAGGCCATTCTGGGTGCCGTCTACCTCGATGCGGGGTGGGACGCCGCCGAGCTCCTCGTCCTGCGCGAGTTGCGCGACGCCATCACCCGGGCCGCCAACGAGCCCGACGATTTCGATCATAAGAGCCGCCTGCAGGAAAAGGCCGTCCACGACGGTGAGGGCACGCCCCGCTACGTCGTGGTCGGCTCCGGCCCGGACCACGAACGGGCCTATGAGGCCGAGGTGTTCGTCGCCGGCACCCGGCTGGGCGTCGGCGTCGGTCGATCCAAGAAGGATGCCGAACAGGAAGCGGCGCGCAATGCCTGGGAGGGTCTGCAGAATGCCTGAGTTGCCCGAAGTCGAAACGCTGCGCCAGGACCTGTCGCGAGAGGTACCGGGCAAGAAGATCAAGACCGTCTCGGTCGCCAACGGCCGCTCCGTACGCCGGCACCCCTCGGCCAAGCACTTCCGCACGCCGCTCGAGGGTCGGACCATCAAGTCGGTGGGCCGCCTCGGCAAATACCTGCTCATGACGCTGGACAGTGGCGACACGCTGGTGGTGCATCTCGGGATGAGCGGGCAACTCTTGCGGGTGAAATCGGTCAAGGAGCCCAAGCCCAAGCACACCCACGTGGTGATCACCTTCACCCAGGGCGGCGAGCTGCGTTACGTGGATCCGCGGACGTTCGGCGAACTGTTCGTCTCCACGCCGCCGTCCAAGCCCGACGGGACTCTGATGAGCCCGGTCTCGGGCACGGCCGGCGGCGACGGCGCCGCCATCCGCAAGGCCATCCCCGAGCTGGCCCACCTGGGTTTCGACCCGGTCGAGGACCTCATGAGCTGGGACCGCTTCGGTCTGTTGCTGCACCAGCACAAGGCCGGGGTCAAGTCCATGCTCATGGACCAGAGCTTCACCGCCGGCATCGGCAACCTCTACTCCGACGAGATGCTCTACCAGGCGGGGCTGCGCTACGACCGGCCCGCGAACACGCTGACGGCGACCGAGGTGCGGAGGCTGTATCGAGCCATCGTCGAGACGTTGGCCGATGCGATCAAGCACCGGGGATCGTCCCTGGCCGATGAGCAGTACCGCGATCTCTTCGGGGAGATCGGCGACTTCCAGGGTTCGCACCAGGTCTATGACCGTGAGGGCCAACCCTGCCGTCGCTGCCGCAACACGATCGTGCGCGTCAAGACCGGTGGGCGCTCGACGTTCTTCTGCGAGCACTGCCAGGTTTGACCCGCCCGGCCCGCCCGCCCCGCCCTGGTCGCCCGGGCTGTAGGCCCGTGGGGCTGTAGCCCTGTAGGGTCGCCGCGATGTTTCTGAAGTCGCTCAGCATGAAGGGATTCAAGTCGTTCGCCGACCCCACCGTGCTGGAATTCGAGCCGGGGATCACCGTCGTGGTGGGCCCCAACGGGAGCGGTAAATCGAACGTCGTCGATGCCGTCACCTGGGTCCTCGGGGCGCAGGGCCCCCGCTCGCTGCGCTCGGCCAAAATGGAGGACGTCATCTTCGCCGGGACCTCGTCGCGCCCGGCGCTCGGGCGGGCCGAAGTCTCGCTGACCATCGACAACGCCTCGGGGAAGCTCCCGATCGACCTGGCCGAGGTGACGATCACCCGCACCCTCTTCCGGTCCGGCGACAGCGAGTACGCCATCAACGGGGCCCCCTGTCGTCTCCTCGATGTGCAGGAGCTCCTCTCGGACTCCGGCGTGGGCCGCCAGCAGCACATGATCATCGGGCAGGGCCAGCTCGACACGGTGTTGAACGCCCGTCCCGAGGACCGCCGGGCCATCATCGAGGAGGCGGCAGGCGTCCTCAAGCACCGGCGCCGCCGTGAGCGGGCCGAGCGCCGTCTGGCCGGCACGGCCGAGAATCTCGAACGCCTGGGCGACCTGGTGCGCGAGGTGCGCCGCCAGATCCGCCCGTTGGAGCGCCAGGCCGCCGCCGCCCGCTCGCACGACAGCGTCGCCACCGAGCTGCTCACCATCCGCCGCTACCTCGCGGGGGCCGAGCTGGCCGAACTGTCGGCCCGGCGCCGTACGGCAGCCCACAACCTCACCATCTGCCACGAAGAAGAGCGCGAGCTGCACGAGGCCCTGGACGTGCTCGACGCAGAGGCCTCCTCCACGTCGGCCGAGCTCTCGTCGCACCGCGAGGAGGACCTGGCCCGCGCGCTCGGCCGGGTGCAGGGACTGGTCGAGCGGGCCCGGGGGACCTCGGGCGTGCTCCGCGAGCGGGGCCGCGCCGTCGTGGCCGCCCTCGACGCGGCGGCCGACGTCGACGTGGTCTCCACCCTCGAGGCCGAGGCGGCGCGCCTGGCCACCGAGATCGCCCAGGCGGCGCAGGAGACCTCGGCTGATCCGGGCGCGGCGGAGCTCGAGGCCGAGGCGCTCGTGGTGGAGGAAGAAGAGGCGACGCTCCGGCGAGCGCTGGGCCGCCGTGCTGGGGGACGGCGACCCGGACGATGCCCTGGCCCAGGTGCAGGCGCGCAGCGAGCCCCTCAGCCGGGCCGAGGCTCGGGAGCGCCAAGATCACACCGCGCTCGAACGCCAGGTGGCCTCGATCGAGCAGCGCCACGCCGCGGCCGCGGCCAAAGCCGACCTGCTGGCGGCCGATGCCGCTTCGCTGGAGGAGACGACGGCCCGCCTGGAGGCGGACGCCGCCACCAGCCGGGCCACCCTGGCGACCGCCACCCAGCGTGCGGAGAACGCCCAGCGGGTGGCCGACGAACGCGAGCAGTCCCGCCACCGGAGCGCGGCCCGGGCCGAGGCCCTCGAGCGGGCATTGCGGGATCTGCAGGGCGCCGGCGGGCGTGAGCTGCTCAGCGGGGTCGACGGCGTGGTGGGCTCGCTCCTCGATCTGGTGGAGATCGACGACGGCTGGGAAGCCGCCTTCGAAGCGGCGGCCGGGGCCGGAGTGGCCGCGGTCGTGGTGGACGGCCGTCAGTCGGCCCATCAGGCCCTGGCGACCCTACGCGAGCGTGGCGTCACCGGCGCCGTGCTGGCACCCCGGGCCGGCGCGCCCTCGCTCGACCTGCCCCCGGGCTCGCGGGCCGAGGCCGTGCGCAGCCACGTGCGCGCCCGCCACGGGGAGGCGATCGCCGAGTCCGTGCTCAATGCCCTGATCGGCCACGCCGTCCGCGTCGACGGCTGGGAGGAGGCCATCGACCTCTCCCTGGCCCGCGACGACCTGATTGTGGTGACCCCCGAGGGCGACCGGTTCGCGCCCACCGGATGGCGGGTGCGCTCGTCCACCAACGTGGTCACCGCCGCCGCGGTCGAAGACGCCCAGCGACGGGCCACCGAGGCGGCGGCCGCGGCCGACGCGGCCCGGGCCGACCTGGCCGGGGCCCGGACGGCCTCACCCAGGCGCGCGAGGCCCTGACCCAGGCCGAACGGGCCGTGGATCGCCATGCCTCGGCCCGGGGGACCGCCGCCGCGGACGGCCAGCGGACGGTGGAGGAGGTGCGCCGCCTGGGCGAAGAGCTCGGGGCGGCGCGCCAGGCGCTGGCCGAGGCGGGGCAGCGGCTGGCAGCCGTGCAGTCCGAGCGGGCGCAACTGGTCCGGTCCCTTCCCGAGATAGAGGCGGCGGCGGCAGCGTGGCGGGTCCTGGCCGAGCACCGGCAGGCCGTGCTGCAGAAACGTCAGGAGCTCGAGGTGCGGGTGGCCGGGCTGGCCGAGCGCGGCCGGGTCCTGGCCGAGCGCCAGGCGGAGGTCGAGCGCCGCCTGCTGGGGCATGCCGAGGAGCGGGCCACGGCGGCTTCGCGCCGGCAACGCCTTGAAGCCGAGGGGGCGGCGCTGACGCGCCTGGAGGCGGTGGTCGAGGCGGAGCACGAGCGTCTGAACGGTATTTTCGACACGTTGCGGGGCGACTACCAGGACCAGGTCGATGCCGTCCGGGCCGGGGGGCGCGTCTGGAGCAACTCCGCCAGGATCGCCAGACGACGGAACAACGTCTCGATGCCGTGCGCTCCCGCACCCGCTGCCCTCGATCTCGAGACCAACGAGGTGGCGCTCCGTTCCGAGACGCTGCACGAGCACATCGTGCGGGAGCTGGGCACGGTGCCCGACGACCTCACCGGCCTGCCCATCCCCGAGGCGCCCGAGAACACGACCCTGCCGGTCCATGCGGCCGAGCTCGAACGCAAGCTGGTGGCGCTGGGGCCGGTAAACCCGCTGGCGCTCGAGGAGCTGTCCACGTTGGAGGAGCGCCACAAGGAGCTCGAGGCGCAGGTGGACGACGTGCGGGGCGCCCGCCGGGAGCTGCACGAGGTGGTGCGGACGCTGGACCACGAGATCATGACCTCGTTCGCCGCCGCAGCGGCCGACGTCAACGAGCACTTCTCCACCCTGGTGGCGTTGCTGTTCCCGGGCGGGACGGGGCGGATGGTCCTGACCGAGCCCGAAGACCTCCTCAACACCGGCGTCGAGATCGAGGTGCGCCCGGCCGGCCGCAACGTGCGCCGGGTCTCGCTGCTCTCGGGTGGCGAACGCTCGATGGCCGCGCTCGCCTTCCTCTTCGCCGTGTTCCGCAGCCGGCCTTCGCCCTTCTACCTGATGGACGAGGTGGAGGCGGCGCTCGACGACGTCAACCTGCACCGCTTCCTGGGCCTGGTGCGTGAGTTCCGCCACGAGGCGCAGCTGCTCATCGTCAGCCACCAGAAGCGCACGATGGAGACGGGGGACGCCCTCTACGGCGTCACGATGGCGCCGGGCGGCTCCTCACAGGTCGTGAGCCAGAAAGTCGAGCGCTCCGATGGAGCGCCAACCCGAGAGCGAGCACGCATGACCGCGTTGTTGATCGCCCTCGGCGTGGTGATCGTGGTCCTGGTGGCCGCCCTGATCCTCGTCGCCCGCTCCCGGCGGGCCTCCGGATGCTCCTCCGTCGGCCGGGGCCGCCGTGCGTCGGCGCTGGAGAAGCCGCCCCCCAAGGGCGGTCCGGCAAGCCGGGCGGGCCGCCGGCGGGGCGACCAAGGCGCCGGCCACGAAGGCACCCGGCCACCCGGCCTCCCACGAAGCCCCCCACGCAGGCGCCGACGAAGGGCCGGCTGAGGCTCCGGCGAGTCGCCCCACCCCGAGCCGGCGCCGGTGCCGGTCCCCGAGCCGGAGCCGCAGCTCGAGCCGGCCCTCGAGCCGCAGCCTCCGAGCTACCGCAGCCGCCTCGGCACGGTGCGCGGCATCTTCAGCGGTGCGGTTTCCTCACTGCGCAGCGGCAAGATCGACCAGGGGACATGGGACTCGCTCGAAGAGGCGCTCATCAGGGCCGACGTCGGGGTGCAGACGACGATGGCGTTGCTCAAGGACCTCCGGGCCCGCGTCGATGCCAAGGAGATCGCCAGCGGGACCGATCTTCTGTCCGCTCTCGGTGATGCCATCCGGGAGCTGCTGGATGTGCCCGAGTCCCGTGCAGCTCCGCTTCGACGGCGACCGCCCGGTGCCGTCGACGTCTGGCTCGTCGTCGGGGTCAACGGGGTCGGGAAGACGACCACGATCGGCAAGCTGGCCCGGCAGGAGTCGGCCGCCGGCCACTCGATCCTGCTGGCCGCCGGGGACACGTTCCGGGCCGCGGCCGCCGATCAGCTGGGCATGTGGGCCGAACGATCGGGGGTGGACATCGTCCGTGGCGCCGAGGGCGGCGACCCCAGCGCCATCGTCTTCGATGCCGTGCAGCGTGCGGCGGCCCGTGGCAACGATCTCGTGCTGGCCGACACGGCCGGCCGGTTGCACAACAAGGTCAATCTGGTCGAGGAGCTCAAGAAGATCCGCCGGGTGGCCGATCGGGACCCCGGCAACGTGACCGAGGTCCTCCTCGTGCTGGACTCGACGACCGGGCAGAACGCGCTCGTGCAGGCCAAGCAGTTCACCGAGGCGGTGGAGGTCACCGGCATCGTGCTCACCAAGTTGGACGGGACGGCCAAGGGTGGGATCGTCGTCGCCGTGCAGCGGGAGCTGGGGATCCCGGTGAAGCTGGTCGGCCTGGGCGAGGGACCGGACGACCTGGTCGCCTTCGACCCCGACGCATTCGTCGACGCGCTGCTCGGCCTCGACTGAACGGCTCCGACTTCGGGGCTGGGGGAGAACGACCGAACGGCGGAGAGAGAGTTGTCGGGGCGAAGCGCCGCCGTCCGGGTAGCCTGAAGGCCGCATGTTCGACGCCCTCTCTGACCGCCTGGAGCGGATCTCGACGCGCCTGCGGGGCAAGGGTCGCATCAGCGAGGCCGACCTCGACGAAGCGCTCGGAGAGATCCGCACCGCCCTTCTCGAAGCTGACGTCGAGCTCTCGGTCGCCCGCCGTTTCTGTGACGGGATCCGCCTGCGGGTCAGCACGGAGTCGCTCTCGGCCAGCCTGACGCCGGGCCAGCAGGTGATCAAGGCCGTCCACGAGGAGTTGGTCGGCGTCCTCGGCGGCGAGAGCCTCAAGATCTCCTACGCCTCCCGGCCACCGACCGTCGTGCTCATGGCCGGGCTCCAGGGCTCGGGGAAGACCACGGCTTCGGCCAAGTTGGCCCTGTGGTGGAAGCAACAGGGCCGCAATCCTCTGCTCGTCGGGGCCGACCTCCAGCGCCCGGCCGCGGTCGAGCAGCTGCGGGTTCTCGGCAGCCAGGCCGGTGTCACGGTCTTCAGCGAGGCCACCGATCCGGTCGCGGTAGCCCGGGCCGGTGTCGAGGAAGCGCGGCGGCTGGGCAAGGACGTCTGCATCATCGACACCGCCGGACGGCTCACGATCGATGCGGACCTGATGGAGGAGATACGGGGGATTTCGGCCGCCACCGACCCCCACTACACGTTCCTGGTCATCGACGCGATGATCGGTCAGGACGCGGTGACGACCGCCAAGGCCTTCCACGAGACCCTCGAGCTCGATGCCGTCATCCTCTCCAAGTTGGACGGCGACGCCCGCGGTGGCGCCGCCCTCTCCGTCAAGGGCGTGGTCGGCAAGCCGATCGCGTTTGCCAGCACGGGTGAGCGGCTGGCCGACTTCGACCTGTTCCACCCCGACCGCATGGCCGATCGCATCCTGGGCATGGGGGACGTGCTCAGCCTCATTGAGCAGGCCGAACGCACCATGGACCATGACACGGTGGCCAAGGGTGCGGCCCGTCTCATGCAGGGCCATTTCACGCTGGACGACTTTCTGTCCCAGCTCCGCCAGGTGCGGAAAATGGGTTCCCTGGGCGGTCTCATGAAGCTGATGCCGGGCATGTCCAAGGAGATGCGCCAGGCCGCCGGCCAGATCGACGACGGCGAGATCTCCCGGGTCGAGGCCATCGTCTGCTCCATGACACCGTCCGAGCGGGACGACGTCACCCTCCTCGACGGCTCCCGGCGCAGCCGCGTGGCCCGGGGCTCGGGTACCACCGTGGCCGAGGTCAACACCCTCCTCAAGCAGTTCAAGGAGATGCAAAAGATGATGAAGGGGATGGCCTCGGGCAATATGCCGAACATTCCCGGCATGGGCGCGATGGGCGGTCTGAGCGGCAAAGCCGCCCGGAAGATGGCGGCACAGACCGCAGGCGGGCGTGGTGCCGGCGCCCCGGGAGGTGCCGATTTCGACATGCTCTCCCAGCTCATGGGGGACTCAGGCGACCTGGGGGCGGAGAGTCCCCTGTTCCCCGGGCTGCCCGCGCCCTCGACGCCGCGGCCCATCGTGAGCGGCAACAAAGGCACCAAAAAGAAGAAGAAGGGCGGACGCGTGACCCCACCGAAAAGCCGGTAGGGCCGCCATCTGCCAGAATGGACGCACAAAGTCCAGATGATGGAGGAATCAGTTCGTGGCAGTGAAGCTCCGCCTGGTGCGGATGGGAAAGAAGAAGCAGCCGACCTACCGGGTCGTCGCCGCTGACAGCAGGTCGCCGCGTGACGGTCGATTCCTCGAGATCGTGGGCACGTACGCGCCCCGGGGGGCGTCGACGGCCGAACCCGACGCCGTGATCAAGATCGACAACGAGAAGGCAGTCAAGTGGTTGGTCAATGGCGCGCAGCCGACCGAGCGCGTCGAGAAGTTGTTGAAGACCTCGGGTGCCTGGGACGAGTTCGCCGCAGCGAGGGCGAAATGACGAACCTGTACGAAGCCGGCGACGTCAATACGGTAGACGGTGATGACGAACTCGACGTCAATGCGGTCGACGACGTCGACGACGTCGATGACATCGAGGATGGCAACGAGTCGGGCGACGACGGGAACGAGCCCGATGCAGCCATCGCCGGCGGCACGCCGCTGGCGGTGCTCACCTATCTGGCCCGCTCCCTCTCCAACGACCCCGATGCCGTGGTCATCGAGACCGAAGAACGGCGGGGCGGGCTGCGCCTGAGCCTGCACGTCGCCCCCGACGACATGGGACGCGTGATCGGGCGCCGGGGCAGGACGGCCCAGGCCATCCGCACCCTGGTGAACGTGGCCGGCGCCAAGGACGGCGTGCAGGCCAGCGTGGACATCGTCGACGACTGACCTGCTCAAAGTCGGTCGGGTCACCAAGGCCCACGGTCTCCGCGGCGAGGTCGTCGTCCAGCTCTGGACGGATCTGACCGAACGGCTGGACCCGGGCTCCGTCCTCCGTGCGCCCGACGGCGACCTGACCGTCGAGGCGGCGCGGCCGTTCCAGGACCGCTGGATCGTCCAGTTCGAGGGCATCGTCGACCGTTCGCAGGCCGAGCGTCTGCGCGGGGTGGAGCTCGGGGCCGAGGCCGTCGAGATCCCCGGGAAGCTCTGGGTGCACGAATTGGTCGGCGCACTCGTGTTCAGCACCGACGGGACGCCGCTGGGTACCGTGCGGGCCGTCGAAGCCAATCCGGCCAGCGATCTCCTCGTCCTCGAAACGGGTGGTCTGATTCCGTTGCGTTTCGTAACGGAGAGTGATGCGGCCGCAGGGACCCTGGTGGTCGACATTCCCGAGGGCCTCCTCGACCCGTGACCAGCGCAGATCCGTGAGCGGAGCCGTACGGTGAGGATCGCCGTTTTCACGCTCTTTCCCGATGCAATCTCGTCGTACTGCACCACGTCGATCCTCGGCCGGGCCCAGGAATCCGGTGCGTTGGACGTCAGCGTGCACGACCTTCGCCACGGCGCCCTCGATGCGCGCCGCACCGTCGATGACAGCCCCTTCGGCGGCGGCCCGGGCATGGTGCTGATGCCCGAGCCCGTGTTCCGGGCGGTCGAAGCGGTCGAGCGCGGCGGCGGGGTCGAGCGCGGCGGCGAGGTCGAGCGCGGCGGCGACGCTGTTGAAGGCGCTACTGGGCAGGCGCTACTGGCGCTCCTGGCGTTGTAGGCGACGCCGGGTCCGGTGAGGGGCTGCCCCGCCCGCTGCTGCTGCTGGCACCCGGCGGGCGACCGTTCACACAGGTGGTGGCAGCCGAGTTGGCCGCGCTCCCGTGTGGCTTCTCGCTCCTGTGCGGCCGCTACGAGGGGGTCGACCAGCGGGTCAGCGACCACCTGGTCGACGGTGAGCTCTCGGTGGGCGATTTCGTGCTGGCAGGCGGGGAGCTGGGGGCCCTGGTCGTGATCGAAACAGTGGCGAGGCTGCTGCCCGAGGTGCTGGGCAACGAGGACTCAGCCCTCGAGGAGAGCTTCACGAGCGGCCTCCTCGAGTATCCCCAGTACACCCGGCCCGCCGACTTTCGCGGTTGGGAGGTGCCGGCCGTGTTGCGCTCGGGCGACCATGCGGCCGTGGCGGCCTGGCGCCGGGCCCAGTCCCTGTTACGCACGGCCAGCCGGCGGCCCGATCTCCTCCAACGGCTGCTGGCGGAGGGCGCCCTCTCGGACGACGACGTGCGGTCGTTAGCCGAGCAGGGCTACGATGTTCCGTCCGGCACTGAGCCGGTGTGACGTTAGGAAGCCCTTCCCCATGCATCCCACTGAAATCATCGATCGCGACAGCCTGCGCTCCGACATCCCCGATTTTCGCCCCGGCGACACCGTCGCCGTGAACGTCCGGGTGGTCGAGGGAACCCGTGAGCGCGTCCAGAAGTTCCAGGGCGCCGTCATGAAGCGTCAGGGCGGCGGCGTGCAGGAGACCTTCACCGTGCGCAAGGTCAGCTTCGGCGTGGGTGTCGAGCGGACCTTCCCCGTGCACTCGCCCACCATCGCCTCCATCGAGGTCGTGACGCTGGGCGACGTCCGCCGGGCCAAGCTCTACTACTTCCGCGAGAGGCACGGGAAGTCCGCCAAAATCAAGGAGCTCCGGACGGCGAAGCCGTAGGGCCGCACCGCATGAGCGAGCGCACCGCATGAGCGAGGAGGACCTCGAGCGTTACGAAGCCGAGATCGAGCTCGGACTGGTTCAGGAGTATCGAGCCGTCCTGCCCGTCTTCGCCTATGTCATCGAAACAGAACGCCGCTTCTACCTGGCCAATGAGGTCTCGCTGAAGGTCCGGTCCGATACGACGCCGGCGTGTATCGAGCTCGAATTACGCGATGCATGGGTATGGGACATGTACCGCCCGGCCCGCTTCGTCCCCACGGTCAACGTCGTCACCTTCCGCGACGTGAACATCGAACGCCTGCCCGAACAGGAGCTCTGACCTCCGGGCCGACGACGCGACCGTTCTCCGGCGTGGACCGCCGCATCGCACTGGGCCGGGCCGGCGAAGAACGAGCCGCCGACTGGTACCGCGCCCGTGGCTTCCGGATTGTCGCCCGCAACTGGCGGAGCAAGGGCGGCGAACTCGACCTCGTCTGCATCCGCGGCCACGTCATCGTCTTCTGCGAGGTCAAGACCCGGCGCAGCGATCGCCTGGGCGCCCCGGCCGAGGCGGTGACCCGCATGAAGCAGCTGCGCCTGCGCCGGCTCGCAGCCGAATACCTCGTGGCGCACGGGGCCGGCCCCTGTGACGTGCGCTTCGACGTGGTGGCGATCCTCGGTCCCGAACTGACGGTCATCGAAGGTGCCTTTTGAAACGGCAAACCGCATAGGGCATACGGCATAGGGTCAGTTCTCATGGCATCCACCCTCGAAACTCTCATCGTCGAGCGCCGCGACGGCGTCGTCACCGTCACGATGAATCGCCCCGAGCGTAAGAACGCGGCCAACGGCGTCATGTTGCGCGAGCTCCCGGCCATCTTCGCCGAAATTCAGCGCAATCCTGAGGACAGGGCCATGGTCCTCACCGGGGCGGGTGGGTCGTTCTGCACCGGAGCCGACCTGTCCGACGCGCAGTCGCCGGCGACCTTCGCCAGCCTTGCGGGCATGCGCCAGCTCGGCGATACGGCGCTCGCCCTCCACCGCCTCACCAAGCCCACGATCGCCAAGGTGGACGGCCACGCCGTCGGCGCCGGGTTCTCCCTGGCGCTCGGCTGCGACCTGATCGTCTGCAGCGACCGGGCCAAGCTGTCGATGATCTTCTCGCGCCGGGGGTTGTCGCTCGACAACGGAGCCTCGTGGCTCCTGCCCCGGATGGTGGGCCTGGCCAGGGCCAAGGAGATCGCGCTCTTCGGTGGCATGTGGAGCGGCGAGGAGGCGCTCGCCCTGGGGCTGATCAACCGTGTCATTCCCCTCGACGAGCTCGACGCATTCGTCGACAATTGGGCCACAACCTTGGCGGCCGGGCCGACGTTGGCATTGTCCCTCACCAAGACCATGCTCAACGGCTCCGCCCACTCTTCGATGGAGGAGGCGGTCGAGAACGAGGCCCGCTGCCAGGCGGTCAATTTCGCCAGTAACGACACCAGGGAGGCCCTGAACGCCTTCGTCGAGAAGCGCGAGCCCACCTTCCTCGGGCGCTGACCGGATACCGGACACCAGTAGCGAAGGCCCCTGGGTTGTGCCTCTCTCGCTCGCCTCGCGAAGAGGGGTCGTCCGGGGGCGCCGCAGGCGAGGCCGGACACGAGTGGCCGGCCGACCCTTTACGAGCCCGGTGGTTGACGCCGCGCCAGCCACAATTTGCACCGGTCAGCCGCCGTGCGGCTGGCCTACCTGAGGCCTTTTCGCCTGTGCCGGTGAGGCGGGCAGAAGAGGGTGAAGTGGCCAACGAATCGTGTCAGGAGACCCGACGGTCGGTTGCAGAAGTTGAACGCTAGGGTTCTAGCGTTGAGTTTTTGCAAGTGCCCGGCGGGTACGCATGCCGAAACGGCAGCGGCCGCTGCCTCCATCGATCCGGTCTCATTAGAGTGGAGACGTGCTGAACGGCGTCCAGGGAATGGTGGGCGACACCGCGATGGTGACCCGGGAGATTCAGGGTGAGCACACCCCGGGCCGTGTCCGGGCTCGCGGCGAGGAGTGGTTCGCGATCCCCTTGGATCACGAGAGCAGTATCCCGGTGGGCACGTCGGTCGTGGTGGCCGACATAGAGCGAGGCCTGCTGGTCGTCTACGCTCCTGACAGTTAGGAGATCACCATGCTGGCATCGACGGGCGAAATCATCGGAATCGTTGCGGTTGCAGTCGTCGTGGGGGTGGGACTCGGCGCCTGGTTCGTTTCGCGCTGCGTCAAGATCGTCCAGCAGGGCAGCGTCGGGGTGGTCAAGCGCTTCGGTCAGTTCAAGTCCGTGGACCAACCGGGATTGCGGATTCTGCGCCCCTTCGTCGACAAGATGGACAAGGTCGACATGCGCGAGTTCCCGATGACGGGGGACCAGCAATCGGTCATCACGATGGACAACGTCTCCCTCTGGGTCAGTGCCACCATTTTCTGCCAGGTGATCGACGTGAAATCGGCCCTCTTCGAGATCAACGACTACCGGTTGGCCGTCGACCAGCTCTCCCGGACGGCGCTGCGGGCCGTCTTCGGTGAGCTCACCTTGGATCAGGCGCTGTCGCAACGCGAGACGATCAACGCCCGCATGCAGGACCACATGGCCGACGCCACGGTGAAGTGGGGCGTCCGGTTGAACCGGATCGAAATCCTCGACATCACGCCGCCGACGAACGTGATTCAGGCCATGTCCGAACAGAAGGAGGCCGAGCAGCACAAGAAGGCGGCGATCCTCAAGTCGGAGGGCGAGCAGCAGGCGGCCATCAACAGCGCCGGTGGCCGCCAGCAGGCGGCCGTGCTCGAGGCGCAAGGGGCGAAGGAAGCCGCCATCCTTCGGGCCGAAGCCGAAATGAAAGTGCTCGAGCTCCAGGCCGAGGGTGAGAAGAAGGCGTTCGTCCTCCGGGGCGAAGGCGAGGCGGCGCGGCTCTCGTCGCTCGATACGGCCACGATCAACCCGCGCACGCTCGCCGTGCTCCAGTTGCGCGCCCTCCAGGAGATCGCGGCGTCCAACAACGCGAAGGTGGTCGTGCCCTACGAGGCGGCCAGCCTCATGGGGTCGGCTGAGGTGCTTCTCAGCACCCTCCGTTCGGCCACGCCCGACGCGCCCGAGAAGCAGAACGGCGCCCAGAACGGCGCCGTCACGACCACTTAAGCGAACCGCTCCCCGCACGGGGACTCGGCGCCGGCAATTCCCCACTTCCGGCATTCCTCTGTTTCGCACCAGCCCAGTAACAGCCGCCCACCCCTCAGTTCTTGAAAGTGGAACTGGCAGACGAACTGGGGAGGGAGCTGTGTCGGTTCGGACTCTCCATCTCGGAGGATGAACCCTCTTCGGGCGGGGTGACCGACTTCCGAAGGCTTGTTACACGCAACGCACGGACCGAAAGCCATGCTGCAGCGTACCTAAGCCCGGGGTCATTTTCCGCGATGCCGTGCCGAACGTCGACCGTTCCTCAGCATGCTCGCTTCCATTTCCGCCGCCACCCTGACCGGCGCGGTCGGCCGGCGGGTGTCGGTCGAAGTCCATGTTTCCAACGGTCTCCCGGGATTCACCATCGTGGGCCTGCCCGATGCAGCAGTGCGCGAGTCGCGCGACCGTGTCCGTGCTGCGCTGCTCTCGAGTGGTTTGCCCTGGCCGATGCGGAGGGTAACTGTGAACCTTGCCCCGTCCGGCATCCGCAAAGGTGGCGCCGGACTCGACCTGGCCATCGCGGTCGGGGTACTGATGGCGACGGGGCAACTCCCTCCGGGTTGCACCGATGGGCTCACGTTCTGCGGAGAACTCGGCCTGAACGGCTCGTTGCGACACGTGCCGGGCATGATCGCCCTGGCCGATGCCGCCTCTGACGACACGCCCGGCCCGGCCGGGGGCCACGCCAGCGAGGATCCACAATTCGGGTTGGTCGTGCCGCTGTGTGACGCACGTGAGGCCTCACTGGTCCGGGGCGACGCGGCCCACGGTGTGGCATCGCTGGCCGATCTCACCCACATCCTCCGCACGGACGGGCCGTGGCCAGAGACGCCTGCGGCGCCTGCTCCGCCCCCCGTCGGACCCGACGCCCCGGACCTGGCCGACGTCAAGGGGCAGCCGGTCGGCCGTCACGCGCTGGAGGTCGCCGCCGCGGGTCGCCACCACCTGCTCATGGTCGGGCCGCCGGGTTCGGGAAAGACCATGCTGGCCGAGCGCCTGGCCGGGCTCCTGCCGCCACTCACGCTCGAAGAGTCCCTCACGGTCACCCGGGTCCACTCGGCCGCCGGGTGTCCGTTGCCCGATGGGGCTCTCGTGCGTCAGCCTCCTTTTCGTGCGCCCCACCACCGGGCGTCGATCGTGGCGCTCCTCGGCGGAGGGAGTTGGTCGTTTCGTCCCGGCGAGATCAGCTTGGCCACCCATGGCGTGTTGTTTCTCGACGAGATGGGGGAGTTCCCCGTCACCGCGCTCGAAGCACTGCGCCAACCCCTCGAAGAAGGGGTGATCAGGATAAGTCGGGCCGGCGGGACGGTCGCCTTTCCCGCCCGGTTCCTCCTCGTGGCCGCCATGAATCCCTGCCCGTGCGGGGAGGGCGTGTTTCCTGGAGCGTGCTCGTGCAGCCTGGCCGACCGGGCGCGCTACACCCGTCGCCTTTCCGCGCCGCTGCTCGACCGGTTCGATCTCGTGGTGCCGCTCGCCCGGCCGGACCCCGAGCAGCTGCTGCAGGGCGCGCCCGGCGACTCGACAGCGACGTCCGCGACCAGGGTGGCACTGGCCCGCGCACGGGCGGCGGCCCGGGCCGGTCCCGGAGCCGGGGTCGGAGCCGGAGCCGGTGTTGGTGACCCACCCATGGACCCCGGGGCCACCCGGCTGTTGTCGGCGAGACTCCGGGAGGGTGCCCTGACCCGCGGGGGTTGCACAAGGTCTCGCGGGTCGCCCGCACCGTGGCCGATCTCCTCGGCGTCGAGCAGGTGCGCGAGGAACACGTCAGCGATGCGCTCTGCCTGCGGACCGCACGCGCCACGGTGGCCCCATGAACGGGGACCTCCCGGAGGAGGCGTTTGCTGCTGCGTTGGCGGCAGCGCCGGACATGGGGCCCGCCACGTTGCGCACACTCCTGGCCCACGACCGACCGTCGGTTGCCTGGGCGCGGGGCTCCTTCGCCGGCGACGTGGCGCGCATCTGGCGGCAGCACGAGGAGAAGGCGATCGAGGTCTGCTGGCATAACGGGCCGTCGTACCCGCGTCGCCTGGTGGGTGATCCCGAGTCTCCGGCAGTGTTGTTCTGCCTGGGCGACCCCGCGGCGATCAACAGGAACCCCACCGTGGCGATCGTCGGAACCCGCAGTCCGACCCGCTACGGCATCGGCGTGGCGGCGCAGTTCGCCGCCGATCTGGCCGCCCTGGGGGTGAGCATCGTCTCGGGTCTGGCGCTCGGCATCGACGGCGCCGCCCACGAGGGAGCCACTGCGGCAGGGGCTCCGCCCATTGCGGTGGTGGCCGGGGGACTGGACGATCCGTATCCCCGGCGTCACGCCCGGCTCTGGGCCCGGGTGGCCGAGCACGGCGCGATCTACTCGGAGTCTCCCGCGGGCGTGCGTACCGAGAAGTGGCGTTTCCCGGTACGCAATCGTCTGCTGGCCATGCTCAGCGATGTGGTGATCGTGGTGGAGAGTCGCCACCGGGGCGGCTCCATGTATACGGTCGGTGCCGCGGCCCAACGGGGGATCCCCGTCGGAGCGGTGCCCGGTTCGATCCGCAGCCAGACCTCAGAGGGCACCAACAGCCTCTTGGCCGACGGGTGCTTCCCGGTGTGTTCGGTGGCCGACATCCTGACGGCCCTCTCCTTGCGCGGCGTGGTGCTCCCGGACCTGTCCCGACCGTCATCGGGCAACGGCAACGGCAACGGGACCGTGGTCGGGGGTGACGCGCACAGCCATCGGGCGGATCTCAGTGCGTCCGATCAGGCCGTGTTGGAGGTGCTGTCCCCCGATCCGACGTCGCTCGATCAGTTGGTCCGTCTGACCGGGCTGGAGTTTCCCGAGCTCTGCGGTGGTCTCGAGCGATTAGCGCAGGCCGGACTGGCCCACGACCTCGGCGGGTGGTGGGAGAGGACGACGTAGTGCCGGGTCCGTCTCGCCGGTTGCGTCTTCCGGTCCCGCGGCGTCGCCCGGGCCAGTGGTGTCCCCTTCGTCGTCGGTTTCTGTCGGGACGCGGCGCTTGCCCCGCAGCAGCGAGGCCAGTCCGGCGAGGGCTGCCAACGCGGCCGACACGGCGAACACCACGCCGAGGCCGTGGTGGAACGGCCCGGAGATCAGGTCCGGAAAGAACGCCCTCCCGGTGATCGTGTGCACCGCCGCAGCCGGCAGGGTGTGCAGCACGTGGCTGGCCGCGAGCAGGTGCTCCAACGGGTTCACACCGAGTACCGCTGCGAAGAGAGACGCCACCGGAGGCAGGCTGCCGACGTGGTGCGCGATGTCAGGTGGCACACCCTGGTGTTGCAAACCGTGGGCCAGCGCCAAGGGGAGGGAGCCCGCGAGCTGGCCGATCATGATGGCGAAGAACACGCCGATGGACAGCGCCGTGCCCGAGTTCTGGAAGGTCGAGCGCATCCCCGACGCAACGCCGCGGTACTTGGCGGGGACGCTGCTCATGATGGACGAGGTATTCGGCGCGGCGAACATGCCGCTGCCGATCCCGTTGGCGGCGATGAGCAGCGCGAAGGCCCAGTACGAAAAACGGACCGGGAGCGCCAGGAGCCCGATGAAGCTGGCGCCGAAGACGACCATGCCGGCCGTGGCCATCCCCCGGGCCCCGAAGCGGTCGGAGAGCGTTCCGGCTAGCGGACCCGAAATCAGGAAACCCGCGGTCAGCGGCAGGAGGAAGATACCGGCCCACAGCGGCGTCTGGCTGTAGGCATAGCCGTGCAGGGGCAGCCAGATGCCCTGCAACCAGATGATGAGCATGAACTGCAGACCGCCACGGGCGATGGAGACGGCGAAGGCCGCCACGTTCCCGGCGGTGAAGGCCCTGATCCGGAACAGGCTGAGCTCGAACAGCGGGTCGACGACGTTGGTCTCGATCACCACGAACGCAGCCAGGAGCACCGCGCCGCCCACGAGCAGCGCGAGGACGGCGGGATCGGTCCACCCCATGGCGTGGCGCCCGTAGGGCTGAATGCCGTACGTCACCGCAATGAGGAGGGCGCTCAGGCCCACGGCAAACGTGATGTTGCCCCACCAGTCGATGCGACCGCCCTGTCGTGTCCCGGGAGGATCCTTGAGTTTCAGATAGGCCCACAGCGTCCCGAAGATGCCGACCGGTACGTTGACCCAGAAGACCAACCGCCAATCCACGGTGGCCAACAGCCCACCCGCCACGAGGCCGATGAACATGCCCGAGAGCGCCGAGACCTGGTTGAGGCCGAGCGCGAAGCCGCGCTGTTCCCGGGGGAACGCATCGGTCAGGATCGCCGCGGAGTTGGCGGTCAACATGGAGCCGCCGAGGGCCTGGACGAGCCGCCAGCCGATCAGCCACTGCGCGCCCCGGACGCCCGTGTAGGGACAGACCGACAGCAGGATCGACGAGGCCGTGAAGACCACGAATCCCGCGTTGTAGATCCTGACCCGGCCGAACATGTCGCCGAGCCGGCCGAAGTTGACGACGGTGACCGCCTGCACGAGGCGGTAGCCCATGATCATCCACAGCAGGTACACGATGTTGCCGGGCGCCAGCGGATCGAGATGGATGCCGCGAAAGATCGCCGGCAGGGCGATGATCACGATCGAGCCGTCGAGTTGTGACATGAAGACGGCCGCCGTCGTGTTCGCGAGGGCGATCCACTTGTACCCCTCGTCGGCCGACGCCCCGCCACGTGCAGGTGCGGGAATGTCCTGGCCGCGACGGTCGGCGCGGGAGGTCAAAGGCTCTGGCCCAGTCGCTCGATCAACGTCGACGCTGCCTGCAGGCGGGCGATCTCGGCGGTGGTGAACTCCGAGGAGAGCACCTGGGCCAGAAGCTTGCTCCGGGCACTCCGCTTGTCCTTGAGGAGGCGCTTGCCACCCGGTGTCACCGAGAGGACGACGCGGCGGCCGTCGAGAGGATCGGGTCGACGAGCGACGAGTCCCCGCTCCTCGAGCCGCGCCGAGTGTCGCGCCCATGGATTGAGGGCTGATTTGCTCGTGACGCGCCAGCGTCGCCGAGGTGGTCGGACCGTCACGGTCCAGTCGCGACAACGCGGCGCGCTCCGAGACGGTAAGGCCTGTGGTGTCCGGCACCTGACGCATCCTCCTGACCAGGAGGCTCACGCTCGTGAGGAGGCAGTCGGCCACACCGTCCACACCGTCCAGCCCGTCGGCCACGCCTGCGCCCTTGGGGTCCGGGTCGGTGTTCTCCAGGATGTCAGCCGGGCTCTCGCCGATGCTCTGTGGTGCCATATGATAAGTCTACCTGATCAGTTTACCTTAGTAAACCGGGAAGCGGAGGGGGCGTGGCAGTAGTGTGCGGCGCGGTGGAGGGACTCTTTCTGGGCGACCTCGACGTCAGCGCCCTCCGGACCGGCGCCGAGCGCGCGCATCGCGAGGGTGTCGAGGTCGTCTTTCTCGCCGATGGCCTGCACGGCGACGCCATCGCCCTGGCGGCCGGTTTAGCCGCCACGCTGCCCGAGCTGCGTCTAGGCGTCCGTCAACACCTGGGGCCGGCGCCGCACCGACACCCGACCGTCCTCGCCCGCGAGATGACGACGCTCGATCACGTGACCGGTGGGCGGTCGATGCTGGCGTTCACGGGTCCGTTCACGAGCGCCGTGTGTGCAGCCACGTTCGAGGCGATCACGCTGTGCCGGGACATGTGGCGCACGGGGATCGGCGTCAGTGGAGGCCCGCGGTACCCGGCGCCCGGCGCGGTCAATCGGCCACTGCCCCGGAGCCCCGGTGGGCCGCCGATCGCGCTGGATCTGACCGACGGAACGGTTCCCGACCCGGCGCTCCTCGGTGCCTGCGATCTCGTGCTCGTGGCGGTCGGCGTGCCGCGGGATCCCCGGCTTCTGGGGCTCGACGTGTGCTGGATACGCGGCGCGCGCACCACCTGACGCCGGCCGAAGGGGCCAAAGAGGACGAGGGTCCGGGGGCCGAGGGCGCCGAGTGGGACGCTGTCGCCTATCCCTGCATGGCGATGTGATCGGTCCGCACGCGCACCTTGATCCGCACCTCGCCCTCCGTCCGCATGGGATAGGTGTCTACGCCCAGGTACTTCTTCGCCAGCGCGTCGATGTGGGCATCGGCCCCCTCGGTGGTGATGTCGGTCACCGTGCCACGTAGTGCCACGACGTTGTAGGAGTCATCGGGGTCGACGACCGAGACCGCGACGCGGGGGTCGCGCTCGATGTGACGCGCCTTCACCCGTCCCTTGGCGGTGTTGAACAAGAGGTCGTCGCCGTCCTGGTCGATCCACAACGGCGTCACCTGGGGGGAGCCGTCGGCGCCCAGCGTGGTCAGCGAGGCGAGGACCGGACGGGCGATGAGCTCGCGGGCCTTGGCGGAGAGTTTGTCAGCCATGTGGTGTGTCCTTTCGGGATCCGGCTGTCGGGTGACCGGGTCAACACGATCGACCATATGCGGGCGGGACCCACCTTCGTGCCACAAACGCCGGCCTGCCCACCGGGCTCGGCCACTCGCCGCCCCGCCCCGCCCCGCCCCGCCCTGCCTGCCCGGTGCGCCGAGCGGGTCCGGCGGCGCGACGGCTGCAAGCGGCGGCCGTAAGCTACGCGACGTGGAAAACACTCGGATAGAGAGCGACAGCATGGGGGAGATCGAGGTTCCCTCGGACCGGTACTGGGGCGCGCAGACGCAGCGCTCGCTGCACCACTTCGACATCGGGCGCGAGACGATGCCCGAGCCCCTCATCAGGGCATTTGGGATCCTGAAGGGTGCATCGGCGAAGGTCAACCGCGATCTGGGCAAGCTGGCGCCGGACCTGGCCGCCCTCATCGAGCAGGCGGCCGGCGAGGTGGCGTCGGGCAAGCTCGACGACGAGTTCCCGCTCCATATCTGGCAGACCGGGAGCGGCACGCAGACCAACATGAACGCCAACGAGGTGATCTCCAACCGGGCGATCGAGCTCGCCGGCGGGGTGATGGGGTCCAAGGTGCCGGTCCACCCCAACGACGACGTGAACATGTCGCAGTCGTCCAACGACACCTTTCCCACTGCCATGCACATCGCGGCGGCCGAGGAGATCGTGCATCGGCTGCTCCCTTCGGTGCGGGCGCTGCGGGACGCCCTCCATGAGAAGGAAGTGGCCTACGCCGAGGTCACCAAAATCGGCCGGACCCATCTGATGGATGCGGTGCCTCTCACTTTGGGCCAGGAGTTCTCCGGGTATGTGGCCCAGCTGACCGCAGACCTGGAGCGCATCGAATCGACCCTGCCCGGTATTTTCGAGCTGGCAGCGGGCGGGACGGCGGTGGGGACCGGGCTGAACACGCATCCTGAATTCGGAAGCCGCGTGGCTGAGGCGATCGCGGACATGACCGGGCTCCCCTTCGTCACTGCCCCCAACAAGTTCGCTGCCCTGGCGGCCCACGACGCGTTGATGTTCACCCACGGGGCTTTGCGCACGCTGGCGATTACGCTGACGAAGATCGCCGACGACATTCGCTGGCTCGGATCGGGCCCCCGCAGTGGGCTGGGAGAGCTGGCCCTTCCGGAGAACGAACCGGGCTCGTCGATCATGCCCGGCAAGGTCAATCCGACGCAGAGCGAAGCCATGATCATGGTCGGCATCCAGGTGCTCGGCAACGATGCCGCCATCGCCATCGCGGGTAGCCGCGGCAACTTGGAGCTCAACGTCTGCAAGCCCGTCATCATCTACAACGTCATGCAGTCGATCTCGCTGATGACCGACGCCTGCCGGGGCTTCAGGGAGTTCTGCGTCGAGGGCCTGCGGCCCGATTACCCCCAGATCGCCCGCCATCTGGCGAATTCGCTGATGCTGGTCACCGCCCTCAACCCGATCATCGGGTACGACAAGTCGGCCCAGGTGGCCAAGAAGGCCCATAAGGAAGGATCCACGTTGCGCGAAGCCGCGCTCGAACTGGGTTTCCTCACGGCCGAGCAATTCGATGCCGCGGTGCGGCCCGAGGAGATGACGCATCCGTGAGAGAACCTCCGCTGTCACCCGACGAAGTCGACTTCGCGCTCGCGGAACAGGACATCTTCTGGGATCACATCGGTGACGAGCTGCAGACGAATGTCGAGCTGCACGACTTCGCCGAGGCCCTGGCCTTCGTCAATAGGGTCGGTGCGGCGGCGGAGGCGGCGAACCACCACCCCGACATCGACATCCGGTGGAACAAGGTGCATCTCGTGCTCACCACGCACGACTCGGGCGGGCTCACGGTGCTCGACCTCGCCCTCGCGGCCGCCATCGATCGGATGCGGCCCCGGAGGTGACCGTATGGCCCGTAGGCGCTCGAGGACGCCGGCAGGCGCTCGCGGACTCTGGCAGGCGCTCGAGGGCTCCGGCAGGACCAAGAAAAACTAAGTGCTAGATCTCTAGCGGTCAGTTTTTACGGGCGCCTTCAAGGGGTGAACGCACCGACTCGCCTGCCCGGCTCAACGGTACAGGCCAAAAGTCCTCAGGTAGGGCCAGCCGCAGGGCGGCTGACCAGCTCAATCGTGGCTGGCGCAGAGTGAACCGCCGGGCTCGTAAAGGGTCGGCCGGCCCCTCGTGTCCGGCCTCGCCTGCGGCGCCCCTGGACGACCCCTCTCGGCGAGGTGAGCGGGAAAGGCAAAAGCCCACCACCCCGTCACCGGCACACCCGCCGGGCGGCGACTCAGCCGTCGTCGGGCTCGAGCATCGCCTGGCGCAGGCGGCTCACGACCTCGTCGGGGACCCCGATGGCCGAGGCGTATTCAGCCACCGAGCCGTAGCGCTCCCTGAGGTGTGCGAACAGCGCCACCATGTTCGAGGGATCGGCCGAGAAGATGGCGTCGGCATCGGTGTCCACCAGCAGCTTGCCGTCGGGGAACTTAATGAGCAGCTTGGCCCGGAGCCGTGTCATGGCCGCGCCGCTCAGCGCGTAGTCAGCGACGACGGTGTCTTCGGGCACCCCGAGGAGTGACAGCACCAGCGCAGAGAGCAGTCCCGTCCGGTCCTTGCCGGCCGTGCAGTGGAACACCGCCGGGCGGGCGTCGGGTGCGGCGAGCGCGGTCAGCGCACCGACGATCTGCGGGGCTGCGTCCTCGAGCATCCGCTGGTACTGGGTGCCGAGGAATCCGGGTGCCCGCTCGAAGTCGTCGGCGTTGCTCAGCGACTTGATGAAGGGGAAGTGGTGGAACTCGACAGGGTGGGCCTCCACGTCGAAGCGACTCTGTTGGAGCTCGTGGCCCGTACGGAGATCGATCACCGTACGGATGCCGAGCTGACGCAGGATCTCCAGATCGGGCTCGGTCAGCTCGCCCAGGCCGTCGGCGCGGAACAGTTCACGCCACCGGGTGCGCCGGCCGTCGACCGTGGCGTAGCCGCCGAGGTCACGGAAGTTCACCGCCCCTTCGAGCTCTATGAGGCGGTCGACCGTCACTTGACCGGCAGGTCCCACATGGGGAACCAGCGGCTCAGATCCGCCTCAACCGGAAGATCCACGCCGAGCATCGTACGGATGCGCAGCTCGAGCTCGGTGTCGCGGCGCTCCTTTTGGTTGTCGACCGGTGCGAACGGGTAGAAGGTGCCGCGCTTGTAGAGGTAGACGAGCCAGAAAGCCCGGGCGTCGCCGGCTGCGCCGGGCTCGGGCACGAAGCCGAAGACCGAGCACAGCAGTTGGGCGCCCCAGCCCGCTTCGGTGAGCGTGGTGTTCGCCATGTGGGCCTGGGTGACCAGGTCGTCCAGGGCCGGCTCGGCCAGGAGCAGCCAGCCATACCCGAATGAATCCTGTGTCTGGGTGAACCCGTCGCCGACGAGCTGCGCCACTTCAGTCTGCAGGTCCTGGGACGCTTGGCCCGCGGGCGGCTTCCAGCACACACCGGCGTGGCCCGATGTCACGAGCCCGCCTGCGCTCTGCAGGGTCAGCGCAGCCGTCGGAAGCGCGAAAAGTGCATCGAGGTTGGCCTTGACCGGTTTGGTGCGACCCAGAAGGGTGTCGAAAAGGCCCACGTCGTGCCGGGGATCAGTGGGCTTGGCCGAGCTCGTGCTCGAGCTGGTCGAGCTGAGCCAGGCGGCGCTCCAGGGTGGGGTGCGTGCGGAAGAGGCTGCCGAAGCTGAACCCATTGCCGCCCTGACCCTGACCGCCCCGGCCCTGGTCCTGTGCACCCTGCGCCACGGCGGGCACGAAGAAGAAGGCATTGAACGGTTCGGCAGCTCGGAGATCCTTCGTCGGAACCCGGCCCATTTCCCCGGAGATCTTGATCAGCGCGGAGGCCAGCAGCGCCGGCTGCCCGATGAGGATGGCACCCGAGCGGTCGGCGGCCAGCTCGCGATAGCGCGAGAGCGCCATGGTGAGGAGGAAGCTCACGAAGTAGACGACGACGGAGACCAGCAGGACGATCATCTCGACGATCACCAGTTGGCTGCCGCTGTTGTTGTTATTGCCCCGGCCGCCGCCCCCGAAGATCTCCGAGTAGAACATGACCCGCGTCAGGAGGCCGGCGATCATCCCCAACCCACTGGCGATCGTCATGACAGCGACATCGCGGTGCGCCACGTGGGAGATCTCATGGGCCAGGACCGCCTCGATCTCGGGCTCATCGAGTCGGCGCAGCAGCCCCGTGGTGGCGCACACGACCGCGGCCTTGGGGCTGCGGCCGGTGGCGAACGCGTTCGGTACGTCGGTCCGGGCGATGGCCACCCGCGGCTTGGGCATGTCGGCCAGTGCACACAGGCGATCGATGACACCGTGGAGCTCGGGCGCCTCCTCCCGCGTGACCTCCTTGGCATGCATGGCGAACATGGCGATCTTGTCGCTGAAGTAGTACTGGCAGAACAGGAGCCCGAAGGCGATGACCAGAATGAGGAGGAGGCTCTTCAGCACCAAGAAGAGCACGCCGATCAGGACGGCGTAGAGGACGACGAGGAAGAACCCCGTCATCAGCATGCGTGTGGTCAGGCCCCGATCGGCCGGGATGTTGCGCGAGAGCGCCATCAGCTTTCTGCTCCTCCACCAGACGCGGCTCCGCTCTGGTCTGCTGCCGGGAGGGCCGCCGCCTCTTCAGCCGCGGCCCCACCGCCTCCTGCTCCGAGTTCGAGTTTCAGTGCCGCCAACTCGTTGTCCACCTGGGACGTGGCGGTCACCTTGTCGAGCTCCTTCTGTATGTCGTCGACCGGGGTGGTCAGGTCGTTGAGTGCACCCGACGCCAGCAGCTCGTCCATGGCGCCGGCTCGCGCCTGCATGCTGGCGATCTTGTCCTGGGCCCGCTGCATGGCCTGGCCCGAATTGCCCATGGAATCCGAAATCCCCGAGACGGCCTCGCCGACCTTGGTCGACGCTTCGGCCGCGGTGTAACTGGCCTTGAGCGTCTCCTTCTTGGTCCGGAACTGCTCCACCCGCGTCTGCAGTTGGTTCGAGGTGTCGATCAGCTTCTGCTCCTGCTCGCTGATCTGATCGTGCTGCGTCTTGAGCTCGGCCAGCTGCTCGCCCAGAGCCGCGCGCCGGGCCAGGGCCTCGCGAGCGAGGTCCTCGTTCCCCTGCTGCAGCGCCGCCTTGGCCTGCGTCTGCAATTTGTCGGCCTGCTTCTGCAAGCCCTGAGCCTGCAGCTCGAGGCGTTTGCGGGCCGTGGCGACGTCGGCCACACCCCGGCGGACCTTTTGCAACTGCTCCAATTGCTTCTCATAGGAGAGATCCAGGGTGTCGCGGGGGTCTTCGGCCTTGTCCAGGACCTTATTGGCCTTGGCCTGGAAGATCGCACCGATCCGCTTGAACGTGCCTGCCATGACAATGAGCATAAGGCCCAGCAGCGCCCAAGGGGCAACGGCCGGGGCTGGGGCGCCGTCGGGAGGCCTGCCGGGGCGCCGCTAAGGTCGGCGCGGTGCCCTCCGAAGGACTCTGCCTGCTCTCCGTGCATGCCCATCCCGACGACGAGGCATCCAAAGGAGCGTCGACGGTCGCCCGCTACCACGCCGAAGGGGTACGGACCATTCTGGTGTGCTGCACCGGTGGGGAAGAGGGTGACATCCTCAATCCGGCCATGGACACGCCCGAGGTGCGGGCGGACATCGGCAAGGTCCGCCTGGCCGAATTGAAGGCGTCGACCCAGATCATCGGCTACGACGAGACGGTCATGTTGGGCTACCGCGACTCGGGCATGCCCGGCACCGAGGCCAACGCCCGGCCCGGTTCCTTCGCCCAGGCCCCCCTCGACGAAGCGGTCGGTCGCCTGGTGGCGGTCATCAGGCGGGAGCGGCCGCAGGTCATCCTCACCTACCCCGACGAGCAGTCCGAGTACCCCCATCCCGACCATCTCCGGGTGCACGAGATCTCCCTCGCCGCTTTCGACGCCGCGGGCGACCCCGACCGCTTTCCTGAGGCGGGGGAGCCGTTCGTCCCCCTGAAGCTCTACTACTCGGTGTGGCCGGCCGAGCGCTTCCGGCAGATCCACGCCAAATTCCTCGAGCTGGGGATGGAGTCGCCATTCGACGAGAAACGCCTCGCGCGCTTGACCCGCGAAGACCCCTACACGACAGTGATCGACGTGCAGGGCTTCGAGGAGGTGCGGGGGGCTGCGCTCAAGGCACATGCCACCCAGGTCGATCCGAACTCACCGTTCTGGTTCGGCCTCCCCGCCAACGCGCTCGAAGAGATCAAACCGGTCGACCAATTCCGGCTGGCCCGCAGCCGCGTCGGCGGCCCTACCGAAGGCGGCCCCGCCGAGGACGTCACTACCGAGGGGGGAGCCAGCGGGAGCGGCCCTATCGAGGACGATCTGTTCGCCGGAGTGCGCTGAGAACATCCGGACTCGGCCTACGCCCGGGCGGCCTCAGCCGCCGGAGCGGGCCAATTCTCGCAGCGGGCGGTAGCCGATGAGCGTGGCACCCACCGCGGCGATCGTCTCGCCGACCCAGGTCTCGTCGCAGATCATGCGGTAGTCGTCGACCCGGGCCCCCCAGTCATCGGTGGCCAGGGAACGCAGTTCGGCGCTGTCCACCGCGGGATGCAGATGCATTTCGGTCACGCCGGGACGCAGGGTGGCGAGATCCTTCTCAAAGGTCTGGCGACTCCCCACGGCCGGGACGAAGCGCATGTGGTCGGGGAAGATCGCCCCGGCATCGGCCGCCACGGCCCGCCCCGGGAATCCGACGTAGCGCTCCATGCCGGGGCTGATCATGCGCAGGGGCAGCCCGAACTCGATGGCCATGTCCAGGTACACGTCGAAGAATTCCGGCCGCAGTTGCAGCGTGCCCATGTGCGCATCGAGGTGGCTGACGTCGAAGCCCCAGAGGATCGCCCGCTCGATCTGGGCCCGGCATTCGCGGCGCACCTCATCGAGGTCGGCGTGGTCCCACACGTCCTCCATCGTCCGGGGGAAGCCCCCGTCGCCTCCCAACAACGACGGGGCGTGGGTGATGGGGCCCCAGCGGTACAGCTCGAACTCGGCGTTGAGGGTCAGATGGACGCCGATGTCTTCGCCCCGGTAGCGGCTCGATGCCTCGCGGGCCCAGGGACACGGCACCATCAAGGCGGCGCTGGTGACGACGCCGGTCGCGAGGCATTCGAAGACACCGACATTGGCGGAGTGGCATGAGCCGAGGTCGTCGGCGTTGATGATCAGGAGTTTGGCCTCGGCGGGATAGCCGAGTCGCTGCGCCAGTGTCGGCTCGCTCATGCCCCCCGCCTCATCCCGAGCGTCATCTTCGGGGCGCGGCGCCGGGGGTGCCGCCTTCCGCCGTGCCGCCTTCTATTGCGGCGTCCTGCGCCCGCGCCGTCGCGGCGAGCGACCGTTGGAACGCTTCCATCGCTTCAGTCAATGCGTCGTCACCGATAGCCAGGATACGAACCGCCAGCAGTCCCGCGTTCGTTGCCCCGTTGATGGCAACCGTGGCCACAGGGACGCCACGGGGCATCTGGACGATGGACAGCAGCGAGTCGAGTCCGTCCAGACGCGCCAGGGCGACCGGAACCCCGATGACCGGCAGGGGAGTGACCGAGGCCAGCATGCCGGGCAGATGGGCGGCCCCCCCGGCCCCGGCGATGAGCACTTTGAGCCCACGGGCCGACGCTGCGTGCCCGTAGGCGATCATGTCGGCGGGCGTCCGATGAGCCGAAATGACGCGCACTTCATGCAGCACGTTGAACTGATCGAGGATGGCGACCGCACCCTGCATGACCTCGAGGTCCGACGAGCTGCCCATGACCACGCCCACGATCGGGGCCACGGTGGCTGGCGTGGCGGTCGTCACGAGGCGGTCCCCGCGGGCGCGTCAATTCCGTCCGGACAGGGAGTCCCCAGGGCCCGCGCCGCGGCCCAGGCACGCCCACGAACAATTTCGGCATCGTCTCCGCACACGGTCACGTGACCTAGTTTGCGCCCTGGCCTGGCCCCTTTGCCATACAGGTGCACATGGGCCCCCTCGACGGCCAGTCCGAACGGCAGGAGAGCCAGGGGATCGGTCCCTTCGGGACCACCCAGAACATTGACGTTCGCTACCTGGGCGTGCTGTAGCGCCGTCGATCCGAGCGGAAGATCGAGCACCGCCCGGAGATGGTTCTCGAATTGGGAGGTGACCGCCCCCTCAATCGTCCAGTGGCCCGAGTTGTGGGGTCGGGCGGCGATCTCGTTGACCATCAGCACGCCGTCCGACCAGAAGAGCTCGACCGCCAGGACACCCACGGCGCCGGCGATGTCGGCGATGCGTCGCCCGAGTGCGGCCGCCTGGTCGACGACGCCGCCGGGCAGCCGGCCCGGGACGAGCACCTCGCGGCAGATGCCCTCGACCTGGGTCGTCTCCGTGGCCGGCCAGGCGACCGTCTCCCCCGACGGCCGGCGGGCCACCATTACGGCCAGCTCGGCTTCGAACGGGACCAGTGCTTCGACGAGCAGCTTCCCCGAGAGCGGCTCTGCGACCGAGGCCGCCGCCGCCATGTCGTCGACCACCCAAACGCCCTTGCCGTCGTAACCGCCCCGGGCGGTCTTGAGAACGAGTGGCCAGCCGTGCTCTGCGCCGAACCGCGAGATCGCGTCAAGGGCGGCGTCCGGAGGGTGGCCCAGGCCTACCGGGAGCACGATGTGGGCTGGCGACGCCAACCCGGCCTGGTCGAGAACGGCGCGCATGTGGGCCTTGTCGACCGCCATCTCCAGGGTCTGCAGACCGGGGCGGATCACGACGCCGTCGTCGAGCAGGGCGCGCACGATGGCCAGATCCACCTGCTCGTGATCGAAGGTGACCACGTCCACCCGATCGGCCAGCGCGCGCAGGTCGGCCTCGACCAGCGGAGACCCGATCAGCACTTCGGACGCGACGGCGCAGGCGGCATCGTCGGGACTCTCGGCCAACACGGCGACCGACAGGCCGAGGGCGCTGCCCGCCTCGGCCGCCATCCGCGCCAGCTGGCCGCCGCCGACCACCCCGATCTGGTGGGTGCTCAGGTCGCTAGCCTCGGCGACAGCCGTGATCGGAATATCAGTGATCCGGACATGACCGGCACACTAGGCGAGGAGCCCTGAGACGCCATGACCAAACCCCTACGCATCGGCAGCCTGATCGATGTCGACCGCTCCCTGCCCGACACCGTGGCCGAGTTGCAGCGGTTCGCCGATGCCGGGCTCGACCATGCATGGGCCGTCCAGATCTTCGGGCCCGATGCGCTGACCCTTCTGGCCACCGCGGGGTCGGCGGTGCCCGGCATCGGCCTGGGGACCGGGGTAGTGCCCGTCTACACCCGCCACCCGATGATGCTGGCCCAGCAGGCCTTGACCGTGCAGTGGGCCACCGGGAACCGCCTCATTCTCGGTATCGGCCTCTCCCATCAGATCGTGGTGGAGGGCATGTGGGGCCTCAGCTTCGACAAGCCGGCCCGCTACATGAAGGAGTACCTGGCCTCCCTGATGCCACTGCTCGCCGGGGAGACGTGCAACGTGGACGGGGAACGCGTGAGCACTCATGCCTTTGCGCCCCTCGAGCTCCGAGAGGCCTCGACGCCTCCGGTGCTGGTCGCCGCGTTGGGCGACACCATGCTCAAGCTGGCGGGACGCGTCGCTGACGGCACCGTGACCTGGATGACCGGTACCCGCACGATCGAATCGCACATCTCTCCGGTCATTCGTCAGGCCGCAGAAAAGGCGGACCGTCCGCCGCCACGCATCGCCGTGGCCCTCCCGGTGTGCGTCACCGCGGACATAGCGGCGGCCGGGGAGCGGGTCAACGAGGAATTCTCCATCTATCCGAACCTGCCCTCCTACAAGGCGATGCTGGACAAGGAGGGCGCGGCCAGCCCGGCTGACGTCGCTTTCCTCGGCGACGAAGATGCCGTCACGGCGTCGATCGAAAGATTGGCAGCGGCCGGCGCCACCGACTTCATCGCCTCCGTCGTGGGCAACCGCGAAGAGCGCGATCGGACGTTCTCGCTGTTGAGCTCGCTGGTGCGTTCCGCCTAAAGGGGCGCTCCGACTCAGCGGTCGAGTGTCGTGTACTTGAACTCGTTGAGGTCGGGCTGCTCGTCCATCAGACGGACGACGTTCTCGATGGACTGTCGGGCCAACGCAGCATCGCCCTGGGGGCGGCTCATCAGCCGTACGAAGACCGCGCGGTCCCCGACGATGAACGTCGGCACCCCGAAGACGCTCCACTTGGTGACCGCCTCCTGGTGGGCCCGCTTGATCTCGTCGATCGGGCCGCCGTTGTGCACCTCGGCCAGGACCTTGTCGGCCGGGACGCCGTGGGTGTCGAGGACGCGGGCCACGACTGCGGCGTCCCGGATGTCGAGTCCGTCGTCGTGCCGGGCCTCGAACAATGCGTGGTGCACCGTCGCGAATTGGTCGGGATACTGATCGCGTACGACGACACCCGCAGCGAGAGCGACGAGGTCGTTGAACTTCTCCGGATCGTCCCACACGGGGGTTCCACCTTCGGGCACGTGGCCCTGGCTGAGGGTGAACGGCTCGAAAGTGACGTCCCAGTCAGCCCCGTCGGCCAATCCGGTCAGCAGGTGCTCGTGGACGTTGCGGGCAAAGGGGCAGCGATAGTCCCACGTGACGGCAAATGGCTTCATAGCTTCTTCAACAGAAAGCCATCGGGTCCCATTCCCTTCGCCGTGCGGGTGGCGGTGCGGACCAGGCGCCGTCGGGCGCCGGGGGTCACCCGGTCGAGCACGGGGCGCAGCGTCAGCCCGAGGAGCGAACCGACTGCGGCGCCGCCCACCACGTCGCTCGGGTGGTGGGCCCGCAGGTGGACCCGACTGGCCGCAACGGCCCCGGCGAAGCCGACGTAGGCCGCTGTCTCGGCTGCCGATTCGGCCAGGACGAAGGCGGTGCAGAAGGCCGCCAACGTGTGTCCGCTCGGGAAGCTGCTGCTCGAGGGGGTGCGGACGGCCGCGTCGAGGTGTTCGTCAGGACGCTCACGCTGCACCGCCGACTTCACGGCCCGATTGAGGCCGTAGGACGAGACGCCCGCCACGGACAGGGCGGTGACCGCGCGTCGGCGGTTCGGCCCGCGGCGCCTTGCTTTGAAGAGGGCCAGGACGACCCACACGAGCCCGTAGTCGGCCAGGTTGGACACCAGTGCAGCTGCCCGGTCGACCTGGGGTCGTCCCCGGAGAGGCTCGAAGGCGGCATCGACCGACTCGTCGAAGCGGGTCATGAGGCCATCTTCACCCGGCGTTGCGTTCACCCGGCGTTGCCTTTCCGCGGCGTTGCCTTCACGCGGCGTTGAACGTGGGACAGGAGGACTTGAAATGGCAGAACTGACACAGCGGGCCCACGTTGGGGCGGAAGTCCTCGGTCACGCATGCCCGCTCGATGGCACCCCAGACCGCTGAGGTCCGCCGCTGCTGCCCGCGCAGAGTCTGTGGTGTGGGGATCGCCGTGATGACGAGAGGGTCGCGCAGATGGAGGAGGCGCACCTCGGTGGGCGAGCGGCCCAGGATCCTCTCGCACAACAACGCGTAGGTCTGCACCCCGCCCATGCGCCCGTGCTCGAACCGTTCCGAGGGCGCCCGTCCGGTCTTGTAGTCGACGACGGTCAGTGCGCCGTCGGGCCCGATGTCGAGGCGGTCGATGATGCCCCGCAGCCGCATCCCGTCCTGTTCGATCTCCACCCCGAGTTCCACCCCGATCGTCTGGACGGCCGTGGGGTCTTCAATGAGGAAGTAGTTGTCGATCAGCGTGCGTGCGTCAGCCAAGAAGGAGGCCGCGTTCTCCGTGGTCAACCCGAGGGCGAGGAACTCGGGGTCCGTCGCCAGCTCCTTCCACGCCCGCGCCAACTCGTGGGCCGCCGCGGCCGGTGTGCGGGCAGCCGCGGCATGGTTCCAAAAGAGCCCCTCGAGGGCGGCGTGCACCAGCGTGCCTTTGACCGCATGGGGGGACGGCGGTTCGGGCCGGTGCTCGATCACCGAAAATCGGAAGGCCAAGGGGCAATTCGTGAACGCGGTCACCTTGGATGGCGTCAGCGTGCGGGGAAGATCGAGCGCCATGGGAGCCAGGATACGACGAGCCTGTGACATGTCCGGCGATTCCCCCGCCCACCTCCGCAACGGTGCCCCGCACCTGCACTAAAAAGGGGTCCCTATGGTGGAAGCTCATGCCGCCGGCTGACCTGCGCCGAAACACCCGTTGGGCCGGCCTGCAGCCCGGCGACCCGGTCCAGGTGACGGGCACACGGCTACGTGGTGCCTCCTGGTCCTTCGTGGCCCACGTCGCCAACGCCGAGACCGGTGAGGAATGGGTGGAGGTGGTGGGTGGCCGCAAGGGGGACCGTGCCGTGCGCTCCTTCCCTCCCGACCAGCTCTATGCGGCCTCCGCGCGCCCGGGCGCGATCCCTCGTTGGCCGAGGCGCCCGGCCTTCCCCTGGGCTGAACATGGACATGCCCCGTCTCACCACCGAGCGCCTGATCCTGCGCCCCTTCGTTTCCGGCGACCTGGCTGATCTCGTCGAGGTGCACGCAGAGGAGTCGTTCTGGTGGTACCCCCTCCGCGCCGCCATGACGAAGGAGCAGACCGAGCTCTTCTTGCACCGGACCATCGCGCGCTATGCGACGGAAGGTTTCGGCATTGAGGCCGTGATCGACCGTGAAACCGACGCCCTGATCGGGTGGGCCGGTCTGGCCGTCCCCCATTTTCTGCCCGAGGTGTTGCCTGCGGTCGAGGTCGGGTGGCGGCTGTCGGGACCGTATCGAGGCCGCGGGCTGGCCACCGAGGCGGGCCGGGCCGCCGTGGATTGGGGCTTCACCGCCGGCGGACTCTCGCGCATCGTGAGCATCTACGAGCCGGCGAATACCGCCTCGGGCCGGGTGATGGAGCGGCTCAGTTTCGTGCCTTTCCTCACGACGCACCACCCCGAGCGCGGTGAGGTCGTCGTGGTCACCGAGCTCACGCGCGACATGTGGGAGAAGCTCCCGCACGACGGCGGGCGTCCCAGCTATTCGACCGAGTAGCCGTCCATTCTGGAAAGCACGCGCAGCATGACTTCATCGGTCCCCGCCCCGATGGAGTCGAGCCGCGTGTCGCGGTAGAAGCGCGAAGCCCAGTGCTCGGCCATGTACGCGATCCCTCCGTGGAATTGCACGGCGACATCGGCCACTTCACGTTGCAATCGTGAGCCCAGCAACTTGCCGATCGTGGCGAAGCGGGTGGCATCCTCCCCGCGTGCCACGGCATCCGCCGAGGCACGGGCGTACTGCTTGAGCATGTCGTGGCGGGCCGACAGCTCGGCCAGCACGAACTGAAGATGCTGGTTGGCCAGCAGGGGCTGGCCGAAAGCCTGCCGTTCCAACAGGTAGAGCGCGTGCGCTGCAGTGCCAGTTCGATCGCGCCGACCTGCTTGTAGACGGTGATGAGCCGCTCCGCCTGGAACTGCACCATCTGCTGCTGGAAGCCCCGCCCGATCTCCCCGATGGTGTGGGAGACCGGGACGCGGACATCGGTAAAGGAGAGTTCGGCCGTATCGCTCGACCACATACCCAGCTTCTCGAGCTTGCGCGAGACGACGACGCCGTCGAGCGACGTCGGCACGACGATGAGGGACATGCCGCGGTGGCCACCGTCCTCGCTCGTACGGGCCAGGAGGCACAGCCAGTCCGCCTGGGTACCGTTGGTGATGTAGAGCTTCGACCCGTTGACGACCCACTGGTCGCCGTCACGCACCGCACGTGTGCGGATGCCGGCGACGTCGCTGCCGGCATCGGGTTCGGTCACCGCCACCGACGCCACGAGCTCGCCGCGGATGGAGGGGGCGAGATACTCCTCTTTGAGCGCCGCCGATCCGTAGCGCGCCAACGCCGGCGTGGCCATCGACATCTGGACCGCGATCGCCATGGGGACCCCGCCACAGCTGATGCGTCCCATCTCTTCGCCAGCGACCAGCGTGAAGGTGGGATCGGCTGCCATGCCTCCGTACGCCTCTTCGTACTCCAGGCCGAGCAGGCCGACTGCAGCCAACTTGGGAAAGAGGTCGTGCGCCGGAAAGATCCGCGCCGCTTCCCACGCATCGACGTGCGGTTCGATTTCGCGCTCGAACAGATCCCGCAGGGTCTTACGGAAGATCTGGTGTTCGTCGGTCTCGATCACGACTGAACGTTACCACCGGGTAATCGTCTCTCCCCGGGGCGGGTGCAGGACCCCTACACTGCGGATTCATGACCGACGAGCTGGTGCATGCCGCCCGGGAGGGGCCCGTCGCCACCCTGACGCTCGACTCCCCGCACAACCGCAATGCGTTGTCCGTGCGCCTGCTCGACCAGCTCGGCAAGGGATTGGCGGGCGCGGTGACCGACCGGCGGGTGAGGGCGGTGGTCCTCACGGCGACCGGCAGTGTCTTCTGCTCGGGCGCCGACCTCTCCGAGCGTGCCGGAGCCGTCACGTCCCGCATGCCCGAGATCCTGACGTCCATCCGCTCGGCACCGGTTCCCGTCGTCGCCCGGGTCGGTGGCCATGCCCGCGCCGGGGGGCTCGGGCTCATCACCGCCTGCGACATGGCTGTGGCGACGAAGGAGAGCACGTTCGCCTTCAGCGAAGTGAGGATCGGAGTGGCCCCGGCCATGGTTCTGGTGCCGGCCCTGCGCGTGGCGGGGAGGCGCTTCCTCGGTCGCGCCAGCCTGACCGGTGAGCCGTTCGGCGCGACCGCGGCCGCGCAGGCCGGCTTCCTCACCGACGTGGTGGACGACGCCGCGGACCTCGACACGTGGGTGGAGGGTGTGGTCGCTTCGCTTCTCAAGTCGGCTCCGGGCGCGGTGGCGTCGACCAAGACACTCCTCGCGCAACTGGGTGAGCTTCCCTGGTCCGAGGGCCTCGCGGTGGCGCAGGCCACATCGGCTCAGCTCTTCGGCGGAGCCGAGGCGGCCGAAGGAATGGACGCCTTTCTCAGCAAGCGCGCGCCGTCCTGGGACGCCACTGCACTGACGGAGGGCCTGTGAGCGCGCCGATCAGGACACGACTGGCCGTGACGGGTGACGAGTTCGCACTACAGGCGCGCGCCATGGCATCGCTGGTCGAACACGTACGAACGCTGCATGATCAGTTACTTGGCGGCGGCGGCCCGCAGTACGTCGCGCGTCACCGGGCGCGGGGCAAGCTCATGGTGCGCGAGCGGCTGGAAGCACTGGTCGATCCCGGCACCCCGGTGCTCGAGCTGTGCCCACTCGCCGGTCTGGAGACCGAGGATCCGTTGGGGGGCGGCGTGGTCGTGGCACTGGCCGAGGTGGCGCACACCCAGTGTCTGGTCATCGCCAACGACCCCACCGTCCGCGGCGGGACCACGAGTCCCACCACGATCAAGAAGCTGCTGCGCGCCATGGATGTGGCCGAGATCAACCGGCTCCCGCTGCTCCTCCTCGTCGAGTCGGGCGGTGCCGACCTTCCGCGCCAAGCCGACGTGTTCGTCCCGGGGGGCGAACAATTCCGTCGCCTCACGCAACTTTCGGCGCAGGGCATTCCGACGATATGTGTCGTGTTCGGGTCGTCGACCGCCGGCGGCGCCTACCTCCCCGGCATGAGCGACTACACGGTGATGGTCGAAGGGCGGGCGCGGGTGTTTCTCGGCGGGCCCCCGCTGGTCAAGATGGCCACGGGTGAGGATGCGGACGAAGAAGAGCTCGGCGGGGCCCTCATGCACGCCCGCACTTCAGGTCTGTGTGACTATCTGGCGCGGGACGAGCCGGACGCCATCCGTATCGCCCGCGGCATTGTGGCCCATCTGCGGTGGCCGCGTCTCGGTCCGGGACCGGTGGTCCCGGCGGAACCGCCCCTGTACGAGACCGAGGAGCTTCTCGGTGTCGCTCCCGTCGATGTGCGGGTCCCTTTCGACGTACGCGAGATCCTCGCCCGCGTGCTCGACGGCTCACGCTTCGAGGAGTTCAAGTCCCTGTACGGCGCGCAGCTCGTCTGCGGGTGGGCGTCTCTGGCCGGGTATCCCATCGGAATTCTGGCCAACAACGGCATCCTGTTCTCCGAGGAGGCACAGAAGGGCGCCCAATTCATTCAGCTGTGTAACCGCAGCGGCACGCCGCTCCTCTTCGTGCAGAACATCACCGGTTTCATGGTCGGGACCCGCTACGAACAAGGGGGGATCATTAAGGACGGCGCAAAACTGATCAATGCCGTGTCCAACTCGACCGTGCCCCATCTCACGCTGATGGTGGGCGCCAGCTACGGGGCCGGGAACTACGCCATGGCCGGGCGGGCCTACGACCCGCGGTTCGTCTTCACCTGGCCCAATCACCGCATTGCCGTCATGGGACCCAAGCAGCTGGCGGGCGTCCTCGCCATCGTGCGCCGCAATGCCGCCGTAGCCGCCGGCCGTCCCTTTGACGAGGAGGCGGACAACGACCTCACGGTGGCGACGGAGGCACAGATCGAAGAGGAGTCGACCGCGCTGTTCGCCACGGGCCGCCTCTGGGACGACGGGATCATTGACCCGCGCGACACCCGTACCGTGCTGGCGATCGCGTTGACAGCGGTGCACTCGGCACCGGTAAAGGGCACAGCGACCTTCGGCGTGGTCCGGCACTAGTGGCGTCGGCGCGTCTGCACCGTGTCCTGGTGGCCAACCGGGGTGAGATCGCCCGGCGCATCATCCGGGGCGCCCACGACATGGGTCTCGAAGCGGCTGCGGTTTATACCGCGCGAAGACCACGCCGCACCCTATGTGGGGGAGGCCGACATCGCCCTGGAACTATCCGGACGGACGCTGGCGGAGACCTACCTCGACCCCGCTGCCCTCGTGGGGTGTGCGCAGCGCGCCGGCGCCGACGCGTTGCATCCCGGTTACGGGTTCCTCTCGGAGAACCCGGCGTTGCCCGAGGCGTGCGCAGCGGCGGACATCATCTGGGTCGGTCCCACCCCGTCGTCGATGCGTGTCATGGGCCACAAGGTGCGCGCCAAAGAGACGGTCTCGGCTGCCGGCGTGCCCGTCCTGCCGAGTGTCGTCGTGGCGGCCGGGACCACCCCCGAAGAGCTGGCGCGGGCCGCCGCCGGTGTCGGCTATCCGCTGCTCGTCAAGGCGGCGGCGGGCGGCGGCGGCCGGGGTATGCGCCTCGTGCCGGGCCCTGACGCGTTGCGCGAGTCCGTCGCGGCCGGCCAGCGCGAAGCGGGAGCGGCCTTCGGCTCGGACGAAGTCTTTCTCGAGCGGTACCTCGCCTCGCCACGTCACGTCGAGGTGCAGATCATCGGCGACAGCCACGGAGAGGTCGTGCACCTTTTCGACCGCGAGTGCTCGGTCCAACGGCGGCATCAGAAGATCGTCGAGGAGGCACCGGCGGTACTGGTCGGGACGCCGACGCGTGAGCGCATGTGGCAGGCGGCCGTCGCGGCCGCCCGTGCTGTCGAGTACCGGGGCGTCGGGACGGTCGAGTTCCTCGTCGATGGCGACGACTTCTTCTTCTTGGAGATGAACACCCGCCTGCAGGTCGAACACGGCGTGACCGAGCTCGTGACGGGTCTCGATCTCGTGGGACTGCAGTTCTCGGTGGCGGGAGGAGCACGCCTTCCGTTCACCCAAAAGAATGTCAGCGTGGCGGGACATGCGATCGAGGTACGGCTGTGCGCAGAGCGTCCGGGGGAGGACTACCGACCCACGCCGGGGTCGGCGACCCACGTGCGCTGGCCGCAGGGCGCGGGGCTGCGGACCGACGCGGGCATCGAGTCGGGGAGTGCGGTCAGCTCCTCCTACGACTCGCTGGTGGCAAAGCTCATGGCGCATGCGGGCGGGCGGGTGGCGGCAATCGGACGCCTCTCGCGGTCCCTGCGCGCGCTCGAGGTGGACGGGCTCGAGACCAATCGGGAACTCCTCGGTGCGATCCTCGCCGACCCGGTCTTTCTCGACGGGGACGCGGGCATCGATTTCCTCGATCAGCGCGACGATCTGCGCCATGCCGCGCTCGATGATCCCGTACGCCGGCGTCACGCCGCCGCGGCGGCCTTCGCACTCCTGCAGCAACGGGCCGGTGAAAGCCTGGTCCCCGTCCCCGCTGCCGGGTGGCGAAACGTGGGGGCGCCGCGCCACGTCGACGTGTTCGCCGACCTGCAGGGAGAGCTCCAGATCCGTTCGGGTGGCCCCGACGACGCGGTGGCGGTCCTCGTGGGTGAGGAGTGGATGGAGGTGGGCACGGCGACGGCGGCGGTGAACGACACGGAAGGCGGTGTCGACCTCACCGTCGACGGAGCCCGCCGGCGGTACCGGGTGCGCGTCACGGCTCAGCGCGCCGAGGTGAACGGGCCGGAGGGACAGTCGAGCTTCACGCGCCGGACCGACGATGACACGGACGAGCGAGGCGGTACGGCGGGGGAGTGCCGGGCTCCGCTCCCCGGCGCCATCACGAAGGTTCTCGTCGCGGCGGGCGACCATGTCAGCGAAGGGGCAGGACTCGTCGTGCTCGAAGCGATGAAGATGGAACACACATTGCGGTCCGGTGGCGCGGGGAGGGTGGGTCAGATCCTGTGCGCGCCGGGCGACCAGGTCGACGTGGGCGACGTGCTCGTGGTCGTGGAGCCGCCCGCGTGACGAACGGGGCCACGGTCCTGCGGGTGGCCAACTGCAGTGGGTTCTTCGGTGATCGCCTGTCGGCGGCCCGTGAGATGGTGGAGGGCGGTCCCATCGATGTGCTCACCGGCGACTGGTTGGCCGAGCTGACGATGTACATCCTGCACAAGACCCGCGACCGCAGCGGCGGGTACGCACGGACGTTCTTGGCGCAACTCGAAGAGGTTCTTCCCACCTGCCTCGAGCGGGGCATCACGATCGTCTCCAATGCCGGTGGGCTGAACCCCGAAGGCCTGGCGACGGCCGTCCGCGAGCTGGCCCGGCGCCAGGGTGTGACGGTGCGGGTGGCCTCGGTGTCCGGCGACGATCTGACCGCGCGCGTGGCTGCGCTGAGGGCGGCGCGGCGAATCGTTCATCAACCTCGACACGGGCGAACCGCTTCCTCCCGACGCTCCGCTGGTGACCGCCAACGCGTACCTGGGTGCTCGTCCGATAGCCGACGCACTGGCGGCGGGGGCCCAGGTTGTCGTGACCGGACGGGTCAGCGATGCGTCGCTCACCGTGGGTCCGGGGCTCCATGCATTCGGTTGGGGCGACGGGGAGGTGGATGCCATTGCGGGTGCGGTCGTGGCCGGGCATGTGATCGAGTGCGGCGCGCAGTGCTGCGGCGGCAACTATGCGTTTTTCGAGGAGATCCCCGATCCCGCACGCGTCGGCTTCCCCATCGCAGAGCTCTACCCGGACGGATCGTCGGTCATCACCAAGCACCCCGGGAGCGGCGGCGCGGTGACCGTGGGCACCGTGACGGCGCAACTTCTCTACGAGATCGGCGGACCGCGCTATCTCAGCCCTGATGCGGTGGCGCGCTTCGACACCATTGCGGTGGACCAGGACGGTCCCGACCGGGTGCGCATCAGCGGGGTGCGGGGCGAGGCCCCACCGCCGACTCTGAAGGTCGCCGCCAACCTCGAGGCCGGATGGCGCAACGCGATGACCTTGGCCATCACCGGTGCCCTCGTCGAGGAGAAGGCCCGTCTGGCCGCGGCTGCCGTCTGGGCTGGCGTCCCCGGTGGGCGGGACGCGTTCGCCCAGACGTCCGAAGACCTCTCCGGCGATCTCACCGGCGGAGGCATGGCGTTCTTGCGGATCGCCGTGCGAGGGGACGAGGAAGATGTCGTGGGTCGCGCCTTCTCCGGAGCCGTGGTCGAGACGAGCTTGGCCAGTTACCCCGGGACCTTCTTCACATCGGCGCCGAGCGGCGCCCAGGCGGTGGCGCGCTACTGGCCCACGACCGTTGCGGCTGACGCGGTTGTTCCGCACATCGAGTGTGAGGGGCAGACGATCCCGGCCTCCGCGCGCCCGCCGTGGGACGCGCAAGCGGCTGACGCCACCACTGACGCGAAGGCGACGCCAGCGGAATCCGTCCCACCGGAGGACGAAGAGACGATCTCGGTGCCGTTGTGGGTGCTTCTCGGCGGGCGCTCGGGTGACAAGGGCGGCGATGCCAACATCGGACTGTGGGCTGATTCCGAACCGGTCGCAGAGTGGTTGTGTGAACACTTCGACATCGCGCAGCTCAAAGAGGCGCTCCCCGAAGCAGCGCCGTTCGCTGTCAGCCGCTATCCACTGGCCAATCTGCGCGCCGTCAATTTCGTCGTGCACGGCATACTCGGCTGGGGTGTCGCTTCGAACCTGCGTCTCGACACGCAGGCAAAGGGTCTGGCCGAGCTTCTCCGTTCGCGCCACGTGGTCGTCCCGTCGAGATTGTTGTTGAGTGGAAAACCAGCCGAACGATCGTTGACTCGGGACGCACGCATTCCCGGCGGGTGAGAGCACCAACGATCCCCCCCGAGAACGCCCCTGTCACATTAGAGTGTTCCCATGTACTCGGGGGGTTGCGCGCCGTCGCTGGGGATCTCCGGAGTGCATTGGTCGGCGAGGCATCGAGACCGCGCCGGTCAAGTGGTCGCAGCCCGTAGTCGTTACGGGTGAGGGTACGAAGGACGTGATGTCAACAATGGACCCATCACCGAACATCAACAACGGACACCTCGGGTCCGACGGGGGTGCCGTTGCGACCGTCCAACCGAGGGTGCGGACCCCGCTCGGCCGCCTCTTCTTCGACCACACCGTCACCGAATACCCGACGGCTTCGCAGCGGACCCGTTATCTCACGCTCGCCATTCTGGCCACGATCGTTCTCTACTACGCCTATTACACGCAGTTCGGCGTGACGCCGAACATTCTGGCCAGCTACCACATGAGCTTTGACTTCTTCATCGCCATCACGGTCGTGTCGAACCTTCTCGGTGCCTTCGCCTCGCTTCCCGCCAGCCAGACCGATCGGATCGGGCGCACCAACGTTGTCATGTACGGGCTGCTCCTCGTCGGGCTCATCACGGCCGTCGGCGTCCCGCTGGCCGGCGGCCAGTGGGCGTATCTCGTCGTGATCTGCCTGCTCGGAATCGTCGAGGGCGCCATCCTCGTGGCCACCCCCGCGCTCGTCCGGGACTTCAGTCCTCAACTCGGTCGTGCGTCCGCCATGGGCTTCTGGACCATTGGCCCGGTTGCCGGCAGCCTCATCGCATCCCTGGTCGCGGTGCACACCCTCGATCATTTCGGCCAGACCCATTGGAAGAGCCAGTTCGTCATCGCCGGTTGTGCGGCGTTGGTGATTTTCGTGGTGTCGTTCTTCTGGCTCAAGGACCTCTCGCCGAAACTGCGCGACCAGCTCATGGTGTCGGTCCGCGATCAGACCCTGATCGAAGCCCGCGCCCGCGGCCTGACCGAGAAAGACCTGGAGGCCGCATCCGAGCGGCCGTGGCGCCAGATCCTCCACTGGGACCTGGTCGTTGCGTGCGTCGGCATCGCCCTCTTCCTGCTGCTGTACTACGCCGCCGCGAGCCTCTTCACCATCTATTACCCGGTGATCTTCCAGAACGCCGACGGCACGAACTTCTCCGTGACGCAGGCCAACGGGCTCAACACGTGGTTCTGGACCGCCGACATCATCGGCCTCATCGTCGTGGGGCTTCTCTCGGACTTGGTCAAGGTCCGAAAGCCGTTCATGCTGGGGGGCGCGATCCTCTCGATCGTGATGCTGCTCGTCTTCATGGGCAATGCCACGCATCCCCACACGAGCTACTACACGCTCGCCATCGAAGCGTCGGTCATCGGGGTGGGGATCTCGCTCGTGTTTGCCCCGTGGATCGCGAGTTACACAGAAAGCGTCGAGGCGAGGAACCCGGCCCTCGTCGCGACGGGGCTGGCCCTCTGGGGATGGATCCTCAGGCTCACAGTCGGGATCTCCTTCATCTTCCTCCCCCTGGTGATCACGAGCGTGAACCCGATCGTCGATAACCTCCCGGTCGCCCAGACCGTCATTCATGGTCAATCGGTGCAGAACTTCGTCGCCCAGCACCCCAAGACCATCGCGTTCGCCACCGAGCACGCGGCCCTTCTGGCCCTCATCGCGAAAGATCCGGCCGCCGCCGCCGCCGTCGGAGAGAACCCGTCGGCGGCGAACATTGCCGCGGCGGTGAAGGTCTTCGGGGTGAGCGGGCTCACCCAGCTGGCCAAGTACAAGACCGAACTGACCACCCTGGTCGTGCCGTACACGGACCAACTGAGCTTCATTTCGGCGCACCAGGACGCGCTGCAACAGCTGCAGAAGGGCTCGGCCGAGGCTCCCCACCAATGGCAGCACTGGTTCTGGGTCGACCTGGCCGGCATGGTGGTCTTCATCCCGTCGATCTGGGTGATCAAGGGTCGCTGGAGGCCGTCGTCCGCTCGTCGTGATGCGGCGGAGCACGAGACCGCAGTGGCCGAGGAACTGGCACGGCTCGTCAGCGAGCAGAAGGTCGCTATTTAGCCCGTCAGTGCCCAGCCTCGGCTCGTCTGTTGCTCCGGAGAGGGGCCGCGTACGGCATGGCAGGATGTCGGGATGGAGACGGTCCTTCGCCTGGGCGGGCTGATCGTCGGCATCTTCATCGTCGGTTCCACCGCACTCAGTGTCTTCACAGCCCTGGTGGTGCCCCGCGTCACGTCGTCACGTGCCATGCGCACCGTGGCCAAGGTCATCGGCATAACTGCACGCCAGATACTGCCGCGGCTCCCCAGCTACGAGGCGCGCGATCGCTTGATGTCCTACGTCGGGCCGCTGTCGATGGTCTCGCTCTTCGTCCTGTGGCTCGCCTCCCTCGTCCTCGGGTTCGGCTTCATCACCTGGTGGGTCAGTGGGCAGGACTTCGGTACCTCTCTGGGGATATCGGGCTCATCGGTCTTCACGCTGGGCATCGCGACCAGCCCGGGCTCGAGCTCGCGCTCGATCGAGATCATCGCCGCCTGCATCGGCCTGTTGGTGATCGCCCTGGAGATCGCGTACCTGCCTGCGCTCTACAACGCGTTCTCGACCCGGGAGACCGAAGTGACGCTGCTGGCCAGCCGCTCGGGTACGCCGGCCTGGGGTCCCGAAATCCTGGCCCGGCATCACATGCTGGACAACATCGCCGAGTTGCCTGATCTCTATGCCGGTTGGGAACGGTGGGCGGCGGCCGTGTCCGAGAGCCACTCCAACTACCCGGCTCTGATCTGGTTCCGCTCACCGGTTTCGACGCGCAGCTGGTTGCTCAGCCTGGTGGCGATGATGGACTCCGCCGCGCTCTACCACTCCGTCAATCCCACCGAGACGCCCCGCCAGGCCCGGCTCTGCCTCTCCATGGGCACCAACTGCCTTCGCTCCATCGCCGGTGCCCTGCAGATCCCCTTCGACCCCGACCCGATCCCGACCGCGGGCACGAGGCTGACCAAGGATGAGTTCACCGACGGCTTCAACAGGCTGGCGGAACTCCACTTCCCCATGGAGCGCAATCTGGACGATGCCTGGCGCCATTTTCAGGGTTGGCGGGTCAACTACGAGTCGATCGTCGACGTCCTGACCAGGCTGGTGATGCCTCCGCCCGCCCCGTGGTTCCTGCCCCGTCCCGGATTGGGCAAGGTCGAGTGGCCCTCGGTGCGGAATCGCTCGCCCGACGACCCGGAGGGCGCGCTGCCCTACGGGCCTAAGACCGGATTCAAGACGCCGCAGATCCGCGATCCTCGCTCGTTCGACACGCAGGACCGGGCGTGACCAGGGCCCGGGGGCGGGGGCATCACCGCGACCGATCCGGGGGAACTACAGTGCCAGGGGCCGAAATCAACCACAGGTAGCCCTGGCCCGATCCGCCCATGACGCTCACACTCGACCACCAGACCACCGTCGACCACCCGGTCATCGACGACGCCGATGTCGATGCCTTCTTCGACACCGAGGACCTATGGGCGATCATCGTCTGGAACGACGATGTCACGACCTTCCAAACGGTGATCCAGGCCTTCGTGGAGATCTTCCACCACTCGGTCGAGCGAGCCGATCAGCTGGCGTGGACGATCCATCGCACCGGCAAGGCCGTGGCGGCCATCCGACCCAAGGACGAGGCTGAGGCAGCCGTGCGCGACCTCCATCGCCGGAAGATCTCCGCCTCCCTCGCCCGGGCCTGATCAACCGCGGGTCGCGACGTAGCCCGCCTCCAGCCGGGCCGTCAGGCGCTCTTTCACCGAGGGCCACTCCGCCGCCACGATGGAGAACCGGGCGGACGTCCGCACCGTGTCGTCGGAGCCCGGCCGATCCGCCCGCATGATGCCGTCGAGCTGGCCGCCGATCCGTTCGATGGCGGCGCGGGATCGGGCGTTGCGGACGTCGGTCTGCAGCGCAACGCGGTGCACCTCCCACACCTCGAACGCGTGACCCATCATGAGCAGCTTGGCCTCGGTGTTGACCGCTGACCGTTGGGCCGAACCGGCCAGCCAGGTGAACCCGATGTCCACGACGTCGGGAATGCCGTCCCGCTGATGTGACGCCCCCGGGGGCCACTGCCAGAACGCGATTTCGCAGAAGCGGGTCGCACCCACGACCCGGTCGCCGTCACCGGGACCGACCGCACCACCGTCCTTGCGCACCGTGGCGAACGCCATATGGGCGCCTGCTGCGACCTTCTCCAGGGCGTCCGCTACATACGCGGTCATCTGGTCGGGACCCTCAGGTGTGTAAGTCCACTGGTAATTGGTCCGGTCCTCCGCCGCGGCGGTGACGAGGGCGGGAATGTGCGCCTCGGACAGCGGCTCGAGACGCACGAACGTTCCCTCGAGGACGAACGGCTCAGGCATGACCGCCGCCGCCGCCACCGCCCGCGGGGATCACGAAGTCGCGTTGGCGGACGAGGAAGAACGCGGCGACCACACCCACGAAGGCGATGATGGCGCCGATGATCGTGAGGTGGTTCAGCGTGGTCGAGAAGGCCACGTGATAGGCCCGCAGGAGCTCGGCGCGCGCGGCGGGCACTGGAATCTTCGAGGCCGCTTCGTGGACCTCCCCGGCCGATTCGGCGGCGACGAGCTGCGAACCGCCCTGGTGGATTACCAAGCGGCCGACCGCGCTCTGGCGCAGCGCGTTCGTGGTGTGGCTCACGATCTGGCTCTGGAACACGGCCCCGAGGATGGCGATCCCGGTGGCGATGCCCACCTGGCGGAAGGTGTTGTTGGCGCCCGAGGCCATCCCACTCCGTTGGGGCTCGACGACCGAAATGGAGGCGGACGCCAGCACCGGGTTCACGATGCCGACCCCGAATCCGCACAGCAGGAATCCGGGTAACAGCACCGTCCAGGTGGAGTCGGGATGGGTACGCGCCATCAGGAGAAGACCACCGGTGATCAACAGCATGCCGAGGGCAAGGAGAAAACGCGATTGGACGCGGATGGTGAGGCGGCCGGCAAAGGGTGCGACGACGAACGCCAGAACCGTCAGGGGGAGAAACCGCACTCCGGCGGGGAATGGCCCATAGCCGAGGTTGTCCTGGATGTAGAGGGTCAGATACAGGAACATGGCGAAAATCGACGAGGAGATCGTGAACGCCACGATGGACACACCGACGAAGGCCGGGCGCTTGAAGAGCGCCAGGTCGAGCATCGGGTCGCTGGTGCGCTGCTCGTTGACGAAGAAGATGATCATGAGGACCACCGACGCCGCGAGGAAACCGACCGTCGTCGGGCTCGACCAGCCCTCGTCATTGCCCCGCACGAGCGCAAAGACCAAGAGAAAGAGACTGGCGGAGAAGGAGATGAACCCGATCCAGTCGATGCGGCGTGTGCGCACATCCTTCGACCGTGCGATGCGGGTGAGGGTCACGAAGATAGCCACGATGCCGATGGGCACGTTCACGAAGAAGATCCAACGCCAGCCGATGGCGCTCGTGATGGCGCCACCGACCAAGGGGCCGACGGCCACGGCGCCACCGATGACGCCGCCGTAGATACCGAAGGCGGTGCCGCGATCCTTTCCCTGAAACGCCTGTGCGATCAGGGCGAGGGAGGTGGCGAACATGATGGCGCCCCCCACCCCCTGCACGGCCCGCGCCAAGTTGAGCATGAGCGAGTCGGTCGACAGTCCGCACACCAGCGAGGCCAACGAGAAGATGACCAACCCGCTGGCGAAGACCTCGCGCCGGCCGTAGATGTCCCCGATGACGCCGGCGGTGAGGAGGAAGGCGGCCAGCGTCAGGGAGTAGGCATCCACCACCCATTGCAGATCGGCGAAGGAGGAGTGCAGCGAACGTTGGATGTCCGGCAGGGCCACGTTGACGACCGTGATGTCGAGCAGCAGCATGAAGATGGCGGTACAGACCGCGATCAGGGTCCACCACTTACGTTCGAGGCTGGGCATCTGCGGAGTGTATCGAGGGCCTGTGACGGCCCGTACAATGTGCTGTGATCGTCGGCTCGTCCCTCACCATCGAAATTGGCGATCGGACACTTGTCTCCGATGCCTCGTTCGTCGTCGGCGAAGGCGAGAAGGTCGGCCTGGTCGGCCGCAACGGCACCGGCAAGTCTTCGTTCATCTCGGTCGTTGTCGGCGAGCCCACCCCGCAGCTCCGTCACCGGGGAAATGTCAGGGTGCTGGGTTCGTTCGGGTTCCTGCCCCAGGCTCCCGTGCCCGGAGGGCTCGGCCTCGAGCCGACCGGCTTCTCCCACATCCTCTCCGCCCGCGGCCTCGACGTGCTCGACGAGGCGGTCGGGGCGGCGCGCAAAGCCATGGCCGACGATCCCTCGGCGGAGAACATCGAGCTCTACACCGACCTGCAGGAGAAGTTCCAGACCAACGGGGGCTATGAGGCGGAATCGGTGATGGCCCGCCTCGCCGATGGCCTCGGTCTGCGCCAGGAGCTCCTTTTGGAGGACATCGAATCACTGTCCGGTGGCCAGCGCCGCCGTGTCGACCTCATGCGCGTGCTCTTCCAAGAGCCCGAGTTGATGATTCTGGACGAGCCCACCAACCACCTCGACCGGGCGGCCAAGCGATGGCTGCTCGACGAGTTGGAGCGCTTCCCCGGCGCCATCCTCGTGGTCAGCCACGACCTGAAGCTGCTGGACCGGTCGATCTCCAAGGTCCTGCACATTTCGAATCAGCGCCTGACCGAGTGGAAGGGGAATTATTCGAAGTTCGAGGCCCAGCACGAGGCCGATCAGTCGCAGCGGGAGCGATCGGCCGCGCTCGAAAAGCGCGAGATCGCCCGCCTCTCCACCCTGGCCGACTCCATGCGCGGCCAGACGGCGAAGCGGGCCAAGGTGGCCAAGTCGCTGGACAGGCGGGTCGAGCGCATTGAAGGACAGCGCACACAGGTCGACAAGCGGGAGAAGGCCAGCAACTTCCGCCTGCCGACGCCACCCCGCTCAGGCGTCATCCCCCTCGAGGTCTCCAAGTTGTCGGTCGTCTACGGCAAGAACGAGGTCCTCACCAAAGTGAACTTCCACGTGAGCCGGGGCGACCATGTCGTCATCATCGGGCGCAATGGTGCGGGGAAATCGAGCCTCCTGCGCTGCCTCGCCGGCGTTCAGGAGCCGACCAACGGCGTGATCGATTTCGGGGCCAACGTCGCCCTGGGTTATTTCGCCCAGGAGCACGAGCAGATCGACCTCTCATTGAGCACGCTGGACAATGTGAGCGACTCGGTGCTGGCCACCGAGCGTGAGCGGCGGGCCCTTCTGGGCTCCTTCGGCCTCCCGTCGAAGGCGGCCGATCAGATGCCCGACACCCTGTCCGGCGGGGAGCGGGCCAAGCTGGGGTTGGCGATGCTGTCGGCCGGTGAGACGAATCTGCTCCTTCTCGACGAGCCGACCAACAACCTCGATCCCTCGTCCATCACGGCCGTCGGGACCATGCTCGGCAGGTGGCCCGGGACGATTATCGCCGTGAGTCACGAGCGGAGCTTCGTCGAGGCCCTCAAGCCCACCTACTGCCTGCGCCTCCCCGAGGAGCAATTCACGCACTGGCGCGACGAGTACCTCGACGACGTGGAGATGCGCTGAGCACAGCGCCGCTCCTCAGGACACCCAGATCTGGGCCGGCCAGATGACACCCGAGTCGAACCCCAGGGCCTTCGTGCCCTTGGGTGTCACGGGGTTGTTGAAGTTCTGCACGTTCGGTTTGGCCGCCACGGCCCAGGTCGATCTGTCCCCGTACAGGTACGGAATGTCCTCACCCAGGTACTGGTTCACCTCTTGATATGCCTTGATCCGGACGGCCGGATCGCCTGACGCGCGGGCGCTGGTCAGCGCGGCCTGAATGCGGGCATCCGAATTGCGGGCCATGTTGAGCGAAATGGGCTCGCTGACCGTCGTCGTGCTCCACCATTCGTAGTTGAGGTCGGGCACCACCGCGCCGAACTGGCGCCAGGTGACGGCTTGGTATTTGCCTGCTAAGGCGTCATTGATGACCGCGGCCTGTTCCTGCACGTTGATGGCGACCTTCATGCCCGCCTCGCTCCACTCCTGTTGAAGGAACTGCGCCGTCCGCTCGACCTCGGGGTTGTTCGTGGCAATCAACGTGAAGGAGACGGGTTGGCCGGTCTGCTGCTCGACCTGCTTGACCAACTTCGCCGCACCCTTGGGATCAGGTGCCGGATACGCGGTCTTCGTGTAGTACGGGCTGCCCGGGAGGAACATTCCCGACATGGGGGTGTTGACGTTCAGATCGATGACTTTGGCGTACTGCTTCGCGTCACTGGCCTTCGCCATGGCGACGCGCAGCGTGTGGTTGTTGAACGGCGGCGCGGCGGTGTTGAGCATCACGCAGTTGACATCGGGCTGCCCCAGAATGGCGCCACTGTCGTCCACATACGCCCATTGCCTGTCGTGGCGGAACGTCACGATGGACTGTGGTGTATTCGTGTGCATGATGTCGATCGTGCCCGTCTGCAGGGCACTGACCCTCGATGTCGGACTGATGATCGGCTTGAAGGTGATCGAACTGAGGTACGGCAGCCCCTTGCGCCAATAGTGGGGATTGGCGGTGGCGGTGAAGTGGCTGTTGGGAATCCACTCACCGAAGACGAAAGGTCCGGTGCCGACGGGGTGCGACGTCCCGTCGGCGCTGTTGAGCATGGAGGGTGCGGCGATGTACCCCGTCTGGGCCTGGGCCAGCGTGTAGGGGAACGGCTCCCAGGGTGCATTCATGGTGATCGTGACCGTGAGGGGTCCGGTGGTCTGCGTGCTGGCGATGCCCCGGAGGGCCGGCCCCGTCAGCAGGGAGGCCCTTTGCTTCTCCAGATTGAGTTGGAGTGCGGCGGCATTCAGGGGAGTCCCGTCGTGGAACACGATCCCCGGCCGCAGGGTGATCGTGTATTCGGTGAAGTCCGGGTTGGAGGTAATGGACTGGGCCAGGTAGGGCTCGACCTGGCCGGCGGCGGTGACGATCGCCAACGGGTCGAATACGGTGCGGCCGTAGAGGTAGCCGCCTTCGTCCCACCGGGCCGAGGTGGGATCGAATCCACCCTCCTCGGTGTCGATGCCGAACGTGATGGAGCCCCCGCGCTTCGGTGTGGCCGCCGAAATTCCGTTGCGGCCCGCGCCGTTGGTGAACGCGGCCCCGGCCCATTCGGACCCCGTGCCCAGCGTGGCCAATCCGGCCCCCAGGGCGATACCTCCGGCGAGGAACGACCGCCGGTCGAATGCGTGTGCCATGGCAACCCCCCTCCTACGCCTGAACGCCGGGGCAGGCTACATCGCCCGGGTCGATTGCGGGTGGCGCGGGGCGATGTGGCAACCTTTGCGGCAGGCAACCCGAACAGCAGAGGAGACAACATGACGATCGCCACCGGTGACCAGATACCCGACGTGAAGGTGTTCACCTTCGGGGAGGCCGGTCCGCAGGCGACCACCTCAGGAGAGCTGCTGGGTACGGGCAAGATCGCACTTTTCGCTGTTCCCGGAGCGTTCACCCCGACGTGCTCGGATCACCACCTCCCGGGCTTCGTCTTTCGGGCCGATGAGATCCGGGCGAAGGGCGTCGACAAGATTGTCTGTATCTCGGTGAACGACCCCTTCGTCATGGGAGCCTGGGGCGACGACCAGAAGGTCGGGGACGCGGTGCTCATGGTCTCAGACGGCAACGGGGAGTTCACGGCGGCCGTGGGCCTGGGCATGGACGGAAGCGGTGTGGGACTCGGCGCACGGTCGCAGCGTTACGCCGCCATCATCGAAGACGGGATCGTGACCTGGCTCGGCGTGGAGCCCGGCCCGGGCCTGAACGCCAGCTCGGCTGAAGAGGTGCTCGCCGCCCTTTGATCAGTCCGGGGACCCGACGGGCACATGCGCCGCCAGTGCGTGCGCGAAGGCATCGGGGTCGTGGGGGGTGACGAACGGGACCACGTGCCCGCCGAGGTCGAGGAAGAACCCCACTGATTTCCCGGGGCGTTGCGGATCGTAGTTACCCCAGTGCTTGAAGTCGCCGGACCCCCAGATCCGGTACTTCCCGCGCCAGCGTGTCAGGTCGAAACGCTCCACGGATTTGATGCGGCTGTAGGGAATCCGCTTGGAGGCCCAGGCAAAGTCACCCCAGGCGAAGTAGTAGCCCTTCACCAACAGTTCCGTGTCGGTGCATTCGATCCATCGGTCCTTGTACGCGCTCACCCCGCTATTGGAGCACAGGCAGGTGGCGCACGAGCAGACTGGCCAGGGGGCCGTCAACGGGGAATACTCTGCCCATGGGGAATCTCAACTATTCGGAATCGATCGTCATCAACAGTCCACCCGAAGACATCTATGCGATGGTGAGCGACATCTCCCGCATGGGGGAGTGGAGCCCGATCTGCAAGGAGTGCTGGTGGGACGAGGGCGCAGCGGCGGAAGTGGGCGCGTGGTTCACCGGTCGCAACGTCAACGGCGACGCCACGTGGGAGACCCGCTCCGAGGTCGTCGCTGCGAAGCCGGGTGAGGAATTCGCCTGGATCGTCGGCGGCAACCTGGCCCGTTGGGGCTACGTCTTCAGCCCCTCGGACGACGGGACGCAGGTGACCGAGTCCTGGGAATTTCTCCCAGCCGGGATCAAGATGTTCAACGACCACTTCGGCGAGACTGCGCAGAAGGAGATCGACAGTCGTGTCGAAGCGGCGCAGACGGGTATCCCGGTCACGCTTGCCTCACTCAAGAAGATCGCCGAGTCGAAATAGCCGACCGGGTGTTCAGTTGTCCACGGACAACTGTTGCGCCACCGCAGCGGGAGCGGGAGACGTCTCGGTCGTCGTCGTCGCCATGGGCGCCCCGGCCGTCGCGGTCGAGGTCGGTGCACGTTCGCGGCGCTCGTCCAGCTCTGCAGAGCTTCAGTGGCCTCCGCTCCGGCGAGGGGTACGGGGAGCTCGTCTTCGATGATCGCCGGCCTCCATGTCACGGCGTCGATGTGGCGGCCGGTGGCCGTAATGACGAGGGAACCACTCTGGTCGGTCGGGGCGGGCGTGTTGTAGAACGCGAAGTTGCCGAGCCCGTAGTCCACGTACGCCGAGCCGAGATAACCGCCCCCGAGCAACACATGTGCATGGCTTCCCACAATGATGTCGGCCCCCGCCTGAACCAACAGGTTGGCCAGAGGCTCCTGCAAGGGGTCGGGACACGTATCGAGTTCGACGCCCCAGTGGAGAAAGACGACGACCGTGTCGTCGATCTTGCGCGCGGCCTCCACGGCGGACACCAGGTCGGCGACGTCATAGGCGGACGCCAGGCCGGGCTGCGATGCGGTGGCCGTCCAGCTCGCCTGGAGGTCATCGTCGATGACCTGTGTGGCGGCGATGATGCCGATGTGCTCACCGTTGATGGTCGCCTGGTAGGGGGTGAAGGCCTCTGCCGCGTTCTGGCCGATGCCCAGGACCGTGTAGTTGGCCTGGGTCCGCGCCGACAACGCCATCTGGAGGCCGGCCGGGCCGCAGTCCTCGCCGTGGTTGTTGGCTTCGGTGGTCAGGGTGACCCCGGCTGACCGCAGGGCGGTGATTGCGCTGGGCGGTGCGAAGAAGTCGAACGACTTGGGTTGGGGATCGGGGCACGTGCCATCGGTGACGGCGGTCTCCAGATTGACCATGCTGAGGTTGACGCCCGAGAGGAGTGTCGGCACCCCGGTCCCGAGCGCGGTCGCAGGGTCGGCGGCCAACCGATCGCCCAGCGTGCTCCCCGAAGGAAAGTTGACGTCGCCGCCGAACGCCATCGTGACGGGCTTCCCGTTGCCGTCCCAGTCCGGGTCCAGGCGCGGATTTGCCTTGTGAGCTGCGGGAAGAGGGCGACGCACGTGCGGATGCGGGGGAGGGGCGGCCGTGTGGTGCCCCCGACCGCGGCTGAGCCACAGGCCGGCTCCGATCAGGGCCAGCACGATCAGCAGCGCGATCAAGCGATTCCGGCGCACCCGGCGCGAGGCCAGATCCGGGCGAGGACCGTTCGGCTTCCGGGGAGGAGCGGCGCGGGTCGGCGGCGGCTTCGCCGTCCCTCCTTCGGGCCTGGTCAGAAGGCCACTACCGTTTGCCATCGCACCCTCCTCCGGTGGACGCCTTCGCCCGACAGCTGTCAGCCTCGCGCAATGTGAGCCGATGGTCGGATCGATGGCAGAGCTGTCTGCGGGTCCGCCGGGGCGAGGAAGGACCTAAGGTCGGGTGCTCCACACAGGGGAGAAGGCCATGGCAATCGAGCTGGCACACCGCTACGAGCAGATCAGTGCCAAGGCGTACGAACACCCGGCTGACCGGGCTGCCACCTCGGCGCTCCATTCGGTCCCCCTGCTCGACAAGGTGGTCAAGCGGCTGACCGACCTCGGGCACGAGCGCCGCCTGCGACAGATCGTCATGGGCAACGCGGTGCGGCTGGGTCCGGACCAAGTGCCCGATGTGTGGAACCGCTACGTCCGGTGCGCGTCGATTCTCGATCTTTCAGCTGTACCCGAGCTCTACATGATCAACGATCCGACGGTCAATGCGATGGCCATCGGTGCCAAGACGCCGATGGTGATGGTCAACTCGTCATTGATCGGGTCGTATACGACCGAGGAGATCGAGACCGTTCTGGGTCACGAGCTCGCGCATGTGCTTTCGGAACACAACTACTACTCGACTGCGCTGCTGCTGCTCAAGCAATTCATGGAGGGAGCGCTGCCGCGGTCGCTCCTCTTCGGACTTCCCGTGCGCGGGCTGTACTTCGCTCTGCTCGAGTGGTCCCGGGCGGCGGAGCTGTCCTGCGACCGGGCGGCGGCGCTCGTCATGGACGACCCCCTGGCAACGTGCCGCCTCTTGATGCGCCTCGCCGGCGGAGCGGTTCCCGGTATGAGCCTTGAGTCCTTTCTCAAGCAAGCTGCCGACTATCACGACGAGGATGACCTGTTCTCGCGCCATACGAGGTTCTGGGCCGAGCTGAACCTCACCCACCCAATCGCGGTGCGTCGGGTCAAGGAACTCACGGAGTGGGTGCAGTCGGGGGACTACGACCGTATCCGGGGTGGCGACTACCCGAAGCGGGGACACGAGCCTCCGCCGTCAGCCGAGTTCAACGCGGCCGTCGCCCACTACGGAGAGCGATTCTCGACATTCCTCGACCGCACGGCCGGCAATGTGCAGGATCTGGGGAAACAACTCGGCGGCTGGTTGAAGAAGTGGCAGACCGACGGTGCCGCTGAAGATGGCGAGGGTGGGAACGGGAGCACCTGACGCAGGTGCTCCTCAGCACGGTCGGGGGTCGAATGACGGGATGGATGTCGTGGTGGTCGAGCTCGACGGCGATCCGTGCGGTCGATGTCGATGTCGACGCTCCCGTGGTGGGTGCGGTCGTCGTCGGCGGGGGACTCGCCGTCACCGTCTGGGGGTCGCCGCACTGGTTGAGCGGCGGGGTGGTGGCTGCTTCGGGACTGCCGCCGAGGAAGCTAGTGATCGTCTGGCTGGCCTGCGGTTCCTGCACGACTTCGACGTCCTCGTTGCCGTAGGGGGCGTAGACGCCGGGCGTCGTGGGCAGGGTGAACGAATTGAGTGACGATCCGGAGAGGGCGTGATAGCGCTCGGCCAGGGAGAGGAGGGTGCCCGGACCGAGCTTGCTGTCGAGGGTGACATCGTGGGCGAGAGACGAGATGAAGGACACCACCGAAAGTGGGTTGTACGTGGACTTGGCCTTGTTGATCACCGCTTCGATGATGAGGTTCTGGCGCTCGATCCGACCGATGTCCGACGAATAGATCGCTCATCCATTCTCCGTCCTTCGAAGTACTCGAAATGCCGTGAGCGGGACAACGCCAACGCCTCTTTCCCCGAAAGGGTCTGACATCCCGCCGTGGTGATGTTCAGTCCGGTGCAGTTCTCGTCAATACCGTTTGCGTTGCAGTCGCCGTAGTCGCGCACAGGGTAGGGCACATCCATATTGATCCCGTGAAGGGCGTTGACCATGTCCATGAGGCCGAAAAAATTCATCGACGATCCAGTGGGTGATCGGTATCCCCAATGTGTTCTCGATCGTTTGGACCAAACCGTTGGCACCCGGTGGCGCTCGGGTTGGGGTCGTTGGGTCCCGAGGCGAACGCAGCATTGATTTTGTTCGGGCTGGAAACTCCGGATGACGTGGGGACGCCCGAAAGAGTGACCAACGTGTCACGGGGAATCGAAAGCGTGCTGGCGGTACCCGTTTGCGGGTCGACGTGAATGATCTTGATGGTGTCACTGCGCTGGCCGCCAGCGGTCGTCTGGTTTCCGAACTGCTTGGCCTCGGCGGCGGTTTCTCCTATCCGGGTGTCCGAGCCGATGACGAGGACGTTGAACGGCGCACCATCGGCCACTGCGACGCAACTGGCGCATTTGCCCGTTTTGATCTGACGGAATTCGTAGCGCACGAAACCCGTAGCCGGCACCGGCGATCAGCAAGGCCAGCACGACAATAGACGCCAGCACCGTGACAACCTTGCGGCGTCGGCTCCACCGGACCTTACCGCTGCGCCGCAACCGCGGCGTCGCCTCTCCTGCTCGATCCTCGCGCCAAGGGCGGTAAGCCCGGATTCGTTGGCCAACGGACGTTGGACCGGCCCCGAACCTGCACCGGGCGCCGCGGCGGTTGCACCCGGCGGAGGGCCCGTGCCGCGGCTTTTGTCGTCTGCTGTCGGCCGACGCTCGACCAAGGGCAGCGAGTCCCTCCTCATTTGCGACGCGTTCACGGCCCAGACCCCGGGGGGAGTGCCGGGATCCGTCGTCGGGGGGACGACTATTTGCCATGGCCGTTTACGGTAGCAAGGTCGCCCGGCTCGTTGAAGGCACCCTGCGACGCTTCGGTAGAGTGGCGGATCGTGGCTTCCGCACCATTTCACCAGGGGCTACATGGCTGAGACGCCCTTGGTGACGACGGGTGTCGGATGAAGGTACATGCCAGACGGGCGCGTCACGCTCTCTCCTTCATGGTGTTCGCCTTTCTTCTCGCGACGACGATGGTCTCTGTCGCGGGGACGACGTTGCCTCCCGGAGTGGCCGGTGCGGCGACGGCGGCACCACTACCGGTATCCGCGGTCGCGCTCGTCCCGACCGCGGACGGTGGTGGGTACTGGACCGCCCACAGCAATGGCGTCGGTCGCGACGGACGGGGACGCAGACTTTCTGGGTGACGCCTCAGCCGCGTCCCTCAACCAACCCGTCGTCGGCATGGCCGCCACACCTGACGGGAAGGGCTACTGGCTCGTCGCCTCCGACGGCGGCATCTTCACCTTCGGCGACGCCGCGTTCTACGGTTCCACGGGCGGCCATGCATCTCAACCAACCCATCGTCGGCATGGCAGCCACACCCGACGGGAAGGGCTACTGGCTCGTGGCCTCCGACGGCGGCATCTTCACCTTCGGCGACGCCGCGTTCTTCGGCTCGACAGGCGCCATCCACCTCAACGCTCCCGTCGTCGGCATGGCGGCCACACCGGACGGGAAGGGCTACTGGCTCGTCGCATCCGACGGCGGCATCTTCACTTTCGGCGACGCCGCGTTCCTACGGATCGACGGGCGCCATCCATCTCAACCGACCCATCGTCGGCATGGCAGCCACACCCGACGGCGAAGGGCTACTGGCTCGTTGCATCCGACGGCGGCATCTTCACCTTCGGCGACGCCGCGTTCTACGGTTCCATGGGTGGTGTGCAGATAAACCGCCCGGTGGTCGGCATGGCGGCCACGGCTGACGGGAAGGGTTATTTCGAGCTCGGCGCCGACGGCGGCATCTTCACGTTCGGCGACGCATCGTTTCAAGGGGCGCAGCCGCTGAGCCTGGTGGAACAACTCGCGGCGACCGACGGGGCGAAGCAGGTGATCATTGTCGACGCGCCGAGCTTCTCGAGCACGACCGCCACCCTCACCACGTGGCAGCACGACGGCAATGGCTGGGAGCAGGCCCTCCCGGCGATGCCGGCCGTCAACGGCTCGTCCGGGTGGGAGTACGGCCCCGACCGTCGCGAGGGGGACGGCAGCACCCCGATCGGGAGCTACCCGATCGGCGCCACGATGTACGGCAATGATCCAAATCCGGGGGTCTCCTTTCCCTACCACCAGCTGGCGTGCGGCGACTGGTGGGACGAGGACGGCTACGGGGACAGTCCCACCTACAACACCTTCCAGCACGTTCCGTGCGGCACGACGCCGCCGTACGCCGGAGCGAGCGAAGCGCTCTGGACCGAGACGACCGCATACCCCTACTTCGCCGTGATCAATTTCAACACGCCGCCGGGCGGACCGCTCGGGGCCGGCATCTTCCTCCACGCAAACGTCGGCGAACCGACTGCCGGATGCGTCAGCCTGCCGCTGGCCGATCTGGTGGCGGTACTGCGGTGGTTGCAGCCTTCCATGGACCCGGTGATCGTCATGGGCCCGGACAGTGTGGTCAGAAACTACTGACGCTTCTAAGGGGGGGCGGGCAGACAATGCCGGCCCCGGCCACGAGTCCGGACCACGTCGCGCGACTCGCCTTCCACGTGCCGTCGACCAGGACGGCACGACCTTCCCGAATCCCGATGACAGGATGGCGAGACCACACGACGGCCTCGGACGCGTCGAGAAACTTGCTCCTCTCGGGTGGACTCCCGGATCCTTCGTGAACAAATTGCGGGAAGCGCCTTTGGATAAGAAGGAGAAAGCCCAGCGGTACGTCGAGGCGTTACGCTTCTGTGGTGCTGGCAATGAGTAGGCGGTAGCTCTGGCGGTGGCATGTCGTGAGGTCGGACCTCGACGGCAATGACCGTTATCGATGATCCGCTCGTTGTCGAGCCTGATTCCCTTCGGCCGTTTCCGCTAAGAGCTAGTGCTGCGACGGGCTTCATCGGCTCGGTCTGCATTCTCATCGGCGTCACGCAGAACGGGTCACCCTTCGCGTCGAAGTTGCCAAACTCCTGGTTCTTCGGCATCGCGACCGGAACGTCGGGTGTCAACCGGAACGGCACCTTCCTCGGCATCATGATGGTCTACTTGGGCCTCGCCCTGTTGATCGGTTCCTGGTTCGAGATCGTGCGCACGCTCCGCCGCTATCCGGGGACTTCCGTCACGAGCGTGGTGAAGATCATCGTCGCGTGGTCAGTCCCGGTACTTGTGATGCCGCCGCTGTTCAGTCGCGACGTGTACAGCTACGTGGCGCAAGGTGAAATGGTCGACCGCGGCCTGAACCCGTACGTCCAGGACCCGACGGCACTGGGCGGCAACGCCGCGCTCAGGTTGGTCGACCCGATATGGCGGACCAGTCATGCGCCGTACGGACCGGCGTGGGAACGACTGGGGGAAGGGATCGTTCGACTCGCTGGTCACGACGAGATCGGGGCCGTCGTCGGATTTCGAGTTGTTGCGCTGATCGGGGTCGTCCTTATTGCCTGGGGTGTGACGGCGCTGGCTCGATCCGTTGCGCGTGATGCTTCATCAGCCCTCGCCCTGGCCGTTCTGAATCCCCTCGTGCTCTTGGTGCTCCTCGGCGGCGCCCACAACGATGCGTTGATGCTGGGACTGCTCGTCGCCGGCTGTGCCGCAGCCCGACGGAACCATTTCCTGATCGGATTGGTGCTCTGCGCATCGGCCGCCGAGGTCAAGGTTCCAGCGCTGATCGGGGCCTTGTTCATCGGATGGTGGTGGGGCGGGGAAACCGGAGGGTGGCGGCCACGCCTTCTTCGGGTCGCCGGCGCCATCCTGATCACGTCGGCTCTGAGCGCGGTCATCGGGCTGGTTGCGGGGCTCGGATGGCACTGGCTCGACGGACTGAGGAGTCCGGGCGCGGTGGTGTCCTGGGTGGACCCGGTTACCGCGGTGGGCCTCTCGCTCAGCCATCTCTCGAGTGCGTTGGGGTTCGGCACTCATGCGGCGACGTACGTCCAGTGGACCCGTGGAGCGGGCCTCGTTCTCGCTGCGGTCATCTCGGTCGGATTGGTTCTCCGATCCGCTCGGATCGGACCGATGCAGGCCCTCGGCTGGAGCCTCCTCGTCTTTGTTGCTCTGGGGCCGGTGGTGTGGCCCTGGTACGAAACCTGGGGCTTCGTCTTTCTCGCGGTCATCGCGGAGGGGTGGACGTTGCGCCTACTGCTGGTGTTGTCGGCCATCGCCTGTTTCGCCGACCTCCCGAGTGTCCATTTTTACGACACAACCGATCCAGCCCTGGCCATTGTCGGGTGGACCTTCCTGGTGGGGCTCATCATCGTCTATGCCGTTATCCGACTGGTGCCTTCTCTCTTCGTCACCACTCCGGGTAACGCGCTCTGACGTGCCGATCAACCGGCGATGACGATCCGGTGACCGAAGTCCATGCTCTCCTGGCCCAGCAAGTCTCCGTACGTCTGGGTCCATTGCCCGGTCTGCAGGTCGCTCCTGAGGCGTTCGATACCGGGCTCCACCAGTTCGGGTGGTAACGACGCGAATGTGGAGCTCGCTGCCCTCACCCTCGGGTCAAGGTACATCTCAGGCCTTCGCCAATAGGCTGCCTGGAATCCATCGCTGAAATCGTGGGGTATTTCGAAGGGCTCCACGCTGTGGGCGGAAAGTGCATCGACCACGGTGCGCAAGGGGGCGAACCGACCTGTCTCCAGCTCGTCGATGGCCGGGACGTAGTCTTTCGTAATCCACAGCTTCGTCGTGTGATCGGGATCCCAGGTGAAGATGACTTGTCGCCTGGCAACCCGTTGCAATTCTGCGAGGCCAAGGCTCAGGTCTGCCCAATGGTGCACCGTCAGGACCGCCAGGGCCGCATCGAAGGTGCCGTCCCCAAAGGGAAGGTGTTCGGCCACTCCCCGCACTCGTCGCGCCCCTCCGTGTTGGGCGAGCATGACGCTGGATGGTTCAAGAGCCACAACGGAGCGATCTGATGGTTCGTAGGACCCGGCGCCGGCGCCTACGTTGAGTATCGTCCGCGCGTCCCCCAGCGCATGGAGAATGGCGCGGCTCAGCCGGGGATCAGCTACACGCTGCGAGTTGTAACCCACTCCGATGGAGTCGTACTCGGCTGTTGAGTGTCTCCGGGTTCTCTCCATCGGGAAGAGTTTGTCCCATCGGGCGATGGTAATCTGCGCATCGTCAGTGTGCTCTTGCTTCTCGGGGGTAATTGGAATGACCAAGGCTTCGTGGGTATCCGCCGTCATCCGAGTCGAAAAGCCGTGGGGACACGAAGAGCATTTCGCGGTTGTCGACGGTCGGTACTGCGGAAAAGCACTGCACGTCAACGCTGGTCACGCGCTTTCGCTTCAGTATCACGAACGGAAAGAGGAGACTGTCGCGGTACAGTCGGGCCGACTTCTCTTCGAGGTGGGTGGGGCCGATACCCCACTTGAATCATTCGAGTTGCTCCCCGGCGAGGCAGTCCATCTCCGCCCCGGCACTCGGCACCGTATGACCGCCCTGGAGGACACGGTCATCCTTGAGGCGAGCACCACAGAGCTCGATGACGTCGTGCGGCTCGAAGATCGTTACAACCGTCTGTAGACAAGGAGGCCCCAATGCCCGAGGTCCCGACGATCGCTCATGTGACGCTGAGGTCAGCGATCTCGACCGGAGCGTCAGTGGTACGAACGACTCTTCGACATGAAGATGTTCCGGGACGAAACTCGGGACCGTTTCGACGTGCTGTCTGGCTCGTGGGAGGTCGAACGCTCGTCGGACTTCACGAGTTTCCTGATCCTTCTGACGACCTTCCATTTGATGAGCGTCGAATCGGCCTGGACCACCTGGCGTTCGCATGTGGAGGTCGCGGTGATCTTGAGGCATGGGAGGCCCGGCTCGACGAACTCGGGGTTGTCAACGGTGGCATCGTCGAGGCCGAGTACGGCTCTGCCCTCTCTTGTCGTGACCCGGACAACATCGCATTGGAGTTCTTCGCTCCCGCGACGTAGTAGATCAGGTCGTGACATCCCCCCTCGTCATGTACTGTCGCCCGCTGTGACCGATGACCTTGTTCTACCCGAATCGGGGCTGATTGAGGATCTCCCGAGCAGGCAGCTTCTGCGCGGTCTCTTCCACCTGCTCTTTGACCGCGAACCCGTGCTCACCGACGACGACTGGTACGTCCAGCAGCTCGAGAGCGGGGCGCTCTCCCCCCGCCAACTCGCTGAGTGGCTCATCAACTCAGCGGAGTGGGCGCACGGTGCCCCCATGACGGAGTTCGGGCCTTCGCTCCACTACGGGAGGGGCGTCTTCATCCGCAGTCTTCCCCGGGCTCGTCGGATCCTCGACATCGGCGGAGCGGCTCTCGGCGATCCATCCGGGGCCCTCCTGCTGATGGGCTACCCGTATCCGTTCGACGAGTTGGTCATCGTGGATCTTCCGAGCGACGAGAGGCACCCGCTCTACCAGGACGAATCCCGTCCGAGCTCGGTCGAGACGCCACAAGGCCTCGTGACGTATCGCTACCACTCAATGACCGACTTGAGCTCCTATGAGTCGGGGACATTCGATCTCGTTTACAGCGGGCAGAGTATCGAACACGTCACCAGGCGCGAGGCTGACAGCGTGTTGTCGCAAGTCCGCAGAGTGCTCAAGCCCGGGGGATATCTGGCCCTCGACACACCCAACAGCAAGCTGACGCGGCTGCAACAGGATGCCTTTATCGATCCCGATCACAAGTACGAATATGCACACCACGAGATGGCCGCGATGCTACGCGGTCATGGTTTCCTTATTGAGCAAGCACTCGGGATCAACTACGGAGGGGAATCGGTCGCTCATGGTGCGTTCAACGTCGAAGAAGTCGCCACCAGGCGCGGGTGTTTCCATGAAATCTCGGATTGTTATTTGCTGAGCTACGTCTGCCGACGCCCCGAAGGCGTTCGCATCGGCACCGAACTCAACCGTATTGCCTGGAACGTGGCCGGCCCGTCCTCACCGCCGCAACGCGCTCTTCGGCGTGGGCGAAGGATTCTGACCGGCTTCTCCGAGAGGTAAGCGCTTCGCCGACGGTATGGCCCGGTCCGTCACTTAGTTGTAGCGCGCGTTGGATGGCGTTTTCGATGTTGCCAGATCGATGGGCTCGAGGATCGGCTTGAAATCGCCGCCAAGCAGAGGTCCTGTTCGTTCACTGGTGACCTTGGTGCTGGTGAAGCGGTCCCAGGGGGCTCTCCGGGGATCGCGGAACAGGTTGTCGGGCGCGGAGGCCCCGAAGGCGAAAGAAATGCCGATGATGACGCACACCAAGATCGTCGGCAGGAGCAAGACGCAACAAATGCCGCTCCGGACGATCGATCTCCCCAGACGTATCGGCTGCCCATCGGACAACCGGACAACGTGCAACCTCAAGATCCGATAGCTCGGGGTCCGGCCGTTTCGCCATTCGAAAACGCACCAGAGCAACCAGCCGATGCCGAGCGTGACCACGCAGAGCACGGGGGTCAGGGCGAGGGCCTCGAGGCGCTTGCCGAAGCTCGCCTCGGGCTCGTTGCCAGCCATGAACGCCATGCTAATCACGTACCTCGCGTCACCCAACCGGCACGTCGTATGCCCACCGGAGCACGCCAGGGGTTCGGGTGCGGTCAGAGGCTGAGCAGCAGGCTTTGGATGGCGACCGGTTGGGACAGGAACGGATGGTGGCCGGCCTCGAGCTCGACGACGGTGCCGGCCTTGCGGGCGAAGTCTCGCTGCCGTCGCGCCGGTGTGCCCTTGTCCTGGGCGCAGACGAGGTAGGTCGAAGGTATCTGCTGCCAGGCCGCCGCACCCACGGGCTGCGCTGTCACGTGGACGCTTTGCCGTGCGAGCTTGTCGGCCGCCTGGGCCTGGATGTCGGGGTCGCAGTCCTGCAGGAACGTTTCGACCAGGAACTCCGGGCGGACGCCGAACGTGCCGCTGTCGGGGTCGACGTCGAGGAACGGGGAAGGGGTGCCGTCGCCGAAGTCGGAAAGGCTCTGCCCGACCTCGGGGAGGTAGCTGGACACCAGCAACAGGTGGCGGACTGAGCCGACCCCGGCGGCTGCCTCGGCGGTGACGATCCCTCCGTAGCTGTGCGCCACCACGACAGTGGGCTCTTCGCCGTCCTGCAGCACCTGCCGGACTGCCGCGACGTCCTCGGGCAGCCCCGGACCACTGGCGCCACCCGGCTGCCCGCCCTCGCCGCAGCTCGGCAAGAGCGGTGCCACGCTCGGCACTCCTCGTTCCAGCAGCAGCTCAGCCGTGCGGTGCCACCACCATGCGCCATCCCGCACGCACGCTCCGTGTACGAACACGACCCTCATCGCCACTTCCGCCGCCTCCCTCTGAGACCCCGACGCTACTGGCGAGACCTTTCGCACGAACCGGTCGTGCCGGAGGAGGCACTACTCCTCGGTGGCCATGTCCCCGTAAGCGGGCACACCGGCGGTCTCGTAGGTGAGGTGGAGCAAGCCATTCGGGTAGGTGACCGATTCGGTGAGGCGTAGCGCCGTGGGGACCGTCCCCTGGGCGAACACCTGCTTCCCGCTGCCGAGCAGCAGCGGGAACTGCCACAGGCTCATCCGGTCGACGAGGCCGAAGCGCAGGAGAGACTGCAAGAGGTCGAGACTGCCGATGACGTGGACTTCGTCGTGGCGCTCTTTGAGGGCCGTGACGCTCTCGACGAGGCCGTCGGCGACGAGCGTGGAGCCCTGCCAGGCAAGAGGCCCGGCAAGCGCGCGGCTGGCAACGTACTTGGGCACGCCGTTGAGCAGCCGGGTGAACGGGATCTCCGGGGGAGCGTCCGGCCAGTAGTTGGCGAAGATCTCGTAGGTCTTACGCCCGAGCAGCAGGGCGTCCATGGTGCTCGCTTGGTCGAATACGACCTGGCCCGATTCCTCAGCCCTCAGTGGCGCCTGCCATCCACCGTGCGTGAAGCCGCCGTCGCGGTCCTCGTCGGGCCCTCCCGGACCCTGCGCGACTCCGTCGAGCGTCATGAACTCGGTGACGATGAGTTTGCCCATGGTGTTCTCCTTGCCTTCTGAACGATGCGATCCTTCGTTAGACGCTGCAGCCGCGTGGAACTCATCGGTAGCGTCGCGACAATGGCCGGCAGGTCACGGCGGCTGGATCGGTGGCGCTGGCCCGGCCTGATTAGGCGTCAAGGGCAGCGGCAAGTCGCTCGAGGGTATCGCTCATGGTCTTGCGATTACGCGCGGTGCGGTCATCAACGCCAGAGATGCGCTTGCTGAACTCGAGGGCGGATTCGGGGCGCAGATCTTCGCTCCACTCGGTCACGCGGGATCCTGCGTCTGTCCGCTCGATGCGGTATCCCCAGGTCGAATAATGGAAGTCCATCATGGAGCATTCAAACGTGAACGCCCGACCAGGGTCGGCTTCGACGACCTTGGCTTGGGTTGTCCACTCGTGCTCTCCGTGGCGGTTGTGCCCCTCGAAGGTTGCACCGACGACCGGGCCGTCGTAGCCCTCATGCCATTCGCAATAGTGGCATTCCTCGGACCACTCGCCCATCCGCGTCACGTCGGATATTGCTGCGTAGACCAGTTCGGGCGGGGCGGTCATGTCACGGGAGATCTCGAGCCTCTTGATCATCCGCAAAGTTCACTACACGCGCCCGATGGGCGTCGAGTCCGAGCCGCACCACGTATGCGCCGGCCCGCAAGAGCCGGAACCGCATCGGGATGGGCAAAGGAACCCGACGAGTCGGCGATGGGGGCGACGCCGACGCGGGATCCCTGGCAGCATGTTTCCATGCCGCGCCCACCACACGACTTCGACGCCATCTACGCAGACGGGACCCCGGGGTGGGATATCGGGAGACCCCAGCCGGTGTTCGAGGAACTCGCCACGACCGGGACGCTCCTCGGCCGGGTGCTCGACGTCGGTTGTGGCACCGGCGAGCATGCCCTTATGGCGGGATCAATGGGGCACGCAGCGGTAGGGATCGACATGTCAACCCGGGCTATCGAGCTGGCGAAGGCGAAGGCAGCGGAACAGGGGAGTGGGGGCACGCTTCATCGTCGGGGATGCACTTCACCTCGCCGATCTGCACGAGCATTTCGACACCGTGCTCGACTGCGGGCTTTTCCACGTTCTGGCTGATGAGGAACGCGGGCCCTACGTCAAAAGCCTGGCGGACGTGGTCCCCCTGGGCGGTCGATATCACATGCTCTGCTTCAGCGACCGCCAGCCCGGCGACTGGGGACCACGTCGGGTGACACGGGACGAGATCCACGTCGCGTTTTCCTTGGGCTGGGCAATTGACGCCGTCGAGCCGGCCGTGATCGAGCTGACCTGGGACCCCGCTGGTGCCCTGGCTTGGTATGTCGCGGCTACGCGGCGCGAGAGGACGACCGGACCTGGCCTGACCGGCGATGCGGCATAGTCGGTCGGCTATACGGACGGCGAGCCTGGTTGCCCGCGAAGCGATGGAGGAGAGCGGGGCCACCCCGAAACAGCTGCGGCCTAAGAGGCTTTGTTTCCGGTCACAAGGCGCTCCCGATCAAACATTCCAGAGACAAAACGTAAGAGGAGCCCATCGGCCACCAGCAACCCGACGGCGAATGCGAGCGCCACCAGGAAAGTTGGACTGACCACACCGACCGCCAGCAGAATGATCAGGCCCACGGGGGGAAAGCTGGCCAAGACGCTCAACTGTTGGGCAACTCGCTCTTCGCTTGCCCTCACCGACACGGCCATGCCAACCACAATGCCCCAACCGGCGAGGAGGGGGCCAAGGAGAAGAATCCCTGACACCGGTGATCGTCCTGGAACTGACGGGTGAAATCGACGCGGCATCCGTAGTGGCAATTTGTTGCTGTCGCCATCGACCTCATGGGTCGGCACGACGGTGTCGTCAGGTGTCAGGCTGATCCAGACATCGTGCTTGAACAGGCTGCCCACAAAGAGGGCTATCGATCGCTGAACGATGAAGGGATGGCGAGGTCGTGGGTAGCAGGCCCAACGCAACGGGATGTCTCGAGCACCGACGGTAGCGGACGGTGTGCACTGTATGGTCCATGGCCATGGACCCACTTGTCGCCCACCAGCGGGCGCAGGACACCTTCGCCCATGTGCTTGTCAACGTGAGATTCGATCAGCTGTCGTCGCGGACACCGTGTGATGCATGGGATGTGAAGGCCCTCATCGACCATGTCGTCGAGGGCAACCAGCGCGTCGTACAACGAGCCGGTGGTCAAGTGACGCCTCTCCCCGAAGATCTCAACGCCGCCCACCGCGCCTCTGCCCAGGCGGCGCAGGAGATCTTCGCTGCGCCCCGGGCCCTTACTCGCACGTACCACTTGCCCGTCGGAGAACTTCCGGGCACCACGTTCATCGAGATACGGACGAGTGACCTTCTCACCCACGCCTGGGACCTCGCCATCGCGACCGGACAGCCGACCGACCTCGACCCGGAACTGGCGGACTACGTACTCGGATTCTTGAAGCAGATGGCGAGCCTCCCAGGATTCCGCGGTGAGGGTCGTCCATACGGTGAGGAGAAGCCGTGCGGCGACGAGCGCCCGGCTGCGGACCGAGTAGCGGCCTTTCTCGGCCGCAAGCCGAGCTGGGGGAGAGATCAATAGTCGAATTCAGAAGCTCCAGCGTGTCTGGCTGTACGTTCCTCCCTTGCCAAATCCGAAGCCGGTCTCGGGTGCGACGCGATAGACCTGAACTTCTGCTCGCCGAATGGCGTCGCCCAGGCCGGACCACGTTCCCTCCGGTGCAACGAAATGCGGTCCGTACTTCGACTCGTAGGTGTTGGCGACGCGTCCAAGCTCGGCCGGGTCGCTCACGCCGTCCGCAGTTCCTTCAATCACGAGATCAAGACCGTCGAGGGTGCCCTGCCCCGTCGTGAGGATGCAATGACGGTTGGTCGAGAGGTTCTTCGCTTTTCGTTCGTTTGGTCCGGTGCAGAAGTACAGAGCGCCTTCGAGCCAAATTCCCAACAAGGGCGTGACATGTGGGTGGCTGTCAGGTCGAACGGTCGAAAGCCAATAGACCTCAGCGTTCGCCAGCTCATTCTGAGCCTGGGACCACTCCGTCGCTTTTGCATTCGGGCTGCTGAAGTCGCTCAGCTCGGTTATCGGAACGAGTTCAGTCATGCCACTCCGATCATTTGCATTGGTGCGTGCCATACACATCGACGCTGGGCACGTCGCGAGTCCATCGTTCCATATGCCTCCAGGGTCCGCAGAGGGCACTCCGGCTGAGGCCCAACGCATTCCCGTTCGGCGTGCGGGACCGGCTGACGTCCGGGCGGCGGATTCCTTCAGTCGGAATGGCCCGCCACTACCTCATGGCGCGTCAGCCCGGCTGAAGGACCGAAGCATCGCCGACGGAGGCGTTTGTCTCGGTCTTGCGCTCGCTCATTCGCCAACCGTCACCGGTCCGCCTCCAACCGTCGAGGTAGACCCCCATCCACACGTACGTGCGAGGCTTTTCCAGTTCCTCTCCGCCGGCTTCCAGGTGGTAGGCGCGGATCAGGGAGCGCGACGTCGCTACGGCTCCATCGACTTGGATGTCGTAGTTGCCGAGGAGGTGCTGCGTTGGCCCGCACCCCCCAAGGGCGCGGCGCAGCACGTTGGCGACGATCGCCTCGTGACCCAGTTGCCCATAGCACTGTGCGTCGGGAAGAACGACCTCACCAATGCGATCCCACTCACGGGCGTCCATAAGGGCGGCCATGCGGTTCAGTCCCCCCACGATTGCCAGCCAATCTTCGAATGTCGGGTCGGACATTGTCGCCCCCTATTCGGTCGGTGGCGTCGAAGTATACGAAATCCACACAAGTGCCGGATAGTGACGGCCAGCGCCTTCAGGTTGGTTGCCGGTCCACGACGGCTTGACAAATCGTTAGGTTCCTAACATAATCCGTTAGGTTGCTAACGATATACATACGACTGACCCGTAAGTCGTACCTTCGCCGTGGTTGCTGCCTCCGCCGCGGGTTTCGCACGTGTCGCTCGCGACAATGGCACCACATGAAGGAAAGAGAGACATCATGCCCGACAATCGCATCGCGCTGGTCACCGGAGCCAATCAAGGCGTCGGCCTCCAAGTAGCAAAGGAGCTCATCGCAAGCGGTCTCACAGTATTGGTGGGGTCGCGCAACCTGCACGCGTGGTGATGCCGCTGCAAAGGAGATCGGGCCGGGGGCAATCGCTGTACAGATCGACGTCACTGATCCGGCATCCTTCGCCTCCGCGGCAGAGCGAATCCGTGGCGAATTTGGTCGCATTGACCTACTCGTCAACAACGCTGCAATCTCGAACACGAGAAAGGGCAGCATGTCACTCGAAGAGTATGCGGAGCTTTCGAAAGCAAGCAACGCTCCCCTCGACGAAGTACGCGCAGTCTGGGAGACCAATGTCTTCGGCGTTCTCTCCGTGTATCAAGCAATGTTGCCGCTCCTTCGCGAGTCGTTGGATGGCCGCATCGTCAATGTGTCGAGTGGAGTTGGCTCACTGACGACAAACGCAGACCCGGCATACCCCTACCACACGATGTACGGGCCTATCTATCCCGCGTCCAAGGCGGCTCTCAACGCCATCACGCTCGCCATGATGATCGAATTGGAGTCGACCGACATCAAGATCAATTTGGTCTCGCCAGCATTCACAAGTACGAATCTCAACGGATTCGCGGGAACGGAGTCCGTCGAGGACGGTTCCCGCGAGGTCGTGCGCGTGGCGCTGCTCGGTCCCGACGGTCCGACAGGCACGTTCACCAGATGGGAGAACGAATCGATTCCTTGGTGACCGGTTTTGCGCTGCTTCCGACACATGCCACGGCGACGAAGAGCTCGGCGAGGTCTTGACGGGAGAGTCGTTACCCAGCTAACAGTGTTAAGTGGCTAACGAAGGAGAGGACGGGGATCTTGCGTCGGTGGGCGAATCGGCGAAGCGCTATTACTTCGCACTCCGGGCCGCCATGGAGTCAGTTCTGCGCCCTTACGACCTCGGGACCACGCAGTGGTACGTCCTCCATCAGTTGGCGAGAAATGGGACAACCATGCAGCGTGACCTGGCCCGCATGCTTCAGATCGAGCGGGCGACGCTGAGTGGAGTCGTGGCGACGCTGGTACGCAAGGGTCTCGTCGACCAGACTCCCACCTCACGAGATCAGCGTCAACGTCTGCTTCAAATCACCGATGTCGGAGTGAAGCTCTGGGAAGAACTACCCGATCCGCTCGCCGTCATTCGGGCCATTTCATTCGAAGGCGCAAATACGGCCGAGATGGCCGTCGCCCTTCGCGTCCTCCAGAATGCAACCCGTAGACTCAACAGTCAATGAAGAAGGCGACAGTCGTACGCCTAGGTCAGATCCCGCTGGAGTGAGGAGTAGCCAGCCGCACTCGTGGAGCACGACGAGGTTGACGGCGATGATCTACTGAGGGCAGACGAGGAGATTCCTGCGGACGCCGGAAACGCGGTGTACGACGAGACAATAGGAAAGCTCCCATGGCCTTGAGCGGCTTACTTGGCCATCATGACTACCACGGGGGCGTAAGTGCACTAACGCCACACACTAGTCAGGCGTTCGAGCAGCCACGGAAGGGATTTCCGAGTGCGCAAGCAATACAACTTCAGACCCAGCGCCGCTGGTCTTGATGCCTGGGATGTGGACCATCTCATCGCCGCCAGCTCCGACCTACCGGTTATAGAGGTGACGCTCGACTCCATTGCCGATGTTGACACCGATTTCTGGTTCAAGTTCGGCCCAGAACCAACGGTTCGACGCATCATTGACCACGTTCGGCTCATTCAAGAAGTGGACTCCTCCTATCCGATCATCCTTGGTTCGGACGGGCGCGTGATGGATGGGATGCACCGCATCGCTCGGGCGATCCTCGACGGTCACTTGACCATCAAAGCCGTACGGTTCGTCGACGAGCCTGAGCCTGACTACAGGGACTGCTCTCCGGAGGATTTGCCGTACGGACCCTGATCCCGCGTCCTGTGTTTTGGGTGTCAGATCGAGTCCGGAAGCCTGAGTCGGATGTCATGGGGGTCAACTGGCTCTCCTGATTTGGCCGCTCTCCGCATGACCTTGAGGAACGGCTTGGCCAGCTTCCGAGCCCGGCTTATTCGTTTGCGTATGGGGTCATCCTTCGGAAGACGCTCTTCAGATTCCTCGAATATCTGGAGAAGTAGTACGAGGCGGGCATCGTACTCTTTGAGTTGCGACAAGTCGTAGAAGAGACTGCATTTCGCTTCGATGGCGGTCCGGGGATTGAGCTCGTGTCGCTCGGCGATCTCGATCACCATGGTGTCGAGATCCCTGGCTGATTCGAAATCCCCCATCAATCTTCTTGTCTCGGCTAGTTGGCTCATGGCGAGCAGCGTGTCAGGATGTCCTTCCCCTACCGTTCTAAGGAGCGAATCCAGAATTCGTTGTTGAATGTTCGCAAGTTCTGGATAGTTACGCATCTTTCGCAGAGCGTTTGACAAGTGGCGCGCAGCTATGAGCGATGAGGCACTATCGGGTCCATACATCCGGTCCTGCGCTTCGAGGACGCCCTCTTCCAAAATCCTCGCCGACGAAAATTCACCAAGCGCCAGAAGGACAGTTCCGAGAATGAGTGTGAGACGTTGGATGGCGTATTCGTCATTCGGATACAGGCGGCTACGCGTTCGAATGAGCTCCTCCACCGCCTCACGGGCCTTCTGATACTGCCCTGCATCCCGTAACTCCGTGGCAAGATGACTCCGGCTGTCGAGCGTTTCTGGATGCTCATCGCCAAAACTGCGTCGCTTGCTCTCGACGTCTCTTCTGGCTTCTTCGATCGACATTCTTAGGACCTTGGATGGACGTCAATGGGATGGCGTGCCGGCATGTGTGAGCGTACGGAACGACCTCATTTTATCGATTGCCATGGCTCGGGTCAGCCAGCTAGAGCGCTCAAGTCAACATTGGCATTGAGCACGTGTGCTTCCTTGAAGCCATGTGGAGTGACTCTGGCCGACCAGAGAGCCTCGGGGCCGTGTCCGACCAAATAGAAAAATGTCGCACCTTGCGCGCCAAAGGCGAGCGGGAGTACGGACGGGAGCGAAAACAATCGGGTAGCGCTGCTGGCATCGTGGGCGAGGTCTAGCGTGTAAATGCCCGAGTGGTGGTCACGGTATCCGATCAGGACAACGTCAGAGGACCCTGAAGTTCCCATTACCGGGAGAGCGAATCCGAAGCCGCTGACGATGCGACGCTTGGCAGTGAGCGGGTGTCCGGCCCGAACGGTCACGATAATCAGGCAAGTGTCGCCGGCCGCTATGGAACTGCAAGATCCCGGTACAGCGGATGGAGTCTTGCCGCCCATGAGGTCATTTGCAACCCCGCCGGGAAGCACCACGACCTTGGAGCCATCACCGAGCCAGGTGATCGAGGCATTGAGAAGGTCGGTTTGTCCCCCGAGGAGCCGGTGGAGGTCAATCGATTGGTCCTTCCCCGATGTGAGGTCCCGCACGACGAGGGTGTTGGAACCCGAAGGTCCTGAACCGAACGCCAGAAGGCGGCCGTCCGGGCTTACCGCGGGCTGCTCGCCCTCAGCGACGAACGTTTCTGTAGCGGTCGACACCGAGAGGCGCTCGATTGCCAAGGTTGTTGCTTGGTTGACAACCACGTAGACGGACCGACCATCCGGCGAAAGCGCGAGCCCGTTATTGGTCCATCCTTGAACGGCGCCTAAATCTTTCACCAGAGTTCCCGTTCTCGCTGAATCAATCTGGAAATCTGGTCCCGACCCGGTGGCAAGTACGAACTTCGCAGAAGCACCCACGCTTGAGGCAAAGGCATGGCTGGACGAGGCGTTCGCCGGGGGTGCATTCACCGCAACGAGAAGCAGAGCTGTTGCAATAAACCCGAGCCGACCTACGAGGCGCACGGAGCCATCTTCGCAGACGTCACCGACGTCTGTCCGTTCGCAGTAGGTAGCGTCCAGCCGCGCCCAAGTGTCCCACCGGAGCCGGCGCTTCGGCCTCAAAGACCTCGCGAATATGCGAATCTCTGCCTCCTTTGGTCCCGCTGCCTAAGATCGGTAACGTGAAACTCAACTCCAAGGGCGACAACTTTCCGGTGCACGTGACCACAGGGCACGAGGCCGAGGCGAGGGAGGCTCAGCTTCGCGAGCCGCCCACTCGGCTCGGTAGCTGGATCCTGCGGCGTCTTGGTTACAAGGGTCCGATTGAGCAACACAAACAGCAGGCGCAGGCCAGACCATCACACGAGCACCCGGTCCGGCACTCACAGGAGGGCGAGCGCGCCTCGTCGGAATAGGTCGCCCAAACGCGCGAACCGCCCATCCTCAGCGGTGACGGGGGAGCGACTCCCTGGGGTAGTGGAGTTTTGAGGCCATCGACCTATGCGGGCGCGTGAGGTTGGCTTGTGATAATGGACGCCGTCGGCCACGTCTCAGCCCTCCGGGATTGCGTGAACCCGATGGTGCGGCGATCTGACTGACCCGCCCGGCCGATCGTGTGTCGGGCGGGGAACAAGCGCGGGCACGACGGCAGGTTCGAGGGGCGTGTCCGTTCCTTGGGAGGAACCTGAGTCCTGGGCACGAGTTCGCTTCGTGAAACACCCAGTCGATATCGTGAACCGTACGGAAGCAACCTGGCTCCCGGTACTTTCTGAGTAGGCCCCTCGCTGGCCTCTGATCGAGCGAACGGAAGAGAGACACTGTGGAGTCAAATGACGTCGCGACCGAATCGACCCCGCACGTGACGAGTGGGTTTGGCCCAGATCCGAAGCGATGGGGCATCCTGGCGGTGGTGATCGTGGCTCAGCTGATGATCGTTCTCGATGCCTCCATCGTGACGATCGCCTTGCCCTCGGCGCAGCACGCACTCCACATCTCCACGGCCAACCGCCAATGGGTCATCACGGCGTACACCCTCGCTTTCGGAGGTCTCTTACTCCTGGGCGGCCGGATCGCTGACTTCTCGGGCCGAAAGCGGATGTTCGTTGTCGGCCTTCTGGGCTTCGCCGGCGCATCCGCCCTGGGTGGCCTTGCCGTCGACGAGGCCATGCTCTTTGCTGCTCGGGCCCTTCAGGGCGCATTTGCCGCCCTCATGGCGCCGGCCGCACTCTCCATCCTGACCATCACTTTCCAACACGACGCGAAGGAACGGGCGCAGGCGTTCGGCGCCTACGGTGCCGTATCCGGCGCAGGAGGGGCCATCGGGGTGCTACTCGGCGGACTCCTCACGGAGTACGCCTCGTGGAGGTGGTGTCTGCTCGTCAACGTCCCGATCGCGATCCTGGCCTCTATCGGGGCCGTCCTAGTGGTGCACGAAAGCCGCACCGAGGGCTCGACCCGGTATGACGTGCCCGGCGCAGTGCTCTCGACCTTGGGCCTTGTCAGTCTGGTCTATGGCTTCACCAAAGCCGAGAGCGACGGTTGGGGAGCAACGGTCACGGTTATCTTGCTCGTTGTTGCCGCGGTCCTGCTTGCGGCGTTCGTGGTCCTCGAGACAAGGACCAGTCACCCCCTGCTACCCCTTCGGGTGGTTCGGGACCGGAACCGAGGTGGTGCGTTTCTCGCCTCGTTGCTCACTGGCGCTGGTCTCTTCGCCATGTTCGTCTTCCTGAGCTACTACCTGCAGAGTGTGCTGCATTACTCGCCGCTCAAAGCCGGGCTTGCCTTCCTCCCCTTCGCTTTCGGAATCATTCTCGCCGCGGGTGCATCGACGGGCCTCGTCCCGCGGATCGGGCCCCGTATACCCATGACGGTGGGCCTACTCGTCGCAGCGGGCGGTTTGGCCTGGCTGACGCGGATCGGCGTCCATAGTGATTTCTGGATCCATGTCGCTCCACAGGAGATCCTGATGAGTATGGGCCTCGGCCTGGCGTTCCCGGCGTTCAGTAGCACCGCCCTCATAAGGATCAGCGATCGAGACGCGGGGGTGGCGAGCGCGCTAGTGAACACCACGCAGCAGATCGGCGGCTCTCTCGGCACTGCACTTCTCAACACTCTCGCGGCGACGGCTACCGCGAGTTACATCCTCACCCACGGGGTTGCGGCAACGCGAGCCGGAGTCGTACACGGATACGCCATCGCCTTTGCTGTCGGGGCGGGACTACTCGCACTCGGTGCGATCGTCAGTGCCGTGTTCATCTCTGCCGGGCCGAGCGAAGTTACTGCAGGGGAGAGCGCAGCCGTCGGCGCAGTCGCCTGACGCACGCTCGCCCGAATGACGCAGCACAGCCGGGCGTCTGACAATAAGGTGACGTCGCAGACGACGTTGGTCAGCTGAACTCGCGGACCCTGACGGTGTCGACGTGCTGTTGGAAGGCAACAGCTTTGCCCTCGTTCATGGTCCACACGTGGACCATCTTCACGACGGCCAGCTCTCCAGAGTTCTTGTGCTTCCACGAACAAGTACCGCCTGAAGACCGACGTACGTGCCAGCGAGTGGAAATCCGTCGGCCTCGGTCCACTCGATGTCGTCGGCCATGGCGCCGAGGGCGGCGGGAATGTCGCCCGTCGCGAAGTTTGCGTAGGCGTTTTCGATTATTTCCCTATTGGTGGCCATTACGTGTCCTCGTTCCTTTCGGCACCGTCATGTAACGGCGTTATGGATATGCTGGGGTTCGTGCCGCCGCGGGCCGCCGATCCTCATTTGCGCGAAAGGATTATCACTACCGCCGCGCAGCTACTGGCTACTGAAGGCGCCGTGTCGGCGCGGCGCCTGGCCCGTGAACTGGGTACGTCGACGATGGTCGTCTACACCCACTTCGGGGGCATGGACGAGCTCTCTCGAGAGGTGATGCACCGCGGGTTCGCCGGGTTCGGAACCGAGTTGGACCGCGGCGCGGTCACCGACGACGCCGTCGCCGACTGGATGACCTACCTCTGGAGCTACCGCCGCTTCGCTCTGCGCGAACCCCACCTGTACGCGGTGATGTTCGGTCCTGGACTGGCCGCGTTCAGGCTCGGTGATCCCGCCGACCTCGAGGCGGCGAGGTCCACCTTCATCTCGCTTCTCCGTCGCATCCACGCCTACGTCAACGCTGGCCGATGGGAGGTCCACGACGTCGCCACCGCCGGTGAAGCTGTCTGGTCCGGTGTCCACGGTCACACCACGCTGGAGCACACCGGGTTCTTCGGCGCGGTCGGCCGTGACCCGGTGCGTTCGTATAGCGAGATCCTCACCAGGATGTCGATCGGTCTGGGCGACAACCCCCCAGCCACGGCTCGCTCCTTGTTAACCGCCAGACGGCGGGCCGCCCGCGCCGACCGTGCCGAGGACGCAGCGATGTGATGACACCGAGCCCGTCGTCGCCACCAAGCCGAGATAAGTCAGCCCCGCTGGCGTCCAAACGAGGCGAGGCGGAGCATCATGATGTGCCCAACCTCGATTACGTGCGTTGGGTGGGCGGTCCGAGCGGTGTCGGTAAGACGACCGTATCCCGTCTTCTTGCCGATCGATTCAGAGTGAGGCTTTACAGCACCGACGCCGTGATTGGTGTCCACAGTCAGTTAGTGGAGAGGACTGCCGCACCGCTGCTTGGACGGTTTCGCCAAATGAGCATGGACGAGCGGTGGGTCAAACGAGATCCCGTGACGATGTATTCGACATTCCCATGGTTCCACGGGGAGGGATTCGATCTACTCATTGAGGACCTCCAGCAATTGCCGACGGACTGCACCGTCCTGGTTGAAGGTTTTCGGCTTCTCCCGCATCTTGTGCGACCCTATGTTTCAGATCCGAGCCATGCGGTGTGGCTACTGTCGACGACGGACTTTCGCCGAGCAGCGTTCCGGCGGCGCCCAGAAGCGGACGCCTTCTGGATGCGTACGACCGACCCCGACCGGGCCTTGACGAACTTGTTAGAGCGCGACCGCATCTTCTCCGACCAGATCGCTGAGGCTGTCGTGCGCCACGACCTCGAGGCGCTGCTCGTCGACGGCTCACGCAGCACCGAGAGCATGGCCGAGGACCTGGCGTCACGCTTCGGGTTGGACCGGTGACGGAGCTGGAGACAATGTCAATCAACCTGGACGAATTCGACTCTCGCTAGCGGACTGCCCTGAACCCATTCGTCGAGATTGGCTCTGGGCCACTCGCTTTCGTCGCCACGGCGCTGGTTGAATTGTTCGACAAGTGGGGCGAGCAACCTGCGGCGTTCTGGTTCGTCGGTAATTACCGTGGCGACCGCATGCAAATCGGCGACTACGCCGTGCTTGAGATGAAACGTGAAGTGCGGATCCGCCTTCAGGTTTGCTAGCCAATCCCTGGTACGGGGTGTCGGGATCCCGCTCAGGTAGACGGAATCCTCAATCCGATAGAAGACGATTTCTATCCGTCGCGGTGCTCCTGAACTCCGGCCTGTCGTGGTGATGTCGATCGTGCGGTCCTCGACGGTTGAGGATGGGCCGATTTCCAGCGCTCGGCGAACGTCGTCACGCATCACGAGGTTCCTTCGTATCCGAAGTGCATACTCCTCGTTCCTCTCGAGCTGGCGGAGCGGAGGTCCGCACGAGATCTCTGGAATCTCATCGCCGGCTGAGTGAATGATACCCAGGACATCATCTCGCTCTCGTCCTGGTGCACCATGGGGGCCGCGTACGCGAGTGCTCCCCCGTACAAGCCGGTTTGGTGGGTATGTTCAGGTGAAGGTCACCTTTGAGACGACCAGGTCACCCCACGGGTCATCGGAGCGGCTCAGCCCGTTCCGGGCGAGCGTCCACATGGGCCACGGTCGCACATGCTCGGAGTAATTCACTGAGCGCAATGTCGTCGCGACCAGTCATCAAGCTGAACCCGGAGTCTCTCCGTCCGCCAATCGGGAGTGAGGCTACCTACTCGACGGCATGGAATTCGATTCGATAGAGCACTGTTTCGTCGTGGATCGGACCGGCATGAGCGGCTCGTCGTCGTAATGACTCCAGGTCGGCCTCGCCGGCGCGACGGATGTCAGCGTGGTCAATGAAGGCAAAGGGGACCAGTTCGACCGAGTCGACTTCGATCCGACCAGCGCCCACGCGATACCGACCACCAAGCTTCACCTTGGGCCTTTGCCAAAGACGGAACGTGACCGTGATATCGCCGGACAAGATCGACTCACGAAGTTCCCGACTGAATTCCACCACCCCAGCGTAGGGCACCCGCTGCCCGCGTCGTCGGGACACTGCGGGATCTGGTCAACGGTGCCCGACAAAGCCGGGGAGGGTCGAAGAGTGTGGTCGAGGGGGTCAAAACGCTCGTAACCTCTTCGTTAAGGAGGTGGGCCATGGAAGACGTGACCGAACTGATCTCAAGGGTAAGTCAGGAGCTAGGTCCCGATGCCTCGGATGAGGAGATCAGCAAGAAGGTGTTCGAGGCCGTAGAGGCATTGCCGGAATCAGATCGAGCGCAGGTGTTGGAACAATTGGTCAAGGGCGTTAGTTCGGGCCGGCTGCGGCATCTCGACAAGGAAGTGGAAGCTGACCGCCAAGTAGATAGCGGCGAGGGCGAGCAGAACACCTAAACCGCCCCGTAACAGTGAGAAAATGGGGCACGACTGGAGGTCCGAGACAATGTTCGGAAGTCAGAGACATCGGGCTCATCAGGAGCAAGAGCTAGCAGTGGACGCAACTCTCGAGTCGGACCTTGTCGGTGTCGAGGCCCTGATCGAGGCGTACTTGAAGGACCCTTCGGTCGGCCCGCGAACGCAGCTGTTGGCTGCACTCGAGCATCTGGATCAGCACATTGACGCAAGCGATCGGTACGAAGGAAGCATTGCTCGCTCTGGAGCCTGGGGGTACGCGTCCAAAGGTTCGGTGATAGGCGAGACCAGCGACACACCGATAGTCGAAGAGGTTCCGGGGGGCGAGTTTCAGGCCCAGACAGTATTGATCAAAGCGGCCAAACGTGAAGTTTCCACCCCGAGTGCCGCCTCCTTGGCGGAACTTCGGGCAGCCAATGAAGGTCTCGCAGCGTATCGGGGCCAGGCTTCACCGGCGGGTTGAGTAGCCCGACAGCTAATAGGTGTTGGTGAGTCAGTACGGCGTTTATGGGGCAGCGATCCGTGGGCAGTCCCAATGGGCCTTGCACAGTTATGCCCCTTTGATATCCGCCAGCGGATCAGCTCGCGTTGGCCAGGACCGTCTCGCTGTCCTCAGCGCTCATGGGAGGCCCGATAGGTCTGAGGTCATGGGACGCAGCAATGCGCGCCAGTTCGCCCATGGGTGGAAATGTTGGGTGGCTCGGCACGACACGTGACCTGGCCGGAGTGCCGACGGCGCGAATGAGGTCACGGAAGCTGGCGTTGTCGTGGACGAGGAGGATCCGCGCCTCGCCTCACCGACCACTCGGAACGTATGAGGGACGCCGCGGGGCATGGAGACCCAGTGCCCTGCTCCGACGACCAGCTCTTCGCCGCCGCAGCGCACGACCATCTGGCCCTCGAGGATGTACCAGGTGTCGTCGAGGTCGTCGTGGACGTGCAACGGAGGCGCCGAACCCGCAGGCAAGGTCATCTCGAGCACGACGACGTTCATTTCGGATGCACAGCGGTGCTCAACCACCAAGGTGTCGAGGAACCACCACGCCTGCGCTTGCTTGCTGTCGGGGGAGTCAACGACGGCCGTCGTCATTTAGTAACCTCCTGTGGAATCATGTGGCTGGACAGTTAGTCAGGCATCCTTACGATTAAATCGTATGGTAACCTGACGATCATGTCAAGCGATTCGCTCGCAGGGGAACGCCCAAGCGGCGAGCTACCCCGGTACGTCGGCGCCATGTTGCGTGTCGTCTGGCAGTGGGTCCGCGATGAGATGTATGCGGGCGTCGTTGCGGCAGGATACGACGATCTGAACGCCGCACATGTCGGACTCTGGCGCTATCCAGGCCTCGACGGACTACGTCCAAGCCAGCTTGCGGACCGGGCGGGGATCACGAAACAATCGGTCAACGACCTGCTCGGGCACCTGGAACTCCACGGATACCTCCGGCGCGCGCCTGATTCGGCTGACGGAAGGGCCCGGGTGATCCGACTGACCTCCAAGGGTCGGCGGCTCGAGCGGACAATCTACGCCGAGGCCGAGGCGGCTCAGCAGCGGATCGCAGAGATCCTCGGACCGCGACGCTTCGCCCAACTGCATAGTTCCCTTGAGCTTCTGACCGAGGAGCTGGGAGCCTCACTGGCCATCCCCTAAAGCAGGCCTCGTGGCACGGACATGAAGCGCGGAAACGCGTTGGCAGCGACGCCTAGTGTGCGGGCGACGAGTCCTGTCAGGAGATGGGTTGGGCAAGCGCAACGATGATCCCCTCGGGGCCTCGGACGTAGGCCATCCGCCAAGAACCCTCGTACTCGCCGATTCCGCCCACCAACCCGTAGCCGGCGGACCTAGCCTGGTCGACGGCGGCGTCGAGGTCATGAACCTCGAAGGCGACACTTCGCAAGCCGACCTCGTTGGCCATAGCGGCCGGCGAGCCCGGCACGCAGCTAGGCCGGACGAAGCTGGAGAGCTCGACGCCTGTCCCGTTGTCCGCTGCCCGAAGCATCACGATTTCGGTTCTTGATCCCGGGATGCCGATGACCGTGTCGATGAACTCGCCCTCCACGAACGTCCTTCCCTCGATCTCGAGTCCCAACGCGACAAAGAACCGCGTCGCTGCGTCAAGGTCGGCGACAGTGATGCCAACGTGGTCGAAACGGCGTACGTGTGACATGTCGGTTCCTCCGTGTCGTGACCCAGGCTCACGACTCGCGTGTGGCGGCGCCTCCGCGGGTAGCGCCTCGTATCGGCCGCGCCCGAACCCATCTGGAGTGCGTAGGTAGTCCTGGTGACAAGCTCCGACTCTATCGACAAGCGCCGACCTACTGCCCGGTCTACCTCGGCCAGCGCCTGCCCCCAATCCGCCGAACTGGACGCTCTCGGTTCTTCGGTGTCGTTCTGGGACCGCATAACTTTCAACTGAAGATCGTCCAACCGCAATGGTCCCAGGTGGGAATGAGGCGGATTGAGGCGACTGCCGATGGTGGGTGCTGCCCCCTTACCCGGATCGGGGCGGGTGGAACTCTTGCCGCGACTTACTCCTTGGTGCGGAAGTAAACCTTCCGTTCACCCAAAGGGGTTCCAAGCCGGCTGCGTACAGCCCATCCGAGGGCGATGGCGGGAACGGCTGACTGCCCCCTCTCGAGGAGCAACTCGTATTCGACGGTCCTTCCGACTAGCGCTGTCAGATGGACAGCCACTGCGGTTTCCTCGACGGTCAACGAATGCAGCCGCCACCCCCATCCGTGGCTGCCCGAACTCCAGAGCTCCCGAGGATTCTCTCGAAGCCATACTCGTGAGATTCCAGCGATGGTGGGATCATGCGTGTCCGGGTCGGGGACGGTGACTGGTGGCGAGTTCGGTCGCCAAAGCGGTTCCAACAGGTTCTCGGTCCAAGGGGGATCCGCCGTTAGTTCTATGAACGATCCCGCGGCTGTCCATGCATAGTTGAGTACCACCCAGACCGAGGCGCCGGGCTGATCAAAGTCATAAGAATGAGGTCCAATCGGTGCAGTAGCGGTCAACTCCTCGGCGACCCCACCTTCGTAGGGATGCACCCGTCGCGTGAGCCAGGCGTCATGCCACCACTCAGGGGACGGCTTGAGTTCGCCCTCCATCGATCCAACTCCGATTCGTACCGTCCGAGAATCGACAGATCCCGGTGCGGGGTGCGCACGGGGACCGGGCATTTTCAGCGCATCTGACCAAGCGTCGGCCACCGAATCACCGATTACCCTGAATCGAAACGACACGGTCTCCCGGTCAGAAACTCGCTCCGGACGGATCTCGTTCCACGGCACCCACGAAGTATCGCAGGTACCGTAGGCGTCAGGTCATGCCCTCTCCGTATACATTGCCGGGACTGCGTCCCTCTCAATGGAAGGCCCCGAGCCCTGGTCCTTCTAGACGCGGGAGAACTTGGCGCCTGTTGGCGACGAAGAGAACGAGGTCAATGGTCTTCCCTCTTATTTCCGTTCCACTTCCCCTGGACCAGTCAAGGTCCGTCGCCACCAAACGGTGCCCGCGGTGAGGTGCTGCATGGACGACCATCCGCGCTCTGTCCCAATAAGCATCCAAAACGGACGCCGCAACGGCGGGGCGTACGTCGACATCCTCGCCAAATGGCCGGAATGCGTCTGCACTGTGCACGACAACGTCACCCAGGCCGAACGGCTTCGAGGAGCCGCCGGAACGAAGGCGTTCGTCAGCCGCATTACGGAGCCGATCAGCCAGAGCCGGGACCGGCACGCCGCTGAGTTGCTTTGCCGCTTTATTCACCGAGTGGTCGGGTCGGAATCCACCTCGTAGTAGGTCACTCATCAACGACCACGGAGTGGACTCAGCATTCCTTACAAGGTGCGCGAGCACGTCCCGCACCTGCCAGCCCGAGCACCAGGACGCTTCATCCCACGCTGTCTCGCGCAGTGCCACAATGCGGTCGGCGAACTGGTGACGTAAGCGAGCGACCTCTTGTGGCACCTCAGTGGTCTCCACGGGGCCGATTATTGCACCGGACCAGTTGCCTCAGCCCGGCAACTCTCCCATGCGCTGCTGCATTTCCTCGGGGGAGAGGTCCTCGACATGGGAGGCGATACTCCAGCGGTGACCGTAGGGGTCCAGGAACTCTCCGCCACGATCCCCATAGAACTTGTCTTCCACGGGCCGCGTGATGGTGGCTCCAGCCTTAACTGCGAGTGCAACGGTGGCATCGACGTCCTCTACGTAGACGTGGATTGTCACCGGTGAGCCGCCGACCGATTTCGGACTGAGGGCACCCATATCGGGGAACTCGTCCGCCAGCATGATCATCGAATCCCCGATGGATAACTCGGCGTGGCCAACCCTGTCGTCCGGACCTGGCATTCTCATCCGCTCTTCCGCACCCAGAACAGCGACGTAGAAGTCGATCGCGGCGTTGGCATCGTCCACGATCAGGTAGGGCGTGACTCGGGGGTAGCTGTCGGGGATCGGCTTTACCATTGGTCCCTCCTGTGAGGATCGAATTTGGGTTCTACCTACTTTCGTTCACTCTTGCATACTCGACGACCAGGAAGCCTGGGAGCGCCATGCTGTGGGGCCGCTTTCCCGAGAACTCTGCGATGACCTCAATAGCTACTGGGGCGGAACTACTACGGGCGATGACCAGAGACGCTCCCATTCGCGCGGATTCTGGGACAGTCAGCGCCTTTACGGAGCGTGGCCTTCAGAATCTAGCGACCCTGGGGCGATCAAAGGCGACAAGCGACTCCCCCGGGAGTGCTTAGGAGCACTCTTCGACCGTGGAACGCGCTTACCCCTCAGTAGTCGCTGAAACGGCAGCTCGACTGCATGGTGAAGGCCAACGGCTGTAACAATCGACAGCACGAGAGCGAGAGCAGCAACACCCCAGCCTGTCCCGACCAGGTGTCGGAGGTTCACGATGATCAGCTCGTGCACGAGGTAGAAACAGAACGAGACCTGGCCGGCGTAGACGAGCGCCTTCGACGAGAGAACGCCCTTGACGCCACTCAGGTCCCGCTGGGCCGCCAGTACGATCAGCGCGAAGAAAACCGCGATCAGGTAATCGGTGTGGAGCGACCCGGCGCGATCCAGGAGGGAAGTACAAGCTATTCCGATAGCGATGAGGGCCAATCCCCATCTTGCCTGCAGGCGCCATCCCCGGCGAATCTCGAGTGCAGCGACCATCCCCAGCAAGAATTCTCCGAAACGGGCAGGTGGCAATGTAAGCAATGCCCCCGGATGTCCGGCTTTGACCACGGCCACTCCTGCCACAAAAACGATCGCGACATAGCCGAGAGCTACGGACCAGCGTTGCCACGGCGCTGCCTTGATGAGATAGAGCAGGGCAAAGGGAAATGCAAGATAGAAGGCCATTTCGCAACTGAGTGACCAGGCGACGCCATTCATCCCGAAAGTGATATTGGTGGCAGGATCCCATGCTTGGAGCAGGAACAGGCTGCTCAAGAATTCCTTAGGGCCCCGACTGACGGCAACGACGGGGACGAAGACGCTCACCATCAGTACCACGAAGGTACTGGGATAGATGCGGGCGAAGCGGCGTCGGTAGAACTCACTCTTGGCAAGTGTGGGCGCTGTGCTCCAGGCGAGCACGAACCCCGAGAGGATGAAGAAGAACGAGACCCCGGCGTCGCCCACGGTGAAGACCCCGACACCATTGACAAGACGGTCAGCCCCAAGGTGGAAGAAGAATACGAATAATGCTGCGAAAGCCCGCAACGAGGTCAAGCGCAGCAAATCGCCCGAATGCGGATGCTTCAGCTCGTCATTTACTGACCCCGCATCCACATCTTCCATGTTTTCCCTTCGATCCAACTGGCCGTTACCAGCGGATGGCTCAGCGTACGGCAGTTCTGGGCTCAGGCCACGCATTCCGGTGTCACGTTCGGATGGCATTTACGACTGTCCTTTGTGCGATTGTGCCGAGAACGGTGCCATGCGGTGCCCCCGATCACTCATCGTATGAGTTCATACGAGCAGTCGCAACGACGGCCCAATGACGGGTCAACGGGCACACAACAAAGGGAGGGTGGGGTCTGTATCGATCGCCGGGAGCGCGCCCTCGGACTCCGAACTGCCGCATGGCCGCACCCCAGGCCGGCATCGTAGGCGACCGTTCTTCATAGCGCCGTGGGACTGGACCTCTGCCCCCCCAGAAGAGGACGAGCACTGTTCGATTCCCGGCCGGGCGCCCCACCCCGGGGGTCGGGCTGCAGATGGCCGGTCACCATTGCTACGGCAGCCCGACACTCCGGTGTACAAGTTGCGCATCAGTCCGGCGCTCAAGACCATCAACGGAAGCTCCGATGAATAGCCCGATCATTCGGGAAGACCAATCTGCCTGCGTGCAGGAGGCCGCCTCTTAAGGCAGTATTTGGACAAAATCCGGACCATGACGTGCTGATCGCAGAGTCAGCTATGGCGCCGACAAGTCCGAGAGCAAGGAAATGAGATATGGCGGAGTCGATCACGGCGGACTACCTGATAATGGGCGCCGGCGCCGCTGGGATGGCCTTCGCCGATTCGGTGCTGACCGAAACGGAGGCGACGTTGGTGATCGTCGACCGCCGTGATCGACCAGGGGGGCACTGGAACGACGCCTACCCCTTCGTCCGCCTTCACCAGCCAGCCAGCTACTACGGGGTGAACTCCGCTCCGCTCGGCTCGGGAACGATCGATCAGATAGGCCTGAATGCAGGTTTCCACGCGCTCGCCGCTGGCACAGAAGTGGTGAGCCATTACGACCAGACCATGCGGCAGCGATTTCTACCTTCGGGTCGCGTCCAGTACCTTCCGATGAGCGAGTTCGGCGAGGACTGCGTCGTCACTTCACTGCTCTCCGGGAATCGATGCTCTGTCCAAGCCCGTCGGTTCGTCGATGCCACCCATTCGCGCATGCGCATCCCCTCAACCACCCCTCCGACCTACACCATTGCTCCGGGAGCAGCCTGCATCCCATTGAACGATCTGCCCCGCGCTGCACCGGCATACGACGACTTCGTGGTCATCGGAGCAGGCAAGACCGGCATGGACGCCTGCATCTGGCTTCTCGAGAACGGGGCGCAATCCGATCGGATCCGCTGGATCGTTCCTCGTGATTCCTGGATCTTGAACCGTGCCAACTTCCAACCTGGTGACGACTTCTTCGCCGCGTTCTGCAAGAGTATCGCCGACCAGGCCGAGGCCGTAGCCCTGGCCGACTCCGTCGAGGACGTCTTTTCCCGTCTGGAAACAGCCGGCGAGCTGCGGCGACTCGATTCGAACGTGACCCCGGAGGCGTATCACTGCGCCATCCTCAGCGACCGAGAAGTGGCCATGCTTCGTCGAATAGAAGGCGTGATTCGCCTGGGTCGAGTCACGGCCATCAACGCCGACGAGATCCGGTTGGAACAGGGCAGCATCTCGACTGGGCGTTCCACGTTGCATATCGACTGCTCAGCTGCGGGCATCCCTACGCACCCCGCCACAGCCGTCTTCGCTGGTGACCGGATAACGATCCAATGGGTGCGCACCTGCCAACCGGCGTTTAGCGCTGCACTAATTGGCTTCGTCGAGTCGACGTTCTCTGACGATGAGTCCAAGAACCGTATCTGCACTCCGATTGTGCCGCCCACGGTTCCGCGCGATTGGCTTCGCATGTTCCGGATCGAATTGGCCAACCGGAAGTGCTGGGCGGAGAACTCGGAGATCAACGAATGGATGGCAGCGTCACGGCTCGACATATTTACTCGCACGGCTCGATCCCGGCTCGGGATTGATGTCGAGGCAACCGAACATCTCGGCCGCTACCTCACCTACGTAGACCAGGCCGCAAACAAGATCGAACGACTCCTCGAGAAACCAGTCAGCCAATAACCGGGAAAACGAGTTATCTTTCGACAACGGTGATATCAAGCCTCGGGTGAAGATAACCGGAAATGGACCGCCAAAAGTGGGACGCCTGACGTCCCGTCGGGATCGGATGACCGATCGGGATTCTCGTCTCCGATGACCGTTCAGGAAAGTGCTTCGATCACGGCGGCGAAGTCTGGCCAATCCTCGCCAGTAGCAATAATGGTCGTCAACAGTGCTTCTGCTGCGGGCCCGATACGCACACCCACTCCGGTCTCTTCGGCCAGGTCTATGGCGAGGCGGAGGTCCTTGCGGGCCAGTGTCGGTGAGAACCAACCTGGGTGCGTCGGATCGAGCAGACTGTCCATCCGGAGATTGCTGGCGGGGCTCAGCACAGGACTGTCGGCAAGGATGGTCCTGAGGAACTCGTCAGGGATCGCCTGTTGTCTGGCCATGGCGATGGCTTCGGCCAGCGCAGCCACTCCCGTAATCAACAACGAGTTGGCCAAGATCTTCATCGTTGCCCCGCTGCCGGCCGGCCCACAGTGGGCATAGCCGGACCCAAGGTCATTCCACAGGGATTCAATGGCAGAAATCGCGGGGGTCGGACCCCCGATGAGAAATCTCCCCAAGCCGCCAGCGACCATTGCGGGGGATCCCATCACCGGAGCGTCGATCACCCGACCCTCAGGACCCAGCTCGGCCAGGCGCCGAGCGGTCTCCGGGGAGACCGTGCTGATGTTGGCAAACACAGCCTCTGGTTCGAGCGATGCCAACACACCATTGTCGCCGAGGGACACGTCGAGGACGGCTGCGTCGTCGGCGAGCACGAGAAGAAGCGCGTCAGCGCCCGCAGCGGCCGCGGCTGGCGTCTCGGCCTCGATAGCACCGCTGGCCACGAGGACGGCGACCCGGCCCAGAGTGCGATTCCAAACGGTCGTCTGGTGGCCAGTTTCGATTGCCCTGGCGGCGAAAGCCCGACCCATGTTGCCCATTCCCAAGATGCTGATGCGCATCGGGCCACCCTAACGCTGAGCCGGTGCCCCGGATCGAAGTGAGGGGCATTCAAGATGGCCGGTTCTTGCTCAACCTTGCGAGGAATCTCTTCGGCGCAAGCGGCCCACGTGTCGTTGCTATTGATCGTCTCGGCGACGAGGGGGGGGTTCAAGGATGCGTTAGCAAGCGACAGGCGACGCAGACTGGACCGGAATCTGCCCGGGTCGTTTTGGCGGAGGCCAAGGTCGCGATAGGGCGCAGTCCCGGCGATCAAGGTCGAGCTGATCGACTCGGAGGTCCCAGGGCTACAGTCCCTTCCGTGCCGGTCGTGCCACACACGATCGAGGTGGGAGGTATCCGACGCCAACTGCTGATAGCTACGCCATCCGGGGCCCCGACCACCATCGTCCTGTCCCTCCACGGGAGCACCTCGACGCCTGAGCGCCAGGTCAGCCTGAGCCGTATGGGTCCCCTGGCCGAGCAGGGTGCGCTAGTGGCGTTCCCGCAAGGCTCGATTCCTTCCCGGGCTGGGTGGGAATGGGACCTCCACGGCGACGTCGCGTTCCTCGACAGGGTCGTCGACTACCTCCGCGAGACCTACGCCGCCCCGCGGTTCCCCTCTGTGTCAGCGGCATGTCCGGCGGAGCACGCATGGCCAGCCGCATCGCGTCATCGGGCCGTAGTCCAGTCCGCGTCCTGGGAGCGGTGGCCGGACTGCGCATGCCAGCGGTAGAACGGCCAGACCATCCCGTGCGGGTCGTCGCCTTCCACGGAACGCGCGACAGGATTAATCCATACGCGGGAGGTTCGACGGCACGCTGGAACGAGAGTGTGCTCGACGCTGCATCCGCCTGGGCCCGGGCCAACGGCCATTCTCCCGAAGCCGAACGCACTGAGTTCACGCGCTCACTTACACGACTGTCCTACGGACCGTTGGATGATCCGGGCGCGGTGACACTGTGGGTCTGCAATGGGGCGGGACATACGTGGCCGGGGACGCGCCTCACACCGTGGCTCCGGCTATTCCTCGGCAGGGTGTCCTTCGACGTGGACGCCACAACCGAGATCTGGAGGGCGCTCAGCGGCGCATGAACTGCAGCCGTCATCGTCCGGGTCGATGTCTCGCCCCGGCCGGAGCGAATTGGACGACCCTTGGAGACGTCGAGGACCTCCGTTGAAAGACCACAATCGACCGATCATGCAGCCTCTGTATCTTCCGGGATGTTGCCTGTTGCACGATGTTGCACGTCCGAGATCCCTACCTCGCGTACATCAGAGCGCCTCATCCCGAAGGAGTCACTCGGGCGCAAACGGTGCGGGAGGTGCTTGACCATGTCGCCCGATGAATCCCATTCCACGGCGCCTCATCATCGCTGCACCCGTCCCTGGGGGCAGGCCTCTAAGAACTGGAGGTTCTGCGTCAGGCTCGATCGCTCACCGAGAAGTCGCGGGTGAAAGTTGGCGCGAGACCGGGTCTACTACCTGCCTTCAGCCTTCGATCCTCTATCGGATTCCGGCTCCGGATTCTCGCCTTACCGGCAAGTCGGCCAACTCACCTTTTCGAAGCGGTTCGGCAGGCTAGTCGCGTAGGGAGCAGTTCCGAGTGGAACCGTCGAACTTCCCACTCGATAAGGATCAGATCTTGAAGGCGACGTCCCGAACCGCACGGGCATAGGTCCTTGCGCCCGAGCTTTTCGAATGAACTCGTTGTTGCCACGAACGATCCCGTCGCCACGCTTGACCTGGGATTCGATCGAGCAGCCGGGGCGGCGTTTGCTCGTGGAGCTAAAGGGATTGCTCGTCCGTGTTCTCGTACCTTCCCATTGGAGGCCTCCTTGTAAGTCCGACAGAATACATTTGCTGTCAACAGCTGCCACACGGCGCACGCGCAACGAGCCATCGCCCGTGCCCGCGAACCGACCCAGACGCGCCTGATGAAGAAGGAGAGTCGCCATGCCCTCGGGATTCGATCACGTGACCCTCGTCGTTACCGACCTGGAGGAGGCCGAACAGTTCTTGGGTATCCTCGGCTTCGTACGCGACAAGGAGGTCGTGGCGTCCGGAGAGGCCATGGCCGCTTTCATGGGAATACCCGGGTGGGAGTCGGATCACGTGACCCTCGTTCTCCGTGGCGCCCCCGTGCGCCAAGAGATTCAACTCCTGCGCTTCCACCATCCGGTCGTGGAGATCGACAAGGGGTCGGGCTACCTCGCCCGGTCCGGATTCAACCACGTGTGTTTCCGGGTGGACGATCTCGACGACACCATCGGGCGCTTCGCCGCCCTCGGCCACACCCCAAGGAACACGGTGATGGACTTTCACGACCGACGGTTGATCTTATTCGACGGACCCGCTGGCGTGGTCGTCGAATTGGCGGAGTGGAAGATCACCCCACCCCTGCCCGCTCGCAATACCGATACCGCTGACGCCCAGGCTCAATGACCATCAGCGGCCAGAACCGACGCTGGAGATGAGCTTGGTGAATGGCCAACGCCCCAGCGTCGATGCCGAGATCCGCATGTTGTTCCGCACCTCTCCACCAAGAATGACACCCGGGTGGGGCGACTGGGCCGATGCCAACAACGTCGAACTGGCCTACACGCAGCACCATGCCAGCTGGCTCAACCGCATCGAGGCCCAGTTCACCGCGCTCCGCTACTTCTGTCTCGATGGGACCGACCACGAAAGTCACAAAGCCCGGACAAAAAGCTACGTGAACTGGTCGAGCCCGCAAACGCTGTTTGACTCGGCACTAGCTCCGACCCTGCCCAGGGCCCGGCGCAACGTGATCCGCGCTCCTAAGGTCAGAACTTAAGGAAATTTCGTATCAACACGGGTCTGCGTCGCTCAACCAACGGTGGGATTAGGTCTATAGGGGTGGGTGTCATTGCTGACACGGCGGCCTCGTGCGCGGGCCGGCAGGCCGGTTACGGGGGCGCCGGGGAATCCAGATTGCCTTTCTTCAGGGTGGGGCAGTCATGCCCTGACCTTGCTATTGGACGTGGGCCCTCCCGTGACCTGTGCTCTTCGAAAGGGGCGGCCTGATGAGAAGGTCAATGCAAAGGTCACATCTGTTTCCCCAGATCTTCGTCCGGGCCCTGGTCCTGGGAGCACTGGTGCTCGGAGCGATCGCAGCCCCTCTATTCGCGGGTCAGCAGCGGGCATCTGCCGCCGGCTCCGTCTCGGACAACTTCAACCGGGCCAACGGAACCCTCGGGGCCGGCTGGACCGATATGTCCGACGGTGGGATGGCGATCTCGTCCCAGGTGGTCGTGGGCACCAAGAGCAGCTATTCGGGCGACATTCGCACCGGCGAGTCCTACCTCAGCAACCAGTCCTCCCAAATTGAGGTTACGTCCACCCAGCTCAGCGGTGGGCAGTGGATCGGCGCGGCAGTGCGAGCCCAAAACGCGGGCCAGAACCTCTATCTCGGTATCTACTTCTGGAATAGCGGCAACCCTGAGCTGATGCTCTACAAGCGGATCAGCGGGTCCTGGACCCAGCTCGGCAGCTCCTCGTTCCAAGGAGCCCTTGCGGCGGGCACCCAGTTGAACCTCAGCGCTTCTGGTTCGACGCTCACCTTCTCGCAGAACGGCGTCGCTCGGATCACGGCCACCGACACCAGCTTGACTGGTGGCGCCCCGGGCATCATGGCCTACGGCACTCCGAAAGGTGACAACTGGGTCGGAGCGGGGACGTCCGGACCCACCTATACCGTCGGGGGCACCATCGCGGGGCTCACCGGGACCGCCGTCCTCGAGAACAACGCCGGCAACGACCTGAGCACCAGCACCAACGGCGCCTTCACCTTCAGCACCGCCTTGGCCGGGGGCTCGGCCTACAACGTCACCGTCAAGACCAACCCCTCGGGGCAGCTCTGCACGGTCACGAACCCCTCGGGCACCATCGCCGCGGCCAACGTCACCAACGTCTCGATCAACTGTGTGACCGCGGTCGTGCCCACCTACACCGTCGGGGGCACCATCGCGGGGCTCACCGGGACCGCCGTCCTCGAGAACAACGCCGGCAACGACCTGAGCACCAGCACCAACGGCGCCTTCACCTTCAGCACCGCCTTGGCCGGGGGCTCGGCCTACAACGTCACCGTCAAGACCAACCCCTCGGGGCAGCTCTGCACGGTCACGAACCCCTCGGGCACCATCGCCGCGGCCAACGTCACCAACGTCTCGATCAACTGTGTGACCGCGGTCGTGCCCACCTATACCGTCGGGGGCACCATCGCGGGGCTCACCGGGACCGCCGTCCTCGAGAACAACGCCGGCAACGACCTGAGCACCAGCACCAACGGCGCCTTCACCTTCAGCACCGCCTTGGCCGGGGGCTCGGCCTACAACGTCACCGTCAAGACCAACCCCTCGGGGCAGCTCTGCACGGTCACGAACCCCTCGGGCACCATCGCCGCGGCCAACGTCACCAACGTCTCGATCAACTGTGTGACCGCGGTCGTGCCCACCTACACCGTCGGGGGCACCATCGCGGGGCTCACCGGGACCGCCGTCCTCGAGAACAACGCCGGCAACGACCTGAGCACCAGCACCAACGGCGCCTTCACCTTCAGCACCGCCTTGGCCGGGGGCTCGGCCTACAACGTCACCGTCAAGACCAACCCCTCGGGGCAGCTCTGCACGGTCACGAACCCCTCGGGCACCATCGCCGCGGCCAACGTCACCAATGTCTCGATCAACTGTGTGACACAGACGGCCGCCGGCTCCGTCTCGGACAACTTCAACCGGGCCAACGGAACCCTCGGGGCCGGCTGGACCGATATGTCCGACGGTGGGATGGCGATCTCGTCCCAGGTGGTCGTGGGCACCAAGAGCAGCTACTCGGGCGACATTCGCACCGGCGAGACCTACCTCAGCAACCAGTCCTCCCAGATTGAGGTTACCTCCACCCAGCTCAGCGGTGGGCAGTGGATCGGCGCGGCAGTGCGAGCCCAAAACGCCGGCCAGAACCTCTATCTCGGTATCTACTTCTGGAACAGCGGCAACCCTGAGCTGATGCTCTACAAGCGGATCAGTGGCTCCTGGACCCAGCTCGGCAGCTCCTCGTTCCAAGGAGCCCTTGCGGCGGGCACCCAGTTGAACCTCAGCGCTTCTGGTTCGACGCTCACCTTCTCGCAGAACGGCGTCGCTCGGATCACGGCCACCGACACCAGCTTGACTGGTGGCGCCCCGGGCATCATGGCCTACGGCACTCCGAAAGGTGACAACTGGGTCGGCGCGGGGACGTCCGGACCCACCTACACCGTCGGGGGCACCATCGCGGGGCTCACCGGGACCGCCGTCCTCGAGAACAACGCCGGCAACGACCTGAGCACCAGCACCAACGGCGCCTTCACCTTCAGCACCGCCTTGGCCGGGGGCTCGGCCTACAACGTCACCGTCAAGACCAACCCCTCGGGGCAGCTCTGCACGGTCACCAACCCCTCGGGCACCATCGCCGCGGCCAACGTCACCAACGTCTCGATCAACTGTGTGACCGCGGTCGTGCCCACCTATACGGTCGGGGGCACCATCGCGGGGCTCACCGGGACCGCCGTCCTCGAGAACAACGCCGGCAACGACCTGAGCACCAGCACCAACGGCGCCTTCACCTTCAGCACCGCCTTGGCCGGGGGCTCGGCCTACAACGTCACCGTCAAGACCAACCCCTCGGGGCAGCTCTGCACGGTCACGAACCCCTCGGGCACCATCGCCGCGGCCAACGTCACCAACGTCTCGATCAACTGTGTGACACAAACGGCAGGAGGACTCTCGGTCCAGTACCAGAGCACCGACGCCAACAACATCGAATACTTCTCCTACACCTCTCCGAACGACGGCGACGGGACCCAGACGTTACGCGTCCTCGTCCCGACACACCCGGCCGCGGGTGTGGCGCACAACTTCCTCTATGTGCTTCCCGTCGAGCCGGGGGTAGGGAGCACATTCGGCGACGGGATGCAGACGATGCTCGCGCTCGACGCACAGGACAAATATGACCTGACGATCATCGAGCCGTCCTTCTCCATCGACCCCTGGTACGCGAACAACCCCAATGATCCGAACCTGCAATACGAGACTTTCATGACGACCGAACTCGTGCCCTGGGTTAAGGCGAATCTCTCGACGACGGGCACAGAGCAGAATTGGCTGATCGGGTTCTCGAAGTCCGGCATCGGAGGACAGGACCTCATTTTGAAGCACCCGGATCTGTTCCAGCTGGCCGCATCCTGGGACTTCCCTGCAGACATGTCGGCGTACGACGAATACGGTTCAAGCTCTGCGGACAACTACGGGTCCGATGCGAACTTCCAGTCCAACTACCGGCTCAGCACGGCGTTCCTCGATGCCCACAAGGCGCCCTTCTTGAGCGAACAACCGAATCTGGATCGGCGGCTACTCCGCCTTCCAGAGCGACGTGTCGGACTACGACGCCCTGTTGACCTCAGAGGGGATTCTCCACACGTTGGGTCCCATGCAGCCGATCGCCCATAGTTGGGATAGCGGATGGGTTCCCGGCAGCACTGGCCGCGCTGTATCAGGACAGCACGCAGTTGCACTGACGAGTCTCCGAGGGCTGCGTGTCACGTTCGTATGACGCAAGGGCTCGTCAAAGGGGACTTCATTTTCGAACTGGTTGGACAGGTCGGGGCTCCCCGGAACCCGGTTCTGAACTGGGAGAACTCTTGGAGCGGGCGACCGGGTTGTCAGGTCCATTTTTTGTGTGTCAGCTAACCTGTCTAAACGGCGAGAAGGCTTTCACCCGTCGATCTCACTCATCCAGCGATACGCTCAGCTATTGCCGCCTACATCGCTCCGCTCCCAGCTCTACTGAGCCGCTCGCGACCTCGGCAACCTCCAGGCGGCCGAGAAGGGCCCAGCGTCCTTACGCTCAGAGTCATGACGACGGCGACCTGCTCATGCTGTAGCGAAGTGGTCGAAACGGTCCAGCTCTGTGACCATAAAGAGATCCAGATATGCCATCGGTGCCTGGACTGGTTGGTCGAGAAGATGGACAAGCAAGAGAAGGCCCACAATGGGTGGTTGGTGGCGGGGTTCGAACCGATCTTCCGGGTGGCAGAAATCCAGCGGGCAACCGACCACTACGCCAAGATGGGCTTCGAGATTGACTTCCACGATGAGACGTACGCATTTGCTCATCACGACCATGACCTCACCATCCACCTGACGCTCCCCGAAGGCGACGAAGTGGCCGGAGCCGGATTGCTTTACATCCATTGTCATGATGCAGCGCAGGTGGCCGAGGAATGGCGTAAGGCGGGGTTAGATGTCACCGGACCCAAAGACGAGGACTACGGCAAGCGAGAAGGTTCACACCTCGACCCGGACGGCAACCTCATCCGCTTCGGCTCACCGATTCGGTAAGGCCCGCTCCGGTCGCCCTCGGTGCATGGTCCTTGCACGCCTCGAGTACCAGCTCTCCCGATACGGTCCTTCCAGACCGGCGGCTGACCGCAGTGCGATGCCTGCAGCTGAGGCGAGGACACAAGGGGGCAGCAACGGCTCGTCATGGCCGTGAACGAGAAGGGGACCGGTTCGCCGGGTCAGGCATACGGTCCATCTGTTTGACCGTAACGTGCGGGTGCTCAGGCTCCGAGTTTCAGCGTCCCAATGGCCGAGCAGCTCATTAGCTCTTCTTCCATAGTTCACCGTCTTGGCCCCTTCGGCCCTGGGCGATCTCGACGGAGTACCCGTCTGGGTCGAACCCAGTCATCACCCGCTCCCATGGCTCGTCATGGGGCGGCTCGTGGAAGACCATCCCTTTGGTGGTCAGTTCCTCGTACAGGGCGTCGAGGTCGTCGGTGCTGAATTCCACATGGATGGCCCGCTTCTGGGTCGGAGTCGACTCGTCTGCGCCCGCCTTGCGGGCTTCCTCCTCCGAGAGGAGTCCAATGGATCCTTCCCCGATCTTGATCATGGCGAAAGCCGGTTCCGAGACATAGCCGACCCCTAATCCCAAGGTCTTGCTGTAGAACTCCACGGACTTGGCAACGCTCTTGACGGTTAGCGTGAGCCCCTCCAAACGCAGCTTATTCTGCACGATCCGAACCTCCTCTAGGTGTGGCGCAGGCCATACTAAGTGTGGTCGCACGGCCGCCCTGACCGGCCGCTCAGTCGGCTCAGCCACCGGCCGACCGTGACAGAGCACTTGCAATGTTCTCGCCGGACTCGCGTCGCCAACTTTCGCGGACATCAGAGCGTAAATCGCCGTCGAACGTGAGAGAATTGCGTCCTGACCAAGGAGCGGCCGACCGGGATCGAATCGGCACGATCAGCTTGGAAGTTCGTAAAGCACGTTCGTCCGACCAACACTTTTGCGGAAAACCCCGGTAAATGGCCGAATTTCTAATCTCCACTTGTACCCGCTATTACGCCCTATTGTCTCTTCAGTGTTGCAGGAAATATCAGAAATGTCGTCGTTTGCATGGTGTTGCACGACGGCGAGATGCGATTTCTGGCGACCCCTGTGACGGGCATTACGCGTTCCGACAAGTGCAATACCTTTAGTTTCGAAAGAGGTCCGACGTACCGAAAATATTCGCTCCTGACCCGTGTCGCTACCAAAGAGGGGGCGTCACCGAACGGATGCCTACTTGACATCGCACAATCTTGACGTTGGCGGGTTCAAAGGGACCGCAGAATAACCGATCCGTGAATCGCGGATACCGTCCGAACCCGGGATAGGGGCGGGTCAGTCGTCAGTCTTCTCCCTGCCGATGACGTCCTCCGGGTCGAGGCCGCCGGAAGTTGGTAGTCGGATTCGGCCGGGTGGGTCCGGCCGTCATCTCGGACCACGACCGGGCCGGAGCCCCGACGCGCACTGCCAGTTCATCGCCAGTCACTACGAATTCGCGGCTGGCGTGATTCACTACCCAGCTTCCGTGTCTCGTGTGACTGAAGAAACGGTGTCCTCAGTTTCGGACCACCACCTTTGGCTTCTCAATCATGTGCGCCCCGCAAGATCGCACGCAGCCGCTTCAACAAGGTCATGGATCAGATCGAAACGGCAAGTGATTCCGACCCGGCGACTGGGGCACCCTCGGCGCCGCTGCGTCCAGTCTTATACTGTGATGAGATGGAGCGCAGGCAATCTGCGGACCCGATAACCGACCTCATCGAGATAGCTCCGTAAGGACACGGCTTATGAGTGACGTCATGCCTGCGGCATTCCTGGGGCACGGGAGCCCGATGAACGCGTTGGATAACAATGGGTACACCGAGGCGTGGCGGGCCTTTGGGGACTCGGTGCCCCGACCTCGTGCGATCCTCGCTATCTCCGCACATTGGTACGTCAACGCATCGGCGGTCACCGCCATGGCTCGACCCAAGACGATCCACGACTTCTACGGCTTCCCGGACGAACTCTTCGCCGAGCAATATCCCGCCGCAGGCGATCCCGCCCTTGCGGAGGAGGTAGCCCAGGTGGTCAAGCCTACCTGGGTCGGGTTTGATCACGACAGTTGGGGCATTGACCACGGCACCTGGTCGGTTCTTTTGCATGCGTTTCCCAATGCCGACGTTCCCGTCGTCCAGCTATCCATCAATGCCGAGCGGCCACTCGACTACCACTTCGAACTCGGGGCGAAGCTCGCACCGTTGCGGCAGCGCGGCATCCTCATCATTGCCAGCGGCAACGTGGTTCACAATCTGCGCCGCATCGACTGGAGCCGGCCCGACGGAGGGCTCGACTGGGCTCATCGTTTCGATGAGGCAGTTCGGGAACACATGACCACATCACCGGCGGCTGTACTCGGCCTGCGCGGTCACACTGATTTCCCGAACGCGGTCCCTACGCCCGACCATTTCCTCCCCCTTCTCTATCTCGCCGGACTGGCCGAGGCTGCGGGATCGACCACAGACGTGCTCATTGAGGGCTACGCCTACGGTTCGCTGTCGATGACGGCCTTTACCCTCGACGCCAACTGTCCAGAACGGTCGCTTCTTGCCCACGCCGCACCGCTCCCGAGTCCTGACCTCGTCCCGCCCGACGACACCAACACTTAGAGCAACGGCCCTTGGCTGTCGAGCCGCCAGCAGACCCGGCGAACTGAGGCAGGAGGTGCGTCTCGATCCCGGGTATATGTTGCGCGCGAGCCGAATGGCACGATCACACAGGAGGCACTGCAACCTCTCATCTCCTCGATTGTGAAGCCGTTCGGGGAAGAGTTTCGGCACTTGGGAAGTTCGCTCGGCCCGCTCACCTCAATGTCCGTTGCTGCCCGCGCACTTGTCAATGAGTGCTTTCGCCTCCTTAACGGCGGGCACAAGATGTTTGGCCGTTGCAAATATTCGGCGTAATCCGGCCGCCACGCATTCTTCTTCTTTGGAGGACACCCTGACGTACAAGCAGCCGGAGCCGTTTTCAAGGTGCAAGGCCGTGCAATGGGTAGCGGTGTAGCCAGTGGCTGATGCTGGACGCACCGTTCCAGGTCCTTGAGCGACCGCCAGCGCCGCCGCTCCCAGGGCCAAGATGGTGAGAATCAGCAGGAGCAGATATGGGATCAGGCTCCGACGAGGCACTTAGGCACGATACGCCAGCGTGTGTGCGGATTGTTCAAGTGCTGACCAGGGGGGCCAGGCGCTAGGACGGACACCGACTCGGCGAACCAGTCAGGTCGTCGGCTCGTCCACAAGGATCGGTCATCGGCGTGTGAAGGTCAGGTGGGTAACGCCGCTCGTCGACGAAACTGCCTCGATGTTGTAGCGCTCCTCCATGCCTTCGAGGCCGTCCCACAGTCGAACACCGCGGCCGAGCAGGATCGGCACAAGCACGACGTGGAGGGCGTCGATGAGGTCGGCAGCGAGGAAGTCGCGGACGACTGTCGGGCCACCACCGATGCGCACGTCGAGGTCACCGGCGGCCTCCCGGGCGAGGTCGAGGGCCTCCTGCGGAGAGGCGTCGACGAAGTGGAACACGGTACCGCCCTCCATCTCGATCGACGGGCGCGAATGGTGCGTGAGTACGAACACCGGCGTGTGGAACGGCGGGTTCGGGCCCCACCAGCCACGCCACTCGTCGCCGGTGCCGATATCGGTCCACGGGCCGGTCTGCGGGCCGAACTTGGCCCGGCCCATGATCTCGGCGCCGAACCCGACGTTCAGGCGTTCCGCGAACGGTTGTCGACGCCGGTCGAGCCACCTGACTGACCCATGATGACCGAGCGCCCGAACTGAGTGGGGAACACCCACTCGTGCAGACGATGGCCGGCGTGCCCGAAGGGGGCGTCGAGCGTGAGGCCTTCGCCAGTCCCGAACCCGTCCAGGGAGATCGAGAAGTTGTGGACACGGACCTGGGACATGGAGGCCTCCGAGAGCGTTGGGTGATCGCGAAATGTAACTGGCTGCGACGCTAATCGCCGAGCGTCGCCCGGGCACCTACCCCCGAAGCGCCACAGAGCGTCCCAACTTCCCGGCGTAGTGGGGCACCCTTCACTTGGGCAGTAGAGCTACCCTCAGTCGAGAATGACGACGGATGAGGGGCGGGCGCCGAGGATTATTCCATCCAATGAATCCAGATTCGGTTCCAATCGGTGAGCCGTGGGAATACCGGCCACCCGTGATCGCCGGACTTTCTGGTCTCGTGTTGCCAGCTCCTTTTGTCTTGGTTACTTGGGACGGAAGCTCCGAAAAAGTCAACTGGCACCTGAGCGCGCTCTTCTGGAAGATGACGTTCGATGGAAAGGACCTACGCTGGAGAGGGCTCTTAAGGGTGGTTCCCGTGTGGCACGCTGTGGCACGTTTGTGGCACGGATTCGTTTTCGAAGTAGATGGAGAGCACGAGGTGCTGACCGAACACCGCCCTGAACTGGGAGAACTCTTGGAGCGGCCGACCGGGATCGAACCGGCATGATCAGCTTGGAAGGCTGAGGTTCTACCATTGAACTACGGCCGCGAAACGGTCAGCAGTGTATAGCGTCTACCGTCGTTCCTGTGGACGCGCTCTTCGACCGTGTGAATGGTGAACAATTCTTTGTAGATCTCGTCGACCGCTTTTATATGGGTGTCGCGGGTGACCCCTTGCTGCGTCCGCTCTATCCGGACGATCTGTCCGAATCGAAGCGCCACCTGGCCCTGTTCCTCGTCCAGTATTGGGGCGGCCCAGGGACCTACAACGAGCAGCGGGGCCATCCGAGGCTTCGTATGCGCCATGTTCCATTCGTCATCGGCCCGGCTGAGCGGGATGCCTGGTTGCGCCACATGCGCAGCGCAGTCGACCAGATGGTTTCGCTCGGTCTCTCGGACGCCGACGCCGAAGAACTACGGGCCTATTTCGACATGGCTGCCCACTCCTTGGTCAACGCCCCGTAGCGACGAGCTGCGCAGCCCGGACAACACATCGGTGCATAGCTGGTCAACATGCCCGGCGCCTATTGCCGAAGTGAGCTGATGACCGATGACCTGGCCACCTCGCTGCAGCACGCCCGTCACGTGATCCGAGGGGGAACAGGGTCGTTGAACGAGACGATCCGGGAGATCTTCCCCGACGCGTCCACCCAACCGAACGACCAACCCGAGCTCGCAACCTTGCCAAGTTCCAGCCGTTCCCAGGCGTAACGGAAGTGCGCATGGTGCATGTCGATCGCAGAGGTCCGACGCAGCGCGGTACGAAGCCACTCGTCGTGGCGGTAGGTGCTGTAGGCATCGCTGAGGCCCTGCGCACCATCGGCGACCGCACTCGGGCTCACGAAGACGAAGTCGGCGGCGAGGTGCTCGCCCAGCCTGAGAATCCGCTCTCGCTCGTCGAGGATGAAGACGTCCTTCATCAACTGGTCGATTCGTTCCGCGAGAGTTGCAAATTGGCGGCGTCGGGGCACCTCTGAAGTTTCGCAGAATCCGCAGCGATCGTTCGTTCGGGACAGTCCGTGATCCTCTCGCTCAGCCGAATGGCCGCCACCATCGGGCTGGCTGCGCTCCGTACCGCGAGGGGGGCCGTCGTGTGACCGCCGTCGGACGGACAGTGAGCGCAATCCTGCGATGAAGGCGACGACGAGAATGAGGCCAAGGATCGACAAAACGATGGCGAGGCGCCCTTCCTTCTGGCCGTGGACGGTCACTCCCTTTTGTCCCGTTGTGAGACCTGCTGGTGCGGCCACTTGGGCCTGGTGAGCCGTCACGGCGTGCGCCGTGGCGGCATACGCCCCGATGCCTTCGATCCCGACGATGGCCCAAAGAAAGGCACAGAGTGCCACCATCGTGAGCACGGGGACGCTGGCCCACGGCGCCGGTCTGCGCAGGTTCATTTCAAAATCCGGTCAGATGGCACGTCCATGTGCTGGGGGTCAGTACCCGCCCTCCATCCTTCACGCAAGAGGGAGAAGGAGTAGACGTCGCGCTGGACGTCGTTGATCCGTTCCCACCCTTGAAGGAGCGCTTCGCGCGTGAAACCGGCGAACTCGGCCGTGCGCTGCGAGGCAATGTTCCATGGTTCGATGAAGAGATGCAGCCGCGGAATGGCCAGGCTCTCGAAGGCGAACGCGACGACTGCCCGCAGGGCCCACCCCGCACGGTTCTTGCCTCGAGCTGTTGGGATGACCCAATAGCCGATGGAAGCACGGCCGCTCTCGATTTCATGAAGCCACAACCCCAGACCCCCGAACGCCTGACGCGGGTCGGTCGAATCGGCGATCACGAAGAGAAACCCGTTTCCCTCGGCCGCCTGTCGTTGCTGTCGTTCGATGAAGGCGCGTCCTTCATCGTCGCTATATGTCAAGGGGACCGAAGTCACAGCCGGTATGTACGGATCGCTTGCGGCATGCCGGATCAGAGGAAGGTCGGAAGGGACGAACGGGCGGAGGAGTACCGGGCCGCTCTGCAGCTGTGGGACCGTCAAGGGCGCTTCGAAAGTAGAGAGGTCGAATGTGCTCATTGGAGGGGGAAGTAGCCCGGCACCATATGGTGGCTGGTGTCGAGATATCCCTTCGCCTCTGGAGGTCCCCCGAACCGGCCGTGACTCCACCGCACCTCGACGTGCCCCCACACCTCGCGGATCTGACCCGAATTGCGCTCGCGCACAGTGGCCTTCCACCCGACGCGAGGCTGACCACCCGGTTGGGCGAAAATCTCGAGTTTCGTCAGGCGGAAGAGTTGCTTCCAGTCCCATGGCGTGGCGATGCGCAGGCGTAGCGATCGCGCCGAGCTCGAACCCAGGACGAAATACGGTGCACTCCCCATCCGCAGGAGTCGCCACAGCATGGCCTCGCCCGCGTTCGCGCCGACCGACAATGCAGCATGCCAGCGGGACACCGACGCTCGGGCAACCTCATCGGAGAGCTCGCGGTATGCGGCCTTGGCGTCTCCGGGCCAACCAGCCTTCAGCCGCTCCCCCAGGGCAATCCGATGCGCGGACGTCAGGTCCACCGCGCGTTCGGGGAGGTCATCCAACGCCGCCGATGAGTGCCGCGCCACGGCACCATTCGCTTCCGACCGGTCCGACCATCCGAGTCCAGGAAGGGCGAGAGGATCGGGGGCGGCGGCAGGCCCAGCCGCCTCGCCTTTGAGGGCATGGCGCACCACATCGAAGAGTTCCTGGTATTGGGCCGGCGCAACCTCGGCGTACCAGTCACCTCCGCCGCCTCTCCTGCGCCCGGCGAGGCCGCCGGCCAACAAGGAATCGAAGATGTGAGCTGGCGATGCGTTGAAAAGGATGTCCGACATGTACTTGCAACTGACGAGGTAGACGTGGTCAATGCGGAGGTCCACCGGCGCGACTTCGTCACCGCTGCCACGCACCGCCCCTTTCCACTCCACGATCTCGGGCCGACGTCCCCGGAGACCGTCACGAGCGGAGAGGAATGTCTGCCCGTTCAGCCATGCCGCGTGGAACTCGGAGTCATAGGCGCCGCCGGCCCGGATGGAGCTGAGGAGATCCCAGTTGTCGGGCGACAGGCTGCGCATCACCGACGGGCGTGTGGCCAAAACCTCATCGAGGCCCTCGGCTCCGAGCATGCCGAGGCCAGTGCCGAGCTCGGTCACCATGGTGCGCAGATTTGGCACGTCCGCATCCTTCCACGCTGAGTCGCGCCGTTCGCGTACTGGCTCGGGGGAGAGCGTGCCGCGAAGGTTCCTACATCTCGTAGACGATGAAGGACGTCGGTCGGGCCACCTGGTCGTAGAGCGACCGGGCCCTCCCGTTGTACTCCTGCGTATGCCAGTAGAGGCGCGCGGCGCCCCGTTCGGCGGACATCCGCTTTGCCTCTTCGAGCAGGCGTCGGCCGAGGTCGGACCCGCGAGCCGCCGGGGCTACGTAGAGGTCCTCGAGATAGCAGGAAGGTCGCCAGGACCACGTGCTCGGATGCACGACACAGTGGCTGACCCCCGATCCCTGGCCGTCTTCGCTCACGGCGAGCAGGCCGAACATGTCCTTCGCACCCCTCGTGAGTCTGTCGAAGGTGCTCCGCGTGGTTCCCTCGGAGAGGGGGGATCGGTAGAAGTCGAGGTAGGCCGCCCAAAGTGGCTGCCAGAGATCCCAGTCGTCTTCCCGTAATTGCCGAATGACATGCACACTCAAGCCTCTCACAGCCTTCCGGACGACCGCCGATAAGTCATTCGTCACGGGCGGGAGCATGACCGGTCAGCGCCGGGTCCGAGTCCTATCATCGCTCTGGATCGAAAGGGGATTGCAGGTGGCGCAGGCTTCGCATCAGCCATGGTTCAGGGTGACGCTGGTGTTTCTGGGTCTCTTCGGCGCAGCATTCGCCATCTCTGGACTCCTGGTCGCCCTCCCGAGACCAGCCATCGGGGGAACCTGCGGTCCCGGTAAATCCTCCGAATCTGCGATCGTGGCCCTGTTCAATCCGGGCTCGATCGGCGCGGGGCCCGAGCCTTCGACCACCAGCGCCACCGACAGAGCGGATTGGATGGCCTTCGTCGGTGAATGTCAGGCCTCGGCAGATGGAAGGGTTCTCGCTGCCGTGGTGATCTTCGTCGTTTCTCTCACCGTCGCACTTGTCGGCACGGCATTGCTGCTGAGGAATCGCAAGCCGCCGGTGTCCGCTGCTCCCGTCGTGGCGTCCACTCCGCTCGTCGCGTCCCCGCCACCGGGATCCTCGCTGCTGCCGCAATGAGGACTGAGCCGCTTAGTTCGTGGTCCGGGGTCGGCGGCGCCGGCGTCGCCGACTTTCGTTCCGTCCGTCGAACTTCTCGCGGACCTGAGCCCGTCTGGCCTGAATCTCGCGGTAGGTCAGGTGCTCGGTCGCGTCGTCCAGCCCGAATCCGGCTTTGACGCTGGAGAGATCCGGCTTCCAATCCTCCTGAAGTTGGAGGCCGAGTTGCTCCATGATCCGTTCGCCGTGTTTCTCGGCGAACATCAGGGAGATCGTCTCGATCTCACTGAAGAGGTCGAGGTCGGGAGCCAAGGTTGCGATGGCACCGTCCAAGAAGACCAGGTTCTTCACGAACAACATGAGCTCTTTGGGCATCCGGGCACCCAGACCGAGGAGTGACTTGATCGATCGCTGGAGCTCGCCGACCAACTCGTCGGCGGTGAGTGTGGTCGGGTCGATAGGGGGCCTGTCGAGACCAAGTTGTGCAATGACGGCGTCAATATCTGTGTCCGCTGGCAGAGCTCCGAGGTCGCGCAGGGCGGCGACCTGCGTCGGGATGTGCCCGTTGGACGCGCCGACGATGAGGGAGAGCAGCGCCAGGCGTTTGGATTCGCTCAGACGAGCAGTGATGCCGAAGTCGAGGAGCGCGATCTTCCCCGAGGGAAGGATGAACAGATTCCCTCCGTGCAAGTCACCGTGAAAGACGCCGTACATCATGGCGCCCTCCAGAAATCCGATCATGCCGCTTCTGACGACGGCTTCCGTGTCGATGCCCGCGGCGCGCATGCCGTCGACGTCCGAAAAGTTGAAGCCGCTCAAACGTTCCATGACCAACATCCGGCGGGTCACGAGCGTGGGGTGGGGCCGCGGGACGACGAAGTCGCGTTGGCCCAACTTGGCGAAGGTCGCCGCGATGTCGAGCATGTTCTCGGCTTCCAGCCGGAAGTCGAGCTCCTCGACGATGGTCTCGGCGAAGAGCTCAACCAGGGCCGGGGGATTGGCCAGCGCAGCAATAGGGATCCGGCCCACCAGATGTGGGGCGAGCCACGACATTACGGCAAGGTCCTGGCGCACCCGTTGGGCGACCGAGGGGCGCTGCACCTTCACGACCACTTCGGTCCCGTCCAGCAGCCGTGCCGCATGGACCTGGGCTATGGACGCGGCAGCGAGTGGATGATGGTCGATGGTCGAGAACACCGCAGAGAGGGGCCGGCCGAGCTCCTCGACCAAGACCCTTTCGACGACGGGCCAGGGCTCAGGTCGGACCCGGTCCCGGCACCACTTGAACTCCGCCACGAGCTCAGGGGGGAAGATGCCATCACCCGAAGCAACAATTTGACCGAGCTTGATATAGGTCGGCCCCAGCTGCTCGGCCGCCAGGCGGAGTCGACGGGATATCCCCGCAATCTTCTCTGAGCCTCCGCGCCGTCGCTCGGTGGCGTACCACATCACGAGTGCACCACCGAGGTGGCGCACCGTTGTTCCCACCCGAGCTCCCGGCGGCAGCTTTCGGGGCCGGATCAGTTCGGGCAGCGCCGCTCGCAGCTCGGCGCGTACGTGGTCCAGTCCTGATTTCCAGGCCAGATTCTCCAGGTCGAGAACCCAGGGGCCCTGATCGGTGAAAACGCCGAACTCGGTATCGGCGGAAACCACGAATGGAGTGTACCGACCGATTAGCTCGGCTACGACGGTCGCACAAGCCCGGTCTGGAAGGCGAGAACGACCGCCTGCACCCGATTGCGGAGACCGAGCTTCGCCAGAACCCTGCCCACGTGCGACTTTACGGTCGCCTCCGAGACGAAGAGGCGCTCACCGATTTCCACGTTCGAGAGCCCTTCGGCCACAGCCACGAGCACTTCACGTTCTCGACTGGTGAGCGCACTGAGCACAGCCGGGACGGCTGCGTCGCCTCCGGGGTCGCCTGAAAGATCCGGCAGTTGATCGGCGTACTCCTCGAGCAACCGTTTTGTGATGCGTGGGGACACGACAGCATCACCGCGCGCGACGGTGCGGATGGCCTGCGCGAGTTCGTGCGGTGGGACGTCTTTCAGGAGGAAACCGCTCGCCCCTGCCCGCAGCGCGCCGAAGGCGTACTCGTCCAGGTCGAATGTGGTCAGGATCAGCACGTGGCTCATGGAACCTGAAGCCGTGATCGCGAGAGTGGCGCCAATGCCATCGAGCGCGGGCATGCGGACGTCCATGAGCACGACATCAGGTTCGTAGAGTTCGACCAGTCGGAGTGCCGCCTCACCGTCGGCCGCTTCGCCGATGATCGAAATGTCGTCCTCCGCCTCGAGGATCATTCGAAATCCCTTGCGCAAGAGAGCTTGATCGTCGGCCAGGACGACGCGAATCGTCATGCGGGGATTGGTGCCTTGCAGGTGCGCAGCGTCGCCACCACCTGCCAACCGCCTTTCTCTGCAGGACCGGCGATCAACGTCCCCCCGAACGCGGCAGCCCTTTCCGTCATGCCAAGGACGCCGTGCCCTCCTCCCTGCGCACCCGATGTAAGGGCCGGTTTGCCGCTCGGAAGTGTCGCCACGGACGGCTGTCCGTCGTCGACGATGCACACGGTCACGTCCGGATCACCGAAAGAAAGTGAGATATGCACCGAGTGCGCGGACCCCGCATGTTTCAGCGCGTTGGTCAGGGCCTCCTGCACGATCCGATAGATAGTGAGTTCGGCCGCCCCGGAGAGGGCGAACGGTTCGCCATCGGTCTGGAGGTGCACGATGAGACCTGTGGACCGGACCCGTTCGGCCAGCGCGTCGAGCTCGCCCAGACCCGGCTGTGGTGCCAAAGCATCCGCGCCCAGTTTGCGGTCCTGATCCGGACCGTTCTTGGCGTCCTCCGAGCCGTCACGGAGGAGGCCAAGCAGTCGACGCATGTCCTGCAGTGCCTGGCGGCCCGCACCGGACACTTCCGTGATCGCCTCGGTTGCCCGCTGGGGATCGGTTCGCTGTGCGATAGCGGCGGCATCGGCCAATGTCACCATGACCTGGATGTTGTGCGAGACGACATCGTGCATCTCCCTCGCGATGCGTGCTCTTTCGGCCGCGGCGGCCAGAAAACTCTGCTGATCCCGCTCGAACTCGAGTCGCTGGGTTCGTTCAACCAGCCAGCCCATCTGCTGACGTAATGTGCGTACGACGACGCCGGCCAGGAGGGCGGCGGCGGCCATCCCGGTGAGGAAGACCAGCGACTTGAAATAGTTGCCGACGGGCGTCCAACGTTCGGTGGCCATGATCACACCGATTTCGACGATGAGGGCCGCAACAACGACCGCCAGCCAATCGCATTCGGTCGCCACGGTGAACAGGGCAATCAAGAGCGCGGCGTCGGCCAGAAGCGGGCCGCTGGTCAACCACTGCACCAGTGCGACGAGAGCAACCACCATGAAGACGGGAAAAGGGGCCCGGCGGCGGAACATCAAGGGAATGGTGAGTCCAGCGACGAGCCAGAGTTGGTTGTGCGGGACTTGGTCGAACACGAACCAGCCCGAGCACAGCACGAAAAGTCCTATGGCCAAGGTGGCATCCACCCCAATGGCAAACCGTCTATCCCAACCTCGCAGGGTCTCCCAGACCCGCCATGTGCCGCCTACGGGGGAAACGTCATCTCCGAAATCCGGGGTCACGCGCTGGCCGGTCGGTCCCTGGTATGTACCGTCGACAGCTGTGGACATCTGGTCTTTCCTCACTCCGGGAGCCGAAAGCAATTCTACGCCCTTTCGGGTCCTCCTCTCATCATCCGCAAGGATGAACTGGACCCGTCCGACCGGAGGTCTCAGCGACCGATGCCACGGAGTATGAAGTCGCAGATCTCGTCCTTCGCCTGTCCGACCGGCACCGGATCGGGTTCCCCGGCGCGGACCGAGAGAGCCCCGTAAATCTGCTGACCGATGAGCACCACCGCACGTTCCCGGTCAATGTCCGGACGAAAAATGCCTCTCTCCACGCCGGCCGAGACGACCTGATCGAGGAAGCGCATCATGTCGAGCCCGATCATCATGAGCGCACCCCCTACCGCAGCGGATCCGGATGACTCCACACTGGCCTGTGTGGCCATGGCCAGTCGGAAGAAGACGGGGTTCTCGTCGATCCTGTCCAAGAGCCCTCCGATGACAGAGCGGAGCCGCTCCAGCGGGGGAGAGGTGTCCTCTGACATTTCGGCGACGGTTTCCTTGAGTTTGTCGTACATCGACTGCACACAGGCGCGCAGGAGATCGTCGCGATTGGTGAAGTAGACATAGACCGTCGACCGGGCGACTCCTGCTTCGAGCGCGATTTCGTCCATTGAGACGTGTGTCGTCCCTCGCTCGCCGAAAAGCCGGCGGGCCGTGTCGATGATCTGGTCCCGCCGAAAGTCCCGAATCATCTCCTTGAGTGCGTCCGGCGCCGTTCTCGCCATCCCCGGTCCTTTCTCGTGCGGGCGGATCAGCGACCGAGTGGTGCCGTCGGCGTGAAGGCCACCGGGAGATGTTTCACGCCGTTGATGAACTGCGATTGCAACCGCTGCGCCGCACCGGCTTGGTGAATATCGGGAAGGCGGTCGAGGAGATGTTCGAACATCACCCGGATCTCCATACGCGCCAGGTTCGCGCCGAGACAGAAGTGCGGTCCCCCGCCTCCGAACGCGATGTGGGGATTCGGGTCACGTGCGATGTCGAAGCCTCCGGGATTCTCGAAGATGTCCTCATCCCGATTGGCCGACGTATGGTAAAAGACGACTTTGTCGCCTTGCCGGATTGTTGTTCCGCTGAGCTCGGTATCGCACATGGCGGTTCGGCGAAAGTTCATCACCGGCGTGACGAAGCGCAACATCTCCTCGACGGCTTGGGTCTGCAGCAAGGAGCGGTCGTCGCAAAGCCTGTTCCACTGATCGGGGTCCTGGAAAAATGCGTACATGGCTCCCGACATGAGATTCCGGGTGGTCTCGTTGCCGGCCACTGTCAGCAGAAGGAAGAAGAGCTCCAGCTCCATTGAATTGAGACGCTCACCGTTCACTTCGACGGCGCTGAGCACGCTCATGAGATCCGCATGCGGATCGATTCGTTTCTTGGTGAAGAGCTCGGAGGCGTAGGCGTACAACTCCATCGCCGCGTTCATCGCCATGTCGGCTTGCTGTTGGTACTCGGGATCTTCGCTTCCCACCATCCGATTCGACCAATCGAACATTTTCTGCCGATCGTCGGGCGGTACACCGAGGAGCTCGGCGATGACCTGCAGGGGCAACTCGGCGGCAAGGTCAGTGACGAAGTCGGCCTCACCGGCGGCACACACCTGGTCGATGATCGCATCGGCCGAGCGGTGCACACTCGCCTCGAGGTCGAGCACCATGCGTGGCGTGAAGGCCTTGTTGACGAGTCGGCGGTAGCGAGTATGGAGGGGCGGATCCATGTTGAGCATCATCAAGCTCTGATTGGCGATCTCGTCCTCGCCCAACTCGAACGGCATCGTCCCCCTGGCGGCAGAACTGAAGCGGTCGACTTCCCGGTTCACGGTGACGCAGTCGTGATACTTGGTCACCGCCCAATATCCGGGACCGCCGGGCTCGTCTTGCCAGTGGACGGGGTCGTGGAGGCGCAAATAGGCCAACCAGGCATGAGGAACTTCGTCGACGAACGATCGGGAATCGGACAGGTCCACGGGCGTGGCGTCAGGCGTGCTCAGGCTCATTCCCATCCCTCTCCTTCATCGGACACACTGTCTGATTCAGAGGATGCTATGTCCTTGGCGACACGAGGATCAATGGCGCGGCGCCGATCATGAGGGGGTATCGCCGGCCGGTGGCGGCACGATGGCCACCGACTTCGACGGATCGTCGGGATCGAGTATCACCCGTAGCCGATTCTCGTTCTCGGGGGGATCGCCCGGAGCCTCAGCGGTGATCACCGGTTCGATGTTCGTGGGTTGGAAGATCTCCTTGAGCCCCAAGGCCACGCCGGTCGCGATCGCGCCGATCGCAGAGTGTCTCCGCCACGAGTCGAAGCGCCTGATGCGCGGCTCTTCTTGGTGCGGCTCTTGGGGAGGCCCGTTCGTTTCGATCCTCCCATGATCGCAGCATCCGCCGGGGGTGGAGCGTCAGCCTCTTTCCTGCAATGGCAGTTGGCGAAGAAGCCCGAGTCGTTAGCGCTCACGCGCAGAACTGTTTGCCAAATGCCAAAGAGAGCAAAAGTCGCAACGGTAAACGTGCAATACGGTCCCCGATTCGATCTCTCGCACATTTGCCGCGCGTAGAGCGTCCTGTTGTGATCGAAAAGCGGTCTTTGGTGCCCCGTCCGCCCGCCAGTGCGAACCAAGCGACAGAGGTCGAGCTTGAGGGAGTCCTCGTCCGGTACCTCTCGTTCGATTCTTCCGCCGACCCATCGTCCTATTCTGGTCGGAGATCATTGGGCCTCATGCCGGTGCGCGTCCTAAGGGATGACTACCGGGTCGACCCTTCCAAAAAGGTGCCCCGACGCGCCCCGATCCGACGGAGGGGGAAAAGGGGTCGAATCTGGCGCGCCGGGGCACATGAAGCCTACGAGAACCGCACCCAACTGACGAATGATGCACAGAATCTGCTCCCCGTCCCCTCATGTGAGGAGGCCGATGATCTGGGCGATTGCCGCAGCGAGCGTAGTCCGGGTGCCCGGGGGACGACCAAAGTGCCTACTAGACGCTATTGGCTAAACGGATTGCCGGTTCTAGTAACGTCACTTTGCTAGATCGACCAGGGAATATAGCTTAAGGTTTGAGCTTCCCCTTTCGAGAAAATTGGCTTATCGCGATGCAATCTGTCAGTATGGATTCATGGCAAAAACCGTAATAGTCAAGCTGACCGATGACATTGACGGGGGGGACGCCGCCGAAACCGTGCACTTCTCCTTGGACGGCAAGTCCTACGAGATCGATGTAAATAGCGACAATGCGAGTCGGGTGCGTGCGGCGTTTGCACCGTTCATTGCAAAAGGACGGGCGAGTGGTGGTAGCGCGGCACGCACGCGTGCCGCCCGCCCAAGTACCGGTTCCAGCGATAAAACCCTGTTCTCCCAGCTGAGTGCCGACGAAAAGACGCGCTTTCGTACCTGGGCGAACATGGCTACCGCCCGGCGCATCAGCGATAGCCGTGTAAACAGTTGGGTTGCCGCCGGTAAGCCATAATTTATTGAACGCCAAGCCAATGAAGGCGGTACTGGCCATCAGTCCTAACGGCGGGTGTCGGTGGATGGCCTAAAGCTGTGAGGCATCTGAAGGGCCGCCCATCAGGTTGCACGGGGTGCCTTAGGCAAGGCTCAGCTGGCCAAACGTGTTGCACAGGCCCAATGCTTCAATGAGCAAGAAGGCCGCGATGATGGCCACGACGATGGGCGTTCGCCAACGTCTACCGCCTCGAGCGGTCGCGGGTGCCATGTACCATCCGGGCAGAGCCGCTCCTGCGAACTGGGCGAGATGGAGACTGAGAGGGACGGCTTCATCGCTGAGCGGTGCGGTCGGGTCTGCGGCCAAGGCCAAGCGACAGAGTTCTTCGTCGGTGAGGAATTCATCTTCGATCGAAGTGTCTTCGTCGGCGTCCTGATCCATGGTCACGCGGAACTCCCTTCAGGGTGGCGCTGGGCCTCAGGGTACAGACCGGTTGGCGTCCCCGCCGGTCGGGCCGGGCACGGCAACACGTCGGGTTGTCTGACCTGCGGGAAAACAGGCCAGACAACCCGACGATCCTACTGTGACCGTGTCACCCCTCTCCATGCGGGCCGGGTGTCCCGGCACGTCTTACTGGGGCGGGCCTGACGAAAGGGTCACGGAACCCGTGTGCGATTGCCCGGACGAGTCGGTCCACGTGACCGACACCTTGTCGCCCGGGTGGAAGGGCAACAGGAGATTGGTCAGCGCACTCGGCGAGGCGACGGTCTGGCCGTTGAACGAGGTGATGGTGTCACCTTCGGCCAGCCCGCCTTGCTGCGCGGGTGAACTCGTAATGACGGAACAGATCAACGCTCCTGAGGATGAGGAGTTACCAGAGCCGGATCCCGATCCGGTTCCGGATCCGAAGCTGCCCCCGAAGTTGCCACCGAAGCCGGAACCGGAACCTGAGTCACCGCTCCCACTGCTGCACGAACCTTGCGCCACTTCGACGCCGAGGAACGCCGTGGTCCCGATGTGGACGGTGGAGGAGGAGGTCCCCAGCTCGATCTGCTTGGCGATCGTGATCGCCTCATTGATGGGGATGGCATAGCCCTGGTTGCCGGACGACTGACCCGAGGACTGGAACGAGAATCCAGCCGAGGCCGCGGTGTCGATGCCGATGACGTCTCCCGAAGTGTTCACAAGCGACCCGCCTGAATCACCGGCTTGAATGTCGGCATTCGTCTCGATGAGCCCAGTGAGTTGTTCGGAGCTTCCGTCACCCTCATCGCTGGCGGTGATCGACTGATTGAGGGCCGTAACCGTCCCCCCGGCAGCGCTCGGTGTCCCACCTGTTCCGCCGGCGTTCCCGATTCCGACAACGCCTTGGCCGACCGAGACGTTGGAGGAGTCTCCGATGGTTGCGGTCTGCAGGCCAGAAGCGTCGTGCAACTGAAGGACGGCGATGTCCTTCGTCCGGCTATACCCCACGACGCTGGCCGAGTAGGTCTTGCCATTGCCGATGTCGGTCACGCTGATGGAGGTCGCTCCGTCGATGACGTGGTTGTTCGTCAGGATCACCCCCGACGAGCTCAGCACGATGCCGGTTCCAGCTGCCTCTTCTTGCTCGTACCCGAGCGTGGTGTTGATGTCCACCAAGCCGGGGTCGACCTTGCTGGCGATGGCCGACACGTCGCTCGGTCCGGACGAACCGGACGAACTCGACCCGGATGAGCCGGAAGATCCGGACGAGCCCGAACCGGACGACCCGAAACCGGACGACCCGAAACCGGACGAGCCCGAACCGGACGAACCCGAACCGGACGAGCCCGAGCCGAAGGGGTTGTTCCCGAAGGGGTTGGATCCCGATGAACCCGAGTTGTTCGACGACGGGGTGTTGTTCGATGCGGCTGTCGAGAGCGAGTTCGAGTTGCTCGTCCATGCCACGTGGCCGATCCCGACACCAGCGGCGAGCGCAACGACGGCGGCCGCTCCGAAGATGGCGGCCATGTGCCGGCGGCCACCACTTTGGCGTGGGGCTTCGGCCGGAGGCGGTGGCGTACCCCAGGTCGGATTGGTGGGAGGTCCCACCGGGCCCGACCCCGAGGGCGATCCCAGTTGTGGGTTGCCGGCCAAGGCTCCGAGGGCGTAAGAGCCGTATGGCGCACCTGCGGGGGGAACCGACGCAGGTGCGCCCATGGGCGGGGTCTGCTCCGGGGTGGGTTGCGGCATCTGCGGCATCTGTGGAACCTGGGCCGTCTCGGGAATCTGCCCACCTACGGGCGGGAGCGGAATGCCCGTGCCCGGTGTCGGTACGCCGGCAATCGGATAGGGCGGCGTGTCCAGTTCATGAGCGGCTGCTTCGCCGGGCTGCTCGAATACTTCGTCCGTCATCGTGTCTCCTTCGGCCTCGGCCTCCGTCTTGGGGAGGCTGCCATGAAGGCATTGAAACGTACCGATCTGTATGCCAGGTCAAGGAAAGGTATGAGAAGGATAAATGTTGACTGTGACCGGCCGTTCGCGGCACGGGGGGTTGGCAAGACCCTGGTCGCGCCTCTACTCGGGGCGGAAGACCACCTTGATGGCATGCGAATTCTCGCGATCGATGGCCGTTTCGATCGCCTCTCGGTAGTCGTCGAGGGAGAACTCATGGGTCACCACCACACTGTCGGGGAGTAAGCCCGCAGCAAGGACATCGAGGGCGCGGTCAACGGAGTGACGGTCGGGTCCGCCGGCCAGCCCCGGCGCGGAGCCCGCATCGACGGAGTGGTCGATCGAGCCCACGAGTGCCGCCTCCTTGTACCAGACCGGGGTCAGATCGACCTCACTGATGCCGGCGGCACCGAGGAGCAGCACCGTTCCCCGGTGGGCCACGGCACGGAGCGCCTCGGTGATCGACCTGGGCGCGCCGACCGCTTCCACCACGTAGGGGAAGCCGCCCATGAGCATGGTGTCGTTGCCCAGGCCCACCTGGCGCACGCCCATTATCTGCGCGAGCTCCTCGAAGTGGCCGTTGTCCGGGTCCGTCAGCACTACGTGCTCGGCCCCGCACGCGGCAGCGGCGTCACCTTGGTGGGCGTGGCGGGCGAGGACGGTCACCGGGCAGCGGGGAAAGAGGCCTTTGACCGCCGCGACGGTGGCGAGACCGATGATGCCGGCCCCGACCACCAATACCGGGTCACCGTCCGAGGGTGCGGCGCGGAGCAACCCGTGAGCGGCGATCGAGACGGGCTCGTGCAGGCTAGCCCCGCGATCGGTGACGTCATCGGGGAGCGGGTGCAGCATCGACACGTGCGCCAGCACCTGGTCGCTCCACCCGCCGCCGAGTTTCGAGGTGAATCCCAGGGTCCGGCCCGAACTCACGATCCGGCTGTCGAGGTTGAGGCACGAGGATGTCCACCCCTGGGCGCAGGTGGCACAGAGTGGATCGATCCCTCGGGCGGCGCAGGGGATGCATGGATCCACGGCGACGCGTGTGCCGAGAGGGTAGGGGCAATCGGATCCCGCCTCGATGATACGTCCGGCGATCTCGTGTCCGAAGACGAAGGCCTGGCCGCCCAGGGAGTACAGAGTGGGGGAGGGCCCCGTGTTGTGGGAGAAGAGGTGGAGGTCGCTCCCACAGATGCCCCCGGTCGTCACCGCGATCCGGACCCACGTCTCGTCGGGCAGGTCAGGTTCGGGTAGCTCGACCAGCGTGGCGGGAAAGGAGAGGTCCGACATGTCGAATTGAACGGCGCGCATGACGGCAGCGTAGGCCGGACGAGGGCGCCGTTCACGGGTGAATGCCACGGCACGTTGTCCGTCCGTGATGTCGTCCGCCGACTATGCAGGTGCTTGGAGACCGAGCCTTTGTTGCTCGACGATGAGGCAGCGATCCTCCACATAGAGCAGTCCGGCGCTCTCCGCGATGGAGCGAGCTTCTTCGGACGTGATCCCCAGCTGAAGCCACAGGGCGGTGGCCCCCACCGCAACGGCTTGACGGGCGATCTCCGGCGTTTGGGGCGACGGCCGGAAGACATCGACCAACCCGATCTGTTCGGGAACGTCCGCGAGTGAGCGAAAGACCGGTTCACCCAGAATCTGATCGGCGTGCGGATTAACCGGGATGATCCGCCACCCGTGGGCCTGCATGCGGGCCGGCACATTGTGTGCGGGCTTGGAGGGATTTTGGCTGGTGCCCACGACGGTGATCGTTGCGTACGTGCGGAGGATGTGCTCTACGACGGCGTCGGTGTCGTTCATGAGCCCGTGTCGTTCATGAGCCTGTGCCTTTCGCCGCCGCTTCCAGTCCGGGAATGTCGAGCTTCACCATCTGCAGCATGGCGTCCCTCACCCGTTGTGCCACCACCGGATCAGGGTCGCTCATGAGCTCGCCCAGTCGGTCCGGCACGATCTGCCATGACACGCCGAAGCGGTCCGTGAGCCACCCGCATCGCGAGGGCTGGCCCCCCTCGACGAGGTGATCCCAATAATGGTCGACTTGTGCTTGGGTCTCGCAGTTAACGACGAATGAGATCGCGGGCGTGAGTTGGAACTCCGGCCCCCCGTTGAGGGCCATGAACGGCCGCCCGTCGAGTTCGAAGCTCACCACGATCGGTGTTTCTTCTCCCGAGCTGTCGGTGAGCCGTCGCGAATTCGGAAAGATGGCGATGTAGTGATCGACCGCCGCTTGCGCAGTGCCGTCGAACCAGAGACAAGGGGTGATCGGGGGCATGACGGGATCCTACTGATGGTGGTGTGTCCACTGATCCGGCGGATGTGGCCGGTAGAGTTCGCCTCGGTTCCCCTGACACAAAGGACACGCAATGGTGGCACTTGTTCTGGTCTTGACGTTCGTCGTCCTCATGCTCGGGGTGCTCGTCGCAGGACTCCTCAGAAGTCACGCCGACATTTTGAAAGCGCTGCACGACCTCGGCGCAGGCGTTGGCGATCCATCGGCGTCCCCGGTGGGCGAGCACGGGCACCAGAGCGGCGTGGACCATGCGGCGCGCGCGGTGGCGGTGCCGTTCACCATGGGTCCAGCGCTCCCCGGGGAACGTGACTCCGCCTCGGCGCCGACCATCTCCGGTGTGACTCCCGATGGCGACGCATTGGCCATGACCCTCACGGGTCATGACACGCTCACCCTCGTTGCATTCCTGTCTTCGGGCTGCACGACCTGCGCCGCCTTCTGGGAGGCGTTGCAGAGGCCGCACGAACTCGGCCTCCCTGAGGACATTCGCCTGTTGGTGGTGACCAAGGGTCCTGAGTTCGAGATTCAGGCCGAAGTGAAGGCAAAAGCGCCTGAGCGCCTCGCTGTCATCATGTCCACCGACGCCTGGGGGGACTATGAGGTACCCGGCTCCCCCTTCTTCGTGCTGGTCGACGGTGCCTCTGCTCGACGCGTCGGCGAAGGAGTGGCGAACCACTTCAGTCAGGTGACGGAGTTGGTGCGGCGGGCCCGGGTGGACGTGCGCCCGTTCGAGCCGGGGAGTCGGAGCAGGATCTTTGCCGACGGCCTCGACGGCCCGGCACGCGAATCGGCGAACGATGACGAACTGCTCGCCGCCGGTATCCGCCCCGGTCATCGGAGTCTGTACCCGCGGTCGCTCGCCGACGTCTTCCCACCCGATGAGCAGGTGCCCGCCGACCCTGTGCGGAGGGCCGGTTGACCATATGACCACGCTCCGCGCCCATGGCATCAGCGCGCTGTTGCCAGACGGCTTCGAAGGGCGCATTTTCATACGCCCCCACCTCGTCGGGGAGAGTTCGTATCCGGTCGCACACTTTGCGACCTTCCCGCTCCCGGCTGATGTGGGCGACTTCGGTGCGGGTGCCGTGACCCTCATGGGCCCCGAGGACATCTTCGCCGTTCTCTTCGAGTACGGCCCTGAGAGTGCGGGCAAGGCGTTGTTCGCCCGCCAGGGGATGCAACGGTCGTTGGGCGTCGACGACTTCCGCACCACGTTGCTCCGGCGTGGCCTCGGGGGGCAGTCGGGCACCCAGTGGTTCTTCACCGAAGCCGGCCGGCCTTTTACGTTCTACGCGGTGCTCGGGAGCCACGCGCGAAGAAATGTCCTGCTCCCCCGCGTCAATGCGCTCCTCGCCGCGTTGTCTGTCAGTCCCCCACCCCTCTCGGTGAACGCGGGAACCGCATCGTGGAACTGATCGGCCCGTATCTGATCGCTTGCACCCTCCTGATCGCTGCCGGCGCAAGTAAGGCGGCGAGACCCGACGACACCGCCCGGGCCCTTGCACCGCTCGTGCCGGCACGGCTCGGGGTGCTCGCCGACCTTCGCCGGGTGCGCTCGATCATCCGCGTCGCGGCATTCGTTGAAGCCAGTCTCGGTGTGGTGGCATTCGTCCTGCCGCGAGCAGTGCCGGCCGCGTTGGTCGCCGCTTCGTATGTGGTCTTCGCCGGGGTCGTGGCCCATGCGCGTGCTCGGGGTGGCGCACTCGCCAGTTGCGGTTGTTTCGGGACTCCGGATACTCCGGCAACCCTCCTCCACGTCGCAGTGGACCTTCTGTTCGCATTCGCTGCGGCGTTCGTCGCGACATCGGCGTCGACCGGGGGCACGATCCTGACGGTGCTGGGCCACCAACCACTGCACGGCGCCCCAGTGCTCATGGTGTCGGCCGTCGGGGCCTGGTTGTCGTACCTGACCCTTTCGGTGCTCGGATCGCTGGAGGCCGCCCGCCGCGCGGTTGGGGTGTCGGGGAGACGGTGATGCGCCTGTGACGTTCTCGACGGCGCTGGTCGAGCGCACGTCAAGCTTTCTCGGCACCCGCCTGTCCCGACGCGGCTTCATCAACCGGTCGGCCTTCGCCGGAAGTGCGGTGGCGATCGGCGCGGGAATCGACCTCGCGCTGAAGCCCGGTACGGCCTACGGGGCCATCTGCTCCTGCGGTAATTCTCAGTGCGGGTGTGGAACGACGTGCTGTTCGGGGTTCACGGATTTCTGCTGCTCCGTGAACGGGGGGTACAACTACTGCCCGAGCAACACGGTGATGGGGGGTTGGTGGAAGGCGGACAACTCGTCGTTCTGCGGCGGCCCTCGCTACTACATGGACTGCAACGCCACATGTCAGTGCACGACCGGCTGTGGCAGCGGCTTCCCGTTCTGTGACACCCAGTGCGACGGGACGAACTGTGGCTGCGGTCCGGACGGCTGCAACTCGTACATGGTCGGTTGCCTGCAGTTTCGCTACGGCCAATGCAACCAGGACGTCGCCTGCATGGGTCGCATCGTGTGCCGGGTGGTGGCATGTGTGCCGCCCTGGGAGGTCGATCCGACCTGCACGACCGCGGTGGCGGTCGACAACGGGACGGCCGAGCAGAACGTGGCGTGTTGGACGACGGCACCACCGTCAGCCCCGTGCGGGTCGGCGGCCACGAACTGCCAGGTGGTCACCATGACGTCGAGTACGGACGGTGCGGGCTACGCCCTCCTCACCTCGTTCGGGAAGCTCTTCCCCTACGGCGATTTTCCCGGTGATGGGGACGAGTCGACGACGCAGCTCAACCAGCCCATCGTGGGGATGGCGTCGACCCCGACCGGCAACGGCTACTGGTTCGTGGCGGCAGACGGCGGCATCTTCACCTTCGGCGACGCCCTGTTCTACGGCTCCATGGGCGGCACGCAGCTCAACCAGCCCATCGTGGGGATGGCGTCGACCCCGACGGGGCAGGGCTACTGGTTCGTGGCCGCCGACGGCGGCATCTTCACCTTCGGCGACGCCCAGTTCTACGGCTCCATGGGCGGCACGGTCCTCAACAAGCCGGTGGTGGGGATGGCGTCGACCCCGACGGGGCGGGGCTACTGGTTCGTGGCCGCAGACGGCGGCATCTTCACCTTCGGCGACGCCCAGTTCTACGGCTCCATGGGCGGCACGGTCCTCAACAAGCCGGTGGTGGGGATGGCGTCGACCCCGACGGGGCAGGGCTACTGGTTCGTGGCCGCAGACGGCGGCATCTTCACCTTCGGCGACGCCCTGTTCTACGGCTCCATGGGCGGCACGGTCCTCAACAAGCCCGTCGTTGCCATGGCGTCGACCCCGACGGGGCAGGGCTACTGGTTCGTGGCCGCAGACGGCGGCATCTTCACCTTCGGCGACGCCCTTTTCTACGGATCGGCCGCATGAGAGAAGGAGTCACATGACCATCTGGGTCGTCATGGCCGCCATCGCTGTCACCCTGGTCGCGGCTGTCCGATCGACGTGGTCCCCGTGTGGCCTCTCGATGCTGGCATCGATCACCCCACTCAGCGAGGTGGGGCGAGGCCATCGTTTCCGCACGACCGCAGTGTGGTACGTCGCCGGCAGCGTGATGGGGGGCGTCACGCTGGGCCTCTGTGTGGCAGGGCTGACGGTGGCCGTCGACAGGATCTCCCTCACCTCGCGTGCCGTCACCCTGGTCGGCCTCGCCGCGAGTGCCGTCGCGGTGCTGTCCGACTCCCGCCTGGTCGGATTCCAACTTCCCGTTCACCACCGCCAGGTGAACGAGCGGTGGCTCGACCGTTTCCGCCCGTGGGTGTACGGAGCAGGGTTCGGATGGCAGATCGGCACCGGCCTCGCCACCTACATCATGACCTCCGCCGTGTATCTGATGATCGTCTTGAGCGCCCTCAGTGGGCAACCGCTGCTCGGCGTCCTGGTCGGGGCCCTCTTCGGACTCGTGCGCGGCCTCTCGGTGTATCTCGGTCGGCAGATCACCAGCACCGAAGCCCTGTCGGCGTTCCATCGGCGGTTCTTCACCTTCGGGCCTACGGCGCGTCGCGTCACCGTCGCCGTCGAGGTGGTGGCAACCGTGCTCTTCGCTGCGTTGCTTTCGCCGTGGGCCGCACTTACCGTGGGTGCGGTTGGCTGTCTCTGGGTCACGACTTCAGTTGTGCGGCGCCGAGCTCGCATGACGGCCCGCGCTGACGGCGGTTCGGGAGTGCGTCAGGGAGCAAGCGAGTTCCAGACGATGGAGGAGACCGCATTGACCGTGTCGATGCCGTAGGACTCGGTCGCGTTGCCATCGGTCAGCACGGCGATGTAGTAGTCGCGTCCGTCCCCGTCGACCCAGCCCGTGGTGTTGATCTGCCATCCGTCGTCGACCGCGAACCCGTTCTTCAACGCCACCGTGACGCCGGGGGGGACCCCTCCCGTTGCTCCCCAGTCCTGCGACGGAGTTGATGTGTTCCATCAGGTTGAGGATGTAGGCCCGCGATGCGTCCGAGAGCAGACCATTGGGTTGCGCCACGGTGCGGATCATGGCGAGGCGGTCGAGCGCGGTCGTCGTGGTGGTGCCCCAGATGCCATCGGTGGCGGGGGTCGTCGACGTCATGCCCGCCGCCCGCTCGAATGCGCCGACGGCCGCAGGACCGAGCTGCACCCAGAGCGCATCCGCCGCGCTGTCGAGGCTGTCTTCAATCATGGGAACGGCGAGCGCTTGTTCGGCCGGTGTGAGTGAGCGACCAGCCGCCTGCGCCTGCGTGAGGAGCGTCGCCAGAATGTCGACTTTCAGCGTGCTCGCGGTGTGCTCGACCAGTCCGGGGCGGAACTGCAGGATCTGGCCCGTGCGGATGTTCTCGACCGCCACGGTGACGTTGTCGCTCCGGGTGGCGACGTACCTGGCGATGGCCGGGATCATCTCGCTTGCGCCATCGGGCCCGTAGGCGATCCAGTAGCCGCCTGCACCGGCGGCCAGCCCGACGGCCGCAGCCCCCTGCGTCGTTGTCACCGCATCGGACCCTGCGAAGGCGGCATCGCCGAAGGTGAACACCCCGCCGTCGGCGCCCACCAGCCAGTAGCCATGCCCGTCGGGCGTCGGCGGCAATACCGACAATGGGTGCATTGAGCGTGAGGTTGCCGAGGGACCCTGCGAAGGCGGCATCGCCGAAGGTGAACACCCCGCCGTCGGCGCCCACCAGCCAGTAGCCGCGCCCGTCGGGCGTCGACGGCAATACCGACAATGGGTGCATTGAGCGTGAGGTTGCCGAGGGACCCTGCGAAGGCGGCATCGCCGAAGGTGAAGACCCCGCCGTCGGCGCCCACCAGCCAGTAGCCGCGCCCGTCGGGCGTCGACGGCAATACCGACAATGGGTGCATTGAGCGTGAGGTTGCCGAGGGACCCTGCGAAGGCGGCATCGCCGAAGGTGAAGACCCCGCCGTCGGCGCCCACCAGCCAGTAGCCATGCCCGTCGGGCGTCGAGGCAATACCGACAATGGGTGCATTGAGCGTGAGGTTGCCGAGGGACCCTGCGAAGGCGGCATCGCCGAAGGTGAAGACCCCGCCGTCGGCGCCCACCAGCCAGTAGCCGTGCCCGTCGGGCGTCGAGCGCAATACCGACAATGGGTGCATTGAGGCCGGGCAGCGAGACGCCGGCCACCGCGGACGACGCTGATCCGAAGGCGGTCACCGCGTCCGGCCCGGCCGAGCCCGATTCGAGGTGGCGGATGACCGCCGAAGGCGCAGGGTGTGCGACGCCAGCGATCGCGGCCGCGGCCGGGAGCTTCCACGCACCGATCGCCAGGGTGCACACGAGGACGCCGAGGGCAATGACCGTTGGGCCAGTGCGCCGGGTACTTCTGGTGGACGGGGACATCACGCAGAACCATATCCGGGGGCGTGTGCCACGCTTCGCAGACAAGGGAAACCACCGCCGAGCCCGGCGTGCTGTGTAAATGGGCGATTTCGCAAATGGCGACCATGGCTAGGCTCTCGCGGACAACGATCGCTGCAGTGAGCCGAAGAGGCAGTGAGCCGAGGAGGAGACACCGATGTCGAGCCGCGACCTCCTGATGGATGCGTTCGAGAGGATCCGCGACGCCGTGCATCCGGCGGTGAACGGCCTCTCGGCGGAGGATTTGGCCTTCCGTCTGGACGCTGAAACCAACTCCATCGCCTGGCTCGTGTGGCACCTCACCCGTATTCAGGACGACCATGTGGCCGAACTGGCCGGGCGACCGCAGGTCTGGACGGAAAATGGGTGGGTCACACGTTTCGGATTACCGCTCGACTCCGGGTGATACCGGCTATGGCCACGGCCCGGATGAATCGGCCAAGGTCGTTGCGGACGGCGCTCTGCTGCTGGGGTACTTCGAGGATGTCCATGAAAGGTCCCTGGTGTTCGTCCGATCGCTCGACGAGACGGAGTCTGGCGCGGGTGGTGGATGACGGTTGGGACCCGCCGGTGACGGTGAGCATCCGTCTGGTGAGCGTGATCGCCGACGATCTGCAGCACGTCGGTCAGGCGGCGTATCTCCGGGGGATTCTCGAGCGGCGCTGACCCACCCGGAAAGAGCCGGGCAGCGGGAGGAGGGGGACCATGCACACCAGGGATCTTCTCGGGGTCGATGTCTTCGACCCCGATGTCTATGCCAACGGCGACCCCGGCAAGAACGGGTTGCCGAACGAGGTGTTCGCGCGGTTGAGGGACGACGCGCCGTGTGTGCGCCTTCCCTGCGACCTGCAGGGGCACGAAAAGTCCGCCTGGGTGCTCTCGCGCTACGAGGACGTGTCGATGATGCTGCGCGAGCCTGATCGTTTCTTGTCGGGCAGTGGCGTCACCATGCGCGCCACCCATACGACGGTGTCAGAGGACGGAGGAAAGCCGGCCATGATCACCATGGACGGAGCGGCGCACGTGCGCAACCGGCGGCTCGTCAATCGCGGCTTCACCCCTGCGGTGGTCCGCAGCTTCGAGGCGCACTTCCGGACGATCGCCCGCGACATCGTCCAGCGGGCCGTCGACCTCGGCTCATTCGATTTCGTCGGGGAGGTGGCAAGCCAGTTCCCGCTCCACGCCATCTGTGACCTGTTGGGCGTGCCGGATGCGGATCGTGCGGCCCTCGCCCGTTGGACGAACACGCTGACGACGCCCACCGATCCCGAGTACGCACCGACACCCGGCGAATTCTTCGAGGCCATGGAGCACATGTGGGCGTACGGACTCGAGCTGGCGGAGCTGCGCCGCCGCAACCCCGGCACCGACGTCATGTCGGTGATTGTGGCGGCGGCGGATAACGACACCCTCAGCGAGGACGAGCTCATGGGATTCGTCTTCACCCTGGCCGCAGCGGGCAACGAGACGACTCGCAACAGTGCCAGCCACGCGCTGCTCGCCCTCCTCCAGCGACCCGGGCAAACTGGCCTGGCTCCGGGAGAGGGCGGGGCGAATCCCCGAGAGCGCCATCGAGGAGTTACTGCGGTGGTCGAGCCCGGTGATCTACATCCGGCGCACTGCTGCGTGCGATCTCGAAATTCGGGGACAGCACATCGCAGCAGGGGAACCCGTCGCCGGATTCGTGGCCTCCGCCAACTTCGACGCCGACGAGTTCGTGGAACCACTCGAGCTCGATCTCGTGAGGCAGCCCAACCGGCATCTCACGTTTGCCACAGGCCCCCACCTCTGCATGGGGGCCCACATCGCTCGTCTCGAGCTACGTGTTCTCTTCGAGGAACTCCTGACGGGCACGCGCAGCATCGAGCCGGAGGGCCCGATGGAATACGCGCGTGACGGCTACGTACGTGGCGTCAAACGACTCGGCGTACGGGTGCGCTGAGAGAGGCCTGGACTGAACTCCTGCTCAGGCAGCAACTTCGAGCGGTGCGGACCGCTCGACCGATGCCTTGACGATCTTGTCCGCCACCGAAGGGGCGAGGCGCAGAATGGAGCGGAACTCACTGGCCGAGCTGACGAGGACTCCGAGATCCGTGGCTGCAGTGGCCGTCGCAGTCCGGCGTGAACCGTTCAGCAGCGCCATTTCGCCGAGGAACTCACCGCTCCCGACTTCCGCCACCTTGGCCACACCATCGCCGGTCTCCCGCGAGACCTCGGCCGTGCCACTGTCGATGATGATGAATTCGTGGGCCGGGCTGCCTTCCCGCATCAGCACCTGGTCCTTGGGGACCTGGAGGTAGGTCGTCAGCGAGCGGATCTTCCGCAGTTCGGCCTTCGTGCAACCAGCAAAAAGCTCGAGTTCTCCGATGTCTACTACGTCGCGGTGCGCTCATCTACGGCTCCTTCAATGTGGGTCTCAAAAATCTCGACAAGGAGAGTGTACCAGCTTCCATCGGAAAAAACAATCACAAATGTCTTATCCATCTGATTAAGAGATGACCCCGAATCTCAATTCCGAAGGTGGCGCTCGGACACCGAAGTCGAGCACAGATGGCGAGCTGCGGGCAGCCGATGTGAGAGCAGCCTCCAGGCGATCGGAGATGCTGGGTCAGGACTTTCAGGCCATGTCGTTAGGGCGTCACGGTGTAGGTGTCACGCCCGGCGTGGAGCTGCGTCCCGGGCGTGTTGCCCACGATCCTTCCGTCGTGCACGACGGCGGTGCCGTTGACCAGGACGTGGTGAATGCCCACGCCCTCGGCATAGAGCCGCCATGCGCCGCCCGGGAGGTCCTCGCGCATTCGCTCGGGCTTGGTAGCCGACCGTGTCGAGATCGAAGATCACGGTGTCGGCGGCATAGCCGTCTGCGATCCGCCCCCGCCCACGCAGGCCGTAGAGCCGGGCGGGGACGTCGCTCAGCTGTTCCACGGCCTCCTCGAGGGAGATCACGCCGAACTCCCGCACGCCGTGGGCCAGCACCGCGGTGGAATAGGTGGCGCCGCACATCATGTCGAGGTGGGCACCCGCGTCCGAGCCCCCGACGACGGTCCGCGGATCGCGCCAGACGTCGGCCCGGAGCTTCCACTCCTGCGCCCCCGTGGGGGCGATGGCGGGTCGCAGCCCGGTGCGCAGCTCGTCGGCGACGACGATGTCGCAGAGCACGTCGAAGGGGTCGGCACCCCGCTCGGCGGCGATCTCCCCGATCGTGCGACCTTCGATGCGCCCGGTTCGCCTCGCTCGTCACCTCGACCACCTGCAGGCGCGACCAGTTGGCCAGAAGACGCAGCACGCCGGTGTCCGAGGCCGCGCCTTCCCTGAGGCGACGGCGCACCTGGGGATCGGAGAGGGCCCGCATCCGTTCGGCCACCGGGAGCTTGATCACCGGGCCCCAGCCCGGGAGGCCGTCGAGTGCAAAGCCCGAGAGGAAGGAGAGGCGGATCCCCATGCTGTGGGGGAGCGTCAGGGCGACGACCCGCCCGCCGTGGGCCGCCGCGTAGTCGGAGGCCGCCAGCTGGTGGGTGTGGGAGCCGCCGCTGATGGTCGTGCCGCCGAGAACGTTCCAGTTGATGGGGCGGTTGGCCCCGACCGACATCGCGGTCAGCAGCTCCGTCTCCTCCTGGGTGTAGCCGTTGAGGGAGCCGTCGAGGATGCCGGCCAACGTGGTGCCCTCGATCCCGGCCACCGCGCTGGCCAGGGTGACCAGCTCCTCGAGGCTCGCGCCCCGCGAGGGGACCGGCTCACCGTTGCCGTCGTTGTGGGTGGGCGCCCGCGAGGTGGAGAACCCCAGAGCGCCGGCGCTGGCACGCATCGGTGACGAGGCGCGCCATCTCCCGGATCTGCGCGTCAGTGGCCGTCTCGTGGCATGCCTCACCCATCACGACCCGGCGGATGGCGGAGTGGCCCGGTGAGAAAGCCGGCATTGATGCCGAGATGCCCGTCGAAACGCGCGACCCAGTCCGCGTAGCTCTTCCAGTCCCACGGGAGGCCGGCCTCGAGCGCCGCCAGCGGCATGCCTTCGACGCTGCGCCATCAACCGCATCAGGTAGTCGGCGTGCGCTTCGCCGGCGGGCGCGAGGGTGAAGCCGCAATTGCCGCCGATCGCGGTGGTGACGCCGTGGAGCGGAGAGGGGCTTGCCGCGGGATCCCACGACAGCTGGGCGTCGTAGTGGGTGTGGACGTCGACGAAGCCGGGGGCCACGACGAGCCCAGCGGCGTCGATGACCTCCGCCGACCCGCTGACATCGTCGGCTGGGATGAAGCGGCCGTCACGGACTGCGAGGTCACGGATGTCGCCGGGAGCTCCCGTACCGTCGACGACGTAGCCGCCTGTGATCAGGGTGTCTGTCATTGCGATCCCCCATAACTCTCCGGTCTTCACCAACGGTGCTGCCACGAGCGCTTTCGCCCAGAGTAGCGCCGACATCTCCGGGGAGCCTCTGCACTCCACCCACCGGGCAGGGATAACGTCGTCTTCATGGCCGATCGCGTCGTTCCTGCGAGGAGAGTGCCGAGCAACTGCGGGAAGACGGTTGGGTGACCCTGCCCGGCGTCTTCACCGGGGACGCAGCTGGAAGCGTTGCGCGAAGGTCTCTCGATCGCCCTCGAGGCCGCCCGGGCCGAGGGGCAGATCCTCTTTCGGGAGGGGGTCGACGTGAACGACCGCAGCGTGCGGGTGCTCCACCTCCTCGACCAGCACCCCGCATTCGGCGACATGGTCGACGATCAGACGGTCAGGGAGCTGGTGTCGTCGGTGCTGGGTGAGCGGTACCAGCTCTCGAGCCTGTCGGCCAATATCTCACTCCCCGGATCGGAGTCGATGGGGATGCACAACGACCTGATGGCCGTGCTTCCCGAACCTTGGCTCGCTCCCTACGGCACGAATCTGTTCATCTGCCTCGACGACATGGACGAAGAGAACGGCGCCACCCGCTACCTGCCGGGAAGCCATCGGTTCACGACGAACGACATGGCGAGCCACGACGACCTCGCGCGGACCGTACCGATCCCGGCGACCGCAGGCTCCGTCGTGGCCATGGACGGGCGGCTGTGGCACACGTCGGGCGCCAACCGGAGCGTGGACCGTCCCCGGCGCATCCTCATCGCGTTCTACGTCGCTTCCTTCATCCGGACCCAGTACAACTGGGCCGCGCTCCTTGCGCCAGCGGTGCAGGGTGCGCTCACCCCGAGCCTCCGCCAGCTGCTCGGTCTGGACGAGGGCAACATGGGCGTACGTCTCGGTTACGCCGCCTTCAGCGGCACCAGGCAGGGCATCGACCCCCACGCCCACTGACCGTGTGGATTCACCACACCGTGATCCGCGTCCGTGACATGGAACGCTCGCTCGCCTACTGGCGTGACGGCGTGGGTCTCGAGCTGATGATGGACGGGGAGTTCGAGGGGGATTGGCCGACCCTGTTCAACGTGCCGTCGACGTCGCTCCGGTCGGTCTTCCTGGGCGATGCCCGATCAAGGTGGCGGGATCCTCGAACTGGTCGACTTCGGCACGCCCGGGCCGCGGCAGCCTGCCGGCGAGATGCCGCCCGAAGGCCTCATGCTGGTGGCGTTCCAATGCGCCATCGATCCGGTCCTCGGGCGACTGCGAAGTCGATGGGCTGGGCGGGACCGCTGCGCGAGATCACCGCGCAGAGCCCGCGGGGGCCGGTCCGCATGGTGCTGCTCGAGGATCCCAATGGGGTCCGCTTCGAGCTCACCGAATTCGTCTGAGCGGAAGGGCACCTCCCTTCCCTCATCCTCCGAGCTGGTGATGCCCGCCCTGGCGATCTGGAAGCCGCTGCCCGCTCGTGACGTGCAGGTCATGCCTTGCGGGGAGGACAGGCAGCGGAACGGGCCGGTGCCCGTCGCCGAGCCGTAGGGGAGTGTCGGCGTGTTCTCACCGGGATTGCCCAGGCACTGTTGGCCGGCGCATTTCGTCAACGTGCCGTCCGTTTTCATGGTGACCGATTGTGGCGGGGGACATGGTCTGGCAGAAGACCTGTTGCAGCGAGGTCGTGTCGTCGATCTCACAACTGATGTTCTTGGAAGGCGAGTAGAACTCACCGCCGGTGGGCGTCTCCAGTGGGACGGTCACCGTCGTCGTCGACGCGGACGTGGTGGAGGTCGTGGTGGAGACGTGGCGGCCGCGGTTGTCGAGGTGCTCCTGGTGGGGGCGTTCGCCGATGGGGTGGAGCTACAGGCTGCCACCAGCATCGCTGCGGCGACGGCGGCCCCCAAGGCGACGAGGGCTCGGGTCCATCTCGCATGGCCAGCGTGCCCGACGGCGCTCGGGGCATGGCCGGTCTCAGGAGATCTGACTCTCCGTTTCGGCGTCCTCGCTCTCGCCGTCGGCTGGTCCCGGTGTCGGCACTCCAGTGTCCGAGTCGGGCTGACTCCTGGTCGGGACGGTAGGTGGCGGCCAGGAGGCCCGCGGCGGAGAGCGACGCCGAAGGCGGCGGCCCCCAGGGCGAGGCCCACACCGGAGCGGGACTTGCGGCCGCAGAAGCCTGTCGACAGACCAGCGCCCGTAGCCCAGACCGGCCAGCGCCGGTCGCGGCGGCGGCGACCACGGCGGTGTACTCCCAACCGCCCTTGAAGACGAAGAAGCCCTTGCCCTTGTGGTCGGTGGCGGCCGCGGTCGCCATCAAGCCGACGACGGCCGCGCTCGGGAGCGGGTTGGCCGCGCCGAGCGTGATGAGCGTCCCGGCCCCGATCTCGGTGGCGGCGGCCATGCGCGCATGGACGGCCGCCGGCCGGAGCCCGAGGGAGTCGAACCAGCGGGTAGTGCCCTCCAGTCCGCCCTGGCCGAAGACCTTGTTGGACCCGTGGGCGATCAGCATCGGCCCGATGGCCGCTCGTAGCGCGAGCGATGCGAAGTCTCTTTCTCCGGCGCTCATGGGCGTCCCCTTGTCGTAATCGTCTGCATGAAACCGAAACGCTAGCTCCCGAGCCGACCGGCGAGGGCCGATGCGAGGTAATCAGGGCGCGCCGCCATGGCGGGATCCCCGACGTGATCCCCACCCCACAGGAGGCAGAACTCGAGATCTCCCCGTAGCTTCAGGGTCCACAAGGAGGACCGTCCCGGGCCTGATGACCCCACCCTTTGGATCGGCCACCCGACTAGCCGCCGCCTCGGCGAATGGGAGCCCCCGCCCCTGGCCGGGTCCTGATCACGGCCTGCCCCGGCCCGACAAAGGACAGGCCACCCGGGAATGGCACTATTGGTGCCTCCGCAAGGGAGGGAGGGGACGACACCAGAGCTCTGAGCCGGGTGGTAACGAGGAGAAAGGTGGTCGCGTGATGGATGTTCGAATCAATCACGTCGCGATGAGCATGCCCCTGGACGAGTCGATCCGGGAGGACATCCATGGCTTCTACAACGAGGTGTTCGGGTGGACGCCCTATACACCGACGGGCGAAATGGGCAATCCGTTGGTCATGCTCATGTCGGATCCCCGGGTCTTCCTCTACATCGTCGATCAGAAGGACGGGATGGTCGCGCCCCCGCTCGATCACTTCGGGATCCAGGTTTTCGACGAGGGCGAGCTCGACGAGATGCTCGGCAAGGCGAAGACCTACAAGGAGAAGGACGATCGTGTCCGGATCATCGAAAAGAAGGTCGAGCGCCATACGGCGGACAAGGAAGCTCGATCTGATCTGGCCGAGGCGACCGGGGCCGACTTGGTCAACTGTTACATCGGCTATCTCCTTCCGATGATGGTGGAGATCCAGTACTTCCGCTCGAACTAGCTGGCACCGCAACGACCGGGGTGGGTGGTCCTGGCACAGCGCGACCGTCCCCACAGATCGGAGAGATTTCCCATGGCGAGTCCCGCGGAGCGGATCGAGAGACGACAAGTCGACCATGCACGTCGCGGTCTATCGAGGGGAGGGCAGGGTGCCGGTCGAGTCGTTTCCGATTCCGGCCGCTCAACGATCCTCACGACGTCCTCGTCGAGATCGCGTACTGCGGAATCTGCGGCACGGATCTGCATGCGATCGTCGAGGAGCTCGGCATCTTCGGTTGGGGCGCTCCCGGATTCATCGGCGGGCACGAGTGGTCGGGGCAGGTCGTCGCGACGGGTGACGGCGTGACCTCGTGGAAGGTGGGGGACCGGGTCACCTGCGGGAGCGGCGAGTGTGGCTCGTGTCCCGCCTGCCTGTCCGGACGACCGTCCATCTGTCGCGTGCGCAGGCCCGATGACGGGCAGGGTGGCTGGTCCCAGTACATGCGTATGCGTGAAGGCTCCCTCGTGGCCCTCCCGGACGGGCTCGACCTACGCGCCGCTGCATTGGCGGAGCCTTTCGCAGTCGCCCTCCACGGCGGTGACCCGGAGCACGGCGAAGGCGGGTGCACGTGTGCTGGTCACCGGGGCCGGCCCGATCGGTACCCTGACCGTCGTCGCTCTCCACGCCCGGGGAATCGACGACGTGACGGTGAGCGAGCCGAATCCTCTGCGTCGGGCCATTGCCGAACGACTCGGTGCGAAGGCGGTGTCGCCTGAAGACCTCGTGGCAGTCCGCAGGGGGAAGTGCGCTTCGATTCGATGCGGTCATCGAGACATCGGGAAATCCCCACGCGGTGACCGCGGGGTTCGATACGCTCGTTCCGGGGGGTTTCCTGGTACTGGTGGGTGTCATCGTGCCGCCGACGAACCTGAACCTTCTCCGCATGCTCACCGACGAGATCACGGTGACCGGCTCGGCCCTCTATGACGAAGGGGGTATCCGCGAGGCCGTGCAACTGCTCGCTGACGGTCGGGTGCCCGTCGACCTCCTGGTGGAGCCGGAGAGCGTCTCCCTGGACGAGGTGGCAGATGCTTGCGCCAAACTCGCCTCCGGTCAGCTGGCCGGCAAAGTCATGGTGATGCCCGGCTGAGGGTCCCGGACTTCGCCCTCTCAGGCCATTCCGTAGAGGTCTGCGGCGTTGAGGCCGAGAATCCGGCGCTGGACGTCCTCGTCGAGGGTGGAGATGGTCTCGAAAAGCTCCGCGGTGGCGCCGGGGAACGTCGAGTCGGCGTGGGGGTAGTCCGAGCCCCACACGATCCGGGACGGCGCCGATGAACGGTGCCAATGCCGGCAGCGTGGGCTCGTCGACCTCGAAGCTCACCCAACATTGGCGGGCGAAGTATTCGCTGGGCAGGAGCGACATCGGCGGCGCGTAGCGATGGTAGGAGGGGACCTGGTGGTCGAGACGCTCCAGCCAGTAGGGAGCCCATCCTCCGCCAGCCTCGAGGAACACGAATCGCAGTGCCGGGTGGCGCTCGAGAATGCCCAGACCGATGAGCTGGGCGCAGGCGAGCATCTGCTCGAGGGTGTGCGAGCAGGCGTGGAGCACGAGGACATTCGTCGGCGTGCGGTCCGATCCGAGCGGGGGAACGGCGTTCTGGAATCCTTCGTGGATGGCCACGGTCATCCCTAGTGATTCCGCCTCTTCCCAGAAGCGGTCGTTGTCCGGGTCGACGAGCGTTCGGCCGAGGCAGGGGTTCGGGCGGACGAACGCCGACACGAATCCCAGCTCGTCGCGGGCCCTGCGGAGCTCCTTGACTGCGGCGTCAGGGTCTTGGAACGGCACCATGGCCGCGCCGAAGAGACGGTCGGGAGCGGCCGCGCAGTAGCTCGCCAGCCAGTCGTTGTAGGCGCGGGCCACTGCCGTCGCCGCTTTCGGGTCCTGTATGCCCCAGAAGCCGAGTCCGATGGTCGGATAGAGCACGACCTCGTCGATGCCCTCGCTGTCCATGTCGACCAGGCGCGCCACGGGGTCGAAGGCACCCGTCCGTGCTTCTTCCATCGGAACGGGCCCGCTCGGTGCGCCCGACATCGGTCCCCGGTTGCCCCATCTGCCCGAGACGGGCCACGAAGACCTCCTGCCCCCCGATGAGCACGTGGTCGAGGCCGTCGCCATCGGTCACCGCGGTGGGCTTGTACTGCTCGGGGAGTGACGTCCAGGCGGACCAGGGTTCGAGCACGTGGCCATCGCCGTCGAGCACCCTCATGTCGTTGTGCATGCCCCGAACATATCCCCAAGTCACGGAGCGGGGACGCTCCGGTCGATCGGGTGGATTCAGCGGCGCAGGAGTGCCGCGAGCGCGTCGGGATCGAAGAGCAGGCGCGAGTCGACAGACTCATCACCGAGCAGCGCAGCTGGTGTCCCTTGGGGGTCCTGCTCCTGGAAGAGGCGATCGGTCTCGATCACCCACGGCTCGTAGCGACCAGTTTGGAGCCCCGACGTGTACGCGGCGCCGTGCAGCCCGACTCGCCGTCCGAGTTCCGTAAGGTCCGAAATGGTGAAGCCGCCCGTCTGCTCCGGCGGCTGCGCCGCGAAAAGTACGCGTCGGAGCTCATCGAAGCGTCCGGCTTCCGCCGCCAGCGCCAAAGCGTTGTCCGCCCGGACTGATTCGATGCCCAGGAAGCATCGCATCCGGTACTCGATAGCGATGGTTCCCTTCGTCACCTCACCCTGCAGGAAGTCGCCGCTGGACTCTTCCAGTTGTCGGCAGTAGGGGCATTGGGGATCTTCGAAGACGACCAGGCGCCGTGCGCCCGGGTCGCCGACGAGGACGCCACCGTCGGGAGTGTGGTTGGTGGGCACGGGTGTCGCCGCCGGGTCGCTCATATCCTGTGTTCTACCGCATGCGGTGAGATGCCATGCCGGCCACGCGGCATGCGAGGGTGCGGCGACCGTTCTCCTTCTGCGGTACACAAGTGACCTGAGAACGGGAAGGATGGCGCATGGCGTTCAAGGGGTGGCCGGCCGAGGCCGTCGAATTCTACGAGGGACTCGAAACCGAGAATACGAAGACGTACTGGCACGCGCACAAGCAGGTGTACGAGCAGAGCGTCGTGGGGCCGATGGAGGAGCTGTTGGCCGAGTTGACCGACGACTTCGGGGCCGGCCGCGTCTTTCGGCCCTATCGTGACGTCCGGTTCAGCAAGGACAAGTCCCCGTACAAGGTGAACTGCGCCGCCCACCTACCGGGTGGCTACATCTCGTTTTCCGCCGAGGGGCTCTTCGTCGGCAGTGGTCTCTACATGCCCGAACCTGCGCAGCTCCAGCGCTACCGGACCGCCGTGGACGGCCAGAAATCCGGCTCGGAGTTGGAGGGGATTGTGGCCGCGCTCCGCAAGGACGGTTACGACGTGGCGGCCCATCAGGTGCTCAAGACGGCGCCGAGGGGCTACCCGAAGGACCACCCTCGCATCGAGCTGCTGCAACACAAGGGGATCGTCATGTCCAGGTCGTGGCCGGTCGCGGCCTGGCTCGGCACCAAGAAAGCCAAGGATCGCGTGCGTCACCTGCCTCACCGCGGCCCGTCCCTTGAACGCTTGGCTCGAACGCTACGTCGGCTGACGTCGCCGGCTTCCATCCCTGATTCTTCGCGCACGTCGCCCATCGCAGTTACGCTCGATAAATGCGGGCGCTGCGGCTGACGACCTATCACGAGGAAGCCGAATTGCTCGAGGTGGACGAGCTCGAAGCTCTGGCCGGGACAGGTTGTCATCAAGGTGGAAGCTGCCGGCGCTTGCCATTCGGATCTGCACATGATGCACGGTTCGGCCGCCACCGCACCGTGGCCGGTCCCCTTCACGTTGGGCCATGAGACCGCCGGCCGGGTGCACGCCGTTGGTGCGGGCGTGCGATCTGTCGAGCTCGGTCAGCCCGTCGCCGTCTATGGGGCCTGGGGCTGCGGGAAGTGTGCCCGCTGCTTGCAGGGCATGGACAATCTCTGCGAAGACCCGTTGCACCGCGTGGGACGAGGGAGCGGGCTGGGCCTCGATGGAGGGATGGCTGAGTACATGCTGGTGCCTGACCAGCGCTACCTCGTCCCGCTTCCCGAGGGCTTGACTCCCTATGCGGCGGCGCCGCTGACGGACGCCGGGACTCACCCCTTTTCACGCGATCCGCCTTTCGGCGACCAAGCTCGGACCTACGGCCACCGCGCTCGTGATCGGCGTCGGCGGGCTCGGTCATGTCGCGGTGCAGATCCTCAAGGCGACGACCGCCGCACGGGTGGTGGCGGTCGACACGAAAACGGGGCCTTTGGAGCTTGCGGCATCCCTCGGGGCGGATGTCGGGATCCTCGCTGGATGACGATGTCGCGGAAGAGGTACGACGAGCAACGGGAAACCGCGGAGCAGATCTTGTCCTGGACTGCGTAGGGTCGACGGACACGTTGGCGCTGGCGACGGCGTCCGCGCGCAGCATGGGTGATATCACGCTCATCGGCGTCGCCGGAGGGACATTGCCGTTCCGCTTCGGCCTCCCGGCCAGCGAGGTATCGGTGCGCTCGGTCTACTGGGGAAGTCGGGCAGAGCTGGTCGAGGTGCTCGAGTTGGCCGCCCGCGGCCTCCTGACGGTGCAGGCTACGGCGTATCCTCTCGAGCGGGCGATCGACGCCTATCGCGCGCTGGCTGCCGGAGAAGTGCTGGGCCGGGCTGTGGTCGTCCCCGGGGCCGCAAACGGTCGTGACGGCCCGCTATACGAGGCTCAGCGATCCGAGGTCACGAACAGCAGCGCACGAGCGACTGGCCATGGCCAGGAACATCTCGTCCGCGGAGCGGCTTCTTCCCTGGGACGTCATCGTCCCGAGGACCGTGATCATCGGGCCCTGAAGCTGGCCGAACCGGTAGTCGTCGAAGCAGTGATCGGCGCTGTACCCCTCCACTCCACGCCGTAGGAGGTCGTCGTAGTACATCTCGACGAGCGCTTCCTCCGCACTCCGGCGCTCCTCGACGGGCAGACTGGTCGCGATGAAGTAGGAAAGATCTCGCGCGGGCAGGGCGACGGTAACGGTCTGCCAATCGACGGCGACGACGTCACTGCCCGTCGGCGGGAACATCAGGTTGTCCAGCCGGTAATCACCGTGCATGAGCGTGAACGGTGCGGGACGGCTCACGAGCCACTGGACCAGCACCTCCGCCACCTCACGCAATGTGACGACATCGCGCCAGTCCACTCGTGCTTCGAAGCGAGTGATGAATTGCTCGGTCGCCGTCGACGCCAGACCACCCAGGAACTCGGCGCGCTCGCGGGTGAGCGGGGTGAGAAAGTCGATGGTGCGCAGCGAGTCGTCGTTCCATCGACAGGCGTGGAGGGCGGCCAAGTTGAGGACCGCATACCCCATCTGATCGATCGGACATCCGTCGACCTGACGACCTGGCCGGCGCGGCGAGAGATCCTCGAGGAGAAGCGTGAATTGCGTACCGTCATCGGAGATCGCACCGTAGCGACACGAGGGCGTCCGCACGTCGAGCGTGGCGGCAAGTTGCGTATAGAAGCCGACCTCGTTGCGATGCGCAGTGGCAACCTGACGGCGCGCGGCCTCGTCCCCCTCGGCGAGCTTTGCCACCAGGGTCGGCGCACACCCGTCCGCATCGATGTGCAAGAGATAGGTCGAGGAGGTCTGGCCCGTGCCGATCTGCTCGGACGAAACCGAGCGGACCTCGGTGTCGAGCGCCTCGGATAGCCACGCCGCGCTGAGATCCCCGGCACAAGCGGCGATCGGATTCACGGACAGCGACCCGGATTGGCGGGCAATCGTCGGGCGCCCGGGGGGACGCGCGGCGCGGTACGCCGGGAGGATGGGTGCCAACTCGGCCGGTGTGGCACCGTGCAGGATCACGCTGTCCGCGCCGAGCCCGAATTGCCGGAGGATGGTGGCGCTGCACTGTGCGGGGGTGCCGGTTGCGGCGGCCGCCATCCATTCGTCGGGGATCAGCGTTGCGAGGTATTCGAGATCGCTGGTGGAAGCCTTTGCGTCGAAGGCGCCCCGGAAACCCTGCACGAATGGGTCGGCCCGGAACTTCGCCAGCACGGCGGGATCCCAGCCGTTCGCCGACACCAGCACGTCGCCGTAGCCCCGGAGGTAGGAAGCGAGCCGTCCTACCGTCTTCTTGAGTCGCGCCGGCTCGTCGATGTGGTCGCCGACGGTGGCCAGGACTGACCACACCCGGATACTGGAAGGATCACGCCCGGCGCGCTCCGCCCCTCGGCGCACGCTGGCGACCGAATTGGTGAGCGCCTCGTCTCCGAAGAAGGTGTGCAAGACGACGGCGTCCATGCACTCGCCGGCCAGCTCGAGGGTCCTGGTGCCCATGGCCACCAGCAGCATCGGGATGTCTTCGTCAAAGTCCGCGTCTTGGTGAAGGTACGGATATCTGCCCGCCGGCCCGTCGTGTCCGAGGATCGTCTCTCCTCTCCACAGACGGCGCAAGATGCCCGTTACATCACGGATCTGCGCGGTCGTGACGGGTTCGAGCCCCATGCTGGTGAAAAGTGCAGGGAAGCCCCGGCCGATCCCCAGGGCGAAGCGCCCGCCGGTCAGCCGGTGCATGGTCGTGGCGAACGTGGCTGTGACCAGAGGATGCCGGGTGTTGTGGTTCGTCGCCGCGGAAGCGATGCCGAGCGTCTCGCTGACAGCCCCGGCGGCACCGCACAAGGTCGGGTGCGTCTTTGAGGTTGAAACGCTCTGAGACAAAAGCCGACCCCAGGCCCAAATGCTCCGCTTGTCGCACTTCGTCCACGAGATCACGCGGCGAGTCGGAGTGGCCCGCCAAGGTGTAGAACCCGAGTTCGGTCAACGGTTCCACCGGCAGGCTCCTTTCAGCATCCAGCCTCGTCCAGCGAAGATCGAGGGTCGGTGGTCGAACGGGACGCTACGGTACCATTTCATCAATATCGACATCAGGATCAAGTTCCTCCAGGCCCAATGGGACCCCGCGGATGCCGGTCAGCGTGAGGCAGCGGGCAGGCGGCGCATGATCAGCGGGGCGATCAATGGACGGGGAGACGATGAGCGGTCGACTGGCAGGGAAAGTTGCGGTGATCACCGGCGGGGCATCGGGTATCGGGTGGCAGACCGTCCAACTCTTCGTGGCGGAGGGCGCCACGGTCGTCATCGGTGACAGCAACGCCGCACTCCTCGAGGAACGAGGTACGGAGCTCGAAGGTGACACGAGTGCGACTGCTGTCGTCGATGTCGCCCAGGAGAGCGATGTCGAGGGACTGGTCGGGTTGGCCGTGGACACATACGGGCGCATCGATGTGGCGGTCAACTGCGCCGGTATCGGATACCTCGGCGCCGTGGAAGAGCACCCGCTAGATCGCTGGCGTGCCGTGCTGGACGTGTGCCTCACCGGAACCTTCCTCGCCGTCAAGCATGAGGCACGGGTGATGCTCGATCACGGCGGCGGGGCCATCGTCAACATCTCGTCGATCTCCGGTCGGCAGGTGAGCGAGGGGATGGCTGCCTACTGCTCGGCCAAGGCCGGAGTGGACATGCTGACGCGGGTCGCAGCAGTGGAGTTGGGTCCCCGGGGAGTGCGGGTGAATGCCATCGCTCCCGGATTCATCGAGACGCCCATGACCGCGCCGACCCAGGCCAAGTCCCGCCAGGCGTTTCTCGACGCCATCCCACTCGGTCGGGCCGGGCAGCCGGCAGACATCGCACGCGCAGCTCTCTTTCCTGGTCAGTGAGGAGTCGGCGTGGGTGAACGGGGAGACCCTGGTGGTCGACGGCGGTGGGGTCCAACGAGAGGCCCCGCGCTTCTTGAGCGCGAACCGCTGAGACCACCGCGGCCGCACATGGCGGTGGGGACGACGCGGATCGTGGCGTTCTGGCCGCCCCCGGTCAGCGAAATGTCAGATAGGTTCATTGCGAAGTGGCGCCCGGCGAGTCCGGCAGCCGACGCACACCAGAGCGAAACGAGGAGAAGGCATGGCTGAGGGGGAGATCGAAATCAACGGCGGCATCGTCGTTTACGAGTTCATGGGGCCCGAAGACGGGGAGGTCGTGACGTTGACGCCGGGCGGCCGGTTCAGCAAGGACTACGGCGGCGTGCACGAGCTCGCCAACGCCCTCGCCGACGGCGGAAAGCGCGTGCTCCTGTGGGACCGACCGAACTGTGGGAAATCGGACATTCAGCTGTACGGGGTGTCGGAATCGCACATGAGAGCCGAGACGCTCGGCCTGATGCTCAAAGAGTTCGGGATTGAGCAGGTCATCGCGTCGGGTGGCTCGGGTGGGGCACGGGACTCCATCATCTTCACCATGATGTGGCCGGAACTGGTCACCAAGCTCGCAGTCTGGTCCATCGTCGGTGGAACGTACAGCAGCATGCTGCTCGCCGGCGTGTATGTCCTCAATGAGCTCCGCACCGTGAGATCGAAGGGCATCGAGGGTGTCCTCGAAATGACGGGCGGACCTGGTTCCTGGGCCGACCTGATCGCGGTCAATCCGCGTAACCGGGACCGTTTGTTGGCCGTGGGGAGCGAAGAGTTCGAACGGGTCATGAACCGGTGGTTGAACGCGTACATCCCGAAGCCGAACGAACCCATACCGGGGGTCAGCGACTGGGAGTTCGAGGGGATCAAAGTCCCCACCTTGATCATCCGGGGGGGTGCCAAGGACTACGACCACCCGCCGCGCACGTCAATGGAGGTGCACAGCCTCATTAAGGGCTCGATCCTCATCGACCCCCCGTGGCCCGAGGACGCATGGGAGCGCGCCTCCGAGGCGACGGCAGCGGGTACGGGCCATCTCTTCGACCCCTGGGTGCTCGGAGCGCCGGCCATGCTGGAGTTCTACGACAAGACCTAACAGCAACACCAAGGAGGCTGCCGAACCGTCAGTCGTAGGCGGTGATCTCCAGGCTCTGGCCGAAATGCTGGAACGGGGAGCCCGGGCGGTAATTTTCGGGGACGTCGTCGATCCCATCGTAGAGCGCGACGTCAAAGATATTGGAGGAGCGAGTGTCCTCTTCGATGTCGACCCCGCACAGCCGAATCTCGGTGGCCGTGTCGAAGCAATTGACGAGCAACACGACCTCGTCGCGCAATTCCTCGTAACGCTGGCGGGAGATGCGGCCGAGGAGCGAGTACTCACAGCCGCTGGGCGAGTCGCCGACGCGGCGGGCGATCATGGCGTGGTGCCGCCCGTCGTCGATGCAGTAGAGGGTGAAGTCGTCAGCGTCGAGGCACTCGCGTATGCGATCGTGGCGCTCGTGAGCCGGCAGCAGGTGCCACTGGGTATGCCGGCGGTCCTTCATGGCCCACAGGGGCCCCGGTGGGATGGTGTGCTCAGGCTCGTCCTCTTCGAGAGGGGTCGACACGTCGTGTCCCACCATCGGGCCCGGGGTCACAATCAGACCGGACTCGGTGATGATGTCGCCCGGCTTGGGGCGGCCGGACGAGGCCGAAACGGCCATGCCCCACTCGTGGTCCTGTCCACCCTGCTCTTCGTCGTCCTGGCCTGTCATCGTGTCCTCCCGCGGTCTGCCGCTCGGCGGTGCGGCTCGGCCTTGGACCCTACTGTGTGGGGGCGGGGGAGATCCCTTATTCCCGCATGAGCATCAGGGCGGCTTCCCGCTCGAGGTCGATGTACGGCTCGCCGCTGACGTCGACGGCCACGCGGTCGATGGAGCCCCCGGTGAACGAGTACGGCGCTTCGCCCGGGTAGTCATCGGTGACCGGCTCGCCGGCGTGTCGGCCCACGTACAGCGCGGCTCCTGCGATGGCGAATGCACCCAGCTGCGTTTTGATCTGTGACTCACCGACCTTTTGGTCGCCGTGATAGAGCGAGAGCGTCCCTGCGGTGTGGTCAGCCTCGATGCTCTCCTTCTCGAAGGAGGCCGAGAGAATCAGGTTGTGCCCGGTGGGTACGTCCTCAGAGCCCACGATCATCTGCTCGACGATTCCCGACGAAGTTGTTCACATAATGGAGCCGATTTTCCTTTATGTAGAGGGCGTGGCCGCCGAACCGAGAGCCCATCGCGAAGAGGATGCCTTGCGCACCAGGTTCTGGAATGTCGACGAGCGCGCCGATGGAGAACGAGCGGCCCGCTGTCTTGGCGGCCAGCCACTCCGCCACCGGTGCCGTACCCGGCCTGTAGACGTAACGGTTCCGGTCGGCGGTGAGCTGTGGACGGGGAGTGTTGAAGATCTCGACCGCCGAACGGTCATCCAACGGGAAGGCGCCGTTGGCTCCGGCTTCCGAGAACCAGATATTGATGAGTTCGCGGAGCTTGTCAGGGCGTTCGCTTGCGAGATCGTGCAGCTCGGAGCGATCGACATCGGTGTGGTAGAGCTCCCACACGTCGTCGTTGAAGTGACTCCAGCCAGAGATCGCCGGATGGGTCGTGACGGCCTTCCACCCTTCGTGCCAGATGGCACGCGAGCCGAGCATGGCATAGAACTGGGTTTTTCTCCCCGAAGGCGTTGCCGCGTCGTCGACGCTTGGTCGCATGCTCACCCCGTCGAGAGGACTTTGCGTGTGCCCCTTAATGGTCTCGGGCGCGTCGACCCCGAGAATGTCCAAAATTGTCGGCACAATGTCGACGGCGTGGTGGTACTGCTCGCGTATCTCTCCTTTGGCCTGTGTACCAGCGGGCCACGAGATGATGCAGGGGTCGCAGGTTCCACCATTGAACTCGTAGCGCTTCCACATTTTGAACGGAGTGTTGAAAGCCATCGCCCAGCCGGTCGGGTAGTGGTTATAGGTGCGGGTGCCGCCGAGCTCGTCCATTTGCGCCAGGTTCTGGGCCAGATCATCTGCGACGCCGTTGGCGAATTTCATCTCGTTGACTGAACCATTCGGGCCGCCTTCGCCGCTGGCGCCGTTGTCCGACACCACGACGATGACCGTGTTCGCGAGTTCGTCGTTCGCTTCGAGATACTCCAGCAGCCGACCGATGTTGTAGTCGGCGTGACCCAGGAACCCGGCGTACACCTCGGCCATGCGGGAGAACAGGGCCTTCTCATCGTCGTTGAGCGAATCCCAGGGCCGGGTGAAGTCGAGGATCGGGAATGGGAGTCCATCGGGCCCGGTACGGGTTTCCGGCGTACCGATCGGGTTGATCGGCGGCAACTCGGTATCCGCTGGGACCAGCCCCATCGCCTTCTGTCGGGCCAAGGTCTCCTGTCGCAACGCTTCGTACCCCTGATCGAACTGGCCCTTGAACTTCTCGATCCACTCCTTCGGAGCGTGGTGCGGTGCGTGGCAGGCGCCGGGGGCGTAGTAGAGGAAGAAGGGCTTCTCCGGAACGACAGCTTTGGAGTCCTTGATGAATTCGAGGGCCTTGTCGGTCAGATCGTCGGTCAAGTGGTAACCCTCGTCAGGCGTTCGTGGCTGATCGACGAAGTGGTTGTCGTAGACGAGGTCAGGGAACCACTGGTTGGTCTCGGCGCCCAAGAACCCGTACCACCGCTCGAATCCTCGGCCGCTGGGCCAGTTTCGACGGGTTGATGCAAGCGTCATCTCATCGGTCGGGCACAGATGCCATTTGCCCACCATGTAGGTATTCCACCCCTGCTCGCTCAGAATCTCCGGGAGCATCCCGTTCTCGGGTGGGATCGTGCCGCTGCCATTAGGGAATCCGATCGCCGCCTCGGTGATACACGCCATGCTGTTTCTCGTGTGGTTACGACCCGTCAACAGGCACGAGCGGGTGGGGGAGCACAGCGCTGTGGTGTGCCACTGGCTGTAGCGAACCCCGGCTGCTGCAATTCGGTCGATGTTGGGCGTCGCGATCGGACCGCCGTAGCAACTGATTGCCGAAAACCCGACGTCGTCGAGCACGATGTAGACGACGTTCGGCGCGCCTGCAGCGGCTTTGACGGGTTCAAACGGAGTCCAGTCCGGCTCGGAGTCTCGAATGTCGACGTTGATGACACCCCTGAACGGCCTTGGCATGTGCCCTCCTCGAAGTTGACTGTGAGGCGAAACTACACCGGGGCAGTTGACGTCGCATCTCCGCAATGCGCCTCGACGATCTCGTTGCGGAGGTCAGACTGAGTCCTGACTGGGGACACGGAGGTGTGGGCGAGAACCGTCCATCGGTGGTCCGTGGACGGCCGGTTCGCTGCGTCGCCGTTGCCCATCGGCCGCGTGATGGACAGGTGACGGTTTCGTGCCCTTGTCGTTCGCGATTCCTCCACCTACACTGCGAATTGCCCCGAACACCGCTCAGCCCGGATGGGCAAATTGAGTCAACCGAACGGATCTAAAATGACTGATGTGTCGTTGGATGAACTTGGTCCCGTAGATTTCCTTATCGTCGAGTTTCCGGCCGGAGCGAGCAACTTCACCGGAGAGATGGCCGAAGAACTCGTTGCCCTCGTCGAGTCGGGCACCATAAGGGTGATCGATGTGCTGATCCTCATCAAGGATGAAGATGGCAACGTGGAAGCCCTCGAACTCTCCGACTTCAGCGAACTCGGTCCCCTCGAGATCATCGAAGCCGAGCTGGCGGAACTGTTGGCCGAAGAGGACGTCGAGCATCTCGCCGCCGCCATGGAGCCGGGAAGCACGGCGGGGGTGCTGATCTGGGAGAACCTGTGGGCCGCTCCGTTCGCTGCGGCAGCACGCCGTTCGGGCGGACAGCTCATCGCCAATGGGCGAATTCCGATTCAGGCAATCATCGCCTCGATTGAGGCAGACGAAGCAAATGGAGGAGAATAGGCATGCCCTTACGACCAGCACGTGTGGGAAGAGTCGGCGTGATCGGGCACCCGGTCGCCAAGACCGCCGTCGTTGTCAAGGCGGTGACTCCCGGCCCGGCGCCGATCGCCAAGACCGCCGTCGTGGCTGCTGCGGTAACCCCGGGGCGTCGCCGGCGCATTTGATGTCGTACGGACGACGCCGACGGTCCAGAAGGCAACGTTGACCCAACCATCAGATCAGCTGCCAAGTTGGCGTGACACACCCACCAAGCGGTCGGTGGTCGACTTTGTTGCTGCGGTAGTGGACAGGGGGTCGGATGCCTTCGTCCCTGAGGTCGATCGGGTCGCGGTATTCGACAACGACGGGACGCTCTGGGCGGAGCTTCCCATGTACGCCCAGTTGATCTTTGCCATCGATCGTGCGGCCGAGCTGGGTCAGCCCGTTGATCCCCAGGAACTGAAGGCCGGGGGTATCGGCGCTCTGCTCGAGTTGGTCAAGCTCACGCATGGCAATGTCACCACCTCGGAATTCGATGCTGCGTGCCGCCGCTGGATCGCCACTGCCCGCCACCCTCGCTTCGGAGTCTCCTACCTTTCGACGGTGTACCAACCGATGCTCGAGCTGCTCAGACTGCTCGATGACAACGGCTTCTCGTGCTGGATCTTTTCGGGGGGCGGGGCCGACTTCATGCGGGCGTGGGCTCCCGAGGTCTATGGCTTACCGGCGCACCGCATGATCGGCAGCGTCGGCACCACCGATTTTCGCATCGGTGAGAGCGGTCCGGAGTTGGTCAAGGGGACCGACCTGCAGATCCTCAACGACGGGCCACAGAAACCGATCTCGATCCACACCCACGTGGGTCAGCGTCCGATTCTGGCGGCGGGGAACACCGACGGTGATCTCCCCATGCTCCAGTGGACGGCGTCCAGTCCGCATCGAACACTGCAGTTGGCCGTCCACCACACCGATGCCGAGCGCGAGTACGCGTACGACACCGATCCCATCCTGGGCAGCGGTACGGCGCAGCTCCTGTCGGCAGCCTTGGAGAATGACTGGACGGTCGTGGACATGGCGGCCGACTGGGAGTCGATCTTCCCCACCTCGTGACTCCGAACGAGCAACCTCCTCGAGGGGCCGGTCCTACGTCAGCTCGACGAGAGTAGGCCAAGCTCGCGCGCACGGAGTACGGCCTCGTCGCGGTTGGCAACATTCAACTTACGGTAGATGTGGGTCGTGTGGGTCTTGATGGTGTTGACCGAGACAAAGCAGTTCTTCGCCAGTTCATGGTTGGTCATGCGGCTCGGCAGATAGGAGAGGACCTCCAGTTCGCGGTCGGTGAGCGGGTCGGCGAGAGCGCCTCCGGGAATTGACAGGTGCGGCTCCTCGTGTCGCTCGTCCTGAGAACGATCTGGCGAAAGTCGGCGGGGACCTTCGGGAGCGTGGAGAACAGGGCGAGGACGGGCGCACCGGCTCTGACGAATACCTCAACCAGCGTGTGTTGCTCAGCCAACGCCGACCGCTTGCGCGAGACTGTCCCGAGCCTCCTGGGGCGACCCTTCGGACCGTTCGAGCCAGGTGCGAAGGAGTAGATACTGGACCTGGTCGAGAGGCTCGTCGGGCCAGTCGGCTTCGGGCAACTCCCCGAGAATTTTACGAGCGAGGTCGACCTGGCCGAGGGTCAATGCGGCCGAGGCGCGCTCAAAGGTGAGCGTAACTGATGAAACGGCCCGGTCGGCCAACAGCTGCAGTGCTCGTTGTGGGTGTCCCCCCAGTCGCAACAGACGGCCGTGGAGAGCGACGAGACGATCACTGACGATGGGCGGGGGAGGCGACGCGATAGCGTTTCCGCTTGTGCGGATGGTCGTCACGGCCTCCTCCGGATGGCCATCGGCGGCCTGCAGGCACGCCAGTGCGAGTCGGCTGACCCAGGAGAGTTGCGAGCGTTGGTTGGCCTCCGCCCGTAGTGAGCCCTCGTGGAGCGAGAGGGCGGCGCGATGAGGTTCGCCGCGCTCGAGTGCGGCGAATGCGTGCGCCAAGTACGCGTCGGCAGTGGAAGGGTGGTTGAGGAACCCCGCTTCCTGGGCGACCCCCAACGCCTCATCTGCGAGGGCTTCCGCTCGTGCTGTGCGGCCGCACCATGCTTCGAGCAGACCCAACGAGCCGAGACCGCTGATCTTCCAGATCGAATACGTCGCTCCCAAGGTGGCCAGCCCCCGCTCGAGCCAGTCACGGGCCTCTGCCATATGGCCCGCCAGGAAGTGCGCTCGCCCCCCCGAAATCACGGCGATCGTCTCCAGTGACTGGGTATCGGAGAGGCCCAAGAGGTCGGGAACCTCCATACCGTCCAAGTCGTCGAGCATGGCAAGGGCGCGTTCGGCCAGTTGGACGGAGTTGCCCGGACTGGGGCGCCACTGGGCCAGCGCGGCCAGAAAGGTCTGGGCACACGCCTGCTCACCGGCTGTCGCCCGGGGATGCGTCGCTACCCGTCGTAGCGCGTCCTCTGCTCCGACCAGGCGCCCCTCGATCCCCTTCAGGACACCGAGAAGCAGGCTGACGTCATGCCGGTCCGCTCGTGCGGCGACCGGGACCTGATCGATCCAGTGAATGACGGTGGCCATTTCGCCACGTTCGAACACCTCGGAGCCCTGCGTGACGATGACGTCGAGAGCCCCCTCCCAATCCTGTGCCCGCAGGAGGTACTCGACGGCAGCGCCGACCTCTCCCTGTTGCAGATACCAGGCGGCCGCTTGGGTCAGAAGGCGGCGCTCGGCGGCCGGATCCTCGGCACGTAGCCGGAATCGCAGCAGGTCGCGAAACAAGTGGTGAAAGCGGAACCACTCTCGGTGGCTATCGAGCGGGAGCAGGAACATCGACTCCCGCTCGAGCTCTTCGAGGATGATCTGTGCCCGTGGCTCGCCGGTCAGATGACGAAGGAGCTCGGCGCTCATCTGGTTCAGCACCGAGCTCCGCAGCAGGAACTGGCGGCGATCCGGCGTTTGGAGCTGGAGGACCTCTTCACCGAGGTAATCCGCCACCAGCCGGTCGTCACCGCTGAATTGGGCCACGAAGGCATCGGCATCGGGTTGGAGTCGCAACGTCACGCCGGCCAGCTGCAACCCGGCGGCCCACCCTTCGGTGCGGTTGACCAATGCGGACACGCTGTCCGCTCCCAACTGCCGGCCGGTGATGCGCTCGAGCAAGACGGCGGAGTCTGTTTCGTCAAAGGAGAGATCCGATTGGCGGATCTCGGTCAGATCACGGTGCGAGCGATGTCGGAGCCAACCGAAGGGCGGATCGGCCCGGCTGGCCATGATGACGTGAACCCCGGGCGGGAGCAGGTCAAGGAGCCGACCCAGGTCATCGAGGAGGGTGACATTAGAAAGGCGGTGGAGGTCGTCGACGATGATGATGGTCGGGGGAAGCTCGGCCATCTGTGCCGACAATGCTTCGAGGAGCGGGGTGCCGAGCCCGCCTCCATGCATGGAGACCAGTTCGAGGAGATCGGCGAACTCGGCGCGGACGGCTGACAGTCCGCGCAGGATCTTCCGGGAGAAGCGGACGGGGTCATTATCGGCGGTCACGACCTCGAGCCATACGAACGCCCTCTCGGGATGGGTCGACGCCCACTGCTGCAACAGGACGGATTTTCCCGAGCCGGCGGCAGCAATCAGAAACGTGAGCGGCTGTTGCAAAGACCGGTCCAGCTGGTTCCTGAGCGCGGGACGATCGACGGTGCGGGCCGGTGTGGCGAACCCTGTAGACATATGACCAGCTCTCTTCTTGCCGCCTTGCAACCAGTGTGCCATCAAGTCGCGGGTGAGGCCAGTGAACACGAGGAGGCTCGTTGTGGACCTGGCGAGCTATCACCCTCGGGGGATGATGACTTCGAGTTGGTGCTGGCCGAAAATGAGCACGGTGGGTGTCCGGTCTTCAATTGCGTGACGTGATGACCGGCTTGGCCGTTTCGCCTGTAAGACAACGGGTACGGAGTTCGATCGATCGCAGCGGGCCGCACGGCAGTTTCGTGTATGCGGAAAGAGTCGCGGTGAGTGCTGAAACATTTGAAATCGTCGTGCGGGGCCGGCTGAGCCCCACGATCGTCGGAGCATTGGACGGGTTCGAAGTTGTGCGTTGCGCACAAGGTCTGACGTATCTGCGCGGATGGGTACCGGATCAGGCCCGCCTCCATAGCCTGCTCGGCGTCCTTAGGGACCTGAATATCGAACTGAAGTCCGTGAGTGCAGTCGCCTCAGCCGGAGAGAGATCGGCGCCCGGAGGAGACAGCTCAATCCGAGGAGAACCTGATGCCTGAGATGGCGAGAAGCAACCTGCCCATTCCCCACAAGCCTCACGTGGGCCTGGTTACCTACGACGCCAAGGATCCAGATACGAAATTCGAACCGATCGAGCCGGTACGTCCTCCGGAAGGCGCTCCGAACGTCGTGATCATGATGATCGACGACGCCGGCTTCGGGTCATCCACGGTGTTCGGCGGACCGTGTAACACCCCGCACGCTGATCGCCTGGCGCAGCAGGGCCTACGCTACAACCGGTTCCACACCACCGCGCTGTGCTCGCCGACGCGGCAGGCGCTTCTGACCGGGCGGAACCATCATGCGGTGGGAATGGGAGGGATCACCGAAATCGCCACGTCCGCACCGGGATATAGCTCGGTGCGCCCCGACACCGCTGCGCCACTGGCCGAGACCCTCCGACTCAACGGTTACAGCACCGCCCAGTTCGGCAAGTGTCACGAGGTCCCGGTCTGGGAGACCAGTCCCATGGGGCCTTTCGGCCATTGGCCGACGGGAAGCGGATTCGAGCACTTTTTCGGATTTGTCGGGGCAGAGTCGAACCAGTGGTACCCGGCCCTCTACGAAGGGACGGCCCCGGTGGAGCCGTCGAAGACCCCCGAAGAGGGGTATCACTTCACCGACGACATGACCGACCATGCGGTGAATTGGGTGCGCCAGCAGAAGGCGTTGATGCCGGACAAGCCGTTCTTCATGTACTACGCACCCGGCGCCACCCACGCGCCGCATCATGTCGCCAGGGAGTGGAGCGACAAGTACAAGGGAAAGTTCGATGCCGGTTGGGATGTCCTGCGCGAGGAGATTCTGGCGCGCCAAAAGGAACTGGGCGTTGTTCCCGAGGACACGGAGCTCACAGCTCGGCCGGCGGAGATCATGGCATGGGATGACATTGCCGAAGACCTCAAGCCGGTGTTGTGCCGACAGATGGAGGTCTACGCCGGCTTCATGGAGCACACCGACAGCCAGATAGGGCGGGTGGTGCAGGCTCTAGAGGAGCTCGGCCAGCTCGACAACACGCTGATCTATCTGATCATCGGCGACAACGGCGCCAGTGCCGAGGGCACGCCCAATGGCACCTTCAACGAGATCATCTCCCTCAACGGGGCGGCGGCGTTCGAGACCACCGAATTCATGGCTCAACGCATCGACGACTTCGGGTCGCCCGCGGCGTACAACCACTATGCGGTCGGCTGGGCCCTCGCGATGAACACGCCCTACCAGTGGACCAAGCAGGTCGCGTCGCACTTCGGCGGCACCCGCAACGGGACCATCGTCCACTGGCCGAACGGTATCGACGCACGCGGCGAAGTCCGCAGTCAGTTCCACCACGTGATCGACATCGCCGCCACCATCCTCGACGTGGCCACGTTGCCCCATCCCACGTTCGTCAACGGCATCCAACAGATGCCGCTCCACGGGGTTTCCATGGCCTATTCCTTCAACGACGCTGAGGCAGCGGAAGCCCACGAGACGCAGTACTTCGAGGTGGCGTGCAATAGGGGCATTTACCACAAGGGCTGGACGGCGGTCACCCGCCATAGCGTGCCGTGGGACTTCGGTGCTGAGCTCCCGCCGCTCGACGATGACGTGTGGGAGCTCTACAACACGGCCGAGGACTGGTCGCAAGCCCGGGATGTCGCGGCGGAGTACCCCGACCGGTTGAAGGAGCTCCAGCGACTGTGGCTCATAGAGGCGGTCAAGTTCAACGTGCTCCCCCTCGACGACAGGCGGATCGAGCGCTTCAATTCGGACATCGCCGGCCGACCGGTGCTGGTCCGGGAGACGAGACAGATGCTGTACGGCGGCATGATCCGCCTGAGCGAGAACTCGGTGCTGAACATGAAGAACAAATCACATTCGGTGACGGCCGAGGTCGAGGTGCCCGAAGCAGGAGGAACCGGGGTGATCGTGGCCCAGGGAGGGGCTTTCGCCGGGTGGAGCTTGTACCTCCACGAGGGGAAGCCGAAGTATTGCCACAACCTGGCCGGTCTCATGAGGTTCTACGTGGAGGGCACGGAATCGGTACCGGTCGGTACGCATCAGGTGCGCATGGAGTTCGCCTACGACGGGGGTGGCCTGGCCAAGGGGGGAACGACGACACTCTTCATAGACGGCAAGAAGGTCGGTGAAGGGCGAGTCGATGCGACCGTGCCCATGATCTATTCGGGCGACGAGACGTGCGATGTCGGGCGCGACACCGGAACCCCGGTCAGCGAGGACTACACCGCCGCCTCCAGTCATTTCCCGGGAACGGTCAACTGGGTCCAGCTCGATATCGGCGACGACGGTCACGACCACCTGATCTCTGCTGCCGACCGGATGCGGGTGGCGACAGCGATCCAGTAGAGGAGTTAGACCCCCATCTCGGCCACGATGCGCCCGTCGGACGCTGCTTTCACAAGAGCGTCGTAATCCTGCTGATTCTGGTCGGCATAGCTCTCAGCAAACGAGGCGACGGCGTTTTCGAAGACCGGGCTGGAGCCCAAATAGGCGGCGATGGCGATGCGATCTCCCGATCGTGCATGAGCCCGGGCCAGTGTCCATCCACACAGGTTGCCGTATGCCCCCATGCCTTCGGGGACCATCCGGTCGGTGTCCACGGAACCCTTCCAGTCTCGCAGCTGACGGATGTAGAAGTCCCGCTGCACACCGTCGATGCCTTTGACCTGCTCCCAGCCCAAGAAGATATCGCTCGAGGCTTGCATCAGATGCTGACCTGCGACGACCCGTTGGCCCTCGTTGGCGTACTTGCTCTTCCCCACGAATTCGGCGAGCACCGATGCCTGCGCCTCCTTGGCCTGAAGGAGCAGAGGGTCCTGCCCGTCACTCCCGACCATCAGGATCACCCAGGCTCTGGTGCCCACGCTGCCCACGCCGACAACTTTGCGCGCAATACCGACGAAGCGGAACTGATTCAAAAGATGCTGGCGATCGCTCTGCAGGGTTACTCGGTAACGGCGGGTCAGGTCATGGACCCTCTCCGTGAACTGTGCGCTGTCGGTCTCTGAGAGCAGATCCTCAATAGGCACGAGCAGCGGCGGGGTGCTGACGAACCGGATCTCTCCGTTGACCACTTCCGTGAGTTTGCTCAGTGCCTGCATACTGTCGCGCGTCTTGGCTTTGGCCACGGCTTTGTCGGCGCGTATCTTGGCCTTTGAGAGGGCCTTGCTGGTTCCCTTGTCGGGGCCGAGTCCGAGTTGGTCACCCATCTCCTTGAGGGCACTTTGGATGTCCAACCGGGCATACCAGACGTCGAGATCGCGCAGTTTGGACAGTTTGGCCATCTCCGTTCGATAGGCCCGTACGGTGCCCGTCACGATGTTGGCACGTTCCTTGGTGGTGAACCCGCGCTCTCTGCCGGCGATGGCCAAACTGGCCGCCAAGCGTTTCACGTCCCATTCCCAGGGACCGGGAAGGGTCTCGTCGAAGTCGTTCAGGTCGAAAACAAGGCTCCGTTCGGCAGAGCCGAACACGCCGAAATTGCTCAAATGCGCGTCGCCGCACGCCTGCACATTGATGCCGGATCTGGGTGTCGTGGCCAGGTCGGAGGCCATGATCAAGGCGGCACCGCGGAAGAAGGTAAAGGGAGATACCAACATGCGCCCGTAGCGGATCGGCACCAACTCGGGCACCCTCGATGCGGCCTGGCTCTCAAGGAGGGATACCGGATCGGGTCTCGCAGAGGGAGGGTTCCATCCGTCGTGCGCCGCCCGAGGCGTGGTGGCGCGGGCGCTCTTCCCCTTATCCGACCTTTCCGCGGAGGAGAGGTGCACGGGTGGCATTCGTCGAGGGAGAACCAATCGTTCCTTGCTTGGCAGGCATACGTCCACCGTCGCGCCGGCGTCCGCTCAATCCATCACCCGCAGGGGGCGATATCGAGTCGAAGTCACCCGGCGAGGGTGATGACCGGAGTGAACCCCGCATGGTTGGATGCATGGTCGAACACGTCTGTCCCCCCGGACGCACCTTCACGGGGCGCAACCTACTAATGGATGAGGAGCATTGATGCTGGCTTACACGTACCCACTCCTGAGCATTTTCTGGACGATGCTGGAGATCTTCGCCTTCGTCATCTACATCTGGCTGTTGATCGCCATTTTCTCGGACATCTTCCGCAGCCAGGACCTGGGCGGGGGAGCCAAGGCACTCTGGGTGCTGTTCGTCTTCATCATTCCTCTGGTTGGGATTCTGGTGTACCTGATAGCCCGAGGCGGCAAGATGCACGAACGTGCGGCTCAACAGGCCCAACAGCAACAGGATGCGTTTGACAGCTATGTCAAGGAAGCGGCGGGGACTTCAAGCACGGCAGATCAGCTCGCAAAACTGGCCGATCTCAAAGAAAAGGGCGTTCTGAGCGACGCCGAATTTGAGGCGCAAAAGGCCAAGCTTCTCGCCTAGCGTCGTGATCATGCCGTCGGGGACGTCGGCCTGAGGGATGAAGGTGATGTATGAAACGCTTATCGACGATCATCACCTGACGTGATCTTCGATCTGCTGCTGATCGCGCTGGTCATTGCGCTCGAACCGATCCCGTTGACGGCCTTCATTCTGGTTCTCTCAGCCGAAGGAGGGGTGCGGAAGGGTGCAGCCTTCATTTTCGGGTGGTTACTTTCGCTGGCCATTGTCGTGACGGTTACCGTCCTGGCCACAGGAAACAACCCGCCGAAGCCGAGTACGGCTCCCTCACTCGCAGCTCTGGCGGTGAAGATGCTGATCGGGGTCGCCCTCATCCTGATAGCCGTACGTCAGCGCCGCCGTCTGAACCAACCGAGGAAGCCGAAGAAGCCACCAAAGTGGCAGACCGGGCTCGATGACATGTCGCCCTGGTTCGCGATCGCCCTTGGGCCCCTGACCCAACCATGGGGTTTGGTCGCCGCTGGAGTGGCAACCATCGTCGAAGCGAAGCTGGCCTCCTGGGAAAGTTATGTCGCTCTGTTCCTCTTTTGCGTCGTGGGGACCTCCACCTACCTGGCGATGGAGATCTATGCCGGATTTTGGCCCAAACCGGCCAAGGCGTTCCTCGTTCGCCTGCGTACGTGGATCGACGGCCATACGGACCAGGCAATCATCATCGGTGCGCTCGTCCTCGGGTTTTGGCTGGTGGGAAAGAGCATCTACTCGATCGTGCAGTGAGTCCCGTCTCGGGATCAGGCGTCGAGTTGGGCTGCCAAAAATCGACGAAGCTCGTCAGTCAGCTCGTCGTCTTCAGGGGCACCGAAGAACCCGCCGTGGGGCATGGCCTCAAAGACATGCAGCTGGGCATCAACTCCGCCCGCGCGAAGCCTGCGGTGCATCCGGACGGCATTGGACAAGAACAGGTCCCGGGTTCCAGCCTGCAGAAAGGTCGGCGGGAAGGGCAAAGTGAGCTCACCGAACAGTGGCGACAGATAGGGGTGTCGCAGATCGTGGTCACCGGCATAGAGGGCGATGGAATCGGCCAGGCTCTCGGTCAGCACGCAGTCGAGACCGAGATTCGTCTGGAATGAGTCGCCGGACTCCGTCAGGTCGACTTCGGGTGTCAGGAGGACGAGTCCTCTCGGGAGGGGGAGCCCCTCGTCACGAGCCCGCAATATGAGGGCGGCGGCCAAATTGCCACCTGCCGAACCCCCGCCCACCACGATCTGTTCAGGAGCACGAACCTCGAGGAGGCCGCGGTAGACGGCCAGGACGTCATCAAGCGGCGCCGGGTAGGGATGGTCGGGGGGCATCCGATAATCCACGGACCATGTTTGCATCTGCACTTGATCCGCCATTCTTCGTGCCATCACTTCGCAGGCCTTGCCGCCACCCATCAACAGCGAACCGCCGTGGATATCCAAGTAGATCGGCTGCGTATCGCCGACGTCTATGCCCTCCGGAGTGATCACGAACACCGGTACTCCACCGACTGACGTCGATTGAACAGACGAGTGGATGTGTTCGGCCCGCGCACCCATGACGGCGACGAGTAACTCGTCAGTCTCTTTGATGAGGGCCTTCCATCCATCGGTGTCACTTGGCGCGACTCGCCCACCCGCACCGAACATGTCCATGCCGAGGAACTGCTGGGCTTGCTCGCTGACAGAACTGGGCACCGTGATGAACCTGGCGACCTCCCGGCCGGCGGTACTGCGCCCCTCGTCATCCGATGTCATCCATCGCTCCCCTCATGAGACGGTCCACCCCTGAGATCACGGTACTCGGCCGACGCCGGCTCGACCCCCGGCGGGTCGGCACGTGGACTTTATGACGCCACCATTGCCGACCTCGCCACGACCGCCTATGTTCGGTCTCTGAATCACCCGATAAGGATGACGACTTCAGCTCGGGCCAGCCGTAACCTCAGGGAACAGAAAGGGACGGGATTACATGACCTCAGGACCAGTCGAATACATAATTGTGGCATTCCCAGGAAACAAGTTCACAGGTGAGATCGCGCCGGAGCTGATCGACCTGGTGGCTTCGGGAACCGTGAGAATCCTCGACTTGATCTTCATCGGCAAGGATGCTGACGGGTCGGTCGTCGCCTTCGAGATCGACGAGCTGGACGCGCTGGCGGGATTCGGGGACCTTGACGCAGATGTGGGCGGGCTCATCAGCCCCGAAGACATCGAGTACGCCGCGGCAGCCCTCGAGCCCAACTCGTCGGCGGCACTGTTGATCTGGGAGGACCTGTGGGCGAAACCGTTCGCCGAGGCCGTTCGCCGGGCCGACGGGATCCTGCTCGAGGGGGCGCGGATACCCCACGAGTTCATCGAACCAGCGTTGGCGGACTTGCCGTCAGCGGTCTGAGCCACAACGAGACAGGAGTCAATAAATGCTGAGAAGACGACCGATTGCACGCATGGCTGTACGCACAACTGCCGTCGTCGGCACCGCTGCCGTCGTCGGAGGACACATGGCGAACAAGCAGGCGGCCGCGGCCCAAGCCCAGCAGCCGGAGCAGGCGCCAGAGCCCGCCCCGGCGGCTCCGCCCCCAGGCAGCGCTCCTGATCCCATCGCGCAGCTCACCCAGCTGGCCGCGCTCAGGGATTCCGGTGCTCTGACCGAGGCGGAGTTCGAGGCGGAGAAGGCGAAAGTCCTCGGATAGGAAAGTCCTCGCACCCGGTCTCTGTGTATCCGCCATAATGACCTCGTTGGGCCACGGGCCCGAGGACGCCAGGCGAGGGTGATGAGACGACCATGAGTGAGAGGAAACGAGTAGCGAGTTCGCGTCGAGCTCCAAAATGGCTTTTGGTCGGCCTCGCGTTCCTTCTCGTAATCGTGGGGGGAGTGGTCGGCGGGTTTATCGTCGCTGCGACTCAATCATCGGATTCGAACTCCTGCTCGGCCACGAGTGTCGCGGACAAGACCCTGCCGTCGGTCGTCACGATCATGGTGAGGAGTGGGACTTCGAGCGGTACCGGGTCGGGTGAGATCATCCGCAGCGATGGCTACATCCTGACGAACAACCACGTCATCTCACTCGCCACGACCGGCGGTTCGATCGAGGTGCTCTTCAGCGATGGCACGACGGCCCCGGCCAAGCTGACCGGGCGGGACCCCCAGACCGATCTGGCCGTGATCAAGGTCGACGCATCCGAAGCGCTCCCGGTGATTCCCTTCGGGTCATCGACTGAGGCCCAGGTGGGCCAACCGGTCGTCGCCCTCGGGGCACCCCTCGGTCTGTCCAGCACCGTGACTACCGGCATCATCAGTGCCCTGGATCGCAACATTGAGGTGCCGAGCGACAACGGCGGCAATGCGCTCCTGGTCGCGGCTATCCAAACAGACGCCGCCATCAACCCGGGGAACAGTGGCGGAGCCCTCACCGATTGCTCGGGCAATCTCATCGGAGTGCCTTCCGCGGGGGCCTCCGTACCCAATGGATCGGGTGGGTCGAGCTCAGGAGACGTCGGGCTCGGGTTTGCCATACCAGTCAGCACGGCCGAGGCGGTCTCCGACGAGATCATCGCCACAGGCAGCGTCACCCACTCCTATCTCGGTCTTCAGGCGGCGCAGATCCCACCGGCGGCCGCGCAACAGGCGGGGACGAGCGAAGGACTCTACGTGGTGGCGGTCGTTCCGGGCGGTCCGGCGTCGACCGCTGGCCTGCGCCGGGGTGACATCATCACCGAGATCAACGGCGAGGCTGCGAACGACCCCAATCAACTCACTGCCATAACCCTGACCGAAAAGCCCGGAGAAACGGCGATGATCACCTACGAACGCAACGGCCAGACGACAACGGCCAAAGTCACCCTGGGCAACGCCCCCTGACCCGATGTAGGCGCGCCCTGACAACGACGAAGTGAGGACAGCGCGAACTCAGGACTTCCCCGCCTCATAGGTCTCGGTGAAGATGTCACCCTGCGCGGCTCCCGAGCCAGCCTTCCCGCCGCCGGGACCCCGCAAGACGAAGGCGATGATGACGGCCAGAACTGCTCCGGCAATGGGGCCTGCGACATATACCCCGTAGTGGGTGAAGGTGTGCGAGACCAGGTCTGGACCAAAGGTGCGCGCCGGGTTCATCGACGCGCCGGAGATCGGGCTACCCCATAACCCGGCCAGTGCGATGTAGCCCCCGACTCCGAAGGCGCCGATGATGCCGACGTTCTGTGCGCCCGAAGCCGTACCGAGGATCACGCTGACCAGACCCATGGTCAAGATCAGCTCCATCCAAAAAGCGGCCCACGACGAGTAGCCATGGGCCGGATAGTTGGAGCCGTATTTGGCAGAGACGTTGATGACGGCGTGCAGGAAAAGTGCGGCCAGCGTGGCCCCGATCAGCTGGATCACGACGTAGCCGGGGACCCGTCGCCAGGGAAAGTCACGACGCAGCGCGAAGGCGATGGAGACAGCGGGATTCAGGTGGGCACCTGAGACTTTCCCCATGAACAAGATGATGGCCATGACCATCAGGGCAGGGGCCACGACGGCGGCCTCCCGACTGATCGTATTGGGGAAGGCGTGACTCATCATGCCCCCGCCTGCAGCCACCAGGACCAAGAAGAACGTGCCCAACAGTTCCGAAAAGAGCCGGCGCCACTCCTGTCGGGGATCGTTGAAATCCTCTATCCGCTCGACGAGCTGTTGCTCGTAACGAGCCAGAGGGCCGACGGGACTTAGCGTGGGTACCTCTTGCTTCGCAGTCATGAGGGGCCGATCCTTTCGTGACTTCTCCACTGGCGACTCTGTCAGGTCGGGGACTGAGCGTCATCACCCGTGAAGGGTGACGTGGGGTGGTCGTTGGTTCAGCCGCCTTCGTCCGAGATCTCCGGCAACCCCGGGAGATCGTCAAGATTCGGGAGTGTCGCCGTCAAGAGTGCCTCGATTCGGGCCAGTCGCCGATCGAGCGCCGCAAGCGTCGGGTCGTCCGGCTCGGCCTGCTTTGGGTCAGATCCTCTCCGGCGAGTCGCCTGGTCGACGAAACTCGACGCCACCTGGGCGGTGATCACGGCCAGGGTCAAGATGCCGATCGCCATAATGAAGACGGCCGTAATGCGCCCGGCCATCGTCACGGGAGAGTAGTCCCCGTAGCCGACGGTGGTCACCGTGACAACCGACCACCAGACGGAGTCGCCGAACGTGTGGATATTGGATCCGGGTGCGTGACGTTCGACCAGGTACACGATGGCTGCCCCGTTCAGGACGAGAATCGTTGCGGCCACCATGAAACGGCCGAGGCTTCCGCGACGGAACACCGACCTGATCAGTCGGAGACTGAAGACGACCCGCAGGGGCGGGAAGGGTATGGCAGCCAGGGCGAACGGATGGGTGAGGGGGTAGCGCAAGTGACGTCTTGCGAGAAAACTTCTGATCGCCATGTCGATGCCGTAGATCACCGAGACACCAATCCGCACGACCAGTGCAATCGTCGACGCGTGATGGCTCTTCCCGAAATCACCCGGTGGAACCACGACGATCCACAGGGTTAACAGCGCCAGGAGGTCCAACGGAGTCTGGGTCCTCTGTAGGTAGCGGGCGAGGCGTCCGCTGGGGTCTTCTACATTCGGGTCGCGGCCTTCATCGAGGGCCCGGGGAAGGAGATCACTCATCTGCCAAGCGTGACACGTGCGGCACTGCGAGCGTCGTGCCGTGAGGCGCACTTGCTCCTCGACCCTCCGCGGCTCCTGCCGGCCTTCCGCCGTCTCGGCGCAGGTCGAGCTTCGGCTCCCGCTCTTGAGCCGTAAACTTGGCATTCGCGAAGGAGGTCTAGGTGTCGAGTGAGATTCTGCGCCTGGCGCAGTGGAGCAACGCCGTTCTAGAGCCGTGACGCCCCGACGGTTTCTTCTTTGCTCCACGCCGGCGCAGGGGCACGTGGCACCGTTGCTCGTCGTCGCCCGCCGGCTGGTCGACGACGGGCACGACGTGCTCTTCTTCACCACAGCGCACTACCGCGACAGGGTGCATGCCATCGGTGCCCGCTTCGTGCCCCTGGCTCCCGAGGACGATGTCCACGATCTGATGGTGGCTGACCCCGCACGCGAGGCCAGCTCGAGGCGCGGCATCCGTGGGCTGAAGGAGGATCTCCGGCGGATCTTCCTGGATCCGCTGCCCGGCCAGTTTGCAGGGATCCTGGACATCCTGTCTACGTTCTCAGCAGACGCGATCGTGGCCGACGTGATGTTCCTCGGCGCCTTCCCTTTGGCGCTGAGACCGCGTCCGACCCGGCCCGCGGTGGCCTGTATTGGCGTGACCCCGCTCCCCACAACCAGCTCCGCCACGGCGCCATTCGGTCTGGCGCTGCAACCCGGTTCGACCGCACTATCCCGTCTGCGCAACACGGTCTTGAATTGGACCACCGAGCACATCGTTATGCGCGATATTCAGCAGCTGGCCCAACAGCGTCTGGCGCAGACGGGATCGCCGGCCCTCGCGGGATACTTCGTCGATCTTCCGACGAAGGTCGTCGACGCCTACCTGCAGGCGACGGTCGTCGGGTTCGAATATCCCCGCCCGAATCTCCCCGACTCCGTGCAGTTCGTCGGACCGCTGCTGCCCCTTCCTGCGAGCGCGTTCAGTCCACCCGGTTGGTGGGACGAGTTGGGCCGCGGGCGACCGGTGGTGCACATCACGCAAGGCACGCTGGACAATGCGGACCTGCACCGCCTGCTCATTCCGGCCGGCGAAGCACTGGGTGGCGAGGACCTCTTGGTGGTGGCAACCACCGGCGGTCCCGACCCTGCTCCATTACGCCCCGCTCTGCCCGCCAATGTGCGGCTGGAGCGGTTCATTCCCCACGATCTCCTTCTCCCTCATGTCGACGTCATGGTCACCAATGGGGGCTATGGCGGCGTTCAACAGGCCTTGGCCCACGGCGTCCCCCTGGTGGTCGCCGGCGACAGCGAAGAAAAGCCTGAAGTGGCCGCTCGGGTGCGCTGGTCGGGCGCCGGTATCGATCTCCGCACCGGGAGGCCCTCGCCAGACCAGGTCGCGGGTGCGGTGCGGCGCGTCCTGACTGAGCCCACCTTTGGTGCCCGCGCCCGCGCGCTCCAAGCCGAGATTGCACGCACGCGTCCCCTCGATACCGTGACTGAGGTTCTCCTCACGTTGGCAGAGAAGACGCGGCACAGCGGAAACGAATTGTAGAGAAATTCGTGCATCGATCTCACACGAGGCAACCGGAGTGGCCGTGCGGCTGTTAGATGGAACTCGCAGTGCGGGGAGACCATAATGAGATGCAAATGTCCAGTAGATCTCCGCACTCGCGGGAGCTTGCACTTGTTGAGTTTGACGAGGACAAAGTCGGCATTTTCGAGGCCGCGGCGACCCAACCGCCGGTCGATGCGCCGCTACCAGCACTGGGGTGACCCGGCATGTCGCGGGCAACGATTCCGTCACCTCCTTCCTGCAGCTCCGGAGGGCGGCTATGCGGCACCATGGAGGCACTCAATCAGGCCTTCCCCGTCGTGTATCTGAAGGCGCACATCCCTCACGAAATAGCGATGCGCTGGGGATTCCAGAAACCGTGCAGACACGGGCATTGTCGTCATCGGCGACCGACAAGCCACCGAGGCCTCCTGGCGCGGGTCTTGAGCGTTCATGTCACGTCGGATCTCACACCACGAATGCGGCCGTGGCATCAGGGCGCCAATCCAAAGGGTGCTAGCACGAGGTGTGCACGTGTTGCTGCCCACCTCGACGGCGTCGTGTTTAGCGACCAGACTTCAAGGTGAGCTTCGACAACTAAAGTTGGTACGTCCTGAAAGGCCACTGGCGGAATGGGTCAGTTATTTGGCGTCGCCTGGTACCGGTTCCGTGCCACGTTCGGAAGCCGGTGGACCGGCTACGTGACGGTGGCGGTCCTGATCGGCACTACTGGGTGGCCTGGCCATGGGCGCAGTGGCCGCCGGCCGGCGCACGCAATCCGCCTTTGCCACGTACCTGGCCAGCACCAACCCGTCGGAACTGAGAATGGTCACGGGCGGCGTACAACCCGGCGGTCGGCTCTGACGTCGGCTACGGCCGGCCTTCATCAAGGCCATCGCCCATCTGCCCCACGTGACCCACGTCGAGAGCTCGGCCCTGCTCGATGTCGTTCTCTACCTGGGGCCCCACGGCGCTCCGGGGCCGAACATCCCCCCCGCCGCCGGTGACCCCGACAATCTGGACACCATCGGCAGCATCGACGGCCTCTACTTCGACGAGGACCGGGTAACCGTCACCCAGGGTCGGATGCCCGATCCGCAGCGCGCCGACGAGGTCCTGGTGCAGGCTCCCAGGCTGACGGTGTTCCCGTCGGTCAGGTCTTCTCCATCGGCGTATACACCAACGCCGAGGAAGCCCAACCCGGTTTCAGCACCGCCAGCACGCCTTACCGGCAGCGTCAACGCCAAGATCGTGGGGTTCGGGGTGTCCAACGACGCTGTCGTGACCGACGCCGTCGATGCCGGGGGTTCGTTTGCCGTCTTGTTCACCCCGGCGTTCACCCGGCAGTTTCTCGACTGCTGCACCAAGGCCACGTTCACCGCGATCCAGGTAAGTGGCGGCGGCCGCAACGTGGCGACCGTGGAGGCCGAGGCGACGAACCTCTGGCACCGCGACGGGGCGGCTGGCCAGCCCAACTTCTACGTCACGTCGGTCACCGAAGCCAAGGCCGAGCGGGCCATCAGGCCCGAAGCCATCGCCCTCGGCGTATTCGGGGTCATCGCCGGCCTGGCCGCCCTGCTCATCGCCGGCCAGGCCATCGGTCGCCAACTCCGCCTCCGGGCCGACGACCTCCCCGTGCTGCGGGCGCTCGGTGCAGAGTCCTTCCATGATCGCCGCTGAAGGTCTGATCGGCATCGGGGCCAGCGTGGTCATCGGGGCCCTGCTGGCCGTCGCCGTCCCATCGGGCTGTCCCCGTTGGCGCCTATCGGCGTAGTGCGGCCGGTGTATCCCGACCCGGGAGTCGCCTTCGACTGGACGGTTCTTGGCCTGGGGTTCGTCTTTCTGATCGTCGCTCTGGGTGGGTTCGCACTTGCCGTGGGCTATCGACAGAGACCCGCAACGCGCCGCCCAACGGCAGCAGCGGGCCGGCACACGCGGACCTGGCCTGGCCCATAGGGCGGCCACCTCGGGTCTCCCGGCCCCGGCGGTGGTGGGCATCGGGTTCGCGGTCGACCCCGGAGTCGGTCGGAGCAGCGTGCCGGTGCGCTCGGCCATTCTCGGTGTCTCGCTGGCCCTCGTCGTACTCACCGCCACGCTGGTGTTCGGCTCCAGCCTCCACACCCTGGTCTCGCGCCCCGCGCTCTACGGATGGAACTGGAACGACGAGTTGCTCGCCGGGGGAGGTTCCTCGGACATCCCGCAACGACAGGTGGCCCAGTTGCTCAACCACGACCCAGACGTCACTGCCTGGGCCGGCGTCTACTTCGACACCCTGGACCTCGACAATGTCCAGGTACCCGTCCTCGGAGCCACCCCAGGAGCGCCGGTGGCGCCCCCGATCCTGTCCGGGCACCCTTTCGACGCTGCCGGACCAGGTCGTGCTGGGAGCCCTCACACTGGCCCAGTTGCACAAACACATCGGTGACACGGTACTTTTGAACAGCGGGGGGACGGCACGGACCCGTCTGCGGATCGTCGGCACGGCGGCGATGCCCGCCATCGGGAGCAACGGCACGCATCTGGAGATGGGCACCGGAGCCGTGCTCTCTTCCACCCTGCATTCCGTCCATCGCCCGCAACCCCCTCGATGCCCCGGTGACGGGACCGAACGCCATCTTCGTGCGGCTCCGACGCGGGGCTTCCGCCGGCCCGCTGCGTCAGATCGCCAACGAAATGAGCAACACCTCCGATGGTGGGATCAACGTGGTGCGCCGTGCAGCGACCGGCGGAGATCATCAACTACCGCTCCTTGGGCACCACCCCGGCTCTACTCGGCGGTGCCCTGGCCGTCGGCGCCGCGGTCGCCTTCGGTTTGACCCTGATCTCCTCGGTCCGGCGGCGTCGTCACGATGTGGCGCTACTGAAGACGCTCGGGCTTCACCAGGCGTCAACTGGCCGCCGTCGTCGCCTGGCAATCGAGCGTGGCCGTCGCCATCGGGGTCGTGGTGGGCGTGCCCGTGGGCATCGTTTTCGGGCGCTGGTTGTGGGATCTCTTCGCCCACAACATCGACGTCGTGCCGTCACCAACCGTCCCGGCATTCGTCGATCGTTCTCATCGCCCTCGGCGCACTCGTCCTCGCCAATGTGGTCGCAGCCGTGCCGGGAGTCATTGCGGCGCGGACCAAGACAGCGTCCCTTTTGCGAGCCGAGTGACACGCTTCATCGATCGCGTTCTGCAGATCCAGTGGCGCCTCAAAAGGTTGCGATCTCGGTTATGGGCGCATGGGGTGAGGGACCATTCGATAACGACACTGCAGCCGACTGGGTGTTGGTGGACCTCGCCGCCAGCTATTGGCGCTTGAGCTTGAGCGCCAAGCTTGGGACGATGAAGGAAGCGAGAAAGATCGGCAGAAACCTCTTTCCAGTGCACCGGAAGGCGACGATCTCGCCCTCGGCGGCGTCGAATGTCTCGGTTCGGCTGGAGTTTCTGCCGGTGCGAATTTGCACGGTGTGACGACCAGGTTCGACTGGTATCTCGACCGTGGCGTTCATTTCGAGTGATCCGGCACCCTGACCATCAACAACGATGTCGTACGCACCACGACGGACCTCCGCCCCGATCGCTTTGTGCATCAGCTTGAGGGTTGCTGACATCTTCAGTCTCTTTTCTGCACCAGCCGATGGATCGGTCGGATGGTGCTCCCATTGTGTCACCCGCCACTCCGATGAAGCCGTGCTTTCGAGAGTTCCCCAGTTCGCCGGTTATACAGTGGAACGAAAGCGCCATTTCAGCGCGCGCTACAGTGCCCCGCTCGTCACCACTTGCCGCGATGCACTACCGAGTTGAAGGGTCGTCGGTCAGGCTTCGCTGTCGGCTTTAGCGGTCGGTCAGCCGGATAGCCAAGAGCAATCATGTAGGCGCAGGTATGGTCACTTGGTATGCCGAGAATGCGTCGGCACGCGTCTTGGTCTCCGACAGCAGAATGCCCACTGCCGATACCGAGGTCAGAAGCAGCCAACATCATCGCCATCGTTGTCTGACCCAAGTCATACTGATCAATCGTCCGATAGCGCTCCGACTCGGGCTCTGGCAGGACGAGGACAATCGCAGCCTTCGCCGTTGCCAAATGGCCAGCGCCCACCCAGACTTTCGACAGCTCCTCAAGCTGGCCCGGATCCGTCACGAGAACGAAGTCCCATTTTTGACGATTTGAGGCCGAAGGCGAACGCCACCCGGCTTCGAGTATTCGATCGAGATTCTCCGGCGCTATTGGCCGATCGTCGTAGGACCGCACATTGCGGCGAGCCCTAATTGCGTCCCATGTCTCCATGAATCGAGGCTAGCCAGTTACGGTGCCGGATCGTTCACGTGAGCCCTCGCCTACCCAACTCTGCTGCCTGCCACACTTCGCCGGCAGTGCGGCATTCGGCACAACGGATGCGCCCGTCCGGGCCTCCCGGATCAGAACGAATCAGTGTGCGACGTGTTCCGATTCGAGCTACCCGCCTAGAAACGAATGAGTTCGATTGACACGATGCAGATCCAGATGATGACGGAGAGCGTAAAGAACCTCTCGATGAGTCCGAAGATGGGCTTTAGTCGAGGGCCGACTAGTCCAAGTGCGCAGGCGACCGCACCAGCTAGGACCACCCATCCCATCGTGACCAAGAGGCCCTTTGCGCTGTGCCAAACGGAGTAGTGGCTGAATAACCCGCCGAGTCCGGTTGCGGCGGCGGCCACCGCCCCGAATGCGATAATTGCGAGGACCATGTGGATCGTGCCTCGGCCTGTCGCAAAGCGGTTGCCTGATTGGTCAGTGGGGAAGGCGGTCATCAACAGACGAGCGGCCGCGTTCGCTAGAAGCAGGACGACGACGACGGTAGGTACGTAGGGATGCAATCCGGTTAGCGCGACCGCAACGCTGATACAGGCCAACGCTCCTGCGACGAGTTGCGCCCAGAAATAACGCCGATAGTCACCGACGCCGTAATCGCTGATGGCGTCGTGAACCGGGTCGTATTTGGTTGGCAACACGTGCAGCGCGACCAGGATGGCCAGTTGTGCCGACACGGCGATTAGTGCGATCGCACCAAAGGCATTAACCATGTTTCAGCGCAACGATTGACAAATGAGCCGCCGTAGCGGAGGACTCACTGAGAGCTGGCGACGGGAGGCACAGGTTTAGGGTCCTCTATTGTTGGCCGCGACGCTGTCGCCTTAGCCGCTTTGGCAGCTCGCCGCCGCTTGATCCATGCCCAAATCAACATGACACCCTCCGGGTCCGGTGTACGCACTTGCTTCTTCGGCTGCTCGCCGTAGGGGGTGTCGTCCCTTGAAGTGCCAGCATCGCCAGCACCCTCCAACACGGCTGGGGACTTCAACCATGCCTGGCCGAACCCTACACCCGTTTCCGCACGAGGCGACCAGGAAGTCTTGAAAGGGCGTTCCACATCGAGGCGTGCCCCGAATGCCAGGTCGAGGGCGGTCCGTACCGTACTTTCATGAGGTGATGCGGTATCGGATGTGGGTGGCTTCTGGGGTGTCGACCACTCGCACGATCTCCAACTCGATCCGCTCCGGCAACACGCCAAATAGTCGGCGCCCGCTGCCGAATAGCACCGGGACCTGATGAATCTGCAACTCGTCGAGGACACCTGCCGCAAGCGCCGTCTGTGCTGTGTAGGCGCCATGGACCAGGACGTTGCGGTCACCTGCGGCGGCCTTCGCCTGCGTCATAGCGCTGGCGATCCCATCCGTTACATATGTCACCAACGGATATTTGGCGACCGACGGCCCAGGCCGCCGGTGACTGAGGACAAAGATTGGGACGCCATCGTGGTGATCACCGCCCCAGTGATCGGTCTGTTCCACAGTATTGCGACCGGATAGCACAGCACCGGTTTCCTTGATCTCGGCAAGAAAGTGTTTGCCCATCTCCGCCGAATCAATGGTTTCCCCGGTTGGCCCAGCGTCTGCAGCAAAGCCATACCACTCATGCAGCCTCATGAAGTCGTCACCGCCGGGGTTGCCGGGTTGGTCATTGGGGCCTGCGATGTACCCGTCAAGCGACATCGACATGTAGAGCACCGATTTAGACACGTAGCGGACCTTTCACGCATGACCTTCTTGCCTCGTCACCAGTAGTGACGACGCATGGTAAATCAAATAATCGGTGCAGCTACGCCGAGGCAGTCAGAAGGTCCCGGTAGAAGCCCCGCATGTTTGGTACCTCCGCCATAAGGCAAGGTCCCCCAGTTCGCTTAATACACATGGGTACCATTGGGGCAGTGGTGGTTCAGAGCGGTCGGCATCTTAGGCGATCAGCACCAACTGGGATGTGTAACCCACAGCCGATCGGGCATGTGGGCAATGCGACCTACGACGAGGTAATCCCACTGGCTCACGGTCGTTTTCAAGCACACTCAGGAAGAGGGTCGACCGAAGACGGAGGATCACGAACAGCAAGGAGGAACGATGAGAATTCGTAAGATTCGAGGGGTATCCATCGGCTTGGTCATTGCTCTCGTCGGGTTCGTTGTCGGTCTCACCACTCTCTCTGAGGGAGCTACTACGAGATCGGTCAGTCTTAATCCCGGCCAGTCAGTGACGGTGAACTGTGCGGGCGGCACTTTGCAGGGCACGTGGTCTACACCGCTCGTCGCGACCTGCGCAAAGAACCCGCCACCGCCGACGAGCACGACCACCAGCACCAGCACCAGCACAACGACGACGAGCACCACGACCACGACTACTACTGGCGGTAATCCGCCGTCCTCAGCGAAATTCGTCCAGGCCGACGACACGGGCACCTTTACCGGGAACACGACCAGCCTCAGTAGTGGCACGTCGCATCAGGTGCTGGCGCACAACACGGCGGTCGGTCACTCCGTCGTGCTTATGATCCAGACCCTCACTAATCCGGGCACGCAGACGGACACGGTGACCAGCGTCAACTCGGCAATGGGCACCTTCCAGTTCGTCAACTCGTTCAACGACGGCGCCGATTACGAGATATGGGTCTGCCTGAACACGACCGGCGCGTCCGATGCAGTCACGGTCAACACGCCGACGAATGCCTGGGATGCCTTTGCGGTGGAGTTCAACGCACCCGCCACTGGTTTCATCAACGGCGGTGGCTCTGTCTCTAATCCGTCCTATCTCGCCAATCAGAGCTGGACGGTCTCACCCGGAGCGGCTGGGAATATCGCTGTCATAGGGGCCGACACGCTCGATGCCTACGAGACCGGGCCTGCGGCGCCTTGGACGTACTACAACGCGGGGTACTGGTCGTTCGTCAACGGGACCTCGGCGGCTTGGCAGGTGGCTCCGTCATCATCGCCTCTTACTGCCACCTGGGTTACAGCCGGGGGAGAGAGCAGCTCTCAGGGTGTGGTGCTCAAGTATTAGGAGGCAGCCAGGTGAGAAACTGATGATGCGCCCGACTTTTACGCTCGAAACCTCGAGGTCGAAGCCTGATCGTTAACGATGGACCCTCGGGCCGTTCTCGCCCTGTCACGAGCACGCAGATGCTGAGGTCGGTCTTCATATCGATCGAATGCTCGCAACACTCGTACCGGTCCCAACAGCGAACTAAGGCACTACCTCGAAATCTCGGACGGAGAGACCTTCAATAAGATCGAATGGCGAAACGGACCACCCGCCCGCCTCCAGAAGGGGTCGCGTTCCGCGCAACTCGTAGCAGGCGTACCGGGCCGCTGATGCCGGGATTGGTGCGCCCATGGCCAGATGTCGGTTGCGACGAACTAGCCATGGGCCCCGTTGTTTCACGACGTGAAAAGAGGGGAATGGCTTAGTCATGAATGAAACATTATCGAGCGCAACCGGGCCGTTAGACCAAGTGGTTAACTCCTTTAACTACACCGCCTTACTGGGAGCCGCACTGATCGTGGTTGGTTTAATTGCTGGCGTCGTCATGGGTTCGCTAGTAATCATCAGCGGATCCGGTGTGGGAGGAGCCATGTTCTTATGCGCAGGGATCCTCGGAAGGATTCGCGTCAAACAAATGATTCGAATCGAGATGCTTAATCCTCAGCTTGAAGATAGATATTCCACCTCGCAGTTATAGAGCCCCGGCTCCTTTTCATTCGGAACAGAACATAGTCCGCCGGGAAAGTGGGGCGGTTCGGCACGATTTTGCAAGTATGGCGAACCAGATGATGACTGCCGGACCGCACCCGGGCGGCAACCTGCCCGACAATCAAACCGGTCACCATAAGGGGGTGAGTGAACCGCCGTTGAACACGCGTGTCGTTGACCCCGATGCCCCGTGAGCGGAGACGCCCTGCAGAGTTCAACCGCTCCCGATCCTGCGTCACGTCCAGGTCCACGCCTAAATGATTGACATCACGGGTCGAGGCAGCAGTTCGGAGACCCCCATTGGGGTGTCCCAACCCGACGGGCACGGTAGAGCTTGTTTACCGTGATGATGGTGGAACCGATGCGTTGACGCCCCGGTCACGTAACGACCGCTTCATTCGCCACCGGCTGTGGCCCCAGATCGTGAGTCCAACGGCGACGACGATGCCCAGTACGCCGAGGGCCTTGACCAACCAGCCGATCGGACCGGCCAGCACGAAAATGGCTCCAGCGGCACCGAGGAGACCCACGGCGATCGGAAGGCCCAGAGCGATGGCGAGACCCCATTCGCGAACCCACTCGGTCGAAAGGTGGTCGACTTCGAACTCTAGCTCCGGCGGAGTCCACTCAGGGTGTGCGGCGATGAAGTCGGCTGCTGCGTCGAACGGCTCAAGACGAATAGAGACACCGACGCTGCGACACAAGGTTTCGAGTTCGTCTTGATTGAACTCCCAGGTATCACGGCTGTTATTCCCATAGTCCACCGAATTGTCGAGGCGGTTCATTAGTGGCTCTCCCGGTTTTAGTGGGGAGCCGATGACGTCATCTTCGGGGGCTTGATCGGGCTGGGCCACGTGACACCGCCGGCATGGAGGAGAACGCGCAGCCTGTAGTGATCGAAGTTGGTGAAGCCCCTGCCGGCTCTCTTGACCTGCTTGGCACAAAAGTTCATTCCCTCGGTTGGTCCGTTCGACGCGCCGGTGCGGTGATGGTTCAAGATCTCGCCTCTCCAGCGCGACAAGGTGTGACCCAAGATGCGGATCTCGGCCACCTCGTCGGAGCGACACGCCGCAATGGCGTTGTCGAGCAGCACGGCCGCCTCGTCGGGGTCGTCCACGAGATAGACGCTGCGCACAGCTTCTTTGGCCAGCCATGCGCCGAGTACCTCGTCGTGGGGGTCGCCGAAGCGCAGCCCCGCCAGCATCTTGTCCCGGCCCCGCTCGTCGAGACGCTCGTCTCCTTTGAGCAACAGCTTGCGGATGCGAAAAAGCGGGTCGACCTTGCGGCCCCGGTGCCCGAGCGTCTCGTTTTGGACGCGCCGGCGCACTTGGTCGAGGGTGCGGTTGGCCACCCGGGTCACGTGGAAGGGATCGGCCACGCGCTTGGCATGGGAAAGATGCGGCTGCAGCCCGCTGCGATAGGTGTCGGTCAGGTCGAGGGCCACGACGCGGACGCCCTTGAGCCAGTACACGGAGTGCCCGGCGCACCATCGGCGCAGCTTGGCTGCGCTTTTTCCTCGAACAGGTCGACGACGATGCGCCGGTCCAGATCGACCAGGGAGGTGGCGTAGATGGTCGTGTGCGCGGGCGTGGCCGACAGATAGGAGTGCTCGTCGACGCCCAGGGCCCGGACCCGTCCTACGCGTCGAGGGTTGTCCACCAACGGGGTGCCGTGCAGTTCGACCGCCGCCCAGGCGGTGTCCCAGCCGACCCCGTACTCGTCGGCCACCGACGCCACCGAGCGACAGAGCTGCCCCACCTGACGGGTCACCTCGGTCCCGGCCCGGACGGTCAAGACCTGACGGGGTGCGACGCCAGGGATCTTCTCGGTCCAGGTCTTTTGCACACAGCGCGCGGTTCGACATCTCCAGCGGCGTTTGTTGATCACCAGCCGGCACGGCCGGCCGAAGCAGTGCTGATCGCGCAGGTGTACCTCGACTCGGTCTTGCGCTTGCGCCCGTCTGCGACACGACGGGCACACCGCTCGGCTGCGGGTCGATTCGACGCGTACGACCACCTCGCCGGGCACGTCGTCGACTTCGAGCACCACCAGCCCAGGAAGTCCCAACATCTTTTCCGCCAGTCCGATACCGTCGCTCACTGCCAGGGGCCTCCTCGTGCTTGCCGTCAGATAGCAGTCACGATGTCGGGGCCCCTGGCCCCAGTGGTGGATGCTCAGTCAGTTCTGCGAGGTACTCAATCCCCACTCATTCCGGAAGAGCCTCATTAGTGAGCCTTGGGGATCGAGAAAGCACAAGAAGTGTGTCCCGAGGCTTCGGTACCCGATGGGTTTCTTGTGTATGACGACCACGACGATCGTGCTTACCGTTGGCCTCGCTGGGTCACCCACCGATCCAGGCAACTGAAATTGCTATGTGTGGTGCCCGTGCACCCAATCATGGACCACCATCTCGCCACAGCCAACGAAGATGGACTGACGTGACTTCTCGGCGAGCTGCAAGCTCTCACAGAGCTCTAGGCGTTCGCCGGCTCCCAGGCCTAGATAGCTCCCATCAGGGATCCCGGTTTTCGCCGCCGCCTCCGCGGGAGTTTCGGTCCGGCCTGTGGGGCGAGCTGCTGTCGGCACTGACTGACTCTGTGAGATGACCGAATAATCGGACTGGTTTCGTTGATCGAATGGTCTTTCCTCGCTAGCCACCATCGGATTATTGTTCAAGAGCGACGAGCCCGACCGCTGTCGCCGTTTCGCCGGGACGCCAGCCGAATGCAATTGCTGCGTCGCTACTCTGGGCCCTGATTGGGATCGAATAGATCGCCCCGTACGCTGGGAGAGCGAGACACTTGGGCATCATTGCGACGGTCGACCTTTTCGATTCAGAGCGGATTAGCTATTGGTAAATGGACTCCGAGGTGTGTCTGGTCCCCGGAACTCGCCGATCGAGCTGTTGAAGAGAGATTGGGCGTGTTTGAGGGATTGGTTTGATTGCGCAAACGTTCCTTGTTCGTCTCGTGTCCAAATAAGTGTGTCGCGTTCTTTGAGTCCTCGAATATCGGCCGCTATTCCCTCAAGAATGGTGCTATTGGCTCTGGCGAACTCCGAAGGAACGAGTGAGCCGCGGAGTTTCTTCGCTAGCGTGTCCAAATCTGAAATGAGTTTTGTGTCAGCGTCATAACAACCTTGCCGAGAGCCGCCGTCGTTGCAGACGCCGGGCGAGGTTGTTGTTGCCTGGAGTGGCTTGGAATCCATCGCGATGTCCGACCACCCCGCGTTCCATGAGGCGTCGTACTGCTGTTCCTTCACGGGGTTGAACGCGCCCACCGACACAGCAACGCTGCAAGCACAGACTATTACTGGTATCAGAGTGGCCATGACAACGCCCGCTTTTGGCAACAATCGCTTAGATATCACCCTCGTTGTTGTGTCATTCGTTGCCACCGCCGGAAATGTAGTTTGAGCAGTACTGTGCAAGCCCTACCCGCGGACCTTCCTCGCATAGCCGACTCGCCCGCGTGCTTGGCCAGTCCCGTAGACGTGTCGTTACTGTGTATCCGAAGGAACAACTCGATGAGCGTCGCCGCACAACACCTTTCCAATTTCACCGCTTCTAGTAGACCGGCCCTCCGGCCGTGGTTGCCGCACGATGACATTATGGCCTGATGGATCAACGCCCCCCCAGTTTTGATGAAGATGAGGCACTTGCGTGGTGCGAATGGGTGCTGGACCATGGTCTTCCTGAGCTACCGGAGGCTTTGCTCAAGGGTGAAGCCGTGCCCATAGCCCGATGGGTGGGGTCTGAGTTCGGCGCAGTGCTTCGAGCCGAGTGGTCGTGGAGCCACGACCCTGAACCAGACCAGCTCGATGAGTTGTGGTCGGTCGTACAGGTATTTCGGCGGACCGCTACTGGCTGGGAGAGTTCTAGCGGCGATGGCGGTGTCGGGTGGTATGACCCGCCGTTCCAGTTACCTGGAATCGATTCCAGGGAGGTTGAACTCTTTGCCACCCATTGCAGCGGCGGTGACGGGTGGAGTTGTGCGGCTCGCTATGGCAGGGTCGGTTCAGCGATTGCCTTTGCTGAGTTGGTCACGGGCGAGCTCGTGGTTCGGCAACGCATCGAATCGCCTATTGGGGCAGTGATCGTTGCCTTCGACCCTTCTCGTCCGTGCACTCTTCGCTTCATCGCAGATGATGGCACTACTACCGAAGAAGTCGCCTTCGACCCATCGGGGGAGTGGGCCTGATTACTCCATCAGCCCACGGCGAGATCGGTTCGGGCGGAAGGACCAATCGACATTGTCGATAACGCAAGGAATCCTGATCACCCCCAGTGGACTCCGTAGACATCATCGCACAATGCAGGGTGAGGGTGACAACAGTCCAGGCTCTGGATCGCCTGGCTGCTGATGCGCACGTGCGAACACCCAATCGCCTTGGTTCATGAGACACTTATTCGATGGGTGCGTGGGGGCCAGGTCTCTATAGCAGCGACGCCGCTCTTGATGAAAGGGGGGTCGTCCGCAGCCTTCTACGTCTTCCCATCGGCCCAGATGAAATCATCGAAGCGACCGTCGCTACGACCCGGTCCTAGACGATTTGGACGACGTAGACCACGTCACATCCTGGTTCGTCATTGCCGACATGTTTTACCGCTATGGAATAGAGCACCAGCCAACCATCGAGCGGATTCGACAGTATGTGAACGATGGACTCGATCTCACAATCATGAGTGATCTAGGGATGGATCCCTCGAGTATTCGAAAGCGAAAGGCGATCCTTGAATCCTTCGCGGTCAAAGTGACCTCTCCGAATCCGAAACCAAGCAAGCGCCGGGTACTACAAAAGCCCCAACCCCTGCTCTTCGAGGCGGGCGAACTAATCCGATATCCAACTCAAGACGGCAAATCCGCAAACCCGTACTGCTCGACCTGGAGGAGCAAGGGTTCAACCCCAACGGCTACCTCGCTGGGCTCATCGTCGAGGTCGGTCGGTCCTTCGATTTCTTTGCCTGGTACTGCTACTCACTGGTGGACCGGGTCTTCCCGTCGTCTCCAACCGTCGAAGAATGTCTTGCCGAGGAACTGTACGGCAGCGTCTACGGGACGATGAGCGCCACTCACTTCAAGCGACAAGCTATTGAGACAGTGACGCAGTTAAGGCTGAGTCCTTCAGCAGCTGATCGGCTACGCCACAAACCCGAGGGCACTCCGATTTACGAGTCACCCGAGTATGTCACGACCATTGACTATTCACTCGACCTGTACCTCCCTGGTGGCGGGCGATCCATTCGGCGAGATCTCTCCCCAGGTGATTCTCCGAGACGTGATCCAGTGAGGGGCTGACTGCTCGCTGTTCACGGCAGAGCAGGGTGCCCCACTTCGCCGGGTCGTGGGCAGCGAACGACTAATAATCCATGATCCAAGGGACTGAGTTGACCAGCGCATACTCCGCGAGTTCGAGGAGTACCGAAAGTCCGAATGAAGCAACATCGTCCAGGGACGCAGTTTGTGGTTGAGCAGGAGCCGCCTTGTTTGCCTCAGCCAGTTGGTGGGGTGAGAGCCGAAGGGTCCGCGAGTTCAGCTCGGTGAGTTCGGCGTAGAGACGATCCACACGGCCAACATTCAGCTCGGTGCCATTTGGAGACGGCGCACTCCAGACCGTCGGCCCAGCGGTCAGTGGAAGACACCATTCCGCACATTGGAGAAGGCTTGGATAGCGGATCGGCGCTTTGCTCGCTGCTCGGAACGCCTCTGACTCAGCGAACTTTCGAGGTTCCGTCAGACCAATCGTTCTCGAACGAAGTCCGCTTCGGAATTTCGATCCTGGTGCAAGGTCCGGGCGCTCGTCATATGCAGCGAGCAAGACGACCGCTCCATATCCTTCCCAGCCTGGCTTGTCGGTCAAGTAGTCCTTCTCGCTGGATTCCTCCCAGCCTTGGGTCAGTCCCAAGGATTGGATCAGGCCCCGCTGCCAGCTCACGACCGTTTGGTGAACAACTTCAATGTCTGTGATCCGGTCATCGGGTTCGTTCACCCGCAGGACCTCAACCCTCGTACCCGACGACTCCCCCGCCCGTTGGACGACGGTCATCCAATCACCAGCGATGTAGCGGGTAATCGGCCCAGCGTAAATGTCGAGACCCATGGTTGGTCAGTATCTCAGACTGGTGAACTCACTTTGGAGGGTGGCCCCATACGCCGGTATTGGGTGCTCAGTTCACTTCGGGCGGGTTCGCCGCCTGTCGTAGATGTAGAGAACCGCGCCCAAGAAAAGCACAAGAGAGAAAATCACAATGCCCTGGGTGGCCCATCCTGGAGTGGACTCGTCCACGATCACGACGACCACGCACCAGATCAAGCCGCCAAGCAGGAGCACGGCACCTCCCAGCCTGCACCACTTGACCTGCCGGGGAGTGAGTTCTCTCGTCCACGGCACGGACTCAGTCAAGCAGACCTGCGAGTTCCCACATAAACGAGACGTGATCGGCGTATCATCGTCCGCCGGGAGGGTGATACGGTCCGTCACCGCTCAACGTGCCGGACGGTCCCTTTTACCGACTCATTTCCTTCTGCTGGGGTGACGCCAGCTATGACCTCAGCGAGCCATGCCCACCACGTCGTCGATCCCCGGCCCGCCCAGGCTCCCGAAGAACGGGGCGTCGCCGTAGGAGAAGACACCGCCGTCGGACGCGGTGAACCAGTAGCCCTGGCCGTCGGGGGTCGGGGTCATGCCCACGATGGGACTGTTGAGACGGATGTTTCCGGTAGAGCCGAAGAACGGCGCATCGCCGAAGGTGAAGATGCCGCCATCGGCGGCGACCAACCAATAGCCGTGGCCGCTCGGGGTCAGGGTCATGCCAACGATGGGTTGGTTGAGACGGATGGCACCGGTCGAACCGTAGAAGGCGGCGTCGCCGAAGGTGAAGATGCCCGCCGTCAGATGCGACGAGCCAGTAGCCCTTGCCGTCGGGCGTCGCCGCCATGCCGACGATCGGCTTGTTCAGATGGATGGCACCAGTCGATCCGTAGAAGTGGGCGTCACCGAACGAGAAGATGCCGCCGTCGGACGCCACCATCCAGTAGCCCTTACCATCGGGCGTGGAAGCTATGCCGACGATCGGCTTGTTCAGATGGATAGCGCCGGTCGAGCCGTAGAACTGGGCGTCACCGAAGGAGAAGATGCCGCCGTCGGTTGCCACCATCCAGTAGCCGCCGTCCGAGGGTGTCGTCGCCATGCCGACGATGGGCTGGTTCAGGTTCACGGTGGTCAGGTCGCCGAGGTAGTTGAGGAATTCGTCATTGCCGAACCCGGCAAGCTCCCCTGCGGCTCCGTAGAGGTAGTACCCCTGCCCGGGCGTGCTCGGAGAGGCATTGTAGGCGTAGGTGCCGACAAGCTCGTTGTTACCATCGGGTGTCAGGCAATCAAACTGCAGCGCGAGCGTCTGGACCGTAGAGCCCACAGCGACAAACTGGTCGACAGTAACCGACGTCGTCGCGCCGGTTTGACCGTTACAGCTGTAACTGTTCATGGCCACGAAAACTTGCGCTGGAACGACCCCCGCAGTGGGCGTGCCGTATGTATCACCTACTACGAGTGGCAAACTCGAACTCATTTCGATGATTCCCCCTGAGCCAAATCCGCTGCCCAGGGTGAACCCGTTGCCAGGGTAGTAATTGACCTGGTTCGGAGCTTCCTGGGATACCACGGGGTCCGCATCACCGATGTAGGCTTCGAATACAACGAGGTTGAGTGGAGCGGCGCTATCGGTTGGCGTGTGCGGCGAAACGATGCTGGATTTCGCGGCACCGCCGACTGAGTGCGTTCGGAAGGGCGTCGCACTCGCCATGGGCGTCGACACCAGACCTAAGACCACGACCAACGAGGAGGCCACCGCTACGACAGCACCGAACAGGCCCGCTGTCTTTCCCCTCGCGTTTAACCGACACTCTGCGCTGGTCACGGTTTCTGCCTCCTGAAACTCGGTATTCCCCACCCCTACGGGGTATGAGGAGGAATCTAAACAGATAGAACTCGCGGACTGGGTGATGCCACCAACCTCACTTGCTTCTTCCGAGATCGAGAAGTTGGTGGTCGAGTCCTAGTGATTCGTTGATCCCCAAGGGCGGAAACGCCCTGCCCCATACCGCGGGCCGGTGGGACATTTCACTGGAGGTGGAGCAGGCTGACACCCGTAATGGATGCCAGGAATGCCCAGACGACCTGGGCTGCCGTGCTGGTGGCAACGAGGCCACCGCCAACTTCGGATGCATTGGGTCCGACCATCGGGTCGGTAGTGACGATGCGCGTATAGATATCAAAGATTGAGGCCCGGACAACTGATTCATCCTCACCGGCAGAACGACCGGCCTGAGCAGCACGCTGAGCCTCGTCGGCGATCAACAGCAACCTCGGCTCTTCTTGGGCCAACAGACTAAAGCCCTCCGCCACTGGCATCGCCGCAAGCACTTTCTCCTCCGTGCTCCGCCTTCGTCCAATGACTCTCGGCACACCCACTCGGGTGCGAAGCTCCCGTTCCGCTGCTGCCGTCCCTAACAGTCGGAGAACGGCCTGTCCCTCACTTGTGCGTGATAGCCCTCGGGTACTCTTACCCCCGATTCCGCCAAAGGCTCGTGGATTATCCCCGGCAACCTCCAACAAGTAAGCGACCGCCTGTGATTTCGGTGTTTCGGTCTCGCAGAGACGGCGGGACTCCTCGACCAAACGGTCCCAGAGTTCTTTGTCTCCTGGCCGAATGCGAGTGATGAACTTTCCCACAACCTCGATGTTATAGGGGACGGGTTCGCCTATCCCCGAACGCCGGTGAGGGGTGTCAAAATCTTAGGGTGAGCGAGGACAGCGTGTTATCGAGACTGAAAGCCTCAGGGCTGTCGCTGGCCGCTCGGGAAGATGGGTATTACGACATCTTCAACGGTGACGGGGACCAAGTGGCTCTGTTGGGAAGGTGCGTGGAGCAAGATCTGCGCAATGACCACGGCGGTGAGATTGGCTCGCCCTACCCATTGACATTTGACGAAATCGAGTCAATGGTCATGTGATCCGCAGACTGATCGCCCCCGATCGCCGGTTAGGTGGGACGGTTTTCTGGCCTGGTGAACCTGCTCTCATGGCGCTCGCCACAAACAGGGCAATCGAAACTCCAGGAGCCGCGCCGGAAGTCGGCGACACTTGGACCCGGGGAAACGGTGTACGTCTTGCCGGTCGTAGGACAAGGTCCTGTCATCTCAGATCGGTAGGAGTTTGGAAGGTGTGCTACTTCGTCCACCAGCCCATTGTGCCCGATATCGGTAGTAACCCAGTTTGCCGGGATTGTGGGGACCATGAGAGGCGTAAGCTCGCCAAAGTAATGATTCGAGAATCTTTGCTAACCAAGATTGGCTTTGCGTTACTCGGCAGACCACCAACGATGCGCGTTGGCGAGGAATGTGCCTGGCTTCACGGAGCCAACTGGAACAAGAACGGAAGCCTTTCTAAGCCTGGATTCCTGTTTATTACGAGTAAGGGGAGGATCATCTGGCGATCAGCTCGCCACGACTTTCCCCGAGATGAATGGTCGTGCCTGGCGGCAGACATTGAATCGGTCGAGATAGTGGCAGGAAGCACAGCCGCAAAAGCTGCGGCCCCATTCGCAGCCAAGCTTCGAACTCTTTGCGTCATATCGCTCACAGACGGCGACACCCGAGAAGTATTTCCGGCTTCCGTCCAGGAGGCCGTCGCTGCGGAGCTTGTGAGGCACCGCTCTGGCGGGAATAACAATGCCCGCACGAACTGACTGAGGAACGAAACGAGTGTCTCCGTACGCCCGGTGTGGGGCATTCCTAAGCGGCATGGTGGATGAGCGCCGCCCGTAAGGTGCCGACATGAGTTCGGTCTTGATCCGCTTCGTTGCTGGCTGGGCCGAACCGATCTGCGGTCCCCATCGGGCCGAGGTTGCCTCGGCTGCCGAGCGCCTGGGACTCACCGTCCGGGAGAGCGACAATGACCTGGCGGTCGAGGAAGTGCGCCTCTACGACGTGCTCCAACGTCCCAGCCGTAGCGGTTGAAGGTTCACCGCTGTCTCTTATTGTCGGAGCTGTGAGCGCCGATCAACTCGTTGAACGGCTACGGCAGTTCGTCGACTGAGGACCTGCCCCCGGATCGTTGGTAACGATCACGGTTCTCTCCCCAGACTCGATCACCGAAAGTCCCCAGGTGTTGAGCGGGATGGTGAGCTTGTGTTGAGTGTAAGTCAGGTTGTGGCGGTTCCTCCTTTCGTTTGAGTGGCGCCGGGAAATCGGCGCCGGAAATGTGAAGATCGAGTCAGGTGCCGACGCTGTTGGGCTCGTGTTCTTGGGCATGCGAGATGAGCTGATCAGGCTCGACGCGGACGTAGCAACGATCGCACCGGTGATACACATGCCAGCGCTCTGGAAGCAGCCCCAATGGCGACTTGGCCAAATGGAAGATCGACGTGCTGTAGGTGACGGTGCAGGTTGGGTGGGCCGCAGGTTCGGTCATGATCCGGCCACCGCCCGTCGAGTCGCTTCGGCCCGGGCTCGGTGACTGCGCATCCGGTAGCTGTCGCCGTCGATGTTGAGCACCACGCTGCGATGGAGCAATCTGTCCAACATGGCGCCGGCGATCATGGGATCGTCGTTGAAGACCTTGCCCCAACTGGCGATCCCGAGATTGGTGGTCAGCGCGATGCTGCCCTTGAGATATCGCTGGCTCACCACCTGGAACAGCGCGGCGGCGGCCTCGGCCGGGAGCGGGAGATAACCCACTTCATCAATGATCAACAGCCGCGGTCCGGCATAGAAGCGCATCGTCGTCGCCCACCGGCCCTCGAGTGCGGCGCGGTGACAACGCGCTGCCAGATCGGCCGCTGTGGTGTAGTACGTGCGCATTCCGGCCGCCACCGCGGCGTGGCCGAGCCCGACGGCCAGCATGGTCTTGCCGACCCCGGGCGGCCCGATCAACAACACGTTGGTGGCGTCCTCGACAAAGCGCAGGGTGCCCAACTCGTCGATGGTCTTTTTGTCCACCGACGGCTGGGCCGAGAAGTCGAAGTCGGCCAAGGTGAACGGCGAGGGCAACGAGGCGAAGCGGGCCAGGCTCGCCCTCCGGCGCTCGTCGACCGAGGCCACCTCGACGGCGAGGAGTCGCTCCAAGAAGTCCTGGTGGCTGAGCTTGGCCTTGAGGGCGTGGTCAAGTACTTCGGGCAGGGCCTCAGCGGCTGCGCTCATCCGCAAGAAGGCCAGGTGTGCCCGGAGCTTTTGGTATTTGGAGTTCTCGCTCATGCCGATGCCTTCTTGGCCTCGGTGGTCCCGGGGAAGGCCAAGGCGATGATCTCGGCCATGGCGTCGAGATCAACGCTCGGCTCGGTACTCGATGCCCCGAGCAGGCGGGCCCGCTCGGCTTGGGCGGCTTCACCGGGAGGCTTATTGGCCTTGCGGTCACACGGACGAGCGGTGCTGAACTGGCTGAGCACCACCGCTTCGAGGGCGGCCCGGTGCGCCTCGGTGCGCACCATGGCGCCTGCTCCAGCACGGGCCAGGTGGTGCGAGACGAGCTCTATGCCGGCGGGCGAGAAGATCTCGAGGCTCGTGGTGCCGAGCCGGTGCCGGAGGGTGACCTCGATCCCACCGAGCCCCGGAGCCACCGAGTAGCGGTTGCCCCGAAAGGCCACGCTCGCCTTGTCGTCGACGATCTTGTGCACCTCGATGGTGGCCGGGTAGGGCACCGCCGGCAACGCCATCAGCTCCTCGGCCTCGGCCAGCTCGCCGACACTGGGCCACCTCGGCCGGCCCTCCTCGTGGGTCAGCTCACCGGGGTCGAGGTAGCGCCCGGGCGGACGCAGCCGGGCATCGCCGGTGCTCGACCAGAACCGGTCCATGCTCACCTGCGCATCGGCCTGGTTGCGAGCGGTCATCGTGCGCCACCACCGGCCGCAGCAGAACTTCACGCCACACTCGACCGCACCTTTTCGATTCCCGCGTCGGGGCGGACATGGCGTCACGATGGCGCCATAGTGCTTGGCCACCGGGGCGAAGCTGGCCTGGACGTCGGCTGAGCCGGGCACGATCACCGTGGCCAGGCGGTCGGTGCGCCACGTGCGGGCGGTGCCGCCCAGGCGACGCATCACCGCATCCATGGACTCGATCAGGTGCGGCTGGTCCATCGACTCGGACAGCACCCCGCGGGTGCGTCCCGAGTGCGACAGCGTGCCGAGCAATCCATAGGCGGTCCCACCCCACGGAGCGTTCCGCCGCTCGAACCAATCCCACTGAATCTCCTCGCCGGCGGGATGGTCGATCTCGATGGTCTCTCGGCCCTTGACCCCCGAGCATGCCTCGCAGTGCGGCCGCAGCCCGGCCAAGCGGATCTGGCGGGCGAAGCTCACATAGGACGAGGGGTACCCGAGGGGAACGACCTCGTCGAAGAGGGCTGAGGCCCACAGGTGCGGGTCGTCGACGAACCGGGCGGCTACGTAAGCCCGGTACTCGTCGAGCGGGTCGGGATTGGCCGCACGGCGGACCCCTGGTGTCCGTTCGCCCGACAGATACGACCGGACCGTTTTGCGATCACGATCGAGATGACGGGCGATGGCCGAAATCGACCACCCCCGATTGAACAATGCGCTTGCTTCCACGTCTTCTCCCACTGACAACATGGTGTTGGGCTCCTCGTGCTGGTCGGCTTGACACCGCCAGCATCGAGGGGCCCACCACCCGAATGGCGGACCCTTCAAATGGCCCACCACCCTGCTCAAGGGTGGGGAATTTCAGTGATCGAGAGTGGGGAATTTCAGAGATCCGCAGCATCGTCGGGCAGGGGTAACGAATCGGCCAGAATGGTGAGATGAGGCGGATAGTTGGAGCGACCTTCTTCGGACTTCTCGTGGCGCTTCCACTGGCCGGATGCTCGTCGAGCTCACCAGCCACTAACTCGCTAGGGCAGCCTAAGACGTCGGAGATACGGGGGCTTCCGGTTCCACAGCCAGCGCAGTCTTCTGGCCCTTACGTGAATCACGTTGCTAACTATCTGCTTCCTCGGGGCGTATCTCTTAGCTCCCTCGACGCTTGGTACCAACAGCACCTTCCGTCCGGCAAACCGTGGCACGGTTGGTCATCTTGCACACCTCTCCACCATCCGAGCGATGGGTTCGACCGCAGCTGGAAGCAGGCGTCGTCAACGCTTTCTCTATCGACCATGTAAGAGGCGGGCAGGGCGAGGATCGCTATTATCGAGACGGTTTTCCCACCGGGAACTCACGAGTCCTCGGGCTCCTGTTAGGAGCACCCCCTGTCCCCGAACCGGCAGGGGGGCGACAGATGGTCTGTGACTGGCGATGAATCTCCGTCCTAGGATTCGTCTTACCACCATGAAAACCACAAACCTTGCCGATCTCTACACGCTGCCAATCATCGATTGGAGCGTGATCGAGGACCGTCTCGCACTAGGGGTAAGTCAAGCCCCTGGGACTGGCGGCCCAGACCGACACACCAGCTGGTTAGCCACAGTCAATCGGGACGGAAGCCCGCATGTGACAGGTGTCGGTGCACTCTGGTTTGACGGGGCCTTTTGGTTCGAGACCGGAGAACAGACCCGTAAAGGCAGGAATCTGGCTCGCGACTCGCGGTGCTCTTTGAGCATTGCAACTCATGAGTTCGACCTCGTCGTAGAGGGCGTGGCCGAGAAAGTCATTGATCCGACCATGGTGGCCACCATGGCGGAGCAGTGGCGCACGCAAGGATGGCCGGCCCGAGTGGATGATTCTGGTGTGGCTCTCACTGCCGATTACAGCGCTCCGTCAGCCGGACCTCCCCCGTGGACCATTTTTCGCTTGGTGGCACATCAGGCCACTTCCATCCTCACTGTTGAGCCGGGAGGAGCCACACGCTGGAGATTTGAACCAACTTGATCTCCACTTTACCGAGGAGCCCCAGGGCGATTCCGTCCTGCATGGGTCCGCAGGAGCTGGCCCGCTTCGATGGACAGAGGTGCCCCCGCATGTTCATCGAGCACGGCGTCCCAGACTGACCCCGCATGCCGGACTTGAGCGCATCCAGATCGGCGCGAGGACGGTAATAGATTTCAAGCGTGAGAAGCGGGTTGCAAGTGCCATGCTGACCTTCCTGCTTGATACCCGCTGCCTGGTGGCAGCAGCAGACCGTCCCACGAACTTCCATTACAACGAAGCGGCGGCCCAGCTCATTGAAGCTGGAAGAGCGGGTCGGGTGAGGACGCTCGTGGTGACGAGGGTCGAATATGACCTTGAGATCTACTCTACGGACCTGTTCGCTGGGAGGCGCAAGTGGCTGTCCGAACGCCCCTTTATCCAGACGCGTGCCTGGGGCTTACGAGTTGGGTGTTTCACGACCCGAGTGGGGCGATATGGCCGTGTCGGATTCCCAAAAAGCTATCTTGGCTGAGTTGGGAAGGATCGTGGGAACGCCCCCAGCATCCCAGTTCGATCTGCACCTCCTGGGTGCCGCCCTATTGGCACAGGTCAATGCCCTGGTAGCGATCGACAAGTTTGCCGTTTACAACAAGCGCGACCCAATGGGACGTTCCCTTGAGGATGTCGCGACCCTGATCAGGAACGCTTGCGGACTAGAAGTGATAAGCCCCGAAACCGCACTTAATCGAGTCGACCCCGACCAGTCGTACCCAGCCATGTAGCACCGTACGCCGGGACGGAGGGCAGTTGCGCGCGTATCGCTGGCCAGGTTTCCCCGGTGAGAGACTGAGATGTGGCCGAGACCCCGTTTACGTACGATCAGGCTCGGAGGTGGCTGTCCTCTCACCCCATGGAGCCACATTTCATGAAGTTCCAGACCCAGGCTGCCGAACTCGGTGATGCCGCCGTCCCTGGAATGATCGAAGTACTAGCGAGAGGCCCGATTGAACTCCATCTGGCGGCTGGTTGGGCGCTGGCCTGCAATGGCGTCGGGATTGACACCTACGGCAGCACGACAGAGGATTTTGAGTATCGGCTTACTGGGCCAGGTAGGCACAAACGGATCGTGCGTCCCCAGCACGTCAAGGCTGCAGACATCAACGAGGACGCCTTCATCACCGTGGGTCCACAACTGACTGATGGCTATATGAAGCGGTCGTTCCTCCAGTACTTCGTCATGTTCGGGATAGCCGTTGCGCTTGCCTTCGCCGCTGCAAACACGGGAGGCATATTGGGGAGTGTGCTCTGGATATTGGCTGGACTCTTGTTCGCTGTCACCCTCTGGTCCGTTCTATTCATGTCCGTCATGCAGTGGCTGAGGCTCATCGGGAAAAGACTAGATACTGATTGAGTGACGTTGTCGTTCTCGCAAAACCTGCCCCAGTTCGCGGGAGGGTGGTGCCCCTAACACCCCCTGGGCTTGGGGCATTCGGCGATATTCTCGGTGAATACGATCCGAAGCCGGAGGTAGACAATGAGGTGGCGTTGGTCTTTTCGTCGCCCTTCGCGCAGTGACTACATCGAACCGATAAAAGAGATGATAAATCGGCTGTGTCACCTCACGCCGCTAGATCGAAGCGAAGGATGGCAGGAACGAACCTCTGAGTTTCTAATAGAGAGGTTGAAGAGGCGTTGAAGCAACTTGAAATGGATCGACCCGTCCCCCAATGGATGAGCGGCCTGTCAGTCTTGAAGACGCTAGACAATCCCGGAATTCTGTCAGGCGCTTTGCAGGATGAAGTGTTCCTCCTTGCGTGCGATCTGGAAAAGTTGAAGTAGTTGACCACTGTCTCCCTATGCCGGGAGTGCACCATGCCAACGCTTTCACAATCCGTCGTCGGTCGATCCCCCAAATCGCTGCTGTGCGGCCTGCTTTGATACTCCGAGGGCATACCCGATCGCAGCCCAAGAATGTCCTTGCCGACGAGCGGCAAAGACTTGTCGCCGCAGCACCAGTTCGGCGGCTCCCAGGTTTCGGTGGGCCTGAATGACGAGGACGAGACTCTTGTCCAGCGACTCAAATCGCTCTGGCACTCGTCAATATTATCTTGACGAGTGCGCCACGGGAAATGTGACTGGCGCCGGTACTGCGGGACGGTTCGGCACGAATGAGGTACGCCGTTCGGTCTTCGATTTCCAGGATTCGGAACATCAATCCCCAGTCTCGACAATGCGGCCTCTACCGAATGGGACGTCTGCGCCACCACAGGTACGTCACCAGCCAGCCGATCGCCAACAGGATGGTGAGACCTATCAGCGCACGGGGCCAGTTCAGCGAAGTGGAGGTCACTATCACTGACTTTTCTCGGGTGATGTGAAAATGAGCACGTGTGTACGCCGCCACGGTCATCGAGCGGACGGCAATCACGCTGACAACCCTAGGCGCTGTTCACAGATGGGCGACCGGAGCGGCCAATCCAACGCCGAGCGTGAGCGTGCCGATGAGCACGCAGGGCACGAGCCGCCGGTTTCGCTTCACCAATGAAGGCTACGCCTTCGCAAATAGAGTCGAAAGTCCCGACTAGTAGAAGGTTGCCCCCTACTGCCGGATAGTCGTGATCCCTACACGGAACCAGACACACTCTCCTCAAGCTGCTGAACACCGCTCTGCGCGAAGCTGGAAGCTGCGCCGACGCCAACCCAATCTGACGGTCCATTTGCGTCCAGGTCATCCAAAATCGAATGGGCCGATACGTCGATCAACCAGAGCGCAGCGCGAGCATCAGACGACATGTCTGATCGCCAGGCAGACCGCAAGTGCATATCTTCAGGTGTAGATCCACGTAGCGATCCCAGGGTCGCCAGCAGTTGAAGAGCCCCAGTGCGGACCTCTTTCGCGCTGCCTTTTTCATGAGCGAGAACAATCCCGGCGACGATTTGCCGGAGGCGGTCCGCAACAGCTTGGGCTGCTTCCATACGGAGAGCGTAGGTGGTAACAACAACCATCTGGCTCGGCTGCCCCCTATTGCCGGTTCGGGGCTACGGACCCTGATCCGTAAGCCTTCGCGCTGACGCCCACACACTTCCGACGAGTAAGGCGTCACGGACGCCGAGCAAGCTGTCAGAGCCTCGGGTCGACCGGTTCGCTCTCCAGCGCCAGGACGCCGAACACGCACTCGTGGACTCGGTAAGCGGCTCGCCGGCGACGAATCGCTCGAGGGCTTCGATGCCCAGGGCGAACTCCCGCAGCGCCAGTGAGCGCTTGTGCCCGAGCCCACGAGAGCGCAGGCGGGAGAGGTTGCGCTCGGCGGTGTACTCGGGCCCGTAGATGATCCGGAGGTATTCGCGTCCCCGGCACTTGAGCCCGGCTGGACGAGACCCTTCGGACCGCGGTGGACGACCTGGACGCGGTTTGACGACCATGCCCTCGCCGCCACCAGCGGTGAGCTCCTCCCACCACTGCGTCCCCGCTTCGACTGACGTCGGGTCGTTCAGATCGACCACCAGGTGATCGGGTGGCCCGGAAGGTTGTCGGGATCGGTGGCACAGAGCCGACCGAGGATCTCGAGGTGCCAGAGGTGGTCGCTCAGCGCGTGGACCTTGCCCTCGCCGGCGAGGATCTGGAAGGGGCCAGTTTCAGATCGTCGATGCCGTCGACGGGCCAGCAGTAGTGCCGATAGGCGGCGACGAAGCCATCCGACCATCGCCGCACCGTTCGCTCGACCTCGAGCGAGGTCACCGACGTCGACGCCGCGTGCCGCGGCGGCCTCGATGGCGATCTGCTCTTCGCTGCAGCGCCGTCGTGGCCGCGGCGCCGACCGAGGCGTACTGCCGTCGCAGCAGTTCCTCGGCCTTGGCCGACCAGGGCAGCAGCTCGCAGTCGAGCACGAGCCAGTCGGTGCCGAGCTCGTCCCACAATCCGGCGCTGGTGATCCCGGCGCGGACCTTGTCGAGCAATGCCGCCTCGTCGCCCGTCGGCAGAAGAACGGCCGCCCGGTGCGGGTGAAGATGCTGCCGCCCGCTACTGATCGATGCCGAAGCGCGGGCGGCGACCGCGGGTCGCGGCAGACCACCACGACCGCCCGGGAGCCCATGTGCTTCTCTTCGCAGACGACCTGTTCGACGCCACCGGCCGTAGGCGGCGAAAGCCTCGTACGGGATGCTCGAGCAGCCCTCGCGGTCCGAGGTCGCGGTGGCGCCATGGTGGGCGGCAGGTAGACGAGCCAGCGGGGGTCGACGGCGAACCGGCTCATCACCTCCAGCGCGGCGACGGCGTTCTCCTCGCGGATGGTCACGGTGCGGGCGAGCCGGGTGGCGATGATGCGCTTGCCGACGACGTCCTCGAGATCGAGGTCGTCGGCTGCCCGCTCGTCGTCGGCGCACCGGCCGGTGCGGCACGAGGGGTCGGACCGGCTCGTAGTAGACCTCGTGCGCCGGAACCGAGACGAGCTCCCGTTCGGGGTAGCGAAGGGCGGTGAGCCGGCCGCCGAAGACGCAGCCGGTGTCGATGCAGATGGTCTTGTTCACCCAGACCGCCTCGGGCACCGGGGTGTGGCCGTAGACGACGAGGGCCTTGCCCCGGTAGTCCTCGGCCCAGGGGTAGCGCACCGGAAGCCCGTACTCGTCGGTCTCGCCGGTGGTGTCGCCGTAGAGGGCGAAGGCACGGACCGCGCCCGAGGCCCGACCCTGCAGTTTCTCGGGCAGGCCGGCGTGGGCGACGACCAGCCGGCCGTCGTCGAGCACGTAGTGGCCGACCAGGGCCGTCGATGAAGTCGGCCACCTCCTGGGAGAACTCCGGCGGCTCGGCGGCGAGCTGCTCGAGGCTCTCGGCCAGGCCGTGGGTCGTGGTCACGTTCTTGCCGTTGAGGGCGCGGAGCAGCTTGACCTCGTGGTTGCCGGGGATGCACAGGGCGGCTCCGTTGGCCACCATGCCCATCACGAGGCGGAGCACGGCCGGGGTGGCCGGTCCCCGGTCGACCAGGTCGCCGAGGAAGAGCGCCCGCCGGCCCGGGGTGGCGTCGCCGTCGGTGCCGTCGGGGTCGACCTCGTAGCCGAGCTCGGTCGAGCAGCTCGACGAGCTCGTCGTGGCAGCCGTGGACGTCGCCGATGATGTCGAACGGTCCGTGGTCGGACCGGCGGTCGTTCCACAGTGGCTCGCGTTCGAACGTCGCCGCCTCGATCTCGTCTTCGCCGGACAGGACGTAGACACGGTGGAACCCCTCCCGGCGCAGGCCGCGCAGGGAGCGACGCAGCTGGGAGCGCTGGTTGCGCAGCACATGCGGGCCGAATGGCGGTCGGCGCGGGCCGCGTTGCGCTCGGCGCAGACCGCTCGGGTACGTCGAGGACGATCGGCCACGGCGAGAACGTGGTGCTCTTTGGCCAGCTTCGACGAGGCCGCTCGGGCCTCGGGCTGGACGTTGGTGGCGTCGACCACGGTCAGGCGGCCGGCGTCGAGCCGCTTGCCGGCGATGAAGTGCAGCACCTCGAAGGCGGCCTTGGTCGCCGCCTGGTCGTTCTCGTCATCGCTGACCAGACCGCGGCAGAAGTCCGAGGAGATCACTTCGGTGGGAAGGAAGTGCTTCGACGGCGAAGGTCGACTTGCCCGACCCGGACACGCCGACCAGGGCGACGAGGCACAGCTCGGGGATCTTGATCGGCGCTCATCGGGTGAACACCGCCATCTGCGTGGGCGGCCCGACCTCGTCGTCGGCCGGGCCGATGCCGGAGAGTCGCACCTCGTAGCCGTGGCGCCGGGCGACGCCGTCGGCCCAGGACTCGAACTCCGCGCGGGTCCATTCGAAGCGGTGGTCGCGGTGGCGCAAGCGTGCCGGCCGGCAGCGTCTCGAAGCGCACGTTGTACTCGACGTTGGGCGTCGTGACGACGACGTGCGTCGGCTGGGCGTGCGCGAACACGCACTCGCTCGAAGCTGCCCAGGCGGGACGGGTCGAGATGCTCGATGACTTCGACGATGGCCGCGAGATCGAACCCCTCGAGACGGCGGTCGCGGTAGGTGAGCGACCCTTGGAGCAGCTCGACCCGCTGCCCGTTGGCGTGGCGCCATGGTGTCGAGGTGCAGGCGGCGGGCGGCGATCTCGAGGGAGCGGTGGGAGACGTCGAGGCCGACCACGTGATCGATCGACGACAGCTTGAGGAGGGCGCCGGTCAGCTTGCCCTGGCCGCAGCCGAGGTCGAGGACCCGACGGGCACCGCTGGCGCTGACGGCGTCGATCGACCGCGGCGAGGCGCTGCTCGTTGAGGCTGAGCGGGCGTTCGACCGCCTCTTCCTCGGCGTCGCTGCGTCTCGGCCACCTCGTCGGGGTCGTCGGCGTCGTCCTCCTGCAGGCGGGCCAGCGCTTCGCGGGTCAGCGGCGTCATGGCGCAGGTAGCGATTGGCGATCAGCTCCCGCTCGGGATGCGTGCCCAGCCACGCGCCGCCCCGGCGGAGCAGCTTGTCGACCTCGTCGTTGCCGACCCAGTAGTGCTTGTCGTCGTCGAGCACGGGAAGCAGGACGAAGAGGTGCTCCAGCAGGTCCTTGACCTTCTGGTGCCGCGCAAGCGGACCGCGAGGTAGCGGCTGTCGCCCCAGGCGGGGAACTCGCTGTCCAAAGGGATGGCCGCGGCCTCCACGTCGTAGCCGAGCGGCTCGAAGAGGCGGCGCAGGACCGCCTCGCCTCCCCGGCAGGGCACGACCGGGAGGCTCACCTCGAGCGGGATCGCCCGCTCGGCCAGTTCGGGCCGCTCCTTGCTCCGTCCGCTCATCGCCGTGGAGAACACCTTGGCCAAGGCCACCGACAGGAACGACGAGGCCGCGTACGGCCGGTCGTTGACGTACTGGGCAGCGAGAAGTCATTGCCCCTCGGTCCTCGTGATTGCGCACGAGGCCGACCGGATCGACGTCGACGAGAAGCGCCACGGTGCAGCGGTCCTCGGTGGCCTCCGGGTAGAGGACGTGGGCGGTGCCGAAGGGCAGATCGAGGTGTGGAGACGGTCCGGGTTCTTGTGCAGCAGGAAGCCCAGGTCGGTGGCGGGCTGATGGGTTGTCGAGAGAGTGAGGATCATGATGACGCCTCCGACGATCAGCGTCGGCTGAAAAATCTTGTGTCTTTTTCGTGTCTTTTGGTCTGGGCGGGACTCGAAACGATCTAAAAGTCCAGTCCAGAGCCCTGTTTTCTTCGAGTGGAGGTGGCGGGATTCGAACCCGCGTCCCCCGGAGTTTCAATAGGCCTTCTCCGAGCGCAGCCGGCATTGGATTGTCGGGGGCGGCATCACTGCCGGCGGTTGTGCCGCCCCGTAGCCAACGAAGATGTCCTCAGCAGTTAGTTGGTGTTGCCGCTGAGTAAGCCCTACTTGATGGCGCCCACGTTCCGATCCATAGGGCTGAGACCGGGTGGACGTCGCTACCTAAGCAGCGAGCGCGAGCTGAGGCTCGGCGTTTGTTTTTGGTTCCGGCTCTTTAACGTGGCTCCGGAGACCACGGCTCGCTTCTCCTATTTCGACGACCGGAGTCGAAGCCAATCACCCCCATGTGGGTTCTCCAGCTGGCCCGGGTGGCCAGCCCGCCCATTCTACGGGGCTTTTGCCGGCGTCCGTTTCAGGCGCCGCCCCAGTGGTTGATCTCCTTGGTCGCCCGGGCTGCTTCTCGCTCGAGGTCGCGGGACATGAGCAGGTTCCGCTTGTCGTACAGCTTGCGGCCTTTGGCCAGGGCGATCTGCACCTTGGCCCGGCCGTCCTTGAAGTAGAGGGAGACCGGGATCAGGGTCAGCGACTGCTGCTGCGTCTTGCCCAGGAGCTCATCGATCTGGCTCCGGTGCAGGAGCAACTTGCGCTTGCGGTCCGGGTCGTGGGCCCCGAACCCGGTGGCGTACTGCCAGGGCGGGATGTGCATCTGGAAGAGCCACATCTCGCCGTCGTCGACCCGGGCGTAGGCCTCGCTGAGCTGCGCCTTGCCCTCGCGCAGCGACTTCACCTCGGAGCCCTGGAGCACGATGCCCGCCTCGAGCGTCTCGATGAACTCGTACTCACGCCGGGCGCGGCGATTGGTGGCGACCGTGCGGTCGGTCCCTCGCTCGTCGCGGGCGGCTGCCCGCTTGGCGATCTGCTTCTTCGCCCTGGCCATAGGACGTCGAGGGTACCCTGACATCGTGCTGCGCCTGTCCAGGGAGATCTACATGGAGATGGTCGCGCACTGTCTGCGTGGTCTGCCCGACGAGGCGTGCGGCCTCCTCGTGGGGTCCTACGGAGGGGAGGAGGCCACCCATATCTTCCCGACGAAGAACGCGGCGGCGTCGGCGCTGATCTACGAGATCGACCCCAAGGAGATGCTGGGGGTGGACCGGGCGGCCCAGGCCCTGGGGGCGGACATCATGGGGGTCTTCCATTCGCACACCCACACCGACGCCTACCCGTCGCCGACCGACGTGGCCCAGGCGCTCGATCCGGGTTGGCACTACGTCCTGGTCTCCTTGCGCGATACGCATCCCGTCGTCCGCAGCTACACCATCGTCGAGGGTGTCATCACCGAGGAGCCGGTGCAGGTGCCCGGCCTCGGGGCGTGATCGCCGCGGAGCCTGCGGTTAGAATCCCAACTAGATCAGTCAACAATCACCTGACCTGCCGTTTCGGGTCGATGGTGCTGACCAAACGAGGAGGCCCGATGGCCGTCGAAGTCCGCCTACCCACCGTCCTGCGCAACGCCGCGGGTGGGGCGTCGGTGGTGAGCCTTGACGGCGCCACCATCGGCGAGGTCCTGGCCAAGTTGGTGGCCGAGTACCCCGGCATGTCCGGCCAGGTCGTCCAGGAGGACGGGTCGCTGCACAAGTTCGTCAACATCTACCTCGACGACGACGACGTGCGGTACCTGGACGGGGTCAACACCCCGGTCCCCGACGGGGCCGAAATCTCCATCCTGCCGGCCGTGGCCGGAGGCTGACCCCGCGCTCATGGCGCTGTACCCGTCCGTGCTCGGGCTCATCGGCAACACGCCCCTGGTCGACATCAGCTCCCTGAGCCCGAATCCATCGGCGCGCCTGTTCATCAAGCTGGAGGGCCAGAACCCCGGCGGCTCGGTCAAGGACCGGGTGGCGCTGTCGTTGGTGGAACAGGCCGAGCGCGACGGTCGTCTCGTGCCCGGCAAGCCCGATCAGATCCTGATGGAGCCGTCGTCGGGGAATACCGGCATCGGCCTGGCGCTGGTGTGCCGGGTCAAGGGGTACCACCTCAAGGTCGTCATGCCCACCAACGTGTCCATCGAGCGGCGCCAACTGTTGGAGCTGTGGGGGGCGGAGATCATCGAGTCACCGGGATCCGAGGGATCCAACGGTGCGGTGCGCATGGCGCAGCGTCTGGCCGCAGAACATCCCGAGTGGGTCTTCCTCTATCAATACGGCAATCCGGCCAACCCCAAGGCGCACTACGAGGGGACGGGCCCGGAGATCTTCAACGACTGCCCGGGCATCACCCATTTCGTGGCGGGCCTGGGCACCTCGGGAACTCTTCTGGGCGTCGGCCGTTTCTTGCGCGAGAAGTTGGGCGATGCCGTGCAGATCTGGGCGGTGGAGCCTCCGTCGGGCGAGGTGGTCGACGGCCTGCGCAATCTCGACGACGGCTACATCCCACCGATCTTCGAAGAGCTGGGCGGCGCCGAGCTCCTGGACCGCAAGACCGTGGTCCGGCCGCGCGAGTCGATCGAGTGGACCCGGCGGTTGACGGATGTGGGGATATTCGCCGGCATATCTACGGGCGCCGCCGTGGCGGGAGCGATCAAGTGCGCCGCCTCGCTCGCTCCGGACGTCTCCGCCTCCATCGTGGTCGTCTCGGCCGATGGCGGATGGAAGTACCTCTCCACGGGGGCCTGGACCGACGACCTCGACGAGGTCACCGAGCGGGCGAAGTCGATCATCTACTTCTGAGGCGGGCGTGGGTGATGGTCTGACGGGGCGTCGTGGGCGGCGACGGACACCTGTAAAAGTAGATCTCGAGAATCCTAGCGGTACGTTTTCAGAGGTATCGGCCGCTCCGGTGTGGCCTGGACCAGACAGAGGCGGCCGCAGCAGCTTGGTGGACGTCGGGCGACGGATTCGTCAGTATGTGGCATGCCAGTGCCAGCACCGCTGACTCTCGAATGGTTCGGCACCACCACGTTCCGTCTGCGCGTCGACGGGGTGACCATCTGGCTCGATACGTTCCTCGACCGCATCCCCGCCGCCCCGCAGGTGGGGCTCTCGGTGGCCGACGTCGACGAGGCGGATTACGTCTTCATCAGCCACTGCCACTTCGACCACATTCTGGGCGCCAACATCGTCGCCCGGAACACCGGGGCCAACATCGTGGGGTCGTACGAAGCGATGCGCCTCATGAACGAGGCCAAGGTGCCGATCGCACAGCAATGGCCGGTCTCGGGGGGAGAGGTCGTCGACTGCGGCCACGGGGTGAAGGTCACCGTGTACCCGGGCATGCACTCCTGCCTGTTCGCCGCCAATGATCCCGACTCGGGTGGGTGCTGCGTGGGCGACCTCGGCCTTTCCCTTCAGCAGAGGCGGGCGATCATGGACCCGCTGTTCGCGCATATGCGTGATGCGGGCTCGTGGGCGCCGGAGCTGTACGACTACATGGTCAATCCCATCGGCCCCGTCTCGGACCACGACGGCGGCCAGCTCGATCTACTTCATCGACACGCCCTACGGGTCGATCCTGTGGAGTGCGAGCTCGGGCTGCTGGACGCCGATCCTGCGTGAGCTGCGTCCCGATGTGGCCTTGCTGGCGTTGGCGCGGGCGGCCCAACGTCAACGGCGAACCTTTCCAGGGGACGATGGCGGAGTTCATCGTGCGCCAGGTCGAGATGCTCCATCCCGACAAGGTCGTCTTCTGCCACCACGACGCGTTCCTGCCCCCGTATATGAACGGCATGAACGTGGATGCTGCGGCGGAAGCGATCCGGACCCGCACCCCCTGGGCCGAGTTGGTGACGATGACCTACGGCGACTCCGGTGGCGATCCTGGGTGGACCGCTGCAGCTTCCGGCGTCGCAGATCCGCTGGCCGGGGTAGCCGATCCGCTCGGCGATCCAGGCGGCCAGCTCCCCGATCACCTGCGTCGTTGATCGGGGACGCGGCCAAGCCGAGGAAGACGTCGGCGGTCGCTTCGCCGTCCTCGTCGCTCGGGGGCGGTGACCACCGGAATCCGTTGCGGGTGCAGAACTCGACGGTGGCCACGAGCGCCACCTGGACGTTGCCGTCGCGCAGCGGGTGATTCTTGACGAGATGCGCGCCCGAGCACCGCCGCCTTCTTCGGGAACTCGGGGTAGAACTCCTCGCCGACGAATCGGGCCCGCGGGGCGTGGAGGGCGGAGTCGGCCAGGTTGAGGCTCGCGTCCTGGGCGATCTCCTTCGCCGGCGTCTGCAGGACGGCTTCGGCGATCAGCAAGAAGTCGGCCAGCTCGAGATAGTCGATGCTCATGTGCCCAACCGCTCCAGGGCCTTGTGGTTCTGCTGGATGGCGTCGCGCAGCCGCAGGAAGAACTGCTGATCGGTCCTGCGCCGCCGGACCTGCGCCGTCAGGCTGGGGCGCGGGTCCGTCGCGGCCCGTCGCCCCGTGCCTCCTCACGGGCGTCCCGGCGGGCTGGGTCGTGCCGGTCGTGCGGCCCGTCGTCGTACGTGCTCATGCGGCTGATTTTAGGAGGACGCCACACATCTCCCTCCAGCAGGGTCACGGGGTCGGTCGTTTGTCGCAGCGCGGCGCAGATCGGCCAGGTGCTCGTGCATCACGAGGGCCGAGATCGCGGCGTCGAACGCATCTTCGGAGCCGACCATGGACGCGGCGAACCGCTCGGGGAGCGCCCAGGGCGACGCCTCGAGATACCGAGCTCGCTGCTCCAGGTCGCTCTTGTTGACCGGTCCGGTGCACAGGCGGGGGTAGATCTCGAGCACGGTCCAGGGGGAGGGCGGGTCGAAGGGCCAGATGCTGAAACCCGCCTCCCGCAGCTGGCGCAGGTGGGGCATGCCCCGGATGGATCCGGTGCCCACGGCGCCGGCTCCGCCGACCTGGAACGTGCTCTTGGCGGAGATGCCGCCAACCGAGAGGGAGCGCTCGGCCCGGCGGAAGTGCTCGGGGAGCGCAGGCCGCGGCCGGCCGGGGCGGCCCCAGAAGGGCGGGGCACACTCGGACAGCCACGTCTCGCCCTCGCGCGCGGCCAGTTGCCACATGTCATCGACGCTGGAGCAGGACTGCGCGTGCAGGAACCACGAGGGGAACGAGAACGAGAAGTCCAGCCCGGCGATCAGGCCGCCGGGAGCCTGCGCCCGCAGGGCCACGAGGTCATCGGTCACCTCTTGGCGGGTGCGGCCGTTGCGCAGCGCAACGAGCTCGCCGTCGATGACGTGGGCCAACCAGATCCGCGTCGATGCACCCTGGGCTGCTCCGGACCAATCGACGGCGACGACCTCCATCGAGCTGATGTCCATCGGGAAGCTCAGGACGCGGCGAGTGCGCAGAGCTTGGTGACCGTGTTCCAATTCCGGGTCGTGCTGACGACGCCGAGCCGGCGTTCCAGCATGGCGCCGTTGAGTTTGGAGTTCCCGTAGCCATCGGGGGTGTGGACGTAGACCTCCTTGCCGATGACGACCAGCTCGTCGCGGCCGCTCTGGGGCGGGCTGAAGGCGGACAGTTTGTCCCTGCTCGGTTTCGTGGCGAGAAACGTCACGTGGTGCCGGGCCGGGTCGGCACCCTGGGCCGGGTAGGGGCTGGTGGCGAGCACGTGCCGGAGCTCCGCCGTGCGTGCGCAGGATCACCGCCGGTGAGCTCCCGAAGTCCTGCTCCAGTTGGCCTTCAATTTCTGCGACGAGTGTGGACGTGCTCTTGGTCGGGCGACCCGAAGAAGACGTTGCCCGTCTGTATGTAGGTCGAGACATCGGAATACCCGAGGGCGAGAAAGCTCTGCCGCAGGTCGGCCATGGCGAGGCGCCCATGGCCGGCCACGTTGACGCTTCGGAGGAGTGCGATGTAATCGGCCATGACCGCATGGCTGATCCTAGTGTGGAGCTGTGCAGCCGATCCTCCACCTGTCCCTCCCGGTGCGGGATCTGGACGAAGCCCGGCGGTTCTATGTGGACATCCTCGGCTGCACAGCCGCCCGGGCGCGCCAGGGTTACCAGGACGTCTGGTTCTACGGCATGCAGATCACCTTGCACGACCGGCCCGACGAGGCCGCGCGCTTGCCTGCGGGCTCGGTCCGTCACTTCGGGGTGACGCTCGCACGGGGTGATTTCGACGCGGTGACCGCGCATCTGGCGAAATGCGGGGTGCAGTGGGTCGTGCCGGTCTCGACCGACGACGAGGGTGAGCCGACCGAGCAGACCAAGGCGAAGGTCGCCGATCCGAGCGGGAACGTGATTGAGCTGAAGACGTACGCCGAATGTGGCGGCTGGCTCTGGAGACGGCGCCGGCGGCGGTTCGGGTGAGCCCTTGAGCACGGGGACCGCGTCGACTGCGGGCGGATCGCCGGCGCGCACGCTCACGGTGCTCGGATGCGACGGGAGCTGGCCCGGCCCGGGCGGTGCCGGAAGCGGGTATCTCGTTGCAGCCGGCGGGACGTCGATCCTGCTCGATGCCGGTCCGGGCACATTCGCCCAGCTGCAGCGCCACCTCGACCCCGGCCGCATCGATGCCGTCGTGTTGTCCCATGCCCACCCGGATCACTGGACCGACATGGAGTCCTTCGCCACCTGGGCCGGATACGGCCCGGGCCAGGAGCGGTTCTGCGGGGCGGACGGTGCGCCCCTCACGGTGTACGCCCCTCCGGGACTGCGGGAGCGGTCGCACTATTGCGGCGCCGCCTGGCTCGATTGGCGGGACCTGGGCGAATCCGACCTGTTCACGGTGGGTGCGCTGGAAGTGCGCACCGCAGCGACCGACCACGGCATCGCCACCCGGGCCGTCTGCCTCAGTCACGATGGCGCCACCTTGGCCTACTCGGCGGACTCGGGGCCCGGCTGGTCCGTCGACACGTTGGGCCGGGGCATCGGGACGTTCCTCTGTGAGGCCACCTACACGCAGGAGTGCGGAGGGGTCGATGCTGCATCTCAGCGGTCGTCAGGCGGGCGCCATGGCCGCCGCCGCCGGCGTCGATCGTCTCATCCTCACGCACCGGTCGCCTACGGTGTCGGCCGACGACGTGCGTCGTGAGGCCGAGCTGGCGTATGGGCGTCCGGTAGAGCAGGCGAGCATGGGTGCCGTCTTTGCGTGGTAGCCATTGCGGCTCCACGACGGCGGAACCGCAGCGATGAACTACCACGGTGACGAGCATCCGTGGCAATGAGAGGAGTGCGATGTCCGAAAGCAGCGAACTGAGTGGGACCGGCAAGGATCCGCGTACGGCGCGTGGTGACGGGCGTGCGCTCGACGAGCTCCGTCCCGTCAGCTTCGAGCGGGACTACACGGTGATGGCGCCGGGCTCGGTCCTGGTCTCCTTCGGCCGGACCAAGGTGCTCTGCACGGCATCGATCGAGGATCGGGTGCCCCCGTGGATGCGCGGGAGCGGCAAGGGCTGGGTCACGGCCGAGTATTCGATGTTGCCCGGCTCGACGCCCGAGCGGGCATCCCGTGAAGCGGCCAAGGGCAAGCAGTCCGGTCGAACGCAGGAGATCCAACGCCTCATCGCACGCTCCCTGCGGGCGGTGTGCGACCTCGTCGTGCTCGGTGAGGCACAGATCACGGTCGACTGCGACGTCCTGCAGGCCGACGGGGGCACGCGCACCGCGTCGATCTGCGGGGCCTACGTGGCCCTGCACGATGCGTTCTCCCGCATGCAGCAGGCCGGCACCTTGCGGGAGAATCCGCTGACCGACTCCGTGGCGGCGATCTCGGTGGGGATCATCGACGGCGTGCCGATGCTGGACCTTCCCTACGCGGAGGACTCCCGGGCCGAGGTGGACATGAACGTGGTCATGACCGGTGCCGGTCGCTTCGTCGAAGTCCAGGGAACGGCCGAGGGCATGGCGTTCAGCCGAGGCGAGTTGGACAGTCTCTTGGGGTTGGCCGAAGCCGGGATCAAGGAGCTTTCGGCTGCGCAGGCGGCGGTTCTGGCCACGCCGCCGCCGCCGCGGTGAGCCCCACCTCGCCGTTGCGGCTCGTCCTGGCCTCGGCCAATCCGGACAAGGTGGCGGAAATCGCATGCTGTCCTGACGGATGCACTCGAGGTGGAACTCGTTCCCCGTCCCGAAGACGTGCCCGACGTCGTCGAGGACGGCGAGACACTGCTCGACAACGCCCGCCTCAAAGCGCGGGCGCTGGTCGTGGCCACCGGCCTGGCTGCCGTGGCGGACGACACCGGTTTGGAGGTCGATGCGCTCGACGGTGCCCCCGGCGTGTACTCGGCCCGTTACGCCGGAGAAGGCGTGACCTATGCCGACAACGTGGCCAAGCTTCTCACGGAGCTGGCGGCTCGGCCCGAGGGCGTCGCGCGTACCGCCCGCTTCCGCACCGTTGCCATGGCTTCGTTCCCCGACGGCTCCGAACTCTGGGCCGAGGGCGCGGTGGAGGGAACGATCGCGACGGAGCCGGTCGGCACCGGTGGCTTCGGCTATGACCCGGTCTTCGTGCCGAGCGAGGGCGATGGACGGACGTTCGCCGAAATGACCCCGAGCGAGAAGAACGCCATTTCGCATCGTGGGCGCGCGTTCCGCGCGCTGGCTGCCGCGCTGGCGGCCCGCTCCCCGCTGAAGTAGCGATCGTCTGATCGACTCAGGGGCGGCGCTGAATGCGCCGCGCGGTGCTTCCAGTGAATGCCGGGTCACACGCGTTGACCCACAGGTCGACGACCGTCACGCGTCGTCGGGTTTGGCGTCCGCCCGTGCCTCGCGCATCATCTTGACCCCGTTGGTGAGTGAGTCACTGATGAGCTTGTCGTTGTCCTTGGAGATGAAATCGTGCACGCGCTTCTCGAGAAAGAACCGCAGGATCGGATTGAAGGCGTGGTAGCTCTCGGAGAAGTGGACGCGGGTCTTGCCGTTTCCGAGATCCTCCAGCCGGTTGCGCCCCTGGGCCTTGGACCACAGCGGCTTGCCGACGGCGTCGTACTTCCACGAGACCTTCGGCGTGACCTCGGTCAGCCACTCCCACGATTCCCCCCGGCCGCCCGACATCAGGTAGCGGGGGACCCGGAAGGTGCAGTGACGGACGAGACCCTCACCTATCTCGTCGCCGGGGTGGAGGATCTCGATGGTGACGTCCCCGTTCTGCGTGAGGGCGCGGCGCAACCAGAAGAGCTCCCACAGCTCGTCCTGCGTGGCTTCGATATCGACATAGAAATGGTGCTCTTGCATCGGCTCACCATATCGCCGTACCTGACGGTCGCGTCAGGTACGCGACACGCACCGGGTGCCGGGTGCGCCGCACTGGACCGTTATCGTCTCGCTGGTCATGAAGGTCGCCTATGTGGTGCCCCGCTACGGTCCGCAGATCCGTGGAGGCGCGGAGACCGGGGCCAGAATGCTGGCCGAGCATCTCGTCGCGGATCGGGGGGATCAGGTGGAGGTCTTCACGTCAGGGGCCCTCGATGCGCTGACCTGGCGGGACGAATTGCCACTCGGGACCGAGACCATCAACGGGGTCACGGTGCATCGCATCGGCTCGGAGGCGGGTCGGGGCGAGGGTTTCCATCCGCTTGTCGGGCATGCTGCTGGCCGACCCCAGCCCATGCGAGTGAGGAGGACTGCGAGCGCTGGGTCGACCTGCAGGGCCCCAAGTCGCCCGACCTCCTGGCGGGCCGTGGAGGCCAGCGACGCCGACGTCATCGCCTTCTACCCCTACCTCTACTATCCGACGATCCGTGGTTTGCCCCTGGTGCGGGACCGGGCCATCCTCCATCCGGCCGCCACGAAGAGCCGGCATTGCACCTGCGGCGTCTTCGATGCCCTGTTCGCGCAGTGTCGGGGCTTCGCCTTCCACACGCGGAGCGAGCGCCGGCTGGTGGTGGAGCGCTTCGGCGTCGCCACCACACCGCAGGTGGTGGTCGGCTTGGGGATCGAAGAGGCAGACGGATCGGCGGAGGTCGGCACGGGCTGCGTTCGGCCTCGGCGACGCGCCGTATCTCCTGTGCATCGGGAGGGTGGACGACAAGAAGGGGACGGGGATCCTCTGGCGGTACTTCCGTGCCTACAAGGAGCGCCACCCCGGCGATCTCCAACTCGTCCTGGTGGGGCAGATCGTCGATCCCCCCGACGACGGGCCGCGACATCGTGCTGACCGGGATGGTCGATGACGAGACCAAATGGGGCCTGCTCCGGGGCGCCCATGCGCTGGTCGCCCCCTCGCCGGTCGAGTCGTTCTCACTCACCGTGATCGAGGGCATGACCGCCGGCGCCCCGGCCATCGTCAACGCGGTGTGCGGGGCGACCCGCGAGCATTGCGAGCAGTCCGGCGCCGGCATGTGGTTCGAGGGGTACGCCGAATTCGAGGCCGTACTCGACCGCATGCTCGGCGACCGCGTCCTGCACGAGACCATGCGTCAGAACGGCTTGCGCTACGTGGAGTCCACGTACCGATGGCCGGCCGTCATGGATCGCTACGGGGCTTTTTTGGAGGCATTCGTGGCGCGCCGACCGCGGACTACGTCGATGCGGTGAACGGCACGCCGTAGCGGTTCAGATGCGCCTTCTCGGAGATCGGGAAGCCGGCGTGGTGGACCGAGTTTCTTGCTGAGGTGCCCGATGGGGATCACCGCGACGGGTCGAACCTCTGGCGGGAGGTCCAGCGCTTCGGAGAGGTCGTTCCCGCTGAGGGTCGGCAGCGTCGTCAGGGTTGACCCCAGCCCGAGTGCATGGGCGGCCAGGAGCAGGTTCTGGACGGCGGGGAAGATGGAGGAGTCGAGGGACTCGGCGAAGGTCAGGCGCGTATCGCCGGCAGACGACGATGAGCACGGGTGCCCGGGCGCATCCGCCCATCGCACCCTGGTCCACATCGGCCAGGAACGCGGGCGCCAGTCGGCCCTTTTCCATGTCCCGGGCACCCCCTTCCCAGACCCGGGCGGTGATGTCGCCGATGGTGGCGCGGATGTCGGGGTCGCGCACCACGATGAACACGAAGGGCTGGCTGTTCTCCGCCGTCGGCGCGTGCGTGGCGGCGGTCAGGATTTTGGCCACGGTGGCGTCGTCGACATCCTCGGGAGTGAAGGATCGGGCGGCGCGCTGGCTGAGGACTACATCGAAGAAGTCGGTCACGGCGGTGATGGTACCGGCCGGCGGATTGCGGTGCCCGATCCGGGTCGAGGCCGCTACCTTTGGCGCTGCACCGGGATGCCGACACGCAGCCGGTGACGGCGGTGGGTGGGGATGGGACGGGGCCGAGTGGGAAGGAGGACGAGTGGCCGAGTAGCGACGCATCGTTGGAAGAGCTCCTCACGGACATGATCGGGAAGCCGACGGGTCGGTCCAAGGTCGTGGTCGAGCGCGGGCCGGTGAGCCAATTCGCCGCTGCCGTGGGGAGCACGAGCCCGATCTACCGTGACCTCGACGCGGCGAAGGCGGCGGGGTTCGCCGCCATTCCCGCCCCGCCCACCTGGCCGTTCGCCATGGAGTTCGCGGGGAAGTTCGAAGAGATACAGCCCGTCGGCGCAGACACGGCGAGCCCGCTCACGGCTGCACTGGGGCGACTGATGGCCGAGCGGAGGCCTGATCCTCCACGGTGAGCAGGAGTTCATCTACCACCGCCCGATCGTGGTGGGGGACGTCCTCCTCGGCGAAGGCAAGGTCGTCGACGCGTACCAGAAGGAATCCAAGGGCCGGACGATGACCTTCTTCGTCAGCGAGACCACATGGAGCGACGACACGACCGGCGAGCCGGTCGTCACGGCCATCTTCAATCTGATCCACCGCGGATGACGGCGCGTCCGAGAACGCACGCGGCGAGACGTTGACGGGAGGTCGACACCATGGGTGAGCAGAAGCTGTCCTTCGAGGATGTGGCGGTGGGCGACGAGGCCCCGGTGATCTCCCACAAGCTGACCAGGACCGACCTGGTGAAGTACGCCGGTGCATCGGGTGACTTCAACCCGATGCACCACGACGAGGTTCTGGCCGTGGCGGCCGGTCAGCCGAGCGTGTTCGGGCACGGCATGTTCTCCATGGGTCTCCTCGGGTCGGCCCTGACCGACTATGTGGGTGTGGGGAATGTGACGCGATACCAGGTGCGCTTCGCCCGCCAGACGTGGCCCGACGAGGTCCTCTCCTCCAAGATCGTCGTGACGGGGAAGCGGGAGGAGGCCGGGAAGAAGTTGCTCGACCTGGCGGTGACGCTCGCCAACGGCGACGGAGAGACCAAGGTGGTCGGGGAGGCCACAGCGGAGCTGCCCGACAAGGCCTGATCGCCCGACTGCAATGCTGTGTAACCTGCCCTTACTTTCCAGCGAAGGGGTGCACGTCATGGCAGGAGAAGATCGTCCCCGTCACTCAGGAAGTAGGCATCCCACCCCCGACGAGCGTCGAATTCAGCGAGGTGCACAACGACAACACCGCGGGGTACGCGTCCGAACAGCGCCGACCGAGCGGATTTCGTGAGCCTTCTGGACCTGGCAAGATCGGAAGATCCGTCAGCCCTAGTGAGGTACCATGACTCCAGATGAAGGATCCACCGTGATCAAGATCAACGCCATAACCGTGCCGGAGGATGCCGGGGACGAGCTGGCGAAGAGGTTTGCCGCCCGGGCCGGCGCCGTCGACAACCAGGAGGGGTTCGAGGGCTTCGAGCTCTTGCGGCCGACAGACGAACGCCGCCAATGGTTGGTCGTGACCAGGTGGAGGGACGAGGAGTCCTTCAAGAGCTGGGTCTCTTCACCCGCCTTCGCCCACGGGCATGCCGGCGCCGATCGGCCGGCTCCCCACGGCGGTCCCGTGACGGTGTCGTCGGAACTGTGGTCCTACGAGGTGTCCGTCGAATCGTCGCCCGACGCCGCTGACTGAGGCGGCGCCTCAGGGTGGCCGCGGACTCAGGGGCGTGGGGCGTAGTCGTAAGCTGGTGAAGGGCCAGTCCGTGCGTAGCCACTCGACCACCGTCTGGTAGACGGGGGTGTCCAGATCGGCGCGGGTGGCGCGGACCCACGAGCGCACGTCTGCCTCGACGTCATCTTTCGCTGAAGGGTAGATGTAGACGCAGCCGATGACCTCGTCGCCGCATCACTTACGACGGAATAGGTGAAGCCACGACGGTGCGCGAAGTCCTTCTCGTGCTCGGCGAGGTCGCCTGCGTTGCGTTCCAACGTCATGGGCTCATCGGGCCACGGGTGTCCGGCAAAGCCCGGAGTGGCATGGATGTGGTCGACACTGGAGCTCCACGCGTCGAGGTCCCCCTCGTTGTGCTCGACCCGGAGTGGGACGAGGACGAACCCCGCGCCGTGTGGGGGTGGGGGAGGGTCGAACTGAGCCGGGACGAATTCCGTGTGCGCCATGGCGCCCATTGTGGCGCGGACGGCGACCGGGCTATGCCACGTCGAAGCGGAGAGGAAGTCGCGCCGGTCCCCAGATGCCGAAGTTGGCCGGTTTCCATTCGACGGGTCCGGTGAGGGCCAGTCCGGGCAGGCGCTGCGCGAGCAACGGCAGCGCTTCTTGCAACTCGGCCCGGGCCAGAGCAGCGCCGAGGCAGAAGTGGATGCCCGAGCCGAAGGTCATCTGGGCCGTGCCCCGTTCCTGCGTGATGTCGAATCGGTTCGGCTCTTGCCAGACCTCGGGATCACGGTTGGCCCCGGCCAGCGACGTCGAGACGATGGTTCCTTGCGGGAACAGGACGTCGCGGTAGATCACGTCCTCGGAGGCGAAGCGCACCGTGGCCCGCACCGCACCGAGGTACCGCATCGACTCTTCCACGGCCCGCGGCGCCAACGCGGGCCGTTCGGCCAGCAGGCGCCACTGGTCGGGGTGTTCGGCGAAGAGGGCCACGCTGCACGCCAACTGGTTGCGGGTCGTGTCGGTGCCCGCCATGAGGACGGCTTGGGCCAGCATCGCCATCTCCTCGGTCGAGAGGCGATCACCCTCCTCCTCGATGGCGATCAGGTCGCTCAGGAGGTCGCCGCGGGGATCGGCCCGCCGTTCGCGTGATCATGTCGCTCACATACGCCGTCAACTCGGCCGAGGCCCGTTCGATGAAAGGGAGGTCCTGTTCCAGCGTGCCGTTGAAGATCCTGAAGATATCGGTGGCCCACGACGAAAACAGCTTCCAGTCCTCGCGCGGTGCGCCCAGGAGTTCGCAGACGATGGGAATGGGATAGGGCTCGCACACATCGGTGACCAGCTCGCAGGTCCCGCCGCCACCGATGGTGTCGATCAGGTCGGTGATCACCGCCCGCATGGTCGGGCGCAACCGATTGGCCGAGGCCGGCGTGAATGCGGGGGCGACCAGTCGGCGCAGCCGGGCGTGCTCCTCGCCCTCCATCGAGAGGATGGACTTGCGGCGGCGGCCCGGCTGCCCGAGCTCGGGGAGGCCCGACATCTGCGGAAGGATCGACAGCGCCGAGTGAAAGCGCTTGTCACGCAAGACGGCCGTCACGTCCTCCAGCCGGGTGACGCAGTAGCCCATTTCGGTGCGGGCCAGCCAGTGTTGCGGCCCGGGCTTCGTCGATGGCGGCAATGGCATCGCGACGCTCCATGCCGATGGTCCGGAGTAACGGGAGGTCCATCTCCTGGACCAGTTGTGCCGTCATGCCACCCCACTGTCGTTCGGTCGTTCGGTCGTCTGGCTCTGAGGCTACTCACCTCCGATGTGCCGCAGGATTCGCCTCGTCCCGAGCTCAACTGCGCGAAGTTTGCTGCCGGTGGCGGATGAACATTGTGTTTCCCGCACCTACATGACCAGCGACGTTCGCGAAGTGGCAGTTCAAAGGGGGTTCCTTTCGACGACACGGAGGGAGATACTGGGAGGAGATTGGTAACGGAAGACTCCGCCGTTGCCCATAGTGGAAAGGAGCTGCCGATGACGTCGACAAGCTCGACCGAGGAAGGCGATCCACCGGACTGAAACCGCGTCACCGGTGTTGATGCCGGTGGCGCCGCAGCGCAACTCGCACGATGAAGAGTCCGGCGAATGTGGCCGCGCTTGAGCCGGTGCGTGTTTCGGTCGGCCGACAAGGCGGCCCTCGCACACGACGCCTCGGACCAATGCCGTGTCGAGTTGCGTGCAGGCACATTGAACAGACCATTACGGGACCGGCCTTTGGGCCGGTCCCGTTCGTCGGTACGGCGCTGGCGTTCGGATTCGTGACAGTCTGGTGACGATGACGGAGGCTGCACCATCAGGGCAGAGGAGCTTCCGGCGACTGGGGATGTTCCCCCTTTCCGCCGTGCTCTATCCGTATGCCCAAATACCTCTGCACGTCTTCGAGCCGCGCTACCGGGCGCTGACGAGAGATTGCCTCGCGGGAGATTCGCGGTTCGGTGTCGTCCTCATTGAGAGGGGCGTCGAGGTCGGGGGCGGCGATCAGCGGATGGCGGTCGGCACCCGTGCCGTCATCACAAAGGCAGCGGCAATGTCGGACGGCCGGTGGCTGTTGATCGTGCAGGGGGATGTGCGGATTCGTGTCGGCGAGTGGCTGGCCGACGATCCCTACCCTTTGGCGATGGTGGAGGAGTGGCCGCCCGACAGGGACGAGGTGGCGCCGTCCTTGTTGCGTCGGGCCGAGCAGAGCGTCCGGCGCACCCGTGGACTTCTTTCGGAGTCCGGTGCCACCGCGGCCCTGGCCGCCGAGACGCAGTTCGACGATGACCCCGAAGTCGCGTCGTGGCAGATCTGCACCGAAGCGCCGCTGAACATGATGGATGCACAGAGCGTGCTCTCCGCGGAGAGCACGACGCGTCGGTTGGAACTGCTCATCGAACTCACAGAGGCCATGGAGCAGGATCTGCACCGCATGCTCGCATCGGGATGACGAGCACGACCCGCAACATTCACGGACAGGTGACGCCCGCATCGACCGGGAGGATAATGCCAGAAACATATTTGGCGTCGTCCGAGACCAGCCAGAGGACGGCGTCGGAGACGTCGCCCGGCTGGATCATATCGACCGGGAGGACCCGCGGCACCTGCGTCACCGACTCGTCGTCGCCTCGAAAGGCACTGAATGCGTCATTGACGATCATGGGAGTGGCCACTGCAGTCGGATGGATGGTGTTGACACGGACGTTGTGAGGGCCGAGCAGTTTTGCGTAGCCTCTCATCAGCCCGACGACGCCGTGTTTGGCCGCGGTGTAGCCGGCGATACCACCTGCCTCTCCAAAGGCTCCCTTCAGCCCTGCCGTCGAGCTGATGATGACCACCGAGCCACCACGGGCCTGGTCGATCAGACGTTGTTGGGTCACTCGCACGGTGTTGTACACACCGGTGAGCATCACTCCGATGGCATCGGTCCACGCCGTCTCGGCGCGCTCGAGCGATCCGTCATCGGATCCGAAAGGCAGAATCCCGGCGTTGGCGATCACGATGTCGATGCCGCCGAGTTGGTCGGCGCCGTGATCGGCAGCCGAAGCCAGTGCATGAATGTCCCGTACGTCGAGTTGGAACGTCACGCAGCGCCGACCCGTCTTCTCGACGAGCCGGCTCGTCTCCTCCAGGTCTTCGGGCGTGGCCATCGGATAGGGCACGCTGGCGATCTGGCTGGCAATGTCGACGGCGATGATGTCGGCGCCCTCCTCGGCCAACCGCACGGCATGTGATCTTCCCTGACCACGCGCCGCACCGGTGATGAATGCGACCTTGTTGTCTACCCGTCCCACAGCTGCCCTCCCTCTCTGAGCCACTCCGTCAGCAGCAGCCCTTCTGCGCTGCACATTCGTAACATGCCAGAAGGGTTCGACTCCAGCGCACACGTGCCTGCCCTTTTGACCGGCGCTACAGTCGCATCCATGTCCACGCCGGCTGAAGACCTCGAGGAGATCCGCAAACTTCTCGCTCGCTATTGCTTCGCCATCGATATCAAGGATGCTGTCGGTTTTTCCGAACTCTTCACCGACGACGGTGTCTTCGACTTCACACTGGGTCCCCCGGTGCAAGGCCGAGACGCTCTCCGGCAGTTCGTGAAAGGGATTCCCGATGACCGGCACCACGTGACGACGAACGAGATCATCGAACTCGACGGCGACCGGGCCACGGTGCGGGCGTACGCGCTCGTGACGAAGGAGTCCCCGCCCGTCATCAGTTCCCTGGGGGAGTACGAGGACACGCTCAGTCGCACCCCCGAGGGTTGGCGGTTCGCGCACCGCACCTTCACCCCTCACTGAGCCGATACCGGCGGGCGTGGGCGGGTTCCTTCTCCGGAAGTGTCATGCTTGAGAGTCATGGGGTCACCCTCGATCACCGTGGATTTGATCCTTGAGGCGGCGAGAAAAGCGATTGCCGAGCGGGGTCCGGGCAAGCTGACGCTGTCCGCCGTCGCGAGCGCTGCCGGAATCTCCCGACCGACTCTCTACCGATGGTTTCCCACCAAGGCCGATCTTCTCGCCGCCATCGCGGCCTACGAAGAAGAGCGCTTCGACGTCGGGCTGCAACAGGTGATCGACGCCCACCGGTCACCGGGGCGGCGTCTGGATGCGGCCCTGCGCTATCTCGTGAATTACCTCGATGAGTCGACTGATCCCGGACCCGATCGGCATCGATCCGGAGTACGCCCTCAAAGGGCTCCAAGCATCCATGGGCCCCCACACCGAGATACTGGCCCGGCTCCTCGGCGATGCGCTGCTCGAGGTGCCTGCTGTCCGGGCCGGAGCCCTGACCCGGGAGCAGGCGGCGGAGCTGTTTCTCCGCATGGCGTATTCGCACTACCTGGTGCCACACCCGGATACCGAGGTGCTGCTCTCGATGATGCGCGACTTCGCCGGAATATCCCCTCGATCGGCCCGGCTGATGGCCGGATGACCGAGGGCTCAGCTTGACCTTTACATTTTTGTGGAAATAATGTAAACTCTGGGATGCCTGCCACCGGGCACCAGGACAGCACCGAGACCAGGGGACGACGAGCAGTGGGCGCAACCGAGACACTCGACGACCAGGCCGTCGACGCCGAGATCAACTACATCTGGAATCCGCGGCTCGCCGCAGGACGAGACCCTCAAGTTCGTGACCGAAGCCGAAGAGCAGTCCACGATGCGGACGCTGCCCGGCCGGCACGGTCCGCATCACGAATGCCCGGTCGTTGCAGCCGGAGCTCGATCGCGAGGGATTCGTGCTGGTGCCCCACACGAGCTCCATCGATGATTTCGATCTCATCCAGGACGATCCCGAGGTCGACCAGCGCTATATCGACGAGATGACGGACCTGCTGGCACGGGTGACCGGCGCCTCGCAGGCCTTCATGCTCGGTCGGGGGAAACGGCGCTACGGCGAAGAGTGCGACGGACAAGCTGGCCCCGCTCTCGAACGCCAAGCCGGCGCGCTACCCCCACGCCGACAACACGGACGCCTCGGCGACCGGACTGGTCGAGATGGTCGATGCATTCGTCGACAGCATCGACCTCCGTCAGTTCTCCCGCTATGCGCTCTACAACATGTGGCGAGCTGTCTCACCGCCACCGCAGGACTTTCCGCTCGCGGTGTGCGATGCGCGGACGGTTGCGCCGGAAGACGAAATCACCGTGACCGCCATCACGGTGGAAAAGGACACCGGCGAGATCATCCATGACACGACCGGTTACCTCTACAATCCGGCGCACCGTTGGTACTACTACCGGGACATGACGCCCGGGCGAGGTTCTGGTGTTCAAGGCGCACGACACGGACCGCAGCCGGTCGGTACGTGTGCCCCACAGCGCCTTCACCGATCCCACCTGCCCCGCCGGCGTGCCAACCCGGGCAAGCGTGGAAATGCGCGGTCTCGCCCTCTTCGTCTAGCCGCAGTGGACGTGTTCGCAGAAGTAATGATCGAGAGGTCGGCATCTGTCGGCCGCATGACAAGAGCCGCATGCGTCCCAATCGTGCGTGCATCCCAATTTGGAGGAACGATGGCAGCGACGCCGAACATGATCTGATCTTCCGCAACGTCACCGTGATCGACGGCAGCGGGGGACCGAGCGCCCAGGGAGACGTCGCCGTGCAGCGGCGGCAGGATCTCCCAGGTCGGTGGTCGCGTTGCCGGGTCATGCCGTCGAGGAGATCAGCGGTGGCGACCTGGTGCTGGCTCCAGGGTTCATCGATCCGCACACGCATCTCGATGCGAATCTCTTCTGGGATCCCGATCTGACCCCGTCCTCGAGCTTCGGGGTGACCACCGTGGTCACCGCCAACTGCGGCTACGCCCTGGCCCCCGTGCTCAGCGAGGGAGCCCGTGCGTACCTGGTCGCCGCCATGAGCACCGTCGAGCAGATTCCCGAGGTCTCATTCGAGACGGGTGTTCCCTTCGACTGGTCCGATCTGGCGTCGTACGCGGCGCGGCTGGACGCACTCGACGTTCTCCTCAATCACGCCTTCCTCGTCGGCCACGTGCCAATCCGTGCCGCCGTGATGGGGGTGCCCGACGTGTATACGTCGTCAGGCGACCGCTGACGAGATCCAACAGATGGGCCGGCTGTTGCGCCAGGGCACCGACCTCGGAGCCCTCGGCTTCTCGACCGATCAGGTCGTCGGAAATCCGGGTCCCGGTGGCACGGCCCTGCCCGGGCAGATCTGCGGGGAGGACGAGCTGCTCCAACTGGCCGCCGTGCTCGGCGAAGGCCCGGGGCCCGGTCTGTTCACCATGGCCAATGCCGCACTCCTGCAAGGCCAGAAGGAGCGGATCGACGACCTGGCGTGGCATCAGCGGCTTGCCGCGGCGTCGGGTCGCCCGGTGGTCGTCGGCCCGATCTTCGATTCCACCGACGACCCCGGCGGGGCCGCGGAAATCATGGACCTGGCCTTGGACGGGGCAGCGGGCCGGATTCGCCGTGGTCCCCCAGATCTCCACCCGCCCCTTCGAGCTTTGGACACGGCTGGACAGCCCCGGAACGTTGGTGCGAGCACTGCCGACGCTGATGGCGGCGGTCGAACGTGGTGGCGCCGATGCCGTGCGGGCACTGGCGGCCGATCCCGAGGCCCGGGCCGCAGCTGCGTCGTGAAGGGGCGGCCATGCCGCCGAACCCCGTCTTCAACGGGCGCTGGGACCATGTGCGCGTGCGCTACTCGCATCAGGCGGACGTCGAGGGCAAGGACTTCGACACCCTCTGTGCCGAGCGGAACTGCGATCCGGTCGACCTGCTGCTCGATCTGGCTCTGGCGGACAACTTCGAGACCCAGGTGGCTACCGTCATGCGGAACGGCGACGACGACGAGGTGGCACGCCTGGTCGCTCACCCGGCCGCCATGATCGGTGCCTCCGACGCCGGCGCCCACGTACTTGGCCAACACCGACAGCTGTTACGCCGTGTGGACGCTGCAGCACTGGGTGCGCGAACGCCGGGTGCTCTCCCTCGAGCGCGCCATTGCCATGCTCACCGGTGACCAAGCCCGGCTCTTCGGTTTCGCCGACCGGGGACTGGTCCGTCCCGGCTTCGCCGCCGACCTCGTGCTCTTCGACCCCGACCGCGTCGGTACGACCGGGGTACGTTTCGTCGACGACCAACCCGCAGGCGGACGTCGACTGGTCACCGATGCCCAGGGGATCGAAATGAGCGTGGTCAACGGCCAGGTGGCGACACGCCAGGGCGTCTCGACCGGGGCTCGTTCGGGCCAGCGGCTGCGGCCATCGAATTAGGCAGAGCCGGTCAGCGGATAGGCAGCGCAGACCAGACCCGGCACGATACTGTCGTGCCGTGCTGGAGCGACGACGGGTGGCTCATAGCGGCACCTTCGTGCAACTGAAAGGGGCGGCATCCTCATGATTCGCTTGAGCGTCTTCTATCCGACCACCGAGGGCGCGACCTTCGACCACGAGTACTACAGGGACAAGCATGTCCCGCTCGCCGTAAAGACATGGGGCCTCGAAGGAGCGGAGATCGACAAGGGTGTCGACGGCCCTTATGTCGCTGCGGTCCATTTCAAGTTCGAGTCACCGGAAGCACTTGCCGCGGCATTGGGCGCCGAGAACACCGGTGAGGTGCTCGCCGATGTCGCGAACTACACGACGATTTCCCCCGTGCTCCAAACAAGCGAGATTGTGGGATGACTTCCCATTGAAGTAAGACCTTAGTTACAATAGGGGTATGACAGGCCGCAAAGAACGCCTCACTGTGACCGTGGACCCTGTCCTTATTGAGGCTGGGAATCAGGCTGTGGCCGCCGGACTGGCCGACTCGTTGAGCGGATGGGTCAACGACGCCCTGAGAGATCGGACGATCCGCGACCGGCATCTTCAGGCACTTTCAGATGCGATCACCGCCTACGAGGCCGAACATGGGCAGATCACCGCCGATGAGATGGCCACCCAGGCACGTCGTGATCGTGAGCAATCCGTCGTGGTCCGAGGGCCGGGGGGCGGTTCGAAGGCGTCCGCTGGGCGTGCCAAGCGAGGGGCGCCATGAGCCTTGTACTCGACGCCGGCGCTCTCATTGGAATTGAGCGGAGCGAGCGGGCCAGTTGGGTCCGGTTGAAAGCGGCGCACGTTCGAGGCGAAGTACCCCGGACCAACGCCGCCGTCCTCGGGCAGGTGTGGAGGAGTGGACCGCGTCAAGCTCGCTTGTCCCAAGCCTTGGCCGGTATGGATGTCAGACCGATCGACGAGGAACTCGGTCGGGCTGCCGGCGTGCTCCTCGGGGCAGCGCGCATGTCGGATCTGATCGACGCTTCGATCGTCCTCATCGCCCAGGACGGCGACGACATCATCACGTCGGATGCTGAAGATCTCAGACCTTTGGCGTTGGCAAGTGGGCGCCATGTGGAACTCGTGCAGCCGTAGCTGCCTGCCTGGCGTCTCTGACTGGCTCTCTCGCGGCCGATCGGTTGACCATTGCAATGGGAAGTGATCCTCTGGGATTCTCTTCCGTATGTCCCCATCCGTCGAAGATGACACGGCTGGAATCGCTGTATTCAATCTCGGCCCTTTGGACGGGCAGGAAGAATCGTTCGAAGGGGACACCCGCGACCTCTGCGTCGTCATGACCGATGGTCAGCAGCATTGTTACCGCCGGACGCATGAGAGGCAACAGCTGTCTGATGGCAGGTCGGCAGTGGTGTTCGACTGGGTGGGTCGTTACTTCGGACCAAAGTAGCCAGCACTGACCGTTGGCTTGGCGGGGCGCACACCGGAGCGCGCTTACTTCACAACGGAAGCACAGGCATTGGACGATCCATGAGCAGCGTCATAACTCGGGTCGTACGTTCCCGGAGGCTCGACCCAAATCTTCCCCGACGAGTCGTACTCCAGCACGTAGTGCGTCGTTTCGAACGGCTGGTTCAAGAACGGGCCACCGTTCTTCGACGTGTCCAGTGGTGCGAAGTTGTGGGTATACGTTGCGGCACTCCAGGCGGCGGGCGGAACGAGGTTGGCATTGTGTTCCGCGGCGTACGCCTCGAGTGCGACCTCCAGAACCTTGAAGTCTGATTCGCATTGCGGAATCAGGACTGAAGCTGGAACGGGTGGCGTGAGGTTGACGCTCGAAGGTCGGACGAAGAGAACTTGTCCGTTTTGCGCCCCCCGAATGATCTTGACCACAGCGCCGACCGCTTGCGTACCACCTTGAACCCCTTCGAACACTTGCGCGTCGTTGGAAGAGCTGATCCCCGTGATGCACGCGGTGAAGCTCTTTGCCGCTGCAAGAAGGAAGTACCGATACTCCTGCTCCAAGACAGGCTGGGGAAGAGGCGTTCCCTCTAACGCGGCATGAGCATCGCGCGTGAAATCATTGCAGTCTTGACGTGCCACGCTGGCCGTCGTGGACGCGTCCGCCTCATCCAATTGTTCGCTATCGGCGAGGAAGTGCTCCAAGGCTGAATGGCCGCTTTGCTGATACCAGTTCCTGAGCGCGGCGGAGGTCGGCCTGGTGGCTGCGAGTGTGGGAGGCGCGACCGCGACCACAGACGCCATAACTGCGTATGGAGCACACAGGACCATCATCACTTTCTTCATACGCTTCACTTGGCCTTCCTCCGTCGGTCGTTTTAGACCCCGAGGAGATTGTCCTGAATTGGCGGTAAAGGCTCAGTTAGTCGATGCAGCTTCCGCGAGGGAGCAGGATAGCAACCCATTGGTTTCTACGAGTCGTCGTCGGAGCGGAAGACCGGCCAGCAGATCTCGGTGACCCATTGGGCCGAATCGGCAACATCAGTTGTATCAACCAAGTAGTACTCGCGTACAGGGCCGTCAATGCTGATCTCGTCCGCGGCCACATAGGAGCCGAGTTGCCCGTAGGAGATGTCAATGTCCTCATGCGAACCAATGTGGGTGAGGACCGCGAGTTCGGCTTCGGGGATAACCAAGGAGAGAACACGCCCGACCGGACGCGCCTCAGCTTCGGTGGGAACGAAGACGGTGGCCTGTCCGCGACCGTGTTGGAAGAGCTCGCTGGCGAAGAGTCCGCCGCTGATCCCGGTTGACATGAACTCCCTGGGCCCGCACGACGCCTCGCAACTCGCCTAACGCTCCCTGCCACCAGGCGGATAGATCGTCGCGATCAATGATCTCGCCCACCCCGAGCGCAAGCGTTGCTCCGGTGGTGCGGTGCTCAATGGTGACCTCGGATCCCGGTGCGTCGAGGATGCTGCGCAGAGAGTCGACCGCCGCGTGGATTTTGTCCAACTCGGTCTCGAGTCGATCGAGGTGGCCCGCAATGACTGCGTTCCGGGCCGACTGGTCGTTGGCCGTCAGCACCACCTTGACTTCGGGAACGGGCATCTCGAGGTCACGCAAGCGGCGGATCACCTGGGCTTGTGGGATCTGTTGCGGTGTGTAGTAGCGGTACCCGGTTTCTGGGTTCACTGTGGCCGGTTCCAACAGTCCGACCTGGTGGTAATGGCGCAGCGTCTTGACGCTGAGGTGCGTGATCCGGGAAAACTCACCGACCGTCAGCTGCGCTGCCATGCCACAAGTCTGAGCCCTCCCCCTGCCGGAGAGTCAAGTTGGAAGAGTGGTCTTGACCCTCTGGCAACCGGATCATTCAGCATGCGTACCAAGCTGTTGCTTCACCTGACCGAAAGGAATACCACCATGAGTGAGCAGACAATCGCCACCCTCACGGGTGTCGTCTCGGACCACCTCAGGGCCGTCAATGACTTTGACGAGGATGCCATCGTTGCCACCTTTTGGCCTGACGCCCTCGTCAACGACGCCCGCCGGGAATTCTGGGGCACCGATGCCATTCGTCGCTGGGTGGCCAAGGAGATGGTCGGCGACCACGTGACCATCGAGGTCATCGAATCCATCGACCACCACGGCCAGATCATCGTCCGGGGGCGCTACGACGGGGACTTCGACAAGACGAACCTCCCCGACGAGCTGATCATGACGAACTACTTCAGCGTCCGAGAGGGCAAAATCGACAGTCTGTTCATCATTCGCAACGTTCCGGCTGATTACTAGCGCGAGAGGCCAGTCGAGACCCGCAACGGCCAGACGAAGTACGTGTCGAGTGAAGAAGCCCCCCCTCCGCGCACATGAGTGTCCTGCAATACTTGATTGCACCATCGTCTACAGACCCGACGCCGACGGGTTATGTCACCCAACCACGTGGAGGTGCCAGATGGCCGAAGCCCGACCAGTGGAGGACATTCTGCTGACCCATTTCATCGTCTCGGACGACGTCGAGCGGTCTGCGCGCTTCTACACAGACGTGCTGGGAGGCAAGGTGGTCTTCCGAGGAAGCGACATAGGGCCGGTCAATGTCCAACTCTCCAACAGCTGGATCGTCATCAATGCCGGTGGCGGGCCGACCGACGACAAGCCTGCGGTCACGCTGGAGACGCCGCGCGATCCGAGCCCCGTCAGCGCATTCCTCAACATCCGGGTCAAGGATATTGAGACCGTCTACGCCGAATGGAGCGCCAAGGGCGCGCAATTCCTGACGCCGCCCAAGCAGCACCGGTACGAGATCCGTTGCTACATCCGCGATCCCGACGGACATCTGATCGAAGTGGGTCAGACGACGGACCCCGAGGGGGACTGGTCACCTCTCAGTGGCCGTCGACTCCTTCTGGTTAGGGGCCGAAGTGAACGGATGAACATCCTGCTGAAGCGGTCAGCGCCGGGCGTCCATAATGTCTTCAACGGCGCGTCGTACGTCTTTAGCGATATCGGGATCGTGATCCATGCGAACGGCCAACGCTGCACCGTCATAGAGCACGTGCAGTTGGCGCCCGAGGCTCTCCGGATCCGCTGCTCCGGCGAGTTCCGCCAGTTCGACGAACATCCGGCGGATCCAGAGCCGGAACTCAGTGGTGGCCTGCGCGACGAGGCCGTCACATGGCTCCTCGGCCGCCGCCGACGCAAACGCGCACCCGTTGAAGTTGGGCTGCCGGAACTGTTCGGCCTGGGCGTCGAACACAGCGAGGATCTTCTGCCGCGGGACCTCGGTGGAAGCGATGGCGTCGGCGATCATCGTCATGGTCCGCTCTTGACGCGAAAGGAGATAGGCCGCAACCAGCTCTTCTTTGCTGGCGAAGTTGTTGTACAGCGTCGCTTTTGCTACCCCTGCATGCTCGATGACCCGATCTATGCCGACGCTCTGGATACCTTCGGCGTAGAAGAGCTCGTTCGCAGCGGCGAGAAGCCGATTGCGGCCTGACCCGCGGGCCTTGGCCGGGGTGGTGCCTACATCCACCCCGGCGGCCTCGGCGCTAGAAGTCATCAGTTGGGCCTCGCGGATTCGATACTCACCCGATCCGGGTAGAAGGCCACATGACCGACGATGTCGGCGACGGCTGGATATGGGTCCTCGTAGTACCAGACCGATGCCGGCAGCGAGTTCCCCTCTTCCAGTGCGATGTCGAAGTACGACGCCTCTCCTTTGTAGGGACAATAGGTGTGGTGGCTACTGGTCGTAAGCAGTGATTGGTTGACGTCGCTCAGTGGGACGTAGAGCACGGGCGGGTATGCCGCCTCGTGCATCTCGAGCGCACGATCGGTCTCGGCGATCACGGTTGATCCAACGCGGACGATGACGTGCCGGTCGCTCGGACCGAGCGTGATCGGATGGTCGGCGCTAGGAATCAGGTGTGGGCGGGTCTCAGCCATTTCGGAACTTCCTTGTGTGGTTGGTGGTGGGTAAAGCCGTGATGCCGGGTTTAGACCGCCGTGCGGCCACCATCGGCAGCCAATACTGCCCCGGTCACATAGCTGGCCCGGTCCGATGCGAGGAAGGCGATGATCTCCGCGATCTCGTCAACGTGGGCGCCGCGACCGAGCAAGGTGGTTTTGGCCAGCCCGTCGATGAGCGCCGCCTTCTCGGGGGTGCTGTAGACCGGACCGGGAGACACCGCGTTCACGCGGACTCCCTTGGGACTGAACTCTGCCGCCCATGATCGGGTCATTGAATTGAGCGCGGCCTTGGTCGCTCCGTAGGCAGAACCCCCGTCGAGACCGATGACGCCCGCCATGCTCGCCACGTTGACGATGCTGCCCGAACCTCGCGCGGCCATGCCGGGCGCGAGCGCCGCCACGAGGAAGTAGGCCGAGCGGACGTTCCCGTCGAAGAGGTCGTCGAACGTCGCACCATTGAGGTCCGCCGTCGGACCGAACCACGAGCCGCCGGCATTGTTCACGAGCACCTCAACTTCGCCGACAGCGCGCACAAGCCGGGCGATGTCCTCCAGGTCAACGAGATCAGCCCCCTCGAAGCGGGCCCGCCCGCCGGCCGACTCGATGGTCGAGACCACCTCGGCGCCGCGCTCGGCGTTGCGACCGTGGACGACGACGTCCCAACCGTCGGCCCCGAGACGGATGGCGGTCGCCCTCCCGATCCCCGAGGTTGCCCCGGTCACCAGGGCGGTTCCGAGCGTCTGTACTGGCGCGGTTGCAGTCGTCATGAAACTCCTTTAGGTAGAACAACCTGTCTACTCTCGTTGGGAAGATAGACCTGTCTGTCTAGATTGTCAAGTGTGCAGCTCGTCAGCAGCCGCAACCAACAGGGTGAGAGAGCGTCATCTCACGGATCGACTGGACCCAGGGTGCGGCAACTCGCCGTATGCCACCATGGCAACAATGGGAGACGGGGACGGGATCTCAGGTGGACGGGCGTTGAAGTGGCTCGTCGACTATCAAGCTGACACCGCGCAGCTCGACTCGCTCGCGTTCATTCCAGCGGACCCTTCCACATGTCGCACGTTGCATCCCTCGGACATCGAGCACTTCAACCGGGAAGGGTTCGTGAGCCCCTTGCGCGCTTTCGATGAAGCGGATGCCGCACGTTTGCGAAGCTACATTGACAACCTGGTCGACGTCGTCGTGTCAGCGCCCGATCGCCGCAACTCATATTCGATCAGCTCGTATCACGTGGTCTGTCAAGGACTTTACGATCTGATCAAGGCCCCGGTAGTGCTCGACTACGTGGAGGATATTCTGGGCCCGGACTTCGTGTGCTGGGGAATGCACCTGTTCGCGAAACAGCCGGGCGACCCCAAGCAAGTGGCACTTCATCAAGACGCCGTCTACTGGCCGCTCACGCCGGCCAAAACGGTTTCCGTATGGATCGCTATCGACGATGTGGACCAGGACAATGCAGCCATGCAGTTCGTCCCCGGTTCGCACCTCCTCGGGCCGCTGTCGCACGACGTCATGGAGCTTGACGGGACGCAGGTCCTCAAGCGCCAGGTCAGTACGACTGAGTCGCACGTCGACCGCTTCGACAATGTGCTCAAGGCTGGAGAGATCTCTATTCACTCCGACCTCTTGCTGCACGGTTCTGAGGCCAATCGATCGACACGTCGTCGAGCTGGTCTGACAGTTCGCTACAGCTCAGCTGAAGTTCGACACGTGCCCGGCTGGGAGCACTGGATCAGCGTGGCGGTGCACTGCAGGGGTTCCGTTCCGGACTACTGGCCGAATTGTCCCCGGCCCGAAGGGGAACACCCCGAACTCATGTCCACCATCTGGGGAGAATTCGATGGCACACCCCGGGACGCCGACTGAATCCTGGGCGTTCCCCAAGGCGGACATTGAGCCGGTGCTCATGACACCCGGTGGTTCCCTAGGCTCAGCGAATGGGTCAAGGCGACGTGCCGCCGTCACGGGGTGGTTGGCTCCGTCGTCGGAGAGCCAAACGCCACCTCGAACAGCTCGCCGAGAAATCAGAGCGGGAGGTCAGTCCCGGAGCGGCCAAGGGGCACGTCAGGGTGATCGGGGATGAGACCGCTGCCGTGGACAAGGAGCCCGACGAAGAGGCCGAGGCTCCAACGGAATCCTCGACTGAGACACGTCCACGCGGCTTTCACGTGAAGCCGGTACCGATCGATCAGCCTTTTCGCGAGCCGTAGATCCCTCTGTCGGGCTTCAAGGGCTGAGCGCGCCCGCGATCCACGCGTCGGCCGTTGTGCGCACGCTGGTCATGTCGGTGTACTCGGACTCAGTGAGGAGAAGGCTGGCAACGCCTCGGAGCATTCCGTGGAGGATGACCGCAGATGCGGCCGGGTCGACGTCGACCCGGATCGACCCGTCCTTCTGGCCCCGCGTGATCAGTTGCGCCCACCCCTCGTACCGCGCGGCGGTCGGCGTCGAGCATCCCCTCTATGGAGGACTGCGAAGGAAACGTGGCCCCCCACGTGACGAGGAGAACCCGGTCGTCGGCCGTCGGGTGCTCGAACTGCTCCAGATAGGCGTCGATCGATGCCCGTACGAGATTCAATCCGGACATGTCGGCGGTGCCGCGCCCGGACTGCTCGATGGCGGCCAGCAGCACACCGGCCATGCGGTCCTGGGCGGCGCCGGCCACCCGGGCGACCAGGGCGTCCTTGGATCCGAAATGGTGGGTCGGCAAGCCACGGCTCATGCCGGCCCGCTCGCCGATCACGGTGAGTGAGGCGCCGTTGATGCCACGTTCGGCGATGACCTCGGATGCCGCGGCCAGCAGGACGCGCTCGGACTCTTCCCGGCGCTCGACCTGGGTCCGACGGGCGCGCGTCGGGGTCGTCATCTCCTCAACGTACAAATTCGCCAGGTGTGCAGCAAACGCCAACTTGCTATACGATCATCTAATAAGTGTGGGCAGCGGGGGAGGACGGGGGCGCAATGACAACCGGGAACGAGCTGATCACGACCATTTTCGACGCTGACAATCACTACTGGGAGACGAGCGCCGCCTTCACCCGTCACCGGGATCCCAAGTTTGCCGAACGCGGAGTGCGGTTGGTCGACATCGACGGCAGTGGCAAGCCCCGCTACATGTTCGACGACGGCCGGCTCCATCCGATCATCCCTGGTCCCGGTGACGTGTTCGATCGTCCCCGCCCCGGCTCCTTGTACGACTACTTCGCCGGGAAGAGCAGCAAGGCCCGCCTGGGGAGCGAGCTTTCGTGTGAGGACCCGGCCGCGCACCCCGAGTGGTTCGACCGCGATGCCCGCCTGGCCTGCATGGACGAGCAGGGTGTCGAAGCGGCGTGGCTGTTTCCCTCGCAGGGCGTCTGTATGGAGGGCCCCATGCAGCCCGATATCGAGGCATCCGTCAACATCTTGTGGGCCTTCAACCAGTGGCTCGAGGAAGACTGGGGCTTCGCGTACAAGAACCGGATCTTCGGTGTGCCTTTCTTGACCCTCTCTGACATCGACCAGGCCGTCGAGCATCTGGAGTGGTGTCTGGATCACGGGGCGCGGGTCTTGTCGATCCGCAACGGGCCGGTCTTTACGCACGCGGGCACCAAATCACCCGCCGACCCGATGTTCGACCCGTTCTGGGCCCGGGTGGCAGAAGCTGGTGTCGTCGTTGCTCCGCACGCGGGGTTCGAAGACGGGTATGTCGGGGTGACGCAGGCGGTAGCCGAAGAGTGGGGAAGATCCATGAGGGCATCAGATGACGGAGGCGACGCGGTGGAGCGGTACTCCGGCGTTATCAGCATGCTCATGAAGCACCGTCTGGTCAGTGACTTTGCCGCCATTCTGGTTGCGGACAAGCTCTTCGAACGGCACCCCGGCGTGCGGATCGCGTACATCGAGAACGGGGCGACGTGGGTGGGTGGTTTACTGCACGGTCTCCAGGTGCTGCACGGCCAGAACCCCGGGATGTTCGCGAGGAATCCGGTCGACCAGTTCATCGAGAACTGCTGGGTGGCGCCCTTCGTCGAGGACAGTGTGCCGGACCTGGCCACTCACCTGCCGGTGGAGCGGATCTTGTTCGGATCCGATTGGCCCCATGCCGAAGGCATGAGTCATCCACGCGACTTCTTCAAGAACGTCGAGACGTTCCCTCTCGATGACCAAAGCAAGATCATGCAGACGAACGCGTACGAGCTCACGTTCGCGTCGCCCTCGTACGAGCGGACCTGAAGAGGAGGAAATATGTCCAACTACGACATCGTCATCAAGGGGGGCACCGTGTTCGACGGGCTGCAGACCCCGCGTTTCAAGGCGGATATCGCCGTCAAGGACGGCCGTATCGCCCACATCGGCAACATCGACGCTTCCGAAGGTGCCGAAGTCGTGGACGCGTCGGGCAAGCACGTGGCGCCCGGGTTTGTCGACCTGCACACACATTACGACAGCCAAGTCTTTTGGGATCCGTGGTGCACGATGTCCGGCTGGCACGGTGTGACGAGTGTGGTGATCGGTAACTGCGGGTTCGGGTTCGCCCCGTGCAAGCCCGAGGACCGTGACCGGACGATGCTGAGCCTCTCGCGCAATGAGGCGGTTCCGCTGCGGACGATGCAGGCCGGCATGCCCTGGGACTGGGTGACCTTCCCTGAATTCCTCGAGAGTGTCGACCGCACGCCGAAAGGCGTGAACGTCATGGCGTTCGTCCCCCTCGCGCCACTCTACGGCTATATCGGCGACATCGACCTCGTGAAGGCCAGCCGCGTGACCGACGAGCAGCTGGCGGAGATGAGTGGCCTGCTGATCGAAGCCATGGAAGCGGGAGCGTGCGGTTGGAGCGCGCAGGTCAGCGGCGAGATCGGCAACGTGCAGCTCGATCACGACGGCACGCCCATGGTGACCGACTTCATGGGCGAGCGCGAGGTGACTGCCTTCTCCCGTGCCCTGCGTTCTGTCGGGCGCAGCGTGATTCAGCTGACCGGTTCCCTCGATGTGGCCGCCCTCATGGCTCGCGAGAGCGGTCGCCCCATCATTTGGAACGCACTCCTCGCCGACGGTGCCCTGAATCAGCACGGAGGTAGCGCGTACACGCACAAAGATGCCATCAAGCAGCTGACCTACTACAACGAGGAGGAAGGTCTGCGCATTTATGCGCAGGCGCTGACGACGAACTTCGTGTCGGAATTCACGTTTGAGGATTACAACCTCCTCGACACCCTGGCGTGCTGGAAGGAAGCGCTCTTGGGGACCGTCGAGGAGAAGCAGGTGAAGCTGGCCGATCCGGAGCGTCGCAAGGCCATGAAAGAGCTGGACGACCTGCGCGGGGGACTCTTCGGGGCGGGCTACGTGACCAAGGAGATCAAGGTCAACTGGATTTCGAGTGACGCTCCGCACGCACAGGAGATCAAGGAGAAGTACGAGGGCTTCACCATCGGCGAGATCGCCGCCCGAGAAGGCAAGCACCCGGTCGACGCGATGCTGGACATCGCCTGTGCCGGGAACCTGAAGGTCGGCTTCGCGACGAAGTTGATCGAGACCCCGCCCGAGTCGATGAAGGAAATCGCGAACTCGTCGGTGGCTCTCCCCGGAGTGAGCGACGGGGGAGCGCACACGAAGTTCGTCACCACGGCCCGCTATCCCACGGAGCTCATCAGTTACTGGGTGCGCGAACACGAGATCATGTCGCTGGAAGCGGCCCATTGGCGGCTTTCGTCGTACCCGGCCCTCGCCGCCGGGCTGAAGGACCGGGGCTTTCTGCCGCGAGGGCGCACCGGCGGACATCATCATCTACGACTATGAGCGCCTCGACAGCGGCCCGCAGGAGCGCCTGTGGGACTACCCCGGAGGTGAAATGCGCCTGGTGCAGAAGGCGACGGGCTACGAGCGCATCATCGTCAACGGCGTGACCACGTTCATCGAGGGGGAATGCACCGACGCCAGGCCCGGACGACTCTTGCGCCACGGCACGGACTGAAGCGCAGGGACGTGACGAGCAACGTTCCGGGTGCGTCGGCGATCTTCGACGCCGATAACCACTATTGGGAGACGTCTGACGCGTTCACGCGCTACCGCAGCCCGGAGTTCGCCGACCGCGGCGTCCTGGTCAAGGAAGTGGAGGGGCGGTCGCGCTACGTGATCCGGGGTGATCTTCACCCGTGGATACCGGGGCCGGCCGACGTGAATCCCAGACCCCGCCCCGGTGCGCTGCACGACTACTTCCTCGGGGTCAGCGACACCATCGACTCCGCCCTGATGGCCGAAGACCCCAGGGAGCACCCGGAGTGGTTCAACCGGGATGCCCGCATAGCGGTCATGGACGAACAGGGCGTTGAGGCCGTGTGGATGTTCCCTTCACAGGGTGTCTGCATGGAGGGGCCGATGCAGCCCGACATCGAGGCCATTCTCGATATCTTCCGCGGTTTCAACCGATGGATCGACGACGAATGGGGCTTCGCCTACAAGGATCGGATTTTTGCCGCGCCCTACGTGACGTTGTCCGACCTCGACCGGGCCATCGCTGAACTCGAGTGGGTGCTCGAGCGTGGCGCACGGGTCGTCGCGTTGCGCCCCGGGCCGGTCTTCACGCCTGAAGGGTGGAAGTCCCCGGCTGATCCGGTGTTCGACCCCTTCTGGGCCCGGGTCGAGGAAGCTCGGCTGGTCATCGCCGTCCACCCGGGCTTCGACGATGGGTACCGTGATGTCGAGGACGCCGTCGCCCGTTCGTGGGGATATGAAAGCCGGCGCCGTCAGGGCCCGGTCTCGTCGCTCAACTTCTACGAGCCTTTCGTGGATGCAGTGATGCACGACCGCCTGATCCACGACTTCCTGGTCGCCGTCGTCGCACATGGGCTCTTCGAGCGGCACCCGGACCTGCGTTTCGCGAGCATCGAGAACGGTGCGTCCTGGGTCCCGAGCGTCCTGGCCGCACTCCGGCGATTCCGCCGGGGGAGCAGCAAGTCCGTTCTCAAGAGCGACCCTGTCGAGCAGTTTCGTGCGCACGTCTGGGTTACACCCTTCGTCGGCGATGCCGTGCCCGCGCTCCTCGAACACATGCCGGTCGAGCGGGTCCTCTTCGGGTCGGACTGGCCACATGCGGAGGGTTTTGCCGATCCGAAGCAGTACTTTGACTACCTCGTGACGCTCAGTGCCGACGACCAGCGCAGGATCATGCGGGACAACGCGCGCGAGCTCACGTTTCCGGCATGAGGGAAGGGCCGACCGGCCCGGCCTGACGGGTCTCGAACTGGGGGGGGCATGAAAGACAGGCATTGGTTCGTCGTGACGTCAATGGCCGCGGCAATTTTTGTCGCAGCCCTCTGCAGCACGTCCGCGTCGGGCGCAGCGGCAAGCACGCAGGGCTCTCCGGTGGCTTCGACGACCATCGTGTTCACCGATCACAGTCGGACGACTCCGGCGAGCAACGGGTCCCCCGCGCTGCCCTACCGGACGTTGCGCACGCTCGTGGTCTACCCCAAGCAGTCCTCCGGTCGGCCCCGGGAAGTTCCGCTTGTCGTGTATTCCCATGGCTTCGGCGCCACCGCTGCCAGACGCGTTGCCAACGCTGGAATCGTTGGCGGCCCACGGCTACGTGGTGGCGGCTCTCGATTTTCCGCTCAGCACAACAGGGCTGCCAGGCGGCCTGGATCTCCTCGATTACGCGCAGCAGCCAGGTGATGTCAGCTTCGTCATCACGCAGATGCTCAAACTCGGTCGGACGAAGGGTTCACCCGTGTACGGCGCGATAGATGCCAAACGGATCGGCGTCGCCGGCCACTCGCTCGGAGCGGTCACCACACTCGCCGTCGGCTACAACAGCTGCTGTCGCGATCCCCGTATCAAAGCTGCGGTCGAAATGGACGGCGAACTGAACGTGCCGATCGGACCGCCGGGGAACTTCGCGGGCACCTACTTCAATGGTCACAATCCGCCGCTGCTGGTGGTCAACGGGACAAAAGACACGATCGGTCCCTACGCCATCAGCCAGGCCCTCTACGCCGGGGCTCCGGCTCCGAAGTATTTCCTCTCGTTGCTCGGCGCGCCTCATGAAGGCTTCGCCATGGAACCCTGGTTCCCTGTCGTCAACGACACCATCGCCGCCTTCTTCGATCGCTATCTGGGTCCGGGGGCGACGGTGACCAAAATCAAGCGGGCCGGCAGTAAGCCGGGTGTCACGACGATCCAGCTCGACGCCCACTGAGCATCGTCAAGGTTCACTCGCGCAGACCTGCCAGTGCGCCGGCGAGAAACAACGCCGGCGCCTCGACCATCGGATAGTGGCCCACACCGTCGAGCCGGACCACGGTGGCGTCGGCTCGGGCTGCCAGCAGGGTGTCGACCATGGCGGGGACGGCGATCGGGTCGTCCAGGCCCCACACGACGTGTAACGGCGAAGGATCGGACGCGATGGCGCCGGTGAACCGCGATTCGTTCTGCCTGCGTTCCTCTATGTAACGAATCAGGCGGGTGAGGAGCAGATGGCCGTCGTCACGCATGATCTGCTCCACCGTGGCCATCATGAGATCGCCCTCCGCGCCGTCGTGGGCAAGCGCCGAGAAGGGGCTGTACGTCTCGCGCAGGCTGCGGGCGATAGTGGTCTCGGTGACCGGAGCGTCGGGTGGCAGCTTCTCGTCGGGCAGGCTGAGGAGGAGCTGCTGCCCGTTGGTCAGATGGGCCTGCGCGATGTAGATGCTGCCGTTCGTGATCACGCGCCGGGTGACCTCGACCGCCCATCCCCCTTCGGCCCGCCTCGCCAGAAGTTCGCCGCCGACGGTGTCGCCGACGTCGTGGGTGAGCAGCGCCAGCCGTGTGAGGCCCAGCTCGTCCACCAGGGCCATAGCGACATCGGCCTGCAGGGCCAGGGTGTAGTGCATGTCCGGCTTGGCCGAGAGTCCGTACCCGAGCCCGTCGAACAGAATGACCCTGCGCCCGGCACGCAGCGGGTCGAGGACAGCGACGTAGTCGAACGATGAGGTCGGAAACCCGTGCAGGATCAGCAAGGGTTCGTGCGTCTCGGTCCCGATCGACGGCGCGTCGACGGTGAAGACGCGGTGCCCGCAGAGTTCCCTGTAGTGCCCGTTCGCCTCCCAGCCTGCGGTCGTGGTGATGCTCACGTGCCGGAAAGCTTGCTCACGATGGGTCCGAGAGCATCCCAGCTGTCCGCTTCGATCGACCAGTAGGTGATCCCGTATTCCTCGCGCCGCCACTGGAGCTCTTCGGCCATTTCGTCGAGCGTGCCGACCAGGATGCCCGGGACATGGCGGGCTTCGTCGGGGTCGATACCGAAGGCCGGCGCCATCGCGTCGTAGATGCCGTTGGCGTCATCGGTGATCATGACGAACCCGATCAACGCGTTGAGCTCGAGGTTGTCGAATCGCGACCCGGCCGCTTCCCTGACCCACGCGACCTTTTCCCGCGTCCGCTCGGGCGACATGTTGGGCGCGGTTTCAGGCCCGCCGGTGCCGTCGCGCAGGTTTGCGTTGATGCTCACGATGTCCGCGTGTTGCGCCGCGAAGGTCAGCACCCGCTTGCCGCCGCCGCCGATGATGATCGGCGGCCCCGGCCGCTGCACCGGACGAGGAAGAAGGCTGTGCTCGCGCACCGTGTAATACGCGCCGTCGAACGAGAAGGGGCCGTCGGTGCGGAGCAGGCCCTGTATGACCTGCACCGCCTCTTCGAAGCGCTCGACGCGGACCCGTGGTGTGTCGTAGGCGAGGCCGGCCTGCTCGTAATCGGTCTTCATCCATCCGGCACCGAGGCTGAGCTCGAAGCGTCCCTCGCTCAACAGGTCGAGCGTGGCCGCCTCCTTGGCCAGCACAAAGGGGTGGCGGTAGTCGTTGCCGAAGACGAGCGAGCCCAGGCGCAGGGTCGTGGTGGCGGCAGCCACGGCGGCCAACGCCGGAACAGGGGCCAGCTGGTCACCGAAGTGGTCCGGCATGAGCAAGGCCGAGTACCCGAGGCCCTCGCAGTGGCGGGCCTGTTCGGCCCACGAGCGTGCGGTCCCTTCCGGGGCCTTGCTCAGTTGGGCGGCGAAACGGAAGGCATGATCTGGCATGGCGTCATCGTGCCCCATTTCGGGAGGGCGACGCCGGATGTCGTCTCCGGCGCGTCGGGTGGACTCAGTCGCAGCAGGAGTCGCGCCATCCACAGCGGGCGCAGCGGTAATGCGCGTGCTCGGGTCGCATGTCGCCCGCGCACTGTGGACACTCGGCGAAGGTCCCCAGCGGCGAGCGTGCGCAGTTGGCCACGGTCGGATCGGGGGGACGGTCGTCGGGCGACGGTCGTTCGGGCGGTGGGCGCTGGCGTCGGGGGCATCGCGTCGAAGGTAGTCCGTAGGGTCGACCGGGAAGCGGATGGAGGCACGTGATCCCGCTCAGGGGCAATACCGAGGCAACGCCTCGCGGGTGACGTCGGCGATCAGCGTGCATGGTCTCGTGGCGGGCGCGTGTCCCGCCGAATCGGGCGGCCAGGCTGATGATCTCGAGGCCCGGTGGAGGGGAGCGCAGCAGTTCTTTGTCGGCTGCCCCCACAATGCACAGCACCGGGCATCGGCCTGCAGCCAGGGCGAGCACGCCCCCGGGCACCTTGCCCTCGAACGACGGAGGGTCAAGGTGCCCCTCGCCGGTGACCGCCAGGTCGGCCCGGCGATGCGCCCGGCCAGCCCGGTCATGGCCGGCCACCAGGTCGAAGCCCGGCACGATGCGCGCGCCGAGGGCGACGAGCCCACCGGCCAATCCGCCTGCGGCCCCCGCACCGGGAATGGCGCCGACGTCAACGCCGAAGTCCCGCCGGTAACGGTCGGCCAGGGAGCGGAGGCGGTCGGTCAACTGCTCGACCTGTCGGCGCAGACGCGCCCTTTTGCGGGCCGAAGACGGTGGCTGCATCGACGAAGAGGGTGGTGACATCGCAGGCGACGTCGAGGTCGATGCCGGCCAGGGCCGACGCCGAACCCACAGCCTGCACGGCGCCCCAGCCGCCGTCGGTCGTGGCCGAGCCGCCACAGCCGATGACGATCCGCGTGGCGCCGGCGTCGCGTGCAGCGAGGAGGAGGTGGCCCACTCCCGACGTGTCCGCGTCGAGGGCATCGTCGCCTCCGGGGTGGGGGAGCAGCGCCCTTCCCGAGGCCCGGGACATCTCGATCACCGCCGTGGGCCCGCCGCCCTCGCCGGGCGGGAGGAGGCGCCACTCGGCGTCGACGCGTTCGCCCAGCGGACCGGGCACCGGAGTGACCTGGGGCGTCCCCGCCGAGCGCTTCGAGGAGGCCCTCGCCGCCGTCGGACATGGGGACCTCGTCGGCTGTCCAACCGGCGCTTCGGGCCGCCCCGGCGACGGCTGCCGCCACCTCGGCCGCCGTCGCCGTGCCACGGAACTTGTCGGGCGCGGCGACCAGGTGCGGCATGACGGTCGAAGCTAGCGGGTCGCCGCGCCCGGGTCGTTGCCGCGGATGTGCGAGCAGCACGGGACCGGGTACGCGCCTTTATCGGTCGCTGACCCGGCGCGAGACGCCACCGAACACGTCGACCTCTGAAAGCCAACCGTTCGACTTCTAGCAATCTGCAATTACAGGCTCTCCTGCCGTTTCCGTGGGTCATGCGCACCCTCTTCTGCTCGGCTCACCGTGCAGGCGAAATAAAGGCCGCCGGTTGGCCACTCGCAGGCCAGCTGACCAACTCGATTGTGGCTGGCGCGGCGTCAACCACCGAGCTCGTTAGGGTCGGCCGGCCATTCGTGTCCGGCCTCGGGAGACCCGCTGGCCCGGACGCCCACGGAATATGCCATCAAGAGAACCTGTTGCACCTCGTTCTCGGCGGGGGTCGCCCGTGGGTCGGAGACATTCGGAGCCACGAGGTCGCTCACAGCGGGTCGCTGAAGGTACGTTGACGGGCATGCCAACGGTGAAGGGCGCACTGCGCCGCGTGCGTGGAGCCCCCCTACCGGTGCCGGGCGGTCAGGGATGGCGCGCACTCTCCGCGATGTCGGCCCAGCAGGTGCTCGACGTGGTCTACGAGTTGATTCTCGGTCGCGAGCCCGATCCGACCGGGACCGCCAGCTACCTCTCGGGCCTGCAGAACGGGTCGCTGACGCCGCAGGAGGTGGCCCTCTGGGCCGTCGCGTCGGGCGAGTGGTGGTCGGTGACGCCCTTCAGCGGCCTGGGCCAGTCGCTGCATCTCAGCCGCATGATGTTCGTCCGGTCCCTTCCGGCCGGCAAGCGGATCCTCGATCTGGGCGGGACCGCCCTGGGCAACGCCACCGGCGCCCTCGTCCTCATGGGCTATCCCTACCTGTTCGACGACCTCGTGGTGATCGACCTCCCCTCGGAGGAACGCAACGAGCTCTACCAGGAGGACACCGCCCATGCCGTGACCAAGACCAAGCTCGGGCCGGTGCGCTACCGCTACCACTCCATGGTCGATCTGTCGGACTACCCCGACGGATCGGTGGACCTCGTCTACAGCGGTCAGAGCATCGAGCACGTGCCGGTGGACGTGGCGGACGTGGTGCTCGCCGAGGTGCGGCGGGTGCTGCGGCCCGGGGGGCATCTCGCCCTCGACACCCCGAATGCCCGCGTCACCCGGCTCCAGCAGGCCGCCTTCATCGACCCCGATCACGAGCACGAGTACACCCACGACGAGCTGCAGTCGAAGCTGGTGCGGGCCGGGTTCGAGGTCGTGGAGGCCAAGGGTCTCAACTACGCCGGCCCCAGCCTGGCCGCCGGCCGCTTCGACGTGGACGGCGTCGCCACCGCCCGGGGGATGTTCAGACGAGATCGAGGACTGTTATCTGTTGGCGTACGTGTGCCGGGTGCCCGGTGGCTGACGGCCGGCTCCCGGTGGCTGACGGCCTGCTACCCCGGCACGATTGCCGATGTGGCACACGAAGGCACATGAAAGACAATGGAATGAGGTGCGGGCGAGAGGACTCGAACCTCCACCCCCAGTGGGGACCGGGACCTAAACCCGGCGCGTCTGCCTATTCCGCCACGCCCGCAGCGACCCGCGCCACGGATCGGCCGCGGGTGAACAGCGGAGTGTACGGCCATGTGCCCATGCATGCCGTCCTCGGCCACTAGCCTCATGGCCATGGCTCCTGCACTCACCCTCCCTACGATCGTCGCCGCCGGCGGGGGACCCGACCCCACGTCGGACATCTACCAGCGACTCCTCAAAGAGCGCATCGTCTTCATCGGTAGCGCCATCGACCAGGTCACGGCGAACTCCGTCTGCGCCCAGCTCATCCTGTTGGAATCCGAGGATCCCGAAAAGGACATCATGGTGTACATCAACTCCCCCGGGGGCTCGGTGACCGACGGCCTGGCCATCTACGACACCATGCAGTTCGTCCGTCCCGACGTGTCGACCATCTGCGTCGGCCTCGCCGCCAGCATGGGCCAGTTCCTGCTCTGCGCGGGCGCCCCCGGCAAGCGGTTCGCGCTGCCGCACTCGCGGATCCTGATGCACCAGCCCTCGGGCTCCATGCAGGGGCAGGCGGCGGACATCGCGATCCAGGCCGAGCAGATCATCTACCTGAAGCGGATGATGGCCGAGCGCATCGCGTTCCACACCGGGCAGCCGCTGGAGCGGATCGAGCTGGACTCGGACCGCGACCGCTGGTTCACCGCAGAAGAGGCGCGCGAGTACGGGTTCATCGACCAGGTCATCGATCGCTCGGTGGCCGCGGCAGGGAGCGTTTAGACGTGGCATTGGACGTCCCGGCCTCGCCGTCGGGCGCCAATCCTCCTGCAGACGGTGATGTGCACGAGGGCTACGGCCTGGCGCGCCCCGTAGCCGATGCGTCGCCGATGGCGGCGGAAGCGGCAGGGTTCAGCGCGCGGGAGGCCCGGGGCCACAAGGTCACACGGATCGTCTCACCGACGATAAGCGTGCGCCAGCGCCTGCGCGAAATCTGGCTTTCGCGCGAGCTTCTGGTCTACCTCGTCCGCACCGAAATCAAGGTCAAGTACAAGAACTCGGTGCTCGGCCTGGTGTGGTCGATGATCGCCCCGGCCATGACGCTGGCCATCTACTTCATCGTGTTCCAGGTCGTGCTGGGCAACCGCATGCCCAACTTCGTCATCTTCCTCTTCGCCGGCCTGCTGATCTGGAACCTCTTCTCAGCTCGGGGTGCTCACCGGCACCGGGGTGATCGTCAACAACTCGGGGATCGTCAAGAAGGTGTCGTTCCCGCGCGAGATCCTGGCCCTGGCCGCCGTGGGCTCGGCATGCGTGTTCTTCTTCTTCCAGGCCTGCGTGATGGTCATCTTCCTGGTCGTGCTGCACAACGCGCCGGACTGGTCCTATCTGCCGCTGCTCCTCCTGGCCCTGATCGCCGGCATCGTGCTGGCCTGCGCGCTGGCGGTCCTGCTCTCGTCGATCAACGTGTACCTGCGCGATACGCAGCACCTCATTGAGGTCATCCTCACCGCGTGGTTCTGGGCCTGTCCGATCGTGTACGCCTTCCAGCAGAACATCGCGCTGAAGCTGGGCCCGAAGGGTCTGCTGTGGGTCTATTTCCTCAACCCGGTGACGCCGCTCGTCCTGACGTTCCAGCGGTGTATCTACGGGCGTGTGTCGCCCGTGGCGATCGTCAAGCACGTCCCGCAGACCTGTCTACGTGCTGCCGCACCACGGGTATCTCTGGTACCTCGCGCTCGACCTCGGGGTGCTCACCCTGGCCGTCGTTCTCTTCCTCGTCGCTCTCGCGGTCTTCGGACGGCTCGAGGGCAACTTCGCCGAGGAGCTCTGAGCGATGAGCGAGATTGCGGTCGACGTCAAGGACGTCTCGAAGCGGTTCCGGCTGGCCCACGGGCGCTACAACTCCATAAAGGAACGCGTCATCCACGGGGGGCGCTCCCCCACGGAGGACTTCTGGGCCCTCAAGGACGTCGCCCTGCAGGTGCGCGAGGGTGAGACGGTCGGGATCCTGGGCCGGAACGGGTCGGGCAAGTCGACCTTGCTCAAGTGCATCTGCGGCGTGCTCCAGCCGACTTCGGGCGAAGTCGTCGTCCAGGGCAAACTGGCCGGTCTGCTCGAGTTGGGCGCGGGCTTCCAGCAGGACCTGACCGGGCGGGAGAACATCTACCTCAACGGATCCCTCCTGGGCATGTCCAAGAAGGAAGTGGACCGCGTCTTCGATGCCATCGTCGACTTCTCCGAGCTCGAGGCATTCATCGATGGAGCGGTGAAGTTCTACTCCTCGGGCATGTACGTGCGTCTCGGCTTTGCCGTGGCGGTCAACGTCGACCCCGACATTCTGGTGATCGACGAGGTACTGGCTGTGGGCGACGAGCGTTTTCAGCGCAAGTGCATCGACCGGGTCAAGGCCTTTCAAAAAGAGGGCCGGACCATCCTTCTGGTCACCCACTCTCCCGACCAGGTCCGTTCGATCTGCGACAGGGCCATCGTGCTCAGCCACGGCAACGTCATCAGCGAGGCACTTCCGGGCGAAGCGGTGCGCATCTTCCGTGAGGGACTTCTGGAAGAAGGAGGCAAGCTGATCGTCTCCGAGGAGCGGCGCGAGGCAGCAGCCGATCAACGTGAGGCTGGGTCCCGACAGCGAGCATCCGGTACGGATCACGTACGCGATCCACTCGTACCCCAAGTCCGAAGGAGCGCCCTATCTCTCGACGGGCGACCCGCTGATCATCGGGGTGGCGTATCACGCCTCGATCGCCACGGAAGACGTCGTATTCTCCCTGGAGCTGCGCGACGTGGACGGCAACTGCTTCATGAGGACCGACAGCGAAATTCTGGGCGAGCGCTTCGATCTGCCGGTCGGGCCCGGGTTGGTCAACTTCTATCTAGACGAGATCTCGCTGCTCGATGGCAAGTTCTCCTTCTCGGTGGGAGTTCTCAGCAAAGGTGGCGTGCTCTTCGATTGGCGCGAGCCCGCCGGGGAATTCCACGTCGTCTGTCCCACCAAGGCGACGGGCTTCATCACCATGCCGGTGCGGGCCGTGCTGGGGCCGCCCCAACGCGAAGGTCTGGCCATGATGGCGCCCGAAGAGTTGGCGCACCTCGAACCGCAGGCGTGAGCGGGGTGGCGGACGGGCCGGGACGGCCGATGTGGCGGGCGTGGCCGATGTACAGGACCCACAGGACCCGCAGGACCCACAGGCCTATGTAGCCCAGGTGATGGAGGAGATCGAAGAGGAGGTTCGGCTGCGCCGCACCTCGGGCGATCTCCCGCCCAAGCTCGAACGCGAGCTCGACGAGCTCTTCCTGGCCCACTCCCCGGTCGCCGGGCGTGGGGGGGACCTCACCGAGGCCCTGCGCATGGTGGACGCCGCGACCTTTGTGGATCCGGTGGTACCGGTCGACTCCCAGCGGGCCGCCGGCGCCGTGGTCAAGAAGGGCATGCGCACCGTCCTCCTCTGGTACGTGGGGTGGATCACCCATCAGATCAGCCAGTTCGCCTCCGCTGTGAGCAGGACCCTGCATATCGTCGAGGGCCGGTTGAAGGAGCTCGAACGCAAGGTGGAGGTCCAACGGGTACCGAGTGCAGGCGTGCTCGAGGTCCCCGCGCTCCACGCCACGGAGGCTTGGTGGGTCCCGGCCGCCGTGGCCGTCGTCAAGCCGGTGCGCGGCCGGATCCTGCATGCCGCCAGCGGTGACGGTTGGCTCGTCCAGAAGATCATCGCAGCGGGCGGCGACGCCTACGGTGTTGATCCCCGGACCAATCTCGTCGAGCAGGGCGTACGGACGGTGTCGGACCTGCGGGGCGAAGACCTGGCTGACCACCTGCGGGCTGTGGCCCCGGCGGGACTCGGGGCCATTGTGCTGAGCGGGGTCGTGGACGGTATGGCGAGCGGGGAGCGGACCCAGCTCCTCGAGCTGATCGCCCGGGCGCTCGCCCCCGGTGGCGTGCTGGTGGTGCACTCGCTGAGCCGCTCATTTTGGGACAGCGAGGACGCGCCGTACGAGGCGGACCTCGCACCAGGTCGCCCGCTCCGGATGGACACCTGGCGCGAGCTGCTCGCGCACAGCGGGTACGACGCCTCGGTGGCGAGCGGCCCCGGTGCCGCCGACTACCTGGTGACCGCGGTCCGGGTCACCGTTCCCCCGCCCGAGCCGACACCGGCTCGGTGAGCGCCGCCGGGCCGCAGGGTCCGCCGGTGGCCGTCCATCAGTTCGTCCCGACGCTCAATCCGCACGACGCCACCGGGACACACACCCTCTTGCTGCGTGACATCCTGCGCGGCGCCGGGTGGCGCTCGGAGATCTTCGCCGAGGCCATCCACGACGACCTGGCGGCCGAGGCGTACAAGCACTGGATGTACCCCGCGCACGCGGCTGCGGGCGACGTGCACATCTACCAGTTCTCCACCTCGTCGGCGGTGGCCGGCTACTTGGCCGAACGTTCCGAGCCCCTCATCGTCGACTTTCACAACTTCACCGCACCCGAGCTCTTCGCTGGGTGGGAACCGCACACTGAGGCGCGTTGCGCGCTGGCGCACGACGAGCTGGTCCTGTTGGGGAAGCGGGCGGAGCTGGGGCTGGCGGACAGCCGCTTCAACGAGCTCGACCTGCGCCGCGCCGGGTACCGCCGGACGGCCGTGCTCCCGGTCCTGGTGGACTACGAACGGGTGGGGTCGCACGCGCCGTCCGATCACCGGGTGGTGGCCGAGCTCGCGTCGTTGAAGGCGCGCGGCGGTTCCGACATCCTCTTCGTGGGACGGATCGTCCCCTCGAAGCAGCAGCACGAGCTGGTCAAGGCCCTCTGGGCCTACCGCAGGCTCTACGATCCCTCGGCGCGCCTGCATCTGGTCGGGGGGACGTCGAGCTTCGCCTATCTGAAGGCGCTGCGCGGCTTCATCCACGACCTGGGCCTGGCCGATGCGGTGCGTCTCGCCGGCGAGGTCTCCGATGCCACGTTGCGGGCGTACTTCGGCGCCGCCGACGTCTACCTCTCCCTTTCGGTGCACGAGGGGTTCGGGGTGCCGCTCGTCGAAGCGATGGCAGCCGGCGTGCCCGTCGTCGCACGCGGTGTCGGTGCGGTGGCCGAGACCGTCGGCGACGGTGCCCTCCTGCTGGCGGCGGACGACCCGTCGTACGTCGCCGCCGCGCTCCGGCGTGTTTGCACGGATGTCACGTTGCGGCGCCGGCTGATTGACGCGGGCCACCGGCGTGTGCCGAAGCTATTGGTTGACGCCATCGCGCCACAGGTGGTGGCGGCAGTGGCGACGGTAGCGGGACCGCCCCGATGAAAGTCGCCTTCGTGACGCCGCGCTACGGGCCCCAGGTCATGGGGGGCGCCGAGACGGCGGCCCGTCAGCTGGCCGAGCACCTCGTGGCGGAGACCTCGTGGGAGGCCGAGGCGTATTCCACCTGTGCCCTCGATCCCCACACATGGGCCGACGAGCTCGAGCCCGGTGATTCGGAGATCAACGGGGTGCCCGTGCACCGGTTCGCCTCCGCGCACGGGCGGGTCCCCGATTTCTATGCCCTCGATGGACGCGTCCGCCTGGCGCCGCAGCTGGCCACCCGGGACGAAGGTCGCCGGTGGGTCGACTACAACGGGCCCGTCTCCCCCGGTCTCATCGCGGCGGTGTGCGCCGCCGACGCCGACGTCGTCGCGTTCTACCCCTACCTCTACCATCCGACCGTGGCGGCCATCGGGCTGGTGCCGATGCCGGCCGTCCTCCACCCCGCGGCGCACGACGAGCCCGCCCTCTACCTCCCGGCGTTCCGGGGGACCTTCGGCGATGCCGATGCATTCTGCTTCCACACGGCGGCCGAGCGCCTGTTGGTCGAACGCACGTATCCGGTGGCGGAGAAGCCCCAGATCGTCCTGGGGCTGGGCGTGGGCGAATCAGCCGGTGCGGGGCGCCCCGGGGGCGAGATCCTCGGCCTGGGCGACCGACCCTATATCGTCAGCGTCGGCCGGGTGGACGAACACAAGGGCTCCAAGATGCTGGCCGAGTTCTTCGCCACCTACAAGGAGCGCCACCCCGGGCCATTGGCACTCGCGCTGGTCGGTCCGATTTCGGTGGAACTCGAACCGCATGCCGACATCGTGATCACCGGCGTGGTGGAGGAGGCCGACAAGTGGGACATCGTCAAGGACGCGCAGATCTCCGTGTCCCCGTCGGCCCTCGAGTCGTTCTCGCTGGTCGTCCTGGAGGCGTGGGTGGACCGGGTCCCGGTTGTGGTCAACGGCACCTGCGGTCCCACTCGTGAGCATTGTGAGCGCTCCGGCGGGGGTCTGTGGTTCACCTCGTACCCCGAGTTCGAGGCGACGCTCGACCGCCTCCTCGCCGATGCCGTCCTGCGGGCCACCCTGGGCGCCAACGGGCGGGCGTACGTCGACCGCTTCTACCAGTGGCCCGTGCTCATCGCCCGCTACGCCTCGTTCCTCGAGGGCGTCGTGGCCCGTGGCCGGGGTACCCCGGGACTGCTCTGAGCCCTCGGGGGTCCGTCGCATTCTCGGCACAACCCCAGGTGGAAGGCATGACGGGTAGCATCGGTCGCCGTGTCCGCCCAACCTCCGCCGCCGGACCCTTCCCCTGCTGAGGGCCCGGGTGACGGTGCGGCCGCCAGGAGCCGTGCAGCCGCAGTCGACGCGCTGCACGCCGCCTTCAACCGTTTGCGGCCCCAGGGGGGTGACGCATGGAATTTCCTGGCGGCCTTCACCCACCTCGGCGACCGCTACGGCCCTTACTCACCGGGGGCCTCGGATCTGTCGCGCGAGATGGAGGCAACGGATCCCGGCACGGCCGAACGGGCCGGTACGTGGAAGCAGCGCATCGCCACTAAGGCCGGCTTGACCGGTGCCGGCGCGCACCCCGGGGCAGGCGGCCCCGGAAGCGGGAGAACGGCCGGAGGCCGGACGGAGCTCGAGGAGGCCATGGCCCAGGTGGTCGAGGCTTTCCGATTCCTCTCGGCCCGGGTGCGCACGCTCGAGGAGCGCCTGACGCTCGAGGACCGCCCGATCGAGGGGGCGGCCTGGCTCGTCCCAGCGCAGGAACTCGGGCATTGGGTCGAGCCGGTCGCGGCCTTCGTCGCCGGTGCCTCGCCCGTAGGCGAGGTGCTCCACGCCGATTGTGGCGAAGGGCACCTTCTGGACGCACTGGAGAAGGCGGGGGTCTCGGCGCATGGCGTCGAGCCCAGGGGAGCGGTCGCCCTGGCGGCACTCGAGCGGGGCCGCAAGGTTGCACTCAGCGAGGTGAGCGAGGAATTGGCGGCCCGCGGGCCGGCGTCCCTCGGCGGACTCGTCTTGAGCGGCGTCGTCGACCGTCTCCCCCTCCACGCTCTGGTGGCGTTGTTGGCCCGGGCGCGGATCGCCCTGCAGCCGGGCGCGCCGATCGTCGTCGTGGCGAGCGACCCCGAGCAGCAGGGGACATGGTCCGGAGTCGTCGCACAAGACCTCGTCGGACCGCGACCGCTGCACGCACAGACGTGGGAGCTGTTGCTGCAGAGGGCCGGCTTCGTCGCGGTCGCTCCGCTCGACGCCAGCGGCCCCGTTGCACGTGACGCGCGGTTCGCTCTCTCGGCAGCCACACCGGCATGAGCGGTATGAGCGGCATGAGCGGCATCCATCATTTCGTCCCGATGCTGCACCGGGGCGACGCGGTCGGTCGCCACACCATGCGCCTGCGGGATCTGCTGGTGGCCCGCGGCATCGATTCGCGGATTTACGTGGAGCTGATCGACCCCGAGACCGAAGGCGAGACGCTGCTGGCGTCGACGTATCCCGCGGACAGCAGCGCGGGAGACGTGCTCGTCTACCAGTTCGCCACATCGTCCGCCATGGCGGCGTGGGTGGCGGCCCGGAGCGAGACGCTGGTGGTGAACTACCACAACATCACGCCGCCCGAGTTGCTCGCGCCGTGGGACAACCACCTGGCGCTGGGCCAACTCCGGGCGCAGGGCGAGCTGGGGCTCCTGGTGCAGAGGGCCGCACTGGCCGTGGCCGATTCGCAGTACAACAGGGACCATCTCGTTGCCGCGGGATTCAAGGAGACGGCCGTCGTTCCCCCCTCGGCCGCCCTCGCGCGCAGCCTTCCTCGCCACGGCCGGTCGCCCCGCCACGAGGACGCCGGCGGGAGGCGGGGCACGCTGGCTCTGCGTGGGTCGTCTCGCCCCCAACAAGGCGATACAGGATGTCGTGATGGCGCTGCTCGTGGCGCGGGCCACCTCTGACCCCGACGCGACGCTCGAAATTGTGGGAAAGCCGGCCATCGCGTCCTATGCCGAGCGCCCTGTACCGGTTCGTGTTCGAGGCCGGCCTGCAGGAGGCGATCATCTTCAGGGGGCACGCCAGCGACGCCGACTTGGCCGCGGCGTACGCCCGGGCCGACGTGCTCGTGGTGGCGTCGGGGCACGAGGGCTTCGGGGTACCGCCCGTCGAAGCAATGTCGGTGGGCTTGCCAATCGTGTACTCCTCGGCCGGGGCACTGCCCGAAGTCGTGGGCGATGCCGGTGTCGTCACCGACACGGAGGACCCGTGGGCACTCGCCGGCACGATCGCCGAGCTGTTGGGCGACTCGGCGCGCTGCGTCGCCCTGGCGGCGGCCGGCCGGGCCCAATTGCAGGTGCTCGATCTGGCGACGGCCGGGGACCGGCTGGTCGATCTGGTGTGTGCGCTGCGCTGAAACCATCACTCAACGGCGGCGTCAACGTGGCCGGGTGCCGGGGTGTTTTGCTTTTGTCGCTCCCCTCGTGAGGAGGGGTGGTCAAGGGGCGCCGTAGGCGAGGCCGGACACGAGTGGCTGGCCGACCCTTTACGAGCCCGGTGCTCGATTCTGTGCCAATCAAGATCGAGCTGGTCAGCCGCCCTGCGGCTGGCCTACCTGCCGCCTTTTCGCCTCTGCCGTGAGCCGGGTGCACCTCTAAAAGTTGAACACTAGAAGTCTAGCGTTCTACTTTTGCAGGTGTGGCGGAGACGCTCAGGATGCGCCGATTGCCTTTTGCACGAGCGACACGAAGCGTCGTTGGGAGTCGGGCAGGCTGAACCCGGCGGCGCGGGCCCGGCCCGCGGACGAGAGATGCTGTCGCAACGTCGGGTCGGCGATGACCCTGGCCACCGCCGAGGCGAAGCGCACCGGCGACTTGTCGGGCAACACCAGTCCGGCGTCCGCGACCGTCTCGGGGACCGCGGTGACGCCGTAGGCGACGATCGGGACGCCGTGCCCCATGGCCTCGGCCAGGGGCACGCAGAAGCCTTCGTGGTCCGAGGCGCAGACGAACACGTCGGCCGACTGCAGGTACGCCTCCAACTCGGCTCCGCTGACAGATCCGGCGAAATTGACGGCGTCGGTCAGTCCGAGCTCGTCGATGAACGCCCGCAACGCGGGCTCGTACGTTTCCCCCAGAGGTGAGCCCACCAGGTGCAGTCGCGCCGCAGGGTCGTAGAGACGGCGCAGCACGGTCAGCATTTTGACGAGGTCGTGCGGCGCTTTGTGCGGGGAGACCTTGCCGACGAAGAGAAGGTCGGCGCCACCGGTTGCCGCCTTGCGGCGTGCCAGGTCGGCCATCAACGTCGGGTCGGCCTCATCGCTTTTCTGGTGCATGTCGATGAGGAGCGGCACCACGGCGGTGTCGTCGTAGCCGAGGGCGCGCAACTCCGACTCGTTGAAGGCGGAGTCCGCCACGGCGAGACCACTCTGCGGGGCCAACCGGGCGAGTTGTGTGCGGCCCAGGGCGACCTCGTAGCCCACGTTGGGTTCCCAGTCGCGCAGCAGGGCTGCCGGCGTGATGTTGTGGTAGTTCACCAGCTTGCGTTCGGGCCGTGCCGCCAGAATGTCGTAGACGGGACTGCCGATGGAGGACTGGTAGAGCAACCACCGGTCGCGCCCGGCGCGGCCGAGCTCGGTCACCGGCCGTCCCTCGTGCTGCACGTCGGGCGTGAAGCTCCCGTAGAAGATGTCCGAGTCGATGCCGATCCGGCGCAATCCGTCGCGCAGGTTGATGGTGTGCACGCCGATGGCGTCACGACTGGCCAGCGAGGGAATGACCTGGTCAACACGCACGGGGGTGCAGTGTACCGGTGCGTCGGCGCTACCCCGGGTTCCCGCAGGTGGCACCGCTCGACCCGGTCACCCCACTAGGGTTTGCTCATTGTGATGGCGGTCCCTCTCGGTGCGCGCCCGCCCTCGGGGCGACCCCGGCGTCCACGTCGGCCGGGTCGGCGGGCGGCGTCGGCCGGGTGTGGCATCCCTCCTCGGTACTCCTCTCCTCCTGCTGGCCGCCGCGGCGGCGTTCGGCGTCGGAGCCCCTTCGCCAGCGGCTGCAGCACCAGCCACCCCGTCGAGCGTGGCGCTCGTGGGCCACGGCTACGGGCACGGCATCGGCATGGGGCAGTGGGGGTCTCTCGGCTACGCCCTCGGGGCGGACGCTGGTGCGGGCAACTTCACCTACAGCCAGATCCTCACGCACTACTACGGCAACACGACGATGGAGACGCTCGGCACCGCCGGCGCCCCCGCCCCATTCGACGGGGGCAACGTCAGGGTGGCGATGACGGAGAACAACGGCGCGAACCTGATTGCGACGGCGGCATCAGGCACGTTGACGGTGCCGGGTGTCACCGCTTCGGCTGCGGCGGTCTTCTTCTACCTTCCCCCGGGCTCGTCGACCTACAACGTCTACATCGGCGGGACGGGCGCGACCTGTGCCGGCCCTTGGCCGACGACGCCTGCCGCCACCGGCGTCACCAACCCCACGGCGGTCGCCAACAACGGCGGGCCGGTGGTACTGTGCCAGCCGGGACCCAGCATCGAGATGCACGGATCGCTCACCGCACTGGCTCCGTCGCCCGGGCAGGCCCGCACCATCAACACCGTCCCGCTCGAGGAGTACGTGGCCGACGTCGCTCCCTCTGAATCGCCGTCGAGCTGGGCCACGCTCGGCGCGGCCCTCGACGAGCCGCAGGGCCAAGCGTGGGGCTTCCAGCAGTCCGAGGCGCAGACCGTGGCGGCGCGGTCGTATGTCGAGGCCAGCCCGCTGGGTTACGGCGGCTACGCCGACACCTGCGACCAGACGTGCCAGACGTACCCGGGCATGAAGTACGAGACCGCCACCTCGGTGCTGGCCGCGCAAGATACGGCCGGGCAGGTCATGGTGACCAACGGCACGGCCACGGTGGCCACGACCGAATACTCGGCCTCGTCGGGGGGTTACTCCGCCGGTGCGCAGTTCCCGGCGGTGGTCGACGCCGGCGACGCCGTGTGCGTCAGCGCGTCGGTGTGCAACCCGAATCACAACTGGACGGTGACGCTCAGTGCGGCATCGATCGATGCCGCGTACCCGTCCATCGGGTCGTTCTCCTCGTTGGTCGTGACGTCGCGCAACGGGTTGGGTGACTACGGGGGCCGGGTCAACCAGTTGACCGTGAACGGCACCAGCGGTTCGGTGTCGGTCACCGGCGCCGCCTTCGCCGCCGCGTTCAACCTGAAGTCCACGTGGTTCAGCCTTGCCGACCAACCCAGCGGTGGGGTGGGGGGGTACTGGATCGATGACAACAAGGGCGGCATCTATACCTTCGGGAGCGCACCGTTCTACGGGAGCACGGGCAACATCGCGCTGAACAAGCCCATGGTCGGCATGGCCCCCACGGCCGACGGAAGGGCTACTGGCTGGTGGCATCCGACGGCGGCATCTTCACCTTCGGGGACGCCGGGTTCTACGGCAGCACCGGCAACATCGTGCTCAACAAGCCCGTCGTCGGGATGGCCTCCACCCCCGACGGCAAGGGCTACTGGCTGGTGGCATCCGACGGCGGCATCTTCACCTTCGGCGACGCCGGGTTCTACGGCAGCACCGGCAACATCGTGCTCAACAAACCCGATCGTCGGCATGGTGCCGACACGCGGACGGCAAGGGCTACTGGCTGGTGGCCTCCGACGGCGGCATCTTCAGCTTCGGCGACACCACGTTCTACGGCTCACTGGGGGCGTCGCCGCCGAGCTCACCGGTGGTCGGCGTGGCGCCGGCGGCGGGGGGTACCGGCTACTGGATGCTGGAGGCCAACGGAACGGTGCAGGGCTTCGGGAGCGCGCAGACGCTGCCGCCCGCCGCGACCTCGCCCGCGCTCGCTTCGGCCATGAGCCCCATGACCGCCATCATCCCCTCGGCCGATGGTCAGGGGTACTCGCTGGTCGACAGCTCGGGTCAGGCCTTCACCTTCGGCGACGCGCCCTACTTCGGCGACGTGACGACCGCGGTGCCGGGCTATTCGGGTCGCGTCGTGGGGATCGCCGCCAGCCCGGGTTGAGTGCGGCTGTCCAACTGCCTGGCCGCGTCGGCTTCCCTGATCACGTCGGCGAGGCGGGGGAACCGGCGCAGCCGCCCGAGGGGCCCGAGCAATCCCGCGTCGACCCCGTGGTCGGCGGCGCGGAGCAGCCGCAGGTCGCCCCGGCTGTTCCCGTAGGCCCACAGCTCGGGTTGATCGTTGCCCCCTCCGAGCAGGCCGTGGGCCCGCAGATGGACGACCAGGCGTGCGTACTTCTCTGCGCCACGGCAGTTCTGCCCTTCATAGCCGCCGGTCAGAAGGCCTCCGCCCCCGACGGCCAGCCGCGTGGCCAGGACGCCGTCGACTCCGAGGAGCTCTCCGGCGCGGCGCACGTAGCACTCAGGGGAGGCGGACACGATGACCACGTGGTGGCCCTGTTCCTGGTGCCAATGCAGGCGACGCCGTGCGTCATGTCGCAGGTGTCGGGCCAGGTGGTGTTCGGCGAAGGTGGCGGCACGGTCGTTGACCAACTCGAGTCGGCAGCCCTCCGAGGAGCCGGGTGAAGAGCGCCTCTTTGGTGTCGTCGGCCGCCGTCCCCCCCACGAGCGCAGAGCGGAGCAGCTTGGGCGACAGGGCGGTCACAGCCCGCAGCACAGGCCAAAAGCCGCGCAGGGAGACCAGGAAGGGGAGCACGCTCCCTCCGCTGGTCAATGTCCCGTCGAAGTCGAAGGCAGCCACTGTTCGCGGCGGCGTCTTCGACGTCGACGCGTGCGGGGTCTGTGGTTGTGCGGGCAGGTTGGTCACGAACGGCTCATCGGGTCATCGGCTCATCGGGTCATCGGGTCACCGGAGAGTGGTACCGCCCCGTCCCGCGCCGCCTGCGAAGCGCAGGGCACCTTCGAGGGTCTCGCCGCTCTCGATGACGGCGCGACCGCGACGGGCCTCGTTCACCGCCGCCTCTTCCTCGGTCATTCCCCATTGCTCCAGTACCGACATGCGATCAGAACGTAGACAGAATTGGGGCAGTGCGGCCAGTTGACGGGCCAGGTCCACCGAGGCCCCGAGGGCGGTGCCGGAAGGCACGACCCGGTTGACCAGGCCGATGTGCAGGGCTTCGGCCGCATTTACGGCCCGGCCCGTGAGGATGATGTCCATGGCCCGTCCGTGGCCGATGAGGCGGGGCAGGCGTACGGTCCCGAGGTCGCAGAGCGGGACGCCGAAGCGCCGCTCGAACACCCCGAAGATCGCATCCTCGGCGCTCACCCGCAGGTCGCACCACAGGGCCAGCTCGATGCCGCCGGCTACGGCGTACCCCTCCACGGCGGCGATCACCGGTTTGGTGAGCGTGAGGCGGGTCGGGCCCATCGGCCCGGGGCCCTCGTCGAGGATGGGTCGGCGATCGCCTTCGGAGAGCGCCTTGAGGTCCGCTCCGGCACAGAACGTGCCTTCGGCACCGGTCAGGATGGCGACGGACCTGCTCTCGTCCTGCTCGAACTCGAGAAAGGCGGCGAGGAGTTGTGTGGCGCAGAGGCTGTCCACGGCATTGCGCCGCTCGGGCCGCATGATCTCCACAATGGTGACCGGGCCGTCGTGGACCACCGAAACCGCATCGGTCCGGTAGGGGGCGTAGACCGGGTTCACCGGCCCATTCTCGCATGATGAACCTGGTTATCGGGTCATGCGGGGACGCCACATGACCCGGGGTCGGCGGCGGTCAACGCCGTTCTCCAAAAGGTGACTAAGCCGGTCGACAATTGGTAATCGACCGGTTATGCTCACGAAAAGACAACCCTCGCGCCAGACCTACAGGAGGCTCACATGGCAGTTCGACTCGGCGACACCGCACCGGATTTCACAGCTGATACGACCGATGGCACCATCAATTTCCACGAGTGGCTCGGTGACAGCTGGGGGGTCCTGTTCTCGCACCCCAAGGACTTCACCCCGGTCTGCACCACCGAGTTGGGCGCCTTCTCCAAGGCCAAGCCGGAGTTCGACAAGCGCAACGCCAAGCTCATCGGTCTCTCCGTCGACTCCGTGCAGTCCCACAAGGGCTGGGCGGGCGACATCGAGGAGACCCAGGGCTCCGCGCTCGCGTTCCCGTTGATCGGCGACGAGGACCGCCAGGTGGCCGACCTCTACGACATGATCCACCCCAACGCCAACGACACCCTCACGGTGCGTTCGGTCTTCATCATCGGACCGGACAAGAAGGTCAAGCTGACGCTGACCTACCCGGCCTCCACCGGCCGCAACGTCGATGAGATCCTCCGCGTGCTCGACTCGCTGCAGCTGACCGCCGACTACAAGGTGGCGACGCCGGTCAACTGGACCGACGGCCAGGACGTCATCATCGTCCCCGCCGTCAGCGACGACGAGGCCAAGGACCGCTTCCCCAAGGGTTGGAAGGCCCTGAAGCCCTACCTGCGGGTCACCCCCCAGCCCAACCGCTGAGCGGGCCGCATCACCTGCGGGTGGTGCGCTGCAGGCGGGTTCACATCTGCACGACTGATGCCGGCCTCCGGGCCGGCATCGAGCGTGTCGGCCGGGCCGAGGAGCTCGTCGCGGAGTTCCCGCTTAAGGATCTTGCCGGCTGGGTTACGGGGGAGTGGTTGCTCGCGGAACCAGATGTGGGTGGGAACCATGAAGGCGGCCAGGCGATTGCGCACATGGGCGGAGAGCTCTTCGGCGCCCACCTTGGCCCCGGGGCGCAGCACGACGACGGCGCCGACCTCTTCGCCCAGCGTCGGATCGGGTATGCCGATCACGGCGCAGTCGGCGACCGCCGGGTGTTCGAAGAGGGCCGCTTCCACCTGTACCGAATAGACGTTCTCCCCGCCGCGGATGATCATGTCCTTGGCCCGGTCGACGATGTAGATGAAGTTCTCGGCGTCGAGCCGGGCGACGTCGCCGGTGTGGAGCCACCCCTTCGTGAAGACCTGCGCTGTCTCCACCGGGCGGTTCCAGTAGCCGCGGACCACATTGGGCCCTTTGATCCACAGTTCGCCGCGCACGTCGGCACCGCGCGGGACGCTGTCGTCGGGCTCGTCGCCGGCGAAAATCCTCGGGCATGACGGCCACGTCGGTCACCGGCAAGGGCGGCCCCACGCTGTCCGGCTTGGCGACGTAGTCGCCGCCGGTGTTCATGGACGTGATCGACGAGGTCTCCGTGAGGCCGTAACCGTTGGACGGTTGCCCCACGGGCCAGGCCTCGCGTATGCGCCGGACGAGGTCCGGTGGTGCAGGGGCGCCGCCGTAGGACACGCTGCGGATGGACGAGGTGTCGTACTGGGCGAAGCGGGGGAAGTCGAGCACCTGCATGACCATCGCCGGCACGCCGCCGAAGGTGGTGATCCGCTCCCGGGCGATCAGCTCGAGCGCACGCTGCGGATCGAAGTGGTGCATCATGACGATCTTCCCGCCGGCGCCGATGTTCCCCACCATGACGGAGTGACAGCCGGTCGCATGGAAGAGGGGTACCGACAGGAGAATTGCGCTCTGCACCTTCACGGAGGGATCGACGAGGGACTTGCCGAACCGCAGTTGTGCCCGCGTGTTGATGAAGAAGAGGCTCATCAGGTTGGTGCAGATGTTGCGGTGCGTGCCGACGGCTCCCTTGGGGCGACCCGTCGTGCCGGAGGTGTAGAAGATGGTGGCGTCGTCCTCTGGATCGATGGCGACGTCGGGGGGCGAGGCATTTGCATCCACCTCGCCCGAGTGCAAGGGCGAAGGGCCACTCGGTCACCGGCGCCGAGCCATCCGGCGCGATGCGCACGGTCGCCGCCGTGCCGGAGTTCACAATGCCGCTGCCCGCCGTGCCGGAGTTCACAGTGGGGGAGTTCGCCGTACGGTGCTCATCGGCGACGATCAGGGAGGTAAAGCCACTCAGCCCTCCTAGGAACGGTCGAATCGCCTCGGCCCGTTGCATGTCGACGAAGGCGATCTTCGAACCGGAGTCCTCCAGCCCGTAGCGCAACTCCTCGCCCGACCACCATGCGTTCAGCGGGACCACGATGGCGCCGGTCAGGGAGATGGCCCAGAAGGCCATGACCCACTCGGGCAGGTTGCGCATCGCGATAGCGACCCGGTCCCCCGGGGCGATCGAGAACTCGTCGCGCAACCGGTGCGCCAGCGTGCAGGCGATCCGGTAGTGCTCGGCGAAACTCGTGCGCTCGTCCTCGTAAACCAGGAACGTCTTGTCACCGTGCCCGAGCGAGAGATCGAGGATCGTGCGCAGCGTCTCCGGGGCGTTCTTCCACGTACGGGTGGAGATGCCGCGGATGTCCCGGTCCTGCATTTCGAACAACTGTCCCGCCGCGGTGAGGGTCGCGTCGGCCTCGGCGACCGAAACAGTCGCCGGCTGGTCCTGGGCCGGCGTGCCGGTGCTCGGGGGGCGTCCTCGGTCGTCATGTGGCCGACGGTGAAGACGGTGAAGACGGTGCGGCCGGGGTGGGCGGAGCCGACGGGGTCAGAAGAGGGACGGGTGCAGGGTTGAACAGCGCGCCTCGATAGAACACGAGCTCCGCCACGCTCTCACGGATGTCCTGGAGCGCACGGTGCCCGCCCTTCTTCTCGGGCGCCGACTTGTAGATGTCGGGGTACCAGCGACGGCAGAGTTCCTTGATCGTCGAGACGTCGACGGAGCGGTAGTGGAGGTACTCCTCGATGTCGGGGAGCTGCGTGGCCAGGAAGCGCCGGTCCGTGCCGATCGAGTTGCCGGCGAGCGGGACCGTCCGCGCCTCGGGGATGTGCAGCTTGAGGAACTCCAGTGTCCGGGCACCGGCGTCTTCGAGGCTGAGCGTCGACTCCTCAATTTCGGCGAGCAGCCCCGACCGGGTGTGCATGGCGATGACGAAGTCATCCATCTCCGCCAGTTGCTCCGGCGTGGCGTGGACCACGAGATCGGGGCCCTCGGCCACGATGTGCAGATCGTCGTCGGTCACCAGGCTGGCAATCTCGACGATGACGTGACGGGACGGTTCGAGGCCCGTCATTTCCAGATCGATCCAGGCCAGCATGGGCCGGATGCTACCGGTCGCCGTCTGGTCGGGGGCAAGAACGGGGGTCCTTTCCGGTAGTGTCCAACGATGTTGCACGTGCCGCTGCACCAACTCGACCCCGAGCTGGGGGTGCCCGCCTACGCCAAACCTGGTGATGCCGGAGCGGACCTCGTGGCACGTGAGTCCGTCGTCTTGCCTGCTCAGGGCGGTCGGGCGTTGGTGCCCACGGGGGTGGCGGTGGCCATACCGGACGGGTACGCCGGGCTGGTCCTCCCCCGGAGCGGGCTGGCGCTGCGCCACGGGGTGACGTGCCTGAATGCGCCGGGGCTGATCGATGCCGGCTACAGAGGCGAGCTCCAGGTAATTTTGGTAAACCACGACCCGGTGGAGGAGTACGCAGTGCACCGGGGAGACCGCATCGCCCAGCTGGTCATCGTGCGCGTCGAGGAAGCGACCTTCGCTCTGGTCGACTCCGACGACCTGGGTGAGGCGGCGCGGGGAGCCGGCGGCTTCGGCCACACGGGGACATGAAACCTCTGGAGGGACTGGACGCGGCCTTCCTGTCGCTCGAGACGCCCACCACCCCGTTGCACGTGGGGCTGGTCATGGTCCTCGACCCGCCGGAGGGCACACGCTCGCTCTTCTCCCCGTCGACGCGGTACGCCCAGATCCGTCGCGTCATTGCCCAGCGGGTGCCCCTATTGGCTCCCTTCCGGCAACGGGCACTGCGGGTGCCGTTGGGACTGCATCACCCGGTATGGGTCGACGACCCCGATTTCGATTTGGACGACCACCTCTCCAGGGCGAGCCTCCCCTCGCCGGGCGGCCCGGCGGAGCTCGATGCGTTCGTCGCCGCCGCAATGAGCCGCCAGCTCGATCCGGATCGACCGCTCTGGGAGATGTACGTGGTCGAGGGGCTCGAGGGTGATCGCACCGCGCTGATCGCCAAAGTGCACCACGCCATCCTGGATGGGGTGAGTGGCGCCTCCATGTTGGCGGTCTTTCTCGACCTCAATCCCCGCACGCGACTCGTGCCCACGTCGATCGAGGGCTGGGACCCCGATCCGTTGCCCGGCAGCGCACGGATGCTCCGCTACGCCGCAACCTCGATGTCCCAGCAACCGGCCCGGGCGCTCAGCACGCTGAACGCCGGGGTGGAGGTCATTGCGGACCTCGGCATGCACAACCGCGAGCTCCTCCGCCGCGGCGAATCGTCACCGCCCGGCTTCTTCTCGGCGCCGCGCACCTCGCTCAACGGCGCGGTGTCCAATCGCAAGCGCTTCTCGTCGCTGTCGATCCCGCTCGAGGACGCGAAGCTCATCCGCCACACGTTCGGCGGCACGGTCAATGACGTGATTCTGACGGGGGTGGCGGGGGGTTTGCGACGGCTGCTCGACGAGCGGGGGGAGGAGGCGGAGCAGCGCGTTGGTCGCCATGGTGCCGGTGTCCACCCGACCCGACGACGAGGGCGATGCACTGGGCAACCAGATCTCGGCCATGTTGGTCACGCTCGCCACGGACATGGACGATCCCCTCCAACGGTTGGCCACCATCGCGCAATCGACGAGGGTGGCCAAGGAGCAGGAGCAGCTGCACCGGGGGAGGGTGCTGGGCAATCTGGCGCAGATGTCCGCACCCGCGCTCGGTGTCCCGGGTCGCACGTGCGGTCGCCGGCACCAAAATGTTCGACCGGGTACGCCCGCCGTTCAACGTCATGGTCTCGAGCATCAAGGGCCCCGACTTCTCCCTCTTCTGCGCCGGCAGCCGGGTCTCGGCGCTCTACCCGGTCGGCCCCATCGCCGAAGGGGTGGGACTGAACGTGACGATCTTCTCGTATCTCGACCAGCTCCACTTCGGCCTGCTCGCCTGCCGCAAGCTGCTCCCCGAACTCGACAACCTGGCCATCTCCATCGATGATGCCTTCGGCGAACTCGTCGGATGCGCCCTCGATACCCGCGGCGCGGTGGGCTGACGCCCCCGGGGGCTTGCCCCGCCGCTACTGCCACATCCTCCCCGATGCGAAACTCCAGGTAGATTTCCCCTGGCTGTCGTGGTTTCTCCCGAGAGCAAGGGGAAGCTAGGATCAGTGGTCCACGCGGAAGTGGCGCAGCGGTAGCGCACAACCTTGCCAAGGTTGGGGTCGCGGGTTCGAATCCCGTCTTCCGCTCCAAAGGTGCAGGTCAGAGGCGGTTTCTAGACCGTCGCTCGGCTGTCCCTCCGATGCCCCAGTCTACTAACTCCTGGTTGTCGAACGCTGCAGCCGAGCGCTTCCAGTTCAGCAGCTGCGTCGACGATCTGCGCAGAGTCCCTGAAACGCAACTCTAAGAACGATCCGCCGCATCCGCCGCATCCGCCGAATCTGTCGGTCACCATGGTCCTCCGGCCGTCTACGCATCAAATGCTCCTTACCTCTATTGAGGGGAAATTCTGCTGCAAATTGCGCGTAACGAGTGCGAGCGTTCACAGTCACCCCCAAGTGGCTCCGGCCACTCGGGCGGTGGCTTCGGTCAGTCGCTGCATGACGACCGGAATTTCCTGAGAGGTGAGCTGATCTCGGAAGGCGACGACGGTGAGAGCGAGCCGGACCGTCCCTTCGGGATCGAACACCGGCGCGGCGATGTGCGCCACCGGGAGGCGTTGGGTCTCACTAGCTCGAAAAGGAGATAGTCATCGACGTCGCTGGCCACTCCCGGGCTCTCGCCGCGGTCTTGCCGATGGCCACCGAGTAACCCCGTTCACGTACCACCGCCAGCGCGTCGAGGTAACGCTCGCGTTTGGCGGGCGTTATCTGCTCGTCGAGGCCGGCGAGCCAGTGCTGTACCCGATCGCGGCTCGCCCACGCCAGGAAGACGGTGCCGATCGGAGGCACCAGCGGGAACCGGGAACCGACCCGCATGTTGATGCCGAACGATCCCGGCGACGGCGTGTGGGCGAGGATGACGATCTCGGAGCCGACGACGCTACTTGCGACGCAGTCGAGATTGAGCTCGCGGCCCAAGTTCGCCATTTCGACACGTGCAAAGGGCAGCGCGTTCTGGTCGTGCAGGAAGCTGTTGGCGATCGGCAGCATCCCAGGACCGAGCGAGTAGGTCTTGTCGGCATGGCGGATGAGGTAATTGCGGTCGGCCAGCAACGTAAGCGTCGCATGGCAGCTCGCCTTGTTCATGGCGAGCGTGCGCGCGATCTCGGAGAGTCCGAGGAGCTCCGGAGTGCGGTCGGCGAGCAGCTCGAGGATCTCGAGGGCCCGTTCCACCGCGGGGACCTGACGACCCATGGGATCAGCCGCTTCCCAGGCGCAACGGTCCGCTCGCATTGTACGTGCGACCCCGGCGTAGTCCCTGTCGATGCCGCCATGAGCTCGACAGTGACCCTGCGCCTCGGCGCACGTCGCTCGCACGCCCGAGGCGTCATGCTCAACTGGCCCGCTGCTCGAGCTTCGGGATCACGTGCTTCCCGAGCATCTCGATCGACTCCATGACCTCGTTGTGCTGGAGCTGACCGAACTGCACGTAGCAGATGACCGAGTCACAGCCGATGTCCTCGTAGCGAGCGAGCTTTTCGAGGCACTGCTCCGGATCGCCGACGATGATCATGTCCTGGTCGTTGAAGAACTTCGGGTCGACCTTGCCGGCCTGCGTCTCCCGGAGCCGAGGAAAGAGCTTCTCGATCTCTTCCGCGGACACGTTCGGAGGGAGCTCCCAGTCGATGAGGAATTGGGCCATGTGGTCGTACCACCAAGCCCACCGAGTCCCATAGCCCGTAGGACTCGGCCTGCTCCATGTCCTCGGCGCAGTGGACAAGCGTGTAGGGCGCGACCTTGTTGTTCTTCACCCGCGTCAGCGGCTCGGTGCAGTTCGCAGAGGCCTCGCGGTAGATCTTGATGCGCCGTGCGAGCTCGTCGACCGGCTGCATGATCGTGAGCGCGAGCATGCCCAGGCCGAGCTGGCCGGCCAGCTCGACGCTGCCGGGGCTCACTGCCGCCATCCAGGCCGGCGGATGCGGGTCCTGGTAGGGCTTGGGCGTGATCGAGCGTGTATCGCCCTCGTAGGACGGGAACTCGGGAAACTTCATGAACTCGGAGTCCCAGCTGAACTTCTCCTGCTCCCACATGGCGACGATGGCTTCGATGGCGTCCCGCCACGAGTCACGACTGGTCTCGGGGTCCACGCCGAATGCCTTCTGCTCGTGCGGGATCGAACGCCCCGTGCCCCATTCGACACGTCCGCGGCTCAGCAGGTCGACCGCGGCGACCGTCTCGGCGGTGCGGACCGGGTGGCGAAACTTGCTGCGGCGTGAGCGTCACGCCGAAGCCGAGGCGGATCTGGTCGGTGACCTGCGACAGGGCGGCGAGGAACACGTCGTTCACCGGCATGTGCGACCGCTCGATGCGGAAGTGGTGCTCGACGACCCAGACGGTGCCGAACCCGAGCTTGTCGGCCAACTTGATCTGCTCGATTGCCTCGAAGTAGGCGGCCTGCTCCGCCTCCCGCTGATTGTAAGGATACGGCTTGTCCGGCCACGGTTTGGGGGCTTGCACTTCGTAGAGAAGGTCCAGCTTCATGTCAGTCTCCTGTCAGTTGGCATATGCCACCCGTGGCCCCGTTGAGGTCATGAGGCGGGATCTGCAGCCCCCTCCGAGTCCCCGGGTGGGGTCGCGGGGACCTTGACTCGAAGAACCCCGTATGCGAGATCGGTCGGTATAGCGAATATAGATTTCTTCTACGAAACAATAGCCACAGGCCAGGAGGGCGTCAAGAGCTCCATTCATGCTGAGCCAATAGGCACGGAGTGAGCTACTGCCAGCCTTCGGCCGAGCTGACCGTCGAAAGGAGATAATGAACCAACGGCGGATCTTGCTCTTCACGGGTCCCGACGCACGTGGCGACGGAACGCAGTGGGATCGCTCCATTCACCACGGTTCAATCGACCCAAATGTGCACTTGATAGACAACGGTGAGCGGAACGAATCTCACACCTGGGGGTGGCATCAATGGTGACATCGACTCCTCACATTGACCGGATGGTCGGCGGTAACGGCCGCCCAGCCCTCTCCCCGAGAGGCGCTGGGCGAGCTCGAGTCCCTGCGCGCCCATGAGCGGCGGCTATGAGGACGCCGAATATCTCGTCAATGGAGTGGCAAAGACGTATTCCGGTCCTGCAACGGGACCAGCCCAAGAGACGGGCGTCGAGCACCGTTTCGCCACCCGTCTGCTCACCCGGTACCCGCTCGACCCAGACCGGTTCAGCGGACGAGTATTCCTCGAGCCGTTTAACACTTCGAGGAATGGTATCGACTCCGACGTCGTCTGGGACCAGGTAGCAACCTTGCTCCAGTCCAACGGCGACGCATGGGTAGGTGTCACGGTGCGGTCCAGTGCTGGGGATGCGTTGCGGGCATGTGATCCGGAGCGGTACGCCGAGCTCGATCTGGTCATCAACGACGTGGAATGGGACATCCTCCGTCAGGTCGGGTACTCTTTTGAAGCAAAGCGAGGGTGCGGCGTTGATCGGCGGACATGTTGCAGCTCGGCTCTACATGGCCGGCTATTCGCAGAGTGCGGTCGATACTGCGACCTTCGCCATGGCGCTTCATGGCCTGAGCCGAACTGGTGATGGCCTGTCGGTCTTCGATGGCTATTTTCCGGCCGCCCATTCGGGAAGCCTGACCCCTTTGCAATCGGGTGCCTCCCCGCTCCCACACTTCGAGCACACTCCCATGGCTCCCGTGTCGGCTCCGGTGGTAAATGTCGAGACGCAGACGGACGTGGAAGGCTTCGAAGTGACGTTGGGCCCCGGGGTCAGCTACCACTCCGTCGGAGGGGCGCACGTCCGTCGCGCCGACAGTGACATCCCGGGCGACCTGTATCGGCTGTACGAAATAGCGGGAGCGCCCCACGTTGGCGTGGACCCAGAGTGCAGTGCATCGTCGTCATTTCCCACCGATGCGTTCTTGCGAGCCGCACTTCTACGGCTGATCAGATGGGCGGAGGAGGGCATGGCACCTCCGTCAGCAGCCCGCATCGAGCTCGCGACGAGCGGCGAGGTATCCGAGTCTGCCGTCGATCCCGCAGGAAACGCTCTCGGTGGCGTCCGGTCTCCCTTTGTCGACGTTCCTCTGTCCACCTATAAGGTGCACGCCGAGAGCGGCGGCATGTTCATGTTGACCGGGGACGAGCGGCCACTGGCTCGCGACATGCTCGTGCAACAGTACGGGACCGAGCAGACGTATATGGAGCGGTTCACCACGTCCCTCGACGAGGCGATCGCCGCCGGCTTCCTGCTCCAGATCGATCGTGACTCGCTTCTCGTCACCCGCGCAATCCAAGCACGCGACGCATTCCGTCGGAAGCACTGATTCCTGGCAGCCGATCCCTCATCTCACATCAGCTTGACCGCTTTGCCCATGGTAGCGTTAACATTAGTAAAAGAATGGGAATGCCGCACATGTTTGGCAAGGAATCGAGCGATGGATGGACAATGCGAGCGGTGGCAGATCACTTCGAAGCGATGAGCCGGCTGACGAGCAAAGAGCATGTCAGGCCGCCGGCCGACATATGCGAACATTGTGAGCCCGGTCGGTGACCTGGGAGATCCGTTGGCACCCATTCCGAGGCCAATGGGTCCTCTTCACTTCGCACCGGGACGTCCGCCCATGGATCGGCGAGCACGTCAGCCCCGACGAGCCACCTATTCCGGAGAAGAACGCGCTCGCTCCTCGGGGTAGACGGATCGCCACAACCAACCCTGACTATCGGGGGGTATTCGTCTTCACGAACGACCTCCCAGTCTTCTCACCTGATGCACCGGTGCCCGATGATGGGGACGATGTGTACCGGACCCGGCAGGCCAGCGGCACAGCCGAGGTGCTTTGCTACCACGACGACGCTGCCCGATCCCTGGCCGATCTCACAGATGACGAGATGAACACCATCGTCACGACGTGGCGTGAGCGGTCGCGCATTCTCCAGGCGAAAGAGGGCGTGGCCCACGTGCTCATCTTCGAGAATCGAGGTGCGCTCGTCGGCACATCCAATCCGCATCCGCATTGCCAGATCTATGCCGGCTCGCTGGTCTACGCCACCATGGCGCGCGAGGACGAGGTCTCCTCCGAACACTTTCAACGCACGGGTCGTTCGCTGTTGCAAGATGTCATCGACCGAGAGCTCTCAGGCCCTCGAGTGGTCTGTGAAGGTGAGCACTTCTTTGCGTGTGTGCCGTGGTTTGCCCAGTATGCATATGAAGTGCATGTCTTGCCCCGTGAGCCGGCGACCTCGCTCGTCGACCTCGACGACGATCGCTGCCGTTCGCTCGCCCTTGTCCTACGTGATGTCGTGCGTCGCTATGACGCGCTGTGGGGCTTTCGCATGCCGTATGTGCTGGCAGTCCACCAGGCCCCAGTAGGGGATCATCCCCACTACCCGTTCCACCTCGAGCTTCACCCGCCGCTGCGCGCGCCGGGATTGCTCAAGTATCTCGCTGGTCCCGAGGTGGGCGGCGGTTCCATGACGAACGAGTCCAATCCGGACGACAAGGCGGCGGAACTCCGTGCCACCCTCGGCTGATCAGGCCCGTCTCTTGCTCTGCGAGCTCGGGGAGTACCTCCGCGCCCTGGTCGTGGGTTCGCGCGACATCGAGATGGCGGTGGTGACCGGTGAGACAGTGGCCGACACGATTTATGCCATCGACCGGGTGGCTGACGAGGCACTCGTCGCTTGGTTTGCGGAGCACTGGCCCGACGTCAGGATCGTGTCCGAAGGTCTGGATGAACCAGTCACCGTCGGCGACTCCGTGGCGTGGACCGTGATCGTTGACACCATCGACGGCACGCGCGGGCTCATGTACGACAAGCGTCCGGCTTGGTGCCTGGCGGCTGCGGCGCCGCCGGAGGGCACTCTGCGCGACGTTTCGGTCGCCGTCATGACTGAACTGCCGACGGCGAAGCAAGGGGCAGTCGACCAGCTAAGTGCGGTGCGCGGCACTGGGCTGGTGGCTGAGCGACTGGATTTGAGAAGCGGAGCGAGGGAATCGCTCGCGTTACGACCGTCATCGGCCGCCGATCTCGAGCACAGCTTCAGTGGATTGGCCAAGTTTTTCTTGCCCGGGAAGCCGGCCTTGGCAGCGCTCGAGGCTGAACTGTTCCGCCGGCTTGGTTGTCGCAATGTCTTCGATGACGAGTACCTCTCGACCGGCGGCCAGCTTCACGAACTCATCAGCGGCCGGGATCGTTTCGTGGCCGATCTGCGCCCACTGGTTCTCGACGTTGGGGGCGGCCTTTTCTGCCATCCCTACGACATATGTACCGCCATGCTGCTCACCGAGGCCGGTGGCGTCGTGACCGACCCCTGGGGACGTCCGCTTGAAGCTCCCCTGGACAACCACACAGCTGTGGCGTGGGTCGGCTATGCGAATGAAGCGCTGGCCTCGCGCATCGGACCCGTGCTTGCGGAGCTGATCGGTGATTTGCAGGATCGGTAGGGCGCCGGGTCGCCTCGACCTCTTGGGTGGCGTGGCTGACTATTCGGGGGCGCTCGTTCTCGAAATGCCGACTCGCCAGTCGCTCGAGGTCACAGCGGAGCTTGACGATGCGCTTGTCGTCGGCCCGGCCGTGCTGCCAGTCGCGGAGGTGACTCGTCTCGCGGGTCTCGACTACGAGGACGTACGACGCGCGCTCGAGGACTTCCCTCGGTGGACCCACTATCTCATCGGGGTCGTCGTCGTCCTGGTCCGGCACGGGATCATTTCACCGCCACACGTCCGCCTCCAGATCACGTCAGACCTGCCCGTGTCAATGGGCGTCGCGTCCAGCGCAGCATTGGAAGTGGCCACGGCGCGCGCGCTTGGGGTGAGTGGCATCGATCCGTTGCAATTGGCTCTGCTGTGTCAGGAGGCGGAGAACTTCGTGGTGGGGGCGCCCTGCGGCGTAATGGACCAAGTGGCTGTAGCGGTGGGGTCTGTCGGTGCCTTGCTGCCGATCCTTTGTCGGCCGGCGTCACCCTGGCCGGATGTGGCGCTCCCGTCGAATCTCGAGATCGTCGGTTGGCCGAGCGGCGCGGCGCACGATGTCAGCGGAGCTCCGTACCAGCGGGCCCGTGCCGCAGCATTCATGGGGAAGCGGATCGTCGAAGAGTCTGAGAAGCGATCGTGGTCCTGGGTGAGCGAGCTTCCTCCCCCCTCGCAGCACAGCTTCCCGAGATGATCAGCGGCGCCCAGTTCCTCGAACGATGGGGCGATACCGCTGACCCGATTACCGCGGTGCAGCCACAGGTGACCTATCCGGTGCGTGCAGCGGCATTGTTCGGAGTTGAGGAACATCTCCGAAGCGGCAGAGCCCTCGCCGCGCTGCGGCGGGGGGAACCAAATCTCTTGGGAGATCTCCTTCAGGCCAGCAATGCAGGATATGAGGCTATGGGCCTCGGCCACGCTGCGACTGCGGCAACCGTTGCGGCGGCATTGGCGACGTCTGGGGTCTATGGCGCGCGTGCAAGTGGCGGCGGCTGCGGGGGTACCGTGGTGGTGGTCTGTGATCGGGGCGCGCTGGACCACGTGGACGACCTGATCCGCTGAGGTCGTCGTGATCTGAGCTCGCTTCAGCGGTGATGGACGCCTGGGGGGGCCGAGCTGTCCCGCACAACCAACTTCGCTGGAACAACGACGTGGCGCCTGCCGTTGCTCCCGTCCATCAACGTAAGAACGAGCTCGACAGAGCGCCGCCCCACTTCACCGAAATCCTGACGGACCGTGGTGAGCGGAGGGAGGAAGTAGCTCGACTCGGGGGTGTCGTCGAAGCCCACCACGCTTACGTCCCCCGGCACGTGTCGACCCGCCTGGTGGAGCGCGCGGATGATTCCGAGCGCAGTCTGATCGTTTGCCGCAAAGACAGCGGTTACATCGGGGTCCTGGGCCAGACGCACTCCGGCGGAGTAGCCGCTCTTTGCGCTCCAGTCACCCACCAGCGGGACTGTCCGTTTCGAGCCATTTAGTTGAAGCGCATCGGTCCATCCGCGCACCCTTGCAGCAGCGTCCACCCAGTTTCTCGCCCCGCGCACATGGTGAACGGTTCGGTGCCCAAGTTCGAGAAGGTGTCCGGTGGCCATGCGGGCTCCTTCGACCTGGTCGATCGTGACCGTGGCGGCGCTGCTGCGCGGGTCGCCACCCACGACAACGAGGGCCATCGACTCTTCGATCTTTTTCACGGCATCGATCACCGGCCTGACGGGGGCGACAACGATGATGCCTTCGACGTGGGACGCCCGAAGATGCGCCAGGGTCGACGGCATTTCCTCACCGGTCCTACTCAGGGTCACAAAACTCACGAGATGCCCGGCTTCTCGCGCCGCCGCTTCGATGCCGAAGAGGATATGGGACGGTCCGAATTGTTCGGTTTCGACGGCGATGACACCAAGCGCCCTCGACCGCCCGCCAGCCAGCACACGGGCGGCGGTATTGGCGTGGTAGCCCAGCGCGGCGACGGCGCGTTCCACCCGCCGACGGGTCCCGTCGGCTACCCCGGGGAATCCATTGAGCACGCGGGAAACGGTCATGACCGAAACGCCAGCCCGCGTCGCGACGTCTGCCATCACGGGGCGAGGAGTGGATACCACCTCAAACCTCTTGATCATCGAACTGGACTCCCGACCGAAGGATGACCAGATCGGGAGATGTCACGATGCCGCCGATCGTGCGGCATCAGCGTAGACGAAGCGAATCGCGGCGCGGTCCACTGCGTCGTCCGGCTCCACGAGGTCACCGACGCCCAGACCCCATGCCTGGCTCACCTGCGCGAACTCACATCCAAAGTGCACCGCAGCGGCCTGGACTGCGGCGCCGGCTGCGACGAGCTCATCGTCGGCGGGAACGATAACTGTGCGGCCGGTGAGATCGGCGACCACGCGGCGGTACGCTGCGCTCCGGGCTGCACCCCCGATCAGGAAGACACGTCCCTCGGTGGAGTCCCAACCGAGTGCGTCCGCCCCTTCGAGGAGATTGCACACAACACCCTCGACAGCAGCGCGTGCAAGTTGCTCCGGAGTGACGTCGGAGCGAATACCGGTGAGCGTGCCGGTGGCATCAGGGCGATTCGGCGTGCGCTCGCCGTCGAAATGCGGCACGAGCGCGAGCCCCGACGAGCCTGCCGGTGCTTCGAGCGCCATCTCGTCGAAGCGCTCTTGGTTCACTCCGAGCAGACGCCTCACGGAGTCGGTCACTTTCGTGGCGTTCATCGTGCACACGAGTGGCAGGTAGCGTCCGGTCGCGTCAGCGAAGCCGGCCACGGTCCCACTTGGGTCACTGCTGGGTTGGTCGCTGACGGTGAACGTGGTCCCACTGGTGCCGAAACTCAGGGCGACGTCGCCGGGCCGAAGTCCCAGTCCGAGGGCGGCCGCCATATTGTCACCGGTTCCGGGACTGACCGTCGCCCCAGTAAGAGGCCAATCCCCTGCGGTGGCCAGCGGAGAGAGCACTTCGGGAAGCGCTGCTTCCCAGTCCACTCTGGGGTCGATCAGGTCTTCGAGGATATCGAACCGATACCGGGACTCGCCCGGAGACCAGTAGCCGGTTCCTGAAGCGTCGCCCCGGTCGGTGACGCGCCGACCGGTGAGTCGAAACGTCAACCAGTCGTGTGGAAGCATGACCGCCGCCGCCTGACGCAGGATCTCAGGCTCACAGCGCCGCAACCAGCGGAGTTTGCTCACGGTGAAGGCAGGAACGGGCACGCTCCCGCATGCCTCGGCCCAGGCGGCACGCCCCCCGGGGAGTTCATTCAGCAGTTCTTCGGTGTCCCGCGCCGATTCGGTGTCATTCCACAGCTTGGCTGATCGTAAGACCTCGTCGCGGTGTCCCAGGACGACGAGACCGTGCTGTTGCGCGGCAACGGCGATCGCGGCAGGACGATATGTTGTTGACACCTGCGCTTCGGCACATGCGGCATGGAAGGCCGTTTCCCAGTCCCGGGGCTCCTGCTCGCTTCGGGGTGGTGTTGTCGGGGGATGTGGGGCTCGTCCAGATGACACGACCGTGCCGGTCTCAGCGTCGCGGACTTGGACCTTGCAGGCGGATGTGGACGAGTCCACTCCGACAACTAGGGGCACTAGCGAACTCCGAGGAGCAATTCGGTCACGAGTTGGTCCAGGCGCTCGTTGCCGTAACCCTGCGCGGCGAGGTCCTCTTCGTCGTACTCCGACGACAGGATGCCCTCGAGACCGTCTTCCTCGGCGGTCGGTTGGGCCAGCTCGGCTGCTTTTGTCACACGCAGGGCGTCCTGAATTTCGCTGTCCTCGTGGAAGCGCCGGGCTTTGTCGGCCAGGATCAGGTACGTGCGCATGCACCCACGGGCGAAGTCCCAGACGCCGTCGCTGTCCTCGGTGCGGTAGGGGTGGGCGTCGAAGTGGCGCATCCCGCCCCACTGTGCGTCCTCGAGCAGCTTCACGACATAGAACGCGTCGCGGATACCTTCTGAGCCAAACCGGAAGTCCTGATCGAACTTTCCGATTCGCTGCGCGTTCAGATCGATATGGAACAGCTTGTCGTGCCAGAGGGTCTGCGCCACCGCCTGGGAGAACGACAGCCCGCTCATGGTCTCGTGGGCAAATTCGGGGTTAAGCCCTACTAGCTCGGAATATTCCAGGGAGCCGATGAAAGCGAGGGCATGTCCGACGGTGGGAAGCAGGATGTCGCCGCGGGGCTCATTCGGCTTCGGCTCGAGGGCGATCCGAAGGTCAAGGCCCTGACGACGAATGTGCTCGCAGATGAGATCGACGGCCTCTTTGTAGCGATCGAGTGCCGATCGGACGTCTTTGGCTGCTTCCGCCTCCATACCCTCCCGTCCGCCCCACAGCACGAAGATACTGGCCCCGAATTCGGCGCCGAGCTCGATCGCTTCGCACGCCTTCTTGACGGCAAATCGTCGTATTCGAGGATCGTTTGCCGTGAAGGCCCCCTCTTTGAAGATGGGCCGCCAGAACAGGTTTGTCGTCACCATGGGAACGTGCATTCCCGTGGCATCAAGCGCCCGCCGGAACCGCTTGATGATGTCCTGCCGATCCGCCACGGGCGCGTCGGCAGGCACGAGGTCGTTGTCGTGGAAGCTCACTCCGTAGGCACCCAGGTCGGCGAGCCGGCGCACGGAGTCGACGGGGTCGAGGGGGGAGCGGACCGCCTCCCCGAAGGGGTCCCGCCCGGGGTTCCCGACGGTCCAGAGGCCGAAGGTGAATTGGTGCTCCGGCCGGGGGGCAAAGAGATCAGTCATGGATCCTCCTGATGGCGGAATACCTCGAGCGGCGCTTCCGCCCACCCTTCCGAAGTGGGGTGATATTCCAGCACCGTCGAATGATAGCGCTACCACAGAATACATTCACGAGCTGTCTGGAGCGGCGGGCGGCGAGGAGTCAATGGCCGCAAACGGTCCCTCCGCCAGAGGTCCGTGGTCGTTCATGAGGTCTGGCGCCGATGGGGCAAACCCTCGGCGTTCTGCACAATGCTACGGAGACTGCAAACCAGCATGGAGTTCGGAAAGTGCCTGGAGCTTGTCGAGGTACTCTTCCAGCGAACGGTGCTTGAATGCACAGTGCACGATCGTTGCGCCATGCGCTTGGGTCGTCGCAAGAATGTCCTGGGCCTGACTCGGTTCGTCAATAGGTTCTAACCGCGCCGTCGGCGGAAGGACGACATCGAAGCCGGCTGGAAGATCCACTCTGCGCAGCCATTCCGCTGCCTGGGCAGGGGTCACGGCGAAGGGACACCAACCGTCGGCAAGTGCCGCCGCCCGTCGCAGAGAGCGAAGGCTCCGACCTCCGACCCATAGGGGAACGCGTTCTTGGATAGCGCAGGGGTCGACCACAAAGCCTTCGAAGTCGTAGAACTCACCGTGATAGGAGGGCTGCGGTTGCGACAGCGAGGCTCGGAGCGCGCGCAGGGCGTCGTCACTGCGCGCACCTCGTTGATCGTATGGCGCGCCGATGAGATCGAACTCCTCCTTGAGTGTTCCCACGCCCACTCCGAGGATCAAGCGGCCGTTACTCACCTTGTCCAACGTGCCGTAACGCTTCGCTATCTCGAGCGGGTGGTGATACGGCAACACCAACACGAGGGTGGCAAAGCGGATTCGGCTCGTACGAGCGGCGAGGTAGCCGAAAGTGGCCAGCGGGTCCCAGTACCGAGCGCCACGCCGAGTGATCTCCCCCGCTGGGAGCGCCACGTGCTCGCTGCACGTGAGATGGTGGTAACCGAGACGATCTGCCGTCTCGGCGATTTGTGTCAGATCTTCGATCGCAGCGGTTTCCTCCCACGGCGCGTGCGAGACAGGGTCCATTGTCACCACGGGCGTGCCGATCGCCAATTTCAGAGCCATGAAGGAATCCTCATATCGACGCCCTGGTCATTCGGATTCGACGCTGGTCGGGAGAAAGCGCGCCCAGTCAAAAGGCACCAACGTATGGAACGGTGCGGCCAAGAGCGCCTTTGCCTCGCCGGACGCCCATCGCCGTTGCATGTGTTCGCGGAGTCGCTCGGCCGTTAGGACGGGGTCGTCGTCCAGATAGCAGTAGGAGATCTGCAGCGCGCGGGCATCCGTGGAATACGGCGCAGGGGCGAGAGCCCCGCGGTACCACCAGATGCCCGCCACGCCGGGAACCTCAGCCAGCGATGCAACTGAGGTCTCGCCCGGATCGCCGCTCTCGATGATCAGGTAGACGCCCTGTGCTGGACGCCAGGGGATGACGTCAGAGCCGGCCACCGCACGCGGTGCGGCCACCCGCCCAGCCAAGTCCGCTGTCATGAACTCCACGGTGGGGAGGCGTAGCGGCATACGGCCTGCCTCGTGAAGCGCCGCCCCAAGGTCGTTGAAGCCCGAGAGTGCTGCCGGGTCACTGAAGAGGTACGTCATGACGTGGTCAACCGCGCCGAAGCGGTCATCGTTCGCGGCGCGGGCTGCGCGACATGCCGGGGTGGACACGAGGCGGAGGGAGTTGCGCAATCCGGCGAGCCTGTGTTGTTCGGGCCGATGGTCGAGGGAATGCCAAGCGATGTAGTCAGCGTCTCGGCCGTGGGGCTCACGGGCCGACAGGGAGATGAAGGCCATCTGCACGTCCGTCGAACCCGTGACGAGGACATCTGGAAGTTGATCGGACGGGGTTCCCTCAAGGTGTGTCACCCGATCCACTCTATACTGAAAACATATTCTGATATCGATATCAGGTTTGTGGTGGAGCCATCCAACGCTGTCGTCGAGGAATGGGCGGTCAGGAGTACGCGATGCTCGATCTTGTGAGGTGGGTGGACCGGGAAGCCAGAGTGATCGCCTTACCGGTAATCGTCAAGGTAGTTGTCAGCGGGAGCTTGTCCGAGGATGGTCCGGCCATGAGCTCGACGTCGCCGGGCGTCACCACCAGATCCATATCGACGTCGTAGTAGGCAAGGAGGGCGGGTCGGAGCGTGAACGTCACTGTCGCCGTACCACCTGTATCAAGCGTCACGCGATCGAAGCCGACGAGTTCCCGCACCGGACGGGTGATGCCCCGGCGGTGCAGCTGCGCGTAGAGCTGCACGACCTCTTCTCCAGCGCGGCCACCCGTGTTTGTCACCTCGATACTGACCTGTACCGAACCGTCAGTCTTTACTTCGGCATCGTTGACCGTGAGGGCTCGGTAGTCGAAGGTCGTGTAGCTCAACCCGTGGCCGAAGGAATACGCGGGACCGCTGTCGTCGAGATCGGTATAGGTGCTCGGCTCGCTGCCCTGTCGGTACCCGTGATAAATCGGGCATTGGCCGGCACTTCGCGGGATCGTGATCGGGATACGTCCGGAGGGATTCTCGACGCCGAACAAGACGTCGGCGATCGCGAGACCCCCCACGGATCCTGGCTGCCATGCATGGACGACCGCAGAGGGACCGTCTTCCTCCGCCAATACGGGCACCGGCTGGGACCCGATCAGGACCACGACGACCGGTACGCCGGTCGCGACGACCGAGTCGAGCAACGCCCGCTGTGCGCCGGCAAGCTCGACAGTTGACCGGTCACGGGTCTCACCGACCACCGCATCGCCGACCAGACCGGTCTTGTCGCCCAGGACGACGATCGCGACGTCGGAACCAGTCGCGGCCTCGACCGCTTGGGCGATTCCTTCCGTAGAGGGGTCGTTGATGTAGCACCCCTGGGCGAACACGACCTCAGTCTCTTGGGCAACGATCGCTTCAATGGCCGAGAGAACGGTGGGAGTGTCGCCGTACACTGCGTCGATCGCGGCCATCGCGGTCTCGTTCGGACGAAGACCAATGCGTCTCACGAAGCCGAAATCTTTGCCCGTGCCCTCTGACTCCGCCGTCTCGTCCGGCAGAGTCGCGTCGGCCGTGTTCGGGGTGGGGAGGACGCTTTCCCCGTCGAGCACGGGTGCGGGCAACCCCATATCGCCGTTTGTCAACATTTCGATCACATTGGCGGCCGAGTACCCACCGAACAAGTTGCGAATCGACCGCGCGTTTGGCCCGATCACCGCTATCCGCCCCAGGTCGCGCCGCAACGGAAGCACACCTTTGGGGTTGGCCAGTAGAACGGTCGAGCGAGCGGCGATCCGGCGCCCCAAGGCACGGGCTGAGCGCAACGCCTCATCCTTCGCCGTCGCAGCGAACGCCACCTCGTCACCATATGGGTTCTCAAAGAGGCCAAGCCGGAACTTGGCGGTAAGAACGAGGCGCACACTGCGATCGACGACGGCTTCGTCCAGGCGATTCTCCCGCACGGCCGACGCGATTCCAGCGTCGTAGCAAGCCGAGCCGGGGAGCTCCACATCGAGCCCCGCTTTAAGTGCCTGAACCCCGGCATCGGCTATGTCCGCAGCGGTATGTTGCCGTGCAAAGAGGGCGGTCACGGCGCCGTAATCGGCGACGGTGAGACCCTCGAATCGGAGAGCGCCACGGAGCATGTCGACCAGAAGCGCCCGCGATGCAGCGGCGGGCTCACCGTTCACATCCGAATAGGAGCACATAACCGATTCGAGGCCAGCTTCATCGATCGCCGCACCGAACGGGCGGGCGTAGACCTCGAGCAGCTCACGCTCCCCAAGATTCACCGCGCCGATGTTCCGCCCACCGTCAGCCATGCCGTAACCGAGAAAATGTTTCGCAGTGGCAAGCACGCCACTGCGCCTGTCGGTGCCCTGGAGTCCGCGGACAAAGGCGACACCGATCGCTGAACACAAATAGGGGTCTTCGCCGTATGTCTCTTGGACTCGACCCCACCGAGCGTCCCGAGCGACGTCCAGGTTCGGTGAGCACGCCTGGTGGATCCCAAGAGCTCGCATCTGACGCCGAACGACGTCATTCATGGCCTCGACCGATTCAGGGTCCCACGAGGCGGCGAGGGCGATTGCGGTTGGGAAGTCGACGCAGGCCTGGTGAACGAGCCCTGCCAGGGCTTCGTGGTGGACGATCGCAGGAATGCCCAGTCGAGTTCCTTCGATGAGATACCGCTGTACCTGATTCAGCATCGACACCAGTCGGGCCGGGTCCGGCGACAGGAGCCCCCCAGCCGAGATTTGCCCGATCCCGTTCACGAGGCGCTCATCGAACCGCTTCTCGTCGAGCCCGGTTGGGCCCAGGAGATCGAAGGAGAGCACACCCGTCAGCTGTGCCACTTTCTCTTCGAGGGTCATCAGGGCCAGCAGGTCTTCGACCCTTGTCTCGACCGGCTGGGACGCGTCCTGGTACCTGTTCGCATGCATGCAGTGGTTCCGTCCTCTCACCGATTTCTGAGGTCTTGCGCTCGGCGTTCAGGTTAGCCAACTTTTTGATATTGATGTCAACCTTTGTTACGATCTCCTTCAAGCTGGCCGACGTGGTCCAGGGCAGCACGAGCTGCTTCGCTACGCATGAACGTGCGCCGTTCTGGGGGTTGTTGCGCTGTGCCTTCGAAACTGACCGGCAGGGGTGAGCCGTGACCGCCGAGGAGCCGTCGGCCACCGATGGCCCGAAGTCGCTCGAGTTCCGCCAAATCGTGGAATTCCTCGAGTCGCAGGACACCGAGTTGCCGGTGAGCGCCATGGATACGACCGAGCTGTTTAAAAGGTTTCCCAGGTTGGCCGAGGTCGATGTTCGAGATGTCGTGGTTGAAGGGCCGCACGGTGAAGTCCCTGGTCGCGTCTACCGAGGTACCCAGGAGGGGAGTGCGGGCTTCGTGTGGGTCCATGGGGGAGCCTTCATTGGCGGGGATCTCGACATGCCCGAGGCTCACTGGCTTTCGCTTGCCGTGGCGGCGAATGGGTTCGCCGTTCTGTCGCTGGATTATCACAAGGCGTTGCGCGGGATCCATTATCCGGTTCCCTCCGACGACATCTTGGCGGGTTGGCTGTGGGCGACGGACCACGCTGGCGAACTTGGAGTGGGGCCTCGTGACCTGCACCTCGGGGGGGCGAGCGCCGGGGCCAATCTCGTCGCAGGTGTGACGAAGCGACTCCGAGACGGCGCTGGGCCCTTGCCTGCCTCACTTGTGCTGGCATACCCCATCGTCCATCCTGAGTTGCCTCCACTTCCGGCTGAATTGCGGGACAAGCTCGAGACGGAGAAATCGGCCGTCTCCTTTCCAGTGGAGACCGTGCGCGAATTCAACCTGCAGTACGCGGGTTCGGAGAGCGTACTCAGCGATCCGTACGCGTTTGCTGCAAACGGGCCACTGGCTGGCCAACCACCCGTCTACATCCTGAACTCAGAGGTCGATTTTCTCCGGGCATCGGGTGAGACGTATGGCGAGCAACTTCGAATTGCCGGCGTCGACGTGATCGTAGAAACGGAGCCCGGTACACATCACGGCCACCTCAACGGACCTGATGAGCCCGGAGCATCGGCCAGCGTCACTCGGCTTACGACTTGGCTTCGAGAGCATGGTGGCGGGGATCACCGTTGAATTTGACAATAGAGATCGCGGCGTAGAGAGGGCTGGCGCATGAACCGAATAGATAAGAGCCGGTACCCGTACCAGGATCCTCAAATCCCCGTGGACCGACGCGTGGCCGACCTCATCGATCGAATGCCGTTGGAGGACAAAGCCGGGCTGCTCTTCCATGACATGGTGTCGCCAGGTGATCTCGATGCGCTGAACTCGTTGGTTTCGTTGCCCTCGGCAACGACGTTGGTCACGGAGTTCCGGCTCAGACACTTCAACCTCCTGGGTGCGGCACCTGATGGGCGTCAGTTCGCTCAGTGGCATAACCAACTGCAGGCCCTTGCGGCTGAGCAACCTCTCGCAATTCCGGTGACAATCTCCACGGATCCGCGCCACCACTTCACGGACAACCCACTCCTCTCGATCCTGGCGGGTCCGTTCTCGCAGTGGCCCGAGCCGCTGGGTCTCGCTGCAATCGGGTCCGAGGAGTTGGTGCGCGAGTTCGCTGACATCGCGAGACAGGAATATTGCGCCGTGGGGATCCGGGTCGCGCTCCACCCCCAGATCGACCTGGCCACCGAGCCGCGCTGGCCGCGAATCAGCCAGACATTCGGTGAGGACGCAGACCTCACGTCTCGGCTCGTCGTCGCCTATATCCGCGGATTTCAGGGCGAGACGCTCGGGCCCGACTCCGTGGCCACAATGACCAAACACTTCCCTGGGGGCGGCCCACAAAAGGATGGGGAAGACCCGCATTTCGCCTGGGGGCGTGAACAGGTATATCCCGGAGGGAACTTCGATTACCACCTTCGGCCGTTCCGGGCGGCGCTTGCGGCTGGTACTTCCCAGATCATGCCGTACTACGGAATGCCGGTGGGGACCGAATACGAAGAGGTTGGCTTCAGCTTCAACCGGTCGGTGATCACGGGGTTGTTGCGTGAACAGCTGGGGTTCGATGGCATCGTCTGCACTGACTGGGGCTTAGTCATCGATGCGCCGGAGCCCGGTCCACTCAGCGCAGCCCGGGCGTGGGGTGTTGAGCACCTCAGCGCCGACGAGCGACTGCTCAAGCTGCTCGAGGCCGGTGTCGATCAGTTCGGCGGTGAGTGTTGCACTGACCGAATCGTCCGCCTCGTCAAGTCTGGGCAGATCACCGAAGCCCGAATCGACCAGTCGGTGCGACGCCTACTCCGCGAGAAGTTCGTCCTCGGGCTGTTCGAGCACCCCTTTGTAGACGAAGACCGCGCCGGCGCGATCCTCGGTCGAGCAGACTTTCGCTCCGCGGGCTTGCGTGCGCAACAGAGGGCGCTGACACTCTTGACCAACGAGATGTCAACGCTGGGATCGCCAACGCTTCCGCTCCAACGGGGAATCAAGGTCTATAGCGAGGGCATTACCGATGACGTCCTCGCCGATTATGCGACCGTGGTGGACGATCCCGGTGAAGCAGACATCGCCATCCTCCGGCTGAAGGCACCCTGGGAGCCGTCAGGTCTCGGTGGCTTCGTCGACCTCTTTCATGGTGGTTCACTCGAGTTCGCGCCGGAGGAGCTCGCTCGTCTGGAAGGAATTTGCCAGGCCGTGCCCACTGTCATCGACATTTATCTGGAGCGGCCGGCCGTACTCACGGAGCTCGCCACAAGGGCCGCCGCCATCATCGGAAACTACGGCATCAACGAGGTGGCGTTGTTAGACGTGCTCTTTGGAGAGGGCTCTCCGGAGGGAAAGCTTCCTTTCGATCTTCCTCGTTCGATGGCGGCCGTTGTCGACAGCGACAGCGATGTACCCTTTGACACTAGGGACCCTCTGTTCCGCTTCGGTCACGGGCTGCGCTACGAAGTCCGTGATTGATCTGCCCCTCAGACCGGTCTAACGCTTCTTCCGGGCATCGCGCGGTGGCTCGTCGGGACTGAGTCGTAGCGCATTGGCCCAGAGAAGGCTCAGCTGATCTACAACTTCATCGAAGTCATACTCACGGTAGCCCTGCGTCAACCACAGCTCAGCGAAGCGGCCGATCATCGCCCCTAGAGCGTCGGCGGCGAGCGCCGGATTGACTCTGGGGTCGGCCCGACCCTCACTCTGCAGTCGCTTGATCGAACGTTCGGATCGCTGTGCGAAACTCCTCTGGCTCGCCATGCGCTCCGCATTCACGTGCGGGTCGTACCGGGATGCCTGCTCGATGACTCGCATCAAGCGAGTTTCTTCGCGATAGCGCTGGAGGTATCGTCGATTCGCGTCGCGGATATTGTCCTCCGTCGAGCTTCCGGAACGAGACTGATCGGTTTCGTCCGGTGGGGCACTCAGTCGTCGTTCTTGCGCTGCCGCAACTTCTCGGAAAATCTGTTCTTTCGAATCGAAATAGTGGTAAAAGGCGCCGTACGACAACTTGGCTCTTTTGGCGATATCCGAAATCCGTGCGATCGAACATTCCGTCTCGCTCGAAGATCTCCTTCGCTGCTTTGACAAGGCGAGCTCGCGTCTGCTCGCCCTTGGCCGAGCGCGGCTGGTGGTCAGGGACAACCTTTTCTTTGGCTCGGGCTCTTGGCACTGACGGTCCTTTCCGCTCTTACGTCCGGTGCGGCGGTCCCTTCACTCAACGGACATTCATGGCCGTTGGCCAGCGATTGTGGGGAACCCAAACGCCCAGAAGATCATTGATTCCGACATCAATCTCTATTCGGAGGTTACCATCGAGCCGAACGAGGTAAGGACATCGCCGGGCGAAGACCAATGATAATTGTAAGCCTGTAGACCCGAGTGCGATGAGCCTGACGTCAGCGCGAGGTGGGAATCCACCCGCCGCGGCTAGGCAAAAGAACCAGACGTCGTCGTCGAGCGTCGCCATGGCGGGATCATCAGGCTGGAATGCGTAGTGGTGGTAGGCGCCGATAATCGTCTTTGTCATCAGCCATGCATCTCTCTCAGGATTGCGGGGCGAGAGCGTGCCGGCAGCTGCTCCCGCCTCGAGTTCGATTCGAAGGAGATCGCTGACCGGCAGCGTCGCCGCCTCAACTTCGGCCGGGCAATGTCTGATGGAGGCGCCAGTGTTCGGAGCTGATGAACTTTGCCGAGGCTCAGCCCTTCCGGGCTATGAAGCGGCGATAAGCGTCATTCGGACGTAAATCTCGAGCCTGCCTATCGGGTCGTCCAAGTGGCGGGCGCTTTCCGCCAGGCCCACACAGTGCTCTTTGATGAGCTGACTGATGAGAGCGAGGAGTAGTCGGTCCTTGCTCCCGAAGTAGCGGTAGAAGGTCTGGAGGGCGACGCCGGCTTCCCGTATCAGTTCCTGCGTCGTGAAGCCGAAGCCCTTTGCACGATAAGCAAACGGCCAGCCGCAAGAATTTTGCCTCCGGACCGATGTCAGACGCGGATTGCGAACGCTGGGTCTCGGTTATCGAGAGTTGGCGTCGTCGAGACCACGGAATTCAGCCTAGCGACCGTTGGCCGGACTTTGGCTGTTCACGGGATGACCGATGCGTCCTGCAGGCGCGTAATGTCTTCCCACTCGTATCCAAGTTCCAGCAAATGGCCTCGGTGTGTTCGCCGTGCTCGGGTGCCGGCCGCATCTCAGGCGGCATCTCGTCGAACTGCACGGGCACTGTCGGCAATCGATAGGTCGGCTTTCCCTCGACCACGACCTCGCCGAGGTAGTCGTTGGCGAGCAACCTGCGGGTCGGTGAGGAGCTCTTCCACGGCCTGCACCGGTGCCCAGGGTGCGTCGAGTTGCCGCAAGAGCTCCTTCCACTCCTCAAAGGTGCGGCTGGCGAAGACCTCGTCGAGCGCTGCGGCGCATTCGTCCCGGTGGGCGTCTCGGGCCTGGTGGTCCAGCGAAGCGCGGGTCGTCGCGGAGATCGGTGCGATCGACGAGGTCGCACAATGGGGCCCAGTAGCGGTCGGATTGCAGGAACACCAACTGGATGTGGCGGCCGTCAGCCGTACGGTAGGTGTTGACGAGTGGATTGAAGACAGGTCCCCGGCCCGCTGCAGCACGGGGCTTGGCGCCCTGCAGCGCCGAGAGCAGGTCGGAGGACAGCGTCCACATCGCCGTGGCGAGGAGGGACACGTCGACCACCGAGCCCTTGCCCGTGCGGGACCGCTTCAAGAGGGCGCTGGCGATACCGAAAGCGAGCGCCATCCCTCCGTTACGGTCTCCCAGGGCGCCCCGTGGGGTGATCGGATACTCACGATCGGCCGGCGTGAGGACGTGGGCAATCCCGCCCCTGGCCCAGAACGCCGAAGCGTCGTAGCCGGCTAAGCCGGCGTCGGGGCCCCGAACGCCATAGCCGTTACCGCGCGCATAGACGAGCGACGGGTAACGCTCTCGGAGCGTTTCAGCGTCCAATCCGAGCCGAGCTAAGGCATCGGGCCGGAAACTCGTCAGGAAGACGTCGGCGTTCTCGAGGAGCTGGTGCAGCACCTGCTGTCCTTCTTCGGTCTGCAGATTGAGAGCGACCGAGCGCTTCCCTCGGTTGGCCAGGGCCACCGAGAGGTTCACCCTCCGCCGCCGTCCGTGCCGATCCCCTGCGTGGCAAGGCCCCGGTAGGGATCACCTTCGAGACGATCGATGCGCACGACATCGGCACCCCAGTCAGCCAGGAGGGCACCAGCTACGGGAACGAAGACCCACTGTGCGAGCTCGACGACTCGGATGCCTTCGTATGCGCCGTCAGCCATCGGTGCTGGTCGGCGACAACACGACGACAGGAATCACGCGTTCGGTGCGTGTCTGGTAGACGTTGTAGTTCGGCCATGCATCCCGGACGATCGACCAGAGCCGAGGTTTTTCGTCCGGTGATGCCGTCCGGGCGATGACTGGGAGGATGTCAGCTTTCACCTGAATCTCCGCCGTCCAGGGTTCGCCACAAGGTTCAGGTACCACTTGGGGTGCTCGGGAGCACCGCCCATGGATGCCACGACGAGATAGTCGTCTCCGTCCGGAGCGAAGATGAGGGGCGTGGTCCGGGGTTGGCCGGTGCGACGACCCGTCGTGGTCAATAGGAGGGTCGGGACACCGTTCCAGAGATAGCCGACCTCGCCATCCGTCTCTCGGTAGGCCCGAATATGATCTTCACCGAGGAGCGTCGTGTCTGGCGCACGTAGTTATCACTGCTCATGAGTCGAACACCACCGGGATTTCCATAACGCCCCTTTCGTAGAAGCCAACCGGGCTTGGTGGCTCGGCCTCGGAGTCCAGCCGCAGATTGGGCAGCCGGTCGAGGAGGGCCCCAATGCCCACGGACATTTCCGCCCGAGCGACATGCATGCCGAGACAGACGTGCGGTCCACCGCCGAAGCCGAATGCGGGCTTCACGGGGCGGAGCGGGTCGTACTCGTCGGGCCGCTCCCATCGCTCAGGATCTCGGTTGGCGGCGCCGATGCACAGATGGAGTACCGACCCTTTCGGCAGGTGCACGCCGTAGAAGTCGATGTCCTCGGCGACCCAGCGGGAAAACATCGGATCGGTTGGCATCCAACGCAGCGATTCCTCGATCGCCCCCTTAAGGAGGGTCCTGTCCTGGCGGACCACATCGAGCAGGGCCGGACGTTCCAAGAGGGCAGCGATGGTGATCCCCATCTGTTTCCACGTCGTACCAGACCCGGCCATCAAAAGGAGCAACGCGAAGGAGTAGATCTCCGGGTCCGACAGACGGTGCTTGCTGCCGTCCTCCTCGGTGATCTCAGCTTGCACGAGCACGCTGATGAGGTCGTCCTGAGGTACCTGGCGACGAGCTGCGACGATCGGTCCCAGACGTTCGACCACGGATAACGGATTGGATAGGGAGGCCCGAATCTCAAGGGCTTCCTCGACGGGGACGCCGAAGCTGCCGGTGATGGTCAAGACGGGGATGGCGGCGCAGAAATCGACGTTCAACTCGGCCCGCCCCTCGAGCAAGATGGCGTCTATCAGCGTGTGGACTGTCTCCTCAATCCAGTTCTGGATCCACCATTGCGCTTTCGCCGGCACGAATGAGGGCTGCACGAGGGAGCGGTAGCGGCGGTGTTTCGTACCGCCCATCATGAGCAGGCTGTGCTCGAACCCGATGTCGTCGACCGACCCGTCGGCAGCGCCGGGTGAGGACGCGAACACGACCTGGTTGCGGTAGGCGGCGTCGCAGGCGGCATAGCTGAACACTGAGAAGTGCGGGCGCTCAGCAAACGGCAACCCGTGGAAGATCGCGTCACCTTCGTAGCCCGTCAATTGGTGGACGGTTCCCGGATGCACCGGGGCACGGGAACGCAGTTCCCTCCAGACGGGGTACGGATCTTCCCTATAGGAGCCTCCGGCGTCCAAATTGATGTTGCTGCGGAGATCGAAGAGCTCACGGATGAGCGCGCGATCGAGGGGAGGTGTATGGATATCGGTCATCGGGCGACGTACCCTCCGTCGACCGGGAGGAGCACGCCGGTGATGTTGACGGCTTCGTCGCTGCATAAGAAGAGCGCGGCCTCGGCGCAGTCCTTTGCGGTGATGGCTCTTCCCAGCGGGTGGCTGGAGCCCACCTGCGCACTGACCTGCTGCAGCAATTTCTGGCGCAGCGGCCATGCCTCCCGCAGCGAAAAAACCGGTGTCGGGCATTCCGGCTGGGCAGATGGCGTTCACACGAATGCCGAACGGCGCTGCCTCGATAGCGACTGCCTTGGTCAAGAGATGCACGCCACCCTTCGTCGCGCCGTAGACGGCACCGCCCCAGCCGACGAGGCCGGCCACAGAACCGGTGTTGAGGATGACGCCGCCGGTGCCCTGCTCCTTGAAACGGAGAATGGCATGCTTCGAGCCGAGGAACACGCTCCCGAGGTTGACCGCGATGAGGCGCTGGAAGTCCTCGAGCGTGTGATCTTCGAAGACCATGCCCAGGCGAGGGGTAGGAATGCCGACGTTGTTGTACACGATGTCGAGCTTTCCGAATTGCTCAACCGCGACATCGAGCATGGTGACGATGTCGTCCTCCTTGGACACATCGACCCCGAGGGAGACTGCAGTGCCGCCGGTCGCTTCGATGAGCGAGACCGTTTCCTTCGCGGTCCCGTCGTTGAGGTCGGCACACACGACACGAGCGCCCTCCTCAGCGAACCGGAGTGCTGAGGCCCGCCCCACCCCGGAGCCCGCTCCTGTAATGACGGCATTCTTTCCCTCGAGCCTCATTGCGTCGATTCCCCTTCGTGGGTGGTCACGCTCGCCCACGGGCGTCACTGCAGGGCGGCTTAGCTGGGGTGAAGCGGTAGAGCCGCTCAGCGTTGCCTCGGAGAAGCTTGTATTGCAGTTCAGGGGATAGGTCTTTGATGACCCGCTTTGCGGTGCCGATGCAGTCCGGCCACGTTGAGTCGGAGTGCGGATAATCCGTCTCGCACATGACGTTGTCCTCGCCGATCTCGGCGAGGCTGGCAACGCCGTGATGATCCTCGATGAAGCACCCGAAGACGTGGTCACGGAACGAAGCCCGGATGTCCAGTTTGTCGAAGTCGACGTCACTCGTCGCATGGTCGCCGAACTGCTGACCCCGCAGCACCCAATGCCGTTGCTTGTCGAGTACCTGCTCCGCACGCTCGAGGAAGTAGGGGATCCAGCCGATCTCGCCCTCCGAAAGGGCAATCTTGAGGTTCGGGAAACGTTGGAACAGGCCGCTGAAGAGCCAGGCCAACATCGTCCCCGACGTGCGCGTGGCACCCCAGGTCAGGTTGGCCATGAATGGCGCGTCCTTCGCAATCGACGGCAGTGTGGAAGACGAGCCAACGTGCATGCAGACCACCATCTCGAGGTCATTGGCTGTGGTCATCACAGGGTCCCAGTAACCATTTGCATCGTGAATCGTGGGCAGTCCGAGGGGCTCGGGGTTCTCGGAGAACGCGAAGGCGGTAACCCCCTTGGCTGCCATACGTTGCATCTCCTTTGCTGCAAGTAGCGGATCCCACATGGGGATGAGCATCAACGGGATGTAACGGCCGGGTGCCGCACCGCACCACTCCTCCACGAGCCAGTCGTTGTAGTGCTGCAGGCATTGAAAGCCAAATTCACGATCGCTGGCTTCCATGAAAAGCTGACCGCAGAAGCGGGTGATCGTGGGGAAGCACAGCGATGCGAGGATGCCCGCTCGATTCATGTCCTCAATGCGGGCCTTCGCGTCGTAACACCCTGGGCGCATTTCCGAGTAGGGGAGCGGCATGGGGCTGAACTCCTCCTTCGTCCTTCCGACCACGGCGCTGAGGCCGACGGTGGGGTATCGGTTGCCGTCGTAGAGCCAGTACTCGGTGCCGTCGATAGTCTCCATGTGCGGGGCCCGCTCCTGGTCTTTCGCAGCGACACGGTCGAGCCACAAGCGTGGAGGCTCAAGGATGTGGTCATCGACTGAGATCAGCCAGTCGAGGTTGGGAGTTTCGGTCATCGCAGCTCTCCGATCGCTAGGTGCTTTACCTCTTGGAATTCACGAATGCCGTCGGGTCCTCGTTCGCGCCCGAGCCCGCTTTGCTTGTAGCCGCCGCCGGGGGCGTAGGCACTGAAGATCCCCGCATTCACGCTGACCGCCCCGACCCGAATGCGTCGCGCCACTGCTGTGGCAGTGGCGACGTCCGCCCCGTAGACCTGGCCCGCCAAGCCGTACGAGCTGTCGTTGGCGATGTGCACAGCGTCATCGAGATCCTTGTAGCCCAAGATTCCGATGACAGGTCCGAAGATCTCATCGCGCGCGGCCGGGTTCAAGTTGTCGGGGAGGTCGAGAACCGTTGGCTCGAAGTAGTAGCCCTTGTCGAGACCCGAAGGGCGCCCGCCGCCGGAGGCGACTTTGGCCCCGTTTTCTTCGGCGAGGGCGACATAGCGCTCGCAACGTTCGCGTTGACTGGCGCTGATCAGAGGGCCCATCAGGTTCTTCGGGTCGGCAGGATCACCCACGCTGATCATTCCGTAGGTCGCAGAGACGGACTCGATGACTTCCGCCTTCCGTTCGTTCGGGACCAGCATTCGAGTGGCGGCGACGCACGCCTGTCCGGAGGTCATGGCGACCACAGCCATTGCGCCCATGCCCACTCGTCCAATGGCATCGTCCAGGTAGATCTGCGCCGATTTGCCACCGAGCTCCAGGGACACCCGCTTTATGGTCGGTGCTGTCTGCGCCAGAATCTGCCTTCCGACGGTGGTCGAACCGGTGAAAGACACCATGTCGACGGCGGGATCGGTCGTGAGCAGCTCGGCTCCCTCAGCCCCATCCTCGATCACAACGCTCAAGACGCCGGCTGGGAGGCCGGCGATATCTGCTGCGCTGCCAAAGACGAGTGACGAAAGTGGGGTCAGCGGACTTGGCCGCAGGATCACGGAGTTACCCGCCATAAGCGCCGGGATGAGCTTTTGAAAGGCCATGATGATGGCGCCGTTGTAAGGGGTGATAGCGCTCACCACGCCGAGCGGCTCATGCCGCCGGATACTCAAGAGCACCCGACCACGTACGAGGTCGTCGACCGGGACCGGATTCGCTTCCTCGTGCGACATGGACCGATAGAGATCGATCGTTTGGCGACCGAAGGTCAGACCCATAGCGACCTGCGCGCCTTCGGCCATAGGTCGCGGCTGACCCGCCTCACCCATGATCGTGTCGATGAGCGTCTCCTTGGATTTCTCGATGTGATCGAGAAGGGCATGCAGGATTTTGGCCCTTTCGCGGACCGGGAGATCCGCCCAGACTCCTTCATCGAACGACCGGCGTGCCTCCGAAATCGCCCGCTGGACCTCCGGGAAGGGCGTCACGCTGACTTCGGCGAAGCAGGATTCATCCGCCGGGTTCTCGACCTCGAACGACCTCTCACCTTCGACCCAACGGCCCGCAATGTAAGAGCGTTGACCGTCGACTACTTGCATGGGTCCCCCTATCAGAACTACGTTCTACTCACTAAACCGTAAACCTGTGTCAATGTCAATTTCTGAATGGTCGTTCGCGGCTTTTCCGCACTTTCGATGGAAAGCAAGAGGGGCAAGTTGACATTGATATCGAGATCAATGTAAGAAAGCGTGACGCACCTGAGATCCCGGGTGTGCGCCAGGAAGGGCTGGGGGGACGAGTTTGTGATCACAGACGCGCTGGCCACACTCCACCACTCCTCAGATGCGGAAGGTCCCACCAGACGGGAGTCCGTCAGAACTGGATTGAAATTGTGACCTCCGGGACGCTGGTTCTCGGGGTCTTGAACGGGCTGATCATCAGCCTGCTGGCCGTTGGATTCGTGCTGGTCTATCGGGCAAATCGCTTCCTCAACCTTGCGCACGCGCAGCTCGGAGTGTTGTCCGCTCTGATTCTTCTCAAGGTGGTCAACGATTGGGGCTGGAATTGGTGGCTTTCCTTCGTCCCGTGTCTTGTCGTAGGGATCCTCACGGGCATCCTGGTCGAGCGATTCATCATCGCACCGGTCCGACGCAGGACCAAAGCTCCAGTACGTCTTTTGATCCTGACCATCGGGGTGAGTCAGGTGCTGTTAGCGGTGACATATCTCCCCGGCCTCGTTCCAACGTCGTCTGCACCGTTCCCACAACCGTTCAGTTCGCACGTTCAGGTGGGCGGCGTGGTCCTGAGCGGCATGTCGCTCCTCACACTCATCGCCGTACCGGTGATCCTGGCTCTCCTGACCCTCTACCTGGAATTCACCTCCATCGGGAAGCAGATCCGTGCCGCAGCGGGCAATCCTGATGCCGCTCGGCTCTGTGGAATCTCCGTATCCCGCGTCAGCCTGATCACCTGGGGCATCGCCGGCGGTCTGTCGGCCCTCGCCGCCATTCTGAACGGACCGACCACAACCTCGTTCAATGCGCAAGCCCTTGGCCCCTATCTGCTGGCGTTGACCATGGGGGCGGCGGCATTTGGCGCGTTCCTCTCGTTTCCCATTGCGGTCGCCGGCGGGTTGGGACTGGGGCTGGTCTACCAAGTGGTTGCCGCGGAAACGAACAACGCCGGCACCGCCGAACTCGCGGTCTTCGGCGCGATCCTCATAGCGATCTTCGTGCGCGGAGCGCGATCGGGCGGGCCTTCGCAACCGAAGGGGCTGCCGTCCCCGAACGGCCGGGTCTCCGCGTGCCTGAGGTGTTGCGAGGGTCGCCGTTCCTACGCAATGGGCCGAGGTGGCTCATAGGGCTGTCGCTCCTCGTCGCCATCATCTTCCCCCTCCTGCCCTACTTCAAGAGCAATCAGTTCCTTTTGGTACTGGTGCTGGTGTACGCATTGGTGGGGGTGTCCCTGACCATGCTGGTCGGGTGGGCCGGGCAGGTCAGCCTCGGCCAGTTCGCCCTCGTCGGCATCGGTGCCTACCTGACAGCGAAATGGGCGGGAGAGTCAGGGTGGAGCGTTGTGGAGCTCCTTTTGGTTGCCGGGTTTGTCGGCGCCGTTGTCATGGTCGTGATCGGCTTGCCCGCTCTGCGGGTGCGGGGCCTGACGCTCGCCGTCACCACGCTCGGCTTGGCGGTCATTGCGCCCGACTGGCTCTATCAGCAGGGTTGGTTGGGGGGGAGTACGCCGTTCAACGAGCCGGTGCAGGCGCTCTCAGTCCTGCCGGGCTTCGGGTCGATCGGCTCTCAACTTTACCTTTACTACGTCGTGCTGGTGGTACTCGTCCTCGTTGTCGCTGCAGCGGCAACGCTGCGACGATCGGCAGTGGGTCGGAGCATCATCGCCGTTCGTGACAACGAAAGAGCGGTGGCGTCATTCGGGATTAAGCCGGTGACAGTCAAGTTGCGGGTGCTGGCACTCTCTGGCTTCGTCGCATCGGCGGCTGGAGTGATCTTTGCGATCGACTGGCAGAGCGTGACGCCGACATACTTCGATGCGGATCTCTCCATCGCGCTCCTGGCCATCCCGGTCGTCGGTGGTCTCGGATCGCTGGGTGGCGCGGTCGCCGCCGCTGTGCTCCTCTACATGGGTACGTTCTTCATCGCACCGCATTTGAGCAGTCTGTTGGGCTCCATTGGCCAGAACGTGGGATTCTTCCTTTTTGCAGGCGGCATCAGCGTCATCGCTTCCATGATGCAGTTCCCCAACGGCATCGCCGGTATGGTCCAAGAGCGTTGGCAGGCCCACCTGAACAAGAGGGCGGCACGACTTGAGGCCGTCAGTAGCGCCAGCACCAGCGCGGATGGCGAAGTCGCGTCGAGCGACAACGGAGCCGTCCCTGCGTACGGGACGGCGATCGAACGGGCCGCCGCAAGTGTCAGCTTCGCCGGCATCGGGTCACATGGTGATGACCTCGAAGAGGGCCGAGCCGCGGCTGCGGCACCAGTCGCTGGGGCGTTTCCCCTCGTGGTCGACAATGTGGCCGTTCATTTCGGCGGCATCGCTGCCCTCGGCGGCACGGCAATAGAGGTGCGTGCGGGGGAGATCGTCGGTCTCATTGGACCCAATGGCGCCGGCAAGACGACCCTGATGAACACCATCAGCGGAGTGTTACGTCCGGACCGAGGGTCGATACGGCTGTTCGGCCACGAGGTTGCGGGCCGCACGCCAGATATCCGGGCCCGATATGGGCTGGCGCGAAGCTTCCAAGATGCGTCGCTCTTCGCCGGACTGACAGTCACCGAGACTGTCCAAGTCGCAACGTCGCGGCGAGTGAAGACCCACCTCATCCCCGCGATGGTCGGCGCGCCCTGGGTTCGGTCAGCGGAGCGGAGCAGCCGCCGGCGTGCACTGGAGATTGTCGAAGCGTTCGGACTTGGTCCATGGGCGGACGCCCTGACCTCCGAGCTTTCAACTGGGATGCGGCGGATCTGCGATCTGGCGGCACAGGTAGCGACGGAGCCACGGTTGCTGCTTCTGGATGAACCAACGGCAGGCGTAGCCCAGCGAGAAGCGGAAGCATTCGGTCCGTTGGTGCGCCGCATCCGTGATGACCTGGATTGTGCGATCTTGATCATCGAACATGACATGCCGCTCCTCATGGGCCTGTGCGACCGGGTGTACGCCATGGACGCAGGCATGGTGGTCGCCGAAGGGACCCCGTCTCACGTCCGGGAAGATCCTGCGGTCATCGCGAGCTACCTCGGCACCAACGCCACAGCCATCAGCCGCTCCGGCATAACCGTCACTACCTGATTCGGCCCGCTCGGGCACCACGATCCCACAAGGAGGAGAACAACATGAAAGTGTCAAGGTTTCTGAGGTCATCGCGAGTCAAGAGGGTGATAACCGTGCCGCTCGCTGCTTGCCTATTCGGGGGCCTCGTGTTGATTAGTAGCTCACCGTCGGGTGCCTCGGTAGCCGCCACGCGCTCCGACGATTCCTTCAGGAGCGTCAGCGCTTCGGGGTGCGTGAAGGGCTCCGGCCAGGGCTACACATCGAGCACCGTCACGTTGGCGGTCACCGTCGTCGCCATTTCGGGTGGTTCGCTCACGAACGCGACCATCGGCGTACCCTCCGCCAATGTTCAGCAGAACGACTGGAACACCGTGGCGAAATCCATTAACAACAAGGGAGGAGCTGGCTGTCGGAAGATCCAATTGAAGTTCTACCCGGTCAACCCATTAGATGCGGCAGGTGCGCAGCAGCAATGCCTGGCCATCGCTGCAAGCAAACCGTTTATGGTGTTGGATGTCGGTGCGCTTAGTGCGGTCAATGCCAGTAACTGCGTCCCGACCGCCAAGGTGCCGTTTGCCTCCCAGTATCTGACACCTGACCAGCTCTCCAAGTACTACCCCTACTACCTCCAGCTTCTCGGGGTCCCGGTATCGGACATTCGGAACAGCGTCCTCGGGTTCAACCAGTTGGGATACTTCAAGCCGTCGAAGGGCTTCAAGAAGCTCGGTGTGCTCTACGACACCTGTAATCCGGCACTCATCGTCGCAGAGCGAGCTGCGCTGAAGCAGGCGGGCGTTCCCAAGAGCAAGATTCTCGAGTACAACTTGGGGTGCCCAGCCGGTCAGACCTTCACACAGTCCGTGATGCAGTCAGCGGTCCTCGCGTTTAAGAGCGCAGGAGTGACCGACGTGACCAGCGTGCAGGCGGGCAACGCCACCGCAGTTATGACCCAGGTTGCCTCGCAGCAGAACTTCAAGCCGCAGTACTTGCTGTCCAGCGACACCGTCGCCCTTCCGAACACCACTGGTGCGGATGCGCCGAACGATGCCAACCTCAATGGGGCCGTCAACGTGACAGCACAGGCCTACGGGGAGGAGTCGGCGCCGAACTTCAAGCCTGGAGCCGGATCGCAGAAGTGCAACACGATCTTCAAAGGCCAGACGACGGTGTACAAGTCACTGGACGGGTACGAGGGTGCCACCTGTAACTACTTGTGGTTCGTGCAAGGCATCCTCGACCATGCCAGCTCGTTGCAAGCAGCGCAGTTGCCCGTTGGGTTGCACGCGGTCGGTACCGTCAACTACTCGTACCCGTACGGACCCGTCAACTACACCGCAGCGCCGAAGAAAGCACCCTACGGCGTCGGCTATTGGCGGCCGGAGTACTACGCGTCATCCTGCAAGTGCTGGCACATCCCGAACCCGACATGGAACCCGCCATTTAAGTGAGTAACCAGGCAGAGCGCCCCGTAGCGCTCAGCATCTCTGATCTCGACTTCTCGTACGGTCAGCTTCAGGTGCTCTTCGGAATATCGCTCGAAGTTTTCCAAGGGGAGGCGTTGGCCTTGCTCGGCACCAATGGTGCCGGCAAGTCCACCCTCCTCAGGGCGATCGCGGGCTTGGAGAAACCTTCGCGAGGCAGCATTGCCTATTTTGGCGACGAGATCACCGAAGTGCCGGCTGAGCGTCTTCCCGGCAGAGGCCTGCTCATGGTCGTCGGTGGGCGGTCGGTGTTCACCGACATGTCCGTGGACGAGAACTTGGAGATGCAGGCACTCACCGCCGGGTTGGGAAAGTCCCACATGAAGGAGCGGCGTAAGGTCGTCTATGAGACGTTCCCGTCGTTAGCGGCGCGCGGCAGACAGAAAGCGGGCACCCTCTCCGGTGGTGAGCAGCAGCAGCTTGCAGTCGCGAAATCCCTGCTGCTCGATCCGAAGGTGTTGTGCATCGACGAGATGTCGCTCGGCTTGGCCCCAATTGTTGTCGGCGAGTTGATCGAAGTGGTGCGACGTATTCACGCCACAGGTGTGACCTTGGTCGTCGTTGAGCAAAGCCTCAACATCGCCGCCGAAATCTGCGAACGGTCCGTCTTCCTCGAGAAGGGGGAGATCCGCTTCGAGGGCCTTACCCGAGACCTCATAGCCCGCGACGACATCGCTCGAGCCGTTTTCCTGGGTTCGGGTCCAGGCGCCACACGCCCAGACTCCGTAGTTGAGGAAGCTCGAGATCAACCGTGATCTCGGCATCACGAGAACGCAGGAAGTAATGAAGCGAATTTCTTTTAACGAGGGCTGGAGTGTCCGGCCGAAGGTGAGTCCGTTCCTGGAGCGCGGGGGCCAGATCGCCTCGTGGACGCCCGTTGTGTTGCCGCACGACGTGATGATCGCCTCTGTGCGCGATCCAGCGGAGGGTCCCGGCAACGCGTATTTTCCAGGTGGGACTTGGGAGTACCAGAAGAAATTCATTATTCCGGAGCAGGACCACGGAAAGCGCACATTCCTCGAGTTCGAAGGTGTGTATCGCGACGCACTTGTCTTGGTGAACGGAAGCTTCGCCGGTCATCATCCGTACGGGTACACCGGCTTTGCATTGGGGATTGACCATCTCGTCCGTCATGGCGAAGAAAATGAGGTCCTGGTGGAAGTCACGGCGCAGGAGGACGCCCGCTGGTACTCAGGTGCCGGGATATACCGGAACGTGAAACTGGTCGTAGGCGAGGCTCTGCATATCGCGTTGGACAGCTTGTGGGTGACGACACCGGAGATCGACGACGATATCGCTGTCGTTGAGGTTACAGCGCTGCTTCAGAACGACGGCGCAGTCACCAGGCCGACCTCGGTGGAGATACGGATCGTCGATGACCGCGGTGTCGTGGTCGCTTCCGCGGTGTCGCCGTTCACGAGCTTTCCACGACGGTCGGCGGGGGTGCGGGAGCGCCTGGGGGTGCCCGCTCCCCGCCGTTGGAGTCTGGATACACCGACCCTGTACACATGCGAGCTCGTGGTCCGCGATCCTGACGGCGTGGAGGTCGATCGTGACGTGACCACCTTTGGGATCCGTTCGCTCCAGCTCGACGCTGCTCGGGGTCTGCGGATTAACGGTGAGGTTGTCAAACTCCGCGGGGCGTGCATCCACCATGACAATGGAGTGATCGGAGCGGCAACGGTCGAGCGTGCCGATGAACGCCGCATCGAGATCCTGAAGGCGGCAGGGTTCAACGCCATTCGCTGTGCACACAATCCGGCAAGCAAAGCGCTACTAGACGCGTGTGACCGTCTCGGGATGATTGTGATGGACGAAGCATTCGACATGTGGACGCAACCGAAGATGCGGAACGACTATGCCCGTAACTTTCAGGAGTGGTGGGAGGCCGACATCGACTCAATGGTTCGCAAGGACCGCAACCACCCCAGTGTGGTCCTTTATTCGATCGGCAACGAGATTCCAGACACCGGCAATCCCACGGGCGCCGACCTCGGACGGCGCTTGGCCGAACGGGTCCGCGCCCTCGACCATACCCGCTATGTCACGAATGGCGTCAACCCAATCATTTCGGTTGGCATTCAGACCATTATCTCGATGGCCTCCCAGCAAGCTGGTGACGTTGCCGACGATGGCGAGGAGAATACCGGGGTGAATACGGTCATGCAGCGCTTGCGAGCCGCTCTGCCCGTTCTCATGCAGTCGGAGGCGGTGGCTGAGAAACTCGATGAGACGTATTCCTTCCTTGATGTTGCGGGCTACAACTACAGCGATGCGCGCTACGAGTTGGATCATGAACGTATGCCAGATCGGGTCATCGTCGGCACGGAAACCCATAACACGAATATCGCCCAGAACTGGCCGAAGGTGCTCGAACTGAACCACGTGATTGGCGATTTCACCTGGACCGGTTGGGACTACCTTGGAGAGGTGGGGCTCGGGCGCGTCGCGTACGGCGAAGACAGCGGATTGTTGATGGGGGACTACCCGTGGCTCGCAGCCTGGTGCGCCGACATCGACATCACCGGTCAGCGGCGAGCGCTCTCCTATCTCCGCGAGACCGTGTTCGGCCTCCGTTCCGAGCCGTATATCTCCGTCCATGACCCGGCCCGGCACGGAACGCCGCCGACGCACCTGGGTTTGGCGGGCGAACCTTGGCTGGAGGCTCTGCCGTCGTGGTCGTGGCCGGGTTTCGAGGGCCTCCCGGTCACGGTCGACGTCATAAGCGACGCCGACGAGGTGGAACTCCTCGTCAACGGCGTCTCGGTCGGCCGGCAGCAGGCAGGATCGGCGCATAAGTTCCGCACCACATTCGAGACGACCTTCGATCCGGGAGAGATCGTGGCGATCGCCTATCGCGACGGGACCCAGGTGGCCTGCGCTGCACTGCAATCCGGCACCGGACTGGCCGGAATCGATGTGAGCGTGGACCGCGCCCAGATCCGTGCCGACGACACCGATCTCGCTTATATCGACATCACCCTCGTGGACGGGGACGGCAGACTGCACCACGGAGACGAGCGTGCCGTCACGGTCGAGGTCCAAGGATTCGGTGAGCTGTTGGGGCTTGGCAGCGCGAACCCGTGTACGGAAGAGACGTTCGGCGGTACCAGCCACGACACGTTCCATGGTCGGGCTCTCGCAGTCGTGCGGCCGACAGCGACCGGGACGATCACTGTCATTGTCACGGCCTCTGGATTCGCTCCCCAGCGAGTGACGATTGACGCTCAGTAGGCGGAGAATCTCCTGGGCAGCTCAAGCAGCGATATTGAGTGCCTCGGCCAAGTTGCCACCCATGATCTTTTTGATGTCTTGCTCGGGAAGACTGTCGAGCACCTTGGCGTAGGAGACCGGGTCGGCGAGACCCTCGGGGTGCGGGAAGTCCGATCCGAAGACGACGCGGTCGGTTCCGATGGCCTTAATCAGGCCAAGGGGGTCCTCTTCGAAGAAGGGGTGGATCCAAACGTTGCGGCGCAGGACCGCGACGGGGTCCTCTTCGAAGAGACGTGGCTGCTGCGCGTAGGCGTGCCCCAAGGCGTTGATGAGCGGGAGAACCCAGCTGGAGCCGTTCTCGACGGGGAGGATGCGCAGGCGTGGGAATCGCGACAGCATGCCGTGACTGACCGCCGACGCCATGGCGTCGAAGATACCGCGGCTCATGAGGTGCTGCACGGTGGCGAAGGCCGTCTGGTTCGCAAAAGGCAGAAAATCGTCGTAGTGGCCTTCCCACTGGTTGAAGTAGCGGGTCATGCCATCATCAGATGAATGCATGCCGACCGTGATGTCGTATTCCTGCACTTTTGCCCAGAAGGGATCGAACTCAGGCAGGGCAAAGGATCGGAAGCCTTTGAGGCTGGGCACGGGCGCGGGACGAACGAGGATGACCTTGGCGCCATGCTCGACGACCCAGTCGAGCTCGCGCAACGCCTCATCGACGATGGGCAACGTGATGACCGGGGTCGCGAAGATCCGGTTCTTGTAGTTGAAGGTCCATTCTTCGTGCATCCACTGGTTCAGGGAATGGATGATGACGTGACTGGCCTCAGGATCATTGTGGAGACGTTCTTCGAGGACGCTGGCCAGAGTCGGCCACATGATCGCCCTGTCTACGCCCTGCTCATCCATCAACGCGAGGCGGGGTTCAGGCTTGAAGAATGCCTCGGGAGAGCGGATCGGGTCGCCGAGGATCTCGCGTCGTGATTTGCCCTCGGGATTTCCGTTCTTGAAGAACTCCTCTTGCGCGCCGGGACGGGCGACCACGTTGAACGTCGGATTCGGGATGTACTCCGAGATCACGTTCTTAATGGCCAGTTTGTCGCGGCCGTTGACCTGCACGTACTTGATCACGTTCTTGTATTCCTTCGGCAGGAAACGAGTGAACGCGTCAACCTGCTCGTACATGTGGTTGTCAGCGTCGAAGACGGGATAGTCCAGTCGGCGTTCCACGAGGTCCTCCTCCGTGCGGTTGCTGTCCAGCCGTGCACAGTTCCCGCAGCCAAAATCGATGTCCCAGGGGTCGGGTCACCTATCCCGAAAATACCCTAAATTGACATCAATCTCAAGTTACGACCAGTGGGCGTCAATGAATTTGCGAATCTCCTGTGCAAGGTCCTCGTCTTCGGGGGCTTGCAAGAAGAATCCGGCGTGACCCGCCCCTTCGACCACATAGAGATCTGCGGGTACTCCTGCCGAACGCAGGGCTCTGTGCAGGCGGACAGTATTCGACAGGAACAAATCACGTGTACCGGTGGTGAGCATCGACGGCGGGAAACCCTTGTTGAAGTCAGCGAACAGGGGGGAGAGGTACGGATCGGTGAGGTCGTGCTCTCCGGCGTAGAGCAGGTTTGCTGGCATCAGGCTCTTTGTCAGGACATTGTCGAGACCGAGGTTGGTTTGGAACGAGTCACCTGACTCCGTCAGATCGACCTCGGGTGTCATCAACACGGCGGCAGCCGGTAGCGGGAGGCCTTCGTCACGCGCTTTTAGGATCAGGGCGGCGGCCAGGTTCCCTCCCGCTGATCCGCCCCTCACGATGATCTCGTCCGGACGATGCTCCCGCAGGAGCGCTCGGTAGGCCGTCACGCAATCGTCGAGGGGCGCCGGGTACGGGTGATCTGGTGGCATCCGGTAGTCCACGGCCCAGGTCCGGACCCGGCTCAACCCGACGGCGTGGAGACCCATGAGCCGGCAACTCTCGCCGCCGCCAGTGATGAACGCGCCCCCATGAACCTCGAGCACCGCACGATGGTCGTCGCCGGGGAGATCATGCGGCGTGATCACGTAAACACGTACGCCATCGAGCTCTCTCTCCTCGACGTCGGCTGGCACCTGGGACGCTCGTTCACTCATCATCTGGACAATCTGCTCATCGGTTTCGGCCGCCATGGCTCGCCAACCCTGGATGTCGTTCAGCGCCGGATAAGGGGTGTTACCAGGTGGTGCCATGGCCATGATGGCCTGGGCCTCCGGACTTAACGACGCCGGAACTGGAATGTCACGGGCCGGAAGGCGTACGGAGTTCTCTTGTGAAGACGTGGTCATCGCCTTGTACCCCCTTCTTGGACTTAGGACGGCTTAAAGCTACATTGATATCAGTGTCAAAAATGTGGGAAGGATGATCGGAGGATGGGTGGAGCATCAAGTGAGCAGGGACGAGTTCGAGGAGCTACGATTGAACCTCCGACGCCTCGAGGACCAGGCTGCGATCACTCGCCTGGTTCTGTCGTACGGGCCAGCTGCCGACGCCAGACTGGCGACGTCCGCCGGGTCGCTGTGGCTAAAGGACGGCGTCTACGACTGGGACGCTGAAGGAACACCTCATCAGGGCAGCGCCGGCGTGGAGGCGATGCTGCAGGGTGATGGCCACCGTTCGCTAGTCGAACAGGGCGTTGCGCACTTCGCTGGTCCTCCACTGATTGAGATAGAAGGAGATTGCGCCACCATCCTTACCTATTCGTTGATCATGCGCCGGGAAGGGGACCGACACTATGTGTGGCGGGTGAGCGCCGTCCGATGGGACGTCGAGCGGACTGATCATGGGTGGCGGATCCGGAGCCGGAGCAATCGACTCCTCGACGCGTCGGGTAGCGGTCAACGACTCTTTCGCGAGACGCTGCAAGAGTGTTTCCAGGAGGTTTGCTAATGAGCGATCGCCGCCTCGAAGGTAAGGTCGCCATCATCACCGGAGCGAGTACAGGACTCGGTCCAGTGATGGCTGCGCTCTTCGTCAGGGAGGGAGCGCGGGTGTTGTTGGCGGCGCGGCGAGTGGACCTTGTGCAGGAAGCCGCAATCGCTGCCGGAGACGGCGCACTTGCAATGCGTGCTGATGTGACGAAGGAGGATGAGGTGGAGGCGATGGTGGCGCGCGCTGTGGACGCTTTCGGGCAGGTCGACATCATGTGCAACAACGCTGCAGCGCCGGGTACGGACCTTTGGGTCTGGGAGCAGACACTGGAAAACTGGTATGAGACGATCGCCATTGACGTGACGGCGGCAATGCTATGCACGCGAGAGGTCCTGAAGCAGTCAATGCTGGAGCGCCGTTCGGGCGTAATCTTAAACTTTTCGTCAACGGCCGCTTATGGCGGCATGGTGCGCAAGACGCACTATGTAACGGCTAAAGCGTCGTTACGGGCTTTCACGAAGGCCGTTGCGCTGGAGGTGGGCCAGTTTGGCATTCGGTGTAATTGTGTGGTGCCCGGAAGCATCGACACCGAACTCTGGCAGAATTGGGTCACACGTATGGCGATCGAACACGATGTGGACGTCGATACCGAACGAGCCCGACTCCTTCAAAACGTTGCGTTACGCGACATCTCGTCACCGGCGGACGTCGCCAATCTTGCGCTCTTCTTGGCGAGCGATGAAAGCCGGACGATTACAGGACAATCGGTTCCAGTCGACGCTGGTGGCTACATGCAAGGTTGACGAACGAGTGTATCAGGCACTATCCGACGTCCATGAGACGGGCAAGGTTTCCTCCCATGACGGCACGCTGATCTTCAAGCGAAATCGACGCGATGTCATCTGAGAACGCTAAGGGGTCGCGGAGCCCCTCTGGATGCGGGAAGTCTGAGCCGAACATGCTGTTGGCAACGCCGAGCCTTCCGATGAGCTCGACAGGATTGGGGTCGCGGAAGATGTGGATCCAGACGTTCCGGCGCAGCACCTCAAGTGGATCCTCGTCGAAGAGGGTGGGCCTACTCTCATAGGCCGCGGCGAAATGATCCAGCATCGGACGGGTCCACTCGTTGAAGTGTTCGACGATCACGACCTTCAACCCGGGGAAGCGAGAAAGCATGCCGTGACCGATCATTGACGCAATGAGGTCACTCGACTGCGAGCGCGGTGTTGCTAGAGCACGGAATGGTGCCGATGCACCGTAGGGTCGCTCAAAATAGCCGCCCGACTCTTGCGTTCCGTCGAGCTCGGCAAGGTCAACGGGGAAGCGCATATTCACGGTGTTGTGCAAACCGACGACAACGCCCTTCTCCTGCATAGCCTCCCAGAACGGGTCGAACTCGGGGAGAGCGAACGACCGCGGGCCGCCGAATCCGAAAACCGGCGCTGGCCGGATGTACACGATCCGCGCGCCACGGTCTGTCACCCACTCAAGTTCCTTGACGGCGCGGTCCACTATCGACAAGGAGATCGCAGGGGTGGCGAAAACGGCGTTCTCGTAGCTGAACGTCCAGTGTTCGTGCATCCACTCGTTGAGAGCGTGGAGCACGGCATGCGTGGCCAGCGGATCCTCCGGCATTGCCTGTTCAATGACGCTTGCCAGCGTCGGCCACATCAATGACCTTGAAATACCGAATTCCTGCATCAGCTTGTACCGAGGCTCGACATCGAAGAAGGCGTCGAGGCCCGGGATCGAACGGCGCTGGAGCGGGTCGTCCTTTTGGCCTCCCGGGGGCGCGACCCGTTGGAACGTCGGGTTCGGGATGGCGCGGCTGATCCGATCCTTGACGGTTAGCTTTGTCCGATTGCCTTCCTGGATGTACTTCACAATGCCTTGGTACTCGGACGGAATGAATTTCGTAAATGCGTCCGTGTTCTCGTACATATGGTTATCCGAGTCGAAGACCGGGTAGTCCAGCTGTCGTTCCCGAATGAAGAAAAGCTCGTCATCTGCCATGTCGTGATCCCCCTCGGCGGGCATTACTTTCAGCAAGGTTATTCCTCGCTCCTTCCCGCTCTTCCTAGTTCAGGAATGGGAGTGCCGTCCAGGATGGACGTGTGTTTCGTTGGTAAATCGCCCCTTGCCTCAGTGGGACGACGGGCCACGAGGGATGTCGCGGAACGGCACGTCACGGTCGACGCTCATCTCTCTCGGCATACCGAGAAACCGCTCGCTCACCACATTTCGCGACATTTCGATCGTTCCCCCCGCGATCTGCCCCGTCTGACGGACGAGAACGCGATCCCACGTTCCCCAGCTGCCTCGTTCTCCGCGGTCCATGCGGCCGCCGACGATCCGGTCAGCTGCAGGCCGATGTTGGACTGGCGAACGCCGAGCGTTCCTCCGATGATTTTGGTGAGGCCGGCGGCCTGATTGCTCAGCTTCCCGGCGGTTATGGCCTTCCCGATCCTCTGCATACCCTCGGTTGACGCGAGGCTCAGAGCGTGTGCTTCGCCGATCAGCTCCCTTGTCGCCGTGTCCTCGAGTCGTCCGGCCCTGCGGGCGTCAGCGATATATGCCGTGCCGACACCCTCTGACCGGGAGCGGCCACGGGCCTCTGTCCCCTCAGGCGGCGTTGGCCGGGTGGTGAAGGGCAACATGCCGAAACTCTTCTCGTAGAACATCCATCTGGTGCCAACGGTCCAGCCCTGGTTCACCTCCCCGATCCGGTCGGTATCAGGTACGCGGACATCGGTAAGAAACTCTTGGCAGAATCTCTCGCGAACCGTTGAGCATTTCGATGCGGTGGACTTCGATGTCCGGCTGATGCAGGGGCAGTATGAACACGGTTAGACCGCGATGTTTCGGCAGGTCCCAATCCGAGCGGGCCAAGCAGAGTCCCCAGTCGGCCCACCACGCGCCGGTCGTCCATATTTTCGAGCCATTGAGCACCCACTCGTCACCATCGCGAAGAGCGGTGGTCTGAGCGCCGGCGACGTCAGATCCCCCTGTGGGCTCGGAGAGGAGCTGCATCCAGATCTCCTTGCCGCTGAGGATGGCGGGGAGGTGCCGGCGTTTCTGCTCCTCCGTTCCGTAGTCGAGAAGCACGGTCGCACAGGGCTGCAGGGTGGGTACCTGCAGCCGGAAGGGGTAATCGTACGGCCAGATCTCTTCGTTGAGCGCGTCCTGGTGAGCAGGGGTCAGGCCTTGCCCTCCGTATTCTTTCGGGAAGCAGATCCCCGCGAATCCAGCCTCGAACAGCCGGCGCTGGAGCTCTCTTTGGTGCGTGACCTCGGCGAGCTCCTCCTCGTCGCTGAGCCGGCCCTGGTTCGACCAGGGCCGGCCATGAGCCGGTGGCATTTCATCCTTCAACCATGTCCGTAGTCGGGCCCGGAATTCCTCGACCGGCTCGACATTCGTCTCAGGCATTTACTTCCTCCTTCTGCACCAAAAGCGTGGTGAGCCGCTGACGGTGATCCGAGACCGTTCCCAACAGCAGGGCGTCGACGACGACGCGCCGGAGATAGAGGTGCATGTCGTGGTCGAAGGTCACCCCGATACCTCCGTGGATCTGTATGCAGTCCTGCAACACGTCCACGCCATAGACGCCCAAGTAGGCCTTGCCGGCACTCACGTACTCGCCCGCCCGGTCTCCTCGGTCCTGCACATGGAGAGTGGCAGCATCTGCGATGCCGTGCCCGACCTCGATCCAGGCCTTCATGTCAGCGCTCCGGTGCTTGAGCTCCTGGTACGACGCCAGCGGTCGACCGAAGGAGTACCGGTTGAACATCCACTCCATGGTGATCTCGAACGCCTTTTCCATAGCGCCGACCATTTCATGCAGTTGCATCACGTTGGCCAGTTGCAGCTGCCATTCGATATCGTCCACAACGCCGTTGGAGTCGCCGAGGAGTGACGCCGCAGGCACCTCGACGTCCTCGAAACGGATTTCGGCGTACCGCCGCGTGAGGTCGAGGCCTTGAGCTGAGACCACCGAGATGCCCGGCGCTGTCGCGGGTACCAAAAGCTGCAGGGGAGACCCGTGGGACAGCGCCACGACAAGGAGGTGATCGGCCTGTGCCCCGGCCTCCACCGGACCCTTTCGACCGTTGAGCACGAAACCGTCGCCGCTCGCCGACGCAGTCATCGCAACCACCCCCAATCGGTCGTTCGGAGGTGGCTCGGCCCAGCACCATGTGCCGATCGTCTCCCCGCTCAACAGCCCCGGCAGCACTTCGGCCTTCTGCTCGGGTGAACCCCGCCGTGACAGTGCGGCTGCCACCACATTCGTGGGCAGCAGGGGTCCGGGCGCAGCGTAACGGCCGAACTGGTGAGATACCAAGGACAGATCGCTCAAGCCGCTACCACTGATGCTGCCTCCCCCGTCGTCCTCGGAAACCAGCAGAGACGTCCAACCTAATTCGGCCCCCTGTCGCCAGTAGCCCGGGGAGAAGCCCGTCGGATCGTGTCGGAGCGCCCTCAGATCGGTGGGGCTGGCCTCGTCGTCAAGGAACTTGGTGGTGGTCTGTGCGAACATCTCCTGGTCGGCGGTCAGATCTAGTTCCATGCTCCATGTCCTCAGTTTCGGTCGGGTCGGCTCACGGCTCGTAATGCTGCCGAGGGACGAAGGATCCCACACCGACCTCGACCGGCGTCAAGCCCGCCCCGGTGAGCTTCGGCTCCACTGCTACCTTTGGCGAGAAACCCAATCGGACGGCGACTCATGGTGCTACTCCGGATGCGGGACGCCAAATCGGCGACTCAGTCTGCACTGGCTTGGAATGGCACGAAGGGGGAAGCATGGAGGACAACGGTCGAGCGGAAGGGATGTCAGAGCTCGAGTGGCTCGTTGCGCTGGAGGAGATCCGTCTTCTCAAGGCACGACGTGACCGCTATGCGGATGCTCATGACTGGGAGGCCTACGAGGCGCTGCACGCACCGGACCACGTGTCGCATAATGACGGCCAAGAACCGTGGCGTTCATCGAGGGAGATGATTGAGAATGTGAGCCGGATCATGAACAACATGATTACGGTGCACCATTCTTACGATCCCGAGATCATTTTCGACTCGCCCACCAAGGCCCGTGGGATCTGGGCCATGAGCGGAGCCGGAATTTCGAAGAATGACGATCAGGTGACGTGGACGCACGACTACGGCTATTACTACGAGACCTACGAAAAGCGCGATGGTCGCTGGATGTTCACGACCCGACGGTGGCACAAGTATTTTGGCAATAGCTCGGAGGGCGTGAACTTTCCCAAGGCCACTCCGAAGGGCGCCAACGCATTTGGAGACGGCAACTTTGCCGGCAATCAGGCATGACATCGCCGTCGTCATCCTCACGCTCAGATGAAGGGAGCATGCGCAACGCGGCATTACCCCAGGTGGGGGACAAGTGCCTATGGACGCTCGTGCGACCCGAAGGGGTGCGAATAAGGGAGTTCCAGGACTACGTCCTGGAGGATCTCGCAAAGGCTGCGAGTGGGCTTGTGCCAGGTGCAACGACGGCCATGGTGACGTTCCAAGAACCGAACGCCTTTTCGGGGTCCATCGTCAGGGTCGGAGACGCCGATCGGCGGATCGACGCCGTCCTTCAGATCAGCTCGTCGATGTCATACGTGCCGACCGATCCTGTCAATTCCGTTTTGAGTGGCAACTGCGGCCACGTCCAAGGGTGGCGGGTTCATCCGACGACGATCTTCGACGAGAGTGTTTCGGTTCCGCTGGGAGCGCCGATACCCCCATACCCAGATGCTGTGGATCAACCAGCGTATCGATGGCACCACCCCGGAGTTCTACAACCGAAACTGGTACATCCATGCCGGCCATCTTGATGGCGAGGAGGCGGAAAGCGAGGATTCCCGCCGGGTCCACGAGCAGCGAGGGGAGCGGACCAAGGGCCGCTGGTACATCCAGAACCGAGTCCTTGAGCCCCTCACGCCGACAGAGTGGGTCGTGAACGGGGTCAGCGACATTCTGACGGATGGGTTCTTGCCCGGGCCTGGCGAGCGCTACGACCCCAAAGCAGGCATGGGCGAGGAGAGCTTCGACAAATGGCCGCCCCGGTTGTTCCAGGGTGTCCTGTACCGGGTGCTGTGAGACGCATTTGAGCGCGGCTGGAGCGGCTGATTCGGTGCGCGAATACTAGGAGCAAGGACTAGCGACGCAAAAAGTTCGGGGTGCGTTTTTCTGCGAATGCCTTCGGTCCTTCTTTGGCGTCATCTGATGCAAATACGGTGCGGCTTCGGTCCAACTCCCGTGCGAAGCCCTCGTCTTCGCTGAGGCCGAAACTTTCACGGATAGTCTTCAGGATCGCCTCGACGGCGAGAGGGCCGTTCGAGCAGACTCTCTCGGCAATCGCGTAGGCCGTCGCAAGCGCCTCCCCATCCTCGACGACCCGACCGACGAGCCCCATGCGTTCGGCGGCGTCCGCGGTGAAGTGTTCTCCGGTCAGGAGAATCTCGGCTGCCTTGGTGTAGGGAACCTGCTGAGGAAGTCTGACCGCGGACCCCATGTTGGGGTACAGGGACCAGCGAGCCTCTGACAACCCGAAACGGGCGCTCCGCGCCGTCACTCTGATGTCGCTGCCGAGGAGTATTTCCATTCCCCCGGCGATGCAAACACCTTCAACCGCAGCGATGATCGGCTTTGGCGGGCGGCCGATCTTCAAGAAGCCCCGCTCGACATAACGCGGATCGTCGATACGACGCTGAGCGAGGTCGATCGCACCGCTGTCGTCAGCGTCGCCCGCCATCGCACGGAGGTCTGCGCCCGAGGAGAAGTTGCCGCCAGCGCCGGTGACGATGATGCAGCGCACGTCATCGTTCGCTGTGGCTTCACGGCATGCGTCGACGATCAGCGCGAGCATCGTGCTCGTGATGGCATTGAGTCGTTTCGGTCGGTTGAGCGTCAACTGCAGTAATTGGGCCATCGCGTTCAACGATCAGATGCGGCTTTGCAGTCTCCGGTTCTCCGCCAACGTCCGTTGTCATGGTTTGGTCGAGCGGAGGATGCCCATGGAAAAATACTGGGCTGCGCCGCCGTAGGCTTGGGCCAGGGCCGTTCGGACACCCTCCACTTGGTGCTCGCCGGCTTCTTCCCGCACCTGATTGGCGGCCTCGATGAAGCGCAACATGCCTGACGCGCCAATGGGATTGGACGACAACACACCGCCACTTGGGTTCACGGGGAAGCTTCCGGTTAATTCGGTGTCGCCCTGATCCACCATTGTCCAGCCCTTGCCGGGCTCCGCAATTTCGTGGCCTTCCAGCCACATCGGCTCATACCAGCTGAATGGGACGTACAACTCTGCGACATCGATCTCCTGGCGCGGGTTCGTGATTCCCGCCTGCCGGTAGACATCTCGAGCGCATTCGACACCGGCGGCCGGCTTTATCGCGTCGCGACCGGGAAACTGGCTGAGCTCACTGCGGACTGCGGTAGCCGTGACCCAGGCCGGCTTGCGTGGGCTCCGCATGACCTCCTTCTCACTGACAAGCACGGCTGCCGCCGCGCCGTCCGAAGAAGGGCAGGACTCGAGGAACCGGATTGGGTCCCACAGCATCTCCGACTCCTTGACTTTTTCAATCGTGATGTCGGGAAGCTTGAGGTGGGCGTACGGGTTTTTTAACGCATTCAGCCGATCCTTGACAGCGACCATCCAGCCGATGTACTCGGGGGCACCGGAGTCACGTATGTAACCCCGTACCCACGGAGCGAACGTTCCACCCGCTCCAACGCCGCCACTCTGCCCGCTCGACAGCCCCCACTGGGCGTTCCCCTCCGACTGCTTTTCCCAGGCCAGTGCGAGCACACGCTGGTGGATCCCCGAGCTCACGAGATGTGAGCCCGCGATAAAGGTCGAGCCGCCGACACTGCCGGCAGTATGCACCCGGATCATGGGCTTTCCCGCCCCGCCGAGAGCGTCAGCGAGGAACAATTCTGGCTGGATGATCCCTTCGAACGCGTCGGGGGCTTTGCCCATCACGATGGTGTCGATATCAGACCATTCGTACTCGGCGTCTGCGAGGGCGCGCTCCGCTGCCTCGCGAATGAGGCCCACCATCGAGACATCGTCACGTCGTTTCTTGTGATGCGTCTGACCCACGCCGACGACTGCGCAACGCTCTGCCATCATTCCCCCTCGAGTCGTGCGATCAGGTTGTGCTGCAAACCTTGTCCGTTGGTGGCATGGGCCAGTGCGCGGTCGGCGGAGCCATCGAGGATTCGTTGGGCTGCCTCGATGATACGGATGAGGCCTTCGACCATAATTGGGTTCCCGCACAACGGTCCCCCTGAAGGGTTGACGTTCGTGTCTTCGGGCAGGCCAAGTGCATAGCGCAAGATGATCTCCTGGGGACTGAAGATCGCAGAGAGTTCGGCAACGTCAACTGGTCCTCCGTCGAAACCGGCCTTGCGGGCGGCCAGGGTGGTCGACGGGGACGAGGTGAGATCTCGAAACCCGGGCTGGTGCGGGTCGAGTCGGTGGTCCATCCCTCTGATCCATGCCGGCCGTCCGACCAAGGATCGAGCACGGTCGCCCCGGGCCAGCACGACCGCGGCGGCAGCATCGCTGATCGGCGGAAGATCGTGCTTGCGAAGTGGCGAGGCGAAGTACGGCTCGGCCAACAAGGCATCGACGTCGTAATTGCCCTTCAGCTGAGCGTTGGGGTTCTCGATGGCATGGCGCCGGCTGCGGGCCACAACCTCGGCGAAGTCCCGCTCAGTGGCCTTGCCGGACTCGAGGAGCTGACGTGCCTGGATTCCGGCATAAGAAACCGGATCGAACCCGAGCGGGGCGAGGAAGTAGGGGTCGAGCTGATGGGGCCACACCTCCTGAGGAATCGACGGCGAGGACTTGCCCGATGCGAAAACAAGTGCGATATCGATGTCGCCATGCATCAATCGGGCCCACGCTTCGTAGAGCGCCCAGGCCCCGTCCATCTCGACATGGGACTCCGAGATCGGCGGCCAGGCTTGGGCAGCTTCGAGATTGCGCACGAATGCGAACGGTCCCCCTGTGAGGTAGTCGCAGCTCCCGGCACACGTGAACTCGACATCCCGACGCGTCAATCCAATCGAATCCAATGCCGCATTGACGGTAGGGACCAGAAGTTGCACTTCGTTCTCTGCGGCGGCACGAACGGTGGGAGTCTGGGCGACCGCAACGATCGCGACATCAGTTGCAGCGCTCATTAGAAGATGTGCTCCCTCACCCAATTTTCCGATTCATCGGGTTCACCAGTCGGTTCGAAGCCGGCTATTGCGCACTCGAATCCGCCCCACCAGCGATTACTCATGCTGTCGAGGTTGCGCTCTTCTAGTGGTTTCCACGCTGCCCGAACCCGCATCCCGGCTCGCACATCATCGAGAGGCACCACAATCCGCTGGAACCCGATGGCGTTCGTGGCACCGTCGAGCAGCACCGAACCGACGACGAACGGCTCCGTCTCGCGCTGTCCGTAGTATGCAACCGGTTTGATGATGGTGTAGCCGGACAGGGCGCCGGTGTCTGCAACCTCAACTTCATCGGCCACGTTTGTGAGCTCCATCGTGAGGGGGTCGTAACCCCGGCCTGGGACGTAGACGTTTCCCGAAGGGCTCTTGTGACCGACGATCCTTCCCGCCAGCAAGTACTCACCGAAACGTTGAAGGCAAGGGGTGAGTGCCTCCCTGTAGGTGAGGGAGATGAAGTCTTCCATCACAAGTTGTTCCTTCGGGTCCCCTGTCACGCCATCGCCTCCCATCCTTCAACGTCGCGGATGGTTCCTTTGCGGTCTTCCTTCCACCGTGGTTTCACCCGCATACCCGTTTTGACGTCCTCGGCTGATTCCGCCGTGAGCGCGTGGAGCAGTCCGGTGTCGGTGCCATCCACCTTGATCAATGCGAATGCGAAAGGTCGGGAAAAGGGGTGGAGAGCGCTCGGATGTGGCACCCACGCCCATGATTCGACGGTGCCATTCGGCCCTACCTCTACCAGGGAGCCGTCAACGGATTCCCCGGTCTCCGGGTCGTATTCAAGCGGAGGTAACTGCACTCGACCCGACTTGGTGCGACTGGCCAGCAGCCTTTTCTCCCGGAGCCCGGCGGCAAACTCACCAACAACAACGCCCAACGTCCTTCGATAGGGAAACTCGACCGTCGTGGTCACAATCTGCGGTTCCAAGACGTCGGGGAGTGGATCCAGGATCATCGACGGTTCTCCTTCGTTTGGTAGGGCCCACTTTCATTGGCAAGTGCGCGGCCGCATTGTCATTGCTGTGATTTCTTATCCGCTCGAGCTATGCGAGGTCAGCACGCACGCGGTGCAGGACACACGTGATGGCGTCAAAGGCAAGTTCGCTCGCAACGTTCCATGATTCCCCAGAGTCCGTCAGGACGGCCGCGGTGAAATACGCACTGAGATGGGCTGCAACGGTCGCCGTAAGCGCAGGCGGGACAGCACCACTGCCGCCGTGAGAGCGCCACAGATGGCCCGCGATCTCCGCCATCTTGGCCCGGCTCCGCTTGTTCCGGGTGCCCTCTAGAGCCGCGAGTGGGGGTGACAGGTCGGGACGTGAAGTCAGTTCCCAGTAGCCAGGCCCGAAGCGAGCGTTCATGCGATGAGTGGCGTCACATGTCGCCCGCAGCCAGGTTTCGGCATTGCCGTCAGCGTCGAAGGCAGGCAGCTCACTGCCATAGTCTTCGAATGCTGCCGCGAAGCTGTCTGCGATGAGCTGGTCCCGGCTGCCGAAGAGACGGAACAATGTGGTCCGACTCACCCCAGAGGCGTCGGCGATCTGGTCCATCGTGACGTCGAGTCCGTTGGCGACCACGAAGTGCCGCGCGGCCGTGAGGATGTGCAGGGTTGCGGCTTGGCGCTTCGCGTCGGCGAGAGGTGCAGCGGTGGCCATGGCCGAACTGTAGCGGTTGACACTTATCAGTATCAAATGAGAAACTTGAGGGTACCGAAGCACTGGAGGTCCCCGACGTGCTCGCCACTATCTCCACCCCTGTGCTGGATCTCTTTCCTCGAGTACACGCCATGGTCAAAGCTCGCAGATCGGATCTCGCCGAGGCGACAATGAAGATCCCGCTTGCCAATTATCGGGATTCTGACGTGCTTCAGGACGAGATGGAGCACGTTTTCGGACGCAGTCCCATCGCCATCCTGCCAAGCGCAACGATCCCGGGTCAGGGTGACTACGTGACGCGCCAACTGCCGGACGGACGTTCGGTCGTCGTCATTCGCGGCGAAGACGGAGCTACCCGGGTGCTGCTCAATGTCTGCCGTCATCGTGGTGCGAGGGTCGCTGGGAAATCGGGTTGCGCACGACGACTCACGAGTCGCTACCACGGCTGGAGCTATGACACAACGGGCGCATTGGTGGGTCAACCTGGCCGGGCTGGTTTCGATGACGTCGAGCTGTCCGCCCTCGGCCTGGTAGAGCTTCCGCCTCCTATGAAGCGAACCCCGCCATGGAGGTCGAGGTGCAGGCCAACTGGAAGAGCGTGATCGAGGCGTTCTACGAGATCTATCATTTCCCCTACGTACACAAGGATTCGTTGGTCGGACAGGCCACGATCTCCAACACGGTGACCTTCGACGTCTACGGTCGACACGCACGAATTGCCGTACCGGGAAAGGGCATGTCGACCTCCCCGATGATGCCGAGGTAAATGAGCGCTATTTCAGTGTCATTTACTTTATTTATCCGAATCTCGTCATCTCAATACACTCCTTGGGTGCGAGATCGTCAAGGCCCGACCGGCCGGCTCACCCGACCGTGCCGTTCTGCGTCAAACCATGCTCTCCAAGGTTGCCTTTGGTTCGCTGACGGGCGGCACCAACGAGGAGTACCTCGCGACCATCCGCGACATTGTTCTGAACGAGGACGGAACGATCATCACCTCCGCCGGCCAAGGCATCGCCGATGCGGGCCACGAGTTCGTCGTGTTCGGGCGGAACGAGATCGGTTGCCAGCACATCCACCGCCAGATTGCCGATGGCATCGAGCAGGGACAGCGGCTCAACAGCCCAACCTGACAGGCGCTAAGCCGCTACCCAGCTGAGGATTCCGGCGTCCCGGTAGCGATCTCAGCTGCCCAGCGATAGTCCGGTTTTCCTGCCGCGGTGCGACGGACGTCTTTGACGAATATCCACGTCTTTGGGAGCTTGTAGCGCGCTACATGCCGCGCCGCCTCCGATGCGAGTTCGGTCTCCGAGACCCACGCTCCGTGTTGCAGACGAACGATAGCCACGACCTCCTGGCCCCACCGCTCAGAGGGTCTCGACGAGACTGCGACGTCGGCAACCTCGGGGTGACGGGTGATGGCGGCCTCGATTTCCTCGGCAAAAATCTTCTCTCCGCCTGAGTTGATGGTGGCTCCGTCGCGACCCAAAAGCTGTATGGTGCCGTCGGCAAGCCAGTACGCCCGGTCACCTGGGATCACCACGCGAACCCCTGAGACGACAGGGAATGCCTTCGTTGTCCTTTCAGCATCACCGAGGTAGCCGAGGGGAATGTCGCCTCGCTTGGCGAGCCACCCGATTTCCTCCTCGCCCGGACTGAGGATGCGGCTCCGGTCTGCGGAAACGACCACGGATCCTTCGATCGGCGTAAACGTTCCGGTGGAAATCGCTCCTCCAGCATTCGTCACTTGGACGGCCTGGCCGCCTGCTTCCGACGACCCCACGCTCTCGATGAGTGTGATCCCCCGAAGACGTTCAAGCAGTCTCGACTTCATACCTTCGGAGAGGGCGGTGCCCCCAGAAAGCACGGTGCGTAGCGACGACATGTCGTAGGCGCCCTTTTCCATTTCCTCGACTATTGGACGGGCGAATGCATCCCCGATCATCTGAAGGTATGTCACGCGCTCCCGTTCGATGACGCGGCAGATATCGACGGCATCGAGGTGCTCCACGTCGTCCTGGATCGCCACCGTCCCCCCTTGGTTCAGGCCGAGGAGCGCCGTCCAATGTCCAGCGCCGTGCATGAAGGGCGAGGCAGCGAGAACTACGCGGAGAAGGATTGGTGGCGGCGAACTCCGCCAGCTGCTCGAGGTCCGCCCAGGGCTGGCGCGTCAGGGGATGTCGGCCTCCCATGGCCGTACGGAAGATGTCGCCGTGCCGCCACACTACGCCCTTAGGCGTGCCAGTGGTTCCACCGGTGTAGAGGATGTAGAGGTCGTCGGCGGACCACTCGGTGGCGCAGTCCGGTCTCCCTGTCGGAGCGCCGGCGAGAGCCTGCTCGTACCACTGCGCCCCCGGCAGAAGGAGAGCGCCACTCCCATCGTCGATTTGGAGCAGAAGGCTCACCTCGGGAAGGCCGGGAAGGACCTCAGCTAGGGTCGACGCGAACTTCGATTGATAGATAACGGCCTTTACTCTGCTATTTTCCAGGATGTAGCGGAGCTCGTCCGCGATGTAGCGGTAGTTCACATTTATGGGAACGACGCGCGCCTTGAACGAGCCAACCATCGCTTCGAGGTATTCGTTTCCATTGCTCGCACAGATGGCCAGATGGTCCTGATGCGACTCATGCCGATCCGGATACGCGCTGTTCCACGGGGTGCGCTCCCAGTCCGTGACTCTCCAAGATGAACGCCAACTGGCACGTGCGCGAGCAAAGCTGAGCGTGCGTTAGTCGTCGGTCTCGAAAGATAAGCGCCAGGTGATCTGGCATTCTCTCAGCGATCGCCTCGCTGACTGCTGCGAGGCTGTACTGGCCGGGCTCACCACCATCTGGACTCACCTCAGGGCTCCTGCAGGATAGTGGTCTGGGTTTCGCTGTACCCCGTCAAACATGTCAGCCGACATACCCGTCGGTGGGCTTAGTCGCAGGTCGACGAGCGTAGGGCGGGAATAGGGGATTGTCACGTCCCCAGCTTGACACTCATCAGTATCTCTGGAAAGACTTATACGTACCCGTTCCCGAAGGGGGCCCGGTGAGTCGTCGGGGGTCTTTACACCGCGGGCGACGGAGGAGCACGAGGAGGATGAACTGGTACCTGTCCCCGGCACGTCGCCGAACGCACTTGTCTCCGATCTCTACCGTCCGAAGTTCCTGCCAGATCTCCTGATCGCTGCATTGGCGAGGAACGGCGACCGGCCAGCCGTCCAGATCGGTGCCGAGATGCGCACGGCAGCTGAGGTGGGTAATGAGATCAGCCGATATGTTCAGGCCTTGCGCGCACAGGGCGTCGAGCTGGGAAGTGGAGCGGCGACGCTCTCGAAGAACCGAGTCGAAGTTCTGTACTCGATGGGTGCCGTGATGGTGGGTGGGTACCGGAATACCCCGTTGCATCCACTGGGGTCACTCGACGACCACGCCTACGTGCTCGAAGACGCCGGTATCGACACGCTGCTGTTCGATCCGAGCTTTTCTGACCGTGCCCGTGACCTGAGCGATCGCCTCCCCGGACTCCGGCGATTGTTGTCATTTGGTGAAGCAGACGTCGGTGAAGACCTTTTGCGCCTCGCTGCAACCTTCGCGCCACAGGCGCTCGTGTCCCCCGCCGTAGATGCCGAGGACTTGTCGGCGCTCGCGTACACGGGTGGCACGACCGGAAAGCCCAAGGGCGTGATGAATACCTATCGGGGTAGCGCGACGATGGCCCAGCTCATGGTGTCGGAGCTGCAGTGGCCCGAAGAAGTTCGACACCTCGTGTGCACTCCCCTGAGCCACGCCGGTTCGTCGTTGTTCGTCCCGCTCCAATTGCAGAGCGCCACAATGTTCGTGTTACCGACCTTCGAAGCCGGCGCAGTGCTCGAGGCGATCGAGCGACATCGCATCACCACCACGATGCTCGTCCCCTCGATGATATACGCGCTCCTCGACCACCCACGTTTCGCGGAGACCGACCTCTCGAGCCTGCAGACTGTCTTCTACGGTGCCTCGGCGATGTCGCCGGCCCGCCTTCAGGAGGCGCTCACGAAGCTGGGACCGATCTTCGTGCAGTTCTACGGGCAGACCGAAGCACCCATGACCGTGTGCGTCCTCCGCAAGGAGGACCACGACATCAATGATCTTGAACGGCTCACTTCCTGCGGTCGCCCCCTCCCGTGGGTTCCTGTCGCGCTGCTCGACGATGACGGCAAGGAGGTTCCCATGGGCGAACCGGGTGAGCTGTGCGTGCGCGGACCACTCGTCATGAAGGGGTACTGGAACAAGCCGGAGGAGACCGCCGAGGCCTTCGAGCACGGGTGGCTCCACACGGGTGATGTCTGCCGTGAAGACGAGGACGGTTTCTTCACGATCGTCGATCGCAAGAAGGACATGATCGTGTCGGGTGGGTTCAACATCTTCCCCCGCGAGGTGGAGGACGTGATCTCGACCCACCCATCGATCGCTGCCGTCGCCGTGGTCGGCGTTCCCGATGAGACGTGGGGCGAGGCGGTGAAGGCGGTCGTGATCCCTCGGGCGGGTCAGACCGTCGACGAGAGGGAGCTCATCGAACTGGTAAGGCAGCGCAAAGGCTCGCATCACGCGCCCAAGTCCATCGACATCGTCGACTCGATCCCGGTGAGCGCGGTTGGTAAGCCCGACAAGAAGGTGCTCCGAGCCCGCTATTGGGCCGGTGCGGATCGCCTCGTCCACTAGCTTGCCGGCCGCCGCGACGCGACGAAAAAAGGACGAGCCATGTATGTGGGACTCGAGGTCGACCAGAGGCGTTCGGGAATGGCACATCGATCTCATCTCAATCGCCCCATGGAGATGGTGCGTCTCAGTCTGGTGTTGACGTGAGCATTAGTCGCGTTGCCCTCTACCAATGAACCGTGTGGGCATCGGAGAAGGAAAGGTAAGGGAATGACGCTGACGATTAACGATGCCGTGAGGGTCTTCACGGATGCGTCTGCCTATGCAGACGAGCCCAGCTTCTATGCCGCGTGCGCTCTGCTGCGACGCGAGTCACCGGTGGCGTACGTCGACATCAAAGGCTTCGAGCCGTTTTGGGCTCTCACTCGCCATCAGGACCTCATGGCAGTCGAGCGGGCTCCCGGCCTTTGGGTCAATGCGCCGCGGCCGGCTTTGGCCCGAAAGCCGGAGGACGGGACGAAACCGGCCGACATTCCAGTGCGCACGCTGGTCCAAATGGACGCTCCCGACCACACCCTGTATCGCAAGATCAGTATCGACTGGTTCAAGCAGACCAACATTGGCCGCCTCTCCGCTCGCTCCGCCGAGCTGGCGAAGCGAGCCGTGGATCACATGGCGGACCTGGGGGGTGAGTGCGACTTCTTTACCGATGTCGCTGTGAATTACCCCCTGTACATAATCTTGGCGCTCCTCGGCCTTCCCGAAGAGGACTTCCCTCGAATGCTCAAACTCACGCAGGAGATGTTCGGGAGAGACGACCCGGACATGGCTCGCGAGTCTGACGGTGACGCGCTGATGGCGAATCTTCTCGAATTCTTCGAGTACTTCGAGGGACTCATTGAGGATCGCCGAGCCCACCCACACGACGATCTTGCGTCAGTGATCGCGAACGCCGAGGTCGACGGTGAGCCGATCGGCGTCCTCGAGGCGGTGGGCTACTACGTGATCATCGCCACGGCGGGCCACGACACCACGAGCTCAGCTATCAGCGGTGGTTTCGCTGCGTTGCTCTCCCACCCCGACCAGCTGCGACGCCTGATGAACGATCCGGCCCTCGTGCCGACGCGCGGTTGAGGAGATGTTTCGCTACGTATCACCGGTGAAGCAGTTCATGCGCACCGCGACGAGCGAGCAAGTCCTGGGCGGAGTCACAATCCCCGAGGGCGGAGCGGTATTACTATCTTTTCCGGCAGCGAACCGTGACGAGACCGTCTTCGCATGCCCGGACGAGTTCGATGTCGCTCGCGACCCGAACCGGCACGTCGCATTCGGATTCGGTGCACACTACTGTCTCGGGACCCACCTCGCCCGCCTCGAGACACGCGCCTTCTACAACGAGCTGATTCCACGCTTGGACCATGCCGAATTGGCCGGGGAACCCGAGTTCATGCGCACTCTCTTCGTGGGTGGGCCGAAACATGTTCCCGTGCGGTACCACCTGCGCTGACGACCGTGCCCGACTCGGATGGACGTAGCCGAAACCACCGCCAGCCCGTCGACGTCCGCGGGGTGAGCCGTGGGCAACCCTTCGTGGGTGCGGTGTTATCGTCACTGATAGAGCTCGCATGGTCGCCTCGCAATGCCTAGTCCCTCTAGGAGGGTAAGCTATGTATGACCTTTTGATTAAGGGTGGCACTGTCGTCGACGGCACGGGCGGCGCTGAGTTCACCGCAAATGTTGGCGTTACCGACGGTCGGATCGTCGAGGTCGGCCGGGTGTCGGGGGCGGCGCGGCGACAGATCGACGCCGACGGCTTACTGGTCACGCCCGGGTTTGTCGACATTCATACGCATTTCGACGGTCAGGCGACCTGGGATCCGGCGCTTGCTCCGTCGTCGTATCACGGTGTCAGCACCGTCGTGATGGGAAATTGTGGTGTCGGATTCGCCCCACTGCGGCCGGGTGGTGAGGTCGAACTCATTGAACTGATGGAAGGCGTCGAAGACATCCCGGGCACCACCCTGGCGGAAGGAATCGACTGGCGGTGGGAGACGTTCGGTGAGTACCTCGACGCACTCGACGAACGGCGATGGATGCTCGATGTCGCAACCCAGGTGCCCCACGCTGCCTTACGCGCTTATGTAATGGGCGAGCGCGCGGCCACGGGCGAGCCCTCTGCCGACGATCTCGTCGAGATGGCTTACCTGGCCCGCGAGGGTGTCAGCGCTGGTGCGCTGGGGATCTCTACGACGCGGCTACTCGCGCATCGCACCAGCAAACGCGGCGACGTTCCGGGGACGTTCGCCGATGCGCGGGAACTCGCCGCTCTCGGCGACGTACTGCGTGATCTCGGCACCGGTGTGTTCGAGATCGTGCCTCGCGGCATGGACGGCGAGATCTCCCTCGAAGCGCACGCCGAACTGGACATGATGGGTGAGCTTGCCCGCTTGATCGGACGCCCCGTCACCTTCTCAATGGTGCAGACGCATACCGAGGTCGACCGCTACCGTTTGCAGCTCGAGCGCTGCGCACAATTTCGGGCCGACGGTGTCCCGCTATTCCCCCAGGTGGCCAACCGGACGACGGGTGTTCTGATCGGCGTCGAGAGCCGGCACCATGCATTCTCGACGCGGCCGAGCTATCGGGAGATCGCACATCTGTCCTCCCTCGATCGGGTGAGATGTATGCGCAACCCCGAGGTGAAGGCGCGGATTCTGGGGGAGCCGAACGAGTGGCCGGCAGACCAATCGTTCGCTCATTTCTTGCACGAGACGTTCGACAGGATGTACGAGATCAGTGACCCGATCGACTGGGAGCCCTCGACGGCGAACGCCATAGGCCCACGGGCCCGACGAGCGGGTCGCGAGCCACAAGAACTGCTCTACGACATCTTCACCAAGGGAGACGGCCAGAACCTGGTCATGTTCCCCTACACCAACTACTCAGGAGGCAGTCTCGACGCTGTCCACGAGATGTTGACGCACCCGACGTCGGTATTCGGCCTCGGTGACGCCGGCGCCCACTGCGGGATTGCCTGCGATGGCAGCAGCCCGACCCTGATGCTCGAGCATTGGACCAGGGAGCGCACTCGTGGACCACTGATCCCCTTACCAATTGCGATTCGCATGATGACGAGTGAGACGGCATCGCTCTATGGGATGTATGACCGAGGTATTATCGCCCCGGGTTACCGTGCCGACCTCAACGTCATAGATCACGCCTCCGTACGTGTGTTGTTGCCCGAACTCATTCACGATCTGCCCGCCAAGGGCCGCCGGGTTATGCAGAAGGCGACCGGATATCACGCAACCGTGGTCCTTGGCGAGGTTACCCTCATTCAGGACGAACCCACCGGTGTGTTTCCGGGTCGTCTCGTCCGCGGCGAACAGGCTCGCCCTGGCTGAGAACGACCTTTCAAGGGGTGCGTTCTGCCTAGGGCACCACGCTTAACGGGATCTCGCCCCTGAAGGCTGGCCGAGCTTGCCAAAGAGAAGCCACCGACGGCCGCGCCGAGCGAGGTTGTGGCTTTCGTAGAGAGTAGACCGCTCTACAACAGGGCGTAATCCAGTGGACAGAGTGGAAACTGGGGCGGGTGTAGGTGTCGAGATCGGCCCTGAGGTACACGAACTTGCCGTGGGAGACCACGTGGCTGCCAGCTTTTTGCCCAGTTGTGGGCGTTGCCGATATTGCGACAGCTGCGCCGACACATTCATGGTGTCGCGGGAGATCACCGATGGGACGCACCGTCATTTTATTGGAGACCGACCTGTCGGGCTCGTGTCAAAAATCGGCACTTTCAGTCAGCACTCCTGTGTCGCTGAGAGCTCCGTTATAGAGGTCTATCCTGACTTCTCATTCGACGCCGTCGCGTTAGTGAGCTGTGGTGTCGCCACAGGATGGGGATCGGCCACCGTCAGGGCTGATGTAAGACCAGGCGACATTGTGGTCGTCGTGGGAGTCGGGGGTATCGGCATCAACGCAGTGCAAGGTGCGGTGATGGCGGGTGCGACGTATGTGGTCGCGGTCGACCCCGTGTCCATGAAGCTCGAAGTTGCCAAGTCGTTGGGGGCGACCCACACCGCGGCCTCGATGTCGGAGGCCCTGCCGCTCCTTCGTGAGCTAACCGCTGGATATCTGGCTGAGAAAGTGATCATGACCTCTCTGTGATGTACGGCCAACTTCTGGGCGAAGGCCTCTCATTGGTCGGAAAGGGCGGAACACTTGTCTGTACTGCTGTCGCCCCCATCTCGCAAACCACGGCTTCGATCAACCTCTTCGAATTGTCAATGTGGAGCAGGGAAGTCAAAGGCACGATTTTTGGTTCTCTGAGTCCACGGGCAGCGGTTCCAAGACTCCTTCACATGTATCGGGCGCGGGCGCTCAAGCTCGATGAATTGATCACCCGTCGGTACTCTCTCGGTGAGATCAATGAGGGCTATGCCGCCTTGAAGCGAGGCGAACTGATCCGGGGCATCCTGGACTGCACCCGGATTGAAGTGTGGTTCACCATCACTTTCCTCTTTCGGGGCACTGACGGCACGCTGCCGAATAGCGGCTGACAGAGCACTCGCTAAACGACGGCCGTTGAAGTGGTCCCTCACGATCGGCATCCGATGCCCCCTTAGTAGACCGCTCTACAACAGGGGCAAATCCGGTGGACTGGCTGGAAACTGGGTGGACAGGACCGCAGGCCGGGGGACTGGAGCGAACCTCGTGGACCAGAATCGCCACCTTGCCAAGGTTGGGGTCGCGGGTTCGAATCCCGTCTTCCGCTCCAAAGAAAGAGATTGAGCAGCCGAGCCGAGGGGCGCCGACAGGGGAAGTCTAAGACTTCGGCGCACCGGGGGCGCCGCCGTCAACCCCCAGCGGATACGGGCGGCCCAGGGGCGCGTTCGCTGGTGGTGATGATTTCGTCCATCGTTCACTTGTCAGGGCGACTCTTTCCGAGCCGGCCTTGGCTGGGGGATGGCGCGTGGAGAAGAGGACGCACTGCCGTGCCGTTCGGACCATTGTGCGGTGCAACTTGACTGAGTAGCGATACAGTTCGTTCGAGGTTGTCAAGAATGTCCGTGATCGCTATCTTTCCGTTGACGTACCGGCTGAGCGCTCCTTCGACGACATTCGTAAGGACCATATTGAGGTCATCCATCAACACGCGGTCGACTGCGCCGAATGCACTTTGCAACGGCTCCATGGCCGCCTGTCCTTGGGTCCGCAGGCGGTCGCCGCCATCCATTGAGCTGGCTCGCACGAACACCTGGAGCATGTTCGGATGCTGTTCCCACGGTTCAAAGATGGTTCGGAAAAGGGTCGCGAGTGCTTCGAACACTGTCTGGTGCTCTGTAGGTTCATGGATGGGCCGGTAGACGTTCGCTTCCATCCAACGCTCGACCGCTGCGACAATGAGGTCATCGCGTGAAGGGAATTGCTTGTAAATGGTCGCCAAGGACGCATGGGCTCGCTCCGCTACCTCCTTCAGTGCCCAGCCCTCGTAACCACGGTTTTCGAGTAGCTCGATAACGACGTCGAGAATGATGCTCGGATCACTACGCAACGGAGTCGTCGGCATAGACACATGTTTACCTAACGGTGTGGGGACTCAGCCCATTGCCACCAACAAATAGGGTTGAATTCCCTTCAGTAATCAGCTTACTGTGTTAGTGGCCCGGCCAGCACATAGCCGGCCGGGGAGGATCCAATGCGAAGGTTGATCAGCACCGACTGCCATGTTGCAGCGCCCTACTCCGTGGTCGAAGAACTGCCGGAGTCCTTCAGGCAGTGGTTCCCCAGGGTCGAGGTCAGAGACGATGGTAGCTACTTGGTCTCGCCGGCACCGCCGCAGGAGATGGTCATGGGTAGTGGTGGTCCTTCGGCCATCAAGATCGAGGGGGATTCGGCAGTGCGCTCAGCTGTTGGTGCCTCGGACGAGGCTCGGCCTAGCTTTGAACCGGCTGAAGTGCTTGCAGAGCTGGAGCGAGACGGAGTGCAAGGAGCCGTCTTGATCGGGCGAATCGCAGTCGGGTACGACACCATGCCCGTAGAGGCTGACATCGCCTATTGCGAGGTAGTCAACGACTGGACAGCAGAGCATTGGGGGCCGTACCTGAACCGTGTCGCACCCGGAATCGTTCTCCCGTATCGCGACGTTGCTGCCTCTGTAAAAGAACTAGAGCGTTGTGCGGCAAAGGGGATGCGTCCTGCATTGCTGCCAGATGGTATCGGGACCAATCCGTACCACAGGGATTCGTGGGAGCCACTATGGGAAGCCGCAAACTCGCTGAGGGTTCCCGTCAGCATGCACGTTGGTGGGACGCGGTTGCCACCGAACCCGACGTGGCCGACTGAAATCTATAAGGGTCTGGCTTTTGTCGGCTGGTATAACCAGTGCGTGGGCATGGGTGAAACCCTCGGCTGGCTGACGTTCACAGGAGTGTTTGAGCGCTATCCCAACCTGCACGTGATCATGACCGAGGGTTACGCGGGGTGGCTGGCTTTCGCTATCCAGTTCTGGGATCATCACTGGAACGACACCCGCTTCAAGCAAATGGCCAACATCGGCGATTGGGCGCCATCACTGCAAGCGCCGCCCAGCTATTACTTGAAGCGGCAAGCCCATGCCACATTCATGTGGGATCCACTCGCGATCGAGGTCCGTCACATCACGGGTACTGATTGTCTGCTTTGGGGAAACGACTACCCACACCGCGAGGGCTCGTTCCCGTGGTCGCAAGAATGGATCGACAAACAATTCGCTGGTGTTCCTGAGGGAGAAGTTGATGCAATGGTGCGGGGAAATGCCGCGAAGCTCTTCAATATCAGCGTTTGATGGCCGGTCGATGATATCGGTTGGGGGTGTGGGACTCGATGGCATCAGGGTATCGACGAAAGTTCACCAAGGAGGTTCGGCATCGGAGTTGACGCCGGAGAGACGAAACGTGGGCACATCACCCACAGTTCCATTTCAATCGAAAGGCAAACAACCTATGGTTGCGCAATGACTCACCTTGAAGGAATTCCTTCAGACCAACTTCCCAACGTACTTAGCACTGGCCTCACCGATGTTCAGTTGGCCTTCATCTCGCTTTCGACTCGCGAGCCACATGGGCGGGGACGCGGAATATATCAAGTGGCACTCCCTAGACCACCGGCCTGAGCAGTACCGACTTGCGGGCATGCGTAACTCTCTTCGGCTGGTCTCTACGCCTGCTTGCCGAGCCGTTCGAGCAGCGAGCACGGAGGAGTATGACGCCGTCGATCACGTCATGACCTACCTCTTCACTGATGTGGAGTCACTTGTGCCGTTCGCCGACCTCGGTGGAGCACTGCACGAGGGCGGTCGAATGCCGCTGCGCCTTCCCACAGTCGAATTCATGACGGCGGACCTAGCCGGAAAGGCGGCTGCTCCAATCGCTGTGGCGGGGTCGGATGTCATTCCTTGGCGCCCGGCTCAGGGTGTTTATCTCGTCATCGAGAGGGGACAGACTCCAGCGGACGACCTCGCGTCTATTCCTGGAGTTGCTGGCGTTTGGTGGTATCACGGGACGGTTGCGCCCGAGCCGTTTGCGACCGATGCCCGAGAACTTCAGATTACCTATTGCTACCTGGACGATGATCCGGTGGTGACGGGCAGCCGTCTCGGTGAACTGGTTCGGAGGCGTTGGGATTCGGAAGATGTCATCGGCCTTTTGGCTGCACCGTTTTATGCCGTGGTTCCGTTCGAATGGACGCGTCATCTTCCCGGCGATGCACGTCCGGTCCTGACGCAACGAAGGGAGACCCATGACAAAAGCTCGACGTTTGGTCGCTTCCTCCAGAAACAGACTGTAGTGTCCTCATCGTCTGGCGCTGAGCTCTCGCACGCTGCTGCTGATGCAATCGGGATGGCCGCCTCTATGTCCTTAATCCTAGTCAGGAGGTTGCAGTAGCCATGCAAAAAGATCCTGCTGGCCATGTAGGGCGCGGAGTGACGCGGATCATCTCCATTCCGGCATCAGTCAGTGAGCAGGCCCAGCAGTTCCTGGCCATGGACATGTTCGGCGGCGATAGCGGCTCCCCCGACCTCGCCGACGTCGAGGGCTGGCGAACGATGATCAAGGAACTGACGAGCTCCTCGTCGCGGCGATCGGTCCTTCATGTCAAGCATCTCCGACTCGACTGTCCGAGGCCAGCTCAGTCGGGGAGCGTACCCGTATTCGTCGTGACCCCTGATGGGACGTCTGATGAGTCGCGACCAGCCGATATTACCTCGATCATCCACGGTGGTGGGCTGATCATTGGGCGGTGGCGAAGCCTGTCGTGTGATGGCGACTCAAAGCCTTGACGACCGTTCAGATGCGCACATGGTCGGTCGACTACCGGATGCCTCCTGACCACCCATATCCGGCGGCGCTCGACGACTGCATGGAGGTCTACGCTGCATTGCTCGAGATCCACAGTCCCGAACGCATCGTGGTTGGCGGCGGGTCAGCAGGAGGAAACCTCGCTGCTGCGCTCGTACTCAGAGCCGGGACGAAGGCATGCCGCTTCCCTGAGCACTCGTACTGCTACACCCGGAGATCGATTTGACCGAGTCCGGCGACACCTTTCAGACAAACCTCGGTATCGATTCGGTGCTGACGTCAAGTCTTGCAGATTCGATCGCACTTTATGCCGATGGCCAAGACCTCAGGAACCCTATCTGTCGCCGCTGTTTGGTGACCTCACTATGCCATTTCCACCGACATTCTTGCAATCCGGCACAAGAGATATGTTCCTGTCGAACACGGTGCGGATGCACCGTAAGCTTCGTGTCGGGTGGGAGTGGATGCGGAGCTGCACGTTTTCGAGGCAATGCCGCATGGCGGGTTTTGGGACTCTCCCGAGGACGAAGAGCTCGCAAGCGAAGTGCGTCGGTTCATTGATTCACATATGGCGTAGCGAGCGGGTATGCCCAACTACAAACGGACGTTGACATCCACCGCTGAGCATCGACGCTGCGAGTTCTGACGCTGCCGGCGGAGACCGACGACCCTATATGCACAAGCGGTCACCGAAGAAGATTGGAAACCCGTTCCTTGTCGACCTCGCTACCTGGAGAGTTAATGCATTTGAGTGTCTGCGAGCCGCCGGAATGCGAGGGATGAATGGACGAAGTGAACGGCGGTGCGGATACGCTGCCTGACCTGATGCCAGATCGACACCAGCAACGCGATCCTCGTGTTCGGCTCGTCGCCGCCCTCGGTAGTTCTTTTGCCGCCGGCCCTGGGATCGAACCGGTGGCCGATACAGGAGCAATGCGTTCCGGTGCGAATTACGCGCATTTACTGGCAACGACTCTGGGAGCAGACTTGACCGACCTGACAGTTTCAGGGGCTACGACAGCCAATATTCTCGACGAACCGCAACTGTCACGGACGGGCGTGCGTTACCCTCCGCAGGTCTCGGGACTCCCCGCCGAGGCGGATTTAGTCACCGTAACGGCTGGCGGAAACGATCTTCAATTCATCGGCTCCATGCTCCTTGCTGCTTGGTCAAAGGCTGAGCCGGACGGCTTGATCACACAGGTGCTCGCTCAGGAGTTCGGAGGTGGCATTCCTGAAGCGACCGAGACTGACGTAAGTGCGGTGGCCGAGGGGCTCGCTCGGATCGTTGCTGCGGTTCGGGAGCGTGCGAGTCAGGCACGGATAATTTTGGTCGACTACCTCACCGTCGTCACCGAACGCACGCCCACTGGGGATGGCGCACTGTTCACCTCAGCGGAGCTTTCCGGCTTACTTCACCTTCAACGTTCCCTCGGCGAGGCGTACCGCATCGCTTCGGCAAGGTCGGGTGCCGAACTCCTGGCCGTTTCAGCTGCAAGTAGTGACCACGGAATCGGATCCTTTCGACCCTGGGTCTTCGGGTTCCGGGCGAATCCCGAAGAAACCATGGCATCCTTTCACCCGAACCGGATCGGGATGGAGGCCGTGTCGGACGAACTCTTTCGAATGCTCACCACCGATGGCTAGCTACGGTGGTGAGTAACTTCGCGGAGGTGGCGGTCAACGGCAACGTTGCTCGGTGTTATCGCCTGACGTGAGCATGGTTGTGGGTCTCGTCAGCACGGATGCGACCACGATTCATCGTCCAGGAGGAGAGGTGGGCGACAACTGTGGACCTCGCTAGGGAATTCCGGCTCCCGGAACAGCCACGGTGATGGTATGGATCTGCGCTTCGCGAGTGCCGGCGAGGGCTGCTGGGTCATGATCCCGGGCCGTCAAAAGAAAGAGCGTCTTACGATCTGGACCTCCGAGAGCACAGGCGATGGCCATTCGATCGTCGACGGATACTGAATCGACAACCTCTCCCCCCGGCATTATCCGTTGAAATTCTCGTGCCAATGGCATGGCCGCCCAGACTGCGCCGTCCTGGTCCAGGCAGATTCCATCGGGGCCCCGATTGGGACATTCGGCATATACCCGTCGATTTGAGAGATCCCCATTCTGTTCGATGTCGAAAGCCGTAAGCCGTCGCCCCAGCGATTCCGCGACGATAAAGGTCCCATCTGGTCCGATTACCGAGCCATTCGGAATTACGATCTCGTCTGCAACGATACGCGCCGACCCGTCCGGGTCCACGGCGACGAGCCGGCCGACCGGACCCGCCACGTCAGGGAAAGAGCCGACGTAGGCACGTCCATTCATGTCGACGACCATGTCGTTGCACCCCTTTACAAAGAAGGGTGTCAAATCAGCGTAGGTAGTCAGATCAGTGCCATCCCAACGAAGTAGCTCCGCTTCGAGCATCGAGACGATCAGCAGATCACCATCGGGGAGAAACCCAAGCCCAGATGGTCTTCGCCCGGAAACATCGAGGACCTTGGTGCGCCTGCCCGATAGATCGACGGTCCAAACCGATTCGCCGTGCATGTCGGAGAACCACAACACACCATCGCGCCAGCGAGGACCTTCGCCAAAAACGAGATCACCTGTCAAGAATTTCGGTGATTCCTGCAGTGTCGACATGTCAGAATCCTCTCGGGTTGCGGCGACGGATCTCACAAGGCTGTCCGTATATTCTGCCGAGCAGAAGCCCCGAATGAGATGCCGGAGCAACTGACGACGAAGCCAACGAGAATCCAATCACCTGTCGGTTACTTGCTCCATCAACTGCTCGTTGTTCTGGCGATTCTGCGTGAAGTCCAGTCCCAAGCGGTATCTCATGTCGGGGGACATGCGATGCTTCACTTCGCGACGTAAGGCGGCGGAAAAGTTCCACTGATTGCGCAGGAACGGCTTGGAATAGTACGCGAAGAGCAAAGGCCGATCCTCGCTTTTGGTCGTGTTCGCACCCGACGTGTGCCATAGCCTTCCATCCATAGCGACGATCGAGCCCCGGGGAGCTGTGATGGGAACCAAATCCTGTTCGAT
>CAVWKU010000012.1:0-87496 GCA_963755665.1 uncultured Acidimicrobiaceae bacterium
GCCGGCGAAGCCCTTCTCCTTCGCCGAGCACGATGAGGTTGGGAAGGAAGCCGGCACGATCGGTCGTGCTGTCCGCGATTAGGGCAATCCGCACGACCGAAGAGCGCACTCCCCGCTCGGCGAGATCGATTACGAAGGTTTCCACGACGTTGCGAACTCGCAGGGTGCCCTTGTGCTCATCGCCGACGGGAAGGGCCGGGTCCTCCTCAGTGGCCGGGCGGCCCATGTCCGGGACAAGCCAATGCTTCCGCCGCGACCAGCGGCTTTCCGGTTCCCGCCAGAACCTCGCCGTACGCGAGCATGACCGGGAGCTCCCGGCGGACACGGCATCCATCCCGCCAAACGGAAGCAGGTCTTGCCTGTGCGCGACGTGGATGACACCGTCAGAGTCCGCGGCTGCTTCCATGAGCCCTTCAAGGTCCTCGAGGTCGCCGCGGCGCACCTTCGCTCCGAGCGCGGAGATCGCTGCCGCAGCCGTGTCCGACCGGGCCAGGCCGGTGACCTCGTGCCCGGCGGCGATGAGCTCGGGGATGATGTACGAACCGGTATGGCCGGTCCCGCCAGTGACGAATACACGCATGGTGTACCTCCTTGTGAGTGATGTGGCGGAAATGGTGGTGCGGGTGCGCTCAGTCGAGCAGGTCGACGCCGAGGGCGATGTTGAACCCCGCGCCGTGACCGGCCAGGCCCATCATCAGCAGGCCCGCCCCTTCCAGCCAGTGCGCCATCTCCAGGCTGCCGACATCCAGTGGGCGCAGCCCGAGGGTCTCGATGAACGCCGACACGCTCGCCTTGCCCCCGCGTCGTCCCCGGCGAAGAGCACGTCTAGCGGTTTGCCCAGGGCCAGGACGTGGGCGAAGACGGTGTTGAACGCCTTCACAACGTGCGCGCTCGCTGGGACGGCCTTGGCGATCTCCTTGCGCGCCCGAAGAACCGTTGGGCGTGACCAGCTTGGTGTCGTCGCCGCCGGTGAAGGTGTTGGAGATGTCGATGACGACCTTGCCGGCCAGCGCATCCCCGTACTGAGTGACGACCGCCACGGCGCTGGCGTACGGCACGGCGAGGATGACGATGTCGCCGGCTGGGGCGGTGCCGAATGCCCCGGCCGTGGTCCCGCCGCCGAGAGAGGCGGCCAGATCCTTGGTCTTGGCCACGTCTCGGCCGATGACCTCGACGGCGTGGCCAGCTTCGATCCCCCGGGTGCCGATGGCGCGGGCATAGGTCCCAAGGCCGATGATGCTGATGATGGTCATGATGTGTGCGCTTCCTTCCTCTGGAGTTTCTTCTGGTCCGGTCCACGTCGAGCGCGTCGAATGCCTGTGTCGAGTACGAGCGCGACGCTATTTCGAGCCTCTCCGACGACGTTCGTGATCAACTGCTAAGCGGAGCCCCGGAATGACCTCCGCCGCGAATCGTTCGAGAGTCGGTCGGTCGTCGGCAGCGAGCAGAAAGGTACCCACCCCGTCCTCAATGACACTAGGAAGCAGTTGGTCAACCCACTGTGAAGGGGACCCCTCGAGAAACGAACCGGAGGACCCGAAGGCGCCGACGATCGCGGCCATTCGACGAATCTCGGCTGGGGCGCGACCGACCTCGCTTGCAGCCTCGTCGATCAACGTGCTGGCCGCCTGCCATTCGCTACGGGACTGATTCTGCCCAAGTGAGGCCGTCCACCCATCGGCCTTTCGACCGACAAGTCCGAGCATGCGAGGCTTCAACGCGCCAATCCAGATTGGCAGCGGATGACTCGGACTAGGGCCTCGTTGCATTCCGGCTACCGAGTGGATCGCTCCGCGATAGTCCAACGGAGTGGGTTCATGAGCGCTCCAGGCACCGCGAATGATGTCGACGGCCTCCTCCAGTGCGGTGGTAGCTTGCGCTGGGTTGAGACGCCGTCCGCCGACGGACTCGATGGCGTCCCAGAAGAACCCGGCGCCCAGTCCGAGTTCGAAGCGCCCGTCGCTGAGCAGATCAAGGGTGGCCGCGGTCTTGGCGACAATGGCTGGGGACCGCAGCGCCATGTTGAGCACATTGGACACGACCCGGATCCGGTCGGTCTTGGCCGCGACCCAGTTCATGAGCGTGATCGTGTCGAGGTAGCCGCCCTGGTAGGGGTGGTCCTGCATGGCGACCAAGTCGTAGCCCCATCGTTCGCTTTGCATGGCCAGATCGAGGGCGTAGGTCGGTGATGTGCTCTTCGGTTCGGGAAAACTAGCGAACTCGAGGTGGTGGCCAAAGTCAGGCATTTCAGACCTGCGCCATGCCGCCGTCGACGAACAGTTCGCTGCCGGTGATGAAGCAGTCTTCCTCGGAGGCCAGTAATGCGACGTGCGACGGCAAAATGGCGGTATACGGAGTTGCGCGCTGGCAACCGACGACGGCGATGATCTCCGTTGTCATACACACGCTTGGTGCGGGCAAGAGGTTGATACCTTCAACCATAGTGCCATTGGTTGAAGGTATCAACCTTAAGTAGCATGGACTCATTACGACCGAACCGAACTGGCTCAATCCCCAAGAAGACCGCGCCTGGCGGGCTTTTGTGCACGCGAGCGATCAGCTCAACATTCGTCTGCACCGCCACCTGCTCCTGGACTCCGGACTGACCGCGACCGACTACAAGATCCTCGCTGGGCTCTCGGAGCACCCCGCCGGTCGCATGTCAGCGCAGGAGCTGTGCTCACTACTCCAATGGGAGAAGAGCCGACTGTCCCACCAGGCCCGACGTATGGAGGAGCAAGGGCTGATCGTCCGTGAACCCAACCCCGCCGATGCCCGCAGCGTCATGGTCTGCCTTCTGCCCGCCGGACGCCGCGCCATCGAGGAGGCCGCCCCCCAGCACGTGAAGCATGTCCGCCAACACATGATCGACCTGTTCACACCCGCCGAACTCGACACCCTCGCCGCCCTCAACGAACGGGTCCTGCGCCACCTTGCCGAGGAGCCCTTCTCCGAGTAATCCGCTCCCGAGCATCGGCTGGGAACCTGAATGGACCGAAAGAGGAGAGGTAGTGGTATGAGCGACCGGGAGAGAACCCCAGTGAGTCTGGAACGAGCGAACGCCGAGACGGCGGCCGTTGCGACGCCGGAAATCCCGGGCGGATTTCCGGACCTCACCGGGTCGCAGCTAGACCTTATCCGCGAGCGTTCCACGGAGGCGGTCGTCGACCCCGGCGCGTCCCTGGGCAACGCCGGGGATGTCGACTATGACTTCATTCTGATCGAGGCCGGCGATGTGGAAGTCGTGAGGTTCGCGGCCTTCGGGCTGCCGGAGCAGGTCATAGCGGTATTCGGCCCAGGCTCGTTCCTGGGCGAGCTGGACATGCTGACCGGGCAGGCTGCCATGTTTTCGGCACGTATGCCCGTCGGCGGTGTGATCCAACGGATGCCACGTCCGGTCTTCCGACAGCTTATGTCCGACGCCCCGGAGCTCTCCGACGTCATTCTCAGGGCGTTCATGGCACGGCGCGAGTTCCTGCGCACAAGCGAAGCGGCGCGCAGTTTCCAGATCGTCGGCGGCGCGGCGTCGGCCGAGACGCTGGAACTCCGCAACTGGGCCACGCGTCTAAACGTGGTGCATAGCTGGCTCGACGTCGAAACCGACGGTGGGCAGTGGCTCCTCGAGTCCCTCGGGCTCGACGTGACAGAACTCCCGGTCGTGATCACCCCGACGGGGATCCTCCGCAATGCGACCCCGAGCGTACTGGCGCAACAGCTGGGGCTCGCGTACCGCTCTGTACCTGGGAAGGTCTACGACATTGTTGTCGTCGGTGCTGGGCCCGCCGGACTGGCGACTGCCGTCTACGGCGCCTCTGAAGGACTGGACACGCTGGTGTTGGAAGGCGTTGCCATCGGCGGGCAGGCGGGCGCGAGCGCACGCATCGAGAATTACCTCGGCTTCCCGTCCGGCCTGGCCGGCGCGGAGCTGACTGCCAAGGCGCTGGTGCAGGCCCAAAAGTTCGGGGCCGAGATAAAGAGTCCGGTCGAGGTGACGTCACTGCGAATGGCGGATGACCTTGTGGTGACCCTGTCGGACGGGAGCGAGGTCTCGGCCCGCTCGATCGTGATCGCGAGCGGCGCCCACTACCGGAAACTAAATCTCGATCGGTGGGCGGACTTCGAGGGCAACGGCATCTACTACGCGGCAACCGAGCTTGAAGCCCGTGCGTGCGGGACCAACGGACCTCAGGTGGCCGTGATCGGTGGGGCCAACTCCGCCGGGCAGGCGGCCCTTTTTCTCGCGAGTCGCGGGTTGCGAGTCCGGCTCGCCGTGCGCGCCCACGATCTGGGAGTCGAGATGTCGAGCTACCTCGCGAACCGCATCCTCTCCGACAGTTGTATCGAGTTGCACTTAGGCACCGAAGTCGTCGGCGTCGACGGTGGCGACCATCTGGACTCGATCCTGCTCGCCGACAGGATCGGAGGGACTCGGGAGAGCGTGCCCTGCGTGGGACTCTTCTGCTTCATAGGCGCCGTGCCGGCGACGTCTTGGCTCGAGGGCGTCCTCCTTGACCGAAGCGGCTTCATCCTCACCGACACCGATCTAACGGAGACGCAGCTGCGCGACACGTTCAGGCTGCTCGGCCGCCAGCCTCTGGCCTTCGAGACCAGCATGCCAGGACTGTTCGCCGTCGGCGATGTGCGTTACGGCTCGATGAAGCGGATCGCAGCTGCCGTGGGTGAAGGATCGAGCGCGATCCGCTCGGTCCATCAGGCGATCGGCAAGTAGCGACAGACGGCAACCTCGTCATTCGGCGACAACTAAGTCGTCTTGCCCGGACAAGGTAGACCCGACCGCGAGTCAGGAAAGACCGTGGGGGACCAAATTCGGCCGTAAAGACACGTAAAGACACGCCGGCCCTTTTTCGGACATTGTCTCTTTGCGGGGATTCCACCGTCAGCCCGGTGACCAGGGCCTTAAGTGGAGGTGATGGGATTCGAACCCACGGCCTCTACATTGCGAACGTAGCGCTCTGCCAGCTGAGCTACACCCCCGACGAGGGACAAGGTTAGCCAATGTGTCAGCGGCCGCCGGCCGCCTGACGGAGGGGCACGTCGTTCCCGTCGTCCCACGCTCCAGGATGACCAGCCTGGGCGGCTCCGATCGGGGCGTCACGACTATCGGCGTAGGGCGGGTACCTGCGGCGGGGACGGGCGCGGCGCTGCCCTTCGAACTCCCGGGCGTAGGCGATCAGGGCGACCAGGGCGAGGGCGGCGATGCCGGTGAGTGCAGTGACGATCCAGGCCGGCCGGAACGACGAGAAGACGCCCAAAATGGCGGTGCAGATCGCCACCGCCGTGAGGATGCGCAGGACGAGGGTGCAGCGTTGGCGGGCCTGGTGACGACGGTACGCGGCCAGTCCGGCCTCCGTCTGGGCCGGGTTGATCGGGGGCTGGGGACTCTGAATGACGCCCACTCGCGCGTAGTGCGCGCCGTCGCCATCGTCGATGTCCGCCGACTGCCCGTCCTCGACGGGGCGCAGCAAGACGAGTTTTGGGTGTGAAAGCGACGCATCCGGTGCCGGGACCGAACCGCTACCTCCGAGCCGGTAGGCCGGCTTCACCGTCTTCGGTCCTGCATGCTTGAGCAACTGGAGTTCGTGGTGAAAATGATCGATGGAGCCGCCGCCTTTGCGTTCGCCGAAGCGGCGCATGGCGCCCGGGGCCAGCACGACGATCCACAGTACGGCTAACAGACCCAACAGGATCACAAGCGACACTCCCCGACGACCTACCTTCGCTCCGGAGGAAGACCCTAATAAAAGGCCGTTTCCATATGGTGGATGGTGGGGATACGCGCGGCGCCGACCTCGTCAGCGCTCTCCGCACTTGCACGCTTTGTAATCCGCAGGGCACCGCTTGGCAAGCGCGCTCCTCTACCCCTGCTCACAGCAGTGGGCGGCGAACTAATCGGCGCGACTCCACCAGCGTCCGTCGCGCTCGCCGACACTGACTTCGATGTCGAAGCAGGCCGACACCAACGCAGAGGTGATGACCTGCTCCAGCGGGCCTGCCGCCACCAGCTTTCCCTGTCGCACCAGGCCGGCGTGGGTGAATCCGCGCGGGATCTCCTCGCAGTGGTGGGTGACCAGCACCATCGGCGGGCTTCCCGGGTTCGATGCGAGTGCGCCGAGCCGTGCAACCAGGCGTTCCCGGGCACCGAGGTCGAGACCGGCAGCCGGCTCGTCGAGCAACAACAACTCGGGCCGGCTGATGAGCGCACGCGCCAGCAGCACGTGTTGACGCTCACCTTCCGAAATCACCCCGAAGGGACGGCTCGCAATGGACGCGAAGCCGGCCTCGGCGAGCAGGCGGTCCGCTTCGGCCCAGTCCTCTGCCGTGTACGTGTTCCACCAGGTCTCGAGCGCGCCGTGACGACCACTCACGACGACATCGCGCGCCGGGAGGTCGGCCCGCAGTTGTCGGGTCACCGACCCGCTGACCAAGGAGATGCGGGGGCGCAGCGTTCGCACGTCGACCCTTCCGAGCCGGGCTCCGAGTATCTCCACCGATCCGGCCGAAGGCCACAGACGGGCGGCCGCCAAGGTCAGCAACGTGGTCTTCCCGGATCCGTTGGGCCCCAGAATGACCCAGCGCTCCCCCGGTTGCACCGACCAGTCCACCTCGTCGAGGACCACCGTGCCCTCGCGCCGCACCCCGACACCGCGCAGCGCGATGACCGGGTCGCCGATTCGCCGACGTCAATTGCCTGCGGCGTCGACCTGCCCGATACGCCGGCTGACCCGGCCGATCAGGCCGGCGCAGCACTGGGTCCAGACCCGTTCGCCGGCCAGCCAGAGCCAGATCTCCCGGCGGTACCCGAGCACGATCACCTCGAACTCGGCCCGGGTGACTCCCGCCTGGCGCAGCGCGCTCCACCGCGACCACAGCCATTCGACAACACCGTCGTCCCCGCGCAACACGTCGGCCAGGCTCTTCGCCCTCGAGCGACCTCGGTCAGCCAGCCCTGGGCGCGAGCGGTCGGCTCGTCGGGCATGTGCAGGGAGGGGGGTGCGATCACGCTCAATGGCGGATGAACACGGGCTGGCGGTCGGTTCCCTCGTAGGAGCGCACGTGTTCTTCGAAGTCGATGAACAGCGGCGCGTCGGGATCGAGCTTGCGCTGCAGCGACCGATTGGCGATCTTCTTGTCGAGCGCATCGAGCCGGAGCAGCGCCGCCGCGTCGTCCAGGCCCCGGACGTCGAGCTTCGACCGCGCCGCCTGGAAGGCCAGTCGGCCACGCTCGGTCCGCACCAGCACGCTCGTCCATCCGTCCATGGACCCGACGCTGCCCACGGCGATGTCGGCGGATCGACCGAGGAAGTCCGCGCACTCGTCGCAGCCCTTCAGCGCGGCGCCGTGAAAGTCCTTCACCGGTTCGTCAACGGCCAATTCGCCGTCGCGGTACTCGACGATCATGCGACCGCGGATGACGTCCATTTTCGAGACCCGGTCGAGGTCCACGCCGCGCTTGTCGCGCAGTTCGCGCAAGGTGAGCGCTTCGTAATCGAAGTTCTTGGTGCACATCAGCGCGATGCTCAGGACGACCGCGTCGACGCGATGGGCGCCGGTGGGCCAGCGCCGGGCCTGCATGGCGCGCAATCCCTGCACCTCGCACGGTGTCCCCACGACGGCGATGCGCGGCTTGGCCGGGAGCTTGTAACGGGACAGGTCGAGCTCGGCCAGGGCCATGGTCTGGTTGTAGAAGCTGCCCGACGCGGCGCGGATCTCATCGGCCGTTGTGGCGATCGTCGCGATACCTTTCCACTGCTCGTCGGGGTCGCCGCTCGGTTTGGACACCAGGGCACCGTCGATCTCCCCGGCCGCGAGCAACCCGATCAACAACGCGCTGACCGCGCCGCCGTCCTGGACGTCCTCCATGCGCGCCGAGGCCCGGACCGCGAAGCTCTCCACCACCGCACCGAGGCCGTCCGCCGGCGGGCCCCCGGTGATCTTCCAGTAGGTGTCGGAGGAATCCGCCCGGACCTGGGCCGGCAGCACGTCGGCCTCCTCGTCCGGGGAGGCGGTCGACGGCGGCCAGAGCGCTTCGTAGCGCAGGCCGCCCCGGGGGCAGAAGTCCCAGCAGAGACGCACCCGGTGCACATCTTGACCAACTCGGGCAGGTTGGTGTCGGGGTCGACCCCGATGGAGTTCGAGGGGCAGACGGCAACACACGTCCCGCACTCGATGCAGCGGTCCGCATGGATCACGCCCGCCTCCAGCTCCCAGAACCACACCTTGCCGGGAGGCTCCGCAATGCCGTTCATCTCTTCGCGCACCGCGTAACGCTTCACGAGCTGACCGCCGCCGGCGCTCCAGTGACCGTCGCCGTCAATTCGGCCATGGGGTATCCGCCGGGCCCACAGGTGGAACGGCTCGTTGTCCCGTCGCTCGGCCTGGTAGCGGCCGACCACGCGCACCAGCGCATCGGGAACCTCGCTCACGGGCGTGGCGCCGGTCACCCAGTCGATGAATGCGGCATCGGGGCCGAGCGAGCCGCCCAGCCCGATGTCCACCGCCTCTTCGATGTGCTGGTCCACGTGGGCGATGTCCCCCCGGAAGCCGATGTCGGCGATTTGCGGTTGCGCGCAGGAGGCTGAGCATCCCGAGAAGTGCATCCGGATCACCCCGGCGTCACCGCCGTCGACCCCCTTGCTCGGCGAGCTCGGCGTCGAGTCGTCGCGCCCACTTCACCGCACGCTCCTTGGTCTCCACCACGGCGAAGCGGCAGAACTCGGAGCCGGTGCAGGCAACGACACCGCGCTCGAAGGGGCCGGGGAAGGGCGAGTATTTCGCCAGCAGGGGCTCCGACAAAAGGTCGTCGAGTCTCTCTTCGGGCACGCCGGACAACACGAAATTCTGATCGGTGCCGATCCGTACGGATCCGTCGCCATAGGTCTCGGCGAGCCGCGCCGTCTCAATCAGGTCGATCCCGTGCATACGACCCACGGGCACCGAACAGCCGACATAGACAAGGCCCGGCTGCTTCTGGGGGTGCACCCCGACGTGGTCGCCCCGGAAGCGGTCGGTCAGTTCCCTGCCGGCCGGGTCCAACGTGAACTTGGTCCGCTCGTCCAGAGCGGCCCGGAACCCTTCGGGCCCGAGCTCCTGCGCCAGGTAGCGCATGCGTGCGAGCCCGCGATTCTCCCGGTTGCCCAGTTCCCCGAAGAGCTGGGCCACGCCACGGCACAGTTCGACGGCCTGATCGGGGCGGATGAAGACATCGATGTCCGAGGCCATGCGTTCGCCGTCGGAGAGGCCGCCGCCGATGAGCACGTTGAAACCGATGCTGCCGTCACTCTGCTCGGCCGGCCACAGGCCGATGTCGTTGATCTCGACCCGGGCGCAGTCCTCGAGACACCCGGTCACCGCGATCTTGAACTTGCGGGGCAGGTTGGCGTATTCGCGGTTCCCGGTGAAGTACGCGGAGATGGCCTGGGCCACCGGGAGGGCGTCGACCACCTCGTGCGCGTCGATGCCCGACACGGGACACGCGCACACGTTGCGCGCCGAATCACCGCACGCCTGGACGGTGGTGAGGCCCACATCCCAGAAGCGTTGCCAGATCCGGGGTACGTCGGCGATGCGGATCCAGTGGAGCTGGATGTCCTGGCGCGTCGTGAGATCGGCGTAACGGTTGCCGAAGACCGGGCTGTCGTCGGGCCCTTCCGCATACGCGTCGGCGGCCACGCCGACCTCGCGGACCTGGGCCGCGGTCATGACACCGCCGGGCACCTTAATCCGCATCATGAAGGCGTCGCCGCCCTGGCGCTGGGGGTACATGCCCACCCACTTGAGCCGCTCCACCTCGCCCGGCACTGCGTTGATGGATGCGGGTCCCTGCTTGGAGTAGGTGTCGATGACCGCCTGCGCCACCTCGAAGGGATGCCGGGCCAGTTTGAGTTGCTCCGTCGGGTTCAGCTCACCGATGCGGCGGTAGGGGCGGATGAAGCGCAGCCCGCGGTCGCGACCACGAAATTCCATCCCATAGGGGTTGTCCAGGTCGCGTGGCACAAGGACTAAGCGTGCAGCCCGCACTCGGTCTTGTCCAGACCGGCCCAGCGGCCGGCCCGCGGATCCTCTCCCGGAGCGACCGGGCGCGTGGTCGGAGCACAGCCGATGGAGAGGTAGCCCTGGCTCCACAAAGGGTGCTCAGGCAGGTCGTGGTCAGCGAGATACGACGCAATGTCCTCGTTCGTCCACGTGGCCAAGGGATTGATCTTGACCAGGCCGAATGCCTCGTCCCAACTGACGATGGGCGCGTTGGCCCGTGAGGGGGCGTCGACCCGCTTGAGGGCCGTCAGCCAGGCCCTGCTCCCCTGGACGGCCTGTCGCAGGGGGGCGACCTTGCGGAACTGGCAGCACTGGTCGCTCCCACAGGGGTATGCCGCGGCCTCGGGCCCGGGTTTTGTCACGGTCAGGTTCAGCCCGTAGCGGGCCCGGATCTCCTCGACGAAGGCGAGGGTCTCGGGGAAAGTGCGCCTCGGTGTCGAGGAAGATCACCTCTATGCCGGGGGCGGCCTTCGTCGCCAGATCAATCAGCACCACGTCCTCGAAGGACGCGGCCAGGACCAGGGACCCGCCGAACGTATCGACCGCCCATGCGATCACCTTGCCGGCCGGAGCGGTCTCGAATTCCCTGTTCAGCTCGGCCAGTTCCTCGAGACTGGGTCTCTGGTCCGCCATCGTCGACTCGGTCACCGAGCTTCCTCCTTCTTCCTAAGCTGGGGGACAGGCCGCCCTCAGTCAGCCCCGAGGGATGCGTTCTAGCGTGGCTGTCGCCGCCTTGACGCACGGCAGAATCCAGACCAAAGTATACATGACTAAATTGGTCAACATTTGAAGGGGTCCCATGGACACCGCTGCGACACTCGCATCTCGGCCTCCTACCCCCGGCGGCGCCGCTTCGGGCCGGCCGGGTCAGACCGACGCGTCGGTGACCGCCCTGGTCCGGACCCTTCGGCCACCCGCTGGGCCACCTGGACCTGCTCGAGTCGCTGGCCATCTTCATCATCCGCGAGGTCGCCGCCGAGTCGGAGCGGCCCGTCCTGCTCTTCAGCGGCGGTAAGGACTCCGCCGTCCTGCTGCACCTGGCGGCGAAGGCCTTCAAGCCGGGGAAGATCCCCTTCCCGGTACTCCACGTCGACACCGGTCACAACTTCCCCGAGGTGCTCGACTACCGGGACGCGCAGGTGGACGCGCTGGGCGCCCGGCTCCTCGTGGCCAAGGTGCAGGACACCATCGACCAGGGCCGCGTCGCCGACCCCGGCCCGGTGGCCTCGCGCAACCGGCTGCAGACGACCACGCTGCTCGACGCCATCAACGAGCACCGCTTCGACGCCGCCTTCGGCGGCGCCCGGCGCGACGAGGACAAGGCCAGAGCCAAAGAGCGCGTGCTGTCGTTCCGCGACTCCTTCGGGCAGTGGGACCCCAAGCGCCAACGGCCCGAGCTCTGGCAGCTCTACCAGGGCAGCGTGCGGCCGGGCGAGCACCTGCGCGCCTTCCCCCTGTCGGACTTCACCGAGCTCGACGTGTGGCAGTACATCCGCCGGGAGCAGATTCGAGCTGCCGTCGATCTACTACGCGCACGAGCGGGCGGTCATCGAGCGCGACGGCATGCTGCTCGCCGTGAGCGAGTGGGTCTCGCCCCAGGGCGCCGAGGTCGTCGAGCACGCCACGGTCCGTTACCGCACCGTCGGCGACGCCACCTTGACCGGTGCCGTGCGCTCGGACGCGACGGACCGTCGACGACATCATCCGCGAGGTTGCGGCGTCCCGCATCTCCGAGCGGGGTGCGACCCGCGGTGACGACCGGTTCTCCGAGACCGCCATGGAAGACAGAAAGCGCGAGGGGTACTTCTAACGCCATGAGCCAGATGCCAAGCCCACCGCCGGCGGGCGGTCAGGAGCTCGGCGCCGACACCATGGACCTGTTGCGCTTTGCGACCATCGGGTCGGTCGACGACGGGAAGAGCACCCTGATCGGCCGGCTGCTCTTCGACACCCGCCAGCTCTTCGACGATCAGGTCGACGCCATTTCCGCGGCCTCCGAACGCCGGGGATTGGGCGCCGTCGATCTGTCGTTCGTCACCGACGGCCTGCGGGCCGAACGCGAACAGGGCATCACCATCGACGTGGCGTACCGCTACGCCGCCACGCCGCACCGCAAGTTCGTCATCGCCGACTGCCCGGGGCATCTCCAGTACACGCGCAACATGGCGACGGGTGCCTCGACCGCCGACCTGGCCCTGGCGCTCGTCGATGCCACCGCCGGCCTGCGGGAGCAGTCCCGGCGCCACATCTGCATCGCCGCGTTGCTCGGTGTCGATCAGCTGGTGGTCTGCGCCAACAAGATGGATCTGCTCGAGTGGGACAAGTCGGCCTACCAGAGGATCGTCGACGAAATCGGCGAGCTCGCCCATACCCTCGGCTTGGCCTCGTCAGCACGGTGATCCCCATCTCCGCCCTCAACGGTGACAACGTCGTCGATCGTTCCGACGCCGCACCGTGGTACGACGGCCCGACCGTGCTCGAGGCCCTCGAGTCGGCCCAGGCCGGCGGGTGGGCCTCCCAGCACGGGTTGCGGCAGGGCAACGGGGGACGACTTCCCGTGCAGTGGGTGCTCCGCCAGCCCGGTGGCGGGCGCAGCTACGCCGGCATGGTCAACGGCGGCCCGTTCCGCACGGGCGACCCGGTCATCGTCCTCCCCCAGGGTCAGTTCACCACGGTGCGTTCCATCGAGACCGCCGACGGCCCGATCCCGCGGGCCGAAGTCGGGCTCTCGATCTCGTTGAACCTGACCGACGACATCGACATCTCGCGGGGCGACCTCATCTCCTCGTTGGAGGAGCCGCCCACGGTGACCGACAATTTCGAAGCCACCGTGTGCTGGTTCCACGACCGTCCCCTGGTCGCCGGCGACCGGCTCAAGCTCAAGCACACGACGCGGGTGACACCGGTCGTGGTCGAGAGCGTCGAGGGCATCTTCGATGTCAACGCACTCGCCGTGCAGGAGGCCACCGAACTGCGCGAGAACGACATCGGCGTCGTCCGCCTCCGCACCGCATCCCCGCTCGCCCTCGACACCTACAAGGTCGATCGGATCACAGGCAGCTTCGTCCTCATCGACGACATCACCATCGCCACCGTGGCCGCCGGCATGGTCGGCCCACCGCTGCTGCAGAGCTGAGCCCGGTCGGTGCGCGGGAGCCAGGCCGATGACGGCCTACTACCCGGTCTCGCTCGACGTCGAAGGGCGCGCCTGCCTGGTGGTGGGCGGCGGTCCCGTGGCGGCCCGCAAGGCGCTCGGGCTCCTGCGCTGTGGCGCCGATGGTGACGGTGATCGCCCCCGAGGTCTGCGCGGCCATGGCCGAGTTGTCACCCCTGACCATCGAACGCCGCCCCTACGCCAGCGGGCGACGCCGTGTGCGTACCGCTTGGTGGTGACGGCGACGGGCATCCCGGCAGTCGACGGTGCGGTCTACGCCGACGCCGAAGCGGCCGGCGTGTGGGTCAACAGCGCCGACGACAGCGCGCACTGCTCGTTCATCCTCCCGTCGGTGCACCGCGACGGCGCAGTGACGCTCGCCGTCTCCACCGGAGGGCAGAGCCCCGCGCTCGCCTCGTGGCTCCGCTCCCGCCTGGCGGCGACCCAATGTGCGGAGGCGGACTTGGGAGAGTTGGCCGACCTTCTGGGTCGGGCGCGCCAACGCCTGCACGATGCCGGTCGCAGCACCGAGCTGGTGGACTGGGCCGCCCTGCTCGACGGCCCGTTGCCCGGGCTGGTGCGCGACGGCCGGCTGGACGAGGCGCAGGCCCTCGTGGAGGCGGCCACCGGCACACAGCTCAGGCGATAACTCGAGGGGTACGTCGGGGGGTATGTCGCCAAAACTAAAGGCTAGGCATCTAGCACTTAGTTTTACAAGGGCGCCTTCGGCATGCGACGTTGACCGCACCCGCACCCGCACCCGCACGCGCACCCGCACGCGCACGCGCACCCACGTGCTCTTACGGCTGCACCACCATGAGCACCGAGCCGACCACCAACAGCACGAGCCCGCGGTGGCGGAGAGCACCATCGCCCGCGCGATCGCGCCGCGACCTCCTCGCCGGCACGAGAGCACCGGCCCTGCTGCAGGGGGACCAGCGGAAACCTGGAGCCTGCGCTCGGCCGGCCAGAGCACGCCTTCGGCGAGCGAGCACCATCACCACGAAGATGAAGAGGCCGCTCATGACCCATCCGTCGCGCAACGAGTAGGCGCCATGGCTGAGGGCCAGGAGAAGAAACCCGAACACCGGGATCCCGTAGAGGCTCCGGCCGGCCCAGTTCACCCCCGGGCGGAAATACCGCGTCAACGCCTCGGGACGAGCGCCCTCGTCGCCCAGCACCGTGCGCAGCCGTCGAGGCCGTGACGGCGCTGGCCACCAGGGTGACCAGACTGACGACCACGCAGGCCACGTGGGCGATCAACACGATGTCGAAGGCCGGGCTGTTCGGCTGGTGGTGCACGCCGACATCTTCACAGTTCGCGGGGAGTCGGTGTCCGGCAGGTGATCATGCAGTCTCAAGCCGTACCTGACCCTGTACCGTAGAGAACGACAGAATACGAACGAAGAAGGCGATCGCCGATGAGTGGGGAATGGGCAGCAGTACGGCCGCACGAGGACCGATGAACCAGCTACGACTGGACCCCCTGTCCGGCCGCTGGGTCGTCGTCAGCCCCGGACGATCGGAGCGCCCCTACTCCTTCGTCACCCGCTCGCCCTGGGTCGAAGAACCCCGACCCTGCCCGTTCTGCCCCGGCAACGAGGAGACCACCCCGCCGGCACTCGAGACCTACGGCCCCTCCGGCCGCTGGCTGGTGCGCGTCGTCCCCAACCTCTACCCGGCCTTCGAGGGCGACGAGCCCTTCGTCGTGGCCAACCGGGGCCCCGTCTTCACGCAAGCGAGCGCCGGCGGCATCCACGAGATCCTCATCTTCTCGCCCGAGCACGACGCCACATGGGGCATGCTGAGCGAGGAGCAGACCAGCCTGGTGATGGCCGCGCTCCGTGACCGGCTCGAGGAGCACTCGCAGCGTCCCAACCTCCGCTACACACAGGCCATCGTCAACTCGGGCCGAGAGGCGGGGGCCTCGCTCGAACACCCGCACGGGCAGCTCCTGGGCATGTCCTTCATCCCACGCGAGCTGGCGGAGGAGCAGGCGCGCTTCGCCCGCTTCGTCGGGTCCTGCCTCTTGTGCACCACCATCGAAGCGGAGGAGGACTCGGGCGAACGGGTGATCTACGCCGACAACCGGGTGGTGGTCATCTGCCCGTTCTGGAGTGCCGTGCCGTACGAGATGCTCGTCATCCCCCGCGAGCACTACCCCCACCTGCACAAGAGCCCGACGCCGGACCTCCTGGCGGTGGGAGAGGCCATCCGCCGCTGCCTCGGGCAGCTGGCCGACACCGTCGGCGACGTGGCCTACAACATCGTGTTCCACTCCGCGCCCTACCGGGCCGGGGAGCCGTACCACTGGCACGCGCACATCTGGCCCAAAGCCACGACGACGGCCGGCTTCGAGCTCGGCACCGGCGTGGCCATCAACGTGGTCTCACCCGAGGAGGCGGCCGCGACCCTCAAGGTCTCGGCCATGGCCCGCTTTAGCCGGGCCGGAGCGAACGCACCAACTCGAAGACGGCCACCAGGTTGCGGATCACGTCGCGATCGGGTCCGGTGAGCCCGCTGATCCCGGGGGTGTTCAGGTAGCCGTTGAGCACGGCGCGGCGATTGCGCGTCTCCCACGCCTGCCCGAGCGGGGCCAGGTCCAGGCGCCCGGACGGGTCCCGCTCCACGCGCGGCCTCCACGCTCGCCAGGTGCAGTGACCACAACAGGTCGGCCAGGTCGGCCAGGGGTGATCTGGTGCGTCGGCACCGCCGTGCCGTGCAGCACCCCACCGGGGAGGCAATCACTCACCACCCAGCCCTGGTCCGTGCGCGACGTCCGGTTCAGCTGAAAGTCCCCATGGGTCCGGATGACGGGCAGCCGGAGATCGGCGCCCCGCAGGGACTTGGTCAGATCGGCCATCCCGGGCACCTCGAGCAACTCGGGATCGGCCTCGGCGATGACCGATTCGGCCGCATCGACCCAGTCCGACACCGGTTCGGGATGGCGATCGAAGGCACGGTCGAGCGCCAGGTGCATGCGGGCGGTCATGGTGCCCAGCGCATGCGCCTCGGGGCCGAAGTCGCCACCGGCCGCCTCCGGGCGGCCGCCGAGTGCGTAGAGGTCGCGCAGCGAGGTCATCGCCAGCGCCCAACCCCCCGAGCGGTCCGCCAGGGGCTCCTGGACGAACCCCAGATCCCGCCCCTCCCAGGTCCAGCGCACCAGCGGGGCGGCCACATGGTTGAAGCCCGCCCCGTCGAGTGCCTGCAAAAGGTCGACGGCCGGCTGCGGGTGCTCCTCCACCCACGGGAAGACCCAGAGATCACCACGATCACCGCAGTCGAGCACGGTGGCGTGCTCGTCGTCGCGCACCAGCGCCACCGGCCCCGGACGCGCCGCCACGCCCCGGATGGTGGCGAGCGTCAGCGGTGCCAGTTGGGCGTCGCGCAACGCGTCCGTGCACACGGCCAGACCGTCGTCGTCCTCGAGCAGGCCGAGGGCCATTTCGTCACCCGCCCGCAGAAAATGCGGCTCGTCGCCGACACTGCCGCAGACCGACGACCAGATGGGCCAGCCGGCCGTTCACGTCGGCCACCAGATCGAGCAGGCCCGGCCGGCCGGGGAGGATCACCTCGGCCCGGCGGATGGCGATCTCCGTCGACGTCGTGCGGTGCCATTCATCGACGGGGCGGTGCGAGAGCCAGACCTCAACCAAGGTGCGCAGGGCTTGCTCTCGCTCAGGTGTCATTCCATCGACCGCCGATCCTCGTCCACCAGATCGAACCACAGAAAACCGTACGGCGGAAGCGTGATCGTGTAGGGCTCCTCCGTGACGTTGGGGAACGGCACACGTCCGAGCACCTCGTGGGGGATGGACCCGGCCCATTTGGCCAGCGACAACTCGGCCGGCTGGGCGAACCGGCTCAGGTTGTGGACGCAGAGCACGGCCTGGAACCGGCGCACCGCCTCGTCCCCCGCCCCCTCGTTCCCTGCCGGCACGGTACGCGCCATCACCATGGGCCGATCCCAGTCGCGCCCCTCGAGGCCGGCGTCGAGCGTCGCAGTGCACCGGAGCATGCAACCCGGGGGCGGGCGCCAGAATGTCGGCCACCTCACCCGAGCGCATGTACGCCAGCACGGAAGGATTGGCGCACGGCAGGACTTCCATCTCGCCCACGCCCATCACCGGGAGGGCGCGGCGTTCGGTCAGCATGCGCCGCAACCAGTGCAGGAAGGACCCCTGGTTGCGCAACTGCGCCTCCACGTTGACCGCGCTGAATCCGTAGACCGGGTCCATCAGCGGTGGCAGGTAGAGCTGGGCGAAATCGGCCTTGGAGAACCCGCCGTTGCGGTCCGGCGACCATTGCATCGGCGTGCGCACCGAGTCGCGGTCGCCGAGATAGATGTTGTCGCCCATCATGAGCTCGTCGCCGTAGTAGATGACCGGGCTCCCCGGCAGCGACAGCAACAGGGCATAGAGAAGCTCGGTCGTGCGCCGGTCGTTGTCGAGGAGGGGGGCCAGCCGGCGGCCGATCCCCATGTGGCGCTTCATCCGCGGGTCCTTGGCGTACTCGGCGATGAGATAGTCGCGGTCCTCGTCGGTGACCATCTCCAGCGTCAGCTCGTCGTGGTTGCGCAAGAAGATGGCCCACTGGCACGAATCGTTGATGACGGGTGTCTGGGCCAGGATCTCGGTGATGGGATAGCGCTGCTCGCGCCGCACCGCCATGAAGAGGCGGGGCATGAGCGGGAAGTGGAAGCACAGGTGGCACTCGTCGCCGTCGCCGAAGTAGTCCGCCACGTCGCTCGGCCAGCCGTTGGCTTCGGCCAGGAGGATGCGACCGGGGTAGTCGACCTCGAGTTGCTTGCGGATGCGCTTGATGAAGGCGTGCGTCTCGGGCAGGTGCTCCCCGGCGGTGCCGTCACGTTGGTAGAGGTAGGGCACCGCATCGAGGCGGAACCCGTCGAACCCGAGGTCGAGCCAGAAGCGGACCAGATCGATCATGGTGTCCGCGACCTCTGGATTGTCGTAGTTGAGGTCGGGCTGATGGTGGAAGAAGCGGTGCCAGTAGTACTGCTGCCGCGTGTCGTCCCACGTCCAGTTGGAGCGTTCGGTGTCGGTGAAGACCACCCGGGCGTCGGGCCAGCGTTGGTCGTCGTCGTTCCAGACGTACCAGTCGGCCTTGGCGTTGTCCCGGCTCGAGCGCGACTCGATGAACCACGGGTGCTGATCGCTGGTGTGGTTCATGACCAGGTCGGCGATGACCCGGATGCCCCGGCCGTGCGCGTCCTCCAGGAAGGCGACCAGGTCGCCGATGCTCCCGTAATCGGGATGCACGTTGAAGAAGTCACTGATGTCGTAGCCGCTGTCGCGGAAGGGGGACGGATAGAACGGGAGCATCCAGATGCAGTCGATGCCCAGCCACTCGATGTAGTCGAGCTTCTCGCGCAGGCCCTTGAGGTCACCGGTGCCGTCGTCGTTGGAATCGAAGAAGCCGCGGATCAGGACCTCGTAGAACACGGCGTGCTGGAACCATCGCGCCGAAGGGTCGAACGGGCCTTCGCCGGCGCTCACGGGAATCGGGGGAAGGCTCATACGCGTGCGGTGGTCGATGGTTCAGGCATTCGGACCCATGAGGCGGTCGGCGGCCTGATAGGGGTCGAGCTCCCCCGCCGCCAAGGCCTTGACCGCGCTGGCGAACTCCTCGCCGGCGGCCAGCTCGTCGATCACGAGGGCGCTCCGGGCCATCAGCACCCGCCGGAGCTCGTGCGCCATCCGATCGGCCCGCCGCTGCTCGAGGATCCCCGACGACGCCAGGTGGGCGCGATGGCGGGCAATCTCGTGCCACAGGTCGTCCAGCCCCTCGCCGGTCGAGGCGACGGTGTCGATGATCGGCGGCCGCCACTCGCCGAGCGACGAGAGGTCGAGCATCTGTTCGAGATCGCGCCGCGCCTCTCGCGCTCCCGGCCGATCGGCCTTGTTGATGACGAAGAGGTCGGCGATCTCCAGGAGACCCGCCTTGTTCGCCTGCATGGAGTCGCCCCAGCCGGGCGTGACCACGACCATGGTGGTGTCGGCGGCCGATGCCACCTCGACCTCCATCTGACCCACGCCGACGGTCTCGACGATGACGACAGGGACGCCGGCCGCACCGAGCACGCGCACGGCATCGGGGACGGCCAGGGCCAGGCCACCGAGGTGCCCCCGCGTGGCCATGGAGCGGATGAAGACGGTCGGATCGAGGGCGTGCTGTCTGCATGCGGACCCGGTCGCCCAGGATCGCCCCCCCGCTGAACGGAGAGGTGGGGTCGATCGCCAGCACTCCTACCTGATCGATCGCCTCGGGGGAGGGCGCGGGCCAGCCCGACCGGACCAGCGTGATGAGCCGATCGGTCAGGGTCGATTTGCCGGCGCCCGGCGCTCCGGTCAGCCCGACCGTGTAGGGCACGTCGCCTCGATACGCCAGGCGGGCCACCTCCAGCCCGGGCCCGCCCCCGCGCTCGACCATCGAGACCAGGCGGGCCAGGGCCACCCGGTCGTTCTCCTGCGCCAGGGCGAGCAGTGCCGCCGGTTCCGTCGGGAGTCGTCGATTCATGTCCCGGTTACCTTGGCACCGAGCGAGCGCAGAGCACCAACCAGGTCCTCGTAGCCACGGCTGATGTGGTGGGCGTTGGTCACCGTGGTCTCGCCCTCCGCCACCAGCCCGGCCAGCACGAGGGCCACCCCGGCCCGGATGTCCGGGGCGCGCACACGGGCCCCGGACAGGCGCTGCACGCCGCGCACGACGGCGTGGTGCCCCTCGGTCTTGATGTCGGCCCCCATGCGGCGCAGTTCCTCGACGTAGCGGAAGCGACCCGAGAAGAGGTTCTCGGTGAGGATGCCCACCCCGTCGGCCCCGGTGAGCATGGCCACCAGCAGCGGGCTGAAGTCGGTGGCCACGCCCGGGTACGGCAGCGTGGCCACGTCGGCCGCCACCAGGCGGCGGTCAGCGGTGGCGCGGAGGCCCTCGGGCCCCATGGTCGTCACCACGCCCATCTGGTTGACCTTGCGCAACAGCATCTCCATGTGGTCCGGCCGGGCATCGGCGATGGTGACGTCGCCCCCGGTCATGCCCGCCACCGCCACGAATGTGGCGGCCACCACCCGGTCCGGCACCACGGCATGGGTGGTGGGACGCAGCTCGTCGACGCCCTCGATCTCGATGCGCGAGGTGCCCGCCCCCCGGACGACGACACCCATCGAACCCAACATGGCCGCCAGGTCGATCACCTCGGGCTCCTTCGCCGCGTTCTCGATCACCGTGGTGCCCTTGGCCAATGCGGCGGCCATGAGGAGGTTGTCGGTCGCGGTGTGGCTGGGGTACTCGAGCACCACCTTGGTGCCGACCAGGCGGCCGCCGTCGACGTAGCCCCGCACCTCACCATGGGAGATCTCGAACCGGGCCCCCATGGCCGTCAACGCACTCACATGGAAGTCGATGGGCCGATCGCCGAAGTCGTCGCCGCCCGGGAGTGGCATGTGGACCTCGCCGCACCGGGCCAGGAGGAGCCCGAGGACGACGACCGAGGCCCGCATACGCTCGACCAGCTCGTAGGGCGCCACCGGATGGAGGTGCTCCGCCGCCGGGGTCGTGATGGCGACGTCGCCGTCGGCCAGACGCTCCACGGCGGCCCCGACGGCGCGCAGGACGTCGGCCATGGAGTCCACATCGTCGATGAGCGGCACGTTGCGCAGCACCGTGCGCCCCTCGGCGAGCAGGCTGGCCACCATCAGCTTGAGGGCCGAGTTCTTGGCCCCTCCGGCCCGCACGGTCCCGCTCAGTGGGCCGTTGGCTCGGACCACGATCTCTTGCACGGCCTCAAGTATCGCTCGCGGGGCGGGCGCGGAACGGCCCATTCGCGATGGCCGACCAACTAGGGTCTGGGCCGTGGCAACCCAACCGCAGGCCCCTGACCGCAACCTGGCCATGGAATTGGTCCGGACCACCGAAGCGGCCGCCATGGCCGCGAGCCGCTGGATGGGCCGGGGCGACAAATTGGGCGCCGACGGCGCCGCCGTGGAGGCCATGCGGGTGGTGCTCTCCTCGGTGCAGATGGACGGCATCGTCGTCATCGGAGAGGGCGAGAAGGACAACGCCCCCATGCTCTTCAACGGCGAGCGGATCGGCGACGGGTCGCCCCCGCTCACCGATATCGCCGTCGACCCCATCGACGGCACGACACCCACCGCCTTGGGCCGAGGTGGTGCCCTGGCCGTCATCGCCGTCTCGGAGCGGGGCACGATGTTCGATCCCGGTCCGTGCGTCTACATGGAGAAGCTGGCCGTCGGCCCTCGGGCCAAGGGTGCCTGCGACATCCGGCGGACGCCCACCGAGAACCTCCACGCACTCTCGGAGGCACTCGGCCGCCCGGTGCGCGATCTCACGGCCGTCATTCTCGATCGCCCCCGCCACGAGGACCTCATCGCCGAGGTGCGCACCGCGGGCGCCCGCATCAGGCTGATCACGGACGGCGACGTGGCCGGGGCCATCGCCACCGGATGGCCGGGCGCCGGCACCGACATCCTGTTCGGCATCGGCGGCACCCCCGAAGGCGTGCTGGCGGCCGCCGCCCTCAAATGCATGGGCGGGGAGATTCAGGGGCGGCTCTTCGCCCGCGACGAGGAGGAGCGGGCGGCGGCGCTGGAAGCCGGCTACGACCTCGAGGCGGTGCTCAGCACCGACGACCTCGTGCAGGGGGACAACTGCTTCTTCGCCGCCACGGGCGTGACCGACGGCGAGCTCCTCCAAGGCGTGCGCTTCCACGAGTTCGGCGCCACCACGCAGTCGCTGGTCATGCGCTCGAAGTCAGGGACGCTGCGCACCATCCACGCCAATCACGCGCTGGCGAAGCTGTCGGAGTTCAGCTCCGTCTCGTTCGTCTGAATGTCGTTCGACACCTGCGTCGGTTCGACCTCGGCGTCGGTTCAACGTCTGGGTCCGTCCGATAGGCAGCACAGGCCAGTGGACCCACGGAACCGGCAGGAGACCTTGTAAATCTTATTGCTAGAATCCTAGCAATCTACTTCCAGAGGTGTCGGCTCGGCGCGCCGTGTGGGCTCGGCGTCCCGACGACGTGCTTCGTCTGCGCCCGCCGCCCCTACTCCCCCGAGCCGGCCACGCTCAACCTGAGCTCGGCCCGGCCCAACGCTTCTTCGGCCTCACGCAGAGCGGGATCGGACGCTTCGCCCGTCCGCCTGCTCGGCCGCCGCGCCCCGTCCCGAGCCGAGCTCGGACACCCGTTGCGCCGCCACCTCACGGGCCCGTTCGGCCCGCGGCACGTCGATCTCGGTCGCGAGCTCGGCGATACCGGCCAGCACCGTCACCCGGGTCGACAGCCCGGGGAGCGGACCGTCGCCGTCGGCCAGACCCTCGGCCGCACCGGGGCTCGTGTCCACCTGGACGAAGCCGCCGTGCACCGCGAGGTGGACGTGCGTCCCGTCGGCCAGGTCGACCTTGATCAGCCCGGGCACGACATCGCCGACCAGCGGCGTGTGCCCGTCGAGCACGGTCAGCGCGCCTTCCGACGTCGCCAGCACCACCGAGGTGGCACCCCCCGCCACGAGCGACTGCTCGGGGGTCACAACTTCCACGCCGAAGACGCCGTCGGCCACTATCCGGCCTCGTCCTGCAGCGTCTTGGCCTTGGCCAGCACCGATTCCACGCCACCCACGTTGAGGAACGCCTGCTCGGGGATGTTGTCCAGCTCGCCGTTCACCAGCGCCTCGAAGGACTCCACCGTCTCGTCGATGGGCACGAAGATCCCCGGCACGCCGGTGAAGACCTCGGCCACGAAGAAGGGCTGCGAGAGGAAGCGCTGGATCTTGCGGGCCCGGGTCACGGTCACCCGGTCCTCCTCGGAGAGCTCGTCCATGCCCAGGATGGCGATGATGTCCTGCAGCTCCTTGTAGCGCTGGAGGACCTCCTGCACGCGACGGGCCACGGCGTAGTGACGCTCGCCCACGATTTCGGGCGCCAGGATGTTCGACGTCGACGCCAGCGGGTCGACGGCGGGGTAGATCCCGAGCGCCGCGATCTGGCGTGACAGCTCGGTCGTGGCATCGAGGTGGGTGAACGTCGTGAACGGCGCCGGGTCGGTGTAGTCGTCGGCGGGAACGTACACGGCCTGCAGCGAGGTGATCGACTTCCCCTTGGTGGAGGTGATGCGCTCCTGCAGCTCGCCCATCTCGTCGGCCAGCGTCGGCTGGTAGCCCACCGCCGAGGGCATGCGGCCCAGAAGGGTCGAGACCTCGGAGCCGGCCTGGACGAAACGGAAGATGTTGTCGACGAAGAGCAGCACGTCCTGGTTCTGCACGTCGCGGAAGTACTCGGCCATGGTCAGCGCGGCCAGGGCGACCCGCAGCCGGACCCCCGGCGGCTCGTCCATCTGGCCGTAGACGAGGGCGGCCTTGTCGATGACGCCCGACTCCTGCATCTCCAGCCACATGTCCGTGCCCTCGCGGGTGCGCTCCCCCACGCCGGCGAAGACCGAGACACCACCGTGCTGCTGGGCCACGCGGTGGATCATCTCCTGGATGATGACGGTCTTGCCCACGCCGGCCCCGCCGAAGAGGCCGATCTTTCCACCCTGCACGTAGGGCTCGAGGAGGTCGACCACCTTGATCCCGGTCTCGAACATCTGGGCCCGCGGCTCGAGCTGGTCGAAGGCCGGCGCGCTGCGGTGGATCTCCCAGTAGTCGTCCACGCCCTCGACGGCGTCGGTGTCGAGGGGTTGGCCGAGCACGTTGAACACGTGACCGAGCACGGCGTTCCCCACCGGCACCGTGATCCCCCGGCCCAGGTTGCGCACCGCCGTGCCCCGGACGAGGCCGTCCGTCTGTTGCATGCAGATGCACCGCACGCGGCCGTCGCCGATCTGCTGCGCCACCTCGGCGGTCACCTGCGACGAGGTGCCCTCCAGGTCGATGGTGAACTCGACGGCGTGGTTGATCTCGGGGAGGGCGTGCGGCGGGAACTCCACGTCGATGACGGGGCCGGCGATGGAGACGACCCGGCCGTCTTCGAGTGTGCCGGCCGGGACGGTGTCCTGCGCTGCGGTGGTGGTCATTGTGGTCAAGCTCCCTTCGATTGGCGGAGCGCCTCGGCGCCGCCAACGATTTCCATGATCTCGGTGGTGATGGAGTCCTGACGGGCGCGGTTCATGACGCGGGTCAGGGTGCGCACGAGCTCGTCGGCGTTGTCGGTCGCCGCCGCCATGGCGCGCTGCTGTGCGGTGAAGAACGACGCCGACCCTTCGAGCAGGGCGGCGAAAATTTCGGACTCGGCCGCCCGGGGGGCCAATTCGGCCAGCAATTTCTCCGGTTCGGGCTCGAACTCGGTGTACCCGACGGTACCGGGTGCATGCGGCGGTTCGCCGCCGTCATCCGCGGAGTCCTCGTCGGGCAGCGGGAGCGGGCAGCATCTGCAGGGTCTCGACCCGTTGGCTACCGGCGGAGAAGAAGCGGGTGGACACCATCTGCACCAGGTCCATCTCCCCGGCTACGAAGGGTGCGGTCACGGCGGAGGCCACGGCGCGCGCATCGTCGAACTCCGGACGGTCCGCGATGCCGGGGAACGAGCGCTCGGTCTCGATCCCGCGATAGCGGAAGTACCCCGGCGCCTTCTTGCCGACGGTCCACAGGGTCACCTCGGCCCCGTTCTGCGTGTGCTCGGCCACCAGGCGCTCGGTGGCCCGCAGGACGCCCGAGTTGTACGAGCCGGCCAGTCCCCGATCGCCCACGACGGCGAGAATGCCGACCCGGGTCGGCGACTCGGGTGTCCCCAACAGCTTCTTGGCTGCGGTCGGGTCAGCGGCGGCCGTCACGCGCAGGATCTTCTCCATGCCGATCCGGTAGGGCCGGTTGGCGGCGATGCGGGCCTGGGCGCGCACGATGCGCGAGGCGGCGATCAGCTCCATGGCCTTGGTGATCTTCCTGGTGGACTGCACGCTGCGGATGCGACGCCGCAGGACGCGCTCTTGGCCTCCGGCCATGGATCAGTCGACCTTCCCGGTGTCGAAACCCTCGAGGAAGGAGGTGAGCCCACGGTCCAGCTCGTCGCCGTCGGGCAGGGAGCCCTTGGTCCGGATGGCGTCGAGCACGGCGGCGTGGTTGCCCTTGAAGTACTCGACCAGCTCGGTGGCGAAGCGCTGCACCTCGGGCACCGGCACCGAGTCGGCCCAACCCTTGGTCCCGGCGTAGACGACCAGGACCTGCTCTTCGACGGGGACGGGCGCGTTCTGGGGCTGCTTGAGCAATTCGGTCAGACGGTAGCCCCGGTCGAGCTGGGCCTGGGAGACCTTGTCGAGCTCGGAACCGAACGTGGCGAACGCCTCGAGCTCACGGAACTGGGCCAGGTCGAGCTTGAGCGTTCCCGAGACCTGCTTCATGGCCTTGACCTGTGCCGCGCTGCCCACCCGACTGACGGAGTTGCCGACGTTGATGGCGGGACGGATACCCGAGTTGAAGAGGTCGGACTCGAGGAAGACCTGGCCGTCCGTGATGGAGATCACGTTCGTCGGGATGTAGGCCGAGATGTCGCCGGCCTTGGTCTCGATGATCGGCAGTGCGGTCAGCGAACCGCCGCCGAGGGCATCGGAGAGCTTGGCGGCGCGCTCGAGCAGGCGGGAGTGCAGGTAGAAGACGTCGCCCGGGTATGCCTCGCGGCCCGGTGGGCGGCGCAGGAGGAGCGAGACGGAACGGTAGGCCTCGGCCTGCTTCGACAGGTCGTCGTAAATGATGAGCGCGTGCTCGCCGTTCTCCATCCAGTGCTGGCCCATGGCGCAGCCCGGCGTACGGGGCGAGGTATTTGAACGGGGCCGGATCGCCGGCGGAGGCCACGACCACGACGGTGTACTCCAGGGCCTGGTGCGACTCGAGCGTGGCCACCGTCTGGGCTACCGACGAGTTCTTCTGTCCGATGGCGACGTAGATGCACTTCACGCCCTGGCCGGCCTGATTGAGGATGGTGTCGACGGCGACCGTCGTCTTGCCGGTCTTGCGGTCACCGATGATCAGCTCACGCTGGCCCGCGGCCGATCGGCGTCATGGCATCGATGGCCTTGATACCGGTCTGCATGGGCTCGGTGACCGGCTGGCGGCCGACGATACCCGGAGCCTGGACCTCCATGCGGCGGGACTCGGTGCTGGCGATCGGACCTTTGCCGTCAATGGGCTCGCCCAGTGCGTTCACCACGCGACCGAGGAGGGCGTCGCCGACGGGCACCGTCTGGATCCGGCCGGTCGCCTTGACGGTCTGCTCCTCCTCGAGGGTGTCCACCTCGCCCAGGACGACCGCGCCGATGGTGTCCTCGTCCAGGTTGAGGGCCAGGCCCAGTGTCCCGTCCTCGAACTCGAGCAATTCATTGACCGCGGCGCCAGGGAGGCCCGACACGCGGGCGATTCCGTCACCGACCTCGACGATCCGGCCGATCTGCTCGGTCCCGACCACCGGCGTGTACTCATCCACGTTCTTCTGCAACGCCGCCGTGATCTCACTGGCGTCGATCGTCAGTTCTGCCATCAACCCGCTCCCTCTGTCTGTCTCGTCGTTCCGCTCATCCGCACGCCCCACGCGTGTGGAAACCGCTGTCCTCCCACCCGGCCGGGAGCAGGTGCTCCCGTAGGGCATCGATCCGGCCCCGGGCGCTGGCGTCCACCTGCAGGTCGCCGATCTGAATGACCGCCCCGCTGAGCAGCGCCTCGTCGATGATGACCTGGAGCTCGACCGGCGCCCCGGCCAAGTTGCTCAGCGAGTCCGACAGCGACGCCTGTTGCGCCGTCCTCGATCGGCGCTGCCGCCCGCACCAGCGCAATGCGCCAGCCGCGTGCTTTCGCCGTCAGTTCGACCAACCAGTTCAGCGTCCCGACGATGTCGCGCGCCCGGCCGCCGGCCACCACGTAGCGGATCAGCGAGATCGTGCTCCGGGGCACCTTGCCCTGCAGCAGCTGGGTGACCAGCGCCTGGCGCGCCTGCGGGGCCAGGTCACGATCGACCAGGGCGGCGCGCAACGCCGGCGTGGCGCCGACGATGCGGCCGAAACGGAACAGGTCGTCTTCGAGCGATTCGAGCTCGGCCGTGGGCAGGTCCTCGTGCACGGCGACGGCGAAGCCACCGACACGTTGGCGGGACTCGGTCAGGCTCAACGGCGGCTCTTCGAACTCCTGGCCTTCCGCGGCGTGGCGGGCCCGGGTGGCCACCCAGCCCAAGGCGGCGGGAACCTCAGGGGCGCGTACGGCGGAAGAGGCGAAGGCGGCCAGGCGACGGGCCGGGGCGGATACCTTGCCCTCGAGGAGGTCGAGCATCACGGCGCGACGGACCGCCGGGCGCATGGTGGTGTCCGTCAGGGCGGCGTTCAGGGGCGCGTTGGCCAGGACCAGCTGCTCGATGGATCCGAGGTCACTCGCCAGGGTGCGGAGCACATCGCCGCCCGCCGCACCGGCGGCCTCGAGAATGGCCGCGGTGTACCCCTGCAGGGTGGGGTTCACTGCCGGGCCCCGGAACTGGCGGCCGCGCTGCCGGTGGCGTCGGCGTTCAGCGCACTGACCGCTTCCGCAATGAGCTCGTGGTGGGCCTCGGCGTTGACCTCGCGTGCGATGACCCGTTCGACTACATCCATGACGATCTCACCCAGGCGGCTCGCCGCCTCCTCGACCGCGCGCTCGACGTGCCAGGGCCACCTCGGCCTCGGCACTGCCGACGATGCGCTCGTACTCCGCCTCGCCCCGGGCCTGCGCGTCGACGCGCACCGCCTCGGCGGTCCGGTTGGCCTGCGCCACGATCTCCTGGGCGGTCCTCCGTGTCTCTTCGAGCGCGGCATGACGCTCGTCGTCGGCGGCCAGTGCGTCCGCGCGGGCCTGGTCGGCCGACTCGAGGGAGGCGCGGATCTGGTCCTGCTTTTTCGCCATGGCCCCGTTGAGTGGCGGCCATACCTTCTTCCAGATGATGTAGAGCAGGACGATCGAGACGATCAGCTCAATGATGAAGCTGGTCACTGGCGGGCTCCGGAACTGGCGGCCGCATCGGCACGCAAGGCCGCGGCTGCTTCCTCAATGAGGTCCTGGTGGGCGGCGGCACTGACCGGGCGCCCGATGACACGCCCGACCACGTCCATGGCGATCTCGCCCAGACGGTTCGACGCCTCCTCTATGGCGTGCTGGCGCGCCCGGGCCACCTCGGCCTCGGCCCCACCCACGATGCGCTCGAATTCCACCTGGCCCCGGGTCTGCGCGTCGACGCGTACGGCCTCGGCGGTCCGGTTAGCCTGCGCCACAATCTCCCGTGCCGTCTGGCGTGCCTCTTCGAGCACGGCACGGCGCTCGTCGTCGGCGGCCGAGGCGTCGGCACGCGCCTGGTCGGCCGCGTCGAGTGAGGCGCGGATCCGCTCCTGTCGTTCCGCCATCGCCCCGGTGATGGGCGGGATGATCTTCTTCCCGATGATGATGATCAGGACGATGAAGACGATCAGCTCAACGAAGAATGTCCCGTTCGGGAGAAGGAAGATGCCTGCTGTCGTCATGTCGCTCTCGGTCTCCGGTGACTATCCGGCCTGGACAACGGTTCCTACTTGACGCTCTTGGCGGCGAAGACGTAGACGAACACCACCATGAACAACAGGTTGATGAAGTACATGGCCTCCACCAGACCCACGGTCAGGAAGAAGTACTGACGGGCCTTGGCCTCGATCTCGGGCTGCCGGGCGATGGCGGCGATGGTCTGCGATCCGGCCAGACCGTCACCCACGGCGGCGCCGATGGCGCCTCCCCCGAGCGCAAGGCCGCCACCGACGAGGGCGCCGGCAATGCGTATCGAGCTTTCTACTGTGTCTGCTGCCATCTTTCTCTCCTTTGTCAAGAACTACTTAGATCGATTGAACGGGGATGCGTGTGTCACACGCCTAATGCTCGTCGGTGCTCATGCCCATACCGAGGTACATGATCGTGAGCAGAGCGAAGATGAAGGCCTGAATAGCGCCGATGAACAATTCGTCGAAAGGCTTCCACACCGCCAAGCCGATCCAGGACAGGTAGGGCGGGATCAGGGTCACGATCACGGTGATCATCAGGACACCCGAGAAGATGTTCCCGAAGAGTCGGAAGGTCATGGTGATCGGCTTGGTGATCTCTTCGATGATGTTGATCGGGACAAGTGCGGCATAGGGCGTGGCGTAGTGCTTCAGGTAACCCTTGAAGCCGCGGGTCCTGATCGAGTTGTAGTGGACCAGGACGATGACGGTGAGGGCCATGGCCAGCGGCAGATTGACGTCACCGGTGGGCGGAGCCAGAAAGCCCGGAGACCCGCTGGGGACGAAGGCGAGCCAGTTGCACACGAGGATGAAGATGCCGACGCTGACGCCAAGGCCGACGAAGCGCCGACCCTGGGGTCCGATGGCCGAGTCGGCCAGGTCCGAGACCTGTTCGGTGACCGTCTCCCAGAAGAGTTGCAGTTTGCCGGGTACGCCTGAAGTGACCTTGCGCACCATGAAGAAACCCAGGGCGAGCACGATGGCGGCAGCGATGAGCGTGGTCCAGACGACATCGAGGTCGATCGTCAGACCGCCGACGTGCACGACGCCGCGGTGGTCGCCGATGGTGATGTTGCCGCTGGCCAGCAGGAAGCTGTGTCTCATCGAAGGCTCCGGCTCACTGGATCCCCTGGCTCACGAGCACCCGGCCCACGTTGGCCACGAAGAGGAGTTGGAAGATCACCAGGCCGATGACCGTGCCGATGCCGAGCGCTCCGTTCAGGAACAAGAGGCCGATGGCGATGACGGTGATCACGCCGAGCCGCGTCACGCTCTTCGTACCCATGGCGCGGCGCAGCACCTTCTTGTTGGTCTCCCCCTTGGTCTGCACCTTGGCCACTCCCGCATCGAGGAAGCGCAGATTGACGATGGCCATGGCCAACCCGATGACGATCCCCACCGCGGCGAGCGGCGAGGAGACGAAGAGCGCGACGATCACGGCTCCCCCGCCCACGATCAACGCCGACACCGTCGTGCGGCGCAGCACCTTTACCAGTGCCGTCCCCTCGAGGTCCGATAGACCCGACATCATGCTCACGCCGCCCCCGTTACAGATACTTGCGAATCTGCCCGACCACCAACAAGGTGGCCGCCGCCAACCCCAGCAACAATCCCACGACCAGCAGTGCCGGCGCGGTATGCCACGCATCGTCCGCCCAGATTCCCAACACGACGCCGGCCCCCACACACACCGCGGCCGAGAGCCCCATGTTCAGGAATGCCACCGCACCGGGCAACGGTTTGACCCCGTCGACCTCGGGCGATTCTCCCAGCCTCTTCTCGGGATCCGTCACCGGACCGGGCGCGCACAACTGTGCTTACTTGACCACGCATACGAAAACCGATCCTCTACGCGGGACGTGGCGCGCCAGAGTCCGTCGGCCGACAGCCCGGAATGGAGGCGTCGTACGAGGCGAGGTGGACGAAGTACACAGCTGTCATCATCGCACTTTGGCCCTGATGGCGTCCAAACGATTCCCCGATACACGATCAGGGGAACCGGATGACCTCGGCCGACCGGCCGTTGGCCGCCGACTCGGGCGCATGCCCGTTTTCGCTCTTCCCGGCGGCTGCCACGCCGGGGGACCCGGGGGCGACGGGGACCACATCGTCGGCGGCCTCGTCCGCCGCCTCGCCGTTTCCCTTGCGCAACCCGGGGTGGAACAAGGTATAGAGGCCGGCGCCGAGCGCCGCCGCCCCCAGCGGGATGAAGGCGTTGGCCTGGTGCATGAACAGGGGGAACAGCAAGAACCCCGAGAGGATGGCGGTCCAGGCCCACAGGATGAGCACGCTGCGCCGGGGCCCGTGGCCCAGGCGGAGCAGGCGGTGGTGAATGTGCTGCTTGTCGGGGGTGTGGAAGCTCTGCCCGTGCGCGGTGCGCCGGATGAAGGCGAAGGCCAGGTCGACGATCGGTACTCCCAGAATGAAGAAGGGGATGAACAGCGGAGCGAAGAAGAAATAGGTCACGCCGCTGGTGGGCGGGGTCCGCCCTCCGATGACCATGGTCGAGGCCGCCATGAGCACGCCGAGGAGGAGCGCGCCGGCATCACCCATGAAGAGCCGGGCCGACTGCTTGCGGCCGGTCGGAAAGTTGAAGGGGAGAAAGCCCAGGCAGATGCCACAGGCGATCACCGCCACCAGCGGGCCCACGTTGTCCATCGGCAGGATGCCCAGGGCCATGAGACGGATGCCGTAAATGGCCAGCGCCCCCCCGCCGATGGCCACGATCCCCGCGGCCAGCCCGTCGAGGCCGTCGATGAGGTTGATGGCGTTGGCCAGGGCGATCACCCAGGCGGCGGTGATGAGGGGGATGATCCCGGGGGTCAGGACGATGAAGCCGGCCAGCGGCACCTTGAACTGGTACATCGTGACACCCAGGAAATACAGGATGCTGGCCGCGAGGATCTGCCCCGCCAACTTGGCCGGGGCCGACATGTCGCGGACGTCGTCGATCAGGCCCACCGCGAAGATGGCGCCTGCGGCAAGGACGACACCCAGCATCTCGGGGGAATCGACGAACACCGAGCGCAGGGCCGGGATGGCCGCCGCAGCCAGCACCGCAACCAGGAAGCCCAGGAACATGGCAGCCCCGCCCCCGTACGGGATCGGCGTATCGTGCATCGTGCGCTGGTTGGGCGCGGCCACGTACCCCACCCGCAGGGACAGGCGACGGGCGGGGATGGTGAAGGCGGCGGTCGCTCCCGCCGCCACCACCAGCACCAGCCCGTACCACCCGAGGTCCGGCATGCCCGTTTAGGTCAACAGGTCCGGGTAGGGCGGGAAGGCGGCACAGAGGGCGGCGACCTCACCGCGCACCGACGCGAGCCGGGACTCGTCGGCCCGGTCCCGCAGCGTGCGCCCGATGAGAGAGGCGATTGTCTGCATTTCGCCCGGACCCATGCCCGCCGTGGTCTCGGCTGCCGTGCCGAGCCGGAGCCCCGACGTGACGAACGGTGAACGGGGGTCGTCGGGGATGGTGTTGCGGTTGAGGGTGATGCCGGCCCGGTCCAGCACCTCCTGGGCCTCGCGGCCCGTCAGGTCGGCGTCGAACGTCCGCAGGTCGACCAGGATCATGTGGTTGTCGGTGCCGCCCGAGACCAGACGGAAGCCTTCGTCCATCATCGCGGCGCCCAGAGCGGCCGCGTTGGTCACGATGTCGGCCGCGTAGCGGCGGAATTCGGGGCGTGCCGCCTCTGCGAACGCCACCGCCTTGGCCGCGATGACGTGCTCCAGCGGACCCCCCTGCAGGCCCGGGAACACCGCACTGTCGATCTTCTTCGCCAGGTCGGCGCCGCAGAGGATGGCACCTCCCCGCGGGCCGCGCAGCGTCTTGTGCGTCGTGAACGTGACCACGTCGGCCACCCCGACGGGACTGGGGTGGGCCCCGCCCGCGATGAGGCCCGCCGGGTGGGCGGCGTCGAACATGAAGAGCGCCCCGACGGAGTCGGCGATCTCCCGGAACGGCAGGGGGTCGATCGTGCGGGCGTATGCGGTGGAGCCCGCCACAATGAGGGCCGGCTGCTCGCGCTTGGCCAGATCAGCCACCTGATCGAAGTCGATGACCTCGCCCGGAGCATCGGCATCCTTCGTGGCCGGGGTCACCCCGTAAGCCACGAAGCGCCAGATTTTCGAGGTGATCGACGCCGGGGAGCCGTGCGTCAGGTGCCCCCCGTGATCGAGCCGCATGGCGAGAATGGTGGCGCCCGGCTCCAGCAGGGCCTGGTAGACGGCGAGGTTGGCGTTCGCCCCGGCGTGGGGCTGCACGTTGGCGTGGTCGGCCCCGAACAGCGCCGTGGCCCGGTTGCGGGCCAGATCCTCCACCTCGTCGATCACCTGGTTGCCCCCGTAGTACCGCTTGCCCGGGTAACCCTCCGAGTACTTGTTGGTCAGCACGGATCCCGTTGCTGCCAGCACGGCCGGCGACGTGAAGTTCTCCGAAGCGATCAGCTGCAGCGTGGTCTGCTGGCGTTCCAGCTCCTTGCCGATGAGGGCCGCCACCTCCGGATCGGAGGAGAGTGCGGTTTCGTACGTGCTCATAGAGCTCCTTCGTGGTCGTGGATGAGCTCCCGGTCCCGGTCGGGGTGGCGGTCCCGGTCGGGGTGGCGGTCCAGGTCGGGGTGGCGGTCCAGGTCGGCCAGCTTGGCGATGCGCCCATCATGGCGGGGCTCTTCGGTGGCGTCGAGAAAGGCCGCGAGGGCATCGACGGCCACGGCGACGCCCACCACGCGGCTCCCGAGGCACACGACGTTCGCATGGTTGTGCCGGCGGGCGAGGGTGGCCGTGGTCACATCGTGCACCACCGCCGCACGGATGCCGGGAATCTTGTTGGCCGCCATGGCGATGCCGATCCCCGACCCGCAGGTACAGACCCCCAGGTCAGCCAGGCCGCGCGCCACGGCTCGCCCCACCGAGGCGCCGAAGTCGGGGTAGTCCACCCGCACCTCGGCGTTGGTGGTCCCCAGGTCCGTGACCACGTGTCCCCGCTGCTCGAGGTCGGCCTTCAGGACCTCCTTGAGAGCGAACCCGGCATGGTCCGATCCGAAGGCGACGCGCATGAGAGTTCAGTGTACCGAGCGGCTCGGGAGAGTCCCGGCGACACAGGGAATCGGCGACACCGTGACTCTTAGGGGCACAGGGAATCGGGGGCACCGAGGCTCCCAGGGGCATGATCCCCGAGGGCGGAGCCGCCAGTTCAACCCAACCTGTCGTCGGCGTTCCTGCGCGTGAACCAGGTGCGCTTGCGGCCGGCCATCAGGAGTGCGGCCTCGACGTAGCTCTCGGGCAACGCGCCGACATGGCGCACCCCGGGGGCGACAGCGTGCAGTCGACCACCGTCGGGGACGGGCCACGACACGGGCCGTCGACGATGAACGCGACGTCCTCGGCGGCGATCAGGCCGGTCCGACACTTCCTCGGCGTGCACGAGTGGCGCTCCGTCGGCACGCACGAGGTGGAGCACCGCGAGGGGCCCACTCCGTCGGACCAGGGTCCGGAGGGGCCGCACCGCCGGCATGGTGATCCACACGACGCTGTCCCCCGGTCCAGCGGGACAAGGGCGCATCGACGGGGGCCGGCAGAATGACGCGTGAGCGGACCGGGCCACATGCGATCCGTCAAATGCGTCGTCTGCGTGTTCCACGGCGCGGACAGCGCCGCTGCCTGCTGTCCTGCGACCCACCACGATCTGCACGGTCCACATCGCTTGCAGGAGCGCCGTGGGCGCGCAAGATCTCGAGGGATCCGACATGCGCGTTGCTGACCGCCAATTGATAGCCACCATCGCCCGGGACGGCGACGGCACGGCCCGCCGCCAGAGCGTCGAGCACGTCGCCGAGCTGGCGCGGGGCCACGACGGGCGGACCGCTCATCGGGTGCGGGCGACCAGAGCCCGCGGACGCTGCGCCAGGTCCTGCTCCACGCGCACGTCGACGTACCCCAGTGACCGGGCCATGCGCGACGCCGGCGTCCGTCTGGGCCGGCGCCATTTCGATGACCACCACACCGGGCCGCGCCAACCAGGTCCACGCCTGCGCCAGTACCTTCTCCACATCCGCCAGCCCGGGGGTCCCGTCGGAACCGGCTCCCGCCACCAGAGCGCCGTAGGGTTCACGTCGCACGTCACCGGGAAGATCGCGACCATTCCTCCGTTGCGACGTAGGGCGGATTGGCGACGACCAGATCGACCGCACCCCGCAGATCGGCGGGCAGCGCGCCGAGCCACGACCCCTGCACCAAGGTGACGGGCAGCACCGTTCCCTTGCGCTGCGCGCGCACCCGGGCCAGATTGGTCTTCGCCACGGCGAGCGCCGTCGACGCTGGCGTCGGTGGCCCACACACGGCCGTCGGGAACGTGAGCAGCTAATTCCGCGGCCAGGGATAGCGCGATGGCGCCGGAGCCGGTGCCGGCATCGACGACGACGGGCGCTTCGCGCCCGAGATGGTCGAGCTCGCGAAGGGCCACCTCGACCACCTGCTCGGTCTCGGGACGCGGAATGAGCACGCGGGGGTCGACCAGGAGATCGAGCGTGCGAAAGGCCCAGTGGCCGAGGACGTACTGCAACGGCTCGCCGGCCCGACGGCGTGCTTCGAGCGTGCGGATCGCGGCGAGGTCGGCTGGTGCCGACGACCTGGACCCGGACCCGGACCGGAGCCGGAGGAGCCGAGAACCTCTTCGACGATGAAGCGCGCCTCGTGACGCAGGCCCAGCGAGGCGGCGAGCTCTGCAGTCAGCTCGCCCCGGGTCACGAAACCTCTTCGTCCTCGCCGGCCAGTTGACGCGCCCGCTTGTCCGCCATCAAGGCATCGGTGAGCTCGGTGAGGTCCCCCGCCAGCACCTGGTCGAGCTTGTAGAGGGTCAGGTTGATCCGGTGGTCGGTGACCCGGTTCTCCTTGAAGTTGTAGGTGCGGATCTTGTCGGTCCGGCCCCCCGCCCCCACCTGGCCCTTGCGCTGCAGCGACATGGCCGCGGCTTGCCGATCCTGCTCGGCCTTGAGCAGGCGGGCCCGCAGCACGACCATCGCCTTGGCCCGGTTCTGGATCTGGCTCTTCTCGTCCTGCATGGCCACCACCGTGCCGGTGGGGATATGGGTGATGCGCACAGCCGAGTCAGTCGTGTTCACCGACTGGCCACCGGGACCGGTCGAGCGGTACACATCGATCTTGAGGTCGTTCGGATCGATGTCCACCTCGACCTCGGCTGCCTCGGGCAGCACGGTGACGGTGGCCGTCGACGTGTGGATCCGTCCCTTGGCCTCGGTCACCGGGACCCGTTGCACACGATGCGTGCCCGCTTCGTGCTCGAGGCGCAGGTAGGCGTCGGGACCCTTGACCAAGAAGACCGCTTCGTTGATCCCGTCCCGGTCGGATGCATCCTCCGAGAGGATCTCGACCTTCCACTTCTCCAACGCGGCGAAGCGCTGGTACATGTCGTAGAGGACCCGGGCGAAGAGATTCGCCTCGTCACCACCGACCGCGCCGCGGATCTCCATGATCACGTTACGACCGACGTTGGGGTCCTTGGGCAGCAGCAGCGATTGGATCTTGTTTCATGTTCGGCCACGGCCGCTTCGGCCTCTTCGACCTCTTGGCGCATCATCTCGCGCTCATCGCCCGAAGCCTCGGTCATCATTTCGCGGGCGATGGCCACGTCGGCGCGGGAAGCGGTCAGCTCGTGCCAGACGCGGACGATCTCCCCGAGCTCCTTATGGCGTCGGGAGAGATCGCGTACGCGATCGGAATCGGAGAGAATGGCCGGGTCCGCGAGGTCGGCCTCGACCGCGTCGAACTCGGCCTCGAGCGCGGCAATCCGGTCATCGAACATGGAGGGGGTCCTGAGAGAAGCAAGGATGGCCAGGCGGGAGACGCCCAGCGACGTCGCGGCTGGCCTAGTCCTGTGTCGCTGCGGCGGGTGCGGCCTTCGCCTTGCCCTTGCGGGCACCGTAACGGCGTTGGAAGCGCTCCACGCGTCCACCCGAGTCAACCAGCTTCTGCTTGCCGGTGAAGAACGGGTGACACTCGTTGCACAGTTCGACATGAAGATCGGACTTGGTGGAGTGGGTCACGTACGTGTTGCCGCACGAGCACTTGACAGTGGCTTCGATGTAGTCGGGGTGGATATCGGGCTTCATGGTGTCTCCTGCGTCGTCTCGGTCGGGCCAGTGTAGGGGTTCGCCGGCAACGTTCGGACCGGCGGTGTCCCTAGGTGGCAGGTCCTTTGGCTATTTCAGCCAGGAATTCGTCATTGCTGTTGGTGGTGCGGATCTTGTCCATGAGGAGTTCGAGCCCGGCCGCTTCCTTCCCGTCATTGGCCAGGGCGTTGAGCACCCGCCGCAGCTTCCAGACCTGCTGGAGCTGGCCCCGCTCGAAGAGCAACTCCTCGTGCCGGGTCGAACTGGCGTTGACGTCGATGGCCGGGTACAGGCGGCGTTCGGAGAGCCGGCGGTCGAGCCGGAGCTCCATGTTGCCGGTCCCCTTGAACTCCTCGAAGATGACCTCGTCCATTTTCGAGCCGGTCTCCACCAGCGCGGAGGCGAGAATGGTGAGGGAGCCGCCTTCCTCGATGTTGCGGGCGGCGCCGAAGAACTTCTTCGGCGGGTACAGCGCACCCGAGTCCACACCGCCGGACATGATCCGACCGGTGGCCGGAGCGGCCAGGTTGTACGCCCGGGCGAGACGCGTGATGCCGTCGAGAATGATCACGACGTCACGACCGACTTCGACCAGACGCTTGGCACGCTCGATGGTCAGCTCGGCCACCTGTGTGTGCTCGTCGGCCGGGCGATCGAACGTCGAGGCGATGACTTCGCCTCGTACCGATCGCCGCATGTCGGTCACTTCTTCGGGCCGTTCGTCGACGAGGAGCACCATGAGATGGACATCGGGATTGTTGGCCTCAATCGAGTGTGCGATCTGCTTCATGACCGTCGTCTTCCCGGCCTTGGGCGGAGAGACGATCAACCCACGCTGTCCCTTGCCTATGGGCGAGAGCAGGTCGACGATCCGTGCGGTCAGGTTGTCCTTGTCGCCCGCCTCGGCCATCTCGAGGTGCAGCCGGGAGTCGGGGAACAAAGGGGTGAGATCTTCGAAGCGGGGCCGGTTGCGTGCCTCTTCGGGGTCGAGCCCGGACACGGTGTCGATGCGGAGCAATGCCGGGTACTTCTCATTGTTCGACGCTGGACGGCACGCGCCTTCGACGTAGTCACCCTTGCGCAGGGCAAACCGACGAGCCTGGCTGATGGAGATGTAGACGTCCTTGGGCGACGGCAGGTACCCACCGCAACGCAGGAATCCGTAGCCTTCGTCGCGCAGGTCGAGCATGCCCTTGACCTCGACCATTTCGCCTGAGTACGGCTGCTCCTGCCCGCCGCCGCCCTGCAACTCGCCGCCGACACCACGCTCACGGCCACGCCGCCGGCGCCCACGCCGGTTGCCGAGGTCGCCCCCGTCGTTCTGGTTGTTGTTCTGGTTGTTGTTCTGGTTGTTCCGATTGTTCTGGTTCTGCTGACCCTGATTGGGCCGATTCCGGTTCTGCTGGTGGGTCGGCGCGCTCTGGCCGTTCTGGCCGTTCTGGTGCGTCGTGCCGGAGTCGTTCCCGTCCGAGAGCTCGGGCGGCTCGACGAACACGGCGGGTCCGCTGTCGCTGGGAGCGCCTGGACGCGGGATTCGTCGGCGTTCGGCGCCTCGGTGACGGTGGCCGCTCCGGTCGGACGCGTCGGGCTCCGCTGCGACGGTGGCCGCCGCCCGGGGCCGTCGGGCCGGCTTGGTGCCGTTGGCGGTCCCATTGGCGCGTGCATCGCCGTTGGACGAGCCGTTGGTGCCGTGGGCCTCGCCGTTGCTGGTCACACCAGTGGCGTCGAGAATTCGATCAATGATGTCGGCCTTCTTGGTCCGGGTCGTCGTCTTGAGCGACATGGCCTGGGCGATGGCACTGAGCTCGTCGCGCTCCTTGCCTTCGAGTACCGACCTTTCGAGCTGCTGTTCCGCAGTCATCGGGCTCCTCTTCCATAGAGGGTTATCACCGGCACGGGATGTCCGCGCGCGGCGAGTGAAATAGGGAGGAGAAAGGATGCATACGGCACCTTCCCCCGATCACCTCTGCAAGAAACACCCGGGACCTTCTGGTACCCGCGGGAGCGCTTCCAAAGCGCAGTGGGGATGTACATACATTAGCGGGGCCACACCGACTATGCCAACACCCTCCGAATTCCGATCGGGAGCCGCTTCGTGGTGAACCTCGACCATTCTACAGGGAAAGTTCGGCGAGAATGACATTGAGATCCAGATCGACGACCGAGGGCACCGAGATCTGCCCGATGGCCAGGTCAGGGTCTTTCAGCCCGTGGCCTGTGAGAACGCATACGACGGTGGAACCCTCCGGCACCCCCAACTTCATCAAACCGGCCACCGACGCTGCCGATGCGGCCTCGCAGAAGACCGATTCCTGCTGGGCCAGAAAGGTATAGGCACCGAGGATCTCCTGATCGGTCACCGCGGTGATAGAGCCGCCCGACTCGCTGGCGGCCGCTGTGGCCGAGTACCAACTCGCCGGGTTGCCGATCCGGATCGCCGTGGCGATGGTGTCGGGATTCTCCACCGGATGGCCCAGGACGATCGGCGCCGCGCCGGCCGCCTGGAACCCGAGCATGCGAGGCAACTTCGTGGCGCTCCCGTTCTCCTTGTACTGCAGATAGCCCCGCCAGTACGCGGTGATGTTGCCGGCATTGCCGACAGGTATGCAGTGCACGTCGGGCGCATCACCCAGAACATCGACGATCTCGAACGCCCCTGTCTTCTGTCCTTCGATGCGGTGCGGATTGACGGAGTTGACGACGGTGATCGGCGCGTGGTCGGGAAGCTCGCGGACGATCGTCAGTAGCTGATCGAAGTTTCCACGCACCTGCAGGACGCGCGCACCATGTACCAAAGCCTGCGCCAACTTGCCCAACGCGATGTGACCTTCGGGGATGAGCACAACGCACGCGAGACCGGCGCGTGCTGCGTAGGCGGCAGCGGACGCAGATGTATTCCCGGTGGACGCGCAGACCACTGCTTTCGCGCCCTCCTCGACCGCCATGGAGATGGCCATGGTCATACCGCGGTCCTTGAAGGATCCTGTCGGGTTCGCTCCTTCGACCTTCAGCCAGACATGCGCGCCGACACGCTCGGACAGACGAGGAGCGGGGACCAACGGCGTCCCACCCTCGAGCAAGGTGACGACGGGCGTGTCGCTGCGAATCGGCAGGAGCGAGCGGTACTCCTCCATGACACCCTTCCAGCCGACGCCCACCCTCTACTCCTCCCCCTCGCCGATGACCCGCAACACCCCGCTGACCCGGTCGACTTCCCCCAGCAAGCGGAGCGCGTCGATCGTGGCCAGAAGATCACCTTCACGGGCGAGGTGGGTGAGAAAGATGAGGCGGGCCTCGTCGGCCAGGCCCACCTGCTCCATGGCGCGAATCGACACCTGATGGTCACCGAAGACCTTGGTCACCGCTGCAAGCACACCCGGCCGATCAGCCACATCCATGCTGAGATAGAACGCTGATCGCAACTCCGCTTGGGCACGCACACTGATACTCGTCCGCTTTGGTGCCGGTCCGGGTGCACCGGCGCGCAAGTTGCGCGCGGCATCCACCAGATCACCCAGCACGGCGCTGGCGGTCGGGCCCCCGCCCGCTCCCCGCCCGTAGAGCATCAGCTCGCCGCTGACTGCGCCTTCGATGAAGACCGCGTTGAACGCGCCGCGCACCGAGGCCAACGGATGCGACTTCGGCACCATGGCCGGGTGCACCCTGACCGAGAGCTCCGGACCGCCGTTCACCAACTCGGCGATCGCCAGGAGTTTGACCGAGTACCCCAGGCGGTTCGCGTACGCCACGTCCGCCGCCGCAATCCCCGAGATCCCTTCGCGGTGCACGTCGACGTCGACGACATCGCTCCCGAAGGCCAGCGCGGCCAGGATCGCCGCTTTCGCTGCCGCGTCATGTCCTTCGATGTCGGCGGTGGGATCACGCTCGGCCATCCCGAGACGCTGCGCTTCGGCGAGCGCGTCGTCGAAGTCGACGCCATCTTCCTCCATGCGGGTCAAAATGAAATTGGTCGTGCCGTTGACGATGCCCATCACCCGCACGATCTGTTCGCCGGCCAACGATTCGCGCAATGGCCGGATAACGGGGATCGCGCCCGCCACCGCCGCCTCATAGAGAAGGTCCACGCCGTGTGCGGCGGCGAGGTCGGCCAGCTCGGCCCCGCAAAGGGCGAGAACGGCCTTGTTCGCCGTCACGACCGGCTTGCCGGCCCGCAAGGCGGACTCGATCAACTCCTGGGCCGGATGGAGCCCCCCGATCAGCTCGACCACGATGTCCACGTCGCTGCGCACCGCCAACGCGGCGCTGTCAGTCTCGAAGAGCGCTGTCGGAATGGTCGAGGGCCGGGGCCGGTCGATGTCGGTCACCGCGATGCCGACCAGCTCGAGGCGGATCCCCGTACGTGCCGCGATGTCGTCCTGGCGCGCCACCAACAGCTCCGCCAGTGCGCCTCCCACGTTCCCGCAGCCCAAGAGGGCCACCCTCACCGGGGACGGGGCCTGCGGATCGGCTGCCTGAGGGGCCATTGCTCAAAGCTACAGGGTGCCTGGACCGCGAAATGGTGACGGGGACTCACGAGTCCAGGCGGATCATGTCGTCGAGACTCTCTCTTCGCACGACCACCCGCGCACTGCCGTCGGCCACGAACACCACAGCGGGACGTGGCACTTTGTTGTAATTCGAGGCCATGGCATAGCCGTAGGCACCCGTCACCGGTGTGGCGACGATGTCCCCGACGCGGAGTCCCTCGGGCACGAACGCATTGGGCACCACCAGATCCCCGCTCTCGCAATGCTTGCCCACCAGGCGGACCGGTTCGGGCCGCGGCGCCCCGACGGCGCGGGGCAAGAACGCTTCGTAGCCGCTCCCGTAGAGGACCGGACGGGGATTATCGCTCATGCCGCCGTCGACGCTGACATACGTGCGGATCCCGGGAAGCGTCTTCACCGTCCCGACCGTGTACAGCGTCAGCCCCGCTGCGGCGACGATCGACCGGCCCGGCTCGGCTGAAATCCGCACCGCGGGATCCACGCCGGTCCGGGTGCACGCGGCACGCGTCGCGGCCGCCCACTCGGCCTGCGTGGGTGCCGACTCTCCGTTGACGTAGGGGACACCGAGGCCGCCTCCCACGACGAGCTCGGGGAGAGCGAGCGGAGCGAAGAACCGGCCCAATACCTCGGCCGCCTGCTCGAAGGACGACACATCGAAGACCTGGCTGCCGATGTGCGCGTGCACGCCGACGAGCTCCAGACCCGGGAGCAGCTCCGAGCGCGGCCACCGCTTGGGCCGCGGCACCCGATGCCACGGAAAAACCGAACTTGGAGTCCTCCCCCCCGGTGCGGATGAACTCATGGGTATGGGCCTCGACTCCGGGCGTGACCCGCACGAGAACCCGGGGACGGTCCGGTCGCCCGGTCGGCGCATCGAGGAGGCGGCCGAGGCGGGCGATCTCGTCGAACGAGTCGACGACGATGCGACCGACGCCGCTCGCCAACGCGGCCGCCAACTCCTCTTCGGACTTGTTGTTGCCGTGCAGGACAAGCTTCTCGGCGGGCACACCGGCGGAGAGCGCCACGTGCAGCTCGCCGCCGGAGGCCACATCGAGGTGCATGCCCTCTTCCCAGGCTAGACGGGCCATGGCCCGGCAGAGGAATGCCTTCGCGGCGTAGGCCACGCCCTCCCCCCAGGCCTCGACGGCGGCCCGGCAGGCTTGACGGAGATGGAACTCGTCGTAGACAAACAGGGGCGTGCCGAACTCGGCCGCGAGATCGAGCAGGTCGATATCCCCCACCCGGAGATGCCCTTCAGGGTCGACGATGGCCGTCCGCGGCAGCAGCTGCCGCTCCACCGGAGCACTGGCCAATTCCTCGTCCGTGGGCATGGCATCGCAGGATACGGCAGCCGCCGCCCGCGGCGGGACGCCATCGCCGGCGGGCAGAGTACGCTCTTCCCCTGCTCGTGCCCCCGTAGCTCAGCGGATAGAGCACCGGCCTCCGGAGCCGGTGGCGCAGGTTCGAGTCCTGCCGGGGGCGCTTTTTTCGGATTGCTCGCTCGGCAGAGGTCTCCCCTGGCGCCTGTAATTTCTAATCGCTAGCCTTCTAGCATTTAGAAATTACAGGCGTGGTCCCGGCGGTCTTTGCCCTGCGGGGAAGCTTTCAAGGGCTCCGCTTGAGTGACCCGTCAGCGGAAGGCCGGCACCAAGAACAACATGAAGAGGATCGCGTTGAAGAAGGCATGGGCGACCATGCCCGCGGCGAGCTTGCCCGTTCGGTGCCGGAGGTACCCGAGGACCAACGCCATGGGGAAGAGCACGAGCGGGGCCAGTGGGCCCTCACCGAGCACGTGGGCGAAGCTGAAGATGATCGCCGTGACGAAGAGGGCCGGCACCGCCCCGATCCGGCGGGTGAACGCCCCTTGAAGCAGACCCCGGAAGAAGAGTTCCTCCACGATCGGCGCCCCGACGACCGTCAGGAGTACCACGACCACCCAGCCCGCAGTGCCCGAGGGAGTCACCCCCACAATGCGCGGGGCGGCGCCATTGGGAGCGCCGAAACCCGCGCCGGCGAGGACGATGCAGATCAGCACGATGAGCGGCAGGATGCGGCCCACGACTGCGCCGACCAGCCCCAGCCAGAGTTCCTTTATTCGGGGCCATGACAGTCCGTAGTCGGCGACGAGGCTGCCCGTGCCGTTCATCCGGGAGGCGACCACCACGGCGCCGATGAAGCCGACCCAGAGAGCGAGCTGGCTGACCAACAGGTACCAGGGATCGTTGCCGTCGAACTGGCCCTGTGTCGCAATGGCAAAGGCTATGGCTACCGCGATGGTGCCGGCGAGCCCGATACCGGCACCGACCGCGGCCACACCACCCCCCTTGATCCCTGGACCCTTGGGTACGAAGGGAGGAGTGCGTGACGTCTGCGTCGGCCACGCCTCGCCGTAGGGGCCATAGAGGACGGGCGTCCACTGCGTGCCGTCCCACCACCGCCAGGGAGCGAGGTTCCAGGGGTCGGGGTACCAGTTGGCAGCGAACGCCGGTGCGGGCGAGGGGACGGCAACGGGTGTGAACTGAGTGACCACGGACAACTCAGGGGTTGCGTTCGACGACCACGGAGTGAACTACATGGTCGTGCCACGCCTGACACCTGTTGTCCCACAGGGGCGACAGGTTGTCGATGATGTAGGGGATCACGAAGACCGCGCAGAAGACGATGGTGATGGCGTAGCGCCCGACACCGCGCCAGAACCCGATGGGGCCGCCGGTACGAGCGTCGCGTACGGCGATGCCCATGGCCATCTTCCCGAGTGTCTGGCCCCGACTCGAGCCATTCATGATGCCGAAGTAGAGCGCAAACGGGATGGAGGCCACAACGAACAGCACGAGGAAGCCCACAACGGCCTGTCCTGGACTCAGCGGCTGGGTGTTCGTGGTCGAGGCATTGGAGTTTTGGGTCACCGCTCCGAGAATGACTAAGAAGATGAAGGCAGCGGTACCAAGAGCCATGCTGTCGATCAAGAGAGCCAAGAAGCGCTTCCACCACGGAGCCAGCGCAAGGTGGAGCACTCCGTCGACACGAACACTGGGGTCCACGTAGGGAGCGCCTCCCATCGTCGGCATTCCCGGCGGCGGCCCGTAGCCCGGCGGATAGGGCGCGTACGAAGGAGGAGAGGTCCACGATGGAGCGCCGGTTGGCTGCAAGTCCCAGGCGGCATGGGCCGGCTGCAGTTGGGACGGTACGGACGACTGGGATGGCGCCAGCTCAGCGACCGACGGGTGAAGGTGTGGCGGGTACCACTTCCCATCTGACGCGATCCACCAGCCGGGTCCCTGACTGACATCTGTCATGTTCGAACCTGCTCTCTGACCGAAGACCTGGAACCCAGGTCGACCCCGACGACCTACAGCGGATCGGTTCACACAAATCGTACGCAGGGTCAGGAAGCCGTCACTAAGGTCGAAAGTCACAAAGAAAACGGAGAAGTGACCCAAGAGTGCGGTGATATTCGTGAGTCGAAATTGGGACTCTGCGAAATGGTGACCAACTTTGACAATCCCACGTCGAGACCCACGCAGAAGAGGGGGTCACGTGCGGCCTTCGTGCCTTGAACTCCAGACCGATTCAAGGACTCCCGATGCCAGTGGCCTTGGCCCCACTTCGGCCGCTCATTTGGAACAGGACCACGTACCGACGATTGTCTCGCTCGCAGTGGCACCAGTCTGATTCGAGCCAGGTGGGAGGGTGCCATTAAGGCTTCCCGATCGATCATGAGGTCCGAACTTCACCGTTCCGCTTCCTGTCGTGGGGCTCGATGCCCACTCAATAGCGATGGTGGCACCGGTATTTGCTCCCAACGCCACCGATGCCGGACTGGGCGCGGGCAGTGTGATCTTCGAGGAGTGGGCTTCCAGCAGTAGGAACCGGACACCCGATTTGGGCTTGATGCCATGGTCGGTCAGATAGACCCGAACCGTGGTCGCTCCGTCCGACGTGGAGATGTTGTCGGCCTCGCACGACTCGGAAGATTCGAGGGTTAGTTTTCCGCTCACCTGGCCGGAAGGGAGGAACGTATTCGGCTTACCGCTGGCCTTCGAAACAGCACCCGCGGTCCCCCGGGATAGCGGGAGGATTACCAATGCCGCCGTGAGGGCAATGGCACCTCGGATGACAGTCAGGTTCGGCATATGGACAGATCTCCTTGGGTTCGTGGAAGAGAATCGGCCGTAACTAGTGCCGTGACCGGCAACGTTGGTGGGGCGCGTCCACCACTTTGACTCTGCGATCGCGCAAAGTAGTGCCATGGCAGAACGCGTGGCTGTACGAGACATCACTAATGTGGAGGGCAACAAGCTCTTGGCCATTGTGCGCCGGGGTTCGGGCTCGGTAGTGCGATGGCGAAGAGCCCAGATCGTGCTCTGGTCGGCCCAGAGGATGGATGTACCGGCCATTGCCCGGATCGCCTTTACCTCCGAGGACCGGGTCAGAGAGGTGATCCACAACTTCAACGCTGACGGGTTCGACTCGTTGGCCCCGAAGTACTCGGGAGGTCGGCCCCCGAAATTCACCCTGCCCGAGCGCCGGGAGATCAAAAAGGTGGCCCTGTCCCGACCGGTCGACCACGGTCTGCCCTTTTCGACCTGGAGCTTGTCCAAGCTGGCCGAGTTCTTGGTGGCTGAGGGGGTGGTCGACGACATCAGCCACGAGGGCCTGCGCCTGGTACTCCGAGAGGAGGGCGTCTCGTTTCAAGTGATCAAGACCTACAAGCAATCGAACGATCCCGACTTCGAGGCCAAGAAGAACCGGGTGCTGCACCTCTACGACATCGCTGATGGAACGGCAAAACCAAAGAGAGGTGACCCCGACGTCATCATCTGCATGGACGAGTTCGGGCCCCTGAATCTGTTGCCCCGGCCGGGTAAGCAGTGGGCCCCAAGAATCGTCAAGGGTGAAGAAACCGCCACTGGTCCCCGGCGCCGACGACGCCGGGCCACCTACACCCGGACCAAGGGGGTCAGGCACCTCCTGGCCGCCTACGACCTGAACCAGGACAAGATCTACGGTCACGTAAAGACCACCAAGGACCGCACCAGATTCCTCGAGTTCTGTCGCTACCTGCGCACCCTTTACCCGCCGAACATCCGTATCGCCATTGTCATGGACAACTTCAGCCCCCACCTCTCGACCAGGGTCGACTCCCGCGTCGGCGACTGGGCCGAGGCCAACAACGTCGAGCTGGCTTACGTCCCGACCAACGCCTCGTGGTTGAACCGGATTGAGGCGCAGTTCCAAGCCATGCGTTACTTCACTCTCGACGGCACCGACCACCGTTCCCATGAAGAGCAGAACTCGATGATCCGCCGCTACATCATCTGGCGCAACCGCAATGCTCACGACAAAACACTGCGTGAACTGGTAAAGCGCGCAAACGTTGCTTGATGCGGCACTAGGCAGGACCCGGCGCGGCAATGAGTTTGGTGGTGATCGCTTCCGCGAATTGTTACTACGTGCTCAGGTCCGCCGCGGTCGGGGCGATGGTGCGATTTGTGGCAGTGACATCGACTGTCAACACGCTGGTCGACGCCGCCTTGTCTCCGACATAGACCGAGTAGGACACGTTGTCGTCGTCGGCGATGGCGGACGCGTTGCTGGTTTAGGGGGATACCCTCCGGAGGGGAGCAGCGCCATGGAATCGGTCACTCGGGACCTCTCGGCCGCACATGCCGAGGGCCAGGTCCTCGGCCGTCGCTACGAGGGGTTCCCCCGACCCGTAGGTCCAGTCGAGATTGCTCGCCTCGAAGGATCGACCGTCGATGTCGATACCGAAATGCTCGTGAACGCCCCCTGCGGTGAGGTCATCGAGAATCACACGAAGCACGTTGTCGGAAGCCAGACACGGCTCGCCGAGCGGGACGGTGATGTCGAGACCGTGGATAACCACGTGGTTCAGGGCTCCCCGGTAACCGCCTCCCGGGGGCGCCCAGCGATGCAGGTGATCAGACCGCAGATCGGCCACAAGCCGGGCTGATGGCAGCCCTGCGTCTTTGCGGGCGATGTCATTCGACAGAGCGGTGAAGTCATATCCGTAGCGATCGAGCTCCTTCATGAACTCGTCGTCCGAATACCGCGCCGGTGTCGTCATGTGGGAAACCACTTCGCGTACGCGCCAGCTTTCACAAAGGGACCGGGTGTCCCAAGCAGCCTCGGGAGCGGCGGAGAGGAGATCGGCCAGAGCCAGGAAAAGAGCGGCCACTTCCGGTTGCAGTGCAGCGTCGTCAGCCATATTCGCTCCTTGGTGCCCCATCGATCACGGGTCCGGCCGCGCGCTCCTATGGACCGGCGGAGGTGGGCATCGAGGCGATCGAGCGATGTCAGAAATCCGGCTCGCGCTTCGACGGTATGAAACACCTCGGGCGCTTGTGATTGACGAATGCGAACCTGGGTCCGGTTCTCATCCGCCACGGCGAAGGTGATGCGGACCGTCATGCCGCTATCCACCTCTTTCCACACGAGCAGCTCGGGCTCCACAATTTCGAGATAGATCGCCCGCGTGAGGTATTCGGAACGGTCCGCATCATTGACCATGACCGTCTCGAACGTGCCACCAGGCCGCAGCTCGATATGGATGCGGTCCGATGGAGCAGTCGTCCCCTGTGGCCCCCAGAAGTGGGTCAGGTGTTCTGGTCTGGTCATGCAGGCGAAGACGAGTTCGCGCGGCGCATCGAAGATCCGCATGAACTCCAGGTGGCCCGACGTGGCTCGTGATGCACTCACGCGCGCACCGACTCACCGGACTCGGCTTGGAGATTGCGCAAGTGTGCGTCGAGCTTTTCGAAACGCTCGGTCCAGATCCGGCGCTGCTCATCGATCCATTCGAGCGTCCCGTCGAGCGCGGCCCGCTCGAGGTGGCAAGGCCGGAACTGGGCCCGTCGGGACCGGGTGATCAGCCCGCACCGTTCCAGCACCTTCAGGTGTTTGGAGAGCCCTGGCAGGGTCATGTCGAACGGGGCCGCCAACTCGTTCACCGTGGCGTCGCCCCGGGCCAGGCGAGTGACGATCGCCCGACGGGTCGGATCGGCCAGGGCGGTAAAGGCGGCGTCGAGCCGTTCTTCCGTCAAAGGCATCGGAGCTCCCTCATCGCACTTACTTTACCTAAGAGTTATTTATCTAGCAAGTTAAATATTTCCCTCGTTTCGCAGGCTCGCTCTTGACAATTGCCGAATACATGTTTAACTATCTTACTAGTTGAATAGGAGGATGGTGATCGAGTTCCATCTGGACACGCATTCAGGGGTGGCGCCGTATCTGCAGATCGTGCAGCAGGTGCGGCGGGCCCTTCGGCTCGGCCTGCTGCACGAGGGAGACCAGTTGCCGACCGTCAAGGAAGTTGTGGCGCTCGTGGCCATCAACCCCAACACCGTGCTCAAGGCCTACCGCGAACTCGAACACGACGGTCTGGTATCGGCGCGACCGGGTGTCGGCACTTTCGTGACGCGGACCTTGAGCGATTCGTCGCTGGCGGCACATGGCCCTCTCCGTCAGGACCTGCTGCGCTGGCTGACAAAGGCTCGCACCGCCGGGCTGGACGACGAGAGCATCGAGGCGCTGTTCAGGGATTGCTTTCGGTCCGCCCAGGAGAGGGGCATAGCGTGAGTGCCGTCCTCGAAGCCAATGGGCTCAGCAAGCGCTACGGCCGCAAATGGGCGCTCTCCGATTGCACGGTGAGCATCCCCTCGGGGCACGTGGTGGGACTGGTCGGTCCGAACGGTGCCGGCAAATCGACGCTCCTCAATTTGGCGGTTGGCCTCTTGAAGCCGACCTCGGGCGAGCTCAAGGTTCTGGGGAATCACCCCTCCGATGAAGCAGGCCAGCTCGGGCGCCTGGGGTTCGTGGCCCAGGACACGCCGACCTACTCGGCGTTGAGTGTGGCCGACCACCTGGAGATGGGCGCCCGGACCAATCCTCACTGGGATCGTCAGGCAGCCGAAGCACGCATCACCCAATTGGGACTCGACCCGGCGCAGAAGTCCGGCAAGCTCTCGGGTGGCCAACGGGCGCAGCTGGCGCTGACGCTGGCCGTTGCCAAACGCCCGGAAGTCCTGCTGCTCGATGAGCCTGTGGCCAGCCTTGACCCGCTGGCCCGTCGGGAATTTCTACAGGTCCTGATGGAGACGGTGGCGGAGGACGAGGTCAGCGTCGTGCTCTCCTCCCATCTGGTGGCCGACCTCGAGCGGGTATGCGACTACCTGGTGGTGCTGGTCGCCTCCCGGGTCCAGCTCGCGGGGCCGGTCGATGAACTCCTGGCCACGCATCGGCGGCTGATCGGACCGAGGCGAGATCCGGCGACCATGCCGAGCAACCAGGTCGTCGTCGAGTCCAGTCACACCGAACGACAGAGCACCCTGATGGTGCAGACCGAAGATCCGATCCTTGATCCCTCGTGGACTATCGAGGAGGTCGGTTTGGAGGACCTTGTCCTGGCGTATATGGGGCAGGCTGCCGCGGCTGCTCGGCAGTCCCGTCCAACGATCGGACTGGTCAAGTGATCTGGCTGGCATGGCGCCAATTGCGGAGCCAGGCGGTCGCGGTGGCCTTGGTGCTGGGGGCCATCGCCATCGCGCTGGCTCTCACCGGTCCGAGCCTGGTGCACACGTACGACGCTGTCATCAAACCCTGTGAAGCGCGGAGCAACTGCGGAGGCGTGAGCTCCTTTTCGAATAAGTACCGCATCTTGCGGGCCGTCAGCCTTCTCCTTCTCATCGCCCCTGCTCTGGTCGGGATGTTCTGGGGCGCGCCACTTGTGGCGCGTGGAGTTCGAGAACAACACGTTCCGCTTGGCCTGGTCCCAGAGCGTGTCGCGGGTACGTTGGCTGGCCACCAAGCTCGGTCTGGGTTGCCTGGTTACCGCGGTGACGATCGGTCTGTTGAGCCTGATGACGACGTGGTGGTTCAGCCCCCTCGACGCCTTCAGCAACAACTCGTTGACCCCGTCCACCTTTGACCGGCGCGATCTGGTGCCGGTGGCCTACGCGGTGATTCGCCTTTGTCTTCGGTGCCACGACCGGGCTTCTCATGCGCCGCACGCTTCCGGCCATGGCGGTGACGCTGTTCGGCTTCATCGGACTGCGCTATCTGGTCGAGGATTATCTGCGACCCCGCTACATGTCGCCTCTCACATCGACCACTCTGTATGACCCGGCGAATCCCGCCCAGAGCTTCAACACCAACGCCCTGAGCCAGTCCGACCAGATCGTCTCGCAAGAGACCATCAACGGGGCGGGTCACGTGATCATACAGAACGGCAACCTAGGGCCTAATTCGGCCCAGGTGACCGTGTCGTCGAATGGCACGGTCTCCTTGTCGGGCGTGGGAACGTGCTCAGGCAAGGTGACTGGACCCCTTTTTCAATCGGGACCCGGGGCGTCGCAACCCGTCGGCAATGGAGTGCAGCACGTCAGCTCAGGCCTCCCCTCGGAGAACTTGAACAGGCTCGTCTCGGCGTGTGCGCGGCACTACAACCTGCGCGAGCTCGTGACCTACCAGCCGATGAGCCGCTACTGGCCCTTCCAACTGTACGAATCAGCCATCTTCGTCGGTGCGGCGCTGGTGCTTGCCGGATTCAGCCTGTGGTGGGTACGCCGAGGGACGACCTGATGAGGACGGTTCTCAGCCGATGGGCGGGAGGGCAAACCGCTCGCGGATGTTCGTCTGGACCGCTTCGACCGGCTGCGTCGCATCGATCGTCGCGACGAATTCCTTGCGCTCGAAGATCGCGATGAGCGGCTTGGTCTCCTCGTGATAGTCGGCGAGACGAACGGCCAGTGCCTCGGGATTGTCGTCGGCCCGGGCGACGAGCTCCCCCTGACAGATATCGCACGTCTCATCCACCTGCGGACGGTGGGCGATGAGGTTGTAGTCCAACCCGCACCGTGAGCAGAGCCGACGGGCCAGGACGCGGCGCATGACCTCCTCATCTGGAAGGTACAGGTTGATCACCCCGTCGATGTCGTAGCTCTCGAGAAAGAACTCGGCCTGGCGCGCGTTGCGGGGGAACCCATCGACGACAAATCCGAAGTTCCAGTCGTGCGCGGCCAGAGCTGAACGAACCACCGACTCGACCAGATCGTCGTCAACGAGATTGCCACTGGCCATAATGCGCTTCACCTGAGCGCCGAGCTTGGTGTGGTGCTGCACATTCCACCGGAAGATGTCGCCGACACTGATGTGCTCGAGGTCAAGGTCGTCGGCCAGAAGTTTGGCCTGGGTCCCTTTGCCGCTCCCTTGGATGCCCATAATGATGAACTTACGCACGGTGAGCTAGTTCCTCGAGCGCGGCGTTTGACGCGCCAACCTCACCGCACCACGTAGCGTGCCGGCACCCACGTCTGGCTGTCGATCGGTGGGCGTTCGTACGATCTCTGCTGCCGGTGCGGAAGTTCGACGGCTTCGTGGGGAACGTCTTCATAAGGGACGATCTCGAGAAGATGACTGATGATGTTGAGCCGGGCCGACTTCTTGTCGTTGGCGTCGACCACGTACCACGGCGCCTCCTTGATGTCCGTATACGAGAACATCTCGTCTTTTGCCTCGGCGTAGTCGACCCATCGTGCCCGAGCCTCGAGATCCATAGGACTCAGCTTCCATCGCTTGCCCGGGTTGTTGATGCGCTCGGTGAACCGGCGCTCCTGCTCCTCGTCGCTGAGCGAGAGCCAGTACTTGACGAGAATGATCCCCGAACGCACCAACGCCCGCTCCAACTGCGGGCACGTCCGGAAGAACTCGGCATGCTCCTCCGGCGTGCAGAATTCCATGACGCGGCTCGACTCCGGCCCGGTTGTACCAACTCCGGTCAAAGAGAACCATCTCGCCGGCGGCCGGCAGATGCGCGATGTACCGCTGGAAGTACCATTGGCTCCGCTCGCGATCGGTGGGGGTGCCAAGTGCCACGACGCGGCAGTACCGGGCGTTCAAACGCTCCATGATCCGCTTGATGGTCCCACCCTTGCCGGCGGTGTCGCGACCCTCGAAGATCACCATCACCCGGAGCCCGCGGTGCACGATCCACTCCTGCATCCGGACCAACTCGGTCTGCAACCGGGCGAGCTCCTTTTCGTACGCAGACTTGCTGACGACTTTCGGGCTCGATCCGTTGGAAGGTACCGGGACGACCGCCGGGGATTCCTCTCCCGTGCCGTCGGCGCTCGCACGCGGGACACTGGCATTGGTTGAATTCTTTCCCACCGCCGTGAGCGTAGCGACCCACCTTCCGCTTATGATTTCGGGCTGATTAACTCTTATGGGCGCAGCGGGCGGCCTTCGTCAGCCGATGCCGACAACGGGCTTGTGCAAACTCGTGCCCACGAGTGAACCCGAGAACGTCGCATTACCGAAGGCAAAGACGCCACCGTCTGCCGCGGCCAGGAGATAGCCGGCATCGTTGGGGGTGATCGAAATCCCGACGATCGGAGCGTTGAGATGGCTACCACCGGTCGAACCGAAGAACCCGGCGTCACCGAACGTGAACACGCCACCGTCGGAGGCGACCAGGTCATAACCGCTCCCACTCGGGGTAACGGCCCCGCCGACGATGGGCGCATTGAGATGCTTGCCACCGAGTGAGCCCTTGAACGGTGCATCGCCGAAGGTGAAGACCCCTCCGTCGGCAGCAAAGAGGTCATAACCACCTCCATCGGGCGTCGCCGCGATACCCACGATCGGTGCGTTGAGATGGCTACCACCGGTCGAACCGAAGAATCCGGCGTCACCGAACGTGAACACGCCACCATCGGAAGCCACCAGCCAGTAGCCGCGTCCGTCCGGAGTTGGCGCAATTCCTACGATGGGTGCGTTGAGGTGGGTGGCGCCCAGCGACCCGTAGAAGCCCGCTGCGCCGTAGTTGAACACCCCGCCGTCGGAAGCGACCAGCCAGTAGCCGGGGCCGATCGGATCCGACGCCACGCCGACCACCGGCTTGTTGATGACGGTGCCGCCAAGAGAGCCGGAGAAGGTGAAGTTGCCGAAGTTGAAGACGCCGCCGTCGGAGGCCGCCAACCGATAGCCGCCGAGGTTGGCGCCGAGCTGGCTGGATGGCGCCGGATCAGCGATCCGCACAACCTCTCCACTGGTTCCGGGGATCGGGGTGTTGCCCGGCGACAGGATGCCGTAGTTGGTCGTATAAACCGCGCCGTCCTTGGCCACGGCCAGACCCAACGGATAGAGCAGCCCGGTGCTGGCGAGGGTGGTCTGCGTGCCGTCCTTATTGATCCGGATGAGGGCTCCGGGAGCGGGAAGGCCACCGGTTTGGGGGTCGGCGATGCCGGCGGTGTCGATCTCGAGCACGAGAAGCCGACCGGCTTGGTCGAAGCCGATACTCCCGATCATCGTCAGTCCGCTGGCGTAGACGGTCGGTGCATGGCCGGGCACGATCCGGTAGACGTTGACGTCTCCGACGTCGTTGGCCGCGGCGCCACCCAGTTCGCCGACGTAGAGCGCACCGTCAGGACCGACCGCGAGCGACGTGGGAACAGCCTGCGACTGGACCGTCCCGCCAGTGCCGTCAGGCTCGGAGATGAGAGGCAACACGGCCAGTGTGGAGATCTGGCCGGCCGCGTTCACGAACAGGACGTCGTTGGCTGCCGCGTCGGCGATGGCCAGGCCTCCGTCGTAGTTGACGATGCCATAGGGGTCACTGTCGATCGCCGGATCACCCGGACCGGCCCCGGCACCCCCATCCGGATTGTTGACTGCCTCGTACGGTCCGAAACTTGCGACCGACGCGGCCGGGCCGCCGCTCAATGGGGCCCGGACCAGGTCACCGAGCAACGCGCCGGCGCTGCCATAGGTCTGCTCCCCCGTGGTCGGATCGATGTTCTGGTTCTGGATAACCCCGTACACCTCCCCGTTCAGCACCGCGACGTCGGCCACTCCGGCTCCGCCCGGGGCGTTGCCCGGATTGCCGACCGACGGCAACCCTGACGTCACCGTCGATACCGCACCGGCAGGGGTGATGCGAGCAATAGAGCCGCTGTTGTCGACACACGCCGCTTCGGTGCCCGTGACACAGGCCGCGCCGACGAGGCCGTCGCCCGCCTCGGCGACATAGAGATTTCCGTCCGGGCCGATGGTCAACCCGTGTGGCGCGTCAAGTCCCGAAGCCACGACCTGGAGATTCGAGACCGGCAGGTCACGGCCCGTCGGGGTCGCCGACCCCCCGGCCCAATGCTGGACCGGGAACAATCCGCCCCCTTCGCCGGACCCCGCCGCGGCTCCCGCAGTAGCGGAGGCGACCGCAAGCGACAGCGCAACACTCCCGACGAAGAAGACAACGCGCAATGGACGAAAGACTCTCGACATGACCATCCCCTTTTGAGCTCCGCCGAGGTGGACGCCGGCCCACCTCGCCTACGGGAACGATTCTCCTCGTGACCCTCCCCCCGCACCAGGGTGGTGACTGGCATGCCGGAGGTGTGGCTACCACCAGGGTCGAGACACCCCCGGTTTACAAGGGGAGGAGCAGACCGACGACAAATCCGGCGACAGCCAGAACCACGGTCCCGATGGTCAGCATGCGGAAGGTCGCTGGGGCGACCGCGCCCGTCCCGCCGCTGAACAGCCTCGCGCGCCGACCAACTTGCATGCCGACAACCCAAACGGCCGAACCGGTGGCGATCAGTGCGAGGGCCGCCACGGCCCTGTCCCCCTTCAGGGGCCACAGTTGCCGAAGTATGACGGCCACGGTGACCGCAACCGAGAGCCCCGATCGGCTCCACGCCAGTTCCGTGCGTTCCCGGGCGAGTCCCGAGTCACCTGTCTCCACTCCCGCATCAGCGTCTTCGTTCGGCACGCGTGACCGGCCTATTTGGGCCCGAGGAGGGCGAGAACGACTGCGATCACCGCCACGACCGCAATGCCGATGGACAGCACCAGGGGCATCGGGGATCGGGGCAGCGGCAGACCTTGCCGCATCGCCCGCTCGTTGGCCTTCCAGTGTCGATAACTGGTGTACGCGACGAGCGCGCCCAGCGCGATCATGGGCAGGCCGAGAATGCGACGGCCGCCGGTCACGTGGAATTCGGGCAGGAGTTGAGTGGCGGCGACGCCGGTGGCAATGAGCGCGAGCGCCGTCCGGTTCCAGGCAAGGAACGTTCGTTCGTTGGCGTAGGTGAACCTCACGTCCGGTTCCTTGTCCGGCGGGCCGGCAACCTCCTCCGTCATAAGCGATGCACCAGCGTGAGCATACCGAGCAGGCCCTGGGGGATGCGGTACCCGCGCGGCCGACCCGCCGGCGCGGACCTCCCTCTCGCCTAGACTTGCCCACCGTTGGCCTATGGAAAAGATTGAGAAACTCACGTCAACCACAACCTGCGACAACCCGATGTGTTCTTGTGATCCGTGTGTCTGTGACAACTGTCACTGCGGCGCAGCGAAACTCGGAGAACTCGAACGGCGCGTCATGGACATCCTCTGGGAGGAGCCCGATCGTGCGCTGACCGGACGGGACGTGGCACGGCAACTTCCAACGAACGCCTACACAACGGTGGCCACAGTTCTCGATCGCCTGGTCCACAAGGGGTTGGTCCGTCGGGAGATGGACGGTCGCTACATTCAATTCACGGCGATAGGGTCCCCGGGTGCGCATACCGCGGTTCTGATGCACGAGGCTCTGGCTGCGGGTGGCGACCGGAATTCCGCACTTGTTCGTTTCGCGCAGAATTTGTCTCCCGAAGAGGTCGCAGTCCTGCGTCGCTCGCTCCGCAACAGCGATCGCAACGCGCGCGGCTGACTAGGTCATCAGAATGAGCAGGAATCCCATACCGACGCACATGACAACGTGGCTGGCATCTTCCAACCATGGTGTCGTAATCAGTCCCTCGAGGCCAACGGCGGACGACAAGTCCTGACTCCGACCATCGTCGGCGTCTCCTGCCCGGTGAGCGCCACTGACGGCGAGCGCCGGCGGGTGGGTGCCATGGTGCGAAGCACCCTTGTTCGCCGAAGCCAGCGTGAAGATGGCCGACGCCAGAACGACGAGAGCCAGGAGAAAAGAAAGCCCCGGGTCCAACCGTGACGACATGGACATGGACATCGCCGCCATGGATTGGTTCGCTCCGCGCGGATAGGCGAACATCAAGAGCATGGCCAAGCTCATGACGGCATGGATCAGATAGTGGGAAAGGTGCAAGCCGTACCGCTGCATCGACAGAGCTCCGCAGAGCAAGAACCAAACCAACAACACCGCAAAGATGACTTCCCATACCTGTCGTGAGCCAAAGGCCCAATCGACGACGAACATGCCGGCCATCGACACGCCCATGAGAACATGCGCCACATCGACGTCCCACCCTGCGGGTCGGTGCGACGTTACGGCCACGACGAGGAGGACAAGGGAATACGCAGAAACAACCAGCATCAGCGTGGCGAACAGGTAGTAGAGCCAGAGGGGATCCGCCATCACCCGCTATCCCCCGCTTCGTGCGAAGTTATCCGTCACGGTGAGAATGGGCGCCAAAGGCCAGTAGATGAACGCCAGCAAAATGAGTAAGGGCGCAGAGTTGGGATCCGTCGCTCCCCCGGCGAGAATCCCGCCGAAGTTCTGTACCGTCACCCATATGACGGAGAATGCGAGAACTGCCATCAACAAGATCACTTTGTTGGCACGAGGCGGCAGAAACACGCCCGCGGCAACAACGACGCAGACAACCGCGAGCAGGATGGCAAATGTCGCGCCGTCATGGAGTAGCGCTGATTCGGTCGATCCGTCGAGTCGGGCGAGCCATCCCGGCTCACCAGCGATCAGGTCGGCGACCAGATCGTGCAGCGCCTGGGGCGATCGCCCCGAGCCCACAATCGAGAAGAGTGCCAATATCGTCCAGACGGTGGCCCAGGTCGCTTTGGCGGCCCGCACCCCCACGGTGCGAGCGGCGACAAAGGGTGCGTCGGCCCCATCTGTCGGCCAGAGCAGAACCGCGAGAACGGCGTAGAGAAGTACGCCACCAGGGCCGCCCTCGAAGGTCGTCGCTCCCCCACTGAATACGGCGCCGAGGCCCTCGCCGAACCACCAGACGGCGACAGCCCAGACGACAGAAAGGGCGAGCGCGGCCCGGCATGTGCGACGCCAGACGATGCCGAAGCCGATCAGAAACTCAATGCCGGCGAAGACGGTGTTGGTCAGGACCGGCTGCCACGCGATGATCGATGCGTTCCAGGTGATGGTGTGCGCGATCCAGGCCGGGTTTCCCGCAGCAGTTGTACGCAACATGGCGTTGAAGCCGTCGGGTCCACGGGTGAACATGACGGGCTGGAGCTGAAGTACCGCGTCGAGGAGCCAGAACGTCGCCAACACGAGAAGGGACGTCCGCTGAAGGTCACTCGCTGCGACACCGGGCGCGGTCACACGAGGGGACCCGACAGCGTTCAACTCGGCTGTGCTCATGTACTCCCTCGGAACGTCACTCTCCGAGGTATTACTACCAGCTGTAGTAGAAGCGGCTCAACTCGGGCGGAAGGGCGGGCGGCCCCTCCTGTCGGTCCCTACCGCTTGTTCAATGAGCCGGCATCCACGGGAATCACCGAGCCCGTCACATATCGGGCGTCCTCTGATACCAGCCACAAAATCGCATTGGAGACATCGATCGGCTCAATCAGGTCGACCGGCATCGCGTTCGTGAGGGCGCTCGCGAGCGCGGGGTTGTACTTCATGAGGTCGTCAAAGTTGATGTTCGCGGCCATTGGCGTCCTGACTGCCGTGGGGGCGACGCTGTTGACTCTGATCATGTGCGGGGCGAGCAGATTCGCCCAGCACCGCATGAGCCCGATGACGCCGTGCTTGGCCACCGTGTAGCCGAGCAGACCCGGCGAGTCGCTTCCCGGGCCCATGAGACCACCGGTTGAACTGGTGAGCACGATCGCCCCACCCCCGCCGGCTTCGATCATGGACGGGATGGCGACACGTCCGGTGTTCCACACGCCGGTGAGGTTGACATCGATAGCGTCTTGCCAGTCCTGATCGCCGGGCACAGGGCTGCCAGGTCCGATGCCGGCGTTCGCCAACACGATCTGGACCGGCCCGAGCTCAGCCACGCCCGCTTCGAACGCGGTGCGTAGCGCGGCCACGTCCCGGACGTCGGTCTGTGTGGCAATGATGCGCCGGTCCTGCGCTTCGACCTCCTTGACGGTCTGATCGAGGTCGGCGGGCTCGGCCATCGGATACCCCACGGTGTCGATCTGCGCGCAGATGTCCACGGCAATGATGTCGGCACCCTCCTGGGCCAGGCGGACCGCGTGACTACGCCCTTGACCTCGGGCCGCGCCGGTGATGAACGCTACCTTGCCATCAAGCTTTCCCATGTTTCCTCCTTGCAGCGGTGGATAGACCCTCTGCGCCTTAGGGCACGAAGACGCGAAGCGTCTCCCAACCCCGTACGGTGGACGTCGGGGCGAGCCTGGCGTTGTCCCAATCGATGTCCCATTCGGGGAAGCGCGTGAGTACCTCCTCAAGGGCGATGCGGCCCTCCAGACGAGCCAGTGCAGCGCCGAGGCAGTAGTGGATGCCGTAACCGAATGTCATGGGCTGACCGGCTTGACGATGAATGTCGAACGTGTCGGCATCCGGATAACGCCGGTCGTCGCGGTTCGCCGAGCCGACGAGAAACAGGATGGCGCTTCCTGCCGGCACGATCTGGCCGTGGATTTCGACGTCGCGTGCGACGTAACGACCGACGTGAGGTGCCGGAGGCTCGTAGCGGAGGAGCTCTTCGATTGCGTTGGGGATGAGCGACGGATCATCGACCAGCTGCCGGCGCTGGTCGGGGTGCTCAGCGAGCACCTTTCCGGTCCATCCGATGAGCCGGTTGGTGGTCTCGTTGCCGGCCCCGGCGAGCACATTGACGTAGATGAGCACCTCGTCGCGGCTCAGGCAACGCACCGTGCCGGTCTCGTCTTCGAATTCGGCGTTCAGTAACTGCGTCATGAGGTCGTCGGACGGGTGGTCCGCCCTCCATGCGACGTACTCTTCGAGCCCGGCACCGGGGTTGAAGCCGTGGGAGTAGTCCTGCGGTTGGCCTGGTTCGGTACGCAGACTCGCGTCGACCTGGTCCCTGACGGCCTCCTGATCCTCCTCGGGGATGCCGAGGAGCATGCCGATCACGCGCATCGGCATCTGTGCGCCCAGATCGCCGACGAAGTCGAAACCCTTCGATCCCACGTGCGGATCGAGTGCACGCGCACAGAACTCTCGGATCTGGGGCTCGAGGGCATTCATCTTCTTGGGCGTGAACACGCGGGACAAGAGTTGGCGGTGCACCGTGTGCACGGGCGGGTCTTCGAAGATGAGGGTGCCCAGTGGCATCTCGATGTCGGCCTTAATGAGCTCGAGGATGCCGCCCCGGCCCGAAATGAAGGTATTCCGATCCACGAGGCCGCGCTCGACATCTTCGAACCAACTCACGGCATAGAAGTCGTGCTTCTCGTTGTAATAGAGGGGAGCTTCTTCCCGGAGCCTGCGAAAGACCGGGTAGGGGTCGGCGTCGATCTCAATGTCGTAAGGGTCGTAGTAGACGTCGCTCGAATTGATCACGGACATGGTTGTTCGCACCCCGGGTGATTGGCGTTATTTGGTGTCAAGGGATTATGACACCAATATGTCCGGCGCTCAAAGCAGCGACGCCCCCTACGCCCGAGTCCGGCGGACTCGTTCTAATTGGTCCCTCTACTTGGGCCCGTTCGGCCACCGGAGCAGCGAGCCGGCATCGACACGGAGCTGCTGACCCGTGACATAGCGGGACTCGTCGCAACTGAGGAAGAGCACGGCGTTGGAGATATCGACGGGCTCCACGTACGGAATCGGCATGGCTTGGAAGTAAGTGAACGCAGGAATGACGTCTTCGCGCGTCGGATTCTCCAGGTCCGGCCGGAACACCTGGTAGAGCTCCTTGTTGTGAATCAGGTGGGTATTGACGTTCGTGGGATGGATTGCGTTCACGCGGATCATGCGCCCCGCCAGGATCAGGGCCATCTGCTCCACGTAGCCGACGAGCGTCCGCTTGGACCAGGCGTAGCCGGAGCCACCCGCCCCCATGGACCCCGTGTCGGTGGTGCCCGACATCAGCCCGGCGTTGGAACCGGTGACGACGATCGCCGCACCATCGGGCAGATGGGGAATCGACACTGCCACGGTATTCATGACCCCGATGAGGTCCACGTCGGTGGCGTCGACGAAGTCCATCGGATTCTCGACGCCCATCGGCATGATCCCTGCATTCGCCACCACCACGTCGAGGTGGCCGAACTCGGCCACTCCCTCGTCCACGACAGCCTGTAGGGCGTTACGGTCGCGCACGTCCGCCTGTCGGGCAATGATGCGGCGATCGAGGTTCTCGACGGCTTTCACCGTCTCCGCCAGATCCTCCGGCGTGGAAAGCGGGTAGAGATTGGATTCGATCTGCTTGCAGATGTCGATGGCGATGATGTCGGCGCCCTCCTCAGCGAGGCGGATGGCATGGCTCCGGCCCTGCCCGCGTGCCGCCCCCGTGATGAACGCAACTTTCCCTTCCAAGCGACCTGGCATGGTTGTTCCCCCTGGTTTCGTGAGTTAAATGTCGGACGAAACGTAAGATAGCCCGATCGCGCCACATCTTCCCCTGTACCGGGGGGAGATCACCGCCCCGGTGGCAGCACTGCCTACGTTGCGCGTCTGGCCCTCAAGGTTGGACGACGACACGAAAGACTCCCTGGGACCTGTCGCGCGCGACGCGGAATGCCTCCTGAGCATCTTCTAGGGGGAAGCGGTGGGTGATGAGCGTACGCGCAAGCACCGGTCGCGCAGCGAGCATGTCCGCTGCCTCGGCGAACTCTCGGCGCCCTTGGTGCCCGCAATAGCCCAGCGAGGGCCGGATGGCCACCTCCTTCGTGAAAGACGCTGCGTGGGGCCACGCGATATCGCCGAACACTCCGATGTAGACAACGGTGCCGCCGGGTCGTGCCAGCTCCACTGCCCGGTGGAGCGAGCTTTCACTGCCTCCCGTCTCGAGCACCACGTCGTACCGGCCTGAAGGGGCCACCGCCCCGACGAGGTCGCGGGCATCGAACTGGTGGGGATGCCGTGCCTCGATCGCCACGTCCTCGACGCCCATGGCCTGCGCCGATGTTGCCGCCAGAATGCCGATCGCCCCGCCACCGACGATGGCCACCCTCATGCCGGGGCCGAGCGACCCGATGTGGCACGCGTGCCACGCCACCGAGGCGGGCTCGACCAACGAAGCATCCTTGACGTCCAGACCGGCCGGAAGAGGGGTAAGACAGCGGCGCGGCGCACGGAAATACTCACTCATTCCCCCCGCCGACAGCATGCCGAGCGCCGTGGGCCCAGCCGTGCACAGGTTGAAGTTCCCCCGCTCGCATTCCGGACACCCCGCGCATCCGAACATCGGCTCCACCGCGACCGCGGTGCCGTCCTCGAGCACCCCGGCAAACTCGTGCCCGGCGATCTCGCGGCTGCCGTACGTGAGGTAGAGCAGATCGGAGGCACAGATCCCTGCGCCGGCTACCCGCACCAGTTCTCCGTCACCTTCCGGCTCATCGACGTCGACGATCTCGACTTCGGGTGGGGCGTTCCGCACAGCCCGCATCGTTTGCCCCCTCTTGTGCCCAGGTACATGCCTGAGCACTCAATCTACCCGGCAGGTCGATCAGTCGGCGGGTCCCGGGCTCCCCCCTTGTTGGTCGGATCGTGCGACCATGAAGGACACGAGCGCAACCACGAGGAGGACTCCATGAGCGACGTGACCATCCTGCGGGCCGACCGATGGCTCGACATCGAGGCCGGCGAAGTCCGTTCCCCGGCCGTGATCGTGATCGATGGCAACCAGATCGTGGGGGTGAACCCCACCGAACTCCCGAGCCCCGCCGCCGAAGTCGACCTTGGTGACGTCACGCTCTTGCCCGGCCTTATGGACATGGAGCTCAACATGCTCATCGGCGGACCGGGCGGGCCGGACGGGTTGCCCGACCCGATGCACGGGGTGAAGGACTCGCCCGTCTACCGGACCCTCCGTGGCGCGGTCAACTGCCGGACCACCCTGATGGCCGGCTTCACGACCGTCCGGAACCTGGGGCTCATGGTGTACACCGCGGGCTTCCTTCTTGACGTCGATCTGGCCCGCGCCGTCGACCAGGGATGGTTCGCCGGACCGCGCATCATCGCCGCCGGCCACGCGATCACGCCGACCGGTGGCCACCTGGATCCGACGATGTTCCAAGGGTTGGCGCCGGGCATCATGCCCCAGAGCGTGGAGCAGGGGATCGCAAACGGCGTCCCCGAGGTCCGCAAGGCGGTGCGCTACCAGATCAAGTACGGCGTCAAGGTCATCAAGATTTCGGCGTCCGGTGGCGTCATGTCGTTCAGCACTGCGGCAGGAGCCCAGCAGTACTCCGACGAGGAGCTGGACGCCATCGTCGACGAGGCCCACCGGGCCGGCCTACGTGTCGCCGCCCACGCCCACGGCGATGCCGGCATCCGCGCCTGTATCCGGGCCGGGGTCGATTGCATCGAGCACGGGTCGATGGCCAGCGACGAGACCGTCCTCCTGATGGCCGAAAAGGGGACCTTCCTGGTGGGCACCTGCGCACTCGCTGATCACATGGCCATCGACCGGATCCACCCGATCCTGCAGAAGAAGGCGGCGGAAATCTTTCCCCAGGCCCGCCAGATGCTCGCTAAGGCGATCGCGGCCGGCGTGAAGATCGCCTGTGGCTCCGACGCTCCGGCAATCCCGCACGGGTCCCAAGCTGACGAACTGATCGCAATGGTTGATCGGGGCATGACTCCTCTGCAGGCCTTGCGGGCGGCGACGATGACGAGTGCGGAGCTCATAGAACGCGAACACGACCTCGGCCGCCTCGCTCCCGGCTATCTGGCGGACATCGTTGCGGTCCCCGGAGACCCGTCCGAGGACATAAAGGTCACGAAGGACGTCTGCTTCGTAATGAAGGACGGCAGAATCTACAAGGACGCCTGACGGCGCCCGGTTCGCAACACAGTGGTTCGACACCCCGCCTGTTGGTACGATGCGCGTCATGCTCCGACTCCACCATGTGAACCTCTCGATTCCCGTCGATGGAGCTGACGCCGAGGCGGCATTCCTCATCGACTTCCTGCACTACGAACACATGGAATTGACCCCGGGCACGCCGCCCCAGGCCAAGTGGTTCGAAGGGGAGGATGGGACGCAGATCCACCTCAGCGAGGACCCTGAGCACCACCCCTCGTCGCGAGCCCACGTCGCCGTCGACCTCGGTGACTCGCTCGGCGAACTCCGGGAAAAATTCGACAAGTCGGACTACGAGTACAAGACGTTCGATGCTGGCGCCGGCACGACGCTCTTCTGTCAGGACCCGGCTGGCAATCGATGGGAGTTGCGCGGCCACCTCGTCGACTGAGACCCGCCTACAACACCTCGCCGATCCACGCGGGGAGCCGTAGCGCCTTCCCCGTGTCGTCGACGCACCCGTGTACGGTAACCGCCGTCGCCCGCACCTCTTCGTCGACCATGAGCAGATACGCCAGTTGGAACGTGGTTCGGCTCACCGCGCCAGCCGTGAGATAGACATCGACGACGTCGTCGAAGACGAGAGGTCGCCGATACTGCACTGACACTTCGAGCACGGCAAAGTTGTGCCCGTCCCGGCGCACCTCGCTGTACGGGTGCCCGAGGTGACGCAGATACTCGACCCGAGCCTCTTCGAGGTACGGCAGGTATGCCGCGTGGTGCACGATCCCCATGGCGTCAGTCTCGGCAAAGCGGGCACGGAGCCGGTGCACGAAGACGTAGTCGCCCGGCTCCAGGGACGGCTCGAGGGACTGGCGCGTTGCCATGCGTCAGTCCGTTGCCGGCCGGGCCGCGTGGTCGAACGCCGCTCGTCGCCCCGCCGCCATCGCATCGAGCTGCGTCCGGTCGAGGACGGCGAACTCGGCCTCGGCCTCCACGGTGGTTATCCCTCCCTGAATGATGTGGCCCTTACTGAAAACCCGCCGTTCCGTTGTCTCAGTGACCCAACCTTCGAACAGCATGTCCTCGCCGATCAGGGTGGGCCTTCGATACCGCAGGTTCAGCCGCACCGTCGGTCCGTTCACCCCCGCTATGGAATTGGCCGCCGAAAACACGATGTCGAACGCGGCCGCCAAAGCTCCTCCGTGCACGCATCCCGGTGCTCCTTCGTAGGCCACGTGGAATGTGGCATGGCCGAGCGCTTTCGGCGGCGCGGCGCTGAGCCGCACGGGGAGCGCCAACGGGTTGAAGCGACCGACCACGATGTCGAACGGCATGGAGTCCTCGACGAACAAGCCGCCGGGGGGACCTTCATCGGGTGGCGCGTAGCGGGGCAGGGGCACGTCGGGGATGTGGGCCTCGAACTGATCCGCCACGGCCGTCAGTTGCGCCGTCAGCTCGGCGGTTGCACGCGGGGGTGGCGCCGTGCTCACCGCCAGGCGGATGAGACGCCGCAACGCATCGGCGAGAGCCTCCGCCTCCTCCGCCCTTCCCTGCAAACCCGGATGACGTTCGACAGACAGCGACGGTTCAGTTTCCACGGTCCGCGAACAGTACCGTGACCGGGTTGGTACCGATCTTCGCCGGCTTCCTGCTCGCCACCCGGTACCGGTAATTCGAAATCCCGTCAAGGCACCCTCGGAAAATTAAAGGCCAGACATCTAGCCTTCAGTTTCCACACTATGTAGGGGCCGAGGTGGTGCCCGAGCCCCCCGTCCCAGCAAGCCACCGCGGGACGTTCCTCAGCCCGTTTGCGTGAGCGACAGCGTGTTGCCCTCACTATCGCCGAACCACGCGACGCGATCCCCCGACGGTGCCCGCCAGATACCCGCATCGTCCTGCTCCATCCCGTCGTAACGGGTGAAGACGACTCCTGCCGCACGAAGGGCGCGCACCGCCGTGACGATGGAAGCGACCTCCCAACCGAGAGCGGTGAACGGCGGGGGTGCATATCCTTCGACTAACGCCAGGCGCACCGTCGTCCCGTTCGAGCGCAGCATGCATCCGTAGTCGTCAGCGTGCTGCAACTCGAGCCCCAATATGTCGACATAGAACTCCCGGGCCCGGGTGAGATCGGTCACCGGAACGAACGCCATCAGGCTCGCGGCCTGCAACATGAAGCCTCCTCCGGGCGGATTCCTCGCGGCTATGCCTGACCGCCCCCGCTGAGTCTCCTCCCTAACATGAGGCCATGGCCACCGAACACTCTGTCCAATTCACCAGCGGGAGCCCCGAGACGGTGCTGGACCCGATCAGCGCCGATGTGGAGGAGGCCCTTCGTGCCGCAGTCGCCCTCCCCCCGGCGGATCGTCGAGCCGCCGTCTCGGCCGTGGCCGCGGCCGACCCCCGTTGCCTACAGGCCTGGGCCACCCTGGCCGAGCTGGCCGAGGCTCCCATCGATCAGTACGCCTTCGCCCGGGTCGGCTACCACCGCGGGCTGGACTCCCTCCGGGCCGCCGGATGGCGTGGCTCGGGTTACGTCCGCTGGCGTCATGTTTCGAATCGGGGCTTCCTGCGTTCCCTCCATGCCCTCGAGACCGCTGCCGGCGCCATCGGAGAAGTCGAAGAGGAGCAGCGCTGTGCCCTTTTCCTTCGTCAGCTCGACCCCGAGTGGACCTCCCGGGAGTTGTAGTTAGAGACTCTAACTGTATGATGGTCGAAATGACTTTTTCGCATTCCATCGTGACGACCACACGACCGATCGGTGACGCACCGAGCGTGGGGACCTATGGACGGGTCACGGCATGGCTGTCCAAGCGGGTCAATTCGCCTTGGTGGAGGTGGACCTGACCCTGCCGCAGTATCGGGTCCTGGGCATTCTGGCCGAGGGCTCTGCCGCTGCCTCCGGGCTGGCCGGCCGTCTGGCCGTCCGCCCCTCGTCGGTGACCGCCATCATCGATGGCCTCCTGGCCAAAGGCCTGGTCGACCGCCGTCACGAGGAGGGCGATCGCCGTCGCATCGCGCTTCGTCTCACCGATGAAGGGGCGCGGACGGTGGCCGAGGCCGACCGCGCCGTCGACGCCTACCTGTCCTCGATCGCCGCCCACCTCCCCGACGAGGACGGCGCGATGGCCCTCCGATCCCTCGAGTTGTGGGGACAGGCACTGGCCAATTTCCACCAGGCCCGGAAGTCCCAATGAGTACGACCGAGCACCAGCTCGCCGGCGCCGAGTCCGACGACGAGCGCAGCGAGGTGATGGCGCCTGCGTCGGCGCCGACGGAAGCGCCGGAGCCCGGGGTACGGCTCCAGCCGCTCGCCGCCTACGTGCCGATGGGGGTCACGAGCTCCTACAGGCCGCCGAAAGCCGGCGTCGACCCCGACACGACGAAGACGTGGATCAAGCGCGCCTACCCCATCGTCAAGTCGCACAAGGGACACTTCCTGCTCGCCCTCATCCTGTCCTTCGTGGGCCTGGTACTGCAGTTGCAGATCCCCCAGTTCCTCAGCGACGCCATCGACAACTCGCTCGGCGCGCACCCCACGGTTCCCCTGCACTTCTACGTCTACTGGATTCTGGTCCTCGGCGTCATCGGAGCCATTGCGGGGTATTTCTCGCGGACGTCATTGTTCAAGGTGGCGTACGACATCGAGTACGACCTGCGCAACAGCATCTACGAACACCTCACCCGCATGTCGTTCCCCTTCTACGACCGGGTGCAGTCGGGACAACTCATCTCGCGCGCCAACTCGGACATCCGCTCCGTACAGATGTACCTCACCTTCGCCCCACTGATCCTCGTGCAATGCTCCATCGCGGTCGTGGCCTTCGGCTATATGCTCGCCACCAGCGTGCCGCTGGCGTTCCTGGCGATGGCCACCATGCCGCTCATCTACTGGAGCGGCGTCCGTATGCGCAAGAAGCTCTTTCCGGTGTCATGGACGATCCAAGCCCGCTTGGCCGACGTGGCCACGGTGGTTGACGAGAACACCAACGGCGTGCGCGTGGTCAAGTCGTTCGCGGCCGAAGAGCAACAGCTCCGGAAAATGGCGACCGCAGCCGAGAAGGTGCAGTGGGCCTACGTCAAAGATGCCGACCTGCGGGCCCGGTTCTCGCCCCTGATCCAGAACCTGTCCCAGGTGGGTCTCGTCTTCGTTCTCGTGCTCGGGGGCTACCTGGTCATCCACGGCCAACTCGAGTTGGGGGCGATCCTCAAATTCAACATTTACCTGTTGATGATGCAGGCACCTTTCATGATGCTCGGCATGTTGATCATGATGGGCCAGCGCGCCGCCGCCTCCGCCGGGCGCATCTACGAAATTCTCGACGAGAAGGCCACCATCATCGATCGGCCCGGCGCGATCGACCTCGTGGACAGCGCCGGTGACGTCCGCTTCGAGCACGCGTCATTCGCCTATGGCACCGCGAGCCGGGTCGCCCTCTCGGTCGAAGATGGCGGGAACCCCGACGTGCTCTCCGACTTCACCCTCCATCTGCGTTCAGGTGAGACGGTGGCACTTGTCGGGCGCACGGGGAGCGGCAAGTCCACCGTGGCGCGCCTCATGGCCCGGTTCTACGACGTCACCGAGGGTGCGGTCCTCGTCGACGGCTACGACGTCCGCGATCTCACCTTGACGAGCCTGCGGGCCAACATCGGGGTGGTGCTCGACGAGCCCTTCTTGTTCTCCGTGTCCATTCGCGACAACATCGCCTACGGGCGCCCCGACGCCACCCACGACGAGGTGGTCGCGGCCGCCACGGCGGCAGGTGCGGACGGCTTCATCGGACGTCTGGCCGAGGGGTACGACACCGTCGTCGGCGAGCGCGGCTACACACTCTCGGGAGGGCAGCGCCAGCGGATCGCCATCGCACGGGCCCTTCTCATCAACCCTCCCATCCTGATCCTCGACGACGCCACGAGCGCCATCGACGTCAAGGTGGAACAGAGGATCCACTCGGGACTGCGTGTCCTCATGGAAGGCCGGACCACGTTGATTGTGGCCCACCGCCTCTCGACGATCAGCCTGGCCGATCGGGTCGTGCTGCTCGACAACGGCCGGATCGTGGCCGACGGCACCCACGTCGAGCTCCTGGCCTCGACACCGCTGTACTCGGAGATCCTGGCTCAGGCCGCGGCGGCCGAAGAGGAAGAAGAGGCGGTCGGGGGCGAGAGCGACCTCGAATCTGACGTCCCCATGACGGGAGGTCTCTGATGTTCGGCGGCGGACCTCCCATCGGCGGTGGTGGCCCTCCCGGGGCGGCCCAGCCCGGCCTTCCCTTCGGTGGCATTCCCCCGGAGCTCCAAGCCGGGGTCGACGTGTTGTTGGCGCAGGAGCCCGACCATGGCGAGTCGACACTCACGTTCTCCCAACAGCCGTCGCCTGACGAGAAGCGACAACTGAGCCTGCGCGGTCTCCTCATGGTCTACCCCGGCATGTTGGCACTGGCCCTGGCGCTGGTGGCCGTCATCGGGGTGACGACACAACTCGGTCCGTGGTTGACCGGTCTCGCCATCGACGACGGGATGACCCCCGGCCATGAGGACTTCGCGGTGGTGGTGCTCATCGCCGGCATCTATCTGGCCTCGGTGGTCGTTTCGGCCGCGGCGCAGTGGGGTCAGGTACGGGTGACCGGACGCCTCGCTTCCTGGGTCATGAACGACCTGCGCGTCACCATCTTCCGGCACCTGCAACGACTTTCGCTCGACTTCTTCACCGAGGAGAAGGCGGGCGTCGTCATGAGCCGGATGACGAGCGACATCGAGAACCTGCAGCAGCTGCTCCAGGACGGCCTCGCGCAATTCGCCATTCAGGGATTGACGATGATCGTCATCGCCGTCTTCCTCTTCACGACCAATGTGAAGCTCGCCTTCATCACCATCGTCGTGGTGATGCCCGTGCTCTTCGCCATGTCGATCTGGTTCAAGCGGGCCTCCGAGCGCGGCTACGACAAGGTCCGCGACGGCATCGCGCTCGTGCTGGCGGACCTGTCGGAGAGCCTGCAGGGCGTGCGCATCGTCACGGCCCACAACCGGCAGCGCTACAACGTGATCCACCATCGCAACGTGGTCGGCAAATATCGCGACGCGAACTACTTCACGGGGCGCATCAACGGTGTCTACGGCCCCGGCTCGCAGCTCCTCGGCGTCATCGGTCAAGCGGTGGTCCTGGCGGTGGGGGGGTACATGGTCCTGCACCACCAACTGCAGATCGGCCAGTTGACGGCGTTCTTCCTCTTCGTGAACCGTTTCTTCCAACCGATCCAGCTGCTGGTGCAGCAGTACAACTCCTACCAGCAGGGCCAGGCCTCGATCCTGAAGCTGCGCGTCCTCCTCGAGACCGAGCCCACGGTCACTGAGACCGCCGACGCGATCGAGCTGCCGTCCATCAGCGGAGAGATCCGCTTCGACCATGTCTCCTTCGGGTACGACCCCGCCGTCCCGGTGCTGGAGGACGTCACCCTGACCATCGCCCCGGGCGAGACGGTGGCCTTCGTCGGCGCCACCGGGGCGGGCAAGTCGACCATGGCCAAGCTGGTGACCCGTTTCTACGATCCGACCTCGGGCCGCGTGCTCATCGACGGCTACGACCTCCGGGCCGTGACGCTGCGGTCCTTGCGCAGCCAACTCGGTGTCGTTCCCCAAGAGCCGTTCCTCTTCGCCGGTTCGATCCGCGACAACATTTCCTTCGCCCGTCCCGATGCGCCCGACGACGCGGTATGGGAGGCCGTGCACCAGGTCGGTCTCACCGATCTGATCGCTCGACTCCCCTACGGCCTCGACACCCCCGTGCACGAGCGTGGCCAGTCCCTCTCCTCGGGGGAACGCCAACTCGTCGCGTTGGCCCGGGCCTTCATGGCCCAGCCCCGGGTCCTGGTCCTGGACGAAGCCACCTCCAACCTCGATCTGCAATCCGAGACGATGATCGAGGCCGCCCTCGATGTCCTTCTGCAGCAGCGCACGGCCGTGCTCATCGCCCACCGCCTGTCGACAGCCATGCGAGCCGATCGCATCGTGGTCGTCGGCGATGGCCGCCTGCTCGAGGTCGGCTCGCACGACGAGTTGCTGGCTCTCGGTGGGCACTACGCCGAAATGTACGCCACCTGGATCTCCCAGTCCCACGCCGCCTGAGTCAGGCCCGGCTCCACTCCTGGAGGGTGGCCCGGTAGCGGGCATCCCAGCGCGCATAGTCGTCACGGAGCTTGCGGCCGGGCCAGCGCGCCGGCAGAAGCTCTTCGGGAAGGAGTGGGTCCGCCTGCAGGTGGCGCAGGACCGAGGCCGAAAGCTCGAATCCCGGCGCCAACGCGTCGGGGCGGTCCGGGGTCAGCGTGGCCAGTCCGTCCAGCAGGTCGTCCGCCCGGGCTGCCCACGCGGGGAGATCCCACAAGCGCTCCACCAGGCGCGCCGGTGCGGGGGGACGGGCTGCCATCAACTCCACGTCCGCGTCGAGCTCCTCGGGCAGATGGATGGCGACGTTGTCCGGCCGCATCCACACGCCCTCCCGCAACTCGGCCAGGCGGGCGAACGACAGGCCCACACGGCGAGCCGTCCGGACCTCCGCCGTGCTGCCCGCTGTCGTGACGACGGCCAACCACCACTGCCCCGCATAGGGGGTCGTGAGCCCTGCGCGGCTCGCCGACTGGCGCGCCTGGCGGTCGCGCAGGTGCCCACTGAGGCGGTACGTCCCCGCGCCGTCGGTGGTGGCCTCCCCGGCCGCGACCATGCGGCTCAGCGCGACCCTGGCCCGGTTGGCACTGATGCCGAACAGGCCGCTCAGACGGACGAGCTGGGCCACGGGCAATGCGGGCGGCTCCATGCCCAAGAGGGCACTGGCCAACACCGAACGGGCCGTGAAAGGTCTATTACTCTGTTGTGTCACTTGTCCAAATATAGTAATATCAAAGCATGGCCACCACCATGGTGCCGGGTACGAAGGCACGACCCGACGTGCTCCCGAGCGAGCGCCTGCTGGCCAACGGCATGGCGATTCCCGAGCTTCGCCCGGCCCTGCGGCACATCGACAACACGCGCAACGCCTGGACCGTCGTGTCGGTGTGGCTCTACGTCGTGGTCCTGGTCGGCGGCGCCGCCTGGCTCAACACGTGGTGGGCGTACCTGCTCGCCTTCGTGCTCATGGGGCCGATGTTCGCCCGCTTCGCCATCCTCATGCACGAGGCGGCCCACAAGCTCTTGTTCACCGACAAGAAGTGGAACGACTGGATCGGCACCTGGATCATCGCCTACCCGGTGTTCACCCCGATTCAGCTCTACCGGCGGGTGCACTTCGCCCACCACAAGGACGAATTCGGTCCCGGCGAGCCCGACCTCGCCTTTTACCGGCCCTATCCCTGCACGCGTGCCGCCCTGCGACGCCGACTGTGGCGCGACGCCATCGGGATCTCCGGGTGGAAGAACCTCAGCCCGCTCGTCAAGAACACTGCGACGCCGCGGTTCCGGCGCATCGGTCTCTCCATTTTCGGCGTACAGGCGGTGTTGTGGGCGGTGTCCTGGCTGGCGACGGGGCGCTGGTGGATCTACCCGTTGTTGTGGTGGCTCCCCTGGATGACCCAATGGCGCCTGATCAACCGCCTCCGCTCCATCGCCGAGCACGGAGGGATGGAGCGCAACAAGGATCGCCGGGCCACGACCCACAACGTGCGACAGTCGCTGGCGGCCCGCTTCTGGTTCGTGCCGTACAACACCGGGTGGCATCTGGCCCACCACGTGGACATGGGCGTGCCGTGGCGGAACCTGCCGGCCTTCCACGCCGAACTGGAACGAGCCGGCTACGTGAACGATGCCCTGACCTACCCGAACTACCGGTCGCTCTGGAAGTCCCTCTCGAGCGCCGACGAGCCGGCGCCGGTTCCCTCGCCCGGCGCCTGAACCCGCTGCCGGGTTACTCGACGCCGAGCGCCCGCCGGAGCACCACGGTTGCCTCGGTGCGCGAGCGCACGGACACCGCAGCGGTGGAGACGAGCGACGATCCGTGGAACGTTCCCGGAAACTGGTGGAGCTCGACCGACACCCCCGCCTGGAGCAGGCCGAGCGCGTAGTGAATCCCTTCATCGCGGAGGGGATCCATTTCCCCGGTCGATATGTAGGCCGGCGGGAGGCCGGAAAGATCCTCGGCCCGGGCGGGGGCAGCGTAGGGCGAGACCTTTCCTTTGGCCGGCCACTCGCCGAGATACGCCCTCCAGCTCTGCTCGCCCAGAGGCCGGTTCCACATCGGCGTCTCCGTGAAGGACTGCATGGAGGGCGTCTCCAAGCGGTCGTCGAGCTCGGGGATCTGCAGCATCTGGAAGCAGAGTGCCGGGCCCCCTTGATCACGCGCGAAGAGCGCCGTGCCCGCGGCGAGCCCCCCTCCCGCGCTCGCGCCGGACACCGCCAACCGGTCGGGATCCACCCCCAGCACGCCTGTTTCGGACGCGAGGAACAACAGGGCGCTGTAACAATCGTGCAACGGCGCGGGAAACGGATGCTCCGGCGCGAGGCGGTACTCGACCGACACCACCACCGCACCCGTCTCCAGCGCGACGAGCGCCGCTCCGGCGTGTTCCCCCTCCACGCTGCCGAGGATGAAGCCGCCGCCGTGGATGTGCAAGATGCCCGGCACCGGGCCGGTCGGCGCCGACGGCCGGTACACCCGCACGATGACGTCGGGATCTCCCTGCCAACCCGGGACCTGGCGATCCTCGATCACCAGGTTCTCGATCCCCGGGATCTCCCGCCGGATCCCCGCGATCATCGAATCGAACGCTGTACGGGCGGCGACAGGGTCCGTCAGGTCGAGGACGGGCAGTGCATCGAGAACTGCCGCCAGCTCAGGATCGATCATCGAATATCCCCCGTGTAAGTGGTGCCGGTTTCCCGGCCTATTTCGGCGGCATCCGGATGCCGGCGTCGATGCGGACCGATTCCGCGTTCATGTACGAATTCGCCAGCAATTCGACGGCCAAGGACGCGAACTCGGCGGGATGCCCGAGACGGTTGGGAAACAGGACGTCCTTGGCCAATTTCGCCTTGAATGCCTCGGCGTCCTCGAAGGCGCCGTAGATCGGCGTGTCGATGAGGCCCGGGAGGATCGTGTTGATCCGGATCCCCACCACCGCCAGGTCGCGCGCAACGGGAAGCGTCATACCGACGACACCGCCTTTGGACGATGAGTACGCGGCCTGGCCTATCTGCCCGTCCTCGGCCGCGGCGGATGCCGTGTTGACGATCGCACCACGGCCGCCGTCCTCATCGGGTTCGTTGAGGCTCATTTTGGTCGCGGCCAACCTGATGCAGTTGTACGTCCCGATGAGGTTGATCTCGATGACCCGGCGGAACTGGTCGAGGTTGTGGGCCGAGGCATAGTCGCCGTCGCGGCCGATCGTACGGGTCGCCCATCCGATGCCGGCGCAGTTCACCAGCGACTTCAACGGGGCCATCTCGATGGCCGCCTCGACGGCGGCGATGACATGCTCCGTGTTGGTCACGTCCGTCGGGGCGAAGATGCCCCCGATCTCCTTTGCCAGTTCGGTGCCCTTGTCCTCTTGGAGGTCGGCCACTACGACGCGGACGCCGCGCCCGGCCAGGGCCCGGGAGGTCGCCGCCCCCAGTCCGGAAGCGGCGCCGGTGACGATCGCAGACGTGCCGTTCAGATCCATCAATTCTTCGACTCCTTCATCAGCCCCACGCCGGGGGTGTCGCAGCGGCCCCACCTGGGCCTGTTCGAGATGTGCCGGCCAGAGGATAGGGCGTGCCCCCGGGACGTCCAACTCGCGCTCCGGTCGGGGCGACGCTCACATCTGGTCCGGCGCCTCCATGCCGAGCAGCGAAAGCCCCTGGGCGAGCACCCGCGCCGTCAGGTCACAGAGCGCCAAGCGCGATGTCCGCACCGCCTCGTCGTCCACCAGGACGCGGCATGCCTCGTAGAAGGTGGTGAACGACGACGCCAGGTCGAACAGGTACGTGCAGAGCTTGGCGGGGCTGTAGGCCTCCGCCGTGGCCTCGACGGCGGCCGCGAAGCCGAGCAGCTGCAGCGCCAGGGCACGCTCGGGGGGTTCGTCCACACGCGACCTGGTGCCGGGCGGCGGCGGGGGCATCTCGGCCCTGCGGAAGATCGAACGGATCCTGGCATGTGCGTATTGGAGGTACGGGCCGGTGTTCCCTTCGAAGGCCAACATGCGGTCCCAGTCGAAGACGTAGTCCCGCATCCGCTCGGTCGACAGGTCGGCGTATTTGACCGCGCCGATGCCGAGGGAGCGGGCCACCCGGGCCCGCTGCTCGGCACTGAGGTCGCTGGGGCGCTCGGCCATGGAGGCGTTCGCCCGGGTCACCCCTTCGGCCAACAGATCGATCAGGCGCTCGGAGTCCCCGCTCCGGCTGGCCAGCTTTTTCCCGTCTGCGCCGAGGATGAGTCCGAAGCCCACGTGCACCGCGTCTGACCCCTCGGGCAGGTAGCCGGCGAGCCGGGCGACGTCGAACACGAGCCGCAGATGGAGCGCCTGTTCGGCGCCGACGACGTAGACCAGGGTGGTGGCGCCCCGTCGTTGCGTGCGGTCGCGGATGCAGGCCAGATCCGTGGCCGGGTAGCCGTAGCCCCCGTCGGACTTGCGCACGATCAACGGGAGGGGATCGCCCTGCCGGTTGGTGAAACCTTCGGGGAAGACGCAGAGCGCCCCGTGGTCCTCGACCAGCAGGCCCTTGGCGCCCAACTCGTCGATGACCAGGTCGAGCAGGGGGTTGTACGAGCTCTCCCCGGCCACGTCCTCGTCGGTGAGGAGGACCCCCAACATGCCGTAGACCTCGTCGATATGCCGCAGGCTCTCGGCCACGAAGATCTCCCAGAGCCGCAGGGTCTCGGGGTCACCCCCCTGCAGCAGCACCACCCGCTGGCGACAACGCTCGCCGAACGCCGGGTCCCGGTCGAAGTGGAGACGCGCCTGCGCATAGAACTCGTTGAGGTCGCGCACGCTGAAGGACTCGGCGGAGGCGGCGCCGCCCACGTCGATGAGGTGCTCGATCAGCATGCCGAACGGGGTGCCCCAGTCCCCGATGTGGTTCTCCCGCAGTACCTGGTGCCCCAAGAAGCTCAGGACCCGTGCCAAGGAATCGCCGATCACCGTGCTGCGCAAGTGGCCGACGTGCATTTCCTTGGCCACGTTGGGGCTCGAGTAATCGATCACCATCGTCTGCGGGGCGGCGCTGGTGGCCACCCCCAGGCGGGGGTCGGCACTGACGGCTGCGACCTCGTCGGCCACGAAGGCATCCGACAGGGTCAGATTGATAAAACCCGGCCCGCTGACCTCCACCACGGTGCAGAGATCATCGAGCGACGCCGCCGCGACGACGTCGGCTGCGATCTGCCGGGGGGACCGCCCGACCAATTTGGCCAGCGGCAGCGCCCCGTTGGATTGGAAGTCCGCCCGGTCGGACGCGCGCAGGACAGGGTCAGCTCCGGGGCTGATCGTGTCGAATGCGGCTTGGAGGCGTTGAAGGAGCACGCTGAACGCGTCGGGCATCCCCCATTGTCGCACCTACGGAGCTGCATCCATGGCGGCGTCCCTGTCGTTCAGGGCTGGGCGAAGGCGTAGATCCCCATGCCGTTGTACGAGAGCGAGTCAGCCGGCAGGAAGGGACCGTTGATGATGACCGAGAGCCAGCCGGTGCGTCCCGGCCCTGCGTTTCCCTCGACGGTGTCGATGGCACCATCGGGCCACACCTGCGCCACGATGCCCACGTGGACCGATGTCGCCACCGTTTGCGGCCCGGTACCGTAGAGGACGGCATCGCCCGGATCGGGTCTCGCGGTCGGCGGGAGGAGCGCTCCGTGGAAGGCGGCCCAGTCGTAGATGTCGCCGGTGAACGCATAGGAGGCAATGGGGATGCCGACATGGCGCCACACCCAGGTGGCGAAGAGCGCGCACCACTCCTCGCACGGTCCGTAGGGATTGCACAAATACCCGGTGTCGGGATCAGGAGCGACCTGCGAAGCGGCGGTGGCCACAATCGCGGCGGAGCCGGGGAAGCTCCCCTCGGGCGTCGGCGTCGTGAACGAATAGCTCCATGCGTCGGGGTCGAGGAGCCAGTACCCGGTGCCCGATCCGTTGCCGATGATGGCCGAAACCGGCGTGGCGTCCGGGTTCAGCGTCAAGCTCCCGTAGACGGGCGCGTCCCCCAGGCCCAGCACCACGCCGTCCGTGGTGGCGATCGCGTAGCCGCCGCCGCCGGGCGTGGGCAGAATCCCGATCACTGCATCCGGGAGATTCTGGTTGGCCCACGACCCGAAGAAACGGGCGTCGCCGAACGTGAAGATGCCGCCGTCGGCCGCCACCAGCCAGTAGCCCAATCCGTCGGGGGTAGCGGCCATGGCGGTGATGGGCTCGTTCAACACGATGCCCCCCGTGCTCCCGAAGAAGCGGGCGTCGCCGAAGCTGAAGATGCCGCCGTCGGCCGCCACCAGCCAGTAGCCCTTGCCATCGGGGGTGGCCGCCATCCCCACGATCGGCTGATTGAGTCGTGTCGCACCCATGCTGCCGTAGAAGGCCGCGTCGCCGAAGCTGAAGACCCCGCCGTCGAGCGCGGCCAGCCAGTACCCCTTGCCGTCGGGGGTGGCCGCCATGGCCACGATGGGACCCTGCAGCGGCGTGCCGCCGAGTGAGCCTTCGAAGGGGGCATCACCTTCCGTGAAGACCCCGCCGTCGGCACTGGCCAGCCAGTAGCCCTTGCCGTCGGGGGTGGCCGCGCCCACGTCGACGGGCGAATCGAGGGGCTGAGGCAAATCCGGGGCGCCCGACGCCACGGCGCCGAACCCGATCATGCCGCCGCCGGCATAGGCGTGCGCCGTCAGGGGTACGGCACTCGCCGGTCCCGAGGCCGCGCTCGAGGCCACCGTAAGCACGGACGCCAGCGGAACGAGGGCGAAGAGCCAGAAACAGGCGCGCCGCAGGGTGGCTCCGACGCGCTGACCCATCCCCCCATTCTGCCCACAGAGCCCCGCGCGGAAACAACACCTCCCGACAAGGATTTCCAATGGGGTGCGCGCCGCTGATGCACGACAGAATGGGGGTATGGCCTCACGATCCCCTGCCGCAACCCACCCCGACAGCTTCGGCGCCCGGACCACGCTCGCGGTCAACGGCCGCGACTACGAGATCTTCTCCCTTCAGGCACCGGCCCTCACACAGGAGTACGACGTCAGCCGGCTCCCGTATTCGATCAAGGTGATCCTCGAGAACCTGCTCCGTCACGAGGATTCGCCTCACGTGTCGGCCGACGACATCGCGGCGGTCGCCGCCTGGGGTGCCAATCCCGAGGCCCATGGCCAGGGAGCCGGTGATGCTGCGCACGAGATCGCCCTGACCCCCGAACGTGTCCTCATGCAGGACTTCACCGGTGTGCCGGGTGTCGTCGACCTGGCCGCCATGCGTGATGCCCTGGCCCGTCTCGGGGGCAACGCGGCGCAGGTCAACCCGCTGGTGCCGGTCGAGCTGGTCATCGACCACTCGGTGATCGTGGAGAGCTCCGGGGATGCGGCGGCCTACGACCGCAACGTGTCCATCGAGTACGAGCGCAACATCGAGCGCTACAAGTTGCTCCGCTGGGCCCAGGGCGCGTTCGACGGGTTCCGCGCCGTGCCACCGGGCACCGGCATCTGCCATCAGGTGAACCTCGAATACCTCTCCCGCGTCGTCTTCGGCACGCCCGACGGCCGGGCCTTCTGCGACACGCTGGTCGGCACGGATTCGCACACGACCATGGTCAACGGCCTGGGTGTCCTCGGCTGGGGCGTCGGTGGCATCGAGGCCGAAGCGGCGATGCTGGGACAACCTCTCTCCATGCTGCTGCCCCCGGTGGTCGGCTTGCGCATCTCCGGCGAGCTCCGACCCGGGACGACGGCCACCGACGTCGTCCTGACGGTGACCGAGCTCCTTCGCCAGCACGGCGTCGTCGGTGCGTTCGTCGAATGCTACGGACCCGGTGTGGCCGCGCTCCCGCTCGAGACACGGGCCACCATCGGCAACATGAGCCCCGAGTACGGGGCCACGTGCACCATGTTCCCCATCGACCGGGTCACCATCGACTACATGCGCTTCTCGGGCCGGGACGAGGAGCAGCTGGCCCTGGTCGAGACCTACGCCAAGGAGCAGGGCCTCTGGCACACGGCCGACGGGGTCGAGCCCGTGTTCTCCGAGTACGCCACGCTCGACCTGGCCGACGTGGAACCCTCGTTGGCCGGGCCGTCCCGACCCCAGGACCGGGTGGCGCTGGCCGGCGCGGGCGACGCGTTCAGAGTCGCCCTCGACCGTTCACCGCGCGCGTCCGCCGAAGCTCCGGAGGCAGCCCCTCATCATGCCCTGGCCGACGGGGATATCGTCGTGGCTGCCATCACGAGCTGCACCAACACGTCCAACCCCCAGGTGATGGTGGGTGCCGGTCTTTTGGCCCAGAAGGCGGTGGAACGGGGCCTCCGGGCCAAGCCCTGGGTGAAGACCTCCCTGGCTCCCGGCTCCCGGGTGGTCATGGACTACCTCGAGCGGGCCGAGCTCGTGGAGCCCCTCGAACAGCTGGGCTTCTATCTCGTCGGGTTCGGGTGCACCACGTGTATCGGCAACTCGGGCCCGCTCCTGAACGGGGTGAGCGACCTCGTCCACAGCGACGACCTCTCGGTGGTGTCCGTTCTCTCGGGCAACCGGAACTTCGAGGGCCGCATCCATCCCGACGTGCGCATGAACTACCTGGCCTCGCCGCCACTCGTGGTGGCCTATGCCTTGGCGGGCACCATGGATATCGACCTGACGACCGACCCCCTCGGCGAGGATGCCGACGGCAAGCCCGTCTTCCTGTCCGACATCTGGCCGAACGAGCAAGAGGTGAGCGACGCCATCAGGGCCTCGCTCACCTCAGAAATGTTCCGCACCCGCTACGGTGCCGTGTTCGAGGGTGACGAGTACTGGCAACAGGTGCCGGTGGCCGAGGGGGAGACGTTCTCCTGGCAGGACGACTCGACCTATGTGAAGAACCCCCCGTTCTTCGAGGGCATGACGATGACGCCGCTGCCGGTGACCGACATCGACGGGGCGCGTGTGCTGGCGATGGTGGGTGACAGCGTCACCACCGACCACATCTCGCCGGCCGGATCCATCGGGCCTGACACGCCGGCCGGGCGCTACCTGGCCGAGCACGGGGTACCGCGGCACGACTTCAACTCCTACGGCGCCCGGCGCGGCAACCACGAGGTAATGATGCGCGGCACCTTCGCCAACGTCCGCCTCCGCAACCGCCTGGCCCCTGGGACCGAAGGCGGGTACACCCTGCACCTTCCCGAGGGCACCGAGACGTCGATTTACGAGGCGGCCATGCAGTACGCCGCCGAAGGCGTCCCCCTGATCGTGCTCGCCGGCCGTGAGTACGGCACCGGGTCCAGCCGGGACTGGGCCGCGAAGGGCACCGCCCTGTTGGGCGTGCGGGCGGTCATCGCCCAGAGCTACGAACGCATCCACCGCTCCAACCTGGTCGGCATGGGCGTGATCCCCCTGCAGTTCTACAAGGGGGATTCGGCCGAGGGCCTCGCGCTCACCGGGACTGAGAGGTTCTCCGTTGCCGGGATCGAGGCGCTCAATGCGGGTGAGCTCCCCAAGGAGCTCACGGTGATCGCCACCGCCGACGACGGCTCGACCACCGAGTTCCGGGTCATGGTCCGCATCGACACCCCGATGGAGGCTGAGTATTTCCGCCACGGCGGGATCCTGCGCTACGTCCTGCGCCAATTGGCAGGCTGACCAGCAAGGTCTGGGCCGGGGCGCACATCGCATGAAGGACGACGACGCGACAGACGGCACGGTGACCCAGGACGGGCGCCACGCCGTAATCCGCTTCGAACGCCACCTCCCCTACCGCGTGGACGAGGTCTGGCACGCGCTGACCCGGCCGGCGCGTGCCCTGCAGTGGTGGGGTGACCTCGACATCGACCCTCGTCCCGGCGGTCGTTTCAACCTGACCTGGCTAAACCCCACCCCCGACGGGGACAGGTTGACGATGCACGCCACTGTCACGGTCTTCGATCCGCCGCGCCTGCTCGAAACGTCCGGCGACACCCATGGGGTTCTGCGCTGGGAGCTCAGTCCTCAGGACGGTGACACGGTGCTCGTCTTCGCCAGCGCGCTCGATCTGCCCGACGAATTCCGCACACGCGTCTGGCCGGCTGGCACTTCCACCTGCTCGCCCTCGGCCACACCCTCGGCGGCGGGACGGTGGATCTGGCCGAACTCCCCGAATGGAATGCCATCCACGACCGCTACGTGGCCCGGGACGGCTGAACCTCACGCCTGACAGCCACGGCGGACTGCCACGCCGAGAATCAGGTGATGCGGGTGACCCGGAACAGCTCGGCCGCCGCGCCATCAGGCAGGCCGGCCTCTTTCCCCCCGGCACGACCGTTGTCGGTCACCCGTTGCGTCACACCGGCCGGGTCGTCGATCTGGCTTTCGTGGCGGAGCAGCGCCGCCACTTTGCGCTCGAGCGCCGAGGTGGTCTCCACGGCCATGTTGGGCGCGGGCACACCGCCGATCCAGAGTTCGTTGACCGTCCACGGCTCGAGCCCCTCCACTTCGAGGAGCTCAGGATGGGCGAAGGGATTGCGCGCATCGGGATAGACGGCGCAGACCGCCGCTTCTCCAGCCGCCAGATGGTCGGGATGGCTGGCGAAAATGAAGTCCCACCGCCGTTCGGGGGACTGGGTCAGCACCCGCTCGGGCTTGACCTGGCGGATGACACGACTGATGTCACGCCGCAACTCCATGGTTGGCTGCAGGCGACCGTCCGGGTGCCCCAGGAAGCGGACGTCGCTCACCCCGACCTCGGATGCAGCGGCACGTTGCTCACGTTGGCGAATGACCGCCATGTCGGCGCGGGACACCGAACGGTCCGATCCGCCGGCGTCCCCGTTGGTGGCGATGCAGTACGTGACCTCGAGACCGGCCTTGGTGAAGGTCGCCACCGTGCCCGCCATCCCGAAGTCGACGTCGTCGGGATGCGCCGTCACGATGAGCACGCGCCGGACCCCGTCGTCGGGCGTCCACGTGTCGAGCGCAACGCTCTCGCTCAGAGCACGCCCTCTTCGGGCAGTGGCGTCCATTCGGCCAGATTGGCCAGGCGGGGGTCGTTGGAGAACATTTCGACGATGGGAATGCGCAATCCGAGACGGCGCTGGATGACCTCCATCTCGACCAGCTGGTTCCACAACGTGAGGCTCACCACGATGCCGGCCTTGCCTGCCCGCGCCGTCCGCCCCGAGCGGTGCAGATATGCCTTGTGATCCTCGGGCGGGTCCCAGTGGATGACCGCGTCGACGGCTTCGATGTGCAGGCCCCGTGCGGCCACGTCGGTTGCCACCAGGACGGGCAGCTTGTCACCGGAGAAATCGGCCAACGCACGTTCGCGGTTCGCCTGCCGGAGGTCGCCGTGAATGGCGGCGGCGTGGAGCCCCTCTTTCTCCAGGTTCTCGACGAGTCGGTCGGCCCCGCGCTTGGTGCGCACGAAGAAGAGCGTCTTCTCCTGCGAACGGGCGATGGCGGCGGCCACCTTCACCTTGTCCATCTGGTGCACCTGAATGAACCGGTGCTCCATGAGTGTCACCGTCTGGGTCGACGACGACACCTCGTGGAAGACCGGCTCGGTGAGGTAACGCTGCACGAGGCGATCGACGGCACCGTCCAGCGTGGCCGAGAAGAGAAGGGTCTGATGTGGCGTCTCGAGGCGACGGAGCACCCACTCCACCTGGGGCATGAACCCCATGTCCGCCATCCGGTCGGCCTCGTCGAGGACCAGCGTCTCGAGTTGGGCCACGGAGATCTCTCCGCGGTCACCCAGGTCGATGAGGCGCCCGGGGGTTGCGATGATTACATCGACACCCTTCTGCAGCTTCGCCACCTGGCGGTCGATGTCGGCGCCGCCGTAGACGGCGACAGCCCGCAGACCCAGGGTCTTGGCCAACGGGGCCAGCACGTCGTGCACCTGCACGGCCAGTTCGCGCGTCGGCAGGAGGACCAGGGCCAGTGGCTTGGCCGGTCGCGCCGCGGTGTGACCCGAGCCCTGTGCCTCCCTGGTCGCCTTGGTGCGCTGCAAGAGCGGGACACCGAACGCCAGCGTCTTGCCGGACCCCGTCTTGGCCTTGCCGCAGACGTCGCGGCCGGCCAGGGCATCGGCGATGGTCAGTGCCTGAATTGGAAAAGCGCTGACGATCCCTTGATCAGCCAGCGCTTTGGTCAGTTCTTCTGAAACTCCCAGAGACTCGAATGTTCGAGCCGTTTCGTACGTGTCATCCGCCGAGGATGCCGTGCCCTCATCGGGTAAATCGGCGCCCGCGCCGGTCAAAGCCTGAATTGTCATATCTCGCTCTCTCTGTTGAGCGGCGGGACCCTGCGCCAACCAGAGGAGGAGGAAACGGCCCCGACTCACTAGCCCCTTGCCAGTGGTCGCACTTCTATTGTACCAGTACGGAAGGCATCTCCCGGCGTTTTAGCTGTGCAATGGTGTGCTCTCCCTACCGAGTCAAAGGAGGAAGGTCGATGGCGAAACTCGAAGCGGGTGCGGTGGCACCCGCATTCACGCTGCCGGACCAGGATGGCAAGCCGGTCAAATTGTCCGATTTCAAGGGGCAGCAGGTGATCGTCTACTTCTATCCGGCCGACGACACACCGGGGTGTACCAAAGAAGCGTGCCAGTTCAACGACAACCTCAAGACGTTCGAGAAGGCCGGCGTCGCCGTCCTCGGCATCTCTCCCGACGGGGCGGAGAAGCACACGAAATTCCGGACCAAGTACAAGCTGAAGTTCCCGCTCCTCACCGACGCGGACAAGAAGGTGATGGAGAAGTACGGCGCGTGGGGTGAGAAGACCCTGTACGGCAAGAAGACCGTCGGCACCATCCGCTCCACCTTTCTGGTCGGTCCGAACGGCAAGATCCAACGGGTCTGGTCACATGTCCGCGCCGACGGGCATGCGGCGAAGGTGCTCGAGGCGATTTCCGAGGCCTGATCCTCGCAGCTACTGCTGGTGGAGCGGACACCACCATGTCGTCCGCCCGCCCACCGTGGCGGTGCGCAACTCCGTGCCGTCTCTGGGGCACCGCCCGCCGGCGTGGCGTTCTTCCATCAACTCGCCCATATGCGATCCTCCCCGGCTCCCGAGCTGGCGCAGGGTGCTGCGAAGAGCCTTGTGCAAGGCCCGCGATTCGGCGTCGCTGAGGGGATCGCGTCGTTGCGGGTCGAGGCCGGCCCGCCACAGGATTTCGTCGGCGAGGAGGTTCCCGACGCCCGCCAGTCGCTCCTGATCGATAAGGCGCGCCTTGAGGGGGGCCGCTCCGCTCGCCCGGGCCGGATTACCCGCGAGCGCAGCGCGTAGCTCAGCCGGCGTCACCGAGAGCGCATCGGGTCCCAGCCGGGCTTCGTCGGGCATCAGTTCGAGCGAGCCGAAGCGCCGGGGATCGTGCAGCAGGAGGTGCCCGCCGTCGGCGAAGGTCACGCGGGCCCGGACCCACTTGTCATTGAAGACGCCCGGTCCGTAGAGCAGCCGGTCGAGCGCCTCGTCGCCGTCGACGACGAGTCCGCCGGTCATGCCGAAACGGACCCCCAACGTCGGGCCGCCGTCGGAATCGAGGAGCATCAGCTTCCCGCGCCGCCGGGCCTCGGTGAACATGTGGCCGCCCAGCGCACGCTGCAACCCACGGGCCGTAGTCCCGCCCCGTCCGTAACGGGAGTCGACCATCCAGACCTTGTCGATGGTGCGCTCCAGCGCCTTCTCGGCCAGACCGCGATACAGCTCGACTTCCAGGATCTCCGGCATCACAGTGACGGTACCGGACGATGGACGTTCTTCCGAATATGGTGGGTCAATGCCACCCGAAAAACCACAATGGGCCGAGCTCTTCACCGAGGTCGTCACCTCCGGCCTGTGCACCGGTTGCTCCGCCTGTGTCATTGCCTGCCCCTACGACGTCCTCGGATACGACGACGCCGACGGGCACTACAAGCCCTTCCACGTCCTGACCGACGGCGGGCCCGACAACTGCACCCACGGCGAGAAGGGATGCACCCTGTGTACCCGCGCCTGCCCCCGCTTCCGCACGTGGGAGCCCGACATCGAGAATCACCTGTTCGGACGGCCCCGGACCGACGAAGAGGTGGCGGGGATCGCCCGCCGGACCGTGCTGGCGCGGGCCACCGATCCCGAGGTGCAGGGCTACGGGCAGGACGGCGGACTGGTCTCGGCCCTCCTGATCTGGGCCTTTGAACACGACCTCATCGACGCTGCGCTGGTCTCGGGCCTCGAGGGGGACGGGTCGACCTGGAAGGCCATCCCGCAGGTCGCCTGGAACAAGGAGGACGTCCTCGCCACGTCGGGATCCCGGTACACGTACTCGGCCAACCCGTTGGCCTACCCCGATGCCATCGCCGGCGGGGCCGAGCGCATCGCACTGGTCGGAATGGGATGCCAGGCCTCGGCACCACCGGTCATGGCGGCGCGCAAGGCCGGAAAGATCGCCCGCCGCTTCACCCTTTCCATCGGGCTGCTGTGCTCGAAGACGTTCGACGATGCCATCTTCCCCGAGCTCTTCGAGGCCAAGTACGGGCTGCACCGGGCCGACATCGTCAAAATGAACATCAAGGGCGTGTTCCAGGTGTGGATGCGCGACGGGGCCTACCACGAGATCCCGTTGAAGGAGGCGCACGGCTGGACCCGCGAGGGATGCACCAGCTGTCCCGACTTCGCGGCAGAACACGCTGACATCTCGACAGGGGGCATCGGTGCTTTCGGGGACTGGACGCTGACGTTGATCCGAACCGAGCGCGGCGAGGAACTGTTCGACGCCATGGAGGAGGGCGGCGTGATCGAGACCCGCTCCATTGAAGAAGACCCGGGTGCCGTCACCCTCCTCAACCGCCTGAGCAAGGTGAGCCGCAAGCGTTGGCCGGCCACGGCCGTGCCCATGCCGGGCCGGCTCCCGGCGCCGGCGGCACCCACGGCGTGACGGCGTGACAGATGCAGGTCCGCAGGACGACGCCTTCGCCGCCCTCCTCGGGATCGATGTAAACCGTCGTGGTATGGGCCGCACCGTGGCCACCCTGACCACGACCGGCGATCACGCCAATCCGCACGGGACCGTCCACGGGGCCGTGTTCTACGCCGTCGCCGGCGCGGCGGTCGCCGCCGCGGCCAACGACGCTGAGCATTCGGGCATCGTCACCTCGGTCCTGGTCGAATATCTCCGGCCCGCCGCCATCGGGGACGTGCTGCGGGCCGAGGTCTCCCGCGAGGTCTCCACCGAGCGGGAGGACATCTTCATCGGGACCGTGCACCGTGGCGCTGAGGGCGACCCGGGTGAGGTTCTGGCCTGGGTGCGCGCCCGAGGCACCCGCCGGTCCCGCCCGAGCTAGGAGTCACCCGCAGCTCGCTGTCTCACTTCCGTGGTGGGGTACAGCACGATCGTCGATGGCCGAATCTGTGGGATCTCTGTCATTGACGCCACGGACGGGCGCATGCAGTCTTGAGACATGCGTACACGCAACGTGGTCATCATCGCATTCCCCGGGGTGCAACCCCTCGATGCGGTGGGGCCCATCGAAGTCTTTTCAGGGGCATCCAGGGTGGCCGCGGGCCTCGGGCGCGCCGAGGAGTACCGGGTATGCCTGGCCTCCACCGGAGGGGGCACCGTGTGGTCCGACAGTGGCGTCGGCCTCTCGACCGTGCCGCTCCCCGACCCCGAAGGGATCGACACACTCGTCCTCGCCGGTGGCAACGGGAACCGCGCCGCGAGAGACGATGCGGCGCTGATGGGCTGGATACAGGAGGCGGCGCCACGCTGCCGCAGAATCGCCACCGTCTGCACCGGCACCTTCCTCGGGGCCGAGGCCGGATTGCTCGATGGCCGGTGCGTCACCACTCACTGGGCCCATGCCGAACGGCTGGCCAAGGAATTCCCCACGTTGTCCGTCGATGCCGATCCGATCTACATCCACGACGGCAAGTACTGGACCAGCGCGGGCGTCACGGCCGGCATCGACCTCGCGCTGGCACTGGTGCAGGACGACGTGGGCGTCGAGGTCGCGCAGACGGTGGCCCGCTGGCTCGTGATGTTCCTGCATCGACCGGGTGGGCAGACGCAGTTCGCGTCACCGGTGTGGGTGCGGCGGGCCGAGCGCTCGACCGTGCGCGCCGTGCAGACGCTGGTCGAGTCGGCGCCGGGTGGCGATCACCGAGTCCCGGCCATGGCTGCGGCAGCGGCCATGAGCGTGCGCCACTTCACCCGCGTCTTTTTGGCTGAAGTCGGCGAGACGCCGGGGAAATTCGTCGAACGCGTGCGGGTCGAAGCGGCGCGGATCGAGCTCGAGACGACGAACGACACGCTCGACCTCATCGCCGCCCGGTGCGGGTTCGGCACCGCCGAGTCGCTCCGGCGCGTCACGCAACGGCGCCTGGGAGTCGCTCCCGATGCCTATCGCCGCCGCTTCCGCACGGTCGCCGAAGAAAGGACACCCGCATGACCACGGGACTGCAGGTCGCCATTCCCCTCTTTGACGAGTTCACCGCCCTCGACGGCGTCGGACCGTACGAGGTCCTCCAGCGCATCCCCTCCATCGATGTCACTTTTCTCGGGCATCGACGGGGCGAATTCCGGAGCGAGAACGGCATGCTCGGCCTGACAGCCGATGCGACCTATGCCGACATCCCCGAGCCCGACGTGATCGTGTTCCCCGGCGGGGTCGGCACGCGGCGATTACAGGACGACGGCGAGGTCCTCGACTGGGTCCGACACGCCCACGCCACGACGCGGTTCACCACGTCGGTGTGCACGGGCTCACTGGTGCTCGGCGCTGCCGGTCTCCTCACGGACCTCTCCGCGACGACGCACTGGGCGTGTTACCCCGAGTTGGCGGTCCACGGGGCGTTTCCCACCGCACAACGGGTGGTCGAGCACGTCGACCACCGGATCATCACGGCGGCCGGCGTCTCGAGCGGTATCGACATGGCCCTGCGTCTGGTCGAGCTCCTCGTCGATCGCACGGCGGCCGAAGCGGCGCAACTCATGATCGAGTACGACCCCCAACCCCCGTTCGACGCCGGTGCGGTGGCCAACGCCGACGAGGCGACGCTCCGGCGTGTGGCGGAGTACGCCCAGGCCCGCAAGTAGCCCGGAAGGACTCACTCACCCGGCCCCCCGGAACCTGTAATTTCTGATCG
>CAVWKU010000013.1:0-274693 GCA_963755665.1 uncultured Acidimicrobiaceae bacterium
TTGACCAACGTCGCGGAGCGCAGGGACGCACCACGCGAAGGTCCGGATTGAGAACCAAGCAAGATCGAACCGAAACGGACGAAACGGAGAGGAGCGGTTGATGGCATCTGTGTGGGGATACGAGGGACGTCGGACCATCGTTGGCGGCGGGGGCGGCGGGGGCATGGGCGCGGCCGTTGTGCGCCACCTCGTCGATCTGGGCGCCGAGGTCCACGTTCTCGATCTAAAGGAGCCTCCTGTTCCTGTTGCGAGCTACGAGGCGGTTGACTTGCGCGATCCTGATGCCACGGCGAGGGCGGTCGAACGCATCGGGGGCCCCGTTGATGCCTTGTTCAATTGCGCTGGGCTCGCCGGCTCCATCAATCCAGACCTGGACGTGATGCTGGTCAATCTGGTCGGTATGCGCCACTTGGCGGACCTGGTTTCTGAGCGCATGCAACCTGGGGCCGCGATCGCCAGCATCTCGTCAACAGCGGGCGCCGGGTATCTCATGAATATCGGAAAGTGGATGCCGCTGGTCACCTCTCCGGGATTCGAAGCGGCGAAAGCGTGGTGCGAGACGCACCCTGAGGAGATCGACGGAGGATACGCCCCATCGAAAGAGGCCATCATCGTGTGGACATTCTGGGCGGCGCATGCTTTGGCCGAGAAAGGCATACGGGTCAACTGCATCAGTCCCGGTCCCACCGACACGCCAATGATGGCTGACTTCGAGTCCGCCTACGGCAAGAAATTCATGGACAATTTCCCGGTTCCCCTTGGTCGGCATTCGACCCCCGACGAGCAGGCGTGGCCGCTCATCTTCCTGAATTCAAAGTTGGCGAGTTACATGACCGGTGAGAACCTCATCGCCGATGGCGGCACTATGGGCGCCGCGATGACCGGCGCCATCGACCTTTCGGGACTCGTGCCGGCCTCCATGCAGAACTAGCCCGGAACATCTCACCACGCCACCCTGCTCGCCCCCGGTCATCGCCGCACCGTCCCGTCAACGGTCGCCCGTTTCGGCGTTTTGTACGGGAATTCTTTTTCTTTTTTGTGGTCCTGAGCAGGGGGTAAATGTCACACCCCCCTGATCTACTTGGGGTATGGATGTTGTGGAGAACCTCGCGGTGGCACTGGATTGTTTGTCCGAGGCCGATCCGTACTCCTACAGCGATCGGGAGTCGATCATGGCCTTGGAGCGTGGCTATGCCCGCCATAGCTGCTCGATGGCCAAGGCAGTGGCCAGTTTCGCCGAGGCGGGCGAATGGGCGGCCGAGGGGGCCCAAAGTGCGGTGGCCTGGATCGCCGCCTCCTGTCACCTCCCCCTGGGCGAGGTCAGAGGACACCTGCGCCGGGGGCGGGCCTTGGCGTCCATGCCCCTTGTCGCCGAGGCGTTCTCCTCGGGCTCGATTTCTCGCGCCCATGTCGACGTGTTGGTCAAAGCAGCCAAGGCGGTGGCCCACGCCAACGCCGAGGCCTTCGGCCTGTGTGAAGAGGCGCTGGTGCAGGCGGCCCAGGAGCTCACGTTCGTGCCCTTTGCCAACGCGGTGGCCTACTTCACCCAGATGGCCGACCCCGACGGGGCCGAAGAGGCCGATATGGCCCGGCGGGCCCGCCGGGACGCCTATGTGATCCAGAGCATCAACGGGATGTACCTCTTGGGGGGCAACCTCGACCCGATAGGCGGGGCCATCGTGGCCGGTGAACTCTCCCGCATCGAACAGTTGCTCTTCGAAGCCGAGTGGGCCAAGGCCAAAGAAGACCTCGGGCGTGACCCCAAGGTGCACGAACTGCCCCGGACCCCGGCCCAACGCCGCGCCGATGCCCTCGTCGAGATGGCGGTGCGCTCCAAGGGGGCCAAGGCGACCGACCGCCGTCCGGCCCCCCTCTTCAGCGTCTTCGTGGGTTATGAAACCCTCAAGGGGCGTATCAGCCAGATCGAAGGGGGACCCGTCGTCAGTCCCGGCGCTTTGGTGCCCTGGTTGAGCGAGGCGGACTTCGAACGCATCATCTTCGGCCCCGGGGACAGGATCGAGTGCTCGAAGAAGGCCCGGTTCTTCACCGGGGCGACCCGCCGGGCCATTGAGGTGCGCGACCAGTGCTGCACCCACCCTTTTTGTGAGGCCCCTGCACAGCGTTGCCAGATCGATCACATCACCCCTTATTCCCAAGGGGGCGAGACCACCCAGGAGAACGGACAGGTCCTCTGCGGCTTCCACAACAGGCTCCGCAACGGCGAAGCGCCGGGGGCTGGGGGCGGGGGCGGGGGCGACGGTAACGGTGGCTGGGAAGCCGACGAGGACGATTACAGCAGGGAAGACGATGATGGCCCCGCCGATGAGGGTGGTCCGTAGGGCGGGCTTGTCGTTTGTTGCTGAGCTGCCGTAGCTGCGCAATTTGCAGCAGGCCATGCAATTTCTGGATCGATTTCCACCCCAATCTGTCGTACCGCCGATTTCCTTGGCTGCACACGCGGCCGGGAGGATGAGCCGCGCTCCGGGATCCCGCAGCGGCACTCGTTTGGTTGGAGCCTCAGGGCGAGACTCCTCGGACAGCGAATCGAGTGCTGAGGAGTCACTCCGAAGAACGCAAAGAGTTCGCCCTATGGGGCCTTGGAGTCAGCGGAGTCCGCGGAGTCCGCTAAGTCCGCTGACTCCGCTGGACCGTCTGAGCATCCGAATTGCAATAGGGGTAGGATCCGCGAGCCGACTCAAGGTCGGAAGGGGGTCGGTGACTGAACATCCCAGCGAAGGAGAACATCATGCTGTTCGTCACTGAGTACCGATTGAAGCCAGGTATGGCGAAGCCCGAGGTCACGCGCCTGATGGACGTCTTTGGAAAAAGGGGTCCAGGGCCAGGCGAGATAGCCCACTACGTCCGGGTGGATGGATCGGGTGGATTCACCATCAGCGACAACGACGACTCAACGGCGGCGTATACGAGCGCTCTCTCGTATTCGGAGTTCATGACCTTCACCATCACACCGGTTGTGACGATCGATGACGCCGTCGGTCCGATCGCTGCCTATATCTCTGAGTGACCGCTCTCTCTCAGCTGAGCCGCTCTCTCTGACTGACTGCTCGGTCCGGAAGGGCTCGAGGGGCTCTTCGCTGGTCAGATCCGCATCGATTCGACGCTAATCGATCCCTGCCTACTCGGCGTGGAGACGAGCTGACGTCCCGGCTGGAGGCGGAAGTGGGGACGCCCGGCTGCAGACGCTGCGACTGGATTCGACTTCCGGGTCCCGCCTCGCTGCCGGACGTGAACCGGCAGTCCGGCCGGAAGTAAACAGGCCGTCCGGACGGGAATGGGACGCAAACCCGCCCGGCGGCGCAGGTTCAGGCCAGCCTGAGGGTCAGGCCAGCCTCAAGGTCAGATCAGCCAGCCTGAAGGTCAGGCCGCGAAGCCCATCAGGCGGTTGAGGTTGCCGCCCATGACCTTCTCGATGTCTTCCTTGGGCAGGCCCTCCAGATCGTCCACGAAGGTGATCGGGTCGACCATGCCCTCGGGGTGCGGGTAGTCCGACCCGAACAGCACTCGGTCGGCACCCAGGAGCTCGATGAGACCCTTGGGGTCCTCCTCGTGGAACGGGTGCACATAGATGTTCCGCTTGAAGACGTCCACGGGGTTCTCCTCGAAAACGTTCGGAGAGTGGTGGTAGGCGTACTCCATGTCGCCCAGGAGCGGCCGCACCCAGTTGGATCCGTTCTCCACCGGAGTGAACCGCAGGGTCGGGAAGCGGGTGCAGAGCCCGTGGCCGATGAGCGATGAGATGGTGTCGATGATCGGACGCCCTGCATGACCGGTAATGGCGGCGAAGCCAGAACCGCCCTTGAACGGCGTCATTTCGCCGTCACGGACGCCTTCCCACTCGTTGGTGTAGCGCTGGTAGCCGCTGTCCGACGAGTGCATGCCCACCAAGATGTCGGCCTCGGCAACTTTGGCCCAGAACGAGTCGAACTCGGGCAGCGCCGGAGAACGAGGACCCTCGAAGCCCCAGACCGGGGCCGGGCGAACCAGGATGATTTTGGCGCCATGGTCGAGCACCCAGTCGAGCTCACGGCTCGCCTCGTCGACGATCCCCAGGTGGATGACCGGTGTGGTGAACATCCGATTGTCGTAGTTGAAGGTCCAGTGCTCGGCCATCCATTGGTTGAGTGCGTGGACGACGGCGTGGACGGCACGGGGGTTGTCATGCACCCGCTCTTCCAAAAGGCTGGCCAGGGTCGGCCAGATGAGGGCCCGGTCGATGCCCAACTCGTCAAGCAGCTTGATCCGGGGCTCGGGGTCACCGTAACCCGGGTGGGCCCGAACGCCCTTGCCCAAGGTCTCCCGGCGGGACTTACCCTCGGGGTTGCCTTCCTTGAAGTACTGCTCCTGGGCACCGGGCGCCGCCACGACCTCGAACGTCGGGTTCGGGATGTAGTCACTGATCTTGTTGTTGACGGCGATCTTGGTGCGTCCATCGACCTGCACGTACTTGATGAAGCCTTCGTACTCCTTCGGCAGGTACTTGGTGAATGCCTCTGGCTTCTCGTACATGTGGTTGTCGGCATCGAAGACCGGAAAGTCGAGCGCTCTTGACGGCATGTGGTGTAGCCCCCTTCTTGATCGACCCGTACCCCGGCAACGTCCTCTGACGAGCCATCAGTGCAGGCCAACGGGTAACAGTTGTTTTCCCCCACCTTACCAGCGGTCAGTTCAGACCTGCCAGGAGCCTGGTCAGGTACTCGAATGATCGCCTGATGGCGCTCTCGTACCCTTCGCTTTCGATGGCACTCCCGAGGATCTCGAGTTCGAATGGCCCGGGGAAGTCAGCATCGAGTAGTGGACTCAGTAACCGTCCCAACGCAATGGAGCCGTCACCCGGGACCAGGCGCTCCAAAACCGGGCCACGAAACGCCAGGTCAGCCACCTGCACCACGGCGATCCGCTGCACTCCCTGTCTGAGGACATCGGCCACGTGAGGCTCCCACCAACTATGAGCGGTGTCGGCGACCACCCAAAGGCCCAAATCCTCGGCGACGGCGAGGACGTCGCGCACGGTGTGCGTGAATCCGATGTGGGCGAACTGGGGCCGGGTCGCTTCGAGAGCCAGGTGGATGCCGGCGGCATCAGCAACCGCGGCCACCGGGGCGATGGCCCGGGCAAACCGCTCGACCGCCATCTCGTAGGGCCATCCGCCAGCTGTACCCCCACACGTCTGCACGGTCGTGGCGCCGAGGCTCTGCGCCGCCTCGATGCCCAGGACGAGGGCGTCGCGGGTACGTGACCACGATGCCTCATTGAGGAGGTCGAACGAGCCTTCCGGCAGGAGCCCGTCCACCCGGAAACCACCGGCCTTTATCTCGGCTTCGGCACGATCGAGGCCGGCCTGGCGGAGTTTGGGCATGAACAGGGAGATCCGATCGATGCCCAGGCGCTCGTAACACTCGAGGTCCTCCGAAAGCGTCCAGTGCTGACTGGAAAGGGCGTTCACGCAGAGGCGGGGATCCCACCGCTCGCCCGTCGGATTCATCGGACTCCTCCCATCGGTTCGCGGGTCTGCAGAGCAATCGGTTTAACCTAAAGGCGATCGCCATGCCCCATCGCACCAGCGATCGGTCGGGCATCGAGCAGTTCCGCATGAAGAGATCTCATGAAGAGATCTCATGAAGAGATCGTCCGCACAAAGGAGCACTGCGTTGCTATTCATCGACGGCAAATGGGAAGCATCGAAGTCGGGACGGACCTTCACCTCCCTCAACCCGGCGACCGGCGATGTCCTCGGCGAGGCGGCCGACGCCGAGCGCGCCGACGCCGAGCGCGCCGTGAGCGCGGCCCAAGCCGCGTTCCCCGCGTGGTCCAAGACCACGGTGTACGAGCGGTCGGCCCTTCTCTACGAGGCCTGGCGACTCATGACGGCACGCCGTGAAGAGCTGGCCCAGCTGATGACCGCCGAGCAGGGCAAGCCGCTCCGCATGGCCCGCAACGAAGTCACCTATGCAGCCGACTTCCTGCTCTGGTTCGCCGAGGAGGCCAAGCGCTCCTACGGCGAGACGATCCCTTCGTCGAGAGCGGACCAACGATTCATCGTGCTGCGCCAGCCCATCGGCGTTGCGGCAGCGATCACCCCGTGGAACTACCCGGTCTCGATGCTGACCCGCAAGATCGCGCCGGCAGTCGCCGCCGGCTGCACCATCATCCTCAAGCCGGCGGAGCAGACGCCGCTGTGCGCGATCGAGACGTTCCGCGTTCTGGAGGAAGCCGGCTTTCCTCCCGGCGTGATCAATCTCGTCACCACCAGTGACCCACTCCCGGTGGCGGACGAGCTCTTGACCAACCCCGCGGTGCGCAAGATCAGTTTCACCGGCTCGACCGAGGTTGGAAAAGAGATCGCCCGGCGGGCCTCGGATCAGTTGAAGCGCGTCTCGCTCGAGCTCGGTGGCCACGCACCGTTCCTGGTATTCGCCGACGCCGATCCGGTGCACGCGGCCAAGGGCGCCGCGTTGGTGAAGTTCTTGAATACCGGGCAGGCCTGCATCTGCCCCAATCGGATCTTTGTCCATCGGTCCGTAGCCGAACCCTTCCTCGCCGAGTTGGAGGCGCGCGTCGGGAAGCTCCGCCCGGGGAATGGAGCCACGGACGGCGTCACCGTCGGGCCGTTGATCGACGCTCCGGCCATGGAGAAGATGCAACGGCAGGTGGCCGACGCCGTCGCCCACGGCGCCACCGTCGTCACCGGCGGCACTCGCCTGACCGGCGACGAGTTCGATGGCGGTGAGTACTTCGCACCCACAGTCCTCTCCGGCGTGACCGCCGACATGACGATCTACCGTGAGGAGACATTCGGGCCGATCGCCCCGGTCATCGTGTTCGACGACGAGGACGAGGTGATTGCGGCTGCGAATGACACCACGTACGGGCTGGCGTCGTACATCTACACCCGTGATCTGGACCGAGCATTGCGTGTGGCCGAAGCGCTCGACTTCGGCATCATCGGCATCAACGACATCAACCCGACCTCGGCCGCGGTGCCGTTCGGAGGCGTGAAGCAGAGTGGCCTCGGGCGAGAAGGCGGGCACGAGGGCCTGGCCGAGTATCAGGACACCAAGGTCTGCGGGATCGCCATCGGGTCTTGAGGCTCAGATCGTGAGGCTCGGGTCGTGAGGCTCAGGTCCTGATCATCGGGCGGACCCGGTGCATCAGGTCGACGCTCCAGCCGACCGGATCGTCCAGGGGCAACTTGAGGTCGGGCAGGTTGAAGTACTCCACGCTGAACAGACCCGTGTAACCGATCGCCGCGAAACCGGCGAACACCGCTGGGAAATCGACGTCGCCGTCCTCGTCGATGTGCATCTGGGGCTGGCCGGGCTTCGCCTGCCGGAGCTGGACATGACCGACGAGGTCCGCCACCTCCAGCGGGTCGAAACCGCAGAAGACCGACCATCCCGTGTCGAGCGTGAGTTTGAGGCCCGGTACGGCTGCGCACATGGCGCGGATCGACTCGGCCGTATCGAGCAGAGATCGAGGGCCGGGCTCGACCCGAATGTCCGGCTGTTGGCGGAGGAACGCCACTCCTTCGTCCCACGTGCACTTGCGCGGTGGGCGCACCGTGCATCCTGTGCGGGGCTCCGAGCCGATGCGATCACCGATAGGGAGGGCCAATTCGGGCTCTTCGCCTTCGAGGCGGTCCAGGCCGATATCGATGTGGTCGAAACCGAGCTCGGCGGCGCGTCGGCCGGCTTCGGGATACCCGCACTCCGTTCCGAACGCAACGCTGACGATCCCCAACCGCTTGTCCGCTGTCATGTCCGGGCACGCTAGCGGCGGTCGAAACTCGGTGCTCCGGGGCCGGTTGCGACGGCGATGGGTCCCACGGGCGGCTGAGCCCACCCGCGCCATCTAAGCTGACCCCTCGTGAGCGACAAGGGTAGGGCCGCCGAGTTGCTCCAGCTGGACGCGCCGCCTCCTGGGCTGGAAGGCCTGCATGCGAGGGAGCCCCGTCGAGGGGCTCGCCGGAGCGACGTCGGACACGGCAGCGACGTCGGACACGGCAGCGACGTCGAAGCCGAAGTCGCCGACGAAGTGAATCTGCTCATCACCGCGACGTGGACAGTCGCGGCCCGCACGGGGAGCTTCGAACCGTCCGTGCGCGAGATCCTCCAAGAGGCCGGTGTCTCGACCAAGGCCTTCTACCGTCACTTCCGCTCGAAGGACGACCTGTTGTTGGTCGCCCTCGAGACGGCCTCGTGGCAGCTCGCCGACTACATCGAGAGCAAGATGGCACCCCTCGACACCCCGGTGCCCCGTATCCGGGCGTGGCTCGAGGGATTCGTCCGCCAGGCCATCGTTCCCTCAGCGGCGCGGCGCACCCTGCCGTGGGCTCTCGGCGTGGGTCAGCTGGCCCACCTTTACCCGGACCAGTTCGACCACAGCAAGGCGCTCGTGATCGCCCCCCTCGAGCGCGAGATCACCGAGGCGGTGGCGCAGGGCACCGCCAGTGAGCCCGAATCCGGCCAGGGATGCGAGGATCATCTTCGGCTACACGATGGACGTCATCCGCCATCACCTGATCCGTCGGACCGAGCCCGACAGGAGCGACACCGAGCAACTCGTCGACTTCACCTATCGGGCGTTGGGGATCACCGACGTGACCGTGAGTGACAGTGCTGGCTGACGTGACAGTGCTGGCCGAGTGACAGTGCTGGCCGAGTGACCGTGCTGCGCAGCGAAGGTGGGAATTACTCCGCCGGACGTTCCATGTGGGCCGCCAGGAACTCGAGCACGATGGTCCACGCCAACTCGGCCGATTCGGGGACATAGCGGCGGGGGCGGCTCTCGTTCGCGAAAAAGTGCCGGCCGGGGACGACGTGTAACTTCGTGACCCGACGACGGGTGCTCCGCTAACAGCGACCTGAACTCTTCGACCATTTCCGGTGGGATCAGCTCGTCCTCGGCGCCGAAGACCGCGCAGACCGGTGCAGTGAACTTCGCGACGTGGTTGCCCGGCGCCAATGCCACATCGGCGATCGCTCCCCCGGGCCAGGGTCGCGAATAGAAGGCCGCCACGGCCCGGAGGCCATGCGGTTCGGTCGTCAGCATCATGCCGTAGCGCCCACCGACCGAAAAGCCCACCAGCCCGACCCGGTCGGCGTCGACCGCGGGAAGGGCTCTCATCCAGGCGAGGGCCATCGCCAGATCCGAGAGTTGACGCCGATCGTTGAGTCGGGCCAGCCACGCCATGGTGTCCTCGCTCCCGCGCAACTTCGGCGTCGAGCCGTAGGGGGCGAAGGGGTCGAGAGCCAGCGCCACATAGCCCGCATGCGGCCAGCCGTCGGGCCGCTGCCACCGTGCCCTCGCAGAATCCGTCGATCTCGGGCAGAACCAAGAGGGCCGGGCCTGGCCGGCGCCGTCCGGCGAGAACAGCACGCCGGTGAGGTCGCCGTTGACACCCGGGATAGTCACCTGACGATCGCTCGACACCTTGCTCGTTCATGAGCGAGCACGCTACTCATGCCGCTTGCGGAGGCCGTGCGCACGGAACGGCGGCAGTGCCCGGCAGACCGAAGCGGGCCTGCGGCCATCCGGGCGTGTCTGGACGGGCCGGCGCCTAACCGAGCGGTCGGCGAAATGGGACCTCGGCGACGTCAACACCGGATAGCGTCTCGGCGCCATGGCCGGCGCTCGCACGGACCGCCTCCGACACCCCGCACTCCGCAGGAATCTGCCGAGGGCGGAACGTTCCTGTCCGCCATTCCCTTCAGCTTCGGCGTCTCGGAGGACAACCTGACGGCGGCCGGCGACGCCACGATCACCGAGCCGATGCGGGTCACCCGGCTCGGTCCTCCCCCGGCCCTCGGTGCTCGCCACCATGGCCGATTGCGTGGCGGGCGTTCCGGCGGACTTGATCATCGCTCCCCGCCTGTCGGTGACCCTGGACATCGTGGTCCGGCTCGATCGCGCCGGCCCCGGGTGAGGTGCGCGGGGACAGGCTCGAGATGCGGGGCGAGATCGTGAAGCAGGGACGCTCAATCGTGGCCGGCGAGGTGTTCTTCTACGACGCCGGGACGATGAAAGCCGGTGGCCTACAGCTACCTCACGTTCATGGGTTCACCCCGGCCGCAAGATCGTCCTCCCGGCTTCTCGCGCGGCATGCGCACCGTCGGCACGATGGAGAAGCCCTTCCCCGAGCATGTCGGGGCCCGCATCATTGAGCCGGGGGTGACCGAGATGGAGCGCACCCCTTTCGTGATCCAGGCGGCCGGCTCCCTGCAGGGCGGTGCCGTAGCCCTGCTCGGCGAGTTGGCAGCCGAGACACTCACGGGATTACCGGTCATGGATCTGGACGTGCGCTACCTCAGCGCCGTGCGGGTCGGGCCGGGGCGGGCGACAGCGACCGAGCTGGGCCAGGGACACGTGCGGGTCGAGGTGCGGGACCGGGGCCGGGACGACCGACTCATCGCTCTGGCGCTCGCCCGCGTGGGACACTCCTGATGCCGGTGTGGGCCAGGCACGGATGGGCATGGGCGTAGGCGACGTGACCAGGGGCGACGTGACCAGGGGCGACGTGACCAGGGGCGACGTGACCAGGGAGCACATGAAAAGGGGGGATCAATTGTGACTGTCGGCAAGCTGTTCCACGTGGCGCACATCACCGAGGACCTGGCGCCGCTCGACGAGTGGTACGACCGGGTCTTCGCCCCGGTGCGCGGGGTCATGGACGGCGAGTACGGCGAGCGGGAGCGACGCATGGGATCGCTCCTGGTCATCGGCGATGCCGTCATAGAGGCGATGTCACCGAGCGCGGAGCCCGAGGCGGCCGCCATGCCCATCGGTCGATTCCAGGCCCGCTTCGGCCGGCACTGGCACTCGGTCGCCTGGTTCTGCGACGACGTCCGTCAAGAGTGGGACCGGCTGCAGGCCTACGGCATCCGGGTCCTCCAGCCCGGGGGGCTCACGGACGCACCACCCGAGGACGGCGACATCTACACCCACCCCAAGGACACGGTCACCCAGCTCGAGTTCTTCCAACCCCAGGCCGTCTACGGCGACCCGAAAGGTCCCGGGCCGTTCAAGGATCCGCGGTTCAAGCCAGGCTGGACGGAGCGTTGGCAAGTCCAGTCCCAACCCCTTGGGCATCGAGCGCCTCGGCTACGTGAGCATCGTCGTTCCCGATCTGGAACAGGCGACGAAGCTGTACTGCGAGGGTGTCGGCGCCTCGTTGATCTTCGAAGGGGCATCCGAACTGACCGGGACACGGTCCGCCTATGTGCGCCTCGGCCCCGAAACCGTGGTCGAGCTCGCCCACCCGACCCGGGCGGACGGTCTGGCCGGGAAGGAATTGGCGGCGTATCCCGGCGGCATGTGCCACGCCATGGCCTTCACGGTCGAGGACCTGGATCAGGTCGCCTCACACCTGGCCGACACCGGTGTCGGCGTGCTGGACCGCGACGACACGACGATCATCGCTGATCCGGCCGACTCCTACGGCGCTCCCTTTCGCTTCACCACGTGGCGGGTTCCGGGCGATCCCCGGGACTGAACCTCGGGGCACCCGGGCCTGGGCGACCCAGGCCCAGGCCGCCGAGGCCCTGGCGACGGAGGCCCGCGCGACGGCGGCCCGCGACGGAGGCCCGCGCGACTGCGGCTCAGGCGGAAGGTACCTCGATCACCAGTGCGGCGCCCATGCCGCCACCGGCGCACATGGTGGCGACACCGATGCCGCCGCCGCGACGCTGGAGGTCATAGATGAGGGTGGTGACCATGCGGGCTCCGCTGGCGGCAATCGGGTGGCCGAGGCTGCAGCCGCTCCCCGAGATGTTCACCAGGTCGGGGTCGATGCCCAGGATTTTGCAGGCCGCGATCGGCACGCTGGCGAAGGCTTCGTTGATCTCCCACAGGGCGACGTCGGAGATATCGAGGCCGGCCCGGGCGAGGGCCTTGGGGATGGCGATCGTCGGCGCGATGCCGTTCTCGTAAGGGGTCACGCCGATGGAGGCCCAGGACCGCACGGTGGCCAGAGGGGTCAGGCCGTGCGCGGCGGCGAAGCCGTCGGAGGTCAGGGTCAGCGCCGCCGCAGCGTCGTTCATGCCCGAGGAGTTGCCCGGCCGTGATCGAGAAGTCCGGGATCTCGGGGTGGAGGACCTTGAGGCTGGCCAGCTTCTCCAGGGTGCTGCCCCGACGGGGGTGCTCGTCGACCTCGAAGACGACGTTGGAGCCGTCGCTGGTCGTGACCTTGATGGGCACGATCTCCTTGGCGAAACGGCCCTCGTCAATGGCGGCGATGGCGTTCTCGTGCGAACGCAGCGCCCAGGCATCCATTTCCTCGCGGCTGATGCCGGCGATCTGGGCCGTGTTCCAGCCCACGGTGATCGACATGTCGCGTGACGGCGCCTCGGGCGAGTCCGGGTGCGAGGGGGACATCCAGTCCACCCAGTCCTGCGTGCCGACGGTGCGCTTCTTCGTCATCGGCGTGTTCGACATCGACTGCACGCCGCCGGCGATGATCGCCTCGTCCATGCCGGCCATGATCGACGCCGCCGCCGTTTCGACGGCCGCCAGGCCTGCGGCGCAGTGACGATTCAGGGCGGTACCCGCCACGTTGGTCAGTCCGGCCTCGAGGGCGATGTAGCGGGCGAGCACGCCGCCTCCGTACATCGATTCGGCGAGATTCAGTCCGTCGATGTCCTTCGGAGCGATGCCGGTGCGCTGCATCGACTCGTCCACCACGGCCCGACCGAGCACGTCGGGATCCGTCTCGGCCAGGGTTCCCTTGCGGGCGGTTCCGATGGCGGTCCGGCAGGCGGAAACGATGACGGCGTCAGGCATGGCAGGTCCTCTCTGGTGCAGCGCCCTCGGCGCTCGACATGCAGATTACCAGGGGCGATCGGCGGATCGACAGCTGGGCCGCGCGGGCTGAGGCGCGTCGGCGTGGCCGAGGCGCCGTATGCGGGCCGGATATACACTCCCGCTTCGTGAAGATCGTCTTGGATGCCCAGCGTTGCACCGGTCATGGGCGGTGCTACTCGCTCGCCCCCGAGCTGTTCGACAGCGATGACGAGGGCCACAGCGTCGTCCTCACCCCCGAGGTGCCCGAGGGGCTCGAGGGCCAGGCGCGGCTGGCGGCGGAGAACTGCCCCGAAACCTGCATCAGCCTGGTGGAAGGCGAGTGAGCGAGCCCGTGGCCGGCGGCACCCCGGACGACGAGGCGGCGGCGTTCCGGGCCGAATTCTCGGCCTGGCTCGAGGACAACCTGACCCCGGCCGTGGTGGCCGCCGCCGAGGGCGGAGGGCTCGAGGAGGCGGAGACCTTCGAGATCCTGCGGGATTGGAACCGCACGATGGCCGACGCCGGATGGGCGGCGCCGGCCTGGCCGGTCGAGCACGGCGGCCGGGCCGCCACCATCGCCGAGCAGTTGGCCTGGCTCGAGGTCATGGCCGCCGCAGGGGCGCCGGGCGCCGTCAACGTGATCGGCGTCTCCAACATCGCCCCGGCGATCATGGCGGTGGGGACCGAGGAGCAGAAGGAGCGCTATCTCGCGCCCGATGTTGCGCGGGGACGAGATCTGGAGCCAGGGCATGTCGGAGCCCGACGCCGGCTCCGACCTCGCTTCGCTGCGGACGTCGGCCCGGATCGACGGCGACACCTTCGTGGTGAACGGCCAGAAGACCTGGAACAGCCTCGGCCGGCAACGCCGACTGGTGCCAGCTCTACGTGCGCACCGACCCCGACGCGCCCAAGCACAAGGGCATCAGCACCCTCCTGGTCGACATGAAGTCGCCCGGGGTCGAGGTCCGCCCGCTGCGCACCATGGCGGGTGACCTGACCTTCTCCGAGCTCTTCTTCACCGACGTCGTCGTCCCCAAGGCCAACCTCCTGGGCAATCTCAACGAGGGCTGGAGGGTGGCCATGACCACGCTCAGCTATGAGCGGGCCGGCGTGGCGAGGCTGCATCTGAGCCTGCGCGACCGACTGAACCGCCTGATGGACGACGCCAAGGGCCTTCCGGCCATGAGCGACCCGGTCATCCGGGACCGCCTCATGGCGATCTACGCCCGGATCGCCACCATGGGCTGGACCACCACCCGCGAGCTCCAGGCCATCGGGGCCGGGCGCCAGCCGTCGGCCATGATGGGCTCCATCGCCAAGCTGATGTGGTCGCTGATCGAGCAGGCCCTGGCCGAGCTGGCCGTCGACCTGCTGGGCCTCGAGGCCCTCGGGCGGACGCTGGGGCAAGAACCTGGCCTCTTCGCGGCAGAGCACCATCGCCGGGGGCACGACGGAGATCAACCGCAACATCCTGGCCGAGCACGGCCTGGGGCTGCCCCGGTAGTCCGGGTTCGCCCAGGGACCTGGGCTGCCAGGGGTCAGTACGCATCATGACCGGCCCCGAGGGCCGGACCGAGCAGAGGGGGAAGGCCATGGCATCGATCTGGGACTACGAAGGATCTCGCGTTGTCGTCGCCGGGGGCGGCGGGGGCGGGCATGGGTGCGGCCGCCGTCACCGAGTTGTCGGCGCAGGGGGCGGAGGTCCATGTGATCGACCTCAAGCAGCCCCCGGTCGACGTGGCCGGCTACTACGGCACCGACCTGCGCGACCCGGACGCCGTGTCGCAGACCGTGGCCTCGATCGATGGCGAGATCAACGCGCTGTTCTACTGCGCCGGCCGGGCCGGCTCGATCTTCCCCGACGACGACGTGATGACGGTGAATTTCCTGTCGGCCCGGCTGCTGGCCGAGCTCGTGGTGCCGCATATGCCACCGGGTAGCGCGATTGCCAGTATCTCGTCGACCGCAGGCATCGGCTGGATGGCCAACATCGCAAAATGGATGCCCCTCGTGACGACCACCGGCTTCGCTGCCGGGCGCACCTGGGTCGATGAGCATCCCGACGAGATCGCCGGCGGCTACGCGCCCTCGAAGGAGGCCCTCATCGTGTGGACGCTGTGGGCGTCGTACGCCTGGGCCGACAAGGGGATCCGGGTCAACTCGATCAGCCCCGGGCCGACCCAGACGCCGATGATGCCCGATTTCGAGGCGCACGTGGGCAAGGAGTTCATGGAGAACTTCCCCGTGCCCCTCGGTCGCCGCGCCACGCCCGGCCGAGCAGGCCTACCCGTTGCTCTTCCTCAACAGCCGCGCCGCGTCCTACATCACCGGTGAGAACCTGATCACCGACGGGGGCACGATGGGTGCCATCATGACCGGCAACATCGATCCGGCCATTTTCGCCGGGGCCGGGGCCGGTCCGGCGGCGGGGCTGAAGGCCATCGGCAGCGGCGGCGACTGAGACGGACAGCCGAGTCAGCAGCACGAGTCACGAGTCACGAACCGAGTCAACCACGAACCGAGTCGAGAGAGGAAAGAACCAGTTATGGGAATCATGGATGGCATCCGAGTCGTCGAAGTGGCCTCGTGGACGTATGTGCCGGTGGCCGGGGCGGTGCTCGCCGAATGGGGTGCCGACGTCATCAAGATCGAGCACCCCGAGAGCGGCGACCCCCAACGTGGCCTGGCCGCCATGGGCCTGGTCCCGACCGGGCCGGGCGGCATCGCGCACATGATGGAGCTCCCCAACCGGGGCAAGCGCAGCGTGGGCATCGACATGCGGACGCCCGAAGGCCGGGAGCTCCTGCTCAAGCTCTGCGCCACGGCCGACGTGTTCCTCACCAACTTCCGGCCCCAGGCCCGGCGCAAGCTGGGCATCGACGTCGAGGACGTCCGGGCCGTCAACCCCAAGATCATCTACGTGCGCGGTTCGGGCCAGGGCCAGCGCGGGCCCGATGCCGAGCGCGGCGGCTACGACGGCTGCACGTTCTGGGGGCGCGGCGGGCCGGCGGACATCATCTCGGACCCCGACGACGGATACCCGATCGCCCAGCCGGGGCCGGCGTTCGGCGATGTCATCGGCGGCCTCACGATCGCCGGTGGGATTTCGGCCGCCCTCTTCCACCGCGAGCGCACCGGCGAGCCTTCCATCGTCGACAACTCCCTGCTCGGCACGGCCATGTGGGCCACGGCCGCCTCATCCATGGCCGCCGGCCTCTTCGGGATGACCCGGATGCCGACGCGGGACCGCACCGAGACCCCGAACCCCATCGTCGGCATGTACAAGACCTCGGACGGGCGCTTCCTCTCCCTCGTCATGCTGGAGTCCGATCGCTACTGGGGCGACCTCGTCGGCCTGCTCGGCGCGCCCGAGCTCGAGCACGATCCCCGCTTCATCGACGCCGCCGCCCGCAGGGAGAACGCCGCGGCCTGCGTCGGCACTCCTCGACGATCTCTTCGCCAAGAAGACGTTCGAGGAGTGGAAGGTCGATCCTCGAGGCCGCCAAGGGGGTCTGGGCACCGGTGCAGAACGCGGCCGAGCTGCTGGTCGACCCCCAGGCCATCGCCAACGGCTACGTCCGCGAGGTCGAAGCGAAGTCGGGCACCATGTTCAAGATGATCGCCTCACCCATCCAGTTCGACGAGACGCCGCCCGACCTCACCCGTGGTCCCGACCACGGCGAGCACACCGACGAGGTCCTCGGCGAGCTCGGGCTCGACATGGACGAGCTCCTGGAGCTCAAGATCAAGGGCGCCATTCTCTGAGGCGGCGGCCGGTGCTCTGGGGCGCCGGGGCCGGCGTCGGAACCTGAGTCAGTTCGGCAGAGCCGGCGGTTCAGCACTGGGGATCGCTCGCCGGGTGTCGATCTCCGCCGAGCCGTCCTCCGGCGGGCAGTTTGCCGGCGTAGGTCTTGGTCTCGGTGTACTGCTCGAAGCCCTCGATCCCGTTCTGGCGGCCGATACCACTGGCCTTGTAGCCGCCGAAGGGTGAGTCGGGCGCGTACCAGACGCCGTTGTTGACCGATACCGAGCCGGCCCGGATCCGCGCCGCCACCGCCATCGCCCGCTCCTCCGAGGCGGAGGTGACGCCGACCCCGAGGCCGTACTGGTTCTCGTTGGCCACCCGTACGGCGTCGTCGTCGTCGTCGAACGGCACGATGACCAGCACGGGCCCGAAGATCTCCTCCTGGGCGATCGTCATGGAATTCTCGACGTCGGCAAACAGGGTCGGCTCGACGTAGTAGCCCTTGTCCAGGTGAGCCGGCCGGCCACCGCCGACGACCACGCGGGCGCCTTCGGCCTTGCCCTTCTCGATGTAGCCGAGGACCCGCTCGCGCTGGAGGGCGCTGATCTGCGGCCCTGGATGTTGCTCGGTCGGTCGGGATCGCCGTAGGGGACGTTGCGGAAGCCCTCCTCCACGATGGCGACGCCCTCGTCGTAGCGCGACCGGGGCAGCAGCATCCGCGTGAGCATGACGCAGCCCTGCCCACCGTGCATGCAGATCGTCCAGGCCATCGAGAGCTTGGCCTGGAAGTCGGTGTCGTCGAGAATGATGTCGGCCGACTTGCCGCCGAGCTCGAGGAAGAGCCGCTTCAGGGTCGGGCGCCCTTCTCCATGATCCGGCGACCGACCGCGGTCGAGCCGGTGAAGGAGATCAGGTCGACCCGGGGGTCGATCACCAGGTCTTCGGCCACTGCATTGTCGGAGGTGGTGATCACCTGCAGCACACCGGGCGGGAAATCCGTCTGCTCGGCCACCAGACGACCGATGCGCGTGGCGTTCCACGGCGTGTTGGGGGCGGCCTTCAAGATCACGGTGTTGCCGGTGGCGAGGCTCTGGCCGAGCTTGTTGATGGTGACCTCGAAGGGGACGTTCCACGGGACGATGGCCCCGACCACGCCGACGGCCTCCTTGGTCACCTTGCGCCAGCTGTGCTGTCCGAAGGCGTTGCCATCGGGCAGGTCGCGCTCCCAGGCGAACTCGTCGATGAACTTGCACCGGCCAGTTCAGGCCTTCGGCGAGCGGGATGTCGAGATGTGGCCCGTAGGTCAGGGCGACGGGTGAGCCCACTTCGGCCACCAGTTCGGCCCGGAGCAGCTCGCGCTCCCCCTCGAGAGCGGCCTGCAGCTGGAGGAGGCAGCGCTTGCGCAACTCCTTGTCCGTTGACCAGGCCGTCTCGTCGAAGGCACGGCGGGCGGCCGCGATGGCCTCTTCCATGTCGTCGTGACCGCCGTCGGCGACCTGGCCGAGCACCTCTTCGGTCGCCGGGTTGATGTTGTCGAAGACCTTGCCCGACTTGGCCTCGACGAGCTTGCCGTCGATCAACATCCGCAACTCGCCCTGGAGTGACGTCGTTTCGCTGGTGGTCACGGTGGCTTCCTTCCTCGCCCCCGCCGGGTGGCAGGTGGCTCTTCATCCGATCGGTTGCCGGAAGGTCCCTGGCTGGCTCGACTGGCTTGTCTCGGACTGGGTTGTCACGGACCGGCGTCAGATTTTAGATTTCTAACCGCTAGCCTTCTAGATCGAAGTACAGGTGGGCGTGGCTCGTCGCTGGCCGCTGGCGGCGCTGGCTGTGGCCGGTACCGGCGTGGTGGCGCAGGAGCTCAGCCCTCCTTCGGAGGCAGCCCGCCGGCGTAGGTCTTGGTCTCGGTGTACTGCTCGAAGCCCTCGATGCCGTTCTGGCGGCCCACACCGCTGGCCTTGTAGCCGCCGAAGGGAGCATCGGGGCCGTACCAGACGCCACCGTTGATGCCCACCGTGCCGGCCCGGATGCGACGGGCGACCGCCATCGCCCGCTCCTCGGAAGCCGAGGTGACGCCCACGCCCAGCCCGTACTCGCTGTCGTTGGCCACGCGGACGGCGTCGTCGTCATCGTCGAAGGGGACGACGACCAGCACCGGGCCGAAGATCTCCTGCTGGGCGATGGACATGGAGTTCTCGACGTCGGCGAAGAGGGTCGGCTCGACGTAGTAGCCCTTCTCGAACTGGGCCGGCCGGCCGCCGCCGACGACGACGCGGGCGCCTTCGGCCTTGCCCCGCTCGATGTGCGCCAGGACGCGCTCGCGCTGGAGGGCGCTGATCTGCGGTCCCTGGATGTTGCCCGGGTCGGTGGGATCGCCGTAGGGGACGTTGCGGAAGCCCTCCGCAATGATCTCGATGCCCTCGTCGTAGCGCGAGCGCGGCAGCAACATGCGGGTGTACATCACGCAGCCCTGACCACCGTGCGAGCAGACGGTCCAGGCCATCGACAGCTTGGCCTCGAAGTCGGCGTCGTCGAGAATGATGTCGGCCGACTTGCCACCGAGCTCGAGGAAGAGGCGCTTGAGGGTCGGCGCACCCTTCTCCATGATCCGGCGACCGACGGCGGTCGAGCCGGTGAAGGAGATCAGGTCGACCCGGGGGTCGATGACGAGATCCTCGGCCACCGCATTGTCCGAGGTCGTGATCACCTGGAGCACGCCGGGCGGGAAGTCGGTCTGCTCGGCCACGAGGCGACCGATGCGCGTGGCGTTCCACGGCGTGTTGGGCGCCGCCTTCAAGATCGCGGTGTTGCCGGTGGCCAGAGCCTGCCCCAGCTTCTGGATGGAGACTTCGAAGGGGTAGTTCCACGGCACGATGGCGCCCACGACGCCGACGGCCTCCTTGGTCACCTTGCGCCAGCTGCGCATGCCGAAGGCGTTGCCTTCGGGCAGGTCGCGCTCCCAGGCGAACTCGTCGATGAAATTCGCGGGCCAGACCAGGCCGTCGGAGAGGGGGGCGTCGAGCTGCGGCCCGTACGTCAACAGGACGGGGGTCCCCACCTCTGCCACCAACTCGGCCCGGAGCAGCTCACGCTCGGCCTCGAGGGCGGCCTGCAACTGGAAGAGGCAGCGCTTGCGCAACTCCTTGTCGGTGGACCAGGCGGTCTCGTCGAACGCCCGCCGGGCGGCCGCGATGGCCTCGTCCATGTCCTCGTGACCGGCGTCGGCCACCTGGCCGAGCACCTCTTCGGTCGCCGGGTTGATGTTGTCGAACACCTTGCCCGACTTGGCCTCGACGAGCTTGCCGTCGATCAACATCCGGTGCTCTCCGTGAAGAGCCGTGGACATCAGTTGTCATGGTGTTCTTCCTTCCGCTTATCCGTCGGGAACGCTACAACCGTCTCTCCGTGGACCGCCATCGGGTCACCGATCCGCGTCCGCTCCTAGGAGCTCTGCGGCCTTGACCGCCTGGGCGCTGTCCTCCGCCACCTGGCGTGGGAGGCGGCCGGCCCGCTTGGCCATGAACTCGTGGACATCGGAGGCACTCGACGGCGATCGTGCAGAAATCGGCTGTGTTCTGCATGTTGACCCGCATCCCCATGCCCTCCCAGGCCCGCTTGACCGACTGCTTGATCGTCATGATGGTGGTCAGCGGCATCTGGGCGATGGTCGCCGCCATCTCCTCCACCGTCGACTCGAGGTCGGCGCGCTTGACGACTTCGTTGATGAAGCCCCACTCCTTGGCGTCTTCGGCCGACAGGGTCTTGCCGAGGTACAGGTACTCGTAGGCCCGCTTGAAGTTCATCAGGACCCAGGGCTCCATGATGGTCTGTGCCCCGGGCAGGCCGAAGCCCTGGGGCAGCGGCATCTGGAAGTAGGCATCGTCGGACGCCACCGTGATGTCGCACAGGAAGCCGTACACGGTGCCGCCGCCGACGCAATATCCGTGGACCTGGGCGATGGTGGCCTTGGAGAACTCCCACAGGTTCAGCGGCGGCCAGAGGAAGAGGTCGTAGTTGTGCTTCTTCCACGTCCGCTCCATCGTCGGGCCCGGTCGTCGGGTAGACCTCGGGCATCTCTTCGGGATCGACGATGGCGTGGCCGGCGCAGAACCCGTTGCCGTTGGCCTTGAGGATGAGGACCTTGACCTCTTCGTCCTGATCGGCCCACCGCAGGCACTGCTCGAAGTCGTAGACCTGCTGCGCGGTCTGGATGTTCGCCTTGTTCGGCATGTTGAGGACGATGCGAGCGATCGGACCATCCTTCTCGTAGATGATGGTCTCCATCTCGGTGCTTTCCATGCCCTGATCCTCCGTCTCGGGCGGGAAATTCCAGCTGTTGCATCCCCCGCTCCCCCAGTGTTGCGACCTCGCACCCTATGCGAAGCCGCAGCGACGGCGCAGCTTCGTGCCTTCGACCGCATGCCGGAATTGACACCACCCGAAGCGCTGTCCCCGGGCGCCGGGTAGGCTCCCGGGGCTGTCACCCGACACAGGAGGGCTTAACGCGAAGTGATCACCAAAGCGGGGTTGCGACTGAGCAGTGCGGTCTGCGACACCGAGGTCATCGTCATCAAGGCACCCAAGGAGGACCTGGACCTGCGCTGTGGCGGCCAACCGATGGTCGAGCTCGCTGACGCGACGGCTCGCAGCGGGGAGCCGGCGGCGCCGCACGACGCGGGCACGCTCATCGGCAAGCGCTACGCCTCGGCCGAGCCGGCCGTGGAGGTCCTGTGCACCAAGGCGGGCAGCGGCTCGCTCTCCATCGGCGACGTGATACTGCCCGCCAAAGAGGCTGCCCCGCTCCCCTCTTCGGACTGACGCGCTCCGGCGTCCCCGGGCCCGCCAGCGCTCCGGCCGGGGCGGCTTCACGATCCGGCGGAGCGCTCCTCTTGCAGCTTGCGCTTGAGCACCTTGCCGTTGGGCTCGCGCGGAAGCTCGTCGACGAACTCGATGGTCCGTGGGCGCTTGAAGTCGGCGAGATGCACCGACAGCCGTTCGAGGATGACATCGGCATCGGCCGTGGCCCCGGGCCGCAACTCGATGACGGCGTGCACCAGATGGCCCATGCGCTCGTCGGGGAGGCCGAAGACCGCGGCATCGACCACGTCCGGATCGGCCGCCAGCGCGTTCTCCACCTCCGCCGGGTAGATGTTGACGCCCCCGCTGAGGATCAGGTCGGTGCGCCGATCGGCGATGAACAGGTAGCCCTGCTCGTCGAGATGGCCCAGATCACCCACCGTCACGTAGCCGTCCTGATAGGCCGCCTCGGGTCTTCTCGTTGTCGCCCCGGTACCTGAAGTTCGCTCCGGTGAACTGGCTCACGTAGATGGTCCCGACCTCGCCCGGAGGAAGGGGTTCGCCCGTTCTCGTCGAGGATACGTATGGACAGTCCCGGGAAGGGCCGCCCGACGCTGCCGGGTTTCATGATCCATTCGCCGGGCGAGATCACCGTACCCATGGCTTCGGTGGCGCCGTAGAGCTCCCAGACCGTGCCCCGTGGGAAGACCTCGAGAATGCGCCACTTGAGAGGCACGGGACACATGGCCGCGGCGTGGAGGAGCAGGCGGATGCTCGACGTGTCGTAGCGCTGCCATTCCGTCTCGAGAATGCGGACGAAGTGCGCCGGCACCATCTGCGTCCGGGTCACCGCGTGCTCCTCAATGAGCGACAGGCAGCCCTGCGCCCGTGAAGCGGTCCTGGACGACCACCCGGCCGCCTTCCCAGAGCGCGTACTCCGCATAGGCGCTCGGAGCGGTGTGATAGAGCGGCCCGTTGATCAACTGGATCGTGTCGGGGCCGTAACCCCAGAAAGCGGCGACGGCCGAGGAGGTCGCGATCGGCATCGGTACCGGCGCCGGACGCTCGACCGCCTTGGGACGCCCGGTCGTCCCCGAGGTGTACCCCATGAGGGTCGGCATGGTGTTGAGAAAATCGGGCCGGGGCGCGAGCGCGCTCGTCACTTCGAAACCCGGCGCGTCGACATCGATCGTCGTGACGCCGAGGCCGTCGAAGGTGATCGCCTCCCTCGGTGAAGCACACCTTCATCGACGAGTCGGTCGACGATGTAGTCCGCCTCCGAAGGGGTGAGCCGGGGTGAGATCGGCACATACATCGCCCCGAGTCGGGCGATGGCGTGGCGTGATCATGAACCATTCGGCCCGGTTGTGCAGCAGTATGCCGACGGCATCGCCCGCACCCACGCCATGTTCGGCCAGACGGTCGGCGATGCCGTTGGCCAGCGCGTCCAGCTCGCCGAACGTCACCCGCCGGCTGCCGTCGATCAGCGCGATGCGGTCGGGGTCGACCGCCGCGGTGGCCGCGATCCCCCGCGGATAGGAACCGATCTGCCCGTTCATGGTCTCCCGCTCGCTCCTGGGCCGGGCGCTCGTCGGCCGTCCACTCACTTGTCGGACCAGCCGATGGGGCCGAGCTCCAACGCGATGGCCTTCATCGCCTCTTGCTCACGGTCCCAGACCTCGGTGATCTGCTGGGCCCATCCCTCGCGCAACAGTGCCTTGTTGGCGACCAACGCGGCGATCTCATGGGCGGCGAGCTGTTCGGCCATCTCCATCGCCCGGGCGTGCGCTTCACCGGCCGGCGCCTTGGCCAGCGCGAAGCCGTTCGCCACTACCTCGTCGGCGGTGAAGAAACGGCCCGAGAGGACCATCCACATCGCTTCCTGTGGCCCGACCCGCTTGGGCAGGAGCCAGCTGCTCGACGCCTCGGCACAGGTCCCCAGGGCGACAAAGGGCATGCGCACCAGGGCGTTCTCATCGATCACCACCAGATCGCAGTGCAAGAGCAGCGTGGCGCCGAGACCGACGGCCAACCCGTTGACGGCCGCCATGCAGGGGCTTGGGAAACGTGGCCAGGGCACGGATCATCGGGTTGAAGTGGACCCCCAGCTCGGCGCTGCCTTCGGGCGAGCTCACGGCGTGGAGGTCAACCCCGGCGGAGAACGCCCGCCCTTCACCGGTGAGCACGCACACGGCCACGTCGGGATCAGCGGCCGCTTCGTCGAGCCGGTCGGTCAGCGCGTCGTAGCCGATGGCCGTGAAGGCATTGAGCTTGTCGGGCCGGTCGAAGCGCAGCGTACGTATCCGCCCGTGATCTTCGGCCCGTATGACAAACGTGAAATCGTGCTCGCTCGTGGCGTCGTTGCTCATGGCTTCCGCTTCCCCCGTTCGGCCCACAAGATAGCGGGCCGGGCGGGCCTGAGACTCGGGGTACCTTGGACCGCAGGACTCGCGTGACCCGGCGGGAGTCGCCGGCAAAAGGGGGAGGGACCATGGCAGATGGCGGCGGAGAGGGCGGCGCCGGAGGCGGGACGGCGACGATCAGAACGGCGCGGAGCAATGGCGACGTGCTCATCGATCGCTCGCATGACGGGGTGGCGCTGATGACGCTCAACCGGCCGCATCATTTGAACGCACTGACCTCCGAGATGCTGGACGAGATCTACCACTCCTTCGAGCAGCTCGGCCGTGACTCGCACTGCCGGGTGATCGTGCTGACCGGGGCCGGGAAGGGCTTCTGCGCCGGCGACGACCTCCAGGACTACCGCCCGCCGTCATGGGTGCCCACCGACGTGGGCCCGCTCCAGTCCAACATGTACCAGCAGAAGCACGTGGCCGAGATCGTCCCCCGCATGCGGGCCGTGCCGCAGCCCATCATCGCCGCCATCAACGGCGCCACGGCGGGCGCGGGCTACGCACTCGCCCTGGGCGCCGACCTGCGCTACGCCGCCACGTCGGCCCTCTTCGTCGACGCCTTCGTGAAGATCGGCGCCTCCGGGGCGGAGTTGGGCCTCAGCTGGTTGTTGCAACGCATCGTGGGCGCCACCCGCGCCGCCGAGTTGGTCCTGACCGGGCGCCGGGTCACGGGCGAGGAGGCCGCCCGCATCGGGCTGGTCCTCGAGACGGTGCCCGATGGGCAGGTCGTCGAGGCCGCCATGGCGCTGGCCGATCAGATCATTTCGAACACGCCGTTCGGAACGTGGATGGGCAAGGCAACGCTGTGGTCGAATCTCGAGATCTCGAGCCTGGCGGCGGCCATCGACCTCGAAGCGCGCACGCAGATCCTCACCCTGGGCACCGAGGACGCCAAGGAACAGCTCGCCGCATTCCGCGACAAGCGCGCCCCCACCTACACGAACCACTGACGACCGTCGCTCGTGCCACCGGGTGCGTCTCGCGGTCCGGTCGTCTATACGGCGGGTACGTCGTCTATCCGGCGGGTGCGTCGGGAGTAGACGAGTCGAGCAGCGTGTAGGAGAGGGTGGCCGAGGCCACGAGCTTGCGGTCGTTCCCGACATCGATGACGTCACACTGCACGACGATGGCCCTGCGCCCGCGGCGCAACACCTTGGTGATCGCCCGCGCCGGGCCGACTTTCACCGTCGTGAGAAAGCGGATGTTCATGTCCGAAGGGAGGATTCTCTCGGAACCGCCTTCGCGTCACCGCGCGCCCCGCCGCGGAGCACTCGATCAGGGTGGCCATGAGTCCGCCGTGCAGGCTCCTGAAGGGATTCACGACCTCGTCGCGCAACTCCATCTCGAGGGCGAAACCGGTCTCGGGGTCGTTGACCCGGCGCATCTGCATGAGCGTCAGGATGTTTGTCGCCCCCACGTCGACGAACTCAGGCCTCTCCTCAGCCGCCATGTCCCCTCCCATCATTGCGACCTGACCGACGCCAGGCAGGCCACACCGTAGCCATGCGCCACCCCACGCATATCAGTACGCTCCGTGTGCGCAGGGCCGGAACCAGGCGCCGAGGGCCAGGTGCGAGGGGCCAGGTGTGAGGGGCCAGGTGCGGGGCCCGGAAGAGGGGGATCGGCGATGCCGGAGTGGGAACAGAGGGCGGCGGAGGCCGGGGTGCGGCGTGGAGTCGATCACGCTCGCGGTCGACGGGGACGACGTGCCGACGGTGCTCTGTCGCCCCGCCGGGCCGGCACCCCGCGTCGGCGTGGCGATCGCCACGGAGGCGCAGGGCGTCAACAACTTCATCAAGGGCGTGGGGGTGGAACTGGCCGAGCACGGCTACGTGTCGGTCATCCCCGACTACTACCACGGCACCGGTCCCGAAGACCCCGAGATCCTGATCGATGTGGCCCACATGGGCCCGCTGCTCGACGCCATCTCCTCCCTGGATTTCCGCCGGGGCGCCGAGGACATTCTCGCCGGCGTCGACCTACCTGAGAGAGCACGAGCACGTCTCGACCGTGGCGGTGTGGGGCTACTGCACCGGGGGCACACTGGCCTGGTTGGCCGCCGAGCTCGGACGCGACGTCGATGCCGCGGTGCTGTTCTATCCGAGTCAGCCGACCTTCCACGAGCTCTCGGCCAAACAGCCGCAGCATCCGATCGACATGATCTGGCAGATGCGCTGCCCGGCCCTTCTGATCGTGGGCGATGAGGACGATGTCTGGCCCGACGGACCTGCGTGCGCGAGGTCACCGAGCGGTTCGCGACGTGGTCGATCCCTCTCACCACGGACGTCTACCACGGCGCCGGCCACACCTTCGCCGGCCATTTCGAGGACTGGCACCGGCCCGAGGCCGCGGCGACGGCCATGGACGCGCGCCTTGGCGTTCCTGGGCGAGCTCTGAACACCAGCGCTGAACACGGGCTCTGAACGTCGGCTCTACAACAGCGGCCGCTACCAGATGACGAGCGGATTCACCGGAGAGCCGGTCGCTCCGACGACGACGAGGGGCGCGACCACGAGCATGAATTCGAATCGACCTTCCGCCTGACAGGTCGCGCGCCAGTTCGGCCAGATCCGCATTGTCCACCAGTGCGATCCCGAAGTTGGAGATCGCCCCGTGCACCGCCCATGGAATCGGGATACCCGTGCGGTGCGGCGTCGATCATGTCCCAGACCAGCATGGGCGTGTCCCGCGTCCGAGAGGAACTTCAGACAGGAGGCGTGCAGACCCGGTCGCTCCGGCCTCTCCACCCCACCGGGCTCGGCCATCTCCCACCGATCGCGCCCGCAGTAGACGAGAACGGCGTCACCCGGACCGACGTCGACGCCCTCGGCGGCGCAGATCGCATCGAGCTCCCAGCCGTGCACCGGCTCATCGATCGCGACGAAGGGCGCGTTGCGGTGGGCCGGCACGTGGAGAAGGACGCCCCTGGTGACGAGCCCGTGACGCCAATGCTCGATGCCGCCCCACGTCAACCCCCTGTCGGTGACGACCTCCGTGGCATCGCGACCGCCCCACATCCCGCTCGCGTCCCAGAGATGACCGAGCGCGTCGAGGTGCGTGACCGTCAGGCCGTGACACCCGAGCGTGAGGACGTCATCGGAGCCGCCACCGCCGGCACGCCCTTCGATCCGGTGCATGGCATACGTCAGCCTTCGCATCCGTCGATGCCCCGGAGGGAATCGTCACCGTACGGCTGAGGGAGATCGACCGTCCCTGCGTCACCAGCGCCGTGGCCTGGCGCACCTTCTCCTCGGTGATCAGGTTGGGCGCGCCCACCTGATCGTCGTCACCCCAGCGACCCCAGTTTCTCCCCTGCTCGAGGTAACCGATGACCTCGTCCACATCGGGAACCTGCTCGGACTCGTACTGCCCTCTCAGCGCCCACCCGCACCTCCCTCTGTCAGATGTGTCATTCTCCTCGTCAGATGACCTGTCAGCGCCCGGAGCTCTGCGATCTCCCCGGGTGCAAGACCAAGTTCGGCGAGCACAGCGTCGGTGTCGGCGCCATAGTCGGGGGCCGCCGCGCGCGGGGCCGCACGGCTGTCGCCGATATCGAGCGGTTGGCCGACCAGGTTGAGCCGGCCGCGACGCGGATGATCGACGGGTTGCGCGATGTCCAGGTGGGCGACCTGCGGGTCGGCGAACACCTCGTCCATCCGGTAGACGGGACCACACGGCACGCCGGCGGCATTGAGAACCTCGACCCATTCACTCGCTCGGGCGCCGCCGGGTGATCGCTGCGATCTCGTCGGTGAGTGCCTCGGCGTTGGCGGTGCGCAGCGCGTCGCTCTCGAACCGGGGATCGCTCAGCAGCCAGTGGGCGTCCGCCGCGTCGCAGAATCTGGCCAGCATCGCCTCGCCGGTCGCGCAAATGTTGATGCTCCCGTCGGCGGTGGGGAACAACCCGATCTGAGGATGCGTCGGATGGGAGTTGCCCGCTTGTTCGGGGACCTCTCCGTCGGACAACCAACGCGCGGTCTGGAAATCCGACAGGGCGATCAGGGACTGGAGGAGTGAGGTGCGCACCCACGTCCCCTCGCCGGTCACTTCCCGTTGGAGCAGGGCGGTGACCGCCCCCAACGCGGCGTAGATACCCGAGGAACTGTCAGAGACGGCGATACCGGCCCGCACCGGGCCTTGGCCGGGCAGGCCGGTCACCGACATCAACCCGCTCATGCCCTGGACGATCTGATCCACCGCGGGGCGATCGACGTACGGGCCATCCTGGCCGAAGCCGGAGATACTGACGACGACCAGACGCGGATTGATCGGCGTGCAACCGGTCGAAGTCGATCTTCAACCGGTGCTTCACACGAGGACGGAAGTTCTCGAAGAGCACGTCGGCGGTCTCCACGAGCCGGTAGAAGATCTCGAGTCCTCGGGGGCTCTTCAGGTCGAGCGAACGACTGCGTTTACCCCGGTGAAGGTTCTGGAAGTCGGATCCGTCCCGCAGACCGGTCAGGCCCTCTCCTTTTGCGTGTTCGATCATGACCACGTCAGCGCCCCAGTCGGCGAAGTGACGCACCGCCGTCGGTCCCGCCCGGGCCTGCGTCAGGTCGAGCACCCGGAAACGGGACAGCGGCAAATCCGTCCGGCGCCGGGTCGCGTCTGTCATCGGCCCCGGAAGGCGGGCTGTCGCTTTTCCAAGAAGGCAGCGCGGCCTTCCTGCAGATCGGCGCTGGCCAGACAGGCCCGGATCAGACGCTCGGGTATCTCCCCCCCCCCCCCTGCTCGCCGCGATCCGACCGGCGGACAACGTGGTCGACGGTCGCTTTGGCGGCAAGGATGCTGAGGGGGGCGTTCTGACAGATCTCCGAAGTCAGCTGGCGCACCCGATCCTCGAGGGCGTCGGGCGCAACGACCTCGTCGACGAAGCCGACGCGGAGAGCAGTCGTCGGCTTCCATGCGTTCAGCGGTGAAGAGGATCAGCTTGGCCGTGGAAGGGCCGACCAGGGTCACGAGATCCCGCACGGCGTCCAGCGGGTAGCCCATGCCGAGCCTGGCCGCGGGTATGCCGACGCGGATATCGCTGGCGGCGATGCGGAAATCGGCCTTCAACGCCACCGCCACCCCGCCGCCCAGGCACCAGCCGCGCACCATCGCGACCAGGGGCTTGGGAAAGGTTCCGAGGGCCTCCAATGCCGCCAGAGCCAGCGGTCCCGTCGCTCCCCGACGTGTCCGGTTTCCGCGCGCCGTCGGGGAGCTGGGCGATATCTGCGCCCGAGATGAATGCCCGCTCGCCGGCACCCGTCATCACACAAGCCCTGACATCGGGATCCGACGCGAAGTCGGCGAGAATGCCAGGAATCGCGCCCCACATGGAGCGGTCGATCGCATTGTGGCGCGTGGGATTGTCGAAGATCATCCACCCCACCCCGGCCTCCTTGAAGGAGGACATCTGCGCTTCGCTCATTGAGACCCCCACCGATCACCGCCGAACCCTACCCCTGCACCGGTGCGCCATCCGCCTCGATCACCCGGCGCCGGAACGGATAGATGACAGGTTCGATGTACCCCGCGGGCAGATCCGACCCGGTGAACACCAGCGCTCGCGCGGCGAGGAAGGCCGGTCCGTCGTAGGCCGGCGCCATGGGCGCGGTAGGCGGGGTCGTCGGCATTCTGTTCGTCGACGATCGCGAGCCATCCTTCGCAACGTGTCCTCCACCTGATCGGCGCTCACGACGCTCGTGATGGAGCCAGTTGGCGATGTGCTGTGACGAGATCCGGCACGTGGCGCGGTCTTCCATCAGCGCGACGTTTCCGATGTCGGGCACCTTGGAACAACCGATCCCCTGATCGACCCACCGCACGACGTACCCCAAGATGCCCTGGGCGTTGTTGTCGAGTTCCGCCTGCCGCTCCTCCTCCGTCCACGTGCCGCTCCGCGTCGGCCAGCGGGATCGCCAGCAGGTCGTCCATGCGACGCCCGCGTCGCATGCCGCCCTGCAGCGCCGCTTGCCGGGCATGGACGTCGACCCGGTGGTAGTGGGTGGCATGGAGGACCGCCGCGGTCGGGGACGGCACCCAGGCGCAGTTGGCCCCGGCCATCGGCTGGCTGACCTTCTGCGCCAGCATGTCGGCCATGTGGTCGGGGGCCGCCCACATCCCCTTGCCGATCTGGGCCCTTCCCGCCAAGCCGCACGCCAGACCCGTGTCCACATTCCAGTCCTCGTAGGCCAGGATCCAACGCTGGCGCCGCATGTCGCCCTTGCGGACCATGGGCCCGGCCTCCATGGAGGTGTGGATCTCGTCACCCGTGCGGTCGAGGAAGCCGGTGTTGATGAAGGCGAGACGGGTGCGCGCGGCACGTATGCATTCCTTGAGGTTGAGCGTCGTCCGTCGCTCCTCGTCCATGACGCCGATCTTCACCGTGTTGGCCGGCAGGCCGAGGACCCGTTCGACCCGCGCGAAAACCTCGTCGCAATACGCCACTTCGGCTGGGCCGTGCATCTTCGGCTTGACCACGTAGATCGAACCGGCGCGAGAGTTGCGCCGACCGTCTGAGCGGGACGCAGGTCGTGGAGGCCGATGAGCACCGTGACCATGGCATCGAGCAGGCCCTCGGGAATCTCCCCGCCGTCGTACAGCACGGCCGACGAGGTGAGGTGAAGTCCGACGTTGCGAATCAGCATGAGGGCGCGGCCGGGCAGTGTCTGCACCGAGCCATCGGGGGCGATGTAGGTCTGGTCGTCCGAAAGGGTCCGGGTGAACGACGTCGCCGCCCTTGGTGACCACTTCGGCCAGATCCCCGCGCATGAGGCCGAGCCAGTTGCGGTAGACGGCCACCTTCTCGTCGGCGCTCACGGCGGCAACGGAGTCTTCGCAGTCCATGATGACCGAGACGGCAGCTTCGAGGACGACGTCGGCCACCCCTGCCGCATCTTCGCTCCCGATGGGATGGGTGCGATCGATCACCACCTCTATCACCAGACCGTTGTTGCGCAGCAGGACCGCGGACGGCGCGTCCGGCTCGCCCCGGTATCCGGCGAACTGTCGAGGTGCTGCGGAGGGTCGCGTCGTCTCCCGTCCGGGAATGCGGCCACGAGTTGCCCGTCGACCACCCGATAGGCGCGCACGTCGGCATGCGACCCGCTCGACGAGGGGCACGACATCGTCGAGAAATGCCCGCGCCCATGCGATGACCTTCCGTCCACGTTCCGCCGAGTAGCCGCCGGGAGGGGGCGGCTCTCCGAGCGCGTCGGTTCCGTAGAGCGCGTCGTAGAGGGAGCCCCAACGCGCGTTGGCGGCGTTGAGGGCGTAACGGGCGTTGCTCAGCGGCACGACCAGCTGCGGCCCGGGAATCGAGGAGATCTCCTCGTCCACGTTGTCGGTCTGCGATGCCGAAGTCGTCGCCTGCAGGAAGGAGGTAGCCGATCTCGCCCAGGAAGGCTCGATACGCCGCCGGATCGTGCGGATCGACCACGATGCGAGACGATGCCAATCGTCGAGCGCCGCCTGAAGGTCGGCGCGCACCGTCGAGGAGCTCGTCACGTCGGGGCGCCATGGACTCGAGAAGCGCGCGCAATCCCTGCCAGAACTGCTCGGCGGTGATCCCGGTGCCCGGGAGAGCCTCCTCGTTCACGAACGCGTGCAGCGACGGCGCGACCTTCAGATCGTCGATCTCAATCCACTGGGGCGTCGTCACCTGCCTGCCGCCGAGGCCCTGGTCAGAAGCTCTCCGGATCGGACACCACTCCCGCGGGGACAGGATGGCGGAAGAGCTCGGAGGCATTCCTCCATGCAATCCGCTCGATGACGTCGGCGTCCAATCCGACAACCTGCCGTTGCAAGGTCTGCTGCGTGTGCGGCCACGAGGAGTCGGCATGCGGATAGTCGACTTCGCACAGAACGTTCTCGGCCCCGATGTACGGGATGTCCTTCATCGACGAAGGGTTGTCGAGAGCGCAGAACCAGAAATTCCGGCGCAGGACCTCTGACGGGGAGAGGTCGGTGCCCTTCCAATCCCCGTAACACTCGTGGTACGTCGAGATGTGATCGAGCCGGTCGATCATTCCGGCCACCCACCCGATGCCGCTCTCGGCCAACATGATCTTCAGCCGGGGAAAGCGAACCGGGATGAGGGAGAACAGCCAATCGGCGGCCGGGTAGATGGCCACGAGCCCGAACAGCAGGGCGGTCGCTTCCCGCGGCGCATCGGAGGAGGTCGTCGGCAGAATCCCGCCCGAACCCGTGTGGAGGCACACGACCGTGTCCGTCTCCTGGCAGGCCGCCCACAGGTCGTCCCAGTAGCCACTGTGCAGGCTCGGGAGGCCGAGATTCTCCGTCGACTCGGGGAAGCTCACGGCCCGGAACCCCCGCGCCGCATTCGCCCGTATCTCGCTCCGCCGCCAACGCACGGGATCGTGCAGCCAGGTGATCTGGCACGGGATGATCCGCTCGGGATACGCCCCGGCCCACTCCTCGAGGTGCCAGTCATTCCATGCCCGCACGACAGCGAGCGCGAGATCCCTGTCGTCGGTCACCGTCTGGATCCGCCCTCCTCCGAAGCCGGGCAGGAAGGAGGGGAAATTCACCGAGGCGAACACCCCGTCGAGATCCATGTCGGCCACGCGCTGCTCGAATGTCCCACGAGCCCCGGCGCATGTCGTCGAAGCTCGTCGGCTCCCGGCTGTACTCGGCCGGTGGCCGCCCGACGACCGCGTTGAGACCGATATTCGGAAGCAGCTCGCCATCGTAGAGCCAGGTGTCCAAACCGCTCTCGGTCTGCACGACCCGCGGTGCCCGCTCGGCGAATCGCGCCGGGACACGCCCTTCGAAGACGTGCGGCGGTTCGACGATGTGATCGTCCGCCGAAATGATCGGGCGAAACCGCTTCTGCCGCTCGGGTTCGGGCAGGAGGCTCACTGCACCGGGTTGACGATGCTGCCCACCGACTCCACTTCGATCCTGACCGTGTCGCCCCGGTCGATCGGTGCTGGATCCGGCGGCGTGCCGAGAGAGATGAGGTCTCCGGGAAACAGCGTGCAGAGCCGCGAAGCAGCGCTGACCGTCTCGGCGACAGTGTGCGTGAAGAACTTGGTGTTGCCCTCGTGCACCAATTTGTCATTGACGAAGGCCTGCAGCGAGAGGCCGGCTTCGACGTGCTTCTCCGTCACGTCCGTCGTCACCCAGGACCCGATGGCGCCGAACGTGTCCAGTGACTTTGCCTTGAGGAAGTCGCCGCCGTTCCGGATGGCATCGAGCAGCGTCACGTCGTTGAAGGCGGTGAAACCGAAAATGGCGGCCGATGCCTCCTCCGGCGACGCATCCTTGACGTTCGTGCCGATGACGACCGCGATTTCCGGCTCGCCGAAGATCCCCTTGTCGATCCAGCTGGGAATCACCACGGTGTCGTGGTTGGCGATCATCGAGGAGATCAACTTCGCCGCGAACTTCGGCGGTTGGGACCGTGCCTCTTCGAGCGTCCGCGCGCCGGGAAATGCGCCGAGCACCACGAGCAACTTGGAGGGTTGGATGGGCATCAGCAACTCCACGCCCTCGAGCGGCCGTCGCGGGCCGACATCATGGTGTTGCGAGAAAATGTCACCGCTGATGACGGCGACATAGTCGTCACCGATTTCGCAGTACCTGGCCCCGTCCTCGGTCTGTATGCGTCCGAACCTCACGATTTCTCCTCCTGGACCTTTCGCTCCGAGCGAACTACGAGGGATCGATGTAACCGATGTCATGACCGACGGGATAGGTCTCCCCTGCCGGGCCCAGAATGTGGACCACGCCGCTGGCCGGGGCCTCCACGTCCATTTCCACCTTCTCCGTCTCCATGCGGTAGAGCGGTTCCCCGGCCTGGATCTGCCCGCCATCGGCGACGAACCACTCCGCAATGGTTCCTTCGGTCACGGCCACGCCGGCCTGGGGGACCTTGATGGCGATCTGGTTGGCTTCGTCGGTCACGGGTCGCTATGCCATCGAACGGATCAGGTCGACGATGCGGGCCGCGTCAGGGAACAGCGCATTTTCGAGCTCGGAGGCAAACGGGATGGGTGCGTAGACCGGCGCCAGCCGTTCAACAGGAGCGGCCAACTCGCCGAAGAGCTCGTGGCTGATCAGGGCGGCGATCTCGGCCCCGGGCCCGGCGAACTGCGTGGCCGCATGGGTGATGACCACCCGACTGCGTCTTGGCCACACTCTCGAGGATCGCCGCTCTGTCCAGCGGAACGAGGGTGCGCATATCGACCACCTCGACGTCAGTTCCCTCGGCGGCCAGCGTCTCGGCCGCCGCCAGGGCTTGCGGCACAAGACGGCCCCAGCTGATGATCGTGACGTCGGAACCGCTGCGCTTCACGTCGGCCACACCGAGGGGAATCGAGAAGTCCCCCGCCGGGACAGGACCCCGGGTGAACAGCAGTGCCCGCTCTTCCATGTGGATACACGGGTCGTCGTCGAAGATGGCTGAATACAACAGGCCCTTGGCATCGCGTGGCGTGCTCGGAATGATCACCTTGAGGCCGGGGATATGCATCATCCAGGCCTCGAGCGACTGCGAGTGTTGCGCGCCGAATTGACCGCCACCGCCGACCGCAGTGCGGATGGTGATCGGCACATTGGTGCGCCCGCCGGACATGTAGCGGAGCTTGGCTGCGTGGTTGGCGACCTGGTCCATGCAGACGGCGAAGAAGTCCATCAGCATGATCTCGGCGATCGGCCGCATGCCCACGAGCGAGGCACCGATGGCCGTACCGATGATCGCCTGTTCGGAGATGGGCGTGTTGCGTACCCGTTCCCGCCCGTACTTGGTGGACATCCCCTTGGTGCCCTTCATGACGCCGCCGATGGGATCCTCGACGTCCTCTCCCAGGTAGATCACCTCGGGGTCTTCCCCCATGGCGAGGTCGATGGCCTGGTTGATCGCCCCGGACATGGTGTCCTTGGGGTCGTCGGCCTGCTCCGCCCGGCCCGACTCTTTCGTGGTCACGGTCATTGGGGCACCGCCTCTTGGTTCGAGAAGATATCTGTCTGGAGTTCGCTCAGGTCCGGTGGCGCGCTCGCCTTGGCATGCATCGATCGCGGCATCGATCGCGGCGACGGCTTTGGCGTCGATCGCGGCCAGCGTGTCCTCGCTCACCCCGAGGCTGTCGACGAGCCAACGCTGGAACCGGCCCACCGGCTCGTTTGCCGTGGCCTCGGCCAACAGGCGGCATCGACGTACTCGGTGGTGGCCCCGAAGGAGTGGCCCTCGAGGCGGAACGTCATGCACTCGAGGAAGGTCGGGCCACCGCCACGTGCGTGCACGCCCGACCGCTTCGCCGACCGCCTCGTACAAGTCGGGCACGCTGTTGCCGTCGACCGTGGTGGCCGCCATGCCGTACAGCCTGAAGCGCTCGGCCAGGCTGGTGGTGCGGGTGTAGTCGGCAAAGGCGGTGTGCTCGCCGTAGGCGTTGTTCTGGCAGACGAAGATCACCGGCAGTTCCCACAACGCGGCGATGTTCGCCGCCTCGTGCGCGGCGCCGATGCTGGTTGCGCCGTCGCCGAAGTTGACCACGGTCACCTGGTCGGTCCCGCGCAACTTGGCGGCCAGGCCCAGACCGGCGGCGATCGGCAACCCGCCACCGACGATCCCGGTGGTCACCATCAGGCCCGAGTGCGGATCGGAGAGATGCATCGGGCCACCCTTGCCCTTGGACGTCCCCGTCGACTTGCCCAGCATTTCGGCCATGAGCTCGGTGAGCGGGATCCCCTTGGCGATGCAGTCGTGCACCCCTCGATACGTGGTCACCATGTAGTCGTCGTTACCCAAGTGCGACGACACGGTGGCCGGAATGATCTCCTGTCCCCGCACGGGGTAGAAGGTCATGGTGAATTCCCCACCGTTCAGGCCCCTCGTGATCCGGTTCTCTGCGGCCACGATGGTGGCGACCGTCTCGTAAATGTCCAGGGCCACACGCTCGGTGAGCTCCCGGGTCTTCACTCCTCCTGCGGGACCTGGTGGCATGCCCCTCCCCTCTCTTTCGATTCGTCTTTTGCAGCGGCAAAGCCATACGGGCGATCGACCCTCTCTGGCCCACGAAGCATCAATCTTACGTAACCTAACATGACGGAGCGCTGGAGGGCACTGGGGCCTGGTGGAACGTGTGACATCTTGCACCTCGGCCCACCGCGGACCGGCGCAGAGGTGGAGCAGCAGATGACGACGACGGGCCACGAACTCGGCTACCACGGGATGTCGGTGGCGATCACCGGCGTTGCCTCAGGCATCGGAGAAGCGACAGCGCAACTGCTCGGCGAGCTGGGCGCCGATGTCATCGGGCTCGACATCGCCACGCCAAAGGTTCGGCTGCATCGCTTCATCCAGTTCGACCTCCGTGACGAGGATTCGATCGCTGACGCGCCGCTTCGTCAGTCGGCACGCCGCTCGATGCGCTCTTCCACTGCGCGGGACAACCGCAAACCGCTCCCGGCCTCGACGTGCTGCTGACCGGCTTCGTGGGTCTGCGCGAGCTCACCGAACGGCTGCGCCCGTCGCTCTCGCGGCGGTGGCTCGATCACCTGCGTCGCGTCCACGGCGGCGTACGCCTGGCAATCCCAGCTCGCGCGCATCCGCCTCCTGCTGGACCAACCGACCTTCGCTGCTGCAGCGGCGTGGTGTCGCGCCAACATCGGCACCGATGGTGAGAACTATGCCCTGGCCAAAGGTGCGGTCAGCGCCTACACCGCGGAGCGGAGCTTCGCCCTCGCCCGCCAGGGCATCCGCATCAATTGCATCAGTCCCGGCCCGACGGAGACCCCGATGACCGAGGAGTTCCGCAAGAGTGAACCCGACTACATGAACCGCTTCCCGCTGCCCATGGGCCGGATGGCCGCGCCCGAAGAGCAGGCCTGGGGCTTTGCCTTCCTGGGCAGCCCCCGGGCGAGCTTCGTGACGGGCTCCACCCTCTACGTCGACGGCGGGTATGTGGCCGCGCTCACCATGGGGCACGTGACGAGATAGGGCAAGGCGCTGGCGACGATCGGGCGAGGTTGCGGGCGACGATCGGCCGGAGCCAGCGCGCCGGGCCAGTACGCCGGCGCGCAGACGAGTGGGCGGCGATCGCCGCGGCCAGGCCGTCAGGTACCGGGGGCACGTCGAGCACGGTATGGGGGATCGGCCCGCCCTCGAGCCAGATCGGCCACGGCCGCGCGCACACTGCCGCGCCAGGTTGACCGGATACGAGCCCATGGCCACCGCATTGTGCGTGCTGATCGAGAGGCCCGGCGCGTCCCAGAGACCGCTGTGCTCGGGCAGCGGCTCCTGGGGAAGCACATCGAGCCAGGCGCCGCCGAGCCGTCCGGCAGTCAGAGCTTCGCGGAGCGCCCCATGATCGATGAGGCCGGCCCGCGCCACGTTGACGATCAGAGCGCCCGCGGGGAGAGCCGCCATTTCGGCGCCGCCCAGCAGCAGGTTGGTCCGATCCGTGAGCGGCGCAGCCAGAACCATGACGTCGGAGACGGGCAGAACTGACGCGAACGATTCGGGCCCGATCACCCGGCTGGCGCCTTCCGGTGCGCCCTGCTCGGGGTGCAGCCTCACGCATGTGACCTCCAGCCCCAAGGCCGCACCCAGCCGACAGACGCGGCCGCCGATCTCGCCTGCCCCGACGACCGTCAACCGGCGTCCCGCCAGTTCGGCGCTCGGGAATCTCTGCCACTGACGGTCCTGCTGCGCGCGGTAGTAGTCCGACGCCCGGCGGGCCAGGCTCAACATGGCGAGCACGACGAACTCCGCGATGCCGGTCGCGCCTGCTCCTGCCGCCGACACGAATCCGATGCCGTGGCGCGACAGGGTGTCCAACTCGACCTTTTCGTACCCCGCGCCGCCTTGATGGAACCAGCACAGATCGCGGTGCCAGTGCGTCCAGATCGGGGAACTGCTCGGCAAAACCCAGCAGGACATGCGCATTCCCAGGGAGCTGATCGCACGTCGTCCGAGAGATCGGTCGGCCGTTCCCCATTCTCATAGGGGATCGGGAGCCAATCGACCGAGGCGCATGGCGGGAGCGCCTCGGCCATGGCGGTGATGCCGTCGGCGGAGAACACGGCGGTGGCGACCACCACACGCACAGGGCACGGGACGGCGTTCACGCCGGAGAGTTTGCACCCTTTGTACCCGGACCGGGAGTGGCCGGCCCAGTGGCCCCACCAGCAGCTTCGCGTGTGGCCCACTCGACGAGGATGCGCCGCTGGATCTGCCGCGTCGCCCCCGTGCGGGGCAGGGAGTCGACGACCATGAGCCGCCGCGGGTGCTTGAACGTGGCCAGCCGGCCCTCGCAATGACGTCGGAGCGAGGCCAGGTCGACGCGTCGCGCCAGGTCGCGGCACGACGAAGGCGCAGATCACCTCGCCCCAGTTCTCGTCGGGAGTCCCGGCCACGGCGGCGTCCGCCACACCGGGCGCCGTCTGAAGGACGAGGTCGACCTCGACCGGTGCCACGGCCTCACCGCCGGTCCGGATGACATCGCCGGCACGCCCGACGATGGAGAAATAGCCCTCGTCGTCCTGCACGCCGAGGTCACCGGTATGGAACCACCCACCTTCGAGAGCCGCCGCGGTTGCCTCGGGGTCCCGGAAGTACCCGTTCATGAGCATGTCGTTGCGTACGAGGATCTCGCCGTTCTCGGCAAGACGGACCTCGGAGCCCATGGCCGGCAGCCCGACCGAACCAGGCTTGCGGAACAGGTCCTCGGACCACAGCCGGCATACGGTGCCGGCCTCGGTGGACCCGTAGGTGATGGAGGTCGTCGTGCCCGGGAAGGCATCCGCTGATGGCACGCAGCAGGTCCGGTGTCGTGGCCGAGGTACCCGTGTCGCAGGCCTGGAGCGACGACAGGTCGTACCGGCTGCGATCAGCATCGAGAATCCGGCGCCACACCGCGGGAATGGCGTAGAGACGGACGGCGCGCCGCTCGTGAACGGCACCCAGCAGGGCGTCGGGATCACCCCGCTCCACGTAGACCACCTCGTCGCCCGAGTTCCACACGGTCATGGGGCCGTACCAACCCGCCATGTGGAACTGGGGAAACATGCACACCATCCCGCCGCTGGGCCACATGGTTTTGCTCCCGATCACCCGCAGCATCGAAGCGCGGTGCGACAACTCCACACCTTTGGGCCGGCCCGACGATCCGCTGGTGAAGAAGATGACGTGCGGGTCGTTCTCGTCGATCACGGGCATGGTGATGCCGGTCCGCGCCGGAGTCAGCCAGGAGCGCAGCCAGTGACACGTCGCCTGCGTGGGCCTCGTCACCGACGATCAGCGCCGGATCGGCCAGGTCCAACAACGTCTTCGACTCCTCGGCCGTCGAAGCCGGGTTCATCGGCACGACGACGGCGCCGAGCCGGGCCAGCGCGAACCACAGGGCGATCGCATCGAGGGTGGTGTCGCCCCACCACACGACCCGATCGCCGTAGGCGACGTCGCGAGCCGCCAGGGCCCGGACGAGCTGTGTGGTCGAGGTCTCCACTTCGGCAAACGTGAGCTGTCGCGGTGTCTTGGTGGCCGCCACGTTCCGTGGCACGCGTCTCGGCCGCCGTCCGGACCAGATCCCCGATCTGCAACGCCACGGCTCGATCCCCTCCAACTCTCGGGCCGCTGACCGGCCAGCCCGCTCCGCCCTTGACTTTCGAATGCCCCCGGCGCCGCTTACCAGTTACTCGCCCAACCTCAGCCGGGATCCGCCGTGTCCTTCACGACGCCGACGCTGTGCACTGCGGCGAGGTGCTCGTCGAGGTAGTCCGGCGCCTCGCCGGTCTCGATGAACCAGCCCGTAGGGCACATCGTCAGTATTTCGACAAAAGTGAATCCGGCCCCGGCCGCCTGCAACTCGAAGGCCCGCTTCAACATACGCCGGGTACGGGCCACGTTGCCGGCCGAGTTGACCGCACCGCGGGCGACGTAGACCGCCCCCTCCAGCTGGGCCAGCAGGTTCGAGATGAGAATCGGGAAGCCGTGCAGATCCTTGTCCCGGCCGTCGAGGGTGTTCTTCGTGCGCTGCCCCAGCACGGTGGTGGAGGTCATGTGGCCCCCCGTCTCTCCGAAGACACCGTTGTTGAGGAGGACGCACGTGATGCGTTCTCCCCGCGCCGCAGCGTGGATGACCTCCTGCAGCCCTTCGTTGACCATGTCGCCGTCGCCCTGGATCGTAAAGACGATCGTCTCGGGTTTGGCCCGCTTCACTCCCGTGGCCAGAGACGGGGCACGCCCGTGCAGCGCCTGCAGAGCCTCGACGTCGAAGTTGCCGGAGAACGCCGTGTAGCACCCGATCCCGAACACCGAGACGGCACGTTCGACGAGTCCGAGGTCCTCAATGGTCTCGACCACGCTGCGCAGTGCGATGGGCTCGCCGCACCCGGCGCACAAGCCCGTGCCCGCCCGCCACGATCAGCGACGGCAGGAAATCGTCGACCATCCGACCGCTCGGACGCTCGCGCAGGGTCACCGGTTCGGAGGTCATACGCGCTCCTTTCGAGCATTGTCCATTGCGCCGCGGATGCGGTCACGCAGGAGTTCAACATCGAGGTCCGGGGCGATACCGAAGCCGGAGTGGTCGAAGCTCATCCCCCCGATGAACTCCACCGGGCATCGCCCGAGGACGGCCAACCGGACATCGTCGTACATCTGCCCGGTGTTGAGTTCGTAGACGGCGAACGTCCGATCGCCCGTCGCCAGAGATTCGATGATCTGCGTGGGGAACGGCCATAAGGTGATCGGCCGCACCATGCCGATCGGCACTCCCTCACGGCGCAATTCCTCGACGATGAACCGCACGTAGCGACCCGGCGTGCCATACGCCACGATGAGGAACTCGGCGTCGTCGGCTCCGATGACCTCCGCCTGCGGCTCCACCCCTTCGGCCATCGCCCGCACGGACTCGGCGATCATGCCCAGGTGGGTCCCGTGCTCGACAAAATCCCCATCGCTCCGCTTGTTCCGGTTGATGGGCGAGATCATTTTCGCGTGACCCGAGCCTCCACTCGAGCCGTCGAGTCCCCACTCCTTCGCCGGTAACGGAGGGAACTCGAGCGGTGCGATCTCGACTGCCTCCTGGACGTGAGCCAGGTAGTAGTCGCCCAGGAACATCACCGGATTGCGCCAACGATCGGCGAGATCGAAGGCCAATTGGGCCAGACGCACCGCCTCGGGAATGTCGGCGGGCGCGAGCACGATATGCCGGTAGTCCCCGTGCCCACCACCACGGGTGGCCTGAAAATAATCACCTTGTCCCCGGGCCATGTTCAGCACGACCAACGGAAGGCGCGCGTGGCAGATCTCCGACAGGGACTCCTGCATGAGCGAGAGTCCCTGTCCGACCGAGCCGGTCGCCGACCTCGTCCCGGTGGAGGCGGCGCCCCATGCCATCCCGACCGCTTCGAGCTCGCTCTCTGCATTCATGCAGACCCCGCCCACATCGGGCAGCAACCGGGCCATGTGCTCGAGCACCTCGGTGAACGGCGTCATGGGATAGCCGGAGAAGAAGCGGCAACCCGCGGCGACCATCGCCGTGGCAATTGCCTCGGAACCCTCGACCAGGCGGCGTGTCACGTTGACGCACGCTCCTCCGAAAGGGCGGAGGCAACCGGTCCCCGGATCATCTCGACCGGCTCATCGAACTTCCACACCTGAAAGACGAAGTCGGGGCAGATCTGTGCACACGCCCGGCACGCGGTACATCCGGCCTGCAACTCGGGGAAGCGAAAGCCCCTGTCGTTCCGCAAGAGTTCCGTCATGGTCAGGACACCGGGCTTGCAGGCGTCGATGCAGAGATCACACCCCTTGCACGCCTCCACATCGATGACGACGGTGCCTCGGGTCAGCACCTGGTCGGCCGGTAATTTGGCGCTCATCGATCCGCCCCCCTCATCCGATGCGGCCCTTCACGCATCCCCCGCCCCCCTGTCACCCATTCCACCAGACGTCGTGCACACGTAACGTCCTCTCGCTCAATATGGTCACCGTAGCACGACGGACTTCGCCGGAGAACACGCGTTCTCAGCGCTTTCACCACGGAGATCCCGGATCCCCCGTCGCGTTATGCTCCACCACGTTCGACGTTCCGCATACCCCACGGGTCCGCGACGAGGCACGTGGCTGAGCACGGGGGAAACCGCCATGGCGCAAAGTCGCGCGGAGATCGAAGACCCGCTGGGCATCTACGACGTCGTGGCCGCGTACTGCCAGGCGTACGACAGCCACGACCGTGAGGAGCTCGAACGCGTCTTTTCGCCCGACGCCACGCTGCGGGTTCTCGGAGGGGCCTCCAAGGGCGACGAGGCCGTGGGGCGCGAGGACGTCCTGGCGTGGCTGACGGGCCGGTGGCCGAGCGCCCCGCCGTGCCTGCACCTGACCGGCAATCTCCGCTTCTCCCCGGCCGCGGAGAGGGTGCCGAAGGGACGGCTGATTTCCTCTTCTTGATCAAGAAAGAGGACGGCTCATTCCAGATCTCGACCGCCGGTCGCTACCTCGACCGCTACGCCCGCCACCAGGGGAGATGGGTCATTGCCGAACGCTCCATCACCTTTCTCGGCGAGCCGGCCTGACGGTGGGCGCACGGCCTCTTACGCGGAGGTCGGAAACGACACGGTGGCGTTGCCCGGAGCGAGTGGCTTCCCTTCCTGATTCTCGGTCCATACCTCGAGGTCGACCTCGGTCCGTTCCGGTCCCGGGCGCACCGCGGTGACCCGTCCCCGTCCCGTTACCGTCTGCCCTTTGAGGTTCGGCCCGCGGAACTGACAGCTCAGCCGTTCGATCTTCCCGTTTTCACCGATCCATTCCCGCAGGACGATGTGCAGGTATGACCACTGCAGGTTCCCCATCCCGAAAGCCGTTGCGTACCCCGCCGCCTGCCCGGCTTCATCGTCCATGTGGATCGGCACGAATTCTTCGTTGACGGCGGCGTAGCGATTCCAGTTGTGAAAACCGGTCTGCCGAATGATCGCGGGTATCTCGTCGCCGACCTGAGGGATCTCAGTGCTGGTCATCGTTCTGCCTTTCGTACCGCATCAGTAGCGAATCAGCGTCATGCTCGCGGACTTGACCAGCACATCGTCCTGGTTCGTCCATTGCTCCGACTGCGTCGTGAACAGCATCAGCCCGAGCCGTCCCTCGCGTTCCTGGTAGCCGCTGAGCGTGCTCACGGCCGTGATCACGTCCCCGGGACGCATGCGTGCGCCGTACGTCACCTCCAGCCCGCCATTGAGCATGAATTTGGTCTGAGGGGGCTCCACACCCAACGTCGCTTCCAGACCCACGTATCCTCCGTGGCGTATTCCGGGCGGATCCGCCGACATCCATGCGAAAGGATTGAAGTCCTCCGGCGCCACGATGCCGCCGTGGAAGGTCGTGGCCGCATATGCCGCGTCCCAGAACAATCGCGGGGGATCCTCGGGGTAGTAAACGGCGATGGCCCACTTGCGGATGTCGGATTCGGAAATGGGAAAGGACCGACGATCGTCCGAACTCCCGGCCCACCGCGGCGGTCATCTCGGCCGAGATATGCGACTTCGGGATCTCTACAGCTGTCACTCACGCCGCTACCATAACTCCCGCGTGCGCTCGCAGCCTTTCCGATGGGCGGGTGCGGCCGACGCCACATCCGGCCGCGCTGCTATTCTCCGGCCGCAACTCCACCCTGAGGTGACGAATGGCAAAGCCGATATTGACGGGCCGCTGTGCGGTCGTCACGGGTGCCGGCAAGGGACTCGGTGCCGCGTATGCCAGGGACTTGGCGGCAGCCGGCGCAGCCGTCGTGGTCAACGACATCGATCTCGCCTCGGCGTCCGCCGTCGTGCAGTCCATCACCGAGCACGGAGGCTCCGCCGTCGTCGACGGCAATTCAGTGACGACGTGGGAGTCTTCTGGTGCAATCGTGCGAACCGCCCTGGCGGCATTCGGTCGGCTCGACGGCCTCGTGAACAATGCAGGCGTCTTCTACCTCGCCGATCCGAGCGAAGAAGATCCGGCGATGGTCGAGGACATGGTGCGGGTGAATCTCCTGGGCACCATGCATTGCGGCCAGCATGCGATCCGCCACATGGCGGCACATGGCGGCGGCTCCATCGTCAACGACACGAGCGGAGCGCAAGCGGGCATGCGCCACCGCGGCACCTACGGGGCGACCAAAGGGGCGACCGCCTCGCTCACCTACTCGTGGGCCATGGATCTCGCCCCATCGGGCATCAGGGTGAACGCCATCTCACCCATCGCCCGGACGAGCATGGTGGACTACGGGAGGGCGCTCGGGCGAAAGCGGTACGGACATCCCTGCCGAACACGTTGCCCCCCTTGTCACGTACCTTCTCAGCGACGACGCGGCGGCGATCACAGGGACACGTGATCCGACTCGAAGGGCCGCATCTCTCCCTCCTCTCGCGGCCGGGAGCACGACGCACGACGGCAGAGCGTCCGATCTGGGACCACGATTCCTTGCGGACTGCGCTAACGCAGCTGCTGGCGGAGCACCAACGTGGCTGAAACGGCGCGCCGTCGAACCGGCAACCGTGCAGGAGTTTCTCGACCGCGCCGTGCTTCGTTGCCCCGACGCACCGGCCCTCCTCGGGGATGACTGGTCGCTCACGTTCGCCCAACTGGACCATGAAGTCTCCAAGGCGTGTCACGTGCTGGCTGGGGAAGGCATTCGCCGGGGATCGTCTGTCGCGGCATCGAGCACCAACAGCGCTGACATCGTCATCGCGTTCCTCGCCGTGATGCGCCTCGGAGCACGATGGGTCGGGCTGAACACGGCCCTCAGCGAGTTCCAGCGCCGCAACCTTCTCACCCATGCGCGGGCGCGCGTCATGCTCACCGACGCCCCTTTCGACGCGGAGCCGAAGACCGGCACCAGAACGCGCCTCACGGTCATCCGCATGTCGGCGACCGATGGCGACGAATGGCGTGCACGCTTGGCCGCAGCCTCGACCGCTCCACGCAAGGCGAATCCCGTCGATCCGTTGGCACCTGCCGCCATCGCCTACACCAGCGGAACAAGTGGTTCCCCCAAAGGCGTCGTGCACAGCCAGCACAACATCACGCTTCCCGGGACGGTTCCTGGCGACCACCCCCGATTTCGACGCCTCGACGATCGGGGGGGTCTGTCTCGCCCTGACCATTTTGAACGTCATTGCCGTCTCGGTCCTGCCCTCCATCATTGCGCAGCGACCGTGCGTCATCCTCCCGCGGCCCGATGCGGCGCTGATCCCCGACTGGGTGGAACGCCATCAGATCACCAGCATGTCGATGCCGCCACCGACCCTTTTCGATCTGGCCCATCGAAGCGAGGTTTCGGCAACCGGTCGCTCCGCACACTGAAACACCCGCGGACGGGCGGAGCCGAGCTGCCCGAGGAAGTGCGGCACGCATTCACCGATCGTTTCGGACACAGCATCGCCGCGACCTACGGGCTCACGGAGGTCCCGACCAACGTCTCGATCGAACGGCGTGGATTTCGACATGTTGCCGGATCGAGTGGAGCGGTCCTCCCCTACCTCGAGGTCAGCATCATCGGGAGCCGATGGCAAGGAGCTGGCCCAGGGTGAGACGGGTGAGATCTGCATCCGTGCCGCGACACACGGCCGTGTGGCGTGGCTCCTACCGTCCCATGCTCGGATACTGGCGGCGGCCGGCGGCCACCGGCGAGACCCTCATTGACGGGGTCCTGCACACGGGGGACCTCGGCTACATCAAGGACGGGCTGCTCTTCCCGAAGGACAGGCGGGACAACCTGATCCTGCGGGGAGGGGCGAGCGTGTACCCCGCGCAGGTGGAGCGGGTGATCCGCGCCCTGGGCGGCGTCGTCGACTGTGCCGTGGTCGGCCTCCCCGACCCTCGCCTGGGTCAGCGCGTCGCCGTGGCGATTCAGACGGACGAGCACACAGCACTCCGGACCGAAGACGTGCTCGACCATTGCCGACAGCGACTCGCTCGTTACGAGGTACCCGAATCGGTCATCTTCGTTCCCGCCCTGCCGCGCAATACGATGAACAAGGTCGTGCGGCGCGAGGTCCTGGACCTGATAGGGCGCGCGGTGCGATCGGCTGCAGATGCGCCGGACGAAAGGGCATGATGAACGCCCCAGAGCAACAGGAGCAGAATGACGCTTTCGGGATCGACGGCCCTCGTCACCGGTGCGGGACGCGGCATCGGCCGCGCGGTGGCCATCGTGTTGGCCGCCGATGGCGCGCACGTCGCCGTCTGCGCCCGCACGGCCTCCGAGGTGCACGACGTGTGCCGGCAGATCGTCGACGCCGGCGGATCTGCCGTGCCGATAGTGGCCGACATGTCCACCCTCGAGGGAGCGGTCGCGGCGGCGGATGCCGCGGTGAAGGAGCTGGGCGACCTCGACATTCTGGTGAACAATGCCGGAGGTTCAACTCCCAAACCCATAGCCCAGCTCGATGACGCCGACTGGCAGGATGCACTCGACCTCAACTTTCTGAGCGCGGTTCGTACGACATCGCGCCTCGGCCCGGCCATGCAGGCCCGCGGGCGGGGATCCATCGTGAACATGGCGTCGATCTCCGGACGTGAACCCGGCAAATTCGTCGGGCCCTATTCGGCCGCCAAGGCCGCACTCATCAACTATTCGAAGTTGATGTCGGACTTCTATGGGCCATCGGGCGTGCGGGTGAACTGCGTGCTGCCCGGGATCATCGAAACATCGGCCACCTCGCGCAACGCGGTCGAAATCGGCGCAGGCCACCGGCCGCTCGACAGCCGAAATTATGGAGACCATGCTGAAGAAGAACCCGATACCCGCCGGACGGCTCGGCCAACCCGAAGAGGTGGCCGCCGTCGTGCGGATGCTCGTCTCACCCGAAGCGGCGTTCGTCACCGGCGCCGCCATCACCGTTGACGGCGGCGCCCACCATTTCGCGTGACAGCGAAACGGGAGAACGCACCACGGTCGGTCTGCAATAGTCCGCTGCACGAGCTACGATCATCGTCCACCACCGCTCTGTCATCGACCGGAAGGTTCGACATGTCGCTTGGAATCAACGAGATCTATCACGTCATCCATCTGAACGATACGCTCCCGCCGTTGGATGCGTGGTACGACGACGTGTTCAGCCCACGTCGGGGCATGCTGGACAATCACTACTCCTCCCAGGAGCAACGCTATGCGTCTCTGCTCACGATCGGCGACTGTGTCGTCGAAGCACTGGCCCCCAGTCAGGATGTCGAGGGCTGGGATGCCATGCCAATCGGCAGGTATTACAAGAAATTCGGCCCGCACTGGCACTCCCTTGCGTGGTACGTCGACGATGTCGGCGTGATCTGGGATCGCCTGCGGAGCCACGACATTCGCGTGCTGCTGGGAGGAGGCGCGGGCGTGACGGACGGACGACCGGCAGACGACGTGCCGATCTTCACCCATCCGAAGGACACCATCGCCCAACTGCAATTCATGAAGAGACATACGCCGCGCCTGCCGGATGACTACCACCGCCCAGGCGATGTCGACCCGAGGTTCCTGCCCGGTTGGTCGCCGACATGGTGGGCGACCAACCATGGGCTCACGCTCGAGCGGTTGGCGTACGTGACGATCATCACCAGCGATCTCGAACGAGCCAAGGCGATCTTTCTCGATGCTCTCGACGGAACAGTGCTCGGAGAAGGAGACTCGGATCTCACGGCGACGCACGATCTCTACGTCGCCATAGGAAAACAGGTCGTCGATCCAGCTCTCTCAACCGCTGCGGCCCGACTCACATCGCCGCCAGGGATCAGCAGAAGAACGGCGACACGATCCACGCCGTCTGCTTCAAGGTCCGTGACCTCGCTGCCGCCGAGCAGCACCTCAAGGAGAAGCACATCGACATCGTCGACCGGGACGACCAGACGATCATCACCGACCCCTCGACGACATTTCACGTTCCCTATCGGTTCACGACGGCCGAGACGCACGGCCGTGAGCAACGTCGAAGACGCACTTGCCATGCGTGACAGCATCGTGGGTTACGCCCAGACGTACGACAACCGGGATCACGAAGGACTCGCAGGGGTGTTGGCCGAGGGCTGCAGGGTCACGATGCAGGGCGGTCGGTTCGACGGGACGGTCTACAGCGGAAGGGAGGCGGTTCTCGACTGGCTCGAGGGCACATGGCCCCAGACGCCACCCTGCGTGCATTTCACCGGAAACACGAGAACGTCGAACGGATGCCGTCGGGTGCAGTCGGCTCGACCGACTACTCTTCGTCGGTCGACGGCCCGACGGAACGATCACGTTGGCGGGAGCAGGGCGGTACCGGGACCGTTTCGCCCGAGACGGGTGACCGTTGGGTGATTGAGGAACGAACCGTCACGATGCTCGGCCGCCCCTGAGGCCTCCCGGCGGTAGCCGCTGAACCGATGTCCATCGAATGCTTCGACGATATCGTCAGATCAGCGGGTAGGGCCTTCACGTTCGATCACGAGCGCACCACGGTTGACTTTGGTCGCTTCGCTGCGCGGGATCGACGGCACGAACTCCACTGACTTCGGAACCTTGTAGGCGGCCAAGCGGTGCTTTGCGAAGGCGACGACGTCCTCCGCCGTGAGCATTGAAGAGTCGTCGTCGTCCGCCGGCACGACAAGGGCATGGACACGGCGGCCCCATTCCGGATCGCGCAGGCCGATGACGACCACATCTCCCACCAGCGGGTGCTCGCCGAGTGCCGCCTCCACCTCGGCCGGATAGACATTGGCGCCACCCGTGATGATCAGGTCGGCCTGACGGTCCGCGATATAGAGGAAGCCATCCTCGTCGACCCAGCCCAGGTCGCCCACTGTGCCGAACCCGTCCTCGGTCCTCGGGGGCGCAGAGGCGTCGCCCAGATAACTGAAGGCAGATCCTCCGGGGGAACGCATGTGGATCTCCCCCACCTCCCCGGGCGCCATGCGTTCGCCCGCCGGGCCCACAATGCGCAAGGACGTCGAGCGCCACGGCCGGCCCACGCTCCCGGGTGCTCCAACCACTCGTCGCCGCGGATGACACACAGTCCAAGACCTTCGCTCATGCCGTAGCTCATGAAAAAGCGCTCCGGCCCCTACCAGCTCGATCCACCGTCGGGCCAACCAGTGCGGGAGGGATGCCGCTCCCTGCTGGACCCACAACAGGCTCGACAGATCCCGCGCCTCGATGTCGTCGAGCCGGGCTATGCGCTGAAGGATCACCGTGGCCCCGGTCATCCCGTTGACCCTTCTGCTCTCGATCAACTCCACAACGCGGTGTGCATCGAACTTCTCCAAAAGGACGACGGAGTCCCCGGCGAGGAGATGGTTCGTCGCTGAGAATCCAACGGTGTGGTAGAGCGGTCCCGGTACGAGGACCAGTTGCGGATGCGGCATCGGGCCGTACGACTCCAGCATGGCCGACGTATTCGAGATGGTCGCCGGATCGACCACACCCGGTCGTTCGACGATGATGATCTTCGGAGTTCCGGTAGAACCTGAGCTGCAGATGCCGCGCGCCTTGGTGGGCGTCACGTCGGGCAGCGGTTCGCGTCGAACACGTCAGGCTCCTCTCGAAAAGCCGGGTATCCCCGAGTTCGAGGCTGACGCGCGGTTGGAGCACGTGCCGCAGACGGGTCAGTTCCCATGCGGGCAGATCCCAGCGCACGGGGACCACGACCGAACCGAGCTTCCAACCCCCGAACGCGGCAAAGAGATGCTCCGGGGAGTTGCGCAGCCCTATGGCCAGCCGATCACCCGGACCCAGGCCCTCCTCGGCCAGCGCTCGCGCCACCTGCGTCGATCGTTCGTCCAGTTCGCGCCAACTGATCTCGCGCTCTGCCCCGTCCTCCGCCGCGAAGAGGAGGGCCAGCTCGTCCGGCTGCGCACGGGCCAATTCACGCAGTCTCTGCCCGTATGACGGGAGTTCACCTTCCACCTGCGCCCCCAATCGCCATCATCCGGTGCTCACGGCACGACGGATCGCCCATGATCGGCAACGCATTGCCACGGGGTTGACGATGAGCTACGCGCTGATTTCTATCCCGAAGTAGCGCTCGAAGATCTCGTCGCCCTCGAGGTCGTCGGCGGGGCCCGAGAAGACCACCTGGCCCCGGTTGAGCAGGCAGGCCTCATCGGCGAGAGCCAGGGCCCGGGTCACGTATTGCTCGACCAAGAGCACCGAGACCCCGGTCGAGACGATGTGGGCCAGCGTCTCGAAGATGCGGTCCACAATGATGGGGGCGAGCCCCAAGGAGGCCTCGTCGACCACCACGATGCGCGGTTCGGAGGCAAAGGTGCGCACGAGGGCGAGCATCTGCTGTTCGCCACCGCTGAGGCTCCCCGCCGTCTGCTTCAAGCGGGTGGCCAGGGCGGGGAACGACTCCGCCGCCAGGTCGATGGTGTGCTGCTCCTTGCCCTTTTTCGATTGCAGGATCAGGTTGTCGCGCACCGTCAGGCTGGGGAAGATGCCCCGGCCCTCGGGCAGGTTGCACAGGCCCTTGCGGCACATGTAGAAGGGCTTTTTGCCCGTCACGTCCTCGCCGTTCAAGATGACCCGCCCGCTCATGGGGCGGATGAGGCCCGAGGCGACGCGCAACAAGGTGGTCTTGCCCGCCCCGTTCGGGCCGAGCAGGGCCACCACCTTCGAATCGGGCACCGACAAGCTGACGTCGCGCAGCACCACGGTGTCGCCGTAGCCGGCGGTGATGTTTTCGAGTTCTAGCACCGGGGGGTCTCCTTTTCGCTGGTGGGGCGCCGGTGGCGCACGACGTCGCTCATGCCTCGCTCGCCCCCTGGGCGGCGACGATGGGCCCTTCGCCCTCGCCGGTGCCGTTGGCCCCCGGGGCGCCGCCACCGCCACCGTTGTCACCGTCGTCGTCGACCCCTTCGGAGCCGAGGTAGGCGGCGCGCACGATGTCGGAGTTGAGCATCTCGGTCGGGCTGCCTTCAAAGACCAAGCGGCCGAAGTCGAGCACGTAGATGTGGGCACAGACCTGGCGCACAAGGGCCATGTCGTGTTCGACCAGCAAGATGCCCGCCCCGCGTTCGGCGACCACCCCGGTGAGCACGTTGCCAAAGCTCACCGTCTCGCCGGCGTCGAGACCGGCCGAGGGCTCGTCTAAGAGCAACAGGTCGAAGGGGCCGGCCAAGACCCGGGCCAACTCGACCAGGCGGCGCTGCCCGGCGGGCAACAGGCCCGCTTGGAGGTCAGAGAGGGGGCCGATGCCGGTCAGCTCCATGGCCTCGTCGACGGCCCGACGCACCACGGCGCGGTCGTTGGGGCTCCCGATGAGCTGGGTGAGGGGGTTGGCCCCGGCCATGGAGGACTCCCGGCCGAGCTCCACGTTCTCACGCACGCTGAGCGAGTTGAACAACTCGGCCTTTTGAAAGGTGCGCCCGAGGCCATAGCGGCTGCGCCCGGCCGGGCCGATCCCCGTCACCTCGCGCTCGTGCAGGGTGATGACGCCGGTCGTCGGCTTGAGCAGGCCCGAGCAGGCGTTGAAGGTGGTGGTCTTGCCCGCCCCGTTGGGGCCGATCAACCCGGTGACCCGGCCCATGGGGGCCGCCAAGCTCACCCCGTCGACGGCGCGCACCCCGCCGTAGTGGACGGCCAGGTTGGCCACAGAGAGCCCGGCCTTGGCCGAGGCGGGCACCGTGGTCTTGGCCGCCGCCGCCGCCCGGTCGCTCGCCGCGCTCTCGCGCTCGGTCACCGTCGCCTGGCTCACCAAATGGTCCACGTCGCCTTCGGAGAGCACCACTTCGGGGGCCCGGCCACCGAGGCGGTCCAAGAAGTTGCGGATGGGAAGGGGCACGGGCAGGGCCCGGTTGACCTGGAGCGCGAAGGTGGCGGCGGAGAGGCCGAAGATGATGGTCAGGTAGGTGTTGATGTTGGCGACGGTGATGTAGCCGGGGATGACCCCATAGGCCACAGCGGCCAAGATGGCATACCAGGGATCGCCGACGATCATGATGGTCAAGATGGCCACCATGGTGAGGGAGGCGAACGAGCTGTAGTTGGTGCCGAGGCCGTAGCTGAACAGGCTGGCCAACAGGGCCCCGGCGATGGCGGCCAGGCCGGCGGTGATGCAAAAGACCAGCACCTTCATGACGTTGACCGTCGCCCCGTGGGTCTCGAGGGCCACGGGGCTGTCACTGAGGCCCTTTAAGAGGCGGCCCATGCGGCCACGCAAGATGGCCTGGATGACCACCACGTTCAAGACCACGAAGGCCAAGAGCAGGTAGTAGAAGCCCTTGTCGGTGTAGAGGTGCCAGCCCAAGATGGTGACGTCGGGCCGGGGGGCGGCAATCCCCCCCGTGGTCGGGCCGAACATGAGGTTGGTGTCATAGAACATCTGCTCTAACAAGATGCCGAAGCCATAGGTGGCAAGGGCCAAGAAGACGCCCGAGAGGCGGATGGCCGGGATGGCGACGAGGGCCCCGACAGGGAGAGCGACCAGGCCGGCCAAGAGGAGGGCGAGCGCCCAGGGCAGATGGAAGCTGGTGGTGAAGTGCCCGAAGGCCGCCGCCCCGACCGCGGCGAAGGCCAGGTGGCACAAAGAGATCTGCCCCGAGGTCTTGATCAACAGGCCGAGCGACAAGAACAACATGATGTAGACCAGGGCGCTGCTCCAGGTGGACAGGTTCACCCCCACAAAGGAGGGCACGAAGCAAAAGAAGACGAGGGCCAAGGCACCGGCCCCGAGGCGCACCTTGGTCGGGGCGTACCAACTGCGCCGCAGCGCCTGGGCGGCGACGACCCGGCGCTCGGCCAGGCGGGCCCGTGGGGTCACGATGAGCACGATGAACAAGATGACGAAGGGCAGGCCCGCACTGAGGCCGGTCAGCCAACTCACGCTGGCGGCGTATTTGGTGGCGAGCGCCCCGGCCACGCCGATGAAGAGGCCGCCGACGAAGGTGAGGGGGAGGTTCGAGAAGTACCCAATGGCGGCCGCCCCGAAGGCCTGGACGATCAACAAGGTGATGATCTCGGCGTTGAGGCTGAGCGAGGGGGCGAGCAACAAGCCGGCCATGGAGGCGAAGATGGTCCCGATGATCCAGGCCCAGCGGCGCACCGAGACCGGGTTGGTGCCGGTCATCGACACCAGATCAGGGTTGTCGACCACGCCGCGCATGGCGACGCCGAGGCGCATGGAGCGGAAGAAGTAGTAGAGGACGGCTGTCGACACCAGCGAGATGATGACCACGGTGATCTGGTCCCAGCCGACGTTGACGCCCAAGAAGCGCACGGTGTTGGTGTCTAAGAAGGGGGGGAAGTTGACATTGGCGTTGCCGTACCAAAGGGTGCCGACCCCCACCACGACGAGCAACAGGCCGATGGTGGCCACCACCTTGAGGGTGGCGGTGGCCGGTTCGAGGATGCGGGCGAAGAGTTCGAGGCCCAGACCCTCGATGGGAGAGAGCACCAACAGGACCAAGATGGCGGCCCAGGGCCAGGGCACCCCGTGCTCGGAGTGCAGGTAGTAGAAGACGAACACGGCAATGGCCGAGATGGCCCCGTAGGCGAAGTTGAAGATGCCCGAGGTCTTATAGGTGAGCACCAGGCCGGTGCCGGCCAGTCCATAGACCGCCCCGGTGGTGAGCCCAATGACGATGAACGGCAAAAATTCAGACACGACTGACGATTGCCCCCTGTGCGCTCTAGAACGGCCGGCACGGCTGACCGCGCCACCTCGACTCCGTTACTCCTGCTCGCCCGACTCCTGCTCGCCCAACCTCGCCAACTGCTCCTGCTCGTCCAACCCTCAAGTTTGCTATCACTCAAATGATGGAAGAGAACCCTAGCGCGCCCAGCCTGGGTGCGTTGAAGGATCCGGGCTGGGAAATCTAACATCGAAATTGAGGTCGCTGTTAACTGTGTTGGCTAAGTTCCGTCCTGCCCGAACGCCGCAGATGCGTCCCGTTCGCCATGGGCCCGACAGGCATCGACGGAAACCCCGAGTCGCCACGCCGTGCAACCCGCCGACAGGACGGACAGCGTTCGCGCGACCCGGCGCAAGCCAAGGATGGGTGACCTCCGGTGACCGACTTCAGGGACAGTGCGTCGTCGTGACGGGCGGCGGGCACGGCATCGGCCGGGCCCTGGCCGAACGCTTCGCCGCCGAGGGTGCCCACGTCGTCGTGGCCGATCGTCACGGCCCACGGGCAGAGAAGGTGGCGCAACGCATCGACGGTTTGGCGGTACCCGGCGATGTGGCCAGCCCCCAGGCCATCGGCGCACTGGTCGAGCGGGCCGTCGCCACGTTCGGCCCCGTACGGGTCTTCTGCTCCAACGCCGGCATCACCGGCGGATTCGGCCTCGACTCCACCCCCGAAGAGATCGAGGAGATCACGCGGATCAACCTGCTCGCCCATGTCTGGGCGGCCCAAGCCGTCATTCCGGGCATGCTCGAGCAGGGCGGCGGCCACCTGGTGCAGACGCTTGTCGTCGGCCGCGCTGATCAGCGGCCCGGCGCCGATGGGCTACACGTTCACCAAGCACGGGGCGCTCGGATTCGCCGAGTGGGCGCAGGTGACCTACGGCGATCGCGGTATCAAGGTCACCTGCCTGTGCCCCAATCTCGTCAACACGGGCATGATCGGCCGCAACGAGGACGACGAAGCGGCGGGGGTCGCCCACGCCCTCCCCGAGGGGCTCGGCGACGTCGTCGAACCTGAGGAGTGCGCCGCGCAGACCCTGGCCGCCATGCGGGAGGGCCGTTTCCTCGTGCTCCCCCACCCCCAGGTGGGCCGATCGTTCCGGCGCAAGGCCGAGGACTACGACACGTGGCTGGCCCAGACGGCGGAGCGGATGCGGCCCCTCACCTGAAGGGCCGGGACGTCCGTCGCCGGCTACCTGGGTCGCGAGGGTGACGCGTTGTGCAACACCTCGTCGAAGGGACGGTCCTTGTCGGCGGCGAACTCGCGGGGCATGGCCGAGCACGCGCTCACTGATGATGTTGCGCTGCATCTCGTTGCTGCCGCCACCCAGGCTGCCGCCCTGGCGTTGGAGGAACTCGATACCCTTGAGCCCGAGCGGATCCCCTTCCTCCCAGACGGCGGCGCTGGCGCCCGGCGATCTCCAGTGCGATGTCGGCATGGCGCTCGGCGTTGGTCGCCGCGTACAACCGGAACAACGAGCCCGCCCGGACCAGGCATGGCGCCCGCCGTTGATGGCCTTGGTGATGCGCCCGATGAGTTGGGCTCCGACCACATCGTTGGCACGCGCTTCGGCCACCAGCTGGACCACCCGCGGATCGGACGCACGCCCGGCCACCCGCGCCAGCTCGATCAGGTCGCTCCGGCCGCGCGCCATGATCCCCCCGACCGCCGCTCGTCCCGCTGAGGTAGGGCGACCCACCACCCACGGCGTCACGCTCGTGGAACAACAGGCGCGACGCCACCGTCCAGCCGTCGTTGACTTCGCCGAGCACGTCCTCGACCGGTATGGCGACGTCGTCGAAGAACTCCTGACAGAACTCGTTGGAACCGTTCGACATCTTGATCTGTTGGACGTCGATGCCCGGCTGGTGGATCTTGATGATGAACATGGTGAGGCCGCGGTGCTTGGGCGCATGCCAGTCGGTCCGGGCCAGGCACATGGCGTAGTCACAGCGGAACGCACCCGAGCTCCAGATCTTCGAGCCGTTCAGAATGAAGACGTCCCCGTCGCGGGTGGCCCGGGTGACCAGGCTGGCCAGGTCCGAACCGCCCGAAGGCTCGGAGAGGAACTGCACCCAGATCTCCTCACCCGAGATCATCTTGGGCAGGTGGGCGCGCTTCTGCTCCTCGGTCCCGAAGTCGAGGAGGGTCGGGGCGAGGATGGAGAACGTCGGGATGTTCAGCGTGACGGGCATCTCGTAGGGCGCCGTCTCCTGCGTGAAGGCGATCTGATGCGCCCGGGTCAGCCCCTGGCCCCCGTATTCCTTGGGAAAGCACAGTCCGGCGAAGCCACCGTCGAAGAGGGTGCGCTGCAGCTCGCGGGCACGTGTTCCCATCTCGTCGATCGCCATCAGTTGGCTGTTGTTCTGGCCCTCCTGCAGACGCGGCATGTTGCTCGGCCAGCCAGGCCCGCGCCCGGAGACGAAATGCCTCCACATCTTCCGTGCCTGCATCGGCTGTCTCAATGCCCATGGTCATCCTCCAATCCAAGCCCCTGCGCGATGCGCTCCCGATGATCGAAGGGAGTGCCGAACAAAGAGCGATCCAGTACGACCCGCCGGATGTAGAGGTGCAGGTCGTGGTCCCACGTGACGCCGATGCCACCGTGGAGCTGCACGCAGTCCTGCAGGATGGCCGGCGCCTTGTCCCCGATGTACGACTTGGCCACGCTGACGAGTTCGAACGCCTTCTCGGACCGGCTGTCCACCGCATCGGGCCGCCGCGGCCGCCGTGGCGAGGCGATGCCTCCGTCCACATTTTCATGTCGGCAAAACGATGCTTGAGCGCCTGATACGACGCGAGCGGCCGCCCGAACGAATACCGGTCGAAGGAGTACGCGAGCGTGAAGGCGAGCACGTGGTCGGTGACCCCCGCCATGGAGGCGCACTGGAGGGCGACGGCCAGCTCGAAGAGCCGCTCGATCTGTGCCGCCGCTCCGCCCACTTCACCCAGCACCGCTTCGGGTGGCAGCACGACATTGTCGAACGACACGCGTGGCGAAACGCCGGACGAGGTCGATGCTCTCGGCTGCGACCACGCTCACGCCCGGAGTGTCCGCGTCGACCAGGAACTGGGTGACCTCGCCGTCGACAAGGGCGGCCACCACGAAGAACCCCGCTTCGCCTGCGGCCTCGGCCGGCCCCTTCTTGCCCGAGAGCACGAAGTCCCCGCCCCGCGCGGGTCGCCGTGAGCGAGATGCCGTGCGGGAGGCCCGACTGCCGCGGTTCGGCCAGGCACCAGGTGGCGATGGTCTCCCCCGACGAGGAGGCCGGGCAGGTAACGCTCCTTTTGTGCCGGCGTGCCGAACTCCGACAGCGCCGCCGCCACCACGTTCGTCGGGAGAAGCGGCCCCGGGGAGACCCAGTGCCCCATGACCTCGGCCACCAGGGTCAGATCGAGCAGGCCGTGGCCCGACACGCTGCCGCCACCATCCTCCTCGGAGACCAGAAGCGACGTCCAGCCGAGCTCTGCGCCCTGCCGCCACCAGTCGGCCGGGTAGCCCGCCGGCTCCTTCTCGGCCCACTCCCGCACCGTCGAGAGCGGGCACGTGTTCTCGATGAACTTCGCCGTCGTCTCCCTGAAGAGCTCTTGGTCGTCTGTCAGCTCTAAGTCCACTCGTTCGTCCTTTCTCGCCTTCGGGTCTCGTGCCGCGCCCGATGGCGCACCGACCTGCCACTCTACGGCAGCTATCTGCCGACGCCACCACGGCTCGCTGCTCCGCACGCGGCACGCTGCCGTCACGGCGCCCGCCGCGGCGCGCGACGCTGTTACTCCTCCGGCCGTTACACCGACCAGAGGAGCGGGAGCGTGTCGACCTGACGCAGCCCGAACATGAAGTTCAGCTCGGTCCCCGGTGCGATCTCGTAGTCGGGAATCCGCTTGTGCCACTCCCGCAACGTGGTCCGCAGCTCCAGGCGGGCCAGGTGGGAGCCGAGGCAGCGGTGCACACCGGCCCCGAAGGCCAGGTGCTTCGTGTTGCGGGTGAGGTTCACGTCGTAGGCATCGGCCAGGTCGGCCTCGTCGGTGTTGGCCGACCCGATGCTGATGCCGACGTGGTCACCCTTGTGCATGGGGCACCCACCCAGCTCGACGTCCTGCTGCACCACACGGGGCACGCCGGTCACCGGCGTCTCCCACCGCAACAACTCCTCGACCGCCGTCGGAATGATCGAAGGGTCCTCCACGATCAGCCGCCGTTGCCCGGGGTGCTGGGCCAGATAGGCGAAGAAGCACTCCAGCGTGTCGGTCACCGTGTCGAGACCGGCCAAGGAGGAACAGGAAGCAGATGCCGAGGATCTCGTCGTCGGTCAGCTTGTCCCCGCCGACCTCGGCGCTGGCGAACATGCTGAGCAGATCGTCCTGCGGCTGCTTCCGCCGGTCGGCCAGGGTCTCGGCGAAGAAGCGCTCCACCTCGCCGGCGTTCACGCGCTGATTGGCCTGCACCTCCTCCATGTCGCTCCCGGCCGGACGGAGGATCCCGTCCTTCATCTTCAGGAACATCGCCAGCTCCGACACCGGGAGCCCGAGCAGCCGCAGGAACACCGACGACGGGAGCGGCTCGGCCAAGGCGGTGGTGAACTCGCAGGATCCGTCGTCGATGAAGTCGTCCATGAGCTCGTTGACCAGCTGCGCGATGTCGGGCTCGATCAGGTTCATCCGCTTCGGAGCGAAGATCGGGTCCAGGAGCTTGCGGTACTTCGAGTGCTCCGGCGGATCCACCTGCAGCGGGATGAGCGGCACGGATTGCCCGAGGTCGACCGCCTCCATGGCCGAGGAGAAGATGTCAGGGTGCTGCAGGGCGTACTCCACCTCGCTGCGCCCCATGATCGAGTAGCGGCCGAAGATGCCCGGCACGACGGCGCCGACCGACCGGGCCACCTTGTAGAAGTCCTGCGGGTTGCGCCCGGTCTCGGGGGCAATGAAGAGGTTCGGGTCGAACGCGGGGGTGTCGACCGCGGCCTGCTCCGTGGTCACGGCTCCTTCCGGTACGCGCCCAGGTCGGCGGCCAAGGTGGCGTGCGTCATCGGACCCGTGCGGGTGGCCCGCTCCGATACGTCATGACCCGCCGCCTTGGCACGCAGTGCCTTGACGGTGGCCTCCTCCTTGGGGATGACCGAGAAGGGGTCGTAGCTGAAGTGCTTCATGGCGTTGAGGTGCGTGATCCGGTTGATGTCGTGGTCGTTCAGCTCGCCGATGTACTTCCACAGCTGCTCGGGCGCCGTCGGCCACGTCGAGTCCGAGTGCGGGTAGTCGCACTCCCACGTCACGTTGTCCATGTTGAGGAAGTCCCGGCTGGCCACGCCGAAGGCGTCGTCGATGAAGCAGGTGATGATGTGCTGGTCGAAGACCTCGCTCGGGAGCTGGTGGCCGAAGTCCTGGCCGGTCCAGTAGTGGTGCTTGTCGTACTGGTAGTCGATGCGCTCCAAGAAGTAGGGGATCCAGCCGATCCCCCCCTCGGAGAGGGCGACCTTGAGGTCGGGGAACTTGCGCAGGACCGGCGACCAGATGAGGTCGGCCGCCGCCTTCACGATGTTCATCGGGGTGAGGCTGATGAGGACGTCGATCGGCGCGTCAGGCGAGGTGATCACCATCTCGGACGACGAACCGATGTGCATGCAGACGACGACGTTCTCGTCGCTGCACGCCTTCCAGAACGGATCCCAGTGATCCGAGTGGACGCTCGGCCAGCCGAGCTTGGAGGGGTTCTCCGAGAAGGTCACCGCATGGGCGCCCTTGGCGGCGCAGCGTCGGACCTCGGCGGCCAGGACCTCGGGGTCCCAGATGGCCGGGATCGGGCACGGGATGAAGCGGCCCGGGTAGGTGCCGCACCACTCGTCGATGTGCCAGTCGTTGTAGGCCCGGACCATGGCCAATGCCACGTCCTTGTCCTCGGTGCGGGCGAAGAGCTGGCCGCAGAACTGGGGGAAGGAGGGGAAGCACAGCGAGCCGAGCACGCCGTTGGCATTCATGTCGTTGATCCGCTCGTGGATGTCCCAGCAGCCGGGCCGGATCTCGTCGAACGAGGTGGGCTCCATGCCGTACTCCTCGCGCGGCCGCCCGGCCACGGCGTTGAGGGCGATGTTGCCGAGCTCGGCTCCCTCGTAGAGCCACGCGCTGGTCCCGTCGGCCCGGGTGACGAACTTGCGGAGCCAGGTCGACGTACTTGGCCGGGAGCCGGCCTTCGAACACGTTGGGCGGCTCGACCAGGTGGTCGTCCACACTGACCAGGATCAGGTCATCTACATCCATCAGGAACCCCCTTGTCGCAGTACCAAATGCCTGGCACCAACCTCGATTCTCGCAGCTGCATGCGGACTTCGCCAGACAACCCCCGTCCTGACCCCCGAAAAATGGCTCCGGCCAGGGACTCTCGGACCAGGGACTCTCGGGCCAGGCTTCAGCGGTCGGACCCTCAGCCGTCAGGCCGGGCCAGGACCCCGAGGCGGCGGAACGTATTCACGTAGTCGATGACCAGCGCCTCGTGGTTCCACCACTCCTCTTTCGGATGCGTGCCGTAGGCGCCGAGTCGGGCCATCGTGGCGGGCGCCATCTTCGGAACGCCGGCTCGGGGTCGTCGGTGTCCAGCTCGTAGAAGTGCATGTAGCGAGGCGAGCCCTCTGCTCTGTTCTCGTACGGCGTGATCATCGTGAAGTGATCGGGTGCCGCAGCCGCGATGTCGCGGATGTGCACGAAGTCACCCCAGTCGCGCAGCGCCTGGCTCTGCGCAGGAGTCGGAGCGCTGATCAGCACCAGCTCGAGACCGAGCGTCGGCTTGTCCGAAATCGTTCCCTGGCCGGGTCGCGGGTAGTGGTCGAAGCAGTAGCCGCTGATGTCCTCGGGGACCGCACCGGGAGCCACGAACTCCTCGCTCGCCTCGTAGACGCCGAGGATCGAGAACTCCGGGATGGTCCGGGGCAGGTCGGTGCGGAACGGCACGCAGTTGTCCCACCATGTCGCCCGCTGCACACCGGGGAGGCCGAGCACCTCGGGCACGCGCTCGACGGCGTACCGTTCGGCCGGCCGGTCCGTCATTTCGAGATAGAGGACTGGCAGTCGTGCGATCTTCCATGGCAACTCCCCCCGCCGTCGACGTCCGCACCGAAGCTACCAACTTCGGGTCCGGTGACGGCACGGCGACCCGGGCGCGGCGGCGTCGACGGGCACACCGCGTGTCGTACATGGCAAGCTCAACGATGCGGGTGCCAGACTGACCCCGCATCAGGAGGGGGGAATCGCACGTGAGCACACCAGAACGAGCCGGACGCTGCACGATTCCGACCGGCATCGCGGGCAGCAACGCGCCGAGGATCCTCGACGGCCTCCGGGTCATCGACTGCTCGGAGACGATGGCCGGCGCCGTCGCCGCACTCCTGCTGGCCGAGGCAGGGGCCGACGTCATCAAGGTGGAGCGTCCGCGCGGCGACCCCACCCGGAGCTCGCTGGGCTTTCTCACCTGGAATCGCTCGAAGCGGAGCGTGGTCATCGACCTGGAGACCGAGGACGGCCGGACGCAGCTGCACGGCCTCCTCGAAGGCGCCGACGTCCTCATCCATACCTTCGGACCGGCCGGCCGCGGCACAACGTGGACTGAGCGACGACGAACTGGCGGCCCGACACCCGCGCCTGATCACCAGCGCCGTCCTGGGCTGGCCGGCCGGCCACCCGAGCGCCGACGGTCCGAGCGACGACCTGCTCGTCAGCGCCCGGCTCGGTCTGTGCGACGAGCAGCAGGGGTGGCGCGAAGGGCCGGTCTTCCTCCGCTTCCCCTTCGGGAGCTGGTGTGCCGTCTACCTGAGCGCCATCGGGATCCTGGCCCGGCTCATCCAACGTGATCGGGGCGGGGCCGCCGGCGGGCCGGCCCATACCAGCCTGGCCCAAGGTGCCCTGGTGCCGACCATGATGCACTGGGCCCGGGCCGAGACTCCCGGACCGATGTTCGCCTGGGGCCTGCCCAAGGACCTCATCCCCTCGATGTTCGAGGCCGGCGACGGGATCTGGATCCACCTGATGCGCAACGCCGACGTCGACTCGCCGCTCATGGTGCAGGCCTTCGCCGACCTCGGCGAGGAGGGAGTGGCCGCGGCGAACGCCGCCTTCTCCGGCATGGCCACGCCCGGGTACCCCAACTTCGGGGCCAACCGGGTGGCCTTCCTGACGAGGCCGGCGCAGGAGTGGCTCGAGGACTTCTGGGCGAACGACATCCCGGCGCAGCCTTCGGCGCCAGTACGGCGCCATCCTGGCCGACGAGCAGGCCCGGGTGAACGGCTACGTCACCGAGGTCGACGATCCGGTCCGGGGACGATCATCCAGGCCGGCACGCCATTCTCCACCGAGCCCCCCTCCCGGGTGACCGGTCCGGCGCCCGTCCTTGGGCCAGCACACCGAGGAGGTGCTGGCCGGAGCTGGCGGCGGCGGCCGAAGCGGCGGCCGATCAGCGCCGCAGCGGCGGACCGGCTCGACCGCGGCACGTCAGCCGCCGCGGTCCGCTCGCCTCTCGAAGGCCTGCGCGTCCTCGATCTGGGGAACTTCCTCGCCGGCCCGCTCGGCCCCATGCTGCTGGCCGACCTCGGGGCCGACGTGATCAAGGTGGAGGCGACGACGGGCGACAAGATGCGCAACGTGCAGCGGGTCTTCGCCGCCTGCCAGCGGGGCAAGCGTGGCGTGGCGCTCGACCTCAAGTCGCCGGCCGCCCGGCCCGCCCTCGAGGCCCTGGTGGAGTGGGCCGACGTGGTGCACCACAACCTGCGGATGCCCGCGGCGCGCAAGCTGGGTCTCGACTACGAGTCACTGCGGGCGATCAACCCCGACCTCATCTACTGCCACGCCAGCTCCTACGGCCCCAAGGGCGAGCGGGCCGACTGGCCCGGATACGACCAGCTCTTCCAGGCCTCGGCCGGATGGGAAGTGCTCGGCGGGGGCGAGGGGAACGATCCGATGTGGTTCCGCTTCGGGTTCATGGACCACCTCTGCGCCATGGGCTCGACGGTGGCCACCCTCCTCGCCGTCTACCACCGGGACCGGACGGGCGCCGCCCAACTCGTGACCGGGTCGCTCCTCGGCGGCGGCGTCCTCACCAACAGCGAGACCTTCCTCCAGGACGGCGGACTGGCCGCGCTCGGCCGAGCCGCTCGACCACGAGCAGATGGGCCTCTCCGCCGGGCTACCGCCTCTACGCCCTGGCCGACGGGTGGATCGCCTTGTGCGCCGCTCGAGGACGGCCAGCTCGAACGAGCCTGCGCCGTCGTCGGGGCCGAGAGCCCGGCCGAGCTGGTGACCGCGCTGGCCGGCGCGTCGTGCGAGGCCACGCTGGCCGCCCTCCGCGAGGCCGGCGTGCCGTGCGAGCCGGTGAAGCTCGACCAGGGCGAGGCGTTCCTCAACGACCCGTTGAACCGGGCGCTGGGCCTGGTGACCTCGCTACCCCCACGCCGAGTGGGGCGAGCTGGAGCAGGTCGGGGCCCTCTGGAGCCTCGGCGACCTCGAGGTGAGCCTCGACCTGGCGCCCGCCGGCGCTCGGGCGAGCACACCGTCGAGGTCCTGCGCCAGCTCGGCCTGGACGAGGACCTGATCGCCGACCTGCTGGCCGAGTCCGTCGCCGTACAGTGCCGCACCGGTCGATCGCGGCCGCGCATGAGCCAGCGCCATCCGTCACGTGTCGACAAGGAGCCCTTCATGACCGAACAGAGCACCGATCGTGGTGGTGCCCGAGCTCACCGACCGGAACCGCCACTTCTGGCAGGGGGGCGAGAAGGGGCAGCTGGTCTTCATGCGCTGCCAGGACTGCGGCTACTACCTGCACCCCCCCATCCCGATCTGCCCGATCGACCAGTCGAAGAACCTGGCCCCCGAGGCGGTCAGCGGGCGGGCCACGCTGGCCAGCTACACCGTCAACCATCACGGCTGGCTGCCCGGGTTCGAGCTGCCCTACGTGGTGGCGCTGGTCGAGATCGTCGAGCAGCCCGCGCTCCGCTTGACGACCAACCTGATCAACTGCCCGCTCGACGACATCCGCATCGGCATGCCGGTCCAGGTCGTCTTCCGCCACATCGAGGACCCGCACGGCGACGTCTGGTTGCCGCTGTTCGAACCACAAGGAGACCAGAAGTGAGCACGCGCCCAGACCGGCCCGAGAAGCAGTGTGCCGATCTCGGGCATCGGCCAGTCCGACATCGGGCGCCGGCTCGGCCGCGATCCGCTCGAGCTCACCCTCGACGCCTGTTACGCCGCCGTGGCCGACGCCGGCCTGAAGCCTTCGGACATCAACGGGCTCTCGACCTATCCCGGGCAACATGACGCTGCCCAAGGGATTCACCGGGGCCATCGGCCTACGAAGTGATCGACGCCATGCGCCTCGAGGTGGACTGGTTCGACAGCGGGGTCGAGACCCCGGGCCAGCTGGGCTCGGTGATGAAGGCGATCCTGGCCATCGGGGGCGGCATGGCCGACCACGTCCTGTGCTTCCGCTCGGTCTGGGAAGGCAGCGCGCAGGGCACCGGCGGGCGGGCCAGCCTCGGCCCGGGCGGTGGCGGGGGCGGTGGCGGCGGCACCATCTACGCCGGCGACTTCCAGCAGTGGATGCTGCCGTTCGGCTCGGCCGGCGCTCCCATCTGGGTGGCCCTCTTCGCCCAGGCCCACATGGACCGCTACGGCACCACGTCCGAGCAGCTGGCCCAGATCGCCATCAACGGCCGGCGCAACGCCGGCCTGAACCCCAAGGCGATCTACCGGGAGCCGTTGACCCTCGAGGACTACTTCAACTCCCGGATGATCACCACGCCGCTGCATCTCTTCGACTGCGACGTGCCCTGCGACGGGGCCACCGCCTTCGTCATCTCGCGCCGCGAGCTGGCGCGGGACCTGGCGAAGCCGCCGGTCTACATCGAGGCCATGGGCACCGGCGATCCACGACCGGCCGAGCTGGGACCAGCTCAAGGACCTGACGCGCATCGTCGGCACCGATGCCGCGGCGCAGATGTGGGGCCGCACCGACCTGACCCCGGCCGACGTCGACATCGCCCAGATCTACGACGGGTTCAGCTACCTGACCATGCTCTGGCTCGAGGCGCTGCAGCTCTGCGGGACGGGCGAGAGCGGGCCCTTCGTCGAAGGCGGCACCCGCATCGCCCGCGACGGGGCGCTCCCCCTCAACACCGCCGGCGGTCAGCTCTCGGCCGGTCGACTCCACGGGTACGGCTTCTTGCACGAGGCGTGCGTGCAGCTGCGGGGCGAGGGCGGCGAGCGCCAGGTGCCCGAAAGCGCCGAAGGTGGCCGCCGTGGCGGCCGGGGGTGGCAACACCTGCGGCTGCCTGCTGGTCACGACCGAGGCCTGATGCCGGTCGACCATCCCGGGCGACCCGCCTGACCGCCGGCGGGCTGGTGCGACTGCGGCCCACCCACCGCCAGACGGGCAGCCCCGCGTACCGGCAGCCCGGCGGGGCCTGGGACGTGCCGACCCTCGATGCCGGTGCCGGACCGACGCGGGCAGCCGAGGTGGCCGACTCGCGGCACCGCTGCCGACCGGGCCGAGACTGGCGCGCCTCGTCGGCGGCGGTGGCCGGGGGCCTGCGGGCTCGCCGGGGTCACGCCGGGGCGACACCGTGGCCTGGCAGCTGCCGAACTGCACCGAGGCGCATCGTCCTCTTCCGGGCCTGCTGGCGTCTGGGGGCGGTCGCCGTCCCGATGCACCACCTCGTCGGCGCGGCCGACGTCGACCGCATGCTCGCCGTCGGTCGAGCCGAAGATCGCTGTTCTCCCGCGCCGGGCTCCCGGCCGCCGAGCGGCCCGGGTGTCCGCTTGGCCCGGGCGGGGAGCCGGCATGGGAGGCCGTCTGTGCCGCGTCCCCGGTGCGCGTCGAGCCGCGGCCAGGGGATCCGATCTGGCCGTCGGCCCTGTTCACCTCCGGCTCGACCGGAGAGCCCAAGGTGGTGCTCCACACGCCACCGGGCGCTCTCCTACAAGGCGATCACGCTGGTGGCGGCACACGGGCTCACGCGCCGCCGACGCGGTGCTGACGCCCGCTCCCCTGTCGCACATCTCGGGGCTCTTGAGCGGCATCCTGATCCCGGCCGCCGCCGGCATGCGGGTGACCCTGATGGAACGCTGGGACCCCGAGCGGGCGATCGACATCGTGCGAGCGCGAGCGGGTGACGTTCATGGCCGGGCCACCGACGTTCTTCTCGTCCATGGCCGGCGCCGCGAACTTCTCGAGCCGGGCGACCGAGTCCATGCGGCTGCTCTCGTGCGGGGCGATGACCGTCAGCCCGGAATTCGTCGGCCGCGACCGCCGAGGCTTTCGGGGCCTCGGTCAAGCGGACCTACGGGTCCACCGAGGCGCCGAACGTCACCACCTCGACCTGGGGCGATCCGCCGGAGCGGGCCCGGGAGACCGACGGGCGGGCGGTGGGGTCGGTCGAGTTGCGCATCGCTCGACCCCGACACCGGGCGGCCAGTGGCCGCAGGGGAACCGGGCGAACTGGTGCTGCGTGGCCCCGAGCTGTTCTGCGGCTACGCCGACCCAGCCCAGACGGCGGCCGCCATGCGCCAGGGGCTGGTACCGCACCGGGGACCTGGCCACGCGTGGACGACGACGGTTGGCTGACCATCATCGGCCGGCTCCGGGAACTGATCATCCGCGGCGGCGAGAACATCGTGCCGGCCGAGGTGGAACGGGTGCTCGAGGCCCACCCGGCCATCGTGCAGGCGGTCGTGGTCGGCTACCCCGACGAGCGGCTCGGGCAACGGGTGGCGGCCTGCGTCATCGCCCGCGCGCCCTTCGACGTCGAGGCATGCAGGACTGGTTCGCGTCCCAGGGTGTCGCCCGCTTCAAGACGCCCGAGCGGGTGGTGATGGTCGACGCGCTCCCCTTGCTCAGCCTCGGCAAGCCGGACCGCAAGGCCGTGGCGGCCCTGGTCGGCGGGACGCAGTGATCAGGCGTGAGAACTCCTCGCCGACTACGGTCCGTCGTCGGGCCGCGTCGACATGATGGACGGCGTCAGCGCCATCGGCACCATCGAGCTGCGGCCAGACTTCGACATTCGATTGGGAGGGCAGATGCACATTGACGACATGATCATGGTGAGCGTCGACGACCACGTCGTGGAGCCACCGGATCTCTTCGATGAAGTTCTGCCGGCCCGTTACGCCGAGCTGGCGCCCAAGATCGAGGTGGACGACGGGGGGATCTACACGTGGAGGTACAACGGCGACAAGTACCGCAGCGTCGGGCTCAATGCCGTGGCCGGCCGCCCGCGGGCCGAGTGGGGACTCGAGCCCGCGTCCTTCGACGAAATGCGCGATGGCTGCTTCGACGTGACCGAGCGCATCAAGGACATGGACGCAAACGGGATGCTCGGCTCGATGTGCTTCCCGTCCATGCCACAGTTCTGCGGCCAGCTCTTCGCCCGGACAGAAGACAAGGACGTGGCCAAGGCCATGACCATGGCGTACAACGACTGGCACATCGACCAGTGGTGCGGAGCTTTCCCGGGCCGTTTCATCCCGCTCGTCCTGCCCATGATGTGGTCGGCCGAGGACACCGCCGCCGAGATTCGCCGGGTCTCCAAGAAGGGCGTCCATGCCGTCACCTTCTCCGAGAACCCCGCCGCCCTCGGCTTTCCGAGCCTGCATAACGACTATTGGGATCCCGTCTGGAAGGCTGCGAGCGACGAGCACGTGATCATCTGCATGCACATCGGATCGTCGTCCCAGCTCGTCGTCACCTCCCACGACGCACCGATGGACGTCCTCATCACCTGCCAACCGATCACTCTTTTCCAGTGCGCGGCAGATCTGATCTGGTCGCCGATGTTTCGCAAGTTCCCCGAACTCAAGGTGGCGCTCTCCGAGGGCGGGATCGGCTGGATCCCGTACTTCTTGGATCGCATTGACTACGTCTACGACCACCAAAGGGAGTGGACCGGCCAGGACTTCGGCGACAAGCTGCCGTCGGAGGTCTTCAACGAACGCGTGATCACCTGCTTCATCGACGATCCGGCCGGAGTGGCCATGCGTCAACTCCTCAACATGGACAACGTCACCTGGGAATGTGATTACCCGCATTCGGATACGACGTGGCCCCGCTCACCCGAGATCGCGGGGCGACAACTCGAGGGGCTCACCGATCAGGAGATCAACAAGGTCACCCATGAAAACGCCATGACCCACTTCTCCTACAACCCATTTGCCCATTTCGAGCGCAGCCAATGCACCGTCGGCGCGCTGCGGGCGAAGAACCCGCACCATGATGTGAGCATCCGGTCGTCGGGCAAGCGCCAGGGCACCTTGGCCACGAAATCGTCAGAACTCGCCGCCATGTGGCCGCGGTAAAGACCCCGCACGATGAGGCAGATTCGAGAGCGGTCAGCACAATGACGGACGGCCTCACCCGGATTCTCTGGACAGGGACGGTCGGCCTCGACCGCACACTCGACGAACGAATGCAAGCAGCCTCGAGCGCCGGCTTCGAGGCGTTATCGACGTCACCCGGGGAGGCGATGTTCCTCCGTGAACAAGGGGTGAAGCTCACCTGACGCCGCGGGTCGTGCCAGGAGCGAGGGCGTCCCGATGCTCGTTCTCGATGCCGTCTTCAGTTGGCTCCGACCCTCGGATGCATTTGGCGGGAGCCAACCCACCAGCGTTGACGACTGTCTCCGCATGGCCTCGGAAATGGGTGTCCAGTTCATCAATGCCATTGCAATGAGGAGACGCGACGACGACCTCTCGACCGAGCTCATCGCAGAGCGTTTCGCGCACCTCTGCCGTCAGGCATCCGATATCGGCTGCAAGATCCACTTGGAGTTCGAACCACATTCCTTGTTGCCGGACATCGCGAGCGCCTGGGAGATCGTGCGCCTGGCCGGTTGCGAAAACGGAGGTGTGCTTTTTGACAGCTGGCACTTCTTCCGGGGGAACCCGGACTTTCAGGCGCTCGAGTCGATTCCCGGTGAGCGCATCTTCGCGTGTCAGATCAGTGACGGGACGGCGGAGCGAGTCGGCCATTGGTCCGAGGAGATGATGCACCACCGCCTCCTCCCGGGGGACGGGGTCTTTGATCTCACGAGAGCCATACGATGTCTCTCCGGCGCGGGTGGACTCACCCTGTGCGGTCCCGAGGTCCTCTCTGACGAGCTCCATGCGCTCTCTCCGACCTCTGCGGCGCGACGGGCGAGCGAGCGCATGGGCGCACTCTGGTCGCAGGCGGGCTGTGGGGACTGGCTCGTCGGGGCGCCCTGATCAGTCGCGCGCCTTGCTCAGTCGGGGGCTTTGAGCTCGCCGATCCCGAAGGTCTCCATCATGGAGTCCTCGAGGTACTCGGGGCCGTCCAGGGTGGGGACGAACCACCCGGTCGGGCACATGGTGAGCACCTCGACGAAGGTGAAGCCGGCCCCGGCCATCTGTAGCTCGAGGGCACGGCGGATCATCCGCTTCGTGCGGGCGATCATGCCCGGCGTGTTGACCGCGCCGCGCGCCACGTAGGCCGCACCCTCGATGTTGGTCAGCAGCTTCGCGATGTCGATCGGGTAGCCGTGCTCTGCGGCTTCGCGCCCTCGAGGCTGGTCTTGGTCCGCTGGCCGATCACCGTGGTCGCCGTCATGTGGCCGCCGGTGTCACCGAAGACACCGTTGTTGAAGAGCAACGCCGTGACCTTCTCGCCCCGGGCCGCCGCGTGCAGCACCTCGTGCAGGCCCTCGCTCACCATGTCGCCGTCACCTTGGAGCGTGACCACGGCGGCCTCGGGCTTCATGCGCTTGACGCCGGTGGCCACCGCGGGCGCCCGGCCGTGGAGGCACTGCAAGCGAGTCGATATCGCTGATCTTCATCATCTGGGTGTAGCAGCCGTGCCCGGCGATGAGAATCGTGTTGCTGGCCAGCTCCAACTCGACCAGGGCATCGAGCACCAGGCGCCAGGCGACGGGGTGCCCGCAGCCCGGGCAGAGCTCGTGCTCGGAGGACTGCAGGAGGTTGGGCTTGAAGTCCGCCACCTTGTGGGCGGCCCGATCCGGTGCGCTCGTGATGTCGACGATGGTCATGCGACTCCTCTCACTGCACTGACTGCTCTCACTGCGTTGCTCTTCACTGGCCCTGCGGCCACGGGCTCGCCCACGGCTCGGCGTATGCGCTGACGAACCTCGTCGGCGTTCAACAGATCTCCCTGGCGCATGCCCGACTCGTCCTGGGACACCCCACCGATCGATCGGATGACGGAGCGATCGTGGGCATACATGCGGACGTCGTCGACCATCTGGCCGGCGTTGAGCTCGTAGACCAGGACGTGCCGCTTGCCCTTGGTGGCCTCTTCGAGGCCGACCGCGGGGAAGGGCCACAGCGTGATGGGCCGGAACGACCCGATCGACATGCCCTCGGCCCGCAGCTCGTCGACCACCCGGTCGACGAAGACCGACGTGGTCCCGAAGGAGACGACCAGAATGTCGGCGTCCTCGGCCCGATAGGTCTCGAAACGCTGCTCGGTCGCTTCGATGTGGGCGTACTTGTCGGCGATGGTGTTCCAGGCGGCATCGGGGCCGACGCCGGGCGTGTTGGGCTTGCCCCGGTTCCAGGTCCAGATCTGGCGGGCCCGTCCGGTGCCGCTCATGGTGCCGTCGAGGGCCCAGTCGTCCTTGGCCGGGAGCGGGCCGAACTCCATGGGCTCGACCTCGATGCCGACCGAGGTGTGCGCGATGACGTAGTCGCCGTAGAGGATGACCGGCGTGCGGTAGAGGTCGGCCAGGTAGAAGAGCTCCTGGGTGTGGGCGACCGCTTCGGGAATGTCTTTGGGGGCCAAGGTGATGGTGCGGTAGTCGCCCCATCCGCCGCCCCGGGTGCACTGGAAGTAGTCCTGCTGGCCCCGGGCCATGGTGAAGACGACCAGCGGCAGCTCGTTGAGGGCCAGCTCGGCGATGCCCTCCTGCATGAGGCTGACCCCCTGGCCGCACGAGCCGGTGGCCGCACGGGCGCCGGTGGCTGCGGCGCCGAGGGCCATGTTGATGCCCTCGATCTCGCTCTCGGCGTTGATGCACACGCCGCCGGCGGCGGGGAGCTTCTTGGCCATGTTCTCCAACAGCTCGGTGAACGGCAGCATCGGGTAGCCGGTGAAGAACCGGCACCCGGCCAAGATGGCGGCGTCGGCCACGGCATCGCTGCCCTGCATGAGGCGGGGCGCCATCTCAGACCTCCTTCTCGCTGGCCGCGGCGCCAAGGCGATCGGCACGTCGAATTTCCAGACCTCGAGGGCGAAGTCGGGGCAGATCTCCGCGCAGGCCATGCAGCCGGTGCAGCCCTCGCGTAGCTCGGGGAGGTTGAAGCCGGCGTGGTTCATGGTGCTCCCGAGCGACAGCACGCCCGGCCGGCAGGCCGGCACGCACAGGCCGCAGCCCTTGCAGCGCTCGGCATCGAGCACCACGGTGCCCCGGGTCACATGTGCCCTGGCCGTCTCGTCCGGCCGGGGTCCCGGGGGCTCGGCGCTCACGAGGCGACCGCCGCGTGCTTGGCCCAGGCCGGTGCGGCCAGGGCGGGTACCGCGGCGGCGCCGGCCCGCAGGGCCCGGCCGTTGGCTTCGAGATGCTGGGTGCGATACGCCGGCACCAACTCGCGCATGGCGACGATCGCACTGTCGAGGCTGACCAGGCCGGTCAGCGCCACGTAGGCCCCGAGGAGCACGAAGCCGGCGGTCATCGGGTTGCCGAGCTCGGCCGCGACATCGCTGGCCGGCGACCTCGAAGACATGGGCCCCGGGGACGTCGACGGTCCCGGTGAACAGGGACGAGTTCACGACCACGACGGCACCGTCGGCCAGGTTGGGCGCGATGGTCGGAAAGAAGGTCGGGTCCATCACGTAGGCCGACCAGGCCGAGGTGGCGACCGGCAGGGCCCGCAGGGGCCCGTCGCCGATGGTGATCTCGGCGTTGGTCATCCCCCCGCGCATGCCCCCGCCGTAGCGGGGCACCAGCATGACCTGGCGCCCCTCGGCGATGGCGGCCGTGGCGAGGGTCTTCGAGGCGATCTGGACCCCCTGCCCCCCGACCCCTGTGAACAGCACTTCTCTCTCCACCGGTCCTCCTAGGACTCCCTCACGCGATCTATCCCTCCTGGGGACTCTGCGCGCTCCACTCGGCCCGGTACCTGATATATCACCTCGTAGCCGAGCCCGTCGGCCGGACGGCACCACCCACCGCAACGACTTCGTCCGTGGGCATCATCATTCTCGGGTGGCACCAAGGTATCATTACTGGCACTCAAGTATCAAGATGACACTCGATGAGCACTTGGGCACGATGACGGCGCGCACGGAGTGAAGTCGATACCCACGGAGACTCGCACGGGCGAATCCCCACGATGGAAAGGGATGGGCATGAACGAAGGCACGCGCAATCCTCCCTCGATGTCCGAGCGACGGCGCGACTTCGTCCGACTCGAGATCGAACGGGCCGGGATGGATCTCTTTGCTGAGCGCGGCTATACCGCCGTGACCGTCGAGGACATTTCGGTGGCCGCCGGAATCGGAAGACGGACGTTCTTCCGACATTTCCAGTCGAAGGACGAGTTACTTCACTCTTACGACACCCGGCTGATGTTCCGCGTCCTCCATGCGCTGCAACGACGGCCCTCGAGTGAACCTGCGGCGTTGGCACTGTGCCGCGCCATGATTTCAACGGCAGAGATGACGCCGGATGAAGAACGAATTGCATTCCAGAGAAACAAGGTCATCCTCGAAGCGCGGCCGGATGGGTTCATCGTCAACTCGGTTGAAGCAACAGACGCGCTCTTGAAAAACATCTCGGCCCGCCTCGGTGTCGACCCGGCCACGGTCGAGCGCCCTCACGTCCTTATCTGGACGGTCATGGCCGCGGCTCGTGCAGCAACACGGTTTTGGATCGCCCGTGGGGGCGAAGACTCCCTCCAGCACCACCTTGAGGAAGCGTTCGCATTTCTGCTCGAAGGACTCAGGGGCAGTGAAACCCCCGCGGGGACACCCCGAAGTGGTGGTATCCGGCCAGCCGAGGAGAAGGATTCCTCGTAGCGGCTCGCCTGGCCCTGTTAGGACCCGAACTGCTGGGCCAGTTTCGTCCGCTGCACCTGGCCCGTCGCAGAGGTCCGCGGGAGCACGTCGACTACGACAACTCGGCGTGGGTGTTTGTAGGCCGCCAGCCGCTCGCCGATATGGGACCGCAATCCCTCGACACTGGGAGCCGCGGCGCCCTCGTGCAAGACGACGACGGCGCAGACCACCTCGCCCCACTGGGGATCGGGGATGCCGACGATGGCCACCTCGGCAACCCCCGGGTAGCCCGCCAGCGCCGCCTCCACCTCGACCGGGGCCACCGTTTCACCTCCGGTGCGGATCACTTCCTTCTTTCTGCCCACGATGTACAGGTAGCCATCGTCGTCCTGCTCGGCCAGGTCCCCGGTGTGGTACCAACCGTCCACGAGGGCCTGGGACGTCTCGACCGGGAGCTCGAAGTACCCCGTCATGAGGCGGTCGCTTGTGAGCAGGAGCTCCCCGTCCTCGGCCACCTTGGCCTGCACCCCGGGAATGGGATGGCCGACACTGCCCGGGTGCGTGAACAGGTCGGGATCGCGCAGACCGACCGCCCGGGCTGTCTCGGTGGATCCGTAGTTGACGGTCGTGCGCGCGTTGGGGAAGCGCTCCTTAATTCCGACCAGCAACTCCTGGGTGACCTGCGACGTCCCCGTCAAGGCCCACTCGACACTGCTGGTGTCGACGGCGATGTCGCTCTCGAGGATGCGGCGCCAGACCGCCGGGATGCAGTAGATGACCGAGGGCGACCAGCGCCCGACAGCACCGAGGAGTTGTTCCGCGTCGGCCCGGCTGACCAGATGCGCGGCATGGCGAGCGGACCACGCCATCATGGCGAAATTCCAGCCGGCCATGTGGAACAGAGGGAACATGACGACCTCGCCCGCGCCACCGGTCGTCGAGTACGCGGCGGCGCCGGCATGGGTCCGCAGCCAGGTCGCCCGTTGGGAGACCATGACGCCCTTGGGCTGACCGGTGCTCCCGCTGGTGAGGAAGATGGTGCAGATGGCGTCCTCGTCGGGGAGCGGTACCGGCGGCGGTGACGCGGAGGCGGAGCGAGCCCGCTCGCTCAGATCGATACCCGGCAAAGCGGCGCGGCCGCGCTGACCGTCTTGGGCGCCTTGGGCGCCGCGGCCGCCGACTGTGACCAGCACGGTGTCGGACCCGGCGACGAGCTGTTCGGCCCGGTCAGCATGCGCCGGGTCAACGATCAGCATCTGGGGACGGATGTACGCCAACACCACCGCAGCCTCGTCATCGGTGTAGGCCGGGTTCAGCGGCACGAAGGCCACGCCGAGCCGGCTGAGGGCGAAGTACAGCCCGACGCCTTCGAGCGTCGTCTCGGACCACCAGGCCACGCGCTCGCCGCTGCGCGCGCCCAGGGCATGCAGCGTGTTGGCGAACCTGTTGGCCAGGACATCGACCTCACCGAAGGTCAACCGCTCGTCGCCCAACGTCACGGCCAGACGCGCCGGCGCCGTCCCTGCGGCACAGGCCAGGACGTCATTCGCTATGAGCGGCATTGCTCCCCCTTGGAGGACGGTGTGAAGTTGCGGCGCCCGTCGTGCGCCGTGAAAGCATGCCACGACCACCGTGCCCCGAACGTCGGATCGGCGCTGGAACGGTGCTGGGATATCGTGCGGGCCGACGCCCTCAGGCGACACGGCCGGGCAGGGCACAGGGAGGGGACACATGGACCGATTGACGGACAAGGTCGTCATCATCACCGGCGCCGGTGATGGATTGGGCGAGGTGATGGCCCATCTGTTCGCCGGCGAGGGCGCGCACCTCACGTTGGCCGGGCGTCGCACCGAGCTCCTCGAAAACGTGGCCGCTGCGGTCCGGGACAAGGGCGGCAGGGCGATCGCCCGCACCACCGACGTCACGGACGAAGCGGCGGTCATCGCCATGGTGGCCGACACCGTGGCCGAGTACGGGCGCGTCGACGTCATGTGCAACAACGCGGCGCAGCCGGGCAAGGACCTGCACATCTGGGACCAGACCCTCGAGAACTGGAACGCCACCATCGCCGTCGACGTGACCGCAGCCATGCTCTGCAGCCGCGAGGTCGTCAAGCAGAGCATGCGGGAGCGCCAGAGCGGTTCCATCGTCAACTTCTCGTCCACGGCCGGGCTCGAGGGGATCGATCGCAAGAGCCACTACAGCACGGCCAAAGCGGGCTTGCGCACGTTGACCAAAGTGGTCGCCAAGGAGGTCGGACCCTTCGGCATCCGGGTGAACTGCCTCGTTCCCGGAGGCATCCAGACCGACCTGCTACGCAACTACTGGCGGCGGCTGGCGGACGAGCAGGGCGTCACGTGGGAGGAGATCCGTGACAAGGGGGCCCGTTCCACTGCGCTGCGGCGCATCGCCACGCCCGAGGAGATCGCACAGGTGGCGCTCTTCCTTGCCTCCGATGCGTCGAGTGCCATCACGGGGCAGTCGATCGTGGCCGACTGCGGCGCCAACATGCCCGGATGACCAACATGCCCGGATGACCAACATGCCCGGATGAGCAGTGCGGCGAGGGACGCATGCCTGCCCCGTCGATGATTTCGCCCTGGCCCGGGGCGTCTGACGTTCGCCGAATTCCCCCCCGACGGGGGTAGGGCCTACTGTGGCCGCCGCAGCCTCCGGCCTGGGCGCACCCGCACCCGTTGCGACGACGCAGGCGTTCCGGAGCTCGACTCGCAATTTGCGGCATTCGGCGTACGAAATGGAGACGGTATGGAATGGGATAAGCGATCGGCCATAGTGACCGGCGGCGCCGGGGGGCTGGGCGCCGCCACCGTCCGCAATTTGAACGCCCTGGGCCTGCAGGTCGTGGTCTTCGACCGCGCCCTCGATGCCGGCAAGGAGCTCGTCAGTTCTCTGGGGCGCGGCGTGGCGGTGGGCGGCGACGTGAACGATGACGCTGACGTGACGGCGGCCATCGACGCAGCATCGGCGCTGGCACCGCTGGCCGTCGTGGTCAACGTGGCCGGCGGCGGCGCCGGGGGTCGCACGGTTTCGCGCGACAACACGCCGCTCGACATCAACATCTTCCGGGGCGTCATGGAGCTCAACGCCTTCGGCACCTTCAACGTCACCCGGCTCAGTGCGGCGCGGATGGCCACCAACGAAGCTGACGAAGACGGGCAACGCGGCGTCGTCGTGAACACCGCCTCCATCGCGGGCTACGAAGGGCAGACCGGACAGATCGCCTACGGGGCGGCCAAAGCCGCCATTCTGGGCATGAGCCTGCCCCTGGCACGGGACCTGGCGCCGCTCGGGATCCGCGTGTGCGCCATCGCCCCCGGCACCATGGGGACGCCGCTCATGATGAGCGCTCCCGACTCGTTGAAGGACAAATTGGTGGAGAACATCATCTTTCCGCACCGTATGGGAGAGCCCGATGAATTCGCGTTGCTCGTCGAGAGCATCGTGCGGAACCCCTACCTCAACGGGGAGAACATCCGCCTCGACGGGGCGCTGCGCTTCCCGCCCAAATAACGCGCAAGTACGCGCCCGCCGCTATGTGCGACGTGGGATGTGCGACGTGGGGTATGCCGCCGGATTAGCCCGTGGGCGGGGTCTTCAGCATGGCGCCTGCGTCGACGCGGATGTTCAGCCCCGTGATGTAGCGGGACTCATCGCTGGCCAAGAAGGCCATCAGGTTGCTGATGTCGCGCGGGTCGACGTAAGGAATCGGCATGGCCTGCATGAGCGGCAGGTAGTCGATGACGTCCTCGCGCGTGGGGTTCTCCAGGTCGCGGCGGAAGGCACGGTAGACATCGACGTTGTGCAGCAGGTCGGTGTCGCAGTTCGTCGGGTGCACGCCATTCATCCGGATCATGTGCGGGGCGAGCTGAAGGGCGAGAACCTCGACATAACGGATCACCGTCTGCTTGGCCCATGAGTACCCGACGCCGCCGGTCGATCCCATGACCTCGGTCGTCCCCTTCATCATGCCGGCGGTGGAGCCGGTGACGACGATGGAGGCGCCGGCGGTCAGGTGCGGGATCGCCACGGCGACCGTGTTCATCGCCCCGATCAGGTCGACGTCGGTGGCGTCGATGAAGCCCTGGCACAAGGTGTCGTCGCGGCCCGGACAGATGCCGGCATTGGCGAGGACGATGTCCAGATGGCCGAAGGTGGCCACCCCTTCTTCGACCACTTCTTTCAGTTGCTCCCGGAGGCGTACGTCGGCCTGGCGGGCGATAATCCTGCGGTCCAGCGCCTCGACCTCCTTCACGGTCTGCGCCAGGTCCTCGGGCGAGGCGTTCGGGTAGTTCATACTCGCGATCGGCGCGCAAATGTCGATGGCGATGATGTCCGCCCCCTCCTCCGCCAGCCGTACCGCATGGCTCCGGCCCTGGCCCCGTGCGGCACCGGTGATGAATGCGACTTTCCCCTCGAGCTTGCCCATCTGTGCACCTCCGACTCGTGTTGCCTCGTTCTTGGCCCTCGCAACCTATAGGACAAACCGGGCGGACATCTATCGACGGCCTGGGTTCAGGGATTCACGACCACAGGCACATGGGAAAACCCGGCCACGTTCGCCATGGTGACCCGACGGAGCCCGTCCTCGTCGACGGTGAAATTGGGCCAGCGGCTGGTCATCTCGGAGATGGCGATCCGGCTCTCCATCCGGGCCAGGGCGGCCCCGAGGCAGCTGTGGATGCCGTACCCGAATCCGAGGGCCAGGCTCGCCGGCCGGGTGATGTCGAAACGGTCGGGATGCTCGTACGCGCGCTCGTCCCTCGTGGCCGAGCCGGTGAGGAGGAGGACGGGCTGGTGAGCCGGAATGGTCACTCCGTCGATCGTCTTCTCCTCCAAGGTGAAACGCCCTTGGTACTGGCTCGGTGGCAGGTAGCGCAGGATCTCCTCCACGGCTCCGGGGATCGTCTCGGGGTCGTCGCACACCAGGCGCCATTGCTCGGGATGACGCGCGAAGAGCACGGCCGCGTTGCCCACCAACTTGGTGACGGTCTCGGCCCCCGCACCGGCGAGCAGGGACAGGAAGCCCGCAATCTCGTCGTCCTGCAGCTGTGTCATCACGCCGTCGCCCCGGTCGACTTGGGCCTGAATCAGCTGGCTGATCATGTCGTCGGTCGGATGGGCTCGACGGTCCTGTACGAGCTCGTAATAGTAGAGGCCCGACTCCAATCCGGCCGCCTCGGCTTCGGCGGAGGGATGGACGCTGCCTTCCTCTCGATGCAGGATGGTGTCGAGCCAGTGCCGGATCTGCTGGCGGTCGCCCTTGGGGATCCCCAGCATTTCGGAGATGACCTCGACCGGGAACGGCCCCGACCACTGCTGCACGAGGTCGAACGTCTCGGCCGGTCCGATCTCATCGGCGAACTCCGTAATGACCCGGCGCACCATCGGTTCCAGCTGGTTGACGGCGCGGGGGGTGAAGACGCGGCTCACCAGCGCACGCATCCGCTCGTGCTCGGGCGGATCCATGAAGATGATCATGTTGAAGGCAAACTTCTCGGGATTGCTCAACAGGTGCATGTCCGTCCCGTACCCGCTGCAGAACACCCTTACTTCCTTGTGCGCGGCCGCGACGTCCTCCCAGCGAGACAGGGCCCAGAACCCGTACTTCTCGCTGTAGTACACGGGCTTCTCGTTGCGCAGCCGGCGGTAGATGTCGGTCGGATCCGAGAAGAACTGTGCGCTGTAGGGATCGAACTCCAGCGGCTCCCCCGTCATCTTTTCTCCTTCGTCCTCGGTAGGGCATGCACGCCCCAACTCTCGCGCACCCTCCATGTGTCGGCGCGCCATGACGGATCTGAGGGTAGAAGGGCAGCGACGAACTCCGGAACGGGACTTCAGCCTTCCGGGCGGGCCCCGGGGTCCGATCGGTGGAAGAACGCTTCGATGGCGGCACGCGCATCGGGACTGGCGAATGCCGCGACCTGCCAGGGCCATTCGGTCTCCAACTGCTGGCGGAGCGTGTTGTCCCATGTCGTACGCAACAGGCGCGTGGCGATCTGTACCCCGAGAGGAGGTAACGCCGCGAGGTCCTGGGCGTACCCGATGGCCGTGGCGACGAGATCGTCATGCGGGACGACCTTCCAGACGAGACCCAACGCCAGCGCCTCGTCCGCCCCAACCCGCCGACTGGTGGCGGCGAGGTCGAACGCCGCCTGCGGTCCGATCGCCCGCGGCAGCAGATAGCTCATGCCCATCTCCATCGAGAGCCCCACACGGGTGAAGGCCACCGTGAACAACGGCCTGCTCCGAGGCGAAGCGAAGGTCATGGAGGAGGGCGAGCGCAAAGCCGCCTCCGGCGGCGGCCCCGCCGACGGCGGCGATCATCGGCTTGTCGAAGGCGTCGATGGTGAGCACGTGCCGTCCCGGGCCAAGCCGGTCGGCGTGGCGTTCGATCAGGCTGAGGCCTGCCGTTTCTCCGGTGGACTCGTGCAGCATGTCCGAGAGGCTCTTCTCGGGCTCACCGTCTTTCAGCTGGGTCAGGTCGCCGCCCGCACACCAGGACGGTCCGTTGGCGGTCGTCACGATGGCGCGCACGCCGTCGTCCACGCCGGGCTTCTTCGAGCGCCTCCATGTAGGACGACGAGCAGCGGTCCCGACAGCCCGTTGAACGGCGGGTTGTTGAGACGGAGCTCGAGGACGGCGCCGTGCCGCTCCCGCAGGACCAGGTCACCTGTCATCGTCGTCTCCCCGGCGCCGGGGTGGTAGCGACGACGTGCCGTCATGCGATGCGGGTCTCCCGGGCCGGCGCCGTCCACCAGCGCGCCGGCTCGGTCGCCCGTACGCGCGTCGAACGCGTCACGCACGTCCTCCGGGGACCGCAGCCCGGCGACCGCCGGGCCGGATCCCGAGAGCGAACCGGGCGACGCGACCTCCGGCCGCGCTCAGTACCTCTCCGTTGAGCGCGCAGTCCCGGTGGACCAGGAAGGCGGCGACGGGCGCCACGATGTCAGCGGTCAGCCGCTCCGTCGCCGGCCCGAAAATGGTCGACATGACCGCCTCGTTGAGACGGGTCACCGCCATCGGCGCCACCGCGTTCACCAGAATCCCGTGGTCCGCGCCTTGCGCCGCCAGCACACGGGTCAGCCCGGCCAGAGCCCCCTTGGCGCCGCCGTAGGCGGCGTTGGCCGGCGTTCCCAAGCAGCCCGATGCTCGACGAGGTGAAGACGACCCTGCCGTACCCCTGGTCCTTCATGGCCTTCCAGGCGGCCCGGGTGACCAGGATCGATCCGATGAGGTGCACGCCCAGGACAGCCTGAATGTCGTCGGGCGTCAAGCGGTGGTAGCCGCCGGAGCGCACGATGCCGGCATTGTTGATGACAGCGTCGATCCGTCCGAAATGCTCCAGCGCCGTCGCGACGGCGGCCCGCGCACCGTCGGGGTCCGCCACCGAGTGCGCATCGGCGACCGCCTCTCCCCCGGTCGCGGTGATCTCGTCCACCACCCGTTGGGCGCTGCCACCGATCAGCGTCGCGGCCGTCGGGGGCGATACTGAGATCGTTGACGACGACCCGCGCTCCCGATGCGGCGAGCAGATGCGCGTAGGCGCGGCCCAACCCGGCCCCGCCCCCGGTGACGAGAACGACATCTCCTGCGAACTCCACCGCGATGCCCCCTCTTCGTACGCTTTCCCCTCCGCGCATCCGAAATGTAATCCATAGAGATTTCCAATGCGCCGCCGCGCCGCGATCCCTAGCGGCGGACGGTGTAGCCGGCCTTCTCCCGATCCCAGGTCGTCGGGGTGACACCGCTGTCGCGCAGCTCGGTCTTGAGCACTTTGCCCGTCGGGTTCATGGGCAGGCTCTCCATGATGTCGACATATCGCGGCACGGCGAAATAGGGCAAGTGCGCCACGCAGAAATCCATCAGCTCGATGATCTCGAGCGAGGCACCCGGCTTCACGGCGATAACGACCTTGACGTCGTCCTCCCCCAGTTCGCTCGGCACGGCGACGGCCGCCGCCTCGCCGATGGCGGGGTGGCGCAGCAGCGTCTGCTCGACCTCGAAAGATGAGATGTTCTCGCCCCGGCGGCGGATCGCATCCTTGTTGCGGTCGACGAAGGTCAGATGCCCGTCGGCATCCATCCGCCCCATGTCGCCGGTGTGGAACCACAGATTGCGCCAGCGTTCGACCGTGGTCTCGCTCCGACCGTAGTAGCCGTCGAACATCACATGCGGGGCACGGGGGCGGCAACAGATCTCCCCGACCTCCCCCGGATCCACCGGCTCGTCGTCCTCGTCGAGGACGACGAGTTCGAAGTTCGGCTGGGGCCGTCCGGTCGCACCCTCCCTCACCTCGTCACCCATGCGCATAGAGGACCATCGGCAGGGCCTCGGTCATCCCGTAACTGGTGAGCACCGTCAGGTTGTACCGCTCCTCGATCCGGCGGTGCAGGCCGCGGGGGATGGGTGCGGCCGAAATGAACCGTAAGGGCAAGGTCGGCATCACGTGGATCTTCGGGCAGGTTCCACAGCATGTTCACCATGACGCCGGCCAGCAGGATGCCCTTCGCGTCGTAGCGGCGCACCCGGTTCCAACATTCGTGCACGCTGAAGACGGGATCGAGCAGACCGGTGGCACCCGCGACGATCGGGCCGACCACCGATGCCACCGAACTGATGTGAAACAGCGGAAGGGGCGCATACAGCACCTCGCCCTCCGTCAGTTGCCAGGAGTCGACCATCGTGGCCGCGCAGGCCGCCACGTACTGGTGCGAGATCACCGCCCCCTTGGAGGGCCCCGTCGTCCCCGACGTGAAGAGCACGCAGAGCGGATCCTTCCACTCGGCTGGCGGAGGTCGGGCGGAGCCTTGGGCGCCGCCCTCGGTCAGGGCGGTGCTGTCCACCAGGTCGCCAGGGCACGTCCGGCAAGGGATCGATGCCTGTGCGTTGCACAATGACCGTCTGCAGGTCGGGTACGTCGGCCGCGACGGCTGCCACGCGATCGAGCAGCGTGTCCTCGACCAGTGCCAGGCGGCAGCCGCTCGCGCGCAGCGGCGTCGAGAGAAAACTCCCCCGATACGCGGTGTTCAGGGGTACGGCGAGCGCGCCGAGTCGCGCCGCGCCCAACAAGGTGTAGATCCACGACTGATGGGTGTTGGCGAAGATCGCCACTGTCTCCCCGCGACGGAGTCCGAGACCGTAGAGGGCGCCGGCAGCGGCTATCGACCGCTCCCGCAGCTGTGCGTAACTGATCGGCTCGTCACGCACGACCAGGCACGCCTGGTCGGGCCGCTTCTCACACTGGGCGTCGAGGAGCCCGGTCACGGTCCGGTGTTCGAGCGACCGCCACGACGCGCTCACCTGCAGGCCAGCCTGCGGACCTGCCTGCGGACCTGCCTGCGGACCTGTCCACGGCAAAGGCCGTTTCCCTCGTCATGCCGATCCGGCCGGGTCGGGACGGGCCCAGTCAGGGTTCTCGGGCCAGTGCAGCCGGGAGCGGCGGGACGGATGGTCGGGGTCGTAGACGTTGGCACGCTTCGCGATACGCCCGGCCCACTGCCACGGCCTGGTCCATGTCCCAGTAGTCGCGCTCGCTGGCGAAGCGCCCGTTGCCGCCGTACCGGTACACACTGATGCTCGGGAAGTCCAGATATGCCGGCCCGGACGGGTCGGGGTTGTCCCGCCGGTTCTGCATGAGGACAACAACGTCGTCGCCGTCGATCTTGTGCCATTCGTAGGCCGTGTAGAGCTCGGGAAACTGCTCGTTCATGAGCTTGTTGCACCACGTCCCGAACTCCTTGGGGTCCATCGTCCCGTAGTGGTGGTCGAAGTACACACAGTCGTCCGTGTACAGGTCGACCTGGGCCGTCCAGTCCTCGCCCACCGGGCCGACCTGCCAGAGATGCCGGAAAGCTTGCTCGATCTCGTCGCGTTCGTAGTCGCTCATCTGTCCCGGTCCTTATGTGAGTTTGGGCAACAGCAGCTGCTGGATCTCCTGTCCCGCCTGATCGGGAACGAGGAACGACGCAGGATCCAGGATCTCCTCCAGTCGATCCCGGACCTCCTCCGCCGTCAGTCCAGGATCGAAGATTCCGTCGTTGACGCCAACGAAGAGGCGAGACAGCCCATCGTCTCGCGACGCTGAAGATCTCTCCGCTCGTCGTGCACGACTCATGCGCCAGGTATCCCACCACGTCGGCGAGTGCCCCGGGATCACCGCTGGACGCGGGCACCACCATGTTCACCATGATGTCGTGGTCAGGACCCTCGCACTTCAGGATGTTCATCACCCCGACGAGTCCCATGCTGGCGACCGTGTTGCCTTCCGCCACGCCGTCGACGACAGCGGAGCCCAACGCGCAGGACAACACGATGCGCCCGTAGTGCCGCTCGCGCATGTGGATCCAGGCCGCGTGGGACAACCAGTAGCCCCCGAAGAGACCGCCCAGAAGTTCGACCGGGTCGGTATCGGACGAGAACAGCCCGCCCGGACCCCGCAACAGACGTTCGGTCCGACTGGAGAACCAGGATGTCGACGCCACCGAAGCTGGTGATCGCCGCCTCAATCACCGCCTGCGCGCCTTGCGGCGTGTCCAGCGCATCGCTGTTGGGTATCGCCGCGCCGCCCCGTTCTTCGAGTTCCTTTGCCACGCCGATGGCATCGGACGCATCGGCGTCGTTGACCACGACCAACGCTCCACGCGCCGCGAGCATCTGGGCGTAGCGGCGCCCGAGCGCGCTCCCGGCGCCGGTGACAATTGCGACCCTGCCGTCGAACCGGATACTCGCTCATGCCCCCTCCAATGTGAGACGTTCCCCCGACTGTGCGATCTCCTTGGCCCAGGTGTAGTCCGCCTTCCCCGACGGTGAACGTGGCACCTTGTCGACCAGGAACAACCGACGGGGAACCTTATGCCCCGCCAGGTGATCCCGGCAGTAGCGCTGGACCTCATCGAGCGTGAGCAGGGGATCTGTGGTCACGGGCTCGACAACCGCCGCCACCCGCTCGCCGAAGCGCGGATCAGGCACGCCGACGATCACGGCGTCGACGATCCGCTCGTACCCCTTGAGGACTGCTTCCACCTCTTCGGGATAGACCTTCTCGCCGCCCGTATTGATGCACAGGGTGCCCCGCCCGAGGAGGCGGATGGTCAAGTCGGCTTCGATGCTGGCCATGTCCCCGGGCAGCGCCCAGCGCACACCGTCAACGGTGACGAAGGTCCGGGCGGTCTTCTCGGGGTCGTTGTAGTAGCCCACGGGGACCCGGCCCATGGTGGCCAACCTCCCGACGGCACCCGACCCCGGAGTGACCCGACACAGGTCGTCGTCGAACACGGTGGTTCTCTCGTCGGCGGTGAAGCGCAACGTCTCGGCCGGGCCTTGTCCCCGGACGGTCGTGGAGATGGCCTGGGCCGGCGACTCGGAAGAACCGATGGCCTCGACGATCATCATGGCCGAGGGAAAACCGACGAGGAGCCGGTCCTTCACGTCACCGGACATGATGCTGCCGCCCGAGCCGAGCATCAGCACGGACGAGGTGTCGAAGCGACCCGGGTGGGCTTCGAGTGTCTCGACGAGCGGCAGGCCCATGGAGTCGCCGACGATCGTCAGCATGGTGACGGCTTCCCGTTCCACTATTTCCAGCACCTTCTCCGCTTCCATCTGACGGCTCGGGTGCAACACGATGAGGCCGCCGCTCAGCATCGCTCCCCACGCCGACCAGTGCCCGCTGACGTGCATCAGCGGACCCAGCGCGTAGGAGACATACCTCTCCGGGACCTTGACCCCGGCGTCGGCGAGTACTCGCAGGCGCGGGTGTATCGGCGCAACAGCGTTGTCGGCAACGTCTTCGGGCGCGACCACCTCGACACCGGGCGTCATGGTGGCGAAGAAGATGTCCTCCTGTCGCCACACGACTCCTTTGGGATTTCCCGTCGTCCCTCCCGTGTAGGCGATGTAGACATCGTCGCCGGACCGCGGGCCGAAGTCCACGACGGCGGAGTTGGTCTGCAGCAGATCCTCATAGCGCACGGCATCGGGCAACGCTGATCCGCCGCCTGAACCATCGTCGACAAGGATCAGGTGTTGCAGACGGGGAAGCCGATCCAGAATGGCGGCGACCACGGGGGCAAACGACGCTTCGAGCACGAGTGCCACGAGGTCGGCGTTGTCGAACAGATAGAACAACTCGTCAGCGACGTAGCGATAGTTGACATTGATGGGGACCGCCCGGATCTTGTACGACGCCACCATCGTCTCGAGGTACTCCGGCCGGCTGTACATGAACACGCCGACATGGTTGGTCGGCCCCACGCCGAGGGAAGCCAAACCATGAGCGAGCCGCGTCGCTCGGTCGTCCAGCTGTCGGAAGGTGAGTCTGGAGTCTCCCCAGACGACGGCTTCACGCTCGGGAACCCTGGCCGCGACGCATTCGAAGAGATCGGCCAGGTTGAACTCCATCTGTCCCCCTCGTCTGCAGTGCACACCACGTTGGTACCGATCGTTCTTCACGAGCAGAGGTATTCATCGACAACCTCATGCGTACGAACGACACGCTCCCCATCGGCCCCGCACGGCCTCTAACTCTCACTCTAGAATACCAGAATGCTATTCTCGCTCCCGGTGGCCCGAGGGGACACTGGGTGGTGGAATCGGTCCGCACTGGCCACACGGGCGCAAAAGAGATCTGGAGGATCAGGGGGGTGAACCTGCCGAGGCTGGACAACCGGGTGGCCTTCGTTGCGGGGGCGAGCCGCGGTATCGGTCGCGACATTTCCATGGCACTGGCGCGAGCCGGGGCATCGGTTGCCGTCGCGGCCCGGACCGAGGAGCCCGGCAAGCTGGCAGGCACCATCTTCTCCGTCGCCGAAGCCATCGCGGCAGAAGGGGGGACCGCGCTCCCCGTCGTGTGCGACGTCACTGACGAGGCATCGGTCCAGGGCGCGGTCGACCGGGCCGATTCCGAGCTCGGGCCGATCGACATTCTGGTGGCCAACGCGGGTGCACTGTGGATGGGCACGACTCTCGACACCCCCCTCAAGCGATGGGAGCTCTGCCTCAGGGTGAACCTCACGGGCACGTTCCTCGTCACGCGTGCCGTGCTGCCGTCGGTCATGGAGCACAAGCGCGGCTCGCTCATCGCCATTACGACAACGGGGGTCTTCCAGACCGAGCTTGGCTCCAATGCCTACTGGGTCTCCAAAGCCGGTATCGAGCGGTACTACGCAGGGCTGGCCACCGAAATGGCACCGTACGACGTCGCCGTGAACTGCCTGGCCCCCCGCAAGGTGGTCATGACCGAAGGGGCGGTGGCCGGGGGGATCGATGTCCCTCCCGACATGATCGAAGAGCCCGAGGCCATCGGCGCCGCCGCCGTCTACCTGGCCGCACAGACGGCGCGCACCCTCACCGGCACGGTGCAGTATTCGCTCGACCTGCTCGAAGAGATCGGCCACTCCATCGATGTCTCCGGAGCTGGGTCCCCTCCCACCTCCGGAGCGGGGTCCCCGTCGTGAGTTCGCCAGGGACCGGAACGAGCCCCGGGTCCGACAAGGAGGAACCGGTCATGAAACCAATCCATGTCGGGGGGGAGAACGTGTTCCCCGATGAGGTCGAGGGCGTGCTCTGTTACCACCCCGCCATCGCCGCCGCCGCCGTCATCGGCATGCCCGACGGGAGAAACGGCGACGTCCTCGTCGCACTGGTGGCACCGAAACCCGGGCAGACCGCGCCGAGCGCCGAGGAGGTACGGCAGTTCCTCATCGGCCGACTCTCGGGATACAAGGTGCCGCACGACGTCCTTGGCGTCGACGCCATCGAGCGCGAGGGCAGGCGGGTGGACTACGAGTGGGCGCGAGCCACGGCGGCGGCGCTTCTCGCGTCCCCAACGCCCAGTGACCGGCGCCCAGTGACCGGCGCCCAGTGACCGGCGGCCCGCTTCCCGGACTCGAGGGGTTGCGTGTCCTCGATCTCTCCGACGACGTGGCGGGTGCCTATTGCGCCAAGCTCCTGAGCGACGCCGGGGCCACAGTGACACGGGTCGAACAACCGGGTGGCCACAGCCTGCGCCGCTGGTCCGTGCACGGTGACGTGGGGAGTGACGGCGACACCGACGGTGCCCTCTTCCGCTTCCTGGCTTCATCACACGAGAGCGTGGTCCTCGACCTCTCCTCGCCCGGATCCGACGTGACGGTGGCCGCGCTGGCCGCCACCGCCGATGTGGCCATTCGTCTCGACGTTCGGCGGGCACGGCGCGGACACGACGTCCACGGTGGACCCGCACGCCCTTCAGACGGCCCACCCCGAACTGGTGGTCGTCAGCCTCTCGGCCTTCGGACTCAACGGCCCGCGCGCCTCGGAACAGTCATCGGAGTTCCTGATCCAAGCCCTCTCGGGCTCCCTGCACAACCACGGCAGTGCCGAAGGCCTCCCGCTGGCCGTGGGGGGCGCGCTGGCCGAGTGGTCGGTCGGAACCTACGGGGCCCTGGGCGCGCGTCAGCGCGCTGACGGCGCGTCGACGCACGGGCCTCGGCGACCTCGTGGACGTCTCGGCCCTGGAGAGCCTGACCATCACGTTCATCTGTTACCCCTCCGTCGCGGCCAGCATGCCCGGTGGCGAGCGCAGGCGTTCGACCTACACGATGACCCCGAGCATCGAACCCTGCCGCGACGGCTACGTCGGGATGGCGACCATCACGATGGCGCAGTGGAAGACCTTCCTCGAAATGATCGAACGTCCCGACCTGGCAGACGACGACTCGCTGCAGCCCCTCCCGAATCGTCGACGCCCGGACGTTCTCAAGGCCATCACCGATTGGACGGGTGCGCGCACCGTCGACGAGGTCGTGCAGATCGGGTCGATGTACCGGATTCCCACCGTTCCTCTCGGCAACGGGAAGATCTTCCCCCAGCTCGAGCAAGTGGAGAAGCGCGAGCTGTACGGCGTCAATCCGCGCGGCGGGTTCCCGCACCCCCGCCCTCCCTTCCGCTCCAGTGCCACGGAGCGCCGGGCCCCGGGGTCAGCGCCGAGACTGGACGAGCGCCGGCCTGCTGCAGAGGCACTGGCGCGACCGTGCTCCGACGGCCGACGCGGGCACGCGGCCCTTCATGCCGACCGGCGCAGCGGATGCATGCCGCAGCTGCGGACGAGGCCGGTGCATCCGGCGCAATCCCCGGTCTCCCCCTCGCAGGGGTGCGGGTGCTCGACTTCACCGCCTTCCTGGCCGGCCCGATGTGCACGCAGTACCTGGCCTGCCTGGGCGCCGACGTCATAAAGGTGGAGTCGATCCAGCGGCCCGATCCCATGCGCTTCAGCGTCCTCGTCGATGCATCGGTCGAGCAGTGGTACGAACAGGGCAGCATCTATCAGTCGGCCAACCTGAACAAGCGCAGCGTGACCCTGAATCTGTCGGATCCTCGCGGCCGCGCCATCGCATTGCGTCTCGCCGCCACCGCAGACGTCGTGATCGAGAACTTCACGCCGCGTGTCATGGAGCAGTTCGGTCTGACCTATGACGATCTGCGGGAGGTCAACCCCGACATCATCATGATGCGGATGCCGGGTTTCGGCCTCGAAGGCCCGTGGCGCGATCGCCCGGGGTTCGCCGCCTCGATGGAGCAGGTGTCGGGCCTGGCGTGGATCACCGGCTACACCGACAGCCTGCCGACCATTCCCGGGGTCTGCGACCCCTTGGCGGGTATGCACGCGGCGTTCGCCATCCTCACCGCGCTCGAACACCGGGCGCGCACCGGCGAAGGACAGCAGATAGAACAGGCCATGATCGATCTGGCGGGCAACCTCAACATCGAACAGGTGCTCGAACACTCCGCCTACGGGTACTTGATGGAACGCCTCGGGAACGGCCAGCCGGGCACCGCGCATCAAGGCGTGTACGCCACCTCCGAACCCGAACAATGGGTGGCGCTGCGATGCTCCACCGATCAGGAATGGCGAGGCGCTCCGCACGGCACTGCGGTACGCCGGAGTGGTCGCTCGATCCTGCACTCGACACCGCCGCAGGGACGCAGCGAGGCGGACGGGCGTCTGACCACTGCGCTCACATCATGGTTCGCCGACCTGAGCCAGAAGGAGGCCCTGTCGACGTTGCGGGCGGCCGGCGTGCCGGCCGAGCCGGTGATCCACTCCTACGACGTCGACCTGGACGACCAGATGAACGCCCGGGGCTTCTGGGAGGACGTCACGCACCCCGTCGTGGGCACCAAGCGCTTTCCCGCCTGGCCGATCGCCGTCGGAGCTCGACGGTCTCCGTGGTTCCGCATGCCCGCGCCACTCCTCGGAGAGCACAACGAGGAGGTGTTCACCAGTGTCGGCGTGACGACCGAAGAGCTCGACGCTGCTGCGCGCGGACGCCGTCATCGGGACGAGGCCGTCGGGCCTCTGACGTAGGCAGTCCTGTGGCGGCCCTCCGGCCTCTGACGCAGCCGGCCCTCCGGCCGCCCCTGCTCAGTGGGCGCGGCCGATCTTGCTGAAGTCGAAGCTCACGAGCCGGTCGACGCGTAGGCCGACTTCGGTCCACTCCTCTCCGTCCCTCGCCTGTCGGCGGATCGACGAAGAACCGAGTGGGGCCGTGGGCCATCACCCCGCGGATCGTGTCGTACGAGGGGAACTCCTCGACGGTGGCGGCCGCCGCCGAAGCCCTCCGCCAGGTCGACCAAGGACGGCGACAGACGGGGCACGGTCAAGTGCAGGACGCCTCGCCCCACGGTGTAGCGGACAGGGCGCCCCCTGGGGGTCCCCTCTCCATCGACCGTGCCGAGAACGGCAACCTGCTTCTGGCGCAGGAACGCCATGGCTTCTTCTGCCGTCATCGCGATGCGCGAGGGGACCAGACGCTCCGGCGAGCGCGGCCGGGTCGGGTGCGAGTTCACCTGGGACTGGTGCAACGCTCGGGGCCAGAGGTTCGCACACCGTCCATTCCTCGGGAACCACCCGCAGATAGATCCGCTTGCCCGAGGCGACGTTCTCACGGACCCGTGCCAGGTCGGCTGCGTGCATCACCTCGCCGTTGTCATCGACGCCGAGAATCGAATCGGGGATATCGGCCAGATCCAAGACCTCGGCGGTGCCGCGACACTCCAGGGCGAAATAGGACGGGTCGTCGTCGGCCGACGTGACGACGCAGGCGACACGCGGATGGCGAAGGAGATTGCGGACCTTGGCGCTCTTGCGGTAGGTGTTGAAGTGGATGGCGCCGTCGGCCCACAGCGGGGTCAAGGGGTGCGTGGTCGGGCTCCCGTCCTGGCGCCGGGTAACGAGGAAGGCGCGACCGGCCGATTCGAGAAATGTCTCGAGCCCGGGACTCAACTCGCGGAGCTGCTTGCCGGCGATCGTCACGAGCGCCTGCCTCACAGCTCGGGGACGGTGCCCGTGATATCGGTGGTCGGGCCCGCTTTCGCCACCAGGTCCGGGATCACGTCGGAGAGCTCCGCAGGGTCCCAACGCGCCTTCTTGTTGACACTCGGGCCGGCCCGCCATCCTTCGGCCACGCTGATGTAGCCCCCATGCACGTTGAAGATACGACCCGTCACGTCCCGAGAGGCCGCACTCCCCAACCAGACGACCAGCGGCGACACGTTCTCCGAGGCCAGAGGGTTGAATCCCTCGGCAAACCGGCTCGTCACCTCCTGCCCGAACGGCAGGTCCTCGTTCATCCGGGTGAGGGCCATAGGGGCGATGGCATTCACCGTCACCCCGTAGCGGGCGAGCTCGAGAGCGGCGATCACCGCGAAGGCGGCGATGCCGGCCTTTGCCGCCCCGTAGTTGATCTGGCCGGCGTTCCCGTAGAGGCCGGTAGAAGAGCTCGTACACACCACGCGACCCTCGTTCGTCTCCCCCGCCTTGGCCCGCTCGCGCCAGTGGACGGCCGCCCAACGAGTGGGGGCGAAGGTGCCCTTCAGGTGGACCCGAGAGACGGCATCCCAATCGCTGTCGGTCATGTTGACGAGCATGCGGTCGCGCAGGATCCCGGCGTTGTTGACGAGGGTGTCGATCGTTCCGAACGTCTCGACGGCATGCGCGATCAGACGCCGGGCACCGTCCCAGTCCGACGCGTCATCGCCATTGGCCACGGCCTCGCCGCCCATGGCTCTGATCTCCTCGACCACCTCGGCCGCCGGGCTGCTCGAGCTCGCCTTCGCCGTCCATCGCCACCCCGAGATCGTTCACCACGACCTTGGCGCCCTGGCGGGCGAACTCGAGGGCATGGCTCCGCCCGAGGCCGCGGCCCGGCGCCCGTGATGACCACGACTCTCCCGTCACATACTCCGCTCATTGCCTCTCCTCGATCACCCGACCGTCGCCGTGTCGTCTTCGATTCCTCAGCGCGGTGGCCCGGCCTGGGTGAACTCCGTACCCGGAGGATCGACGGCCCAAGCCGGCGACTCGCCCCATGCATCCTCGTAGACCAACTCGTGCAGAGGCCGGCGGCGGACCGGCCCATGGCGTCCGGCGGGCCGACCGAGTGCGATCGTGGCCGCCATGAAGACGTGGTCGGGAATGTCGAGCAACGCCCGCAACTCCGGCTCCACCATGGCGTGCCAGCCGGTGAGCACACCTCCGTAACCCAACGCCCGCGCGGCCAGCAGGAGGTTCTGGCAGGCCGGATAGATCGAGGCCCCCTCGGTGGGCGTCGGGTCGCGGTAACGCTCCAGGCAGGGCAGCACGACGACCGGGATGCGCTCGAAGTCCTCGACGAACTGGCGTCATAGTGGCCGCCAGTCGAGCTTTCGGCGAGTTCGCGACCGTGCCACTCCCCGTGTCGTAGCGATCCACCTCCCTTTTCGTCCCCCACGCCCGTCGGGCCCCTTCGCCGATCAGCCGACGCGCCTCGTTGGCCCGGGGTCCGTCGCGCAGCACGAGGAAGCGGAAGGGTTGGCGGTTGGATCCACTGGGCGCCCGTGTGGCGGCAAACAGCATGGCGGCCAGCGCGTCGTCGGGAATCGGCTCCGTCCGTGAAGCGCCGGATGGCGCGGGTCGTGGCAATTCCCTCGAGGAGTCCGAGTGCATTGTCGTCGGTCACGTCGCACCCCCAGTCCGCAGTTGTCGTCGTCGCCGCTCCACAAGGATTGCATCTCCGGGGGGCCCTTGTATGCTCGGAAGCCGCGCCTCTCTCAGGCTCCGTCGGGCTGTCTCGAGGTAGCCGAGCCGGCCCTGGTCGATGACGACGTCGCCGGATTGTGTTTCGGTCCGGAACACAGCCACTCCTTCCGAGACGATCCACGCCCGGACCGTCAGGGTGTCCCCGGGCCAGACCGGTTTCGAAAAACGTCCGTGCATCGACACGAACCGGGCAGGGTCGGACCCGCAGAGTGCATGGAGGAGGAGTCGCCCGGTGAACCCGTAGGTGCACAGGCCGTGCAGGATGGGCACGTCGAACCCGGCTCGCTTGGCGAACTCCGGGTCGGAGTGCAGGGGATTGTGGTCGCCCGACAGGCGGTACAGCAGCGCCTGGTCGCGTCGGGTTTGCGCCTGCACGACAACGTCGGGCTCGCGCTCGGGGCAGCGTTCGCACCGCCCGAAGGGACCGCGGTCCCCGCCGAAGCCGCCGCCGCCGCGGAGGAACAGCGACGAGGTGGTCGTGAACCGCCACTCCCCCGTGACCGCATCGACCGAGCGGCTCTCCACGGCAACGACAGCACCCGCACCCTTGTCGTAGATGCCCGCCAAACGGCTCGTCGTGACCACCCGGCCCTCCGCGGGTAGCGGCCCGGCCAGTTCGATCCCCTGCTCGCCGTGCACGGCCATGGTGGCGTCGACCGAACCGGCCAGTCCGAATGCGGCCCCGCCCGTGGCCAGGACGACGCCAAAAGTGGGAAGGACCTTCTGCTCCACGCCGATGCTGTTCTCCGTCGTGAACGCGAGCTCGGACCCGACCGGATCGACCACCCCGGCACCGACGCCGAGTGCGTAGAGCAACGCGTCGTTCGACGTCCATGCCTCCTCGGTCGGGGCCGCCTCCTGCCCCACTGCATCGAGATTCCACGTCACGAGTGCTGCCCTCCGCTCTTACTTGAAGCCGCCGCCGTCGACGACCATCCGCTGCCCGGTGACATTGGAGGCGGCATCGCTGACGAAGAATCGCACGGCATTGGCCGTGTCTTCGGGCTCGCAGACCCGCCCGAGTGGAAAGCGATCGTTGAGGTCATGGATCTCATCGACCTTCATGGCGGCCTTCACGAGCCGGCGCCCCATTTCCGTATTCGAAAGCCCGGGAACCACGATGTTCACGTGAATGCCGTTCCGGGCCTCTTCCTTGGCCAGCGTGAACGCCAAGGACTCCTGCGCCGCCTTCGCCATGTTGTAGTTGGCGGCATACGGATCATTCGTGATGGCCGAATTGCTCGAGATCATGACGATGTCGCCCCGGGGCTGTTCCCGCATGCTGGGCAGCACGAGCTGGGACATGTAGTGCGACCCGAATGCCATGGTGCCGATCACACGCTCGAGCTCTTCGGGCGGGGTCATGGCGACCGGCGTCCCCCGGTTGGTGACGCCGGCGTTGTTCACCAGGATGTCGACGTGCCCGAAATCGGCCACCACCTGATCGACCACGGCACGACATTCGTCGAAGGACGCCACCGACCCCTGATACGCCACGGCCTTCCCACCCAGAGCTTCGATGTCGGCGACGGTCTGCTGCGCGGCCTCCTCGTCCTTGCGGAAATTCACGGCGACCTGCGCACCATCGGCGCCAAGCCCGAGGCAGATGGCACGGCCGATGCCCCGCCCCCCGCCAGTCACGATCGCTACACGGCCTTCCAGGCTCATCAGTACTGCTCCTTTCGTCGAAACCACGGAGATGATCGCTGCGTCGCGACAACGTGTCGGGTCTGTGCGTGGGACCGGAATGCCGATCACCCGGGGGCCACCTTCGATGAACATGAGGCTCGCCCGGCCGCCACGCCAACGCTGGCGTCATCCGCGAGAGGCGAACGGGAACGCGTTCGCACGAGTTGGGCCAGATCTACCTCGACAGCCCATCGGTGTCGATGATCAGCCTCGATGCCGCCACGCCCCCCTTTTCCGCTCAGGAGCTTGAATCCCAATAATCAGAACACTATTCCGAGGCCGGACAAATGTAAATACTGGATAGCGGTCGGGATGCCGACGGTAGCCACTACATCGCGGGACGCGCCTGCTTCGTGCCCGGTGCCCCGTTACTCCGCCGCGCCGCGAGGTGTCGATCGCGTTGGATGCTTCCGGCATCGGCGCCAAGGCCGCTCAGGATGAAGTCGACGAGGAACTCGATGTCCTCCTCCGATGGCACCTGCCGGCGCAACACATGGGTCTCCGCGGTGGAACCCGCGAGTCGAAAGATCGTCATGGCCGTCTTCTTCGGATCGGTGGGACGAACGGTGCCCTCCTCCTCGGCCTGTTCGATGGCTGCGACGAGCGGTTCCGATCAGGAGCTGATTCAGGCGGTCGCATTCCTCGGGGTATTCGGACTGGAGCTCGTGGCTGTTCATCATGACGCCGCGGGTCGCTGACGCGTCGGCAGACACTGTGGCTTGGGACATGATCCCCACCACCCAGTTGCGGATCTTGCCGAGGCCCGTGTCCGCCTTGTCCGTCTGATGCTGCAAATACGTGACGAGCTCGCGCTGCCCATCATCGAGAATGGCCAGGAACAGCTCGCTCTTGCTCCGAAAATGCTTGTAAAAGGCCTGGTTCGACAGTCCGGCCTCACGGACGATGTCACTGACCTTGGGGTTCGTCGTCTGCAAGCGGTCCATCACGGCCACGGCGGCTCGAATCAGTCGGGTGACCTCGTCGATGTACGTCGAGTATCGACTGGCGAGCGTCCGTTCAACCGAACGGACGACAAGCGGTCGCTCCGCGTCGCCCAAAGGAGGGATCGTAGACACAAGGACTGCAACTGTAGACCCGCTATAGGCGTCGCCCGCCGATTTTTCGCGCCGTGCGAAGCGCGTCGACTCAGCGAACGAGGTCCTTGAACGCCACGTCCTTGTCGGCCCGGATGTCGCCCGGCAGCCCGAGCACCCGCTCGCCGATGATGTTGCGCTGGACCTCATCGCTCCCCGCGGCGATCCGGAACGACGGTGCAGTGAGGAACTGCTGCTGCCAGTAGCCGTTCCCCGGCGCCGCGTCGCCCGTCAGCATCCCCACGGGTCCCTGCAACGCGATCGTCAGCTCCGCCGTCTCCTTCGCGCTCAGTGCGAAGAGAAGCTTGGCGACCGAGGTCTCGGGGGACGACATGCCCTTGCTCAGCGCCGTCTGAATACGAAAGCCCAGGTACCGGGAGATCTCCGTGCTGATGAAACAACGGGCCAGTCGTTGCCGCATGAGGGGGTCGGTGGTCGACCCGCAGTCACGGGCCAACTGGAGGATCTGCGGGAAAGCTGGACGTTCCCCCACCCGAGCTGCGTTCGTTGGCCAGCGTGGTCATGGTGGCGTGCCAGCCCCGGTTCACCTCGCCGACCACATTGGCGGCCGGCACCCGCACATCGGTGAAGAAGACCTCGTTGAACGTCGCGCCGCCCGTCATCTGGCGCAAGGGCCGCACCTCGACGCCCGGGCTGTGCATATCGAGGAGGAAGAAGGTGATCCCCCGGTGCTTCGGAGCGTCGGGATCCGTGCGCGCCAGCAGTATCCCCATGTCCGAATGGTGCGCGCCGGAGCTCCACACCTTCTGGCCGTTGACCACCCACTCGTCGCCGTCCCGCACGGCCCGGGTCGACAGGCTGGCCAGGTCGGAGCCGGCACCCGGTTCGCTGAAGAGCTGGCACCAGACCTCTTCGCCCCGGAGCATCGCCGGCAGGTACCGGCGGCGTTGCTCGTCGGTGCCGTGTCCGATGATGGTGGGGCCGGCCATGCCGATACCCGACGGCGAACAGGCTCGAGGCCACGTCGAACTTCGCCTCCTCCTGCCGGAAGATCATCTGCTCGACGAAGGTGCCGCCCCGACCACCGAACTCGACCGGCCAGGTGATACCGGCATACCCACCCTCGTAGATGAGGCGCTGCCACAGCTTGCCCTCTTTGACGAATATGTCGTCGAAGTCGTAGAAGGAGTGCGACGTCGAGAGCTGCCCAGGGTCCCTCTCGCGGGCATTGGCCTTCATCCAGGCGTGGACCTCGGCGCGGAACGCCGCCTCTTCCTCGGTGTCATCGAAATCCATCGGAGTCCTCCTCGTCTCGACGCGTACTCGCGTGCGGTGTCATCGGTCCGGGTCGGCTCAGTCGGTGGCCGGACGCCAGAACGGGAGGCCCACGTCGTCGGCCGCCTTCAGCAGGAGCACTTCGAGCGCCATGCCGACCTCGAGCTGATCAATGTCACAATCGACGATGTTGCTCATCATCCGGACGCCCTCGCTCGAGCTCGACGATCCCCACCACATAGGGGGAGAGTGCCGCGAACGCCGGGGAGCGGTTCTGCCGGATGACGGTGTAGGTGTGGAGCGTGCCCTTACCCGATGCATCGACCCATTCCGTCTCGCCGGCGCACGCCGTGCACAAGTGACCGGGGGTAGAACTGGTAGACCCCACAGGTCGTGCAGCGTTGGACGACCAGCTTGCCCTCCGCCGCACTCTGCCAGTAGTGGCGCGACGCATTGTCGGGAGCCGGGAGCGCCCGGAGCCCGATGGTTTCCTGCAGGCCTTCGATGCTCATGACTTGCCCTCCTTACCCAGAATGACCGTTCCGATACACGAGAGAGAGCCGCCCGAGCCGCACGCCACCGCCAACTCGCAATCGGGCACCTGCGACTCGCCACCCTCGCCGCGCAACTGGCGCACCGCCTCGTTGATCAGGAAGATCCCCCGCATACCCGGGTGGCAGGCCGAGAGCCCACCCCCGTCGGTATTCATGGGCTGTCTCCCGCCACGCCGGAGCACGCCCGAATCGACGAACGCACCGCCCTCCCCCTTCTTGCAGAAGCCCATGTCCTCGAGGAGCATCAACACGGTGATCGTGAAGCTGTCGTAGACCTGAATGGTGTCGATGTCCTCGGGACGCACACCGGCCAGGGCGAAAGCCTCCGGACCGCATTGCGCAGCCGCAGTCGTGGTGAAATCGGGCATCTGGCTGATCGTCCAGTGGCTCTGCGCCGCAGCGGAGCCGAGAACGTACACCGGCGGTTTGGCCAGATCGCGTGCCCGTTCCTTGGTCGTCATGATGAAGGCACCCCCGCCGTCGGAGATCACGCAGCAGTCGAGCTTGTGCAATGGATCGGCGATCATGCGCGAGTTGAGGACGTCATCGACGGTGATCGGATCGCGATACTGCGCAAATGGATTGAGGCCTGCGAACTCGCGGACGCCGACTGCGATCTCGGCCAGCTGCTCAGACGTCGTCCCGTACTCGTGCATGTGACGGCGGGCCGCCATGGCGTACCCACCGGCGAGCACGTTGCCCCAGGAGCTCTCGTAGGCGGATGGTCCCTGGACCCGCGTGGCGCCGCTCGAGAAGGTGCTCGTCCCGAGCATGCGCCCCACCCGGGACAGCATGTCGGAGCCGTAGGTCACGAGGACGACATCGCACAACCCGGTCTCGATGGCCGATGCCGCGTGCTGGACATAGAACTCGAACGTGGAGCCGCCGACCGAGGTCCCGTCGATCCAGCGGTGCTTGATGCGCAGATATTCGGCCATGTTCGGCGCGTCGTCGACATTCGAATTGAACCCGGTACCGGCGCACATGTAGCCGTCGATGTCCGACTTCTCCAGTCCGCAGTCGGCCAGCGCTCTCCGCAGTGCCATCGCATGATGGTCCATGGCGTCGAGCTCCGGGACGACCGGATAGTCACTCCAGCCGATGCCAACAATGACGGGGTCACGCGATCCCATGCACTCTCCTTCGTCGTTTCCATTGATGCAGCACAAAGCCTTGTGACCCCGAGTGGGCCCATTCGCTACCGTGTGACCGTTCGTCAGGCACGGAGGGGGAGATTGTATGGTCGTTGACGCCGAGGGTTCCTCGAGCGCGGGTCGTGGTGGTCCGTTGGCCGGTATCCGCATCGTCGAGGTGGCAGGTCTGGGCGCGGGACCCTTCTGCGCCATGATGCTCGCCGACATGGGAGCCGACGTCGTCCGGGTCGACCGGCCCACGCCTGCCGCCTACGAAGGCGTGCTCGGGCGCAGTCGGCGGTCGATCGCCATCGACCTCAAGACAGGGGCGGGACTCTCTCTGCTGCTCGATCTCGTCGGCCGCGCCGACGGTCTCATCGAGGCATTTCGACCGGGTGTCGCTGAACGACTCGGATTCGGCCCCGAGGCATGTCAGGCGAAGAATCCGAAGTTGATCTACGGCCGGGCCACGGGATGGGGGCAGGAGGGCCCGTGGCGGATGATGGCGGGCCACGACATCAACTACATCGCGCTCTCGGGCGTGCTCAGCATGGTGGGCCGCCCCGGAGGTGCCCCGGTCCCCCCGCTCAACCTCGTCGGTGATTTCGGCGGTGGCGGCATGATGCTCGCCTTCGGCATGGTCTGCGCCATGCTCGAATCGCGCATCTCGGGGGTCGGCCAGGTGGTCGACGGAGCGATGATCGACGGGAGCGCGCTGCTGGCCACCATGTTCTTCGAGATGATGGGGCGCGGCATGTGGAGCGGGGAGCGCGGGACCAACGCCCTTGACGGCGGCGCTCCCTACTACGACTCCTATGAGACCTCCGACGGGAAGTGGGTGGCCGTCGGCGCCGTCGAAAGCCAATTCTGGGCGGCCTTCGTGGAGCTCCTCGGCATCGGCGGAGCCGACCTGCCCGCGCAGATGGATCGGGACAGGTGGCCCGAATTGCGCGCACGGATCGCCGGTGCCATCGCGCAGCGCACCCGGGACGAATGGGCCGACCTCGCGGCCGGCACGGACACGTGCATCACGCCTGTGCTCACCCCGCTCGAAGTCCCCGACCATCCGCACAATCAGGTGCGCTCGGGTTACGTCAAGGTGGGCGACTCGTGGCAGCCATCCCCTGCACCGCGCTTCTCCCGCACTGCGCCCACCGGTCCCACCCCACCACCGACCGTCGGCGCCGACGCGCATGACGTCCTGGGCGACTGGGGATTCAGCGTCGACGAGATCACGCGTTTCGCACAGACGGAGGCCTTCACCACCTTGTCCTGAGCACGAGGATCGGTCGGTCACGAGACCGGCCGCACGCCGGGCTTGCGCACCGTCACGTCGCCCCGTACCCGCGTCTGGCAGGCCAGGCGGATGACTTTGCCCTCGTACCATGAACGCCCCGAGAACTCCTTCAGTGCGGTCACCTCGAGCTCGTTGGGCGGCTCGAGGTTCTCCTCGCCCTCGATGACTTCGAAGAAGCAGGTGTGGCACTCGGCCAGCCCGTGACAGACGGTCGGCCAGAACAACCCCTGACGTTCCGCTTCCGCCATCACGCTCTTGCCCTCGGCCACGTCGAGATCGATACCCGAGGGCTCGATGTGCACGGTCACCACGTTCGTACCGGATCGCTTCGGCTACGAGCAGAGGTATTCGTCGATGACCTCGTGCATGTGGATGACGTTGTGCTCCTGGCGCGGGTTGAGGCGCAGCCCGGTGCAGCCACGAGAGCGCATGCCGGCTTGGACGTGGGCCATGTTGGCGTAATCCTGGTTGGTGACGAGCCCCCAGTCCTTGGCCGCCCAGTCGGGGTAGAACTTGCGCTCGCACATCGGACGGTCCTCGTCGGGCGCGACCCACTCGAGGGTCCAGAGGTCCTTGATGGCGCTGTGGGGGTCGAGGCCGTTGGGACGGGTGCGGAACAAGGTGGTCGAGCCGGGGTAGATGGGGCCGACCACGTTGGGGAAGAAGTGCACGTCGTCGGTCATGAGGAGCTGCTCGTCGCTGAGGTGGCCGAGGTCGATCCCCTTGGCGCGCAGCATCTGCGACCCGCAGTTCGTTGTAGGCGTCCATGGCCGCTGGTGCCCTCGGGCAGGGGCTTGTCTTTGAGGTCGAGGACCTTTTGGCGCTCCTCTTTGAGGAACAGGCCCCCGAGCTCGTCGATCATGACGGCCAGCAGCTCGCGCTCGTCGTAGTCGCCCGGGCCCAGACCCAGGCGCGGGCTCGGGCGGATCTCGTGCTTCACCTGGCCCATCGCGCCCATGTGGTTGTGCTTGCCGAGCGGCCCGTACTGCAGGTTGGTGTCGTCGGTCCAGCGCAAGAGCTGGGGGTGGGTCCCTTGGACGTGATAGCCCTCGTTGAAGGCGTCGAGAGCGCTCTTCCAGTTGGCCGGGAGGATGACGCTGCGATAGGAGCGAAAGCGCATCTTTTCGAACCCGTAGGGGGCGAGCAGCGCCGGGAGGGGGCCGAGGAACGACTCGAGCGACTCAGAGTCGGGGTCCATGTTGATGAAGACGAAACCACCCCAGCGCCCGACCTTGATCTGGTTCAAGCAGACCTCGGCGTCGGTCATCGACGCGGGGAAGTCGAAGCGGTCGACCACCTCCTTGTTGGTGCCGTCGAGCTCGAAGCGCCAGGCGTGGAAACGGCAGCGGATCTCCCCGGTGGCGAAGTTGCCCACGCCGGCGGCCAGCCGGGTGCCCTTGTGCGGGCAGGTGTTGTAGAAGGCCGCAGATGGTGTCGGGGTCGCTCCGGGTGATCAGGATGGACTGGTCGCCAATGATGTACTCGAGGTAGTCGCCGACCGCGCGCACCTCTTCTTCGCGGCACGCCATCTGCCACACCCGGGGCCACAGCCGCTCCATCTCGAGGTCGAAGAACTCCTGGGAGACGTAGCGCTCCTTGGGAATGATGTTGGCCTGCGCGGTGGGAACAAGGTCCCCCTCGCGGCTGAGCGTCATCACCATCGGGCTTCACCCTCCCCATCGGGCCCACACGGCCGCTTTACTCTGACTCTAGAATACCAGAATGCTATTCTCGCCCCCGGTGCCCCGAGGGGATGCGGGGTGAGCGAGCCCGGTTCCATCGACTGGGTCCTCAGCACCACCCGCACCGTCCGGCGCCGCCTCGACCTCGACCGCCCGGTCGATCTGCAGGTCGTCAGGGAGTGTCTCGAGCTGGCGCTGCAGGCGCCGACCGGCGGGGACTTCCAGGGCTGGCGATGGATCGTCGTTACCGACCCGGCCGTCAAGAAGGGCGTGCGGGCGACTCTACCTCGACGCGCTCGAAACAGGCGTCCGGAGGGCGGCGGCCGCGTCGAGGTGGTGGCATCGGGTGACCGCATGCTCGACGGCGCCTGGCACCTGGCCACCAACCTCGACCGGGTACCCGTGCTCGTCGTGGCGTGCATCAAAGGCGGGCTGACACCGACAGCACCCCCGCCCAGGCCGCCGCCCTCTATGCGTCGATCTATCCGGCCGTCTGGAGCCTGCAGCTCGCGCTGCGCAGCCGCGGCCTGGTCTCGGCCATGACGACCGTCCACACCGAGCGGCATGAAGCGATGGCCGAGCTGCTGGGCATCCCCGACGGCGTCACCCAGGCCGCGCTCATCCCGATCGCCCACCTGCTCGGCGACGAGCTGCACCCGGCCCGCCGGAGACCTGTCGCCGAGGTGGCGTACCTCGAACCACTGGGGCCGGCCCTGGGACGAAGTGCCTCAGAGACCCAGCGGGCGGTCCCCGATCACCTGACGGGCGCGGAAATCGTCGAGCTCTGCGCGTCCCAGGCCGAGCTCAATCCCGAGAACCTCATCGTTGTGCTGTCCCAATGTCGGCGGCGGGCTCTGGCACCACCCAGCTCCGAGCGGGGCACGGAAGGGCAGCCCGGCATAGGGCTGCCAGCCTGCGGCAGGGTGGTAGAGCTGCTCGAAGAACTCCCGGTCCACGAGCTGCTCGTTCTCGATGACTGCCGGCGGCAGCACCACTTCGGCGGCCGGCACGCCTGCGGCCAGCAAGGGAGCGACAGCATCGGACACCGGGCGGGAGGCGAACCATGCCGAGAGTCGGGTATCGAGCTCATCGTGTGCCCGACGCCGGCCGACCGACGTGGCAAGCCCGGGTGCGTCGGCCCATGCCGGCGAACCGAGCGCGCGCACCAACCCGCACCACTGGGCATCGGTCTCGACGGCCACGGCAATCCACGCATCGTCCCCGGCACACCGGTAGACGTTCTGCGGCGCGCCAATCCCACGGTTTCCCTCGCGCTGGAGGAGAATGCCGTGCACCTGCTGTTCGATGACCTGCTCCGCCGTGAGGTTGAGCGCCACCTCGACCATGGGTACCTCCACCAGCGGCCCCTCACCGGTCCGGTCGCGATGCATGAGGGCAGCCAGCAGCGCCACGGCGGCGTGCGCACCGGCGATCGGGTCACACGCACCTCGCGGCGCCATCGGTGCGCCATCACTGAACCCGGTCCGCCACGCCATCCCCGACAGCTGTTCCATGGTCGGGGCGAACCCGACGCGGTCGCGCCAGGGGCCGTCGAGGCCGAACGCCGGCATCCGTACCATGATCAATCGCGGCGTGCGGGCGTGCAGTTGCTCCCAATCGAGCCCGAACTGGTCGATGACCCGCGGGGAGAAGTTCTCGATCACGACGTCGGCTCCCTCAATGAGTGAGCGAACCAGACGGAGACCGTCAGGATCGCCGAGGTCGAGGGTCACGGAGCGCTTCCCGGCATTGACCCCGTGGAAGATCCAGCTGTGCTCCCACCAGCGCTCGTCCGCGACCCCCGGGCCACCGGCGAATCGCATCCCGTCGGGTCGCTGGATCGACTCGATCTTCACCACGTCGGCCCCGAGCGCTGCCAGAAGGAACGTCGCCGAAGGCCCCGCCCAGAACGCCGTGAAGTCGATGACGCGTGTGCCAGTGAGAGGAAGTGACGAGGATGCGGCCGCGGGCGTGCTGCTGGCCCTGGGGGCGGCGGGGCGAGCCGGCGGGTCAGACGCAGGCGCCTGCGGCGGGACGAGCGGGTCGGGCGCGTCGGGCTGGTCGAGCGCGTCGGGCGGGCGGGGCAGGTGAGACGGCTGGTGCGCGCCGAGGGCGGGAGCTGCACGGAGCGGCGCAGGGTCACAGCGCGACATCTGCCACGGAGGCCGCGGTTGGCGAAAGCCCGCCGGGTGGTCGACGAAGACGCGTCGCTCAGCGAAGTGATCCATCTCCGGGATGGTGGCGCCGTTGCCGAGGGCCGCCATCGGCACGCGGAACAGGCTGGCGAGGTCCACGATTTCGGCCACCGTCCGGGCCGCGAGCCATGGATGGATCAGCGCGTAGACCTCTTCGCGTCGCGGCCACCGACCCAGCTGGAGGCAGAGCTCCGGATCGTCGACGAGTTGTGCTTGTCCGACCATGGTCGCGAAGTCGCGCCACTGTTGGCCGGTGACCATTGACATGCCCACCCATCCGTCGTTGGCCGGTTCGATGGACGGGATCTCAACCGAACGTGTGAACTCGCGCAGGCCCATCAGGGATGCATGCAGCCACTCGTGGCCCTGCATCGATTGGGTCATGCATTCGAGCAGCGAGAGATCGACGTGCGAATTCCGGGGCCACGCCGCCCCCGTCCGCGCACCGCGGCGTGCGGTCAGGATCGCCAGTGCGGCGTAGACGCCACCCACGTACTCGCCGATACGCCCACCCACCGAGACGGGCGGACCGTCGGGAAAGCCACGGAATCCGGTCGCGCCGCAGAGGGCTTGCAGCGTGAACTCGGTCGCGGGGCGCTCCTCCCACGGTCCGGACCACCCGAAGTCCGTCACGGACACGACCAGCACCCCCGGATGGATTGCGCTCAGTGCAGCCGGATCGCGGGCAGCTGCCGTGGCGGCCCTCCGGCCACAGGTCAGCACCACAGCGTCGCTCCACCGGACGAGGTCGGCCAAGGTGGCCCGATCGCCGAGGTCGGCGACGACGCTCTGGGTGCCCGCGCAGAGATACGAGAACAGTGCGCCTTCCTTCCGCAACGGGTCGCCCTCCACCGTTTCCAGCTTGATCACCTCTGCGCCCGCGTCCACCAGCAACTTGGTGCAGTAAGCCCCGGCAATCCGGTCACTCGTGTCGAGGACGCGGAGGCCCTCGACGGGCGTCGGCCGCCGCGCGTTCACGTCATGTCGCGGCGGATGCGACACATCCGGCCCCCTTTAGGCTCACCTCACCACCACAGTCGAGACCTCTCGGCGTCCTCCCGGGCCGGGAGAGCGATCGTGGCTGTCACGGATGCGCACCGGTCCCCGTGTTGGTTCCCCACCGTGAGCTCGACGTCGACCAGATACCGGACGTAGCCGTCCCGCTCCTCCCGGCGCGTGCCGACCACGCTGGCCGGTTCCCACCATGGTGTCGCCCGCGTAGATCGACATCAGGGTGGAAACCTTCCGACGTACGAGAAACGAGCGTGGGCCCGCCCATTCGCTCACGACTCGATCGGCGAAACCCAGAAAGTGCATGGTGTTCACGTAGATCGTCGGCTGACCCTGGGCCCGGGCATACTCGGGATCGTGGTGTCCCGGAAAGTAGTCCCACGTCGTCGCCGGGTTCATGATCACGCGGCGGTAGGTGATCTCGTCGTCGACGCGTGGGAGCTCGTCGCCGGGCGCGACGTCTTCGAAGAAACGCTGGGAGTAGTCGACGCCGTCGATCATGCGGCGTCCGGCTCGAACCGGAACAGGACGTTGGTCATGCGGGCCACCATCGTTCCGTCCTGGCGACGGAAGGTGCTGCACGTCGTGACGAAGTGTCCGGAGCCGATCGCGGTTCGCTTCTCCGCCGAGACCGCCACCAGTTCCTCGGTGACGTTGAGGACATCGCCGACCCGGATGGGGCGGAAGAATTCGGTTTCGTTCGACGCGTTGACGAACGTGCTGCCCGGCAGGGGGACCCGGGCGGTGAGCAACGGCACGGGGAGGGCACCCCCGGGCTTCCACTCGAGAGGGATGACCCACGTCATCAGCATGGCCGGCGGCGAGATGCAGCCGCCCCACTCTCTCGCCGCGAAGTCCTCGTCCCAGAATCCCGCGTTGGCGTCGTGGACCATGGCGGCGAAATACCGCACCATGCCGACGTTCACCGGCATTTCGCCGAAGCGGACCGGCGTGGTGTAGCCGACCATGGACAGCGCATCCTCGTACGTCCCTACGGCAATGTCGTACCCCGTCGAACCGAGCTCACTCATGGCACGTACACCTCCCCCGCAGCGCGATGGTCCGATCCATTAGCGATCGGCGGCGCTGGCTCCGGCCACGGGTGGTTGGCTTCCCGGCACCTTCATGAAGATGCTCACCCCACTGATCTTCCCGGCGGCATTGACTTCGAACAGGTCGGCTTGCGGGTATTCCGTCCGCACCCCGTCGACGTCGAAGATCTCACTCAACTCCACCAGAAAGCGCTTCGATCCGCAGTCCGACACCCGATCGACGCGGACTTCGTAGTTGATCAAGGTGGGCATCAGCTTGCTGAGGAAGTCGACGTAGTCCTCCTTCGTCTCGATCACGTCCATGAAGGGCCCGACCCGGCGCAGATTCTCGTCCGCCAGAATTGCGGCGAAACCCTCCCAGTCGAATGCCGCAAACGTGCGCAGGTACTCCTCGACGACCGCTCGGTCTGACATGGAACATCCCCTCCCCTGCTGCGATCTCTCGGGTGCGCAAGCCAACGTACCGCACGCGACGGCCCTCGTGGCTCAGCGGACCGGACCGGACCGGCCGTCCGGGCCTGAGCCAGCGCGATCAGAAGGCCGAGCGCTCCCCGTGTGCGGCCGCTGACCCTCGGGAAAGTCGCGGATCATGTTGTCCTGCACGAACGATGCCACGACCTCGCCGTTCGGGCCCGAAGATGTTGGCGCGACCGTAGGAGCGGCCGCGTCCCGAATACGGGCTTTCCTGTGCCAGCAGATGCCACTGCGACGCGTCGATCGGCTCGTGGAAGGTCAGCGTGTGGCTGAGCACGCTCGTCGAGATCGAGACGTGGGACATCGCCTGACCAACCCCTTCGTGCGGTCGCATCGCGGTGGCGATGAGGAAACCGTCCGTGGCGTAGGCCAACAGCGCCTGCCCGATGACGCCCTTCGTGGCCGCTTCGGGAAAGCGGACCCAGACGAAGAGCTCGGGCGGCCCGACCGCGGCAGGATCGGAGAGGTCGACCCCGTCCACGATCCTCACCTCCCAAAAGCCGCCCTCGCCCGGCCCCTTCGGCGCTTCGTCGGGCGTCCCCACCGACGGTGCGTCGACGCTGTGGCGGATGAGATCCGGTTCGACCGCGCTCAGCAAGACCAAGGACCTGGTGCACAGCCGCTCGCCCTGGCGCACGGTCACCGTCGCGCTGGCCAGGGCCCGACCCGTGTGCATCGCCTCGACCTCAATGTCGAGCGGCTTGTCGAGGGCGCCACCGCGGGCGAAAATCGTGTGGATCGACTTGACCTCCTTCGTCGGGTCGATGGTCGCCCCCGCCACGATCGCCTGGGCCAACAGCTGGCCCCCGAAGACGACGCCACCCGGGCCCTCGGAGAAGTTCTGGGCCGCGGAAGCGGCCCTCGCCGACCGGTTCGAGGTCGAGGACCTCCAGTAGTTCCGATAGTTCTGCCACGTGGCCTCCGTTGTCCCGGGTCGCCGCGACCTGGCCGAGTCGTCCTGCCGGCCAAGCCCTCTTCCCCCCAATGGGAAGTCCCCGGCGGGGATCATGCCACAGGGCGCCTGAACCCGTCCCCGCCGGGCCGTGCGCGGTCAGCCGGTCGGCGGTCATTCGAATGGGACCGAATGTGACCGATTGAGTAGTGTCGGCGGCCAGTCAAAGGGGGATGCACAGTGCCACTCGATCCGGACGCAGCAGCCGTTCTCTCAGCCATGCAAGCGCAGGGCCTGCCGCCCATGGAGACCCTGACGCCGCAGGAGGTGCGTGACCGGACGGCGGCCGCGGCCGCACTGTCGGCCGGCACCCGATGTCCCCGTCGCCTCGGTGGTCGAACGGGACCTGGGTGGCGTGCCCTGCCTCGTGGTCACACCCGAGGGGGACGGGCCCTTCGACGTGCTCGTCTGGCTCCACGGAGGAGGCTGGGTCATCGGCAGCGCGCAGCAGTCGCTCCACAGCGCCAAGGAGCTGGCGACGGGGGCTGGCGTCGTGGTCGTGGTCCCCGAGTACCGGTTGGCGCCCGAGCACCCCTTCCCGGCCGCCTTCGACGATGCCGTCGCCGTCACCCGGGCCGTCGTCGAACAGGCAGGCGAGTTGGGCGGCCCGACGGCCAAGGTCGCCGTCGGTGGCGACTCGGCCGGCGGCAACCTGGCGGCCGTCGGCCGCGCTGTTCGTCCCGGGGCTGTCGTTCCAGATCCTGGCCTATCCGGTCATCGACGCCACCATGAGCCACGCCTCCTACAAGAGCGTCGAGACCGGCTACATCCTGACGGCGGCGGCCATGCGAATGGTTCGTCGATCTCTACGTGCGCGACGGTGATCCGGCCGATCCCCGGATCTCGCCGATCTTCGCCGACGAGGACGCCCTCCGCCAGGTCTGCCCGGCCCACGTCGTCATCGCCGGCTACGACCCCTTGGCCGACGAGGGCGCGGCCTACGCCCAACGACTCCGTGAAGTCGGCGTGCCCGTCACCGTGGCGCGCTACGACGGGCAGATGCACGGCTTCCTCACCATGGGGGCCGATGATCCCCACCGGGGCGGCGGCCATGAACGAGGCGATCGAGCACCTGCGCACGCGCACTCGGGTCGACGCCCGTCGCCCAGCGGTGCTGCCGGAACGGAGGGAGCATGAAGTCCGACACGCGCACGCAAGCACTTCGGACCGGCGGGGACGCCCCAGGTCGCCATCGTCGGGGCCGGATTCGCCGGCATCGCCACCGCCGTCAAGCTCAAGAGGGCCGGCATCCACACCTTCACCGTCTTCGAGAAGTCCGAAGGGCCCGGTGGCACCTGGTGGGACAACCGGTACCCGGGGGCCGAGGTCGACGTGGCCTCGCATCTCTACTCGTACTCGTTCAAGAGCCACGACTGGACGCGCACCCACGCCAAACAGGCCGAGCTGCAGGCCTACCTCGAAGAGGTGCTGGACGACTTCGGCCTGCGCCCGCACTTCCGCTTCAGCACCACGGTCCGCGATGCGGTCTGGGACGAGCGCACCCACACCTACACCGTCAACCTCGAGAACGGCGAGAGCGTGCGAGGCCAACATGGTGGTCAGCGCACTCGGTCTGCTCAACTACCCCAAGTATCCGGATTGGCCGGGCCTCGAAGACTTCGCCGGGCCCAAGTTCCACACCTTCCGCTGGGAGCACGAGCACGACCTGACCGGCAAGCGGGTGGCCCTGGTCGGAACCGGTTCGACGGCGAGCCAGGTCGTGCCCGAGATCGCACCGCTGGTCGATCACCTCTACCTCTTCCAACGAGAGCCCGGGTGGGTCGTCCCCAAGGGCGACCGCGACTTCACTCCCGAAGAGCGCGCGGTATACCAGAGCAAGCTGCAACGGCGCATCACGCGGTGGAAGGCGGCCTACCAACTCGAGAAGAACCAGATCGGCGGAGCGATCCACCGGCCCGGCACCAAGATCAACGGCGTGCGTGAGCAACAATGCCGGTCCTTCATCGAACGGGTGTTCGCGGACCGACCCGATCTGGCCGAGGCCGTCACGCCCAAGTACCCCTACCCGGGCAAACGACCGATCCTCAACTCGACCTTCTACCCGGCGCTCCTGCGCGACAACGTGGAGCTCGTTCCCCGTGCGGTGGAGTCCGTGACCGAGAAGGGGGTGATCGACGTCGACGGCAACGAGTACCTCGCCGACGTCCTGGTGATGGCCACCGGTTTCCAGCCTGCCAGCTACCTCTCGAGCCTGGAGATCGTCGGCGTGGGTGGGCGAACGATCCATGAAGCGTGGGCCGACGAGCCCCGGGCGTTGCTCGGCATGACCGTCCCGGGGTTCCCCAACTTCTTCATCCAGTACGGCCCGAACACCAACGGTGGCGAAATCGTCTCGCTCCTGGAACGCCAGGCAGAGCACGTGGTCCAGTGCGCGAAGCGCCTCGTGCGCACCGGATCGACCGCGATCGAAGTGCGTCCCAAATTCTACGACGCGTACAACCGATGGATCGACCGCCAGATGCGGGGCACGGCATGGGTGGTCTCGAACAACTACTACAAGGCGCCGACCGGACGCATCGTGACGCAGTGGCCGTTCGGGCCACTCCTCTACGGCCTGCTCGCCAAGACGCTGGCGCCGCTGTCGGAGCAGACCAGAGTGGTGGTCGACTCGCGCCAGCCGGTCAGCGTCGCCTGATCGGTGGCCACGCCCGAGCGCTTCACCATCGCCGTCGAGGACAGCGTTCTCGAGGACCTCGATCAGCGTCTGGCCCGGATTCGATGGCCGCTCGACCCCGGCAACGAGGACTGGCGCTACGGGACCAACCGGGCCTGGCTCGAAGACCTGGTCGACTACTGGCGCCACGGGTACGACTGGCGGGTCCACGAAGCGGCGATGAACCGCTTCGAGCACTACCGCGTCGAGCTCGACGAGGTCCCCATCCACTACATCCATCGCCGCGGCGTCGGCCCCGACCCGATGCCCCTGGTCCTGACCCACGGATGGCCCTGGACGTTCTGGGACTTCGCCGAGACGATCGACGCGCTCGCGGACCCGGGGAGCCACGGCGGAGACCCGGCGGATGCCTTCGACGTCGTCGTGCCCTCGCTCCCGGGCTACGGCTATTCGGTCCCCCTGCTCCGCACCGGCGTGACGGTGCGGAGCACTGCTGCGCTCTGGGTGCGGCTGATGCAAGAGGTCCTCGGCTACGAGCAAGTTCGGCGCGCACGGGGGCGACTGGGGGGCCAGCGTGACGGCGCAACTCGGTCACGAATTCCCCGAGCACATGGTCGGCGTGCACCTGAGCCTGCCCGTCTTGATGCGGGTGTCGTACTACTGCGGACTCTCGGCGGCCGACTACGGTCCGGGCGAAGAGGGTTGGTTCGAAAAGATGCAGGAGCGGATGGCCTTCGCCGCCAGCCATGTGGCCGTGCAGTCCCAGGACCCCCAGACGCTGGCCTATGCATTGAACGACTCGCCGGTGGGGCTGGCCTCGTGGATCCTCGAACGACGACGGCTGTGGAGCGACCACGAGGGCGACGTCTTCGACGCACTGTCGAAGGACTTCCTCCTCACCAACGTCATGATCTACTGGGTCACCGAGTGCATCGGCTCGACGATGCGCTACTACTGGGAGAACTTCAAGGAACCCAACCGCCTGGCCCACGAGCGCACGCCGTCGATCGAGGCGCCGACCGGCATCGCCGTCTTCCCCCGGGACCTCGTCTTCGTCCCCCGGCGGCTGGCCGAGGAGCACACCAATCTGGTCCGCTGGACCGAGATGCCCCGGGGCGGCCACTTCGCCGCAGCCGAGGAGCCCGATCTCATCGTCGAGGACCTGCGCGCCTTCTTCCGGCCGCTGCGCCCACCGTTTGAGGCTGCGGCGCCGAGCAGCGCCGGAGCCGGCCGGAGCCGGCCGGAGCCGTCAGGCTCGGTCAGGCCGTCATCACCCGGCGGAGCTCCGTCGACGCGCTCCCGACCCACGAGGCCGAGGCGCCGAGTGAGCCGGCGGCGTCGGCCAGTGCGGTGTCGGAGACGCGAGTAGACGCGGCGGGCATTGTGGCTGAGGATCTTGTCCTTCGTCTCCGCCGTGAGCGCGGGGTAGCCGTACTTCTCCTGGAACGACTCGGGGATCTGGAACGAGCGGAAGGCGTCGATGAGCGGCTGGGGTGAGCCGTACCAGATGGAGTCGGTGCCCCAGACGATGCGATCGGGACCGACGGACTGCAGCAACTTGCCCAACACGTGGGCCGCTTCGGCCGGTCGGCGCAGGATGAGGTACCAGGTGCTGCCGAGCTCGGCGTAGACGTTGCCGCCCGGACCGATACCGGCGGTCTCGACCGTCTTCACCAGACGGTCGACGCCGTCGTTGGGAGCGGCGGCGTCATACGGGCCTTCCTCCCCTTCGGGGTTCAGCTCGTAGCCCGAGTGGTAGACGACGAAGTTGATGTCGGGATAGGCGAGCGCCGCCGGTCCGATGTCCCGTGGCGATGCCGCGGCCACCGACGCGTCGGGGATGGGGCCGCCCAGCCCCTTGTGACACGCCACGACCTTCGGACCGAGGGCGCGCACCTGCTCGAGGAAGGGCATCCCGATCTCCTGGTCATCGAGGAACCACCCGCCGGTAGGCGAAGCCGCCGTGGGCGGCCCGTAGAGCGTGTACACCTTCCACCCCGAGGGCGAGAGCTCGGCCTTCCAGTCCGCCATGTGCTCGACCTCGGCCGGGCCCAGGTTCGGATGCACGATGGTGTGGGTCAACACCCGACCCGAGGCGCCGTACTTGGCGACGATGTCACGCGCCGCCGCGATCTGCGGGTTCGTCAGCACGTTGTCGTCGGCCGATCCGGGCGTCGAGGTGAGGAGCGCCACCGCCGTCTCGCTCGTGCCGAAGACGAGGGTGGCCCATTCGGCCGCGTCGATGAGACGGGGATCGACGCCGCCGCCCCAGCGGCGCTCGTCCACCATGGTCAGGAACCATTTCAGCCCGTCGGCACTCGGCCGGTCCCAGCCGGCCGGGGTCGATGAAGTGCGTCTGCACGTCCACGACAGGTGCGTTTCCCGAGAACGCGGCGGCGGCGGCGTCCTCGTCGGTCTCAGTCGCCTCGTCCAGGGAGAAGAAACCCCCACCGTGCGCCGCGTCGAGCGCGCGCAGGGCGGTGGCCGTGCCCCGGCGGTCGAAGGCATGGTCGGCCGCGGTCAGGCCGAGCTTGGGGGCGATGGCACGCACCCGCTCGTCGAAACGTGCCGCAGCTTCGCGGACGGCCGCAGAGGGCGGCTGCGGGGAGAACTCGTCGGTCGACTTGGCGGCCAGAAGGGGGCTCGTGACGTTGCTCATGACGGTGTGGGCTCCAGTTCTCGGGCGAGTGCGCTGATGTCGGCCAGCGAGCGCAGGCTGTCGTTGAGGTGGGTGCAGGTGCTGCGCCCGACGAACTCGTTGCGAATCGTCGGTCGCAGTGACGACAGCTCCATGCCGGCGAGGCGCTCCGCGCTCGCCACCGCCCCGGGGCATTCCAACCAGGGCAGCACCTGGGCCCGGGCGGCCACCGACACGATCCGGCCTGATCCGGCGTCGGCGGTGCCGGTCACCGTGTACTCGTGCAGGACGGTCTCGACCCCGTCCTCGTCCACGTGGCTGTCGCGAAAATGCAGATCGATCCGATGCTCGCCGCCCGGTGCGACCGGCGCCATGCAGATCGAGCCGGCGGCGGCGGCGGACCGAGAGCGGCGGTAGCTCGGCCATGGCGTGCCACGAGAACGGATCGTCGTCGCGCTCGATGATGCGGCGCCGGGGGGCCGACCGGCACGGGGATCAGCCCGGTGCTGCGCACGTGGACCATCATGGTGGCGTCCTGCGCCCAACCGGCGCAGAGATCTGCCTGTCGTGCAAAGTCCGGCGGCCGGCGCTGGGGTGACAGCTGTACAGGCTGTGCTTGTGGGGGCGACGGCTGTTCGGGTGACGGCTGTTCGGGTGACGGTTGTTGGGGCGGTGAGAGGCGGGGTCGGCGTTGCCCGGCGGATCATCCATCAGGCCGCCGCGGAGCAGGGCGTACCCCGAGACAAGGGTGGCGCCGGGCAGATCATCGAGGAGCAGGTAGAGAAGCGAGCCGTCCTCGGATTCGTGCGTCCCGGCCCCGCGCAGCACCTCGATGACGCGGGAGCGAAAGCCCGAGCCCACCGAGCCCCCCAGCAATTGCTGCAATGCGGGCACATCGGGCGACGTCGTGATCGACAGGAGCTTCTGCGCGGGACCGACCGTGGCCCGCAGCCAGGCCTCGCCCACGACATCGGTCGTGCCGTCGGGGTTGGTGCGCACGTCCCGCGCCCGGCCGTCGACCCTGGCGTCGGCGCGCAGCCCGTCGGGGCGTGTCGTGTCGATGTTGGTGGTCCGCCGGATCGGATCCGGGCGGGCGCTCGGCGGTGACGAGGATCGGATCGTGGGGCCCGGCCGCCTCGGGGAGAAATTCCATCAGGCGACTGGTCGCAGTCGCCGGCCCGGCCGGGCTCCCGTCGAAACGCCCTGCCGCGGGTGGCGACGACGCCGTTCACGACGCTCATCTCCACGCCGACGGCGTCGGTGACGAGACGACGCCCGGCCGCCGGCTGATCGTCGACGAAGCGCACCCGGGTCGTGGCGATCCGGTCCGGATCGAACAGCACGAGGTCGGCGGCGAGCCCCGGTCGCGAGCAGCCCACGGTCGGCGAACCCGAGCAGGCGGGCCTGGTCGCCGGTGAGCATGGCCACGGCGCGCTCGAGCGAGAGCACCGTTGCGCTCGCGCACCCAGTGCTGCAGCGTCCACACGGCGTAACAACTGTCCGTGTTGGCGAGGATGTGGGCGCCCGGCATCGGAGGCCCCGATCATGGCGGCGGGGTGCGCCACCAGGCGCGCCACCTGATCGTCGTCCCCGTTGCGCATGACCGTCGCCACCTGGGTCTCGAAGTTGTCGGCCAGGGCCAGGTCGAGCAGGAGGTCGGTCGGGTCGATCCCGCGTTCGGCGCTGAGGGCGGCCAGGTCCTTCCCTTCCACGCCGGGTTGGTGCGAGTAGCGCAACCGGACATGGTCCCAGCGCCCGTTGAAGACCGGGTTCGGCGGCATGACCGCCCCTTCCCGGCGCAGTTGCGCCCGCGCCTCGGGATCGGCGGCCAGCGCACGCACGCCGGCCGCACCGGCGTCCTGCACCGCCGCCATCAACGACGGCAGCGATCGCACCAACGTGCCCGGGCTGTCCAACCGGGTCCACAGCTCGAAAGGGCGGGTCGAGATCTGTGGCACCACGTTCCTGTCCGCCCGTTGCCCGGCCAGCGCCATGTCCATGAGGACGAAGGCCCCGCCCGGGTCCTCGGTCGAGTCGAAGATCGGCCCCACGACGACCGGCCGCCCCGAGGCCGCGGCGAGGCGCTGGTGCCAGGCCAGGTCGGCCACCCGCTCTTCGCGCCCCTGCAGGAGGGCGGCGTTGGCCATGGTGAAGAGCCCCGGACCGGGACCCTCGCCCAGCACGGCGGCCAGGGCCAGGAGCTCGTCCTCGCCGCAGATCTGGCCGGGGAGAGCGGTGCCACCCGGACCCGGATTGCCGATGACCTGATCGGTCGAGAAACCCAGCGCGCCGAGCTCGGTGCCCTGGCGCAGGAGGCAGCCCATCGCCACGATCTCGTCTGCGGTCGCCTGGCGGGAGTAGGCACCGGGGACGCCGAGCACGGCGGCCCGTATCGGGACATGCCCGATGAGGAAGGCGTGGTTCAACAGGACGTCGAGCGCGTCGAGCCGGGCCGCGTACGAGGGCAGATCGGACCAGTCGAAGGGCACGCCGGTCTCGATGGAGACCTCGGGGATCTGCTCGACCGTGCTCATGGCGGCCACCAGGTACTGGCGCGCTTCCTCGCTCTCCACCGGGGCCAGCGCATACCCGCAGTTGGCGGTGACGACCGTGGTGACGCCGAAGCTCGAGGACGGGTGTCAGGTCGGGGTCCCAGAACAGGTTGGCGTCGAGGTGGGTGTGCGGATCGATGAAGCCGGGGGCGAGGACCAGATCACGGCCGTCCACCTCCTCGGCGGCGCGACCGCCGACGTGGCCGCCCACCTGGGCCAGCAGCCCGTCGCGCACGGCGACATCACCCTCGGTCACCGGCCCCCCGGTGCCGTCGACGATGGTCGCGTTGCGGAAGATCAGTTGATAGTCGGTCGTCAGTTGCCATGGATTCCCCCCTCAGACTCGCGACCGCGCGAGCGGTCGCCGCCAACATCCCGCTGATCCCGTCGATCGGGGCCTCCCGGTCCCACCCGTCGCCCAGATGGGCCACAAGCTCGTCCAGATCGATGCCGAAGAAGCGGGCCGGACCATCGACGAAGATGGCGCGCTTGTCGGCCTCCGTCAGATCGGTCCGGTCCCGCAGGATCTCGATCGGGTCGGGCCACGCACCGTCCTGGTGCGGCCAGTCGCTGGCCCACAGGACACGGTCGGCCCCGACGGTCGCCGCGGTCAGGGCCAGGCCGGCGTCGGCCGGCTCACCCGAGATGACGCACTGCTGGCGGAACTGCTCGAGGGCGCCGCGCCGGTGCTTACTCGGCGATCAGGGCCATCTTGTCGTACGTCTCGTCCAGGCGGCCGAGCCAGTGCGGGAGCCACCCGACGTCGCCCTCGAAGAACCCCACGCGGAGCTCGGGGAACCGGTCGAGCGTCCCACCGTCGATGACATGCATGCACGGCCAGCTGCAGCTGGAACGGCACGCCCATCTGCCACTGGGCCCGGTTGGCGAGATGATGGGCGATGCCCAACGTCGGGCTCGTCGGGTTGGCCGCGTGCACGACGGCCGGCATGCCCGCCTCGACCAGGCGCGCCCAGAACGGATCGAGGTCGACGCTGCCGAGCGACTGGCCGGCCGGGGTCGGGATGGGCGAGAGCATGATGGTCGTGGCCCCTTGCGCGATGGCCCATTCGAGCTCGGCCGCGGCCCATGCGAGATCGTTGAGCGGCAGCACCGCCGCCCAGCGGAACCGGACGGGGTCGGCGGACGCGAAGTCGTGCACCCAGCCGTTGTAGGCGTGGGCGGAGGCATTGGCGAACCCGGGATCGGGAAGATCGTCGAGGCCGAGCGTCATGGTCGGGAAGAGCACGCTCACCCCGATCCCCTGGGCATCCATCAGCTCCAGCCGGCGGGTCGGGTCGTTGACGCCCGGATCGACCTCGGTGTCGAGGTCGATATCGAGCCGGCCGGCTGCGCTGAGCGCCCCGGGCGTGCACAGCGAGCCGATCGTCCACTCGAAGTTGGTGGGGTTCCCGAAGAACTGCACCTTCTCCTGACCGTCGACGGTGACACGGCACCAGGCCATGTGCTTGTACCGCGCGGGCAGCCGCTCCTGCCAGAGGTCGAACGGCTCCATCACGTGCCCATCCGCAGTCGATGATCGGCAATCTCACGATGTGACCCCCATGGCGCTTTTCCCGGGCCGGCGGGCTCCGATGTGGAGAAGGGCGAGAATACCCCTCCCGCGTTGCAGGTGACTCAGCCGGGTCGGCCGCGGCGGCTCAGCCGGCGTGTGGCGGCGGCACGACCAGCACCTTGCCCGTGGCCCGCCGCTCGGCCAGCTCGATCAGGGCTTGCGCCCCTTCTTCGAGCGGGAACGTCCCCCCGACGTGGGGCACCACCTTCCCGGTGGCCAGGAGGTCCCACAACTCGGCCTCGTGGCGCGCCACGTCCTCGGCCCGGTTGGCGGTGATCCCCTGCATGGTGAACCCGGTGATCACGGGTCCCTTCAACAGCACGAGATTGAGGGGGATGCGCGGGATCTCCCCCGAGGCGAAGCCCGACCGTGACGAACCGCCCGGCCCACGTCATGGAACGCAGCGCCTGCTCGGCCCAGGGGCCGCCGACCGGGTCGATCACCACATCGGCCCCGCCGCCGGTGATCTCCTTTATCCGCTCCTTGAGATTCTCGGTCTCGTAGTTCACGCCCGACCTCGGCGCCCTTCTCGAGGCACACGCGCCAGCTTCTCGTCGGTCGACGCGGCGGCGAGCACCCGCGCCCCGAGCAGGTGGGCCAACTCGACCGCGGCCAGGCCGACACCGCCGGCCGCGCCGAGCACCACGACCCAGTCCCCCGGGCCTGACGTCGGCCACCGTGCGCAGGGCCAGGTACGACGGTGCGGTGGGCCACACCGAACGCGGCGGCCGCCCGCAGGTCGACCGCCGTCGTCGACCTGGTGCACCGACGCGGCGGGGACGACGATCTGCTCGGCGAAGGCACCGATCATGGACGCCCCGATGACGCGGTCGCCCACCGCCACCCCCTCGACGCCGGGCCCCACCAGGCGCACATGCCGGCGAACTCGCTCCCCGGCGTGAACGGGACCGGCACATGGATCTGGTACTGGTCGGCGACGAGCAGCACGTCGGGGAAGTTGGCGGCGGCGGCGACGACGTCGACGACCACCTCGCCCTCACCCGGCACGGGGTCGGGCAGATCCTCCATCACCAGGGTCTCGGGGGACCCGTATGCATTGCAGCGGAGCGCGCGCATGTTCTAAACGGGTTGCTTTCGGCTCGGCGGGCGGGTACGGGCTGGCGGACTCTAGGAGTTGCCGACCAGGTGCTCGGTCCAGGCCGCCAGCTTCTTGCGGGCCAACTCCCTCTGCGCCGGCAGATGCGCCGTCGGCCACAAGCCGGGCGCCGCCTCGTAGTCCTTGAGGACCTCGCGGGCCACGGTGATCTTGTGCACCTCGGTCGGCCCGTCGACCACGCTCATGATCGGGCGCCGACCATCCACAAGCCGCCGAACGGCATTTCGTTCGAGACACCGAGCGCGCCGTGCGCGTGCATGGAGCGCCAGACGGCATCGTGGACGACCTTGGGCGTCAGCATCTTGATGGCGGCGATGTTCTTGCGGGTGCGCTGGTAATCCCCGTACTTGTCGATCTCCCACGCCGTGTAGAGGGTGAGCAGGCGGAACTGCTGCAGCTCGGCGTAGGAGTCGGCGATGTCACCCTGCATGAACTCCTTGCGGGCCAGCAGGCTGCCCTGGGTCTCACGGCTCAGCACCCGCTCGCAGAAGCAGGTCGAGCGCCTTCTGACACGTGGCCACCGAACGCATGGCGTGATGCACCCGCCCCCCGCCCAGGCGGGTCTGGGCGATGGCGAACGCCTGGCCCTCGCCGCCGAGGAGGCTCTCGGCCGGGACCCGGACCTCGTTGTAGTGGATGAGCGCGTGCATGCCTTCGTCCTCGGACTCACCGGCCAGGCCGACGTGGCGCACAATGTCGACCCCGGGCGTGTCGGTCGGGACCAGGAACATCGACGCGCCCTGATAGACCGACACGTCGGGGTCGGTGATGGTCATCACGATGAGGAACGCCGCGGTGCGGGCGTTGGACGAGAAGAACTTCCAGCCGTCGATGACCCAGTCGTCGCCGTCACGCCAGGCCCGGCAGGTGAACTGCTTGGGGTCCGAGCCGGCCTGCGGCTCGGTCATGGAGTAACAGGAGAACACCTCGCCGTTGAGCAGGGGCTGCAGGTACTTCTCCTTCTGCTCCTCGGTGCCGTAGTGGGCGATGATCTCGGCGTTGCCCGGTGTCGGGGGCCTGGGTGCCGAAGACGATGGGGGCCCAGCCCGACAGGCCCAGGATCTCGTTGAGGAGGGCGAGCTTGAGCTGGCCGTACCCCTTGCCGCCGAGTTCGGGCCCGAGGTGGGCGCGCCCACAGGTCGTGGTCGCGCACCTCCTGCTTCATCGGGTCGACGATCGGGCGCAACTCGTCATCGAGCGGGTGGAATTGGCGATGCGGGTAGAGCAGGTCGAGCGGCTCCACCCGTTCGCGTCACGAACTCGCGCGTCCAGTCGAGCTTCTCTTGGAATTCGGGCTCAGTCGAGAAATCCCAGGCCATCAGTTTTCTTCTCCTCAGTCGGTGTGGTGACTACGTGTGCTACAGATCCGTGGGTCGAGCGCAGACGGGTGCCGGTGCTCATGATGCACCGTGTAGATCACGCACGCCGAGGCCCGACAGGAATCGCTCGTTGCAGGCGCTGACCTCGCGGCGGGCCAGCTCGGGGTCGTCATGTTGGGCGACGTACATGGCGGAGCCCACCCCGAGGGCGGCCAGCAGATGGGCCAGGGGCTCGACCGGTTGCGGATCGAGGGAGCCCTCGGCGATGGCGTCGGACAGATAGCGGACGATGTGTTGCGTCGGCCCGTCGCTGCGCTCGGACCACGAACGCCATCCGAGCACGGCCGGACCGTCCACCAGGCAGATCTGACGGTAGGCCGGGTTGGTCGACGCCGCATCCAGATAGACCTCGCTGTTGGCCCGGAACAGCTCCCAGGCGCCGGCGGCGTGGTCGTCGGAGCGACGCCACAGCAGCCGGATGACCTCGTCCTCCACCTCTTCGTGCACGGCCCGGAAGAGGTCCTCCTTGTCGCGGAAGTGGTGGTAGAGCGCCCCGCGGGTCAGGCCGGCCCGCTGGACGACGTCCTCGGTGCGGGTCCCGGCGAAGCCGTTCTCGGCGAAGAGCTGGCGGGCGGTGTCGAGGAGGGCGCGTCGCGTGTCCTGCACGTGGGCGTCACGGCGGCTGGCCGCCTCGGTCGGATGGCTCACCGCCTTCGTCCGTGCCGTCGTAGGGTCCTCGGTCGTCATGGGGTCTCAGGTCCTCTCCCGGTCCGAGGCAGGGCAGCACTCGGCGGAGCTCGTTTGATACATGATGTTTCTAACATACATACTGTTTGCCGCTCCCGCTTCATGGCAGGATGCACGCACCGCAACGGTGGCTGAGGGGAAGGGTCTCGGGCCGGGGAATCCGGCCGGGAGCAGCCGAGAGAACCAAGAGAATCCGAGAGAAGGAGCCTGCCGTGGACGATCTGCAAGGAAAGGTAGCCCTGGTCACCGGGGCGAGCCGTGGGGTCGGTGCGGCCGTGGCCGTCGCCCTGGCCGAGGCCGGCTGCGACGTGGCGTGCGCCGCGAGAGCCACCGAAGCCAATCCCCAACGGACCTCGGGCACGATCGACGAGACGGTGCGGCGCATCGAGGCGACCGGTCGGCGCGGGCTGGCCGTTCCCACCAACCTCGGGCGTCGACGAAGAAGTGGAGGCGATGGTGGCGACCACCCACGCGCACTTCGGGCGCCTCGACATCCTCATCAACAATGCGGCGATCACGTTCATCGGCGATCTCGACATCCCGCTCAAGCGCTACGACCTGATCATGCAGGTGAACCTGCGCGCCCCGCTCATCGCCATCCGCGAGGCGGCGCCTCTCATGGAGGCCCAGGGGGGCGGCGTCGTCATCAACGTATCTTCGGTGGCCGCCCTCTACCCGCATCCGTCGCTCCTCGCCTATGGCATCTCGAAGATCGGGCTGGAACGGTTGACGGTCGACGCGGCCAAGCAACTGGCGCCGGCGAACATCGCCGTCAACTGCTTCCGCATCGACATCGCCGTGGCTTCCGAGGGCTTCGTGGCCAACACCCCCGGGGCGGACCACTCCAACTGGGAGCCCTCCGAGGTGGCGGCCGAGGGCATCCTCTGGATGGTGCGCCAGCCCCCCAGCTACTCAGGCCACCGCGAGAGCATGTTCGCGCTGCGCCAGCGCGAGGGGATCATGCCGACGCGGATCGCCTCGCCTACCACCGAGGCCCCGCCCACCGAGCTGTACAACGGGCTGGTCGCGATGTCGGGCGACGACTTCTTCGAAGAGCCGTATCCGGACGACGACGCAACGAAAGGAAGCTGACGACATGGCGAAACTGACGCCTGAAGAAGAGGCGGCAGCCGAGGCGCGCACCGCGGGCCTGGTGGACGAAGGGCGACTGGGAACGTGGATGGACGAGCGCGGCCTGCCCGGGAAGGGCGAGCCCGTCACGGTCAGCTTCATCAGCGGCGGTGCGTCGAACGAGATCTTCCGCATCACGCGGGGTGACTTCGTGTCGGTGCTGCGTCGCCCGCCGCGCGTCGTGCCCAAGGGCCGCAACGAGACCATGTTGCGCGAGTACCGCGTCCTCGAGGCACTCAACGGCACCGATGTCCCCCACCCCGAGGCTTACGCCGCCTGCGACGACGACAGCGTGATGGGCTCGAGCTTCTATCTGATGAGCGTGGTCGACGGCTGGTCGCCGATGAACACCGACGGGTGGCCCGCACCCTTCGACACCGATCTCGAGGCCCGCTACGGGCTCGGCATCCAACTCATCGACGGGCCGGCGCGCCTGGCCCGGGTCGACTGGAAGGCGCGGGGCCTGGAGGGTTTCGGCAAGCCCGAGGGGTTCCACGATCGCCAGGTCGACCGTTGGCTGGCCCACCTCAACGCCATCCAGTTCCGCGAACTACCCGGTCTCGACGTGGCCTCGGACTGGCTACGACGCCACAAGCCGACCCATTGGGAGCCCGGCATCATCCACGGGGACTACCAATTCGCCAACGCCATGTTCAACCACGGCGCACCGGCGCAGTTGGCGGCCATGGTCGACTGGGAGATGTCGACGGTCGGCGATCCCCTACTCGACCTCGGCTGGGTGATGAACGGCTGGACCGATCCGGGCGAGGACCGGACGTCGGGCTACGTGGACGCCAACGGTCTCCCCAGCCGCGACGACATGCTCGAGCACTACGCCACCGTGAGTGGGCGCTCGGTCGACGAGATCGACTACTACGTGATTCTGGCCCGCTTCAAGCTGGCCATCGTCCTGGAGGCCGGCTACGCCCGCGTCGTGGCCGGGACTGCGGACAACCCGGGCATGGCAGCCTATGAACACGTGGTGCTCGACAACATGCGTGCCGCAGCCGAGTTGGCGTCGACGACCAAGCTCGGGCAGTAGCGAACGTCGTGACGGTCGGGCGGTGGTGACGGTCGGGCGGTAGGTCGAACGGTCGGGTAGGGATGACGGTCGGACAGTAAGGAGCATCATGAAGATCGGGATTTCGCTCGGGCAACTGAATCCGAGCCTGTGGGCCGAGGCCACACGCGAGGCCGATCGGCTCGGCTACGAGTCGGTGTGGATGCCGGAGCACCTGGTGATTCCGGTGGCCATGGCGGGAAGCCCCCACGAGGGCGCAGAGCATCCGCCGATTCCGGCGAACGTCCCGGTGTACGACGTGTTCTCGTATCTCGGCTTCCTGGCCGGGCAGACCGAGCAGATCCACTTCGGCACGCAGGTCTACAACATCGGGCTCCGGCATCCCTTCGTGGTGGCGCGCGCCGTGACCACCCTCGACATCATCTCGGGGGGCAGGGTGGAGTTCGGCATCGGCGCCAGCTGGCTGCAGGCGGAATGGGAGGCAATGGGCCTGGACTTCACCACGCGCGGACGACGGGTGGACGAGACGATCGCGGTCTGCCAGCGGCTCTGGAGCGAAGAGGTCGTCGAGCACCATGGCGAGTTCTTCGACTTCGGCCCGGTGATGTTCGAACCCAAGCCGACCCACGCGCCCGTGGCCCTCACTCCACATCGGCGGCGACGGTCCGGCGGCGATCCGCCGCGCCGCCACCGTCGGCGACGGGTGGATCCCCATGAACCATTCGCTGGAGGAGATTCCGGCGGACGCCAAGAAGATCGCCCAGCTGCGACACGACGCTGGACGCACCGACCAGGTCGAGATCACCCTGGGCGGAGGGGCCGAGCTCGACGATCTTCGCCGTCGCGCCGATCTGGGTATCGGGCGTGCACTCGTCAAGCCCTTTCGATCCAGCAAGGACGCAATCGAGGGCATGCGGCGCTTCGCCGACGAGGTGCTGCCGACGATCAGCGAACACCCGGTCACTTACCCGACCATCTGACTCTGGACTCTCGGTGCCGCGGCCAGGGCCGGTGCCGGGGCGGGGGCCGGGCTGAGGCCGGGAGGTGGAGGCCGGAGGTGGAGGCCGGAGGTGGAGACGAGGTGGAGGCGGGGTCCCATCAGAGGGGTCGCGTCGGCCACGGAAGGCTGGACGCGCCTCTGCGCAGACGCGAACGTCTGCGTGATGAGGCGGAGACACGTTGAGCGGCGAATTGACCGCCGCTGGCGGAGACACCTGTGACCTCATCGGGAAGTCGGTCATCAGGGTGGAGCGCTCTGAGCTGAGAGGGCTTCGGTACCCGGTTATTCTTCGGTACCTCGGTTATTTCTTCGGTGCCTCGGTTCCGGGGTGTCTAATCCCCCGGATCGGGTCCTCCGTTGCGCTTCCGATTATGGAAGCCACAGTGAACCCGCCCGTTCTCCTGGGTGGTCTCGCCGCCTTGGGAGAAGGGGATGATGTGGTCGATCTGGCACCGTTCCGCTGGGGTCTCGCAGTAGGGGTGGGTGCAAATCTGGTCGCGTACTTCGATGGCTCGTCGGGTCGCTCCGGTGAAAAAGCGCGAAGTGACAGAGCACTCGACGCGTTTGCCCGGCGCAAAGACGATCCGCTCGAACCAGGCCTGGTCGAGCCAGGGAACCAACGAACCCGGGGAGACGATGCCACCGTTGGCCAGTTCGCAGACACGCCCTATCAAGGTGGGGAAGTCGATCAAGACCGTGAAGAGGGGCTCAGGACGCCGTGCGTTCTCCGGCATGGCCTTGGAACGTACGGCCATTTCCACTGCGGCATCGGCCCGGCGCTGCGGCGCGGTGCGGGCCAGTTCGTCGAGATGCGGGTCGCGCCCGAGCCGTGCTTTGGCCTCGGCCCAGTCGGCGTCGAACATCTCGGCTTCGAGCCGTATGAGCTCGCTCGAGTAGATGGCCCCGCCGATGGGGTCAAAGGTCATTTTTCCGAGCCACATTCCCCCACGCTCTGGCTCAGATAGACGTCACGCCGGGCCATCTTCTCCATCGCCGACTCTTCGGCCCCGTCGGGATCGGCCAACTGGGTCCAATAGGCCATCGCCGCACTGAAGGGGGCGAATTTCAGTTCAATGGCTGCGGCCAACAGCACTGCCTCGTCGCGGGGAAAGGCATCTTGGTCCATTCGCGCGGCGCCGCGAGCAGCCTTGACCAACAGGTCGACCTGGGCCACCCCAATCGCCCCGGAGGAGAAGGCCTGCGCGATGAGGGGTATGGAGGGCAGGGCCCGGCCCCGGCGCAGTTGGCTGCGGGCTTCGACAAGCGGCAGATGGCAGCGCGTCGAAAGCCAGGCCGAGGTGCTCTGGGCCCCATCGGCCGCCCATTCGCCGGAGGAATCGAAAGTGGCCACCGCCACGCTCGTCCTACAGTTGAGACGACCCAGGGACCTTTGGAGTGACTCCACCGATGCAGCGCCGCTGTAGGAAAACGAATCTTCCTCCTCCAAACGATCGAGGGCCTGCTCGAGCTGCTCCACTGCATCCATGCCCTAAGTAGAGCAGGGGGTTGTGACATTTGACCCCTATTTAGGGGCAACAAGAAAAGAAAAAGAATACCGTACATAATGCCAAAACGAGCGACCGTTGCAACAGTTCGGGACGGTTCACATGACGGTCGGAAACCGGAGTAAAGTCGAGCGAGGCACGACGCCCGGGGAAACGGAGGACTTACGACGACGCCGTCAACACGACCGTCCGAGATGGCCTCACGACGACGCCACGTCCGACGACACCGTTACGAGATGGCCTCGCCCACCTGTCGCCGGGCGAAGTACCAACGCCCCGCTCGTAGATGAGGTCGTCGACCACAGGCACGACCCGGCCCACGATGACCCGATCCGATCCTCCGTCAGCCGTTGCGACCAACGTGCGGCACTCCTGCGTCCCGTGCACGCCGTCGATGCGGACCACCGAGTCGGCGAGCAGCACGCTGGTCGGCCGCGACGCCGTGGCGAACCACCGCGCCAGTGCCGGATGCCCGGCGATGGGTTCCTGGCCGGGTAGTTCGAGGACACCTTCGACGACGAATGTGCCCAACCACGTCGCCTCATCTCCCGCCTCGAGGGCGCGGTGCTGGCGAATGGTCAGGTCCTGCACGGCGGCGCGCCCTGCCAACGACTGCAGGGTGCGCTCATCCTCGTACGACAACGACATCGGTTGCTTGCTCCTATCGGTGTGAGCTGTCTGATCTATAGAACTACGTGATCCTTCGAAAGCTGTGTGACCTTCGAAAGCTGTGTGACTTCCAACGCCCTCCGATCAGCGCGGGTGCTGAGTTGACTAAGGGGCACTGGTCCGTCAGACGTCAGTCCGGCATCTTCCCCATGGCGTCGCGACCACCGACCGGCGCCTCTCCTCCCGGCTGCTGCAGGTAGAGATGCATGCCCTTGATAAGACCTTTGTCATCGAGCCGGAAGATGATCGCCTCAGGGAGGTCCTTCATCACCCCGTCCACCTCGAGATGCTCGATCAGTTCGGCGATGACCGTGTCGCCGGCGTAGGCGATGTGCACCGGCTTGAGCTCGTAGCCGGGCTTGAGCGTCGGCACGACGCGGCGCAGGAAGTCAATGTATCCCTGGCTCGAGTCGATGATGTCTCCGTACGGACCGATACGCTCGAACCCTGTCGGCGAGAAACAGTTCGCCAACCTGTCCCAGTCACGTGCGGCGTAGAGCGCCACGAAGTCCTCAACTGCGGGCATGGTCCCCTCCTTTTCTGAATGCGCCTACTGCTCTCACTGCAGCTGCTGCCCTACTGCTCCCACTCCACTGACTCCGCTGACTCCACTGATTGCTCCGGCTGCCCTCGCCCGTTCTCACTGCCGTCCAAATCGTTGACGAAGGACCGGCTTCAACACCTTGCCGGCAGAATTCAGCGGGAATTGATCGATGACCACCACCGAGGTCGGCTTCTTGTAGGAAGCCAAGCGCTCCTTGCACCAGGCGATGAGCACCGCCTCGTCTGGGGGAGCGTCCGGGTCCACCGGCACGATCACCGCCCGCGGCGTCTCGCCCCATTTGGGATCGGCCAATCCGATCAGCGCCGCATCGAGCACGGCCGGATGGGCGCGCAGCACCGCTTCGACCTCGGGGCAGTAGATGTTCTCGCCGCCCGAGATGATCATGTCGGTCTTGCGGTCGACGACATAGACGTACCCCTCTTCGTCCATGCGGCACAGGTCGCCGGAGTGGAACCAACCACCGGCGAACGCCAGCTCGTTGGCCTCGGGCATGCGCCAGTAGCCCTGCATGACGGTCGGCCCGCGGTAGACGATCTCACCGACCTCCCCCACCGCCACGTCGTTGCCGTCCTCATCGACGACGCGCGCTTCGACGTTCATGATCGGCCGACCCACCGAGCCACGCTTGCGCTCGGAGTCCTCGCGCGTGGAGGACGCACGTGACGGGGCTCATCTCCGTCTGGCCGAAGAAGCTGAAGATCGGCACGCCAGGCAACACCCGCGCCATCTTCTTCAAGACCTCCACCGGCGTGTTGGCGGCGCCCCACGAGGCACGCCGCAGGGAGAGCTGTACTCCCGACGCCGTCACCTGGTCGCAGATGTCGTCCCACTGCATGCCCACGAACACACAACCGGTGACGCCGTAGCGGGCGATCTCCTCGACCGCCTGGCGACTGTCGAAGCTCCCGCTCGGAACGATGACGGCGCACCCACCGCCGATCACGTACGGGCAGAATCCCCGTCAGGCCGCCGATGTGAAAGAGCGGCAGGTTGCCGTACCAGACGTCGTCGTATCCCACGATGCCCTGGGCCACCATGGCGTTAAGCGTGCTCATGAGCAGATTGAAGTGGCTCAGGACCGCACCCTTCGGACGCCCGGTGGTGCCTGAGGTGTACATGATCAGTGCAGGATCCTGCTCTTCGACTGCGACGGTCACCGGCTGTCTCGTCGCCGTGGGCGATCAGGTCGTCGTAGCGCTCGGTGTCCGGACCGGCTTCCGCCGGGTCCCCGACGACGATCACTGCGTGCACGTCGGGGAGCTTGGCTCTCACCTGCTCCGACCAACGGGGCAAGTCCTTCGTCGACCACGATGACCGAGGCCCCGCAGTCACCGAGGATGAACTGCACCTCGTCGGCCACCAGACGGAAGTTGACCGGCACGACAATGGCGCCGAGGCGCCACCCGGCGAAGATCGCCTCGATCATCTCGATGCTGTTCGTCATCAGCACGGCCAGGCGGTCGCCGTGGCGCAAGCCCCGCTCCCCCAGCGCGTTGGCCAGCGTGGTGACGCGCCGGTCGACCTCCCCGAACGTCCGGCTCTCGCCACGGCAGATGTACGCCGTGCGGGCGGGATACTTGCGGGCGATACGGCTGAGCTGTTCGCCGTGGGCCATGCCCCGGCTGGCCGCGATGGAGGCGAGAGCGGCAACGGTGTCGGTGGTCACGTCAGTGCTCAACTCGGCGCTCACGTCGGTGCTCATCGGCGGACGGTGTAGCCGGCTGCCTCACGGTCCCACGCCGAGGAGGGAACGCCGCGGGCGCGCAACTCGTGCTTGAGGATCCTTCCGACCGCGTTCTTCGGCAACTCGGGGGTCACGTCGACGTAGCGTGGAACGGCGAAGTACGGCAGGTGCGCGGAACAGAAGTCCATGAACGCCACCATGTCGATCGGCTCGGCCGCAGCCGCCACCACGTAGACCATGACGTCGTCTTCTCCGAGCTCGCTGGGCACGCCCACTGCGGCCACCTCGGCCACCTCCGGATGGCGCAGGAGCGCCTGCTCCACCTCGAACGACGAGATGTTCTCCCCTCGTCGCCGCATGGCATCCTTCTTGCGGTCGGCGAAATAGAAGTAGCCGTCCTCGTCGAAGCGACCCATATCCCCGGTGTGGAACCACAGGTTGCGGAACTGCTCCACCGTCTCACGATCGCGGCCGTCGTACCCCTCGAACATCACATGGGAGCGTTTGGGGCGGCAGACGATCTCGCCGACCTCGCCGACCGGGACCGGCCGGTCCTCGGCATCAAAGAGCATCACGTCGAAATTGGGATTGGCCCGTCCCGATGCGCCGACCCGGTTGGTCTCATCGACGCCGGCCACCACCATCGGGAAAGGCCTCGCTCATCCCGTAACAGGTGACGATGCGGCACTGCCAGCGTTCCTCCATCGCCTCGAAGCTCTCTTGGGGCACCGGAGCGGCGGAAATGAAGCGCAGCGGGATGTCCTTGTCGCGCTCGTCGGGTGGAAGGTTCCACAACATGCTCAACATGGCCCCGGCCAGCGCGATGCCCGATGCCTCGTAGCGCCGCACCCGATCCCATGTCGCCGAGACGCTGAAGGTCGAATCCAAGATGCCCGTGCCCCCGGCCAGCATCGGCCCCAGGACCGTGCCGACCGCGCTCAGATGGAAGAGGGGCAAGGGGCCGTAGACGACCTCACCGGGCTGGAGTCGCCAGAGGTCGACCATGGCCTGCGCCGCGGCCAGCAGGTAGTGCTGCGTCGCGAGGACGCCCTTGGAGCGACCCGTCGTCCCCGAGGTCGAGAAGATGGCGCCCAGCGGGAAGGGCGCGAGGTCGGGCAAACCGACGACGTGCGAGGTATCTCCCTCGAGAAGCTGCTCGATCGGGTGCACCTGAAGGTGCGATGGCGGCACGCGTGCTCGGACCGGCATCGGGACCGCCATCGGGATCGGCCGACGGCTTGCCCATCCTCGCGCAGCAGCACGGCGCGGAGGCTCGGAACGTCGGCGGCGATGGAGAAGACCCGGTCGGCCAGCGAGCGGTCGAGGGCGATCATTTTGGTGTTGCTGTCCCGGAGTTGGTTGGCCAGGAAGTCGCCCCGGTAGGCCGTATTGATGGGCACCGCCACCGCACCCAGGCGGCACAACCCGAACCACAGCGTCACCCAGTCGGGCGAGGTGCCCATGAAGAGCGCCACCCGGTCGCCGGGCTCGATGCCGAGACCGACGAGCACGTTGGCAGCCGAGATCGATCGTTCCTGGAGCGCCCGGTACGTCAGAGGGACATCATCGATGACGAGAAGCGGCTGGTCGGGCCGGACCGCCACCTGCGCGTCGAGAATGCCGGCGAATGTCAGACCGTCGCCCGGGGTCGGCTCCCACAGCGACGCGGGAGATCCTCCGGTCACTTGCTCCCCGAAGGGACGGTCTCCGCAAAGGTGTCGGCCGGATAGAAGCGACGGCACCAACGCCGGAGCGCGGCGTAGTTCTTCGCTTCTTCGACGGCAAATGACGGCTTCTCCAGGTACTGCATGTTCTCCCAGGTGAAGAAGTCCTGCTTGATGATCTCCTGTTGCAGCTCGATCCAGCGCGCGGCCCGGCCCGTCGGGACGTCGCCGGTGTCACCCTCTTCGCGCACGCACGCCATGGTGAACCAGTAGTCGGTGTACTCCTCGTCGACCGGGGTGTGGCCGGTGATCTGCACCGAGGCCAGGACGTTCTCGGGGAAGCGCACGAAGCCGATCCCCAGCCCGAAGGTGTCGTAGACGACCTCGCCGTCGACGGGTCCGTTCGGGCGTCAACCAGGTCGTGGGACGCCCGCCGCCGTAGTTCACGTCCACCGTCGCATGCAGGTGGTAGTCGTGCAGTTCGAAGGAGGTCGTCTCTGCCGGCCGGTCTCCGTGATGCACCGGGGCGATGTGGTACGGGTCAGCCGCGTTCTCCACGATCATCTGGGGGTGGACCTTGACCCGGTTGAGCATGCGGGAGTGCGGGTGCAGCGGGTAGTAGTCCCCCGTCTCCAGCTCGGGGACGTCGGGCAGGCTCCACGTCGGCTCGCCACCGTCGCGGTCGAACCACATGAGCACCATGCCGCACCACTCGACGGTCGGATAGGTGCGGATCCGTACCGACTTCTTGCAACCCTCCTTCGAGTACGGGATCAGCGAGTTCGTCCCGTCCGCCCGCCATTGCCAGGCATGCCAGGGGCACTTGACCTCGTCGCCCACGACGCTGCCGCCGACGCCGATGTGGCCACCGAGATGCTGGCAATACGCGTTCATGACGGCCACCGTGCCCGACTCGCCCCGGAAGCAGATCAGCTCGCGACCGAAGTAGTGGAGGGTCTTGAGCGTTCCCGCCGACACGTCGGACGAGTTCGCCACGATGTACCAGCCCGTTGGATAGCGGTAGGTCGAGACGGACAGGGGCGTTTCCGATTCGGCCACCTCGTTCGTGACAGTCATAACGGACTCCATTCGGTAGACGACAGGATGTTCACGTCGGGATACCAGGCTGCCGGCGCACACCCCGAGGAGTGCTGCAACTGCATGTCGGCGACAATTCGCCCAGGCCGGCCACCCTGTGATCCCCCGTTCACGGCCACTTTGGAATGCGACCTTCGCATCTTAGATTGCAACATTAGGTGAAGGATTGCAACATTAGGTCAAGGTCGTGAGAACAGCCGCCGGGGCGGTTCTCTGGGTAACCCGAGGGTCCGCTCCCCCAGGATGGTGCGAAGCCCCCTCACTGGCCTTCCAACTTTCTCAAAGTTTATAGTCGCACTGTTTCTCACGACGGGGGGCCGGATGCCGGATCTGCGGGGCAAAGTGGCGATCGTCACCGGGGCGGCATCAGGAATCGGCAAGACCACCTGCGAGACGTTGGCCCGCCACGGTGCCTCGGTTGTGGTCGCCGGCCATTCTCTGGCGGGGGCCGAGGAGGTAGCCGCCGGCATACCGAGCTCGGGGGAATCGCCGTTGCGGTCGGAGTCGACGTGACCGAAGAGGAACAGGTCAAGGCCATGGTGGACGCCGCTGTCTCCGAGTTCGGCGGGCTCGATGCGCTCCACAACAATGCGGCGGCCACCAAGATGCACCGGGACCACGACGTCGTCAACGTCAGCACCGAGGTGTGGGACGAGACGATGGCGATCAACCTGCGCGGGCCCTTCTTCGGGTGCAAGTACGCCATCCCCGAAATGTTGAAGCGGGGCGGTGGCAGCATCGTGAACACGTCGTCGGCTGCCGGGCTCAAGGCCGAGCGGATCCGGGTGGCCTACGGTGTCTCGAAAGCTGCCCTCCACGGGCTCACCCGACATGTGGCCAACGCCTACGGAAAACAGAACATCCGCTGCAATGCGATTGCGCTGGGCATGATCCTGACCGAAGCGGCTGAGCGCAACGTGAAGCCGGAAATGCTGACCTATCTCGAGGAGCACAACGCGCTGGCGCGTCTCGGCCGGACGAACGATGTGGCCGAGGTCGTGTCCTTCCTCTTCTCCGACGAAGCCTCGTTCATCACCGGCGAAGTCATCGCGGTGGACGGCGGCTTCACCTCACACCTCCCGGCCCTGGTCGACTAGCGCCCCTGGATGCTGAGGGGCCTGGCTGCTGAGGGCCCTACATGCTGGCCGCCCTGGATGCTGAGGGCCCTGGATGCTGAGGCCGCCCGGCCGCGAGCTTCAGGCGGGCCAACTCTCGGGGGGAGCCTCAATCCCGTAGAGCTTGGCCGCGTTCTCCCAGAGGATCTTGCGCCGTACGTCCTCGGCAACGTGGCCCAGATTGGCGGCGATCGTCTTGTCGATGTCCCCGAAGAGACACGTCGTGTGGGGGAAGTCCGTCTCGAAGAGGACGTTGTCCACCGGGATGAGGTCGAGGAAGTGGCGGGGGGCCAACTGCTCGAACCAGTACGTCACGTAGACATGCTCACGGAACAGCTCGGAAGGCAGAACGTCCTCGGCTGTCCTCTCGCGGCCCGGGCGGAACGCGCCGAGCCAGCTGTAGTCCGAGGCCTCGAGCACGAAGGGCAGCCAGCCCATTCCGCTCTCGACCGACACGAACTTGAGTCCGGGCCAACGGGGCAACATGCCGCACGTGATCAGGTCGGCGCATTGGACGCCGTTCTTCATGAAGAGGTCGACCGCCCCGTAGGCCTGCGCGCCCGCGATGCCGTGCGTCTCGTAGCGCTCCGGAGTCATGACGCTCGGCAGATCGCCGGCGTTGCCGATGTGGAAGTGGATGGGCAGGCCCGTCTCGATGGCGACCGCCCACAGGGGATCCCAGTGGCGGCTTCCCAACACCGGAAGCCCATAGCGCTGCGGCTCGCCGGTGAACAGAATCCCCCGGGCCCCGGCGGCGGCGCAGCGCAAGACCTCGCGCACGGTGGCCTCCACATCCCAGAACGGGGTGGCCAGCACGGCGAGGAGCCGCCGGGAATCGGTCCCACACCACTCCATCAGAAAGTCGTTGTAGGCCCGCACGCTCAGGAGCTTGAGCTCATCGTCGTCCATGGCGAGGAAGTTCTCGCTGCCGAAACCTCCGACGTTGGGGTAGAGCACCTGGGCCCAGATGCCCGCTTCGTCCATGTAGGCCAGCCGCGCCGTCGCATTCGAGGCGGCGGGGTGGCAGTCGGCGTAGGTCGGCGGATAGTTCCCGGGGAAGGTGGGCCATCCCGCTGGCGCCGAGGTCCCGACGGAGCCGATGCGCTTGTTCTGCAGCATCCAGATGTCGGCACCGTCGACCCGCTCGACATGCGGCACATCATCGACGTACTTCTTCGGGACCCGGGCCGTCCAGACATCGGCCGGCTCGGTCACATGACTGTCGGAGTCGATAATCAGATTCGCTACGGGCATCTCTTGTCCCCCAGTCGCTCAGTTGCGTCTCTGTTGCTCAGTGGCTCTGTGTTGCAATCAGTGGCTCTGTGTTGCGAAGTGGCTCTCTGTAACGTAGCAAGCAGCGATCTCGGTGGTTACTTGGCCGCCGGCGCCGGCGTCGATGGGGAGGGCAACCCCGGTGACGTAGCGGGCCTCGTCGGAGGCCAGCCACACGACGGCATTCGAAATGTCGACCGCATCGACCCATGGGATGGGGAGCAGGTTGGCCGCCTGCGAGGGGATGGCGAAGTCCTCGAGCGTGGGTGCATCGAGGTCGGGGCGGAACAGGTGGAACGCCGACTCGTTGTCGATCATCGGGGTCAAGACCATGGTCGGATTGATGGTGTTCACGCGGATCATGTGGGGCGCCAGCTCGTGCGCAAGGCATTGCATGAGCCCCAGGACGCCATGCTTCGCCGCGGCGTAGTGCGACATGTGCCAGGCCCCCTTGGTGCCGAGCAGTGAGCTGGTGAAGATGATCGACCCTCCCCGGCCCGGCCTCGATCATCGACGGGACGACGGCCCGGACCAACTCGAAATAGCCGGTGAGATTGACGTCCAGCGTGTCGTGCCACTGGGCGTCGGAGAGCTCCCACGTCAGCGCAGCCGCCGAGAAGATCCCCTGATTGCCGACGACGATGTCGATGTGGCCGAATTCGGCCACGGCCTCGGCGCTGATCCGCCGCAGGGCGCCGCCGTCGCGGACATCGGCCTGGTGCGCCACGATCCTGCGGTCGCAGTCCTCGACGAGCCGCACCGTCTCCCGCAGGTCCTCCGGTGTCGCCATGGGATACGCCACCGAGTCGATCTGCGCGCAGATGTCCAGGGCGATGATGTCGGCGCCCTCTTCGGCGAGCCGGACGGCATGGGAGCGGCCCTGCCCACGCGCCGCTCCGGTGATGAGCGCCACTTTCCCCTGGAGCCGTCCGCCAGCGTTTGCGCCAGCGCCAGCGCCGGCGCCGGCGCTGCTTCTGGCCATCGTCGGACCCCCCGTCCTGTTGTCTAAAAGCCACGCCTCCGAGGGAGCCCGGCCTACCAGGGAGCTTTCGACAAACCTTCCACGGTGATGCGCTGCTTCCCGCCCTGGGAGAGGACGTAGCGCTGCGACTCCTGCAGGTGCTGGGCCACCAGGTGACGGGCCCTCGCCGCGTCGCCCTCCTCGATCGCCTCGGTGATCTTGACGTGGGTACGCAGGACGCTCTTGCGCGCCGGCAGGTTGGGGTACTCGCCGTGCGCGTTCGTCGTCTCGGCCCAGTTCGATTCGTGATTCGACCACAAGGTCTCGAGTGATCCGGCGACCAGCGCCAGCGTGGCGTTGCCACACCCCTGGACCACGGCGTCGTGAAAACGACGGGCGAGCCGGGTGAAGGCCGGACCGTCGGCGAGCTCGGCTTCGAGCTCCTCGTTGAGCTTGGTCAGCGTGGCCACGAGGCTCTTGTCGTGCAGGCTCAGCTCGGCCGCCTTGGCCGCGCAAGCCGGCTCGCAGTCCGACAGCGCCGCCGCCAGGTCCTCGAGCGGCGTGTCCTGCGCCTGCAGGACCATTCCCAGCATGTAGGCCGCCACCTTGGCCTTCGGCGTGTGGATGACCGCACCACCGACGTTGCCCCGGCGGACCGAAAGCAGCCCTTCCGTCTCGAGGATGCGCATCGCCTCACGGATGGAGGGCTTGCTCACCGGGAACTCGAGGAGAAGGTCGTCGACCTTGGGCAGCACATCGCCGTCGTTGAGCTCGCCGGCCAGAATCCGGCGGCGCAGGGAGTCGGCGATCATTTCCGCGATCCTGGGCTGGCTCAGCTGTCGGCGGCCCACCCCGTCGCCATTTTGGTCTGCTCGATAGCTCAGGGCGGCAGTCACGAGCACAATCTTACACATCATCAAGACCGATCCCTCGGATGCGATCCATCTGCGGACCGCCTTTTCCTGCCTTGGACCTGCCCTTATGACAGGACGTGCGCCCCAGCTCCGGGCCCCGGCGGCCGAGGCGCCTGCCGCCCGCCGCCAGGCTGCCCCGCCGGACGACCCGCTCGGCGCCTTGCTCGCCCGGCTCCGTGTGTTGCATACTTTGTTATGTTGGAGAGGTTCAGCAGCTGACAGGGAGGGCACATGGCTGACACCGTTCGCACCTGCATCGGCATCGATGTCGGCGGCACCTTCACCGACTGCGTGCTCACCGACGGGACCAGCACGTGGCGGGCCAAGGCACCCACGACGACCGGCGAAATCGGCCTGGGCGTGCTGGCGGCAGCGGAGCTGGCGGCCCGGCGGAGCGGCACGACCCTCGACGAGCTGCTGCCCAAGGTCAGCCGCTTCGGACTGGGCACCACGGCCGTGACCAACACGCTGGCCTCGCGCACCGGCCGCCTCGTCGGCCTCCTGGCCACCAGCGGGTTCGAAGAGATGATCCCCATCGCCCAGGGCACGCGGATCGTCGACGAGGACGGGTGGCTCTCGACCCCCAACATTTTGGAGCACCGCACCATCGCCGCCATCGAAGAGCGGATCGACCGCAACGGCGAGGTCGTCGTCCCCATCGACCTCGACCAGGTCAAGGCGGCGGTGCGGCGGCTCGTCGAAGAGGAGGGCGTCGAGGCCATCGCCGTCTCCTTCGTCTGGTCCTTTGCCAACCGGGCCCACGAGGACCAGGCGGTGGCCGCCATCGCCGAGATCTATCCCGACCTGCCCGTGGTCTCGGGCGCCGTCCTGCACCCGGCGATCCGTGAGTACGAGCGCACGACCTTCGCCGTCCTCAACGCCTACGTCTCCGGTGCGTTCGCAGGGATCGAAGAGCTCGAAGAGGAGCTCACGCAGCGGGGACTGCAAAGCCCGCTGCTTCTCGTGCACTCGGGGGGAGGCTCGATCACGGTCGGAGAGGCACGTCGGCGACCCCTCGGCTTGGCCATGTCCGGGCCGGCCGCCGGCGTTGCCGCCGCGGTCGCCATGAGCAACGTGACCCAGGCGCCGCACATCGTCACCGCCGACATGGGTGGCACCTCCTTCGACGTCTCGGTCATCGACAACGGGGAGCCGGCGCGACGGACCCGGGGCGAGATGATGGGCGTCTGGACCGCGCTCTCGCTCGTGGACGTCGAGTCGATCGGCGCCGGCGGCGGGTCGTTGGGCTGGGTCGATGCGCGCGGCATGCTCCGGGTCGGTCCCCGCTCGGCCGGAGCCGTTCCCGGACCGGCCTGCTATCAGCGCGGGGGCGACCAGGCCACGGTGACCGATGCGCTCGTCGTGCTGGGCTACATCGATCCGACGCGCTTCCTGGGCGGCGACTTCGCACTCGATCCCGATGCCGCCCATGCGGCCTGCGCCGCGCCTCGGGGCGCCAACTCGACCTCGACGCCGAGGAGACGGCGTGGGGTATCCGCGAACTTGCGCTGACCGGAATGATCAAGGCGGTGCGGGGCAGGCTGGCCTCGCTCGGTCTCGACCCTCGCCAGTACGCCATCCTCAGTTACGGCGGCGGAGGCTCCCTCTTCACACCCGAGATCGCCCGGGCCATCGGCGCGCCACGTGTGTTGATCCCCGAGCTGGCCTCGGTGCTCTCCGCCTTCGGAGCGGCGACCACGGACGTGCGACGGGAGCGCCTGCGCTCCGTCACCTCCCCCATGCCCGTCGACCCCGCGCTCATGCAGCGCTTGATGGCCGAGCTCGAGGCCGAGGTGCGGGCCGACATGACCGCCGATGGCGTGGCCGACATCGACCAGGCCGTCGAGTTCGAGGCCGACCTCCGCTTCAGCAAGCAGATCTACGAACTGCAGATGACGATCACGCCGGGACCCTTCACCGATGCATCCTCGGACGCCCTGCTGGCATCCTTCATGGACGAGTACGCCAAGCGCTACGGCAAGGGCTCCATCGTGCTGCGCACGCCGGTCGAGTTGGTGGGACTGCGCGCCATCGGCATCGGCCGGACCATCCGCGCCAGCGTGGGCACCGCGGCACGCCCGGCGGTCGAGACCGGGACACTCGCCGTCCCGGTCGGGCACCCGCAAGGTCCGCCTGGCCCGGGGCGCCGACGGCATCGTCGAGGTCGACGTCTACGACGGCGCCGCCCTCTCCCCCGGGCACGAGCTCAAGGGTGCCGCACTGGTCGACTCCATGGACACCACGGTGTGGGTCCCCGAAGGCAGCAGCGCAAGGATCGACGAGCACGGCACGTTCATCATGGACGTCGCACGATGAGAACCACGACCACGGAGGTCTCACCATGACCACAACGGCAGACGCACCGACCACGGCCACACACGGCAACGGGCGACCGGCGACCGACCCGATCGACCTCGAGGTTGTCCGCAGCCGGCTGGAGGCGATCGGCGAACAGGCCGCGCTGGCGGTCGACCACACGGCGATCTCGCCGACCATCACCGAGTCGAAGGACTTCTCGGTCACCATCATGGATCCGCAGGGCGACCTGATCGTCGGCGCCGGCATGGTGCTGTTCCATTTCGGCGCGGCGTCGTACTCGGTCAAGGCGACGATCGCCGCGCTTCGGCGACACGGTGGCCCCCGGGGACGTGTTCTTCGCCAACGACCCGCACCACGGCGGGGGGCTGCACCCCCAGGACGTCATGATCCAGCAGCCGATCTTCCACGAGGGCGATCTGGTCGGATGGGTCGGGTTGTCGGCCCACATGATGGACATGGGTGGGATGGTCGTCGGCTCCTTCGCACCGCAGGCCACCGAGTGCTACCAGGAAGGGATCCGCTGCCCGGCCGTCCGCTTGTTCCGCCAGGGCGAGGAGATGACCGACGTCTGGGACATCCTGATCAACAACATCCGCATGTCCGACATCGTGGAGATGGACCTGCGCGGACTCGTCGCCGGCTGCCACTCCGCCCAGGAGCAAGTGGTGGGCCTGATCGACAGCATCGGTCGCGACCGCTTCACCGACAGCCTGCGCGCCATCCGCGAGCTGACCGAGGCCGAGATGCGACGGCGCATACTCGCCCTGGAGGACGGCGTCTACAAGTCCACCTCGTGGACCGAGTACGGCGACGAGTTCTACGAGATCCCCTGCACCTTGACGGTCGAAGGCGACCACATGATCCTGGACTTCGAAGGCGCCTCGCCCCAGACGGACCATTACTTCAACTCCAAGCCCTACATCATTGCGGCCGAATTCCTGGTGATGCTGGCCCATCGCATCGCCCGCGACCTGCCGTTCAACGAGGGCATCTTCGCCCCGGTCGAACTGCGATGCCCCGAGGGGACGGTCGTCAACGCCAACCCGCCCGCACCCATCGCGGCCGCCCACATGCACGTCGGGCTGAACGCGGCCGACGTCGCCATGCAGGCGTTCAACCTCGCCCTGGGCGCGTCGCCGGAGTCGCCGGCCCGCCGCTACCTGGCCGGAGCCGGCTTCGAGTCGGCACTCGGCAACAACCTGTGGTCCTGGCAGCTGCCCGACGGCTCGACCGACGCCTTCCTCGCCTTCGACGGCAACTGGGTCGGCGGTTCGGCAGGTCGCGAGCGGGACGGCATGGACCTCGGGCGCAACCCGGTGGGCATCGGCGCCGAAGGCTCCATCGCCGACATCGAGATCCTCGAGTCGTGGTACCCGCTCCTGTTCACCGAGCGCCGGGCCCGACCGGGCGCCGGGGGCGCCGGCGTGCACCGGGCCGGGGGCGGGACCCAACTCAGCCTGCGTCCGCACGGTGTCGACCAGATCAACGGGACCATGTTCGGCATGCGTCGTTGGCTGCCGCTCCAGGGCATGGCCGGCGGGTCACCCGGCGCCTGCAACGAATTCCTGGTGCACCGCAGCGACGGCACGGTCGACGAACTCGACCCCAACAGCGCCGGCACGCCGCTGTTCGAAGGCGACTCGTTCCAGATGCGGTTGTCATCGGGTGGAGGCTTCGGCGACGCGCTGGACCGCGATCCCGAGTCGGTGGCCGTCGATGTGGCGGCCGGCCGCTTCTCGGCCGAGGACGCCGCGAGCATTTACGGAACGGTCCTCGCCGCCGACGGAGGGGTCGACGTCGCCGCCACGACGGCACGGCGGCACGAGGCACGGCGCGAGCGCCTGGCGCAGGCCAAGCCCGCCCAGCGCCCCCAGGGAGACCGTCAGGCGCCGGCATCCGGCGAGCCGTCCTTTCCGCTCTATCCGGGAGTGGCCCAGCAGCGGCAACCTCGCCTACGCCGAGGAGAGCGGCCAGGTGCTGGCCGAGTCGCCCCACCACTGGACGGACGGCTGCCCGGTGCTCGAGGAGCGCCGCTGGCCCGAAGGCGGACCCGACGTGGTCTTTCGCACCTACCTCGACCCGCTCACGGGCCGGGCACTCCACGTCGAAGTGGCTCTGGCCGACGGCCCGCGATCCTTTGCCGTCAATCCACGCCGCTGGACCGACGCGGCGTGAGTGCTGCTCCATCGCGGCGCCCGGATCGGGGACTGACCTGTACGACCTGCTCGTCAAGGGCGGGACCGTCGTCGACGGCACCGGGACGACCGGGCTACACCGCTGACGTCGCGATCACCGCCGGGCGGATCGTCGTCGATCGGTGCGACCACAGATGCCGCCCGGCGGACGATCGACGCCACGGGGCTCATCGTGTGCCCGGGCTTCATCGATGTCCACACGCACTACGACGCGCAGGTCCTGTGGGACCCGACACTCTCCCCCTCGCCACTCCACGGCGTCACGACCGTGGTCGCGGGCAACTGCGGGATTTCGCTGGCGCCCGTCGACCAGTCCACGGCCGAATTTCTGGTCGGTCTGCTCTCGCGGGTCGAGGCCATCCCGTTGGTGGCTCTCGAAGCGGGGCTGGAGTTCACATGGGAATCCTTCGCCGACTACCTGACCGCGGTCGAGCACCGCGAACCGGCCGTGAACATCGGGTTCCTGGCCGGCCACTCCGCCCTGCGCCGCTCGATCATGGGCGCGGCGGCATCCGAACGTGCCGCCACCGCCGACGAACTGGCGCGCCATGCGTGCCGGGTTGGCCGACGCCCTCGCGGCCGGAGCCATGGGGTTCTCGAGCGCCACGGCGGCGACCCATCGCGACGGCTCGGGTGTGCCCACGCCCCCCACCTTCGCCACGAACGAGGAGCTGGTCGCGCTGGCCGGTGTGTGCCGCGACTTCCCGGGGACGAGCGTGGAGTTCATTCCCGCCTCGGCGGCCTACGGCTTCATCGCCGAGGAGTACGACCTCCTGACCGACATGGCGACTGCGGCCGGACGTCCCCTCAACTGGAACACGGTCCTTCTCGATTACCCCGCCATCCCGGACATCCACGAACGTCAGCTCGCCTCGGCCGACGTCGCCGCAGCTGCCGGGCGCGGTGGTCGTCCCGATGATGATCCCGCACAATTTCCGGGTGCGCACCGATTTCTCTGGAGAGCGACGTCGGCTTTCGCTCGCTCCCCGCAGTTCGAGGACTTGTTCGAGCTCGCACCCGCTGCCCGTGTCGCCGCGCTGGCCGACCCCGATGTGCGGCGCCGCCTCCACGAGAGCCTGGAGCACGCGCCGATCGGCGCGACCGCCATGTTCTCGGCCAGCCTCAGCGAGCATATCGTCAGTGACTCGGGCACCCCCGCGCTGCAAGCGGTGGTCGGACGACCAGTTGCGGACCTGGCGGCGGAACGGGAGCAGTCGGTGCTCGATGTCATGCTCGACCTCGCCGTGGCCAGCGAGCTCGACGTCGGCTTCGTCCGTCACCTCGTGCCGACGGCGACACGCCGACGCAGCGGGCCAAAAGGGCAGAGGTGCTGCGCGACCCGAGGGTGGTGCTCGGGGCCTCTGACGGCGGTGCCCATGTGCGCGGCGTGGTCAACGTCGAGTACAGCACGGCCTCGTTCGACGAGCTCGTGCGCACCGAACCGGTCTTCAGCTTGAGGAGCTGGTCCACGAATTCACCGATGTCCCGGCCCGCCTCTACGGCCTGGTCGATCGGGGGCGCATCCGCGAAGGCTTCCACGCCGACATCACCGTCTTCGACCCGGAGCGGATCGCGTCGTCGCCGGTGCACCTGGCCCGGGACCTCCCCGGGGGCGCGACCCGTCTTCTCAGCCACGGCGTCGGCATCGAGTCGGTGATCGTGGCGGGCGAGGAAATCGTCCACGCGGGCCAGTTCACCGGGCGACGATCGGGTCACGTCCTCCGTGCCGGCATCGACTCTCTCTCCGGCGGGCCCGTCCACCGTGGGGGCGACGACTGACCGACGTTTCAGAGGTCGCGGGCCTGGTCCGACCAGCATCGATGCCTCCATGATCCATAATGCGGGCATGTCATTCGCACCTGACCCGCAGGCGTCGAGCCGTCGGTGACACGCAAGACAACGGCCAACAGGCTCCTCACGCGAGCACGCCCGAGCGTGGTGGGGCGTGCGCGCGAGCTCGAGCTCCTGCGGGCCGCCGTCACCGCCGGCCGCGACGTGCTCCTCGAGGGTCCCCCCGGGTACCAGCAAGACCACCATGCTGCGCGCCATCACGGCGGACTGGGGCGTGCCCCTCATGTTCGTCGAGGGCAATGCCGATCTGACCACCGGAAAACTGGTGGGTCACCACGCACCCGACCGCGTGCTCCGCGAGGGGTACCTGGCCGAGAATTTCGTCGACGGACCCCTGGTCGAGGCCATGCGGCTCGGCGGATTCCTCTACATAGAGGAGCTCAACCGGAGCCCGCAGGACACACTGAACACCTTGCTCTCCGCCATCGGTGACCGCCGGCTGACCATCCCGCGGATCGGCACCATCACCGCCAAACCCACGTTCAGGCTGATCGCCTCGATGAACCCGTTCGACAACGTGGGGACGATGCGCATCTCCATGAGCATCTACGACCGTCTCTGCCGGCTTGCCGTGGGATACCAGGACGAGTCCCTCGAGCGGGAGATCGTCGAGCAGCGGGCGGGCGGCGGCGGCGACCGCCTCCAGCGCGACGACCGTCTGGTCGCGCGATGCCGTGGCGTTGGTGCGGGCCACACGGGAGCATCCCGACGTCCGTCACGGCAGCAGTGTGCGGGGTGCCATCGACACCGTGCTGGTGGCCCGCGAGCTCGGTCGCACCCGGCAGGTCATCGTGGACCTCCCCGGAACCGTCCGGCGTCCGGGCGACGGCGTACAGGGCACTGGTCCTCGACGCCATCACCGTGGCCCTCTCCGGACGGATCCAGCTCGACCCCACGGCGGTGATGACGCCCGAACAGGTGCTGCACGACATCTGGGAGTCCTATTTCCTCAGCCTGGCTGCGGCTGCCGGGCGGAGAGAACGCCGTGGTGGCCGACTCCCCGCTGCAGCGCAACAAGCCCGGCGATCCGAAGGCCCCGTTCCGTCGCAAGCCCAAGACGCTCGACGAGCCGCCGCACCCTGTTCGTCCCCTCCCCCAACGGTCAGGACGGGGGTGTCGCCCTCCGCAGTGCCGGTCCACTCCCCCACCCTCCACCGGCGACGAGCGGACGAACGGACCATGCCCAGCCAGAGTGACGACGAAGGGCGAACTGCAGCCGTTGGATCGAGGACGCAGCCGACACCGAGGTCGCTCGCCGCGCCCACGAGATCGCCTCCCGTCTGGCCCTGGCTCGCCGCCGCGACCGCCGACCCCGCACGCGGTGGACGCGGCGTTCTCCAGAGCGCGCCGTTCGACGGAGGTTCCGACGAGATCGACCTCGACGCGACGATGGACGCGCTCCTCGAGACCCCCGACATCGCACCCGAGGACGTGGTGGTGCGCACACGCCTCCTCCACCCTCGCGCCGTCGCCCTCCTGGTCGACATCTCGGGTTCGATGCGGGGCGAGCGGGTGCGGACCGCGGCCGCCACGGTCGGTGCGCTGGCCGGGGAAATGGAGGACGACCAACTGGCGGTCATCGCCTTCTGGTCCGACGCAGCCCTGCTGCTCCCGCTCGGGGAACGCGTCGAGCCGGCGACGCTGATGGAGACGCTGCTCCGCCTGCCGGCCCGTGGCCTGACCAATGTCGGCTTCCCCCTCGAGCTCGCGGCGAAGGAGCTGGCGGGGGCCCGCACGACGCAGACGCGGGCCGTCCTCCTGTCGGACTGCGTCCACAATGCGGGCGTCGACCCCGTCCCACTGGCCGCCGGATTGGCGCGGCTCGACATCCTGCTCGACGTGAGCGGTGAGCACGACGCACTATTGGCCCGGGAATTGGCGCAGGCCGGCCGGGGCCGCTTCTCCCCGGTCCGGACCCATCGGGACGTTGCCCCGGCCCTGGACGCCATCTTCGACGAGTGAGGCGGCAGAGTCCTCAGACGTAGAGACGGTCCTCGAGCCTGGAGGGCCGGCCTTTCAGCGTTCGATGCCGAATTGCTGCAGGTCGTAACAGGCGATCGCGTTGGCGCGCAGGAATTGGTGCGCCTCGGACGGGGAGAGGCCGGATTCGGCGATCATCTTCTCCGCCACCTGCTTGGACTCGGGGAAGGTCGAGTCGGCGTGCGGGTAGTCGGTCTCGAACATGATCTGGCTCATGCCGACGTGGTCCCGGAGCGCAAGACCGACCGAGTCGTCGAAGACGCAGGCGAAGACCCGGTCGGGGACGTACGAGCTCGGGGGCTCAGGAATTCGTTCGTAAATGCTCGGGTCGTAGTTCTTGCTCCTGCGCCAGGCGCTGTCCAGTCGCTCGAGGATGAAGGGCATCCACCCGACCTGGCTCTCGCTCAGGGCGATTTTGAGGCTCGGGTACCGCGCCAGTGCGCCGCAGAGGAGCCAGTCCACCAAGGCATGGACGGAGTTCTCCGACGTGAGTGCCACCATGGCGATCATGGGAGCGCCCGGCGACGTCTGTGACTGCTTCGACGACGAGCCGATGTGCATGTTGATGACCGTGTTCGTCTCGGCGCACGCGGCGAAGAACGGCTCCCACTCTCCGGTGTGGATGCTCGGCAGGCCGAGCTCCGAGGGACTCTCGGAGAACGCCACCGCGTGCGAGCCCAGGTCGGCGCACCGGCGCACCTCGGCCGCGGCAAGCTCGGGGTCCCACAGAGGGACGAGGGTCAACGGGATCAACCGGCCGGCGCCCGGCGCCACCGCACCACTCGTCGATCATGAAGTCGTTGTACGCCCGGACGCAGAGGTGGGCCAGCTCCATGTCCTGACGGTTGAGGAACAGCTGCCCACAGAAGCGGGGCACCGTCGGGAAACAGAGGCTGGCCTCGGTGTGGTTGGCGTCCATGTCGGCCAACCGGTGGGCCTGGTCGAAGCAGCCCGGCAACAGATCGTCGTAGGTGAGGGCGGTCGTGGCCGGCAGCAGGGCGGTGGGTCCGACGGCGGCAAAGGCGGCGTGCATCGGCCACGCCGTATCCTCGTAGTACCAGACGTCGCACCAGCGGGCGTCGGGCCCATCGTCCGCGGCGAAACCCGGTTGTCCGGTCGGGCTGTAGACGACCTGGCCCTTCTGACGCTGCACACGAGGACCTTGCGTCTTTGTGCTTGGAAGGCAAGCGGTCCTGCCACAGACCGTGCGGCTCGACCACGTGGTCGTCGACCGAGATGAATCTCGGCAACTCGAAACCCTGCTCGTCTTCTTCGTTCGCCATCGTCTCTCCCGCTTTACAATTTCACGTCGTAATGCATTTCGACGGCCTGACGTACCACGCCGATGACCCGACCACCCGTCGCGTTCGGCGCGCGCCAGTGACGAGTCTCCCTTTTGATATGCGTCATAGGCTTCGGCCGGACTCGAATCCCAGTTCCCACACGTGCGTCCACTGCGAGGGCGGAAGCATGCGGCGTGACGCCATCGAACCAGGCCACGCCGAACGTGTTCGGTTCGACGACGGACAAGAGCACGCCGGCTTCGGTACCCGGCCAGCGCGCGCAGGTCCTCGATGAACGACTTCTGTTGGTCCTCGGGGCCCTCCAGGCCGAACAGGACCACCTTGCGCATGCCGTCGTGCATCAGATACGTCGGGCCGTCGCACGTGTAGCCCACGAGAGCGCCGTCGCCCAACGGGATTGTGGCCGACGATGCGCTCGGGGCAGTCGTTGAGAAGGTAACGATCCAAGAATGTTGGCGTGGAACGGATGCACCATGTAGCGCTGGTACGCCTCGGGCGATTCGTACCCGTGTTCCCACACCATCTGGACGTCGATCGTCGGAGAGGTTGTTTCCCACCACCGAGTGGGTCATCTCGGGGATGAACTCCCCGCAGCGCCGGAAGGCCTCCTCCAGTTCGTGTACCTTTTCCGGCGGCGACCCCCTCGGCCATCGTGTAGATCTCGAAACGTCTCAGCACCCGTGGTACCTCCAAGCCTTGTGGCGAATATTGCGGTCGATCATGGTATTGACGCACGCCCGCTCAGCGCAACGGCGAGAACGAGCGCCGGATAGAAGAAACGACGCGTCCCCCCGTGCGGAGCTGTGCGATTTTCTGTGAGTACTCGTAGTAGCGGGGGTCGAGGACCATGTTCTTGCGGATGACGTTCCACTCGACGTGATCGGTGAAGGACCAAATCGTCTTGATGCTGACTTCTTCTCCGAGCTCGCCCGAGGTCTCCCAGCATGAGACGAAGCCTGCGCCGGCATCGGTCATCACCGGCACTGCCTCGGTCTCTACGAGGCGCAGGTACTCCCGGGCGTTGCCGGGCTCCATCTGTACCGTATCGACGACATACGCCATGTCCGGCCTCCCCCGCTGTCCGACGGGCATTTCCGTGCGCACGCGCGCCGCTCGCGTCAAGCGACGACGTTGCTCGAAGCCGATGCCCTATGCGGGCGTCGGGACGACCGATGGCTCAATGTGCCACTGCAGCTCGAGGTGCTGCCCGAAGGTGAGGATCCCCGAGGCCATGACATCGGTCCACACGAATCCCTGCGCCATCGTGTCGGTGATCGATCCTTCGTCACCCGGGAAATACACGCCGGTGACCAGAAGGCGACCTTCGAGAGGCTTGCCCGGCCCGCTCGCTTCGCGCAGGCGATCGATGGTCGCCTGGAAACTGTCCCGGGAGGCGTACTCGAAGCCGAAATGGACCGAGCGCTGCGGGTCGTCGCGGAAGTCCTTCTCCCAGTTGTCGGTGGCTTCGCGGAATTCCGGCCGAGCTGGCCAACGTCGCCTGGAGCGTCTTCTCGAACTGCTTCTGCATCTCGGTCAGCTCCGAGGCATAGATGACGTTGCTCATCACGTCCATCACGTCGGGGTCGACATGGGCGATGATGTACGGGTGCGGATCGACCTTCGTGACCGCGAAGCCGAGAGCGATGAACAGCTCCTTGACCAGGTCGCCGTCCCCGGGTGCGTAAATGCATTCGCTGTGCGTGATCCGCTGTGACATTGGCTCCTCCTCGGATGCCTCACGGTCGGCGGGCACTCCCCCCTCGACCTCCCACCCCTGGTACTACCTGCTGCGAGACGACCACCTGCGGGTACGACCCTCTGCGATGCGACCTGGCCCCATTTTTACAATGATCGATAAAGGTCATAGTAGCGATGACGCAGTCGCCTCACAAGGGAACTGACGGCACTCACGTCGCAGCCGCCGACCCGAACCGGTTCCAGTGCAGGACCTGGTCGTAGGGGCGCCTCGAGACCGGTCCGACCTCTCCGAGAGGCCACCCGAGGGGGATGGTCACGGTGATGGCGACGTCATCGGGCAACGCGAGCAATTCGGGCAGGTCGGGCCCGGCCAGCATGTGGGTGAACGTGAACGCGGCCCCCAAGCCCAGGGAACGCGCCGCGGCCAGAAGGTTGGCGGCGGCCATGAAGACGCCGCTGAAGCCGACCCCTGCGTTGACGTATGCCTCGGGGTAGTCGACGACGTGGTGGCAGACGAAGATCATCACCGGTGTCTCCCCGAAGTGCCGCACGAGGTACTTGGCCGACTCCTGGGATCGGCGCACGCCCGGGTCTTCGGTCGGAGGGAGCGAAGCGGCGTGCATGTCGGCCGCGGCCGCCACCAGCCGACCAACGTCGGCCCGCGTCCGGGGTCCGTCACGACAACGAACTCCCAGGGTTGGTCATTTTCCGGACTGGCGGCCCGGGTGGCGGCCCAGACGAGCGCCTCTATCGTTTCCGTCGGAACAGGGTTGGGGGCAAATCTCCGGACGGCACGCGACGTACCCAGCGCACCGAAGACGTCGTTGCGGGACAACATCGTTTCGGCATCCTCAACCATGTGGCACCTCCTGTGGGTATGGCTCGGGCTCGACGATTGACCGGACAAGCACGCGTGCCCGTGCGCGCCTCACCTTTGGTGCACCATCGGCATTCCGGGCACGGAACTCCTCCCTTTGAGGACGTACGGGGCTTCGAGCGAGCCGATATAGACATCGCGCATGTCGGTCCCGCCCCACGCAACGCTGGTGGGACCACTGAGGAGGACGCCGTCGGGATCGTCCGCGATCGTGACGACATTGCGGTCGGGCGTCACCGCCACAATGCGGTTGGCCCGTGCCAGCGTGACCCATAGGTTCCCCTCCGCGTCGAAGGCACAGCCGTCCGCCATCCCCCATCGCCGGGTGACCGCACGATCCGCGATCAGCGCCTCCGCATGGTCCCCGTATTCGTCATCGCGCCGCCCGCCCAGCGGTGGGCTGAACTGTTCTTCCGGACCCAGTCCGGTGCCCTGTCGCGCGAAGCGGACCACATCCGCCCGCAGGGTTCGCACGACATACAGGTACTCCTCACGGCGGTCGAGGGCCATGCAATTCGGAAAGTTCACCCCTTCGGTGACAACTTCGGGAACGAAGTCAGGGGGACCCAGCCGGAAAATGTACCCCTCTGGTGTCCCGTGGGCGATGACGTGCCGCAGGTCGGCGTTCTGTGCGCAGACCGACACCCAGAGGGCTCCTGACGAGTCGGCCAGGACGTAGTTGATCCACCGGAGTGGGAGCTCTCCGACCTTGTCGTGGACGACCGGGTGTACGTTCTCCCGTTCCAGGATCGAGGTCCTGCAACGCACCCAATCCGAAGTTGGCGATGAGGAAATGCCCATTGCCGTCGAGGGCGATGCCATTCGGCTCACCCCCCGCCCGGCCGATGCGCTCCAACCCGCCGTCCGCAAGAACTCTCGCCACCGCCGATGCCTTGTCGGAGGCGTAGACCCGTCCATCCCGGGCGACGAGCACCTGCTCGGGTCGCTCGATCCCGTGGCCGATCGCCTCCAGGTCGTCGATGTGCACGTCCGCCACGCTCACCCCCTGGCCCGAAACATCCTCGAGGCACGACTCGATCCGGTCCAAGCATGCCGCACAGATGACGCGTTCGCTTTTTTGCAGCATCATGGGGCCTCAATCGTTCGCCGGTCACGACGCGTGACGTGGAGAAAATCAGGAGGGGGCAATCGATGATCGACCTGGGTCTCACAGGGAAGCGGGCCGTCGTATCAGGTGCGGGATTCATTCCGGAGCGGGCCGGCCACGGCCGGCAGACCTCGCTGAAGCTGGCCGAAGCGGGTGCCACCGTCGCCTGCATCGACATCGACGAAGGTCGGGCGAAAGGGATCGTGGCCGAGATCGAGTCGATCGGGGGCAAGGCCTTTCCGGTCGTGGCGGACATGACGGATCGAGAGCAGGTCCAGCGGGCCGTGGACGAGGCGGCGGCCGGGCTCGGGGGTATCGATGTCTGCGTCGACATCATCGGGAAGGCCACCTGGAGCCTGATCCAGGACGTCACGCCCGAAGAGTGGCAGCAGGACCTCGTCCAGAACATCACGCAGGTCTTCGACCTCTGGCAGATCGTGAGCCGGCACATGATCACGCAGGGGACGGGAGGCTCACTCGTGGCGATCGCGTCAGTCGACGGATTCACCGGCTCCCGCTATCACGCCGCCTACGGAGTGGCCAAGGCCGGCGTCGATCTCCCTCGCCAAGACGTTCGCCGAAGAACTCGGACGCTACGGGATCAGGGTCAACGCCGTGGCCCCGGGCAACGTCGGCACCGGGAACGAGGATCAGCCCGAAGGCCACTATGCCGTCGATGACAAGAACCCGCTCGCTCGCACCCCGGGGAAGCGACATCGCCAACGGCGTGCTCTTCCTCTCGTCCGCGTTGGCGGCCCGGATAACCGGCCAAACCCTGATCGTCGACGGCGGATCGATCATCCGCTCGCTGTGGGGCATGACACCCGACGTCATCCCACAGTTCCGCAGCCTCTACTAAGGGGCCTGTCTCGCGAGGGAACCTGTGCCTGACCCTCGAATGCGGGGAGCACCTCCCGGGCGAAGCGCTCCAACTGGGCGACGTCCAGCGAACCGAAGCGGAGCGTCACATGGTCGACTCCCGCCCGGGCCAGCTGGCCGAAGTCCTCAATGAGCTGCGCCGGAGTCCCCACGAAGCGGGGGCGGTTGTCTCCGTCCACCATCTCGGCCGGAGCGTAGGAGAACTCGGTCCCCACCGGAGCTCTCCCCCGCGGCGCGGGCCAGTTTCCCGGGTCCCTCTCGAGTACCGAGGTGGCTCCGCAGCTGTAGGAGAACGTGAACTCGGGCGGCAACCCGGCTTCCGACCGGGTGTGCAGGATGAGCTCGCGCGCCCGGGCGTAGTCGTCGGCCGGCATCCAGAGGGGGTGCCACCCGTCGCCCAGGAGTCCGGCGCGGCGCTGCGCCTTCCTGCTGTTTCCCCCCACCCACAGCGGGACGCTGGCGCTCGGCATCAGAATGAAGCCTTCGGGCGTATGCCGCACCACCCTGAGGAACTCCTCGGTCACGGCAGCCCGCTCCTCGTAGGGCGCCGTGTCCAACACTTCGAATTCGCCTCGTAGGTAGCCGATGCCGACCCCGAGCACGAAGCGGCCCGGCTCGAGATGGGCCCAGGTCCCCGCCATGGCCGCAACCTGCAGGGGGTGACGGTAGGGAGCCACCAGGACGTCGACGCCGAAGCGGATGCGTCGCGTGAGGCCCATTCCCCATCCACATGCTGCCAGCGGCTCGAGGAAGGGCGGCTGGAGGAGATAGTCCTTGCCATATTCGGGAATCGCGATGTGGTCGGGCAGCCAGATCGAGTCGTAACCGAGCTCCTCTCCCGCTTCGATCAGCGCCACCATGGCGTCACGATCGAGCCATGGGCCGTACGCCGGAATGGCGAACCCGAATTTCATTGGTGGCCCTCCGTATATCTGCGCTCCGTATCTCTGCGCTCTCCCGATCCCCTTGACACTCCCGACGCCCCTCCTTAGATTAGGTTTTGCAATTGTTTACACGTTAGGCATGCGGGGGACGCTTCGACTCGGCGCACGGCCGTAGCCTGTCGATCGGGAAGCGAGGAAAGCCAATGGCTGTGCAATCGGTGGAGACCATCCCCCTTCGATTTCCCGAAATGCATCTGAGCCCGGAGCAGGAGGTCGCGCTCTTGGCCCGAACCCTCTTCAACGAAGGGTACGACGATCATCTCAGTGGACACATCACGTACAAGCAGCCCGATGGCACATTCCTCGTCAATCCATGGGGGCTGGCCTGGGACGAGCTCTGCGCCAGCGACATCGCGCGTATGGACAAGGACGGTCGACAACTGGACGGCCGCTGGTTGATCACGCCGGCCATCACTCTGCACGTCGTGCTGCACGAGCACCGGCACGACGCCGGCGTCGTCGTGCACAACCACCCGCGCTGGGGGACCATCTGGGCCGACGCCCACCGGGTCCCACCGATCTACGACCAGACGGCGGCCATGTACTCCGGCGAGATCGCGGTCTACAACGAATACGACGGGCCGGTCAACGACAGATCCAATGCCGGTGGAGCGATCCGCGGCACTGGGATCGGCCAATGCGGCCCTGCTGGCCAACCACGGTGTCATGGTGATCGCCGACGACATTCAGCAGGCGTATATCCGCGCCATGGTGCTCGAGTGGCGTTGCCGCCAAGCGTGGCATGTCGAGGCTCTCGGCGGAGGGGTCCCGATGAACGAGAAGGCGGCGCAGGACCTCGGCGCGCTGATCGACTCGGTTCCGAGCGCATTCGACGGTTTCTTCGAGGCGATGTGTCGCCGTGTGATCCGCAAGGACCCCGGAGTTCTGGACTGAGGCGAACCCCTTCGCCGCAACAGCAATCAGATCACATGCAGAGGCTGGGGGGCCGTGTGGCTGTCGTCACCGGCGGCGCCAGCGGAATCGGCCGGGCTCTCGGGAGAGCCCTGGACGCGGTGGGATGCAGCGTCGTTCTGGCTGACATCGAGAAGGTGGCGCTCGACGACACGGTGAGCGAAATGAGGGCGCAAGGGTCTTCGGCGATCGCGGTCCAGTGCGACGTCCGCTCCAGGGCCGACATGGAGGCTCTCTCCCATCAGGCCCGTTCCCGCTTCGGTCCCGTCGACATCGTGTGCCTCAACGCCGGCGTCTCCCCTTCGGGTTCGGTGCTCGACACCAGCGTGGAGACGTGGCGCTGGCTGATCGATGTCAACCTGATGGGCGTCGTGAACGGCCTCACTGCGTTCGTCCCGGACCTCGTGCGAAGAAGGAACGGCCACGTCGTCATCACCGGTTCATTGGCCGGTCTCATCCCCACCCCCTCCCTGGGCCCGTATTCGGCCGTGAAGCACGCACTGACCGGATTGGCCGAGGTGCTGCGGACAGAACTCTCCGATACCGGCGTCCACGTTTCTCTCGTGTGCCCCGGAGTCGTACAGACCCGGATCGCGCGAAAGCGAGCGCAACCGGCCGCCAGAGTTTCCGGGCGCATCGCACCCCGACCCCGACCTCGCCCAGCGCTACAGGGACGCGGTGGAAGCGAGCACCACCTCGCCGGCCCACGTCGCGACGGCGGTTCTCGACGCTCTCTGTGAGAATCGGTTCCTCGTGCTGCCCAGCCCCGAGGGGCCTTCGATGGTCGCACAACGTCTCGAGGAAATGCGGTCGGCCATCGAATCTTGACGCACTCGATTTCGTCGCACCGACGGTGACCCAGATCCACCGTCGCCAACGTACCCGCGAGGGGGAGGACCCATGAAAGCAGCCGTGCTCTTCAGCAACGAAACCGATCGTCTCGTCCTCGTCGGCGACATCACGATTCTGGACCCGCGCCCGGAGAGATCACGGTCAAGATTATGGCGTCGGGCGTGTGCCATTCCGATCTGTCCATCCTCAACCAGACCATGCCGCAGACGCTCCCCGCCGTTCTCGGTCACGAAGGCGCGGGCATCGTCACGGCGGTGGGTGACGGCGTGCAGCGGCTCAAGGAGGGCGACCACGTCATCATTGCGTGGACCGCCCCGTGCGGTTCCTGCATCAACTGTGCGGGCCGCAGGCGACCGGAATTGTGTTCGACCATGTACACCACCGGTGCGCTCACTCCGCGCTTTCGCCACGGTGCAACTCCGGTCCATGGCATGTCGGGTACGGGCACGTTCAGCGAATACGCCACCATCCAAGAACGTGCGGCGATCGCCATCGACGACGATGTGCCCTTCGAGATCGCGGCGCTCATCGGCTGCGGCGTCACCACCGGCGTCGGGGCGGCCGTGAACTGCGCCAAGGTCACTCCGGGGTCATCGGTCGTCGTCTTCGGTTGCGGCGGGGTCGGTATCGCCGCCATTCAGGGGGCACGCCTCGCTGGTGCGTCGACCATCGTCGCCGTGGACGTGGTGGAGGGCAAGCGCGCGCTGGCACTGCAATTCGGGGCGACCCACAGCTGCAGCCCCGATGACCTGGAGGACGCGCGCGCCCAGCTGACGGGCGACGGCTTCGACTACGCCATCGAGGCCATCGGTCTGGCCAAGACCATGCGGATGGCCTGGGACAGTATCCGACGAGGCGGGACCGCCTGCATCGTCGGCGCAGGACGCGAGGAGGACAAACTCGTCTTCAGCGCCTTCGAGGTGTTCTTCAACGAGAAGACGCTCGTCGGGAGCTACTACGGCTCCTCCGACGTCCGCTCCGATTTCCACCGCTTTCTCCGCTTGTGGAAGGCCGGTCAGCTCGACCTCGAGGGCATGATCAGCCGTCGCATCGCGCTCGAAGAGGTGAACGGGGCGTTCGATGCGATGGAAGCGGGTGAGGTCGTGCGCACCGTGATCACCTTCTGAGCAGTCAGGGCATGATGCCGATGCGGGCTGCGGGTTCCGGCGTGCCTTGGCGCCGATAGAGCGCCCGTTCGAGCGCACGGAGAAGGCGATCGCGGGTCTCGACCGGGCTGATCAGTTCGTCCTGGCCGAAGTTCTGCGCCGACCGGTAGGAGGCTTCGACCTCCGCCTGGCGAAGAAGCGACGCCTCGTCCTCATCGGAACCCCGGGCCCGGCTCATGGAGGCCGCGCCCATCGCTCCCATGGTGGCCCCGGGATAGATGAACGTCGCCGACTGCCCGTCGAAGGGGATCATCCCCATGACCATCGAGCCGAATCCATAGGCCTTGCGGAGGATGACCGTGAGTTTGGGCACACGGGCCTGCGTCTGCGCCGCGAACATCCGCGCCCCGCTACGCAGGATCGCCTGGCGTTCGGACTGGCTGCCCGGCATGACGCCCGGATTGTCGGCCAGGAACACCAGCGGCAGGTGGAACGAGTCGGCGACCGTAATGAAGTGGGCCGCTTTGTCCGCTCCATCGGCGTCGAGGGAACCGGCCAGGTACCGGGGCTCGTTTGCCACCACGGCGACGGGATGGCCGCCGAGGTGGGCGAGGAAGCAGAGCAGCGAGCGGCCGAAGCCCGGCTGTACCTCGAAACAGGATCCCTCGTCGAAAACGACGTCGACCACCTCGCGCATGTTGTACAACCTCCGGCCGTTGCGAGGAACGATGTCGAGCAGTTCCGGTACGGGTCGGAAGCCCCCGTCCCCCTGCTCGACATCCAGCGGGTACGACCAGGCCGAGGACGGAAAGTACCGCAGGTAGGCCCGCACCATCTCGAGAGCAGCCGCGTCGTTTGGGGCGGCATTGTGGATCAGGCCGCTGGCCAAGCGCGACGGCCGGGCCACCGAGCTCCTCCTTGCTGATCTTCTCGCCGAGCGACTCGAAGACGACGGGCGGTCCTGCCGTGAACACCGAAGCCTGTGCGGTCATGACCGTGAAGTCGGACATCGGGGCGACGAGCGCTCCGTGACCCGCCGATGCCCCGAGGATGGCGGTCACGAGCGGCACCCGGCCCGAGCAACGGGATTGGGCGAGCAGATCAGTGGGGCTACGCCCGTAAGGTTTGCCGTCGGCCCTGAAGCCCGCTCCTTCGAGCATCATCACCAAGGGCACACGGTCGGTCACCGCGATCTCCGCCACCCGGTAACGCTTTGCGTTCGACGCCGCGCTGATCGTGCCCGCCAACACGGTGAAGTCCTCGGCCGCCACCATGACGGGGCGGCCGTCGATCGTGCCCGCGCCGATGATCACCGCATCGGCGGGAGCCTCGGCTCCTCCGACCAGCGTGCCGATCTCCTCGAAGGAGCCGGGATCGAGCAGGTGGTCTATCCGGGCCCGGGCATCGAGCTTGCCGGCAGTCGCGGTGTTTGCGCAGGCGCTCCTCGCCGCCCATGGAGCGCGACGCTGCACGGCGCTGTTCGAGGTCGTCGGAGTACCCCTTGCCAGCTCTCGGGGCCTTCACTGTCACTCACCACGTCATGAAGGGAGATCGAAGACCCTTCGGGCGTTGCCCTGCATGATCTTGTACCGGGTCTCTTCGTCCAGGCCGGCCAACAAACGCTGGGCGTTGTCGACCGAATGCGGGTAGGTCCCGTCCCCATGGGGATAGTCGGTCTCGATCATGACGTTGTCCGCACCGATGGCGGCAAGGTTCTTGATCCCGAAAGCGTCGTCGATGAAGCAGCCGTAGATGTGCTTCTGGAAGAGCTCCGTCGGGGTCAGTTCCGGACCGAGGTTCTCGTGCTTCGTCTGCGTGTAGTCGAAGGAGCCATAGGTACGGGCCCACGGCATGTGCTCAATGATGAACGCGGCGCGCTCGAGGATGTACGGGAATCCATCCGATACCGCCCTCGGAGAGGCAGATCTTGAGGTTGGGGAACTTCTCGAGCTTCTTCGAGAACAGCCAGTCCGCCGTCGCATACGTGAGGTTGAGCGGCGAAAGGAGCGCGGACACGTAAACGGGTGCGTCGTCGGACGTCGTCGGCACCATGGAGGAGGAGCCGAAGTGGATGCAGAGGGGAAGTTCCGTCGCATTGACCGCCTCGAGAAAGGGATCCCAGTAGTTGGCTGCATCGTGCAGGGATGGAAGTCCGAGCTTGGCCGGGTTCTCGGAGAAGGACACTGCTTTGGCCCCCATGCCGGCGCAGCGCCGCACTTCGTCACCCGGCGAGCTTGGGATCCCACAGGGGAACGACGATCAACGGGTATGAAACGACCCGGGGCACCCCCGGCCCAGTCCTCGATCATCCAGTCGTTGTAGATGCGCAGACAGGTGAGCGCCATCTCGCGATCCTTGGCTTCGAGGAATTGCTGGCCGCAGTAGCGAGGGATGGTGGGGAAGCAGAGCGACGCGATGACGCCGTCGATATCCATGTCCTTCGCCCGCTCGCCCGGATCGAAATAGCCGGGACGCATCTTCTCGTAGGACATCAATTCGGGAACGATCTCCGACTGGTCGCGCCCCGCTTGCACGAACAGACCGGGTATCGGGATGCGCACGTCTTCGTACAGCCAGATCGACGCACCGTCCTCTTCGACCACATGCGGGACCCGCTCGCGATCCGACCGTGGAACCTTGTCGACCCAGAGGTTCGGCGGCTCGATCACATGGTCGTCCACGGAGATGAGAAGTGGTGTCTCGATCGTCGTCACTGTGCGCATTGCCCATCACTCATCGCAGTCCCCCTGCGCTGCCACGTTCTGGATCCACTGTTTGGTTGCGTAACATCTTAAAGATCGATAAAGTAAGCCTATCTGCAATGCCAGCCGTGTCAAGGGCCGCACGGAGCGACTCGACACTTTGCGAAAGGATCGACTCGCATGACGGCGACTCAAACCAACGCCCCGACCCAGATGAAGTCGATGGTCGTCACCAAGCCCATCGCTCCCCCGCTTCCGACGCTCTCACCCCTCATCAGCAGATTGCGCTTCTGGCGCGGTGCCTGTGGGACGAAGGCCACAACGATCACCTCGCCGGTCACATTACCTTCAAGCAGCCCGACGGCACCTTCCTCGTCAACCCCTTCGGATTGACCTGGGGCGAAGTTCGAGCCAGCGACATCATGCGCATGGATGCCGACGGCAATGAGCTCGACGGACCCTGGACGATCACTCCGGCCATTCAGCTTCACGTCGAACTCCACAAGACGCGCGAGGACGTGACGGTCTCGCTGCACAACCACACCCGTTGGGGCACGATCTGGGCGGACCTCGGACGCGTTCCCGGCATCTACGACCAGTCGAGCGCCTACTACGACGGCGAGATTGCGGTCTACGACCAGTACTGGGGCGCCGTCGACGACGCGGCCAACGCCCGCGCCGCGGTGGAAGCCGTCGGCGATGCGGGTATGGCCCTGCTGGCCAACCACGGCGTCCTGGTCATGGGCAACTGCATCGAGCAGGCCTACCTGCGTGCCACATGCCTGGAATGGCGCTGTCGACAGGCCTGGCACATCGAGGCGGTCGGCGGCGGGAAGCTGATGCACCCTGACGCAGCGGCTGCGTACGGCAGCTTCTTCCGTGACAAGAACTTCACCGGTCTCTTCGAGGCGATGTGCCGCATGCAGATCCGCAAGGATCCCTCGGTTCTGGAGTAGTGCCGGATCGCCCGGCTCCAGCGATCCCGTCGCGGTCAGTTGGAGAGTTGCCGGTTTCCCCGTATGAGCTGACCCGGTCGAGCAGCGGTGAAGGCGCCGTTGTCCAGGAGCACCTGGCCCGACACCACAGAGGCGCGGATGCCGTCGGCTTCTTGCACCAACCGCGTCCCACCCGCCGGGAGGTCCGCCAACGCCGAGGGGAGCCTCGGCCCGATCGTCTCGGGATCGAACACGACCACATCAGCCACGTATCCCTCCCGCAAGAGGCCCCGGCCGGCTGAGACCGAATTCGAGGGCTGGACGTGAGGTGAGCATGGAGATGGCCTCCTCCCACGTGAAGCGCTCTTGCTCGCGCACCCAGTGGGCCAGGAAATACGTAGGGATCGAGCTATCCATGATCTGCGATACGTGCGCTCCGGAGTCCGACTGCGCGATGACGGTGTGCGGATGCCGCAGGATCTCCTCGATCGCATCGTGGTTCTGGTTGGCGAAGGGTTGCGTGAAGTACTGGTCGAAGTCGGCCTCGAGCGAAAGATCGATCAGGATCTCGGGCGCCGTCGTCTGGCGCTGCCGCGCCAGCTCGGCCACCGACGGGTTGTTCTCCGTCGAGGAGAACAGCGCCCGCAGATTCTCGTAGTCCGGAAGCCGCGCCTGTACCTCGGCGGTGACCGTCGTCGTCACGTAAGGGCCGTGCAACGCCTCATCGACCAACTGCTGCCCGCGATTCCGCGTTGAGCAGAGCCGTGCGTTGCTCGCTCAACGGAAGTGCACGCAGCTCCTGCCACTGGGGCAACCGGTCGTAGGGCAGTCCGACCCGGAAACCGATGACGTTCTGGAGCTCGCGCACATGCACCTGGGCGACGGCCCGTCCTCCCAACGCCGCCACATTGTCGAGGAACGCCAGGCCACTCCGGAACGCCTCGGGTCGATCCTTCACGTAGACGCAGGCCAGATGCACGGGCCGTTTGATGCGCAGCGCGATCTTGGTCAGCTCCTGCTGGAGATCCGCGTTGGTGATGTCGCCCGGCCAGCTGGAACACACCGGTCTCGAGTTCACCGAGCACATCGGCCAGAGCCTCGACCTCCTCCCAGCTGGCGACGTAACTCGCCACCGGTCCGTCGTCGACCGTCCGATGCTGACTGATCCGCGAGGTCGAGAACCCGATCGCTCCCGCCCGGACGGCCGCTTCGACCTCGGCCCGCATGGCGGCGATCTCCTCGGGGGTCGCTTGGTCCGTATAGGCCCGCTCGCCCATGACGAAACACCGCAGGGCGGAGTGACCGACGTAACCGGCGAAGTTGATCCCCTTCGGCAGCTGATCGACGGCCTCGAGATAGTCGGCGTAGGTGCGCCACGTCCACGGCACGCCCACCAGCATGTCGTCGCGGGCGATGTCCTCGGCCCGCTCGATGCTGCGAATGGCGAGATCCTTCGAAGCTGCCGGCGTCGGGGCGATGGTGAAGCCGCAGTTGCCCATGATGGTCGTGGTCACACCGTGCAGCGACGAGCAGTTGCCGAGGGAGTCCCAGAAGATCTGCGCATCGAAGTGGGCGTGCCCGTCGATGAATCCCGGCGCGACGAAAAGTCCGTCGGCGTCGATCTCCTGCGTCACCCCGCTCGGCCAGAGCGCCGATCGCGACGACCTTGCCCGCCCGAAATGCCGACATCGGCCCGCACGCGTGGGGCACCCGAGCCGTCGAGCACCGTCCCCCCGCGGATCACCAGTTCGTAGGCCATCGCTGTCCTCCCGCTCTTCCGCTTGTCTGCTGCAACCTACCAACGTCGGTGCTCACAGTGCCGAGGCAGAGAGCCGCTCGTCGCGCAGCTGACGCTTGAGCACCTTGCCGCTCGGCTCCCGGGGGAGCTCCGCCACCAGCTCGACGCTGCGGGGCAGCTTGAACTTGGCCAACCGCTCCCCGAGGAAGATCAGCAGCGCCTCCTCGGTGACATCGGCGTCGGGACGAAGCTCCACGAGCGCGTGCACCCTCTGGCCCATCTTCTCGTCAGGCAACCCGAAGACGGCGGAGTCGACGACGTCGGGATGGTCCGCCAGGGCTCCTTCGATCTCGGCCGGGTAGATGTTCACGCCACCGCTGATGACAAGGTCCACCCGCCGATCGGCGATGAACAGGAACCCGTCCTCGTCGAGAGAGCCCAGGTCGCCGACCGTATAGAAGTCGCCGCGCCATGTCGCCGCCGTCTTGTCGGCTGCGTTGTGGTATTCGAACTTGAAGCCACTCAGAGCTGACACATAGATGTAGCCGACTTCGCCCGGAGCCAACTCGTTCCCGTCCTCGTCGAGGATCTTCACGCTGATGCCCGCGATCGGCCGACCCACGCTGCCCGGCTTGGCGAGCCAGTCCTCCGGCGAGATCAACGAGACGAAACCCTCGCTCATGCCGAAGTACTCCCACACCGAACCCGGCGGGAACACCTCCATGATCCTCCGCTTGACGGGGATGGGGCACGGTGCAGCTGCGTGAAGGATCTTGCGCACGCTGGAGCGGTCGTACGCCGTCCAGTCCGCTTCGAGAATCCGCACGAAATTCGCCGGCACCATGTGGGAGGTCGTCACGCCCTCCGTCGCAATGAGCTCGAGGCAGGTTGCCGCGTCGAACCGCGGCATCACCACCACGCGGGCCCCTTCGAGAAGGTGTGCGACCGCATAGTTGCCCGGTGCGGTGTGGTACGCCGGCCCGCAGAGGAGATGGACGTCGTCGGGCGTCCAGCCCCACAGCTCGGTGAACGGCTGGGAAGCCATGTCCTCTCCGGCCGGGACGGGGAGCGCACGGGCGATCCCCTTCGGCTTCCCGGTCGTCCCCGAGGTGTAGTTCATGAAGATGACGGGGCTTCCGAGGAATTCCCGATTAGCCGGTTGGGCCGGTAGCTTGCGCCACGCCGGATCGTCGACATTGGCCCGGGCCCGTAAGGTGCCGATGCCCGCCCCCGCCTGACCTCCCACCTCTTCGTCTTCGTAGACGAAGGCGGCTGCCTGCGAGTCCTCGAGGATGTAGGCGACCTCGCCGACCGTGAACCGGTAACTCACGGGGACCACGAGTGCACCCATGCGGGCCGCACCGATCCAGGCCGAGAAGACCTCAGGGCGGTTCCCGAGCATGACCGCGACCCTGTCCCCGTGGACGACGCCCGCGTCCGCGAACAGCTGGGTCCAGCGGTTCGCATCTGCGTCGAGATCACCGAAGGTGTCCCGACGGTCGCCACAGACGATTGCCTCGCGATCGGGATCATCGCGGGCGATCGCCGCAATACCTCGTGGGGACATCGGCTAACGCGCCGTGACCGTCGCCGTATCGCGGCCCGAGCGGAGCAACCGGCCCGGGAGGTCGCCGGTGAACCGGCCGTGGCGGACGACCTCAGTTCCACGGTTCAGCACATGCTCGACGCCGGTCGACTCGGTCGTGAGCCGCGAAGCCCCGGCGGGCAGATCGCTCACCTTCTTCATCGGACCGGCGCCGATGCGGCTCAGATCGAACAGAACGAGGTCGGCCCACATGCCGGCCTCGATCCGACCCCGATCCTTCAGCCCGTAAAGCCGTGCGGTGACATCACTGAACTGGTGCACCATCTCCTCGACGGTGAAGATCTGCTTTTCCCGCACGAGCTCGCCGATGCAGCGGGTGGGAAAATCGGCGCCGACCATCATTTCCCCGTGTGCCCCTGCATCGGAAGCGCCGAGCACCACACGGGGGTCCTTGAGCACATCGAGCCGCGCACTCGCCGTCCACTCGTCGTCGGGATACTGGTAGCGCACGAACCCGACGTCGAGCTTGGCCTCGACCACGACGTCGAGCATGGCGTCGAAGGGGCTCACCCCGCGCTCGGCTGCGAGCTCCCCGATGTTCCGTCCGAGAAGATGGGAAAGCGCCGGATCGGCCACGTCGTTCACCTCGTAGCCGGCCCAGTTCCGCACGACCACGGCCAGGCCTTGCGTCTCTGCATCCACGGAGGCCTTCAATCGCGCACGGACGGCCGGATCAGCCAGGGCGCGTACCCGCGCCTCGCCTTCGAGCGTGAACACATCGGCCCAGCCCGGAACCGCCCGGAAGACATACGCCTCTTTGAAATCATGGCGCAAGGGGCCGTTCTGCGGCATGAACATAGGGACGATCCAACCCCCGCGTGCCTTGGCGAAGTCCGACGCGTCGAGCTGTCGTTGGTAGAGGCCCGGGGCGTTGCGATTGATCAGGGGCGTGTTCCAGTTGAGATGACGGTCGGCCGCGGCCGACATGTCGGCCATCAGCGCGATGTCGTCGTCGCTGAACCCGACAAGAAAGGAACCGGGGATGAACTCGATGGACGTACCCGGATGCAGGCCGCACTCCGCAGCCAGCTCGATGAATTCGTGAGGGTCGGCGAGGTTGGGCGGAGTGGGCCGTCCGTCGCCGTCGACCTGCGTGGCCACGTTCGCCGTCGAGAATCCGAAACCGCCCGCGGCGAGCGCAGCACCGAGGAGGGCGCGCATTGCCGCGATCTGGGCCGGACTGGCCTTGTCGGTCGACGCCGCCGGCCCCATGACAGCGCGTCGGATCGCCGAGTGGCCGACCATGAACCCGATGTTCAGCGCCAACGGCTTGGCCTCGACGACGTCGAGGAGCTCTGAGAAGGACTCCCACTCGTAGTTGACACCCGCGAGGAGCGCCTCGACCGGTATCGCCTCGACGCGAGCGAGGAGCCTGGTCAAGAAGTCGCGATCATCGGGCGCCGCCGGCGCCAGGGTGAGGCCACAATTGCCGCTGACCGCCGTCGTCACGCCGTGCAAGGGCGAAGGGCTCAGCGTCGGATCCCAGAAGAGCTGGGCGTCGTAGTGGGAATGCAGGTCGATGAACCCGGGCGCGACCACCAGCCCTTCCGCATCGATGGTGACCTTGGCCTGATCGCTCACGCGACCAACTTCGACGATGCGGCCGTCCAGGATCCCCACGTCCCCCTGCGAGGCGGCTGCACCGGTGCCGTCCACCACGGAACCACCGTGAATCACCACATCGAGCATGCTTCCCCCTTCGTCTGCGGATGGTCGAGGCTTGCGGCACCTTTCTCAGGTCGCGATGCCGGAAATCTATATCATTATAAAGTCTGAATCAAGGCTGACGAGAGCCTGCAGATGCCGGTGCAGCGTGTTGATCGCCCAGGTCAGAGAGGAATTCCACGGTGTCGATGGTACGGTCCGCGCAGTCGCTCGTGAAGGGCTCTGTGACGCGGGAAACGGTCCCGGCCTGATGGCCTACCCCGGGACGATCGCCGCCACCGATCCGGAACGACGGGCTGTCGTCATGGGTGCCAGCGGTCAGGTCGTCACCTATGGCCAACTCAACGACGGCTCCATCCGGCTGGCCCGCGTGCTCCGCGAGACGGGGCTCCGACCCGGAGACCACTTCGCCGTCATGATGGAAAACCATCCGCAGTACTGCGAGGTGGTGTGGGCGGCACTGCGTGCGGGCTTCTATGTCACCGCCGTCAATGCGCACCTGACACCCTCCGAAGCCGCGTTCATCGTCGACGATTGCGGGGCCAAGGTTCTGGTGACGAGCGCGGCGTGCGCCGACGTGGCGCGGGCCATAGTGCCGGGAACGCCCGGCGTCCTCCGCCGACTCATGCTCGACGGCGAGACCTCCGCATACGAGTCCTACGAGACCGCCACGGCAGGCTCTTCGACCGATCCTCTCGACGACGAGCGCCGCGGCACGGTGATGCTCTACAGCTCCGGCACCACCGGTCGTCCGAAGGGTGTGAAGTTCCCCTTGCCTGCGGGCGAGGCGAGCCTGGGGGAAGCCGAGATCGCAGCACATAATCAGGCCCTCTACGGCTTTCGCGAGGACATGGTCTACCTGAGCCCGGCCCCGCTGTATCACGCCGCACCCCTGCGGGTGACCCTGGCCGTGCAAAGTCTCGGCGGAACTGTGGTGGTCATGGAGCGCTTCGATCCCGAACAGGCCCTGAAGCTCATTGCGCGTGAACGGGTCACCCACAGCCAATGGGTTCCCACGATGTTCGTCCGGATGCTGAAACTGCCTGCAGCCGCGCGTACCCACGGGGACCTGTCGAGCCACGAGGTGGCGATCCACGCCGCCGCGCCCTGCTCTATCGAGACCAAGGAGCAGATGATCGCCTGGTGGGGTCCGATCATCGAGGAGTACTACGCCGGCACGGAGAACATCGGCAGCACCAAAATCAGCTCTGAGGAGTGGCTGACCCATAAGGGGTCGGTGGGCCGGGCAAGTCAGGGCGCGGTGGTTCACATCTGCGACGACGCCGGGGGTCCGCTCCCGGCGGGCGAGGACGGCACCGTGTACTTCGAGCTCCGGGGAGCCGAGTTCGTGTACCACCACGATGCCGAAAAGACGAAGACCACCTCGCACCCCGCCCACCCGACGTGGCGAACGCTCGGCGACATAGGGCGGCTCGACGAGGACGGCTATCTCTACCTCACCGATCGCAAGGCCTTCATGATCGTCTCCGGCGGCGTGAACATCTACCCGCAGGAGATCGAAGACGTCCTCCTGGCGCATCCCGACGTGCTCGACGCGGCAGTGTTCGGCGTGCCGAACCCCGAGATGGGCGAGGAGGTCAAGGCGGTGATCCAGCTTGTGGACTGGCAAGGGGCCGGAGTCGAGATGACCGAGCGCCTCCGCGCCTGGTGCGAAGCGCGGCTCGCGGGCTTCAAGCGGCCACGGACCTACGACTACCTGCAGCAGCTGCCCCGGCTCGACAACGGCAAGTTGTACAAGCGCGAGCTCCGCGACCGCTACTGGGAGGGGCGGGCGAGTCGGGTCATCTGATGCTGTGCCGTCCTACTCCGTGATGCCGAAGCGCTGTAGGTCGTAACAGGCGATGGCGTTGGCAGCGCAGGAACTGACGCGCCTCGCTGGGCGAGAGGCCCGACTCGGCGATCATCTTTTCCGCCACCTGTTTCGATTCGGGGAAGGTGGAGTCCGCGTGGGGATAGTCGGTCTCGAACATGATCTGGCTCATGCCGACGTGGTCGCGTAAGGCGAGACCCACGGAGTCGTCAAAGACGCAGGCGAACACCCGGTCGGGAACATAGGAGCTCGGAGGATCGGGGATCAGGTCGTAGATGCCCGGGTCATAGTTCTTGCTCCTTCTCCAGGCGCTGTCGAGGCGCTCGAGAATGAAGGGCATCCAACCCACTTGACTCTCGCTGAGTGCGATCTTGAGCGAGGGGTACCGCGGCAGGGCGCCGCAGAGCAGCCAATCGACCAGTGCGTGGACCGAGTTCTCCGACGTGAGGGTCACCAGGGAGATCATCGGAGCGCCCGGCGACGACTGCGGCATTTTGGACGATGAGCCGATATGCATGTTGATCACCGTCTCGGTCTCGGCGCACGCCGCGAAGAACGGATCCCATGCACCGCCATGGATGCTCGGCAGGCCGAGCTCCGAGGGGCTCTCGGAAAAGGCCACGGCGTGTGATCCCCGGTCGGCGCAACGGCGGACTTCTGCTGCGGCAAGCTCCGCATCCCACAAGGGGAATCAGGGTCAAAGGGATCAGATGGCCGGCGCCGGCGCCCCCGCACCAGTCTTCGATCATCCAGTCGTTGTAGGCCTGTACACACAAGAGGGACAGGTCCATGTCGGCCCGGTTGAGGAACAGCTGCCCGCAGAAGCGGGGGATGGTCGGGAAACACAAACTCGCCTCGGTGTGGTTGAGCTCCATGTCGGCCAGCCGGTGCGCCTGGTCGAAGCAACCCGGCAACATGTCGTCGTACGTCACGGGTGTGGTGGGGACAGCGTCGGCGAGCGGACCGACCGCCGTAAGGTCGCCGCGGAGTGGTGAGCAGGTGTCCTCGTAGTACCAGACGTCGCACCAGCGGTCGTCGGGCCCGTCACCGAGAATGAAGTTCGGGTTCTTGGTGGCGTCAAAGACGATCTTGCCCTTCTGCCGCACGGTGCGTGGTCCCTGCTGGAGGTACCGGGAAGGCAGCCGATCCTGCCAGAGCCGGGAAGGCTCCACCACGTGATCGTCGACGGATATGAACCTCGGCAGCTCAGCGCTCTCCGTCTCCAACGTCATCGGGACCTCCTCATGCGTCGGCGGGAATCGGCACGGTGCGGGTCGCACGTCCCGACCGCAAGACCGTGCCGGGCCGTTCCCCGGTGTACATACCGCCCGACACGATTTCGACACCATTCACGAACACGTGCTCCACCCCGCGGGCGCCGCCCGTCAGACGCCAGCCGCCGGCGGGCAGGTCGGTCACGCGCACGGACCGGCTCGGGGTCGAGGGTGGTGGGGTCGAAGACGACGATGTCGGCATGCCAGCCCGGTTCGAGCCGGCCACGGTCGATCAGCCCGTACATCCGGGCCGGCACGTCGGTGACCAGGCGCACCGCCTCTTCGAGGGCGATCAGGTGCCGCTCGCGCACCGAAGGGCCGACCAGGGAGGAGATGCAATTGAACGTCCAGATGGTGTCCAGGTGGGCGCCCGCATCCGATCCGCCGATCACCACCCGGGGATCACGCCACAGCTCGCTCCGCAGGCGCCAGTTCTCCTCGGTGTCGTCGATCGACAGCGGCACCAGGCCGGTCCGGAGGTCGTCGGCCACCACGACGTCACAGAGGGCGTCGAAGGCGCTGACGCCTCGTTCCCGTGCGACATCACCTGCCGTGCGGCCTTCCCAGCGCGCGTTCTCCGGGTTGAACGTCTCGGAGAGCATGGTGTCCTCCCAGACGCCCCACCACGGTGCGCCCCGGCTCCCCTCCTCGAGCCGTCGACGCACAGCGGCGTCGCGCAACGCCGCGAGGCGGGCCTCGTGCGGCATCGTCATCACCTCGCCCCAGCCCGGGAGCATGTCGTAGACGAAGCCCGTCTCGAAGGAGAGGCGCATCGCTTGTGGGTCGGGCAGGGTCAGAGGGATCACCCGCGCCCCGTGACGTGCGGCGTGGTCGGCTGACGCCAACTTGTTGCGCAACTTCTCCTCACCACCGAGCACGCCCAGCAGGTTCCAGTTGACCGAGCGCCGGCCGGCCAACGACATGCCGGTCATCAACGAGATGTCGTCGTCGGTGAAGTAGAACTCCGCCGTCGGGACGATCTCCATGATGGTGCCCGCATGCTCGGCCACCGTCGACGAAAGCGTCAGGATCTCTTCGACGCTGGCGTGACGTGAGGGCACCGGTTCGCCCGCGTGGTCACGATGGGACCCGGCCCTCGAGGTCGAGAAGCCGAGTGCGCCGGCCTCCATGCTCTCGTGGGCCAGACGCGCCATGGCAGAGATCTGCTCCTCGGTGGCCGCGCCCCCGACCGCCGACTCCCCCATCACCAATCGCCGCATGGTCGAGTGTCCGACCAGGAACCCGGCGTTGACCGCAATGCTCCCTTCGAGCACGTTGAGCCAGTCCCCGAACGTCGACCAGCTGAAGTCCAGTGCCGCCTCGAGCGTGGCCACGGGCATCCCTTCGACCCGGGCCAGCATCCGCATGACGTAGTCCGTCGTCGACGGCGAGACCGGCGCAATCGTGAATCCGCAGTTCCCCCCGACGATCGTCGTCACCCCGTGGAGCGGCGAAGGGCTCACGCCGCCGTCCCACAGGATCTGCGCGTCGTAGTGGGTGTGGGGATCGATGAAGCCGGGTGCGACCACCCTGCCGGTCGCATCCACCGTGCGCCGCGCCGCTTCATCGACGTCGCCCACCGCGACGACACGCCCGGCCCGCACCCCCACGTCGGCCCGGCGTCCCGCGGACCCGGTGCCGTCGACGACGGTCCCGCCCTTGATCAGGAGGTCAAGCATTCACCTCATCCTCCGGTGGCACCCATGGCGTCCGTGCCGCCGACGGGAGCCAGACCACCAGGTTGCTTCAGGTAGAGGCTCATCCGGCGGATCAACCCCGCGTCGTTGAGATCGAAGACGATCGTCTCGGGAATGTCGGTCATGACGCCGTCGAGCTCGAGGTGCTCGATGAATTGGCCGAACGCCACCTTTTCGCCGGGCGCGTAGACGATGCGCTCGATCCGGAGCTCGTAGTCGGCCCCCATCGTCGGGACGACGCCCTCGAGGAAGTCCACGTACTCGTCCACGTCGGTGAACACATCGAGGTAGGGGCCCGTCCGCTTGAAGTCGGCGGCGTCGAAAACGCCCCTCAGCTTCTCCCACTGGTGGGAGCCGTAGTACGTGACGTAATCCTCAACTGCCCCCATCGCCGCCCCCTTGCCCTGCTGCCTTATCAATCTCTGTACCATAAGGGTCGTCCAATGGCCCGTCAACGACGGCGCCCGGCGCTTGTGAACGGCGTTCGGTGCTCATAGGGTGCCGGGTCGGCCGGTGTCGTGACCGGGGACATTGTGCGGTGACGTAACACGGAGGGGGTCGGATGCTCGAGGTCTGGTTGGCGTCAGTCCACGTTGCGGGGACCGCCGCCGCGGTCGGCCAGAGAGCCGAGGCGGAAGGCTTCGACGGCATCAGTTTCGGCGATACCCAGAACATCGCCGCCGATCCGTTCGCCGGACTGTGCCTCGCAGCGACCCGGACCGAGCGACTGGGCCTGATGGTGGGCGTCACCAATCCCGTGACACGCCTTCCCGCCGTCGTCGCCTCCGCCATCGCCACCGTCCAGGTCGAGTCGGCGGGCCGGGCGGTGCTCGGTCTGGGACGGGGCGACTCCTCGCTGGGCCATGTGGGCCGGGTTCCGGCGTCCGTCGACGTCACCGCACGATTCGCCGAGGATGTGCAGGCCTACCTGCGCTCCGACGTGGTGGACATCGACGGCTACGCGAGCCAGATCCCCTGGATCGCGCAGACCGGCCAGCCCAAGGTGCCCCTCGACATCGCTGCAACGGGTCCCCGCATGCTGGCGCTCGGCGCCCGCTGTGCGGAACGGCTCACCGTCAACGTGGGCGCACTGCCCGATCGCGTGGCCTGGGCCATCGACATCGCACGGCAGGTTCGCGACGCGACGCCGGCGCCGGCAGCGCACCGCTCTCGCTCGGGGCGTACCTGGTCGTTGCCGCCCACCCCGACGTCCGGCGTAGCCCGCCAACTGGCCCGGGGCTCGGTCGCCCCGTACGCCCACTTCTCCGGCATGCCGGGAAGTCCCTCGACCGGGCTGAGCGACCAGGACCGGGCCGTTGATCGAAGCGGTGACCGCCGACTACGGCGTCAGCGGTCACAGCACCCGGCATCCGTCGGAATCGGTCAGGCGGGGTGAGCAGCAGGCGCTCCATGTCAAGCATCTCGACGACGGATTCCTCGACCGGTTCGGCGTGGTGGGCACGCCGGCGCACTGTGTGGCCAAGCTGGGTGAATTGGCCGCGCTCGGGCTCGAACGGGTGCTCCTCGTCGAGGGGCGCGATGCTTCGGCTCCGGAGGAGGAACGCCGGGCCCACCGGTGCCTGGTCGAAGATGTGCTGCCCGCCCTCCGGCAGGCAGCGTCGAAATGAACAAGGGCAGGAGGCTCCCATGACCGCACAGCCATTCGAGGGAATGTGCATCATCGACGCGGACACGCATCTCACCGAACCCCACGATCTGTGGACCTCCCGGGCACCCGTCGGCCTTCATGGACCGGGTGCCGCAGGTGCAGACCATTGACGGCATCCCGATGTGGGTCGTCGACGGCGTCACCCTGTCGCGGGCCGGTGCATCGGGCGTCGTCGGGCGCGACGGGGTCAAGGTGCCGGGCCTCGAGTTCTTCAACTGGGACATCGAGGATGTCCATGCCGGCGCGTACTCCATTCCGGACCGCCTGGAGATGATGGACGAACAGGGCATCTGGGCCCAGATCGTCTACCCCAACACCGTGGGATTCGGCGGCCAGAATTTCCGGAAGGTCGCCGATCCGGCGCTGCGCCAGCTTGGCCGTGCAGATCTACAACGACGCCATGGCCGAAATGCAGGAGGAGTCCGGCGGCCGCCTGATGCCCATGGGGATCCTGCCCTTCTGGGACATCGAATTGGCGGTGACCGAAATCGACCGGATCCACCAGCTGGGGCTCCACGGCATCAACACGACGTCGGCCCCTCACGACCACGGGCTGCCCGACCTCGGCACGGCACACTGGGATCCGGTGTGGGAAGCGGCCAGCGACCTCGAACTGCCGATCAACTTCCACATCGGCTCCAGCGAATCGGCGATCTCGTGGTACGGCACCGTCCCGTGGCCCTCCCTCAACGACGGGTGCAAACTCGGCTTGGGCTCGGCCATGCTCTACATCAACAATGCGACCGTCGTCGGCAACATGATCTACTCGGGTGTCCTCGAACGGTTTCCGACGCTGCAGGTCGTCTCCGTCGAAAGCGGCATCGGATGGATCCCCTTCATTCTGCGCGCGCTGGACTACCAGATCAACGACATGGCGCCCGAGGCCATCGACCACCTCAGCATGAAGCCGTCGGACTACTTCCGGCGCCAGTTCTATTCGTGTTTCTGGTTCGAGCGGCAGGGCATCGGCGACGCCATCGAGGCAATCGGCTGGGAGCACCTCATGTTCGAGACGGACTACCCCCACCCCACCTGCACCTACCCCGACGGGCTGGAGTACGCCGCCGAAGCGCTCGACGGCATCGACGACGTGTCGATCCGGGAGGGCATCATGGGTGCCAACGCGGCCCGGCTGTACGGCATCACCATGCCCGTGACGGCATAGTGGGCCCGCACCGCCGATGACGCTCCGAGACCTCCGCGTCATCGACCTGACCGGCAGCCTCGCCGGGGCCTACTGCACGAAGCTCCTGGCGGATGCCGGCGCAGATGTCGTGGTGGTCGAACCCGCAGCGATGCCTCCCGGCGGCCGGTGGCCCGGTATCCCCGGCCTGTTCGACTTCCTCCACACCTCCAAACGATCGGTCACGCAGGGAAACGAGGAAGCACCTGGTGCGTGCGGCGGACATCGTCGTCGCCGGAGCGGACTTTCGCCGTCCTGCCGGCACGACGGGCCAATCCCAACCAGGTCATCGTCACCATCAGCCTGTTCGGGACGTCGGGACCCTGGGTGGGTCGCGCCGCCACGGAATTCACGTTGCAGGCTGCATGCGGCTCGACGGGTGGCCGCGGCTTCCCCGACTCGACGCCACTCGCGGCGGGAGGCCGGGTCGGCGAATGGCTGACCGGGACCTACGCCGCTGTCGGCGCGCTGGCCGGCGTGGTGGCGCGCCGATCACACCGGCGTGGGCGGCCACGTCGACGTGTCCGTCCTCGACTGCATGGCCATCGGCATGGTCACGTTCCCCTCCGTCTTCGCAGAATTCGCCGCCAGCTGTGGCCGGCCACCCATGACCGCGTCGTCCCGGAGAATCGAGGTCCCGTCGGTCGAGCCGACTGCCGACGGCTGGGTGAACTTCACCACCAACAGTGCGCAGCAGTTCGCCGACTTCGCCGTCCTCATCGGCCACCCGGAGATAGGCGACGACGAACGTTACGTCCGCGCCACGCCGCGCTTCGAGCATCGCAACGAGTTCTGGGAGATGACGAGGGCCTACACGCGCCCGCGCACCTCGGCCACCGTCCTCGAGGAGGCGGGTCTCCTGCGCATCCCCGTGGCGCCGGTGCTCGACGGTGCGACGGTCGAGCAGTTCGAACAGTTCGTGGCACGTGGGGTCTTCGTCGACCATCCCTCCGGGCGCTTTCGCCAGCCCCGGATACCGTTCCGTCTCCACGACCTCGCGCCCCGTCCTTTCGACCCGGTACCCGCACCGGGGGAACATGACGGCACGGTCGAGTGGGCCACCCGGCCCAGCCAAGGAACCCGTGGCCGACGCAGGACGCCCTTCCTCTCGCCGGCCTCCGGGTGGTCGACCTCACCGCATGGTGGGCGGGGCCGTGCGCCACGCAGGTCCTGGCCTGTCTGGGCGCCGACGTGATCAAGGTCGAGTCGGTGACGCGGCCTGACCTCATGCGCTTCGCCGGCACCAAGGCGCCCGGCGATCCGCAGTGGTGGGAGTGGGGACCACTGGCCCACGCGGCCAACACCAACAAGCGCGGCATCACCCTCGACCTGACGAGGGCCGAGGGCCACGAACTGGCGCTCCGGCTGTGTGCCACCGCCGACATGGTGTTCGAGAACTTCACGCCGCGGGTCATGGAGCAGTTCGGCCTGACTTGGGACCGTGCTCCACGCCCTCAATCCTCAGCTGAACATGGTGCGGATGCCCGCCTTCGGCCTCGACGGACCGTGGCGCGACCGTCCCGGCTTCGCGCAGACGATGGAGTCGTTGACCGGCATGGCGGCGGCGACGGGTTGGCCGGACGGATCACCCGTCCTCGTCGGGGGGGCGGGAGATCCCATCGCCGGGCTCCACGCCACCTTCGCCTCCCTGGTCGCACTCTGCGCCCGCGAAGAGCACGGGCGCGGCTACCTGGTCGAGGCGACCATGGTGGAGGCTGCATTGAACGCAGCAGCCATGTCGGCGATCGCCTATCAACTCTCGGGTAGGGCATACGGACGCCTGGGCAATCGCAGCGGCGATGGGCTCGGCTCCCCAGGGGGTGTACGCGTGCGCGGGAACAGACCAGTGGATCGCACTGGAGGTCCAGAACGACGAGCAGTGGACGTTGCTGTGCGGCATCATCGGAGATGCCGACCGAGCAGTGCGACCGTGCCGCTCCACGGTGAGACTGCTGGCGGACAGGGCGGCGAACCAGGACGCGCTGGACCAATGGTTGGCGGACTGCGACGAGGCACTGGGACGCAGGCGACCTGGCCGAGCGGTTGGTGCGCGCCGGGGTCCCGGCCTCAGTGGTCATCAAGCCGCCCCTGGTCATCGAGAACCCGCAGATCCGCCACCGTGGCCTCTTCGAGACGGAAGATCACCCGGTCACGTCGCGTCACAACTACCGGGCCTTCCCTTCTCCCTGTCGGGGATCGAGTCGTGGATCCGCACCTCGGCGCCGGTCCTCGGCCAGCACAACGACGAGATCTTGCGCGAACTCGGCGTCGACGAGGCCGAGCGGGCACGGCTGCGCCGAACTCCGGGTGATCGGCGAAGAACTCGTCGGAACGTAGCCCTCCCACCAGACGGGCCACGCGGGGATCAGCCGACGGGTGTCGGCGTCAGCTCCGCTGCGGGGTCAAGGCCGAAGAACGCACAGGGCGTGTCGACGAGGACCTTGCGACGGACCTCGGCCGGGCACCCCTCGAAGATCTCGTCCAACCAGCGAGCGGACTCGGGGAACGACGAGACCGAATGCGGGAAGTCAGAACCCCACATGATGTGATCGATGTCCAACAGGTCGCGCATGCGCAGTGCCAGCGGATCGCGCACGATGCCAAAGGAGAAGTGACGCCAGATGTACTCGCTCGGGCGCATGGCCAACTCGACGCCGTACCAGTGCTTGAAGATCGAATAGGAGTCGTCGAGCATGTAGAGCAGTCCCGGCATCCAACTGGCATTGGTCTCGGCGAAATAGATCCGCAGATCCGGGAACCGGTCGAGCACGCCCGACAGGATCATGCGCACGATCCCGACCACCGGTGGGGGCATCGTCCGCGACAACATCGACATCTCGAGGTCGAACGTCCCACGCGCCGACTGGACCAGAAGTGGATTCGAACGGTCGCCCATGGCGGAGTGCGCCGTGATCGGCACGCCAAGGTCGAGCGCGGCCTGCCAGAACAGATCGTCCTCGGGTGCCGGCGTTCCCGATCCGTTGGGGAAGGAACCGAGGCAGATCGAACGCAGGCCGATCTCCCGTGCTCGCTTCAACTCAGCGATGGCGTCCTCTATGCCCGATGCGGGCATCACCGCGTTGCCGATCAAACGGTCGGGGGCGACGGAGCAGTAGTCCTCGGCCAGGAAATCGTTGAAGGCCCGCACCATGGCGACATACGCCTCGCCGTCTTCGATGTTCTCGATGAAGCGGGAGATGAAGACCGGCGGATACAGCACCTCCGCGTCGATGCCGTCGCGGTCCTGCTCGGCCAGCGCTGCCGGGCGTCGCCGGTTCCGGGGACGGGCGTGCCATCGGCTTCCCAGTAGGACCCGCCCTTCACCTTCAGGGGGCGGCCTGCGGCGACGTTCTGGCCGTTATGGATGAAGGGCTGCCCTCGACGATCCACCCTTCGCCACCCGTGCGAAGTTTGATGAGCCGGGGGGCCCGGTTCAGGTGCTCAGCGGGGATGTGCCGGACCCAAGCATCAGGCGGGATCTCCAAGTGACCGTCACACGAGATCACCTCATAGCTTCGGGTCTTTTCACTCATCGCCGCCCCTACCTCACACGCTGATTTCTATCCCGAAGTAGCGCTCGAAGATCTCGTCGCCCTCGAGGTCGTCGGCGGGGCCCGAGAAGACCACCTGGCCCCGGTTGAGCAGGCAGGCCTCATCGGCGAGGGCCAGGGCCCGGGTCACGTATTGCTCGACCAAGAGCACCGAGACCCCGGTCGAGACAATGTGGGCCAGCGTCTCGAAGATGCGGTCGACAATGATGGGGGCGAGGCCCAAGGAGGCCTCGTCGACCACCACGATGCGCGGCTCGGAGGCAAAGGTGCGCACGAGGGCCAGCATCTGCTGCTCGCCCCCGCAGAGGCTCCCCGCCGTCTGCTTCATGCGGGTGGCCAGGGCGGGGAACGACTCCGCGGCCAGGTCGATGGTGGCCTGCTCCTTGCCCTTTTTGGACTGCAGGATCAGGTTGTCGCGCACAGTCAGGCTGGGGAAGATGCCCCGGCCCTCGGGCAGGTTGCACAGGCCCTTGCGGCACATGTAGAAGGGCTTTTTGCCCGTCACGTCCTCGCCGTTCAAGATGACCCGCCCGCTCATGGGCTTGATGAGGCCCGAGGCGACGCGCAACAAGGTGGTCTTGCCCGCCCCGTTCGGGCCGAGCAGGGCCACGACCTTTGAATCGGGGACCGACAAGCTGACGTCGCGCAGCACCACGGTGTCGCCGTAGCCGGCGGTGATGTTCTCCAGCTCTAGCACCGGGGGGTCTCCTTTTCGCTGGTGGGGCGCCGGTGGCGCACGACGTCGCTCATGCCTCGCTCGCCCCCTGGGCGGCGACGATGGGCCCTTCGCCCTCGCCGGTGCCGTTGCCCCCGGGGCGCCTCCACCGCCACCGTTGTCACCGTCGTCGTCGACCCCTTCGGAGCCGAGGTAGGCGGCGCGCACGATGTCGGAGTTGAGCATCTCGCTCGGGCTGCCTTCAAAGACCAAGCGGCCGAAGTCGAGCACGTAGATGTGGGCACAGACCTGGCGCACCAGGGCCATGTCGTGTTCGACCAACAAGATGCCCGCCCCGCGTTCGGCGACCACCCCGGTGAGCACGTTGCCGAAGCTCACCGTCTCGCCGGCGTCGAGACCGGCCGAGGGCTCGTCTAAGAGCAACAGGTCGAAGGGGCCGGCCAAGACCCGGGCCAACTCGACCAGGCGGCGCTGCCCGGCGGGCAACAGGCCCGCTTGGAGGTCAGAGAGGGGGCCGATGCCGGTCAGCTCCATGGCCTCGTCGACGGCCCGGCGCACGACGGCGCGGTCGTTGGGGCTCCCGATGAGCTGGGTCAAGGGGTTGGCCCCGGCCATGGAGGACTCCCGGCCGAGCTCCACGTTCTCGCGCACGCTGAGCGAGTTGAACAACTCGGCCTTTTGGAAGGTGCGCCCGAGGCCATAGCGGCAGCGCCCGGCCGGGCCGATCCCCGTCACCTCGCGCTCGTGCAGGGTGATGACCCCCGTCGTCGGCTTGAGCAGGCCCGAGCAGGCGTTGAAGGTGGTGGTCTTGCCGGCCCCGTTGGGGCCGATCAACCCGGTGACCCGGCCCATGGGGGCCGCGAGGCTCACCCCGTCGACGGCGCGCACCCCGCCGTATTGGACGGCCAGGTTGGCGACGCTGAGCCCGGCCTTGGCCGAGGCGGGCACCGCCGTCTTGGCCGCGCCGTCGCCCGGTCGCTCGCCGCGCTCTCGCGCTCGGTCACCGGCGGCCTGGCTCACCAATTGGTCGACGTCGCCTTCGGAGAGCACCACTTCGGGGGCCCGGCCACCGAGGCGGTCCAAGAAGTTGCGGATGACCAAGGGGCACGGGCAGGGCCCGGTTGACCTGGAGCGCGAAGGTGGCGGCGGAGAGGCCGAAGATGATGGTCAGGTAGGTGTTGATGTTGGCCACGGTGATGTAGCCGGGGATGACCCCATAGGCGACAGCGGCCAAGATGGCATACCAGGGATCGCCGACCACCATGATGGTCAAGATGGCCACCATGGTGAGCGAGGCGAACGAGCTGTAGTTGGTGCCGAGGCCATAGCTGAACAGGCTGGCCAACAGGGCCCCGGCGATGGCGGCCAGGCCGGCGGTGATGCAAAAGACCAGCACCTTCATGACGTTGACCGTCGCCCCGTGGGTCTCGAGGGCGACCGGGCTGTCACTGAGGCCCTTTAAGAGGCGGCCCATGCGGCCCCGCAAGATGGCCTGGATGACCACCACGTTCAAGACCACGAAGGCCAAGAGCAGGTAGTAGAAGCCCTTGTCGGTGTAGAGGTGCCAGCCCAAGATGGTGACGTCGGGCCGGGGGGCGGCGATCCCCCCCGTGGTCGGGCCGAACATGAGGTTGGTGTCATAGAACATCTGCTCGAACAAGATGCCGAAGCCATAGGTGGCAAGGGCCAAGAAGACGCCCGAGAGGCGGATGGCCGGGATGGCGACGAGGGCCCCGACGGGGATGGCGACCAGGCCGGCCAAGAGCAGGGCCAGCGCCCAGGGCAGATGGAAGCTGGTGGTGAAGTGCCCGAAGGCCGCCGCCCCGACGGCGGCGAAGGCCAGGTGGCACAAAGAGATCTGCCCCGAGGTCTTGACCAACAGGCCGAGGGACAAGAACAACATGATGTAGACCAGCGCGCTGCTCCAGGTGGACAGGTTCACGCCCACAAAGGAGGGCACGAAGCAAAAGAAGACGAGGGCGAGGGCCCCGGCCCCGAGGCGCACCTTGGTCGGGGCGTACCAACTGCGCCGCAGCGCCTGGGCGGCGACGACCCGGCGCTCGGCCAGGCGGGCCCGTGGGGTGACGATGAGCACGATGAACAAGATGACGAAGGGCAGGCCCGCACTGAGGCCGGTCAGCCAGCTCACGCTGGCGGCGTATTTGGTGGCGAGCGCCCCGGCCACGCCGATGAAGAGGCCGCCGACGAAGGTGAGGGGGAGGTTCGAGAAGTAGCCAATGGCGGCCGCCCCGAAGGCCTGGACGATCAACAAGGTGATGATCTCGGCGTTGAGGCTGAGCGAGGGGGCGAGCAACAAGCCGGCCATGGAGGCGAAGATGGTCCCGATGATCCAGGCCCAGCGGCGCACCGAGACCGGGTTGGTGCCGGTCATCGACACCAGATCAGGGTTGTCGACCACGCCGCGCATGGCGACGCCGAGGCGCATGGAGCGGAAGAAGTAGTAGAGGACGGCTGTCGACACCAGCGAGATGATGACCACGGTGATCTGGTCCCAGCCGACGTTGACGCCCAAGAAGCGGACGGTGTTGGTGTCTAAGAAGGGGGGGAAGTTGACATTGGCGTTGCCGTACCAAAGGGTGCCGACCCCGACCACGACGAGCAACAGGCCGATGGTGGCCACCACCTTGAGGGTGGCGGTGGCCGGTTCGAGGATGCGGGCGAAGAGTTCGAGGCCCAGGCCCTCGATGGGGGAGAGCACGAACAGGACCAAGATGGCGGCCCAGGGCCAGGGCACCCCGTGCTCGGAGTGCAGGAAGTAGAAGACGAACACGGCAATGGCCGAGATGGCCCCGTAGGCGAAGTTGAAGATGCCCGAGGTCTTGTAGGTGAGCACCAGGCCGGTGCCGGCCAGTCCATAGACGGCCCCGGTGGTGAGCCCGATGACGATGAACGGCAAAAATTCAGACACGACTGACGATTGCCCCCTGTGCGCTCTAGAACGGCCGGCAAGGCCGACCGAGCCACCTCGACTCCGCTACTCCCCTGCTCGCCCGACCCTCAAGTTTGCTATCACTCAAATGATGGAAGAGAACCCTAGCGCGCCCAGCCTGGGTGCGTTGAAGGATCCGGGGACACGAAGGACCTCGGCTCAGCCTGGACCCGCCGAAGACAACCGGCATCGTCTTGGGCCCGTACTCGAAGAACGTCGGGACGTTCTCGTAGGCGAACCCGGCCGGAAGAGCGGCGTGGTGCTCCTCGGCGAAACGTAGGAACTCGTCCAGACCGATCAGGGCCACGGAACGGGCCATGGCGGCACCCGCACAGATATGCGGACCGAAGCCGAAGGTCAGGTGGCGATCCACATTCTCGCGACCAGCGTCGAACTGATCGCTCGAATCGAAGAGCGCTTCGTCGCGGTTGACGCAGGCCGATCCGACGATGACCCGCTCCCCCGGTTTCACCGTGATCCCCGCCACGGTGGTTTCCCGGACGCAACCCCGCGGAATGAGCATGACCGGCGGATAGACGCGCAGGCACTCCTCGATGAAGGCCGATCGTCCATCCGCATCGGCCGCCGCCAGCTGGGATACCGAGTCGCTGACCAGAAGCTGGAAGATCACGTTGCCCAGGAGTTGTGCGGTGGTCGTCAACCCGCCCAAGAGGAGATTGAAGACGAGCGCCCGCATCTGGCGTTCCGACAGCTGTTCCCCTCCCACATCCGCCGTGAGTAAGCGGGTGAGGAGGCCCTCAGGAGCGTGTCCCGCCGCCACGGCTTCCCGCAGCGAGGCGACGAACGCGTCGACGTAGGCGGTGTACTCGGGGAATGCGCCCTCCATCCCTTCGCCCCGTTCGGTCCTGTTCATCGCCGGCCACTCGCTTTCCATGACCTCCTTGCTCCACGCGGCGATCCGCGGGGCATCCTCCATCGGGAATCCGAGGAGGTGGACCGTGGCGTCGTTGGGCAACTGGGTGGTGAATGCAGTGACCATGTCGACCGTTCCGGGGACGTCGAGAGCGTCGAGGAGCGCGTGCGCCCGTTGCCGGACGAACTCCTCCTCCAGCCGGATCGCCGCCGGGTTGAACGCGCTCATGACGATCCGTCGGACTCCCGGGTGCTGGGGAGCGTCCTGCTCTCCCAGCATGCGGTCCTCGGCAGGGACGGTGACGCCGGGCGCCCGGAAGCCCTCGGCACTCGAAAAGTGCTCGACGTCGCGCAGGACCTTGCGCGCCTCCTCGAACGAAGTGACGTAGTACATACCTTCGCCGATCGGGACGACGGGCCCTTCGGCGCGCAACTCCTTCAGGCGTTTGAAGGTCGTTTCAGGTTGTTCCACTTGGAACGGGTCATAGGTCGAGACCATCGTCGTTTCCCCTCCTCCGTCGAGAATCTTCCTGCCCCCCGGCACCCGTATCCGCCGCGGCCGGCGGGACGACCAACGTCACCTCTTTGAGGATTGTTGTTATAAAGCTTATCGTAACAAGATGCTGAGAAAGTTGACGGGAACGACCGCTCGCGGGGCGACGACACCATGACAGTCGCGTCGACGCCATCACAACAGACGTGGTCGTCGTCGGGAGCGGAGCGGCGGCACTCACGTCTGCGTTGACCGCCCGCAAGGAGGGTGCCGATGTCGTCCTTCTCGAGAAGAGCCCGCTGATCGGCGGTACGACCGCCATGTCCGGGGGCCTGGTGTGGGTACCGAACAACCGTCACATGCGAGACGAGGGCTATGACGACTCCTTCGACGAAGCATTTCGCTACGTCCGGCGCCTGGCCGGGGGCCGTCGAAGCGATACCGATGCACGCACGGTGATCGAGGCGGGACCGGTCATGATCGATTTTTTGGAAGCGTCGAGCGACATCCGCTTCGAGACGCTCGAAAAGCCCGACTACCATCCCGAATTCGACGGGGCCAAGGCCAGCGGTCGGTGCTTGGCGCCCCTTCCCCTCATGGGATCTCATCTCGGGGAGTGGTTCGAGCGCCTCCGGCCCGCGAGTGGATTTGGCGTACCGCTGTCGTGGCGCGAGCTCGACGAGATGAACGGCGTCTTCCATCCCGAGCGATTCGACGTCGCTTTGATGGAGGAGCGGACCGAAGCGGGCTTCGTGGGCATGGGCCGCGCCTTGGCGGGATGGCTCCTCAAAGCCTGCGTGGACAGTGGCGTCGACATTCATCTCGAAACGCGTGCGCGGGCACTGTTGACCGAGGGCCGGCGTGTGACGGGGGTGGAAGCCCTGACCTCCGGTGGGACCACTCGTACGTTCGTCGCGACCCGAGGGACGATTCTGGCCGCGGGTGGCTTCGAGTGGAACGAGGACCTCGTCACCCAATTCGTCGCCGGACCGGTGAGTCACGCGCTCAGTTGTCCCACCAACGAGGGGGACACCCTGACGATGGGCCGGGCCATCGGAGCGGACCTCGCCAACATGTGGGACCTCTGGAGGTTTCCGACGGCTGCCATTCCTGGTGAGGAATACGCCGGCAAGCCCCTCTCCCGGATGGTGGCAGGTGAGCGTTCGCTTCCCGGGACCATCATGGTGAACCACAAAGGCAGGCGATTCGTCAACGAGGCACATCCCTACACCGATGTGGGGCGCGCGTTCATGACGTGGGACCCGGTGGAGTCGACGTACGAGAACTATCCGGCGTGGTCGCTCTTCGACCACGACTTTCGGGAAACCTATTCGGTGCTCTCCCTCACGCCCGAAGACAAGGACCCCGACTGGTTGACCCGCGCCGAAAGTATCGAGGACCTGGCGCGCCTGCTGGCCATCGATCCGCAGGCCCTGACCGAGACGGTTGCCCGCTTCAATCGGATGGTCGACACAGGCCACGACACTGACTTCCTACGTGGGGACAGCCTCTTCGATCACTACTACGCCGACTTCGGTCGTGAGCCCAGCCCGACCCTGGGTCGCATCGAACGTCCACCGTTCTACGCCCTGACGGTGTACCCGGGGGCGATCGGAAGCTCAGGCGGCCTCCTCACGGACGGCCATGGCCGTGTGCGCCACGTCGACGGCACGACCATCGCGAACTTGTACGCCGCCGGCGACGCCGCGGCGAGCTGCTTCGGACCGGCCTACGGAGGGCCGGGCGGGCCGCTCGCCCATGGCATGACGGTGGGCCATCTGGCCGGGCGGGCCGCAGCCGCATCAGGGTGAAGCGATTAGCGGTCGGGCCAGCGGCCGTAAGGGAGGGAGCTCACAATTTCGGTCCCCGTCGCACCCACAACTGCGCAGTACTCGGCGCGGTACCCACCCACACCTGCCTCCCAGATGTAGGGCTCAATCATGAGAACGTTGCCCTCGACGAGCACCATCGCCGCTTCGGCTTCCGGAGCGAAGTCCGCTCCCGCAAAAGGCGGCTCGGCGAGCTCGGTACCCACCCCATGGGCCACGTACAGCGGGTAGGGCCAAGGGACCGGCCTGTTCGGATCCCAACCGTCGAGGGCGGCCGCCCGTAGCTCGGACGCGGTCACTCCCGGCTTGGCCGCATCGACGACGCGACGCGCTACTTCGTCCCAGGAGGAAGCCAGCGCTACCTCAGCCGCACTCGGGCCGTCGGTGCTGGCGAGAAGGGTCCACCCCACATCGGCCGTGTAGCCCCGGTAGCCGACGCCTGCGTCGAATGCCACGTGGTCGCCTTCGACCAGGACCCGATCCGTCGTGAGCTCCCGATAGGGCGAACGGCCCGCCCACGATCCCCGAGCCCACGGCGCATGCGCTTCGTCCTTGGGCAACACGCTGAAGACCGTGTCGAGGTGCATCCGGTCGAGCCCGCTTTCGGCCGCCCGTACGGTGAACTCAGCGGTGAGATCGCGCTCCGAGACGCCCGGGACGACGAGGTCGACCATGGACAACAGGACTGCCTCGGTCCGTCGATGGGCCTCGACGAGGACATCGATCTCGATTTGGGCACGCGGGACCTTCGCCGCGCCGAGCAGCATCGCCGCGTCCTGCACGACGAGGTCGGGACGGAGAGCGGCCAAACGCTCCACTGCGAGCGGTCCCAATCGATCGACGGCGATCGTGCCCCGCTCGGGGAGCAGGTCTATGACCTCATCGATGAGCCGGGCGTCACTGGGAGGACGCCCCGGGCTCAGGACGGTGCTGCCGACGGCGACGATCGGTGACGACCACTCCCCGAACAGATCCACATCGTCGGACCAGGCTCCCGTCACGGTCCGTACTGCGTGCGATGTCGTGAGGAGCCAGCTGTCGACGCCCAACATGCCGGCCGCTTGCGTCACCCGGCTCAACCGCGGCGCCAGCAGTTCGGGTTCGTCGAGCTCGATCATCGTGCCACCTCCTTGGGTGAAAGCCCGAGAAAGCGGGCACCCTCGTCGGCGAGCGCCACGGTGACCGCGCAGCTGTCCCAGCGAACGCCCAAGACGGCGCCGGGTTGCAGAACGAGGTCCTCGGGGGTAGCCCAGCCGTCACGCATCAGCGGCGCCTCGTAGCCCCACCCGATACCGACCACCTCCACCCCGGGAGGGAGCGAGGCGGCGACGTCGGAGGCCAGCGATCCCGTGCGTAGGGACGCGACGGCCTGTTCCCCTCGTCCGGGATCACCCGGCCCCAGACGGGATTCTCCGATGAAACCGCCTTTTCGCACCGCCACCTTGACACTGCGGTGCGAGACCTGGGGGTATGAGACGAGGAAGGCGCCGTGGAGCGCCCGCAGCATCGCCACTCGCCCACCACGCAAACCTTCCTCGGCCGCGGCCGTGACGAACGAGCAGAGCTCGCCGAGCGTCGTGACTTCCTCCGGCGTCTTCTGGAGCATCACTTCGGCCAACAAGCGGGTGGCGTCGACGATGGTGCTGCCCGGCGCCGCCGCCTCAATGAGGGCGAGGCCCCCCGGCGATAGCGAGTCTGTACCGATACGGAGGCCCGAAGCACCTTCGAGCCAACGGGAGAGCTCACTGACGAGCGTCTCGGGATTCCACATCATCCCGTGGACGTGGTCCCCCCTGAGCTCGGCCGCGCCGTCGGGATCCGCGGTGACGATATGGGGCAGACCCGATGCCGGCACGAACGTCACCGGGATCGGCCATCCGGGCATGTGCACGCCGATCCGGGAATGGCCGGCCGCGAACTGGCCCGCCGACTCCCCTCCCAGCAGCAGAGCGTCGAAACCTCCACGTTGCATGCCGGCCTGCAATCGCTCCAGATGCCCCATCGAGTCCTACTTTCGCGGCGCCCCCACGGCGAAAACCGCCGCTAAGAGATCAATAATTGTCATGATCTTGGCAGCGGGCCCTACCTGCGTCAAGCGCGCCGCGGCGCGGAAAAACGTCCTGCGGCTCCCGCTGCGGACGCCCGTCGTCGGGGCAGGAGTCGCCGCGAATTCAGGGGGTGGAGGCGCCGAGCGCCGAGCGCCGCAACTTGCCCGCTGCACTCCGCGGCAGCAGGTCGGTGAACTCGAAGGTCTTCGGGACCTTGTACGGCGCGACACGCTGTCGGCAGTGTGCCCGCAGATCATCGGCCGTCGCCGTCGCTCCGCCGCGCAGTTGGACGATGGCGTGGACCCGACTACCCCACTCGGGGTCGGGCACTCCGACGACGGCACAATCGACGACGTCGCTGTGCTCGGACAGCGCCGCCTCGACTTCGGCCGGGTAGACGTTGGCCCCGCCCGTGATGATCATGTCGGTGCGCCGGTCCGCCAGGAAAAGGAAGCCATCGTCGTCGAGCCACCCGAGGTCGCCCAGGCTCGAAAACCCCTCCGCGTTTCTCTTGGCCTTGACCTGTCCCGAGTATTCGAAGCTCGTCTCGGTCTGCCCGACCCATCGGAGATAGACCTCACCAACTTCACCGGGCGGGAGCTCCTTTCCGTCATCATCGACGATGAGTGCCTCGGTGTTGAACGGATGGCCGACCGTCCCCGGGTGCTCGAGCCACTGCACGCCGTTCGCCATCGCAATTCCGGCGTTCTCCGACGACCCGTAGGAGACGAAGAAGTGCGACGGCCCGACCAGTTCGATCCATTTGCGCGCGACCCATTCCGGCAATGGCGCGCCGCCGTGGAGCACCGATTCGAGTGAGGAGAGATCCCGCTTCTCGACGTCGGGCTCACGCGCCATGCGTTGGAACATGATGGTCACGCCGCAAAACGTGTTGACCCGATGCCGCTCGATGAGCTGCGAGCGCGAGATCGGCGACGAACCGTTCCATGAGGATGATCTTCTGCGCCCCGAAAAGCCCGAACTGCAACACGTAGAACCCGTTGGCATGGTAGAGCGGTGCCGGCACCAGCTGGACCTGCCCGTCATGGTGCCCCAGGAACTGACCCGCTGCACCCTGGCTCTCCCCGGGAACGGACTCCCCCGGGCCGCGGAGCACGATGATCTTCGGTGTCCCGGTCGATCCCGATGTGGCGATGGCCTTGGCCGGGCGAGGGCACGCGATCGGGCACGGGCTCCGCTGAGTACTGCGAGGCGTCGAGCACGGAGCTGTGCAGAATGGGCGCGCTGGTCACACCCTCCCAGTCGCCGATCACGACGGTCGGTCGGGCGACTTCCAGCACCCGCTCGCGCTCCCATTCGGGGAGGTCCCACCGCAACGGCAGGACGCACGCACCGGCCTTCCACGCGCCGTACATGGCAACGACGTGGGCCACGGAGTTCGGCAACGCGGTGACCACCGTCGAGCCTTGACCCACACCATGATCTTCGAGGAGTCGAGTGACCCGATTGGAAGCCTCATCGAGCTGCGCGCCAACTGACGTCGTGCTCGTGCCCCGTCTGTTCGACGAAAATGAAGGCACTGTCCTCGGGACGTTCGGCTGCCATCTGCGAGAGACGTCGGCCATAGGAAACTGGTTGGAGGTCGCTCATCGTCCAATCACCCTCGCCGTTATCGCGCGAGCGCGGTGGTCGACCATGGGCTCGCGGCCGGCTTCTCGATGAGTCCGAACCCCGCCGCCAGGGCATCGGCGTTCGCCTGCGCGTGCTCAGCCCGGTAGGGCGGCAAGACCTCGAATGCCGCTTCGGAGAGATGCGCCAGATCGACCAGGCCGGTTGCGGCGGCGAGGGCGCCCAACGCGACCATCGATCCGCCGCGACTGTTCCCCATTTCGGTCGCCACGGCCGTTGCCTCGACCTCGATCACATCACGGAGGCCGATCTCGCCTTTGAAGACCGATCGGTCGATCACGACGACGGAACCTGGAACGAGGCGGTCCCGGACCCCGGGCCAGTACTCATGATGCATCACGAGCGCCATGGACGCACAGGCCACCGTCGGCGGCGAGCGAAGTGGGTCGTCACCGATGACGATCGTGGCATCGGTGTTCCCCCCGCGCATCAGGCCGCCATAGTCCCCGAAGACCATCACCTCGAGGTCGCACTTTACGGCTGCCACGGCCAACGTGCGCGCCGCGAGCTGTACGCCCTGGCCGCCGATACCTGTGAGGAGAACGGCGTGCTCCACTACTGGCTAATTTCGTCGTGAAATGGGCCTTCGAGCAAACTCATCATCATTATGATCATAGCGCATGAGCTCAGCCCGACGTGAAGTGGATCACCCCTTCAAACCAGCAGTGCACCAGACAAAGGTTGCCCAATTGCGCGGCAGAATGGGACGCGAGGCAGCTTGATGGGCGAAGTGCCGTTCAGTGCCGTCGGTGTGCTCGACGAGGCCTTGTCGAATTGGCCCGACCACGAAGCAACAGTGGCTCGCAGCGGGCGCGTGACCTACCGTGAACTGGACGACTTAGCCGAACGACATCTCCATGCGCTCATCGCGGCCGGGGTGCGGCCGGGAGATCGACTGGGTGTCTCGCTCACCAATGACCTTCCGCTCGTGGCGCTCTTCCATGCCGGTATGCGGCTCGGTGTGATCTGGGTCGGCGTGAACCGAGCCTTGGCACCACCCGAGAAGGCATATCTCCTGGCGGACAGCCAGGCCACCTTCTTCGTCGGTGACGAAGCCATGGTCGCCGAGGTGCAAGGGGCCGGTGACGCGCACGAGGTGCAGAGGTACCTCACCGTCGACGGCTCGTCAGTCTCGGAGTGGTCCGCGCTTCTGGACGAAGAGCCTTCATGGGCACCTCCGCTCCCCGATCCGCTCGCCCCCGCCGCCATTGCCTACACCAGCGGCACGACTGGTTTCCCGAAGGGGGCGGTGCATTCCCAGCACAATCTGATGGTCCCGGGAATGATGGTCATCCGGGCCCGCGGATTCGGACATGAGCTCAGGAAAGCCGATTGCTTCCCGCTCACGATCCTGAACCTGCAGGTTCTCTCGACGCTGCTCGTGCCGCAGTGCGGCGGGACAGCCATCGTCATGGACCGCGTCGATCCGGTCGGGATCGCAGAATGGATCGTGCAGGAACGTGCCACCGTATGGAACGGCGCCCCCGCCATGCTCTACGGCTTGGCAACCAACGACGACGTCGCTCCGGATGTCACTCCGGACGCTGGTCGATGTCTGGAGTGGTGGGAGTCATTGCCCACAGGCCACCAAGGACCGCTTCACGAAGAAGTTCGGCCTCCTTGCCTCTTCGACCTATGGCCAGACCGAGGTTCCGACGCTCGTGGCGATCGTGCCCGTCGGGCAAGAGATCGATGCCGGGGCGAGCGGACTCCCGCTACCCCACCTGGCCCTGCATGTCCGTCGACGAGGACGACGCAGTACGGCCGACCGGGGAGTCGGGTGAGATCTGCCTCGGTCCGTCGCAGGACCCCGAGCTCTCTTCCTTTTACCGCCTCATGTTGGGGTACTGGCACAACGAGGCAGCCAGTGCGCGCACCCTTCGCAACGGTGTGCTCCACACCGGCGACGTGGGGTTCGTCGACAGCGACGGTTACCTCCACGTGCAGGACCGCCACCAGTCGTTGATCCTGCGGGGTGGTGCCAACGTCTACCCGGCCGAAGTCGAACGCATCATCAACGAGTTCGCCGGCATCGCTGCCAGCTGCGTCGTGGGCGTGCCCGATGACCGCCTCGGGGCCCGCGTGGCCGCCGTCGTCGAGCTCGACGGTCCGGTGCAGAGCGACGCGGGTCTCGACGCCGATGCGCTGCGCGCGTACTGCCGCGCCAACCTGGCGCGCTACAAAGTCCCCGAGATCTTCCTCGTCCGCTCGTTGCCGCGCAATGCCATGGGCAAGGTCATTTTGGCCGAGGTGCAACGACTGGTAGAGGGTCTGGACCTCGACGCGCGCCGCGGAGCGGAGCGACCGCTCCGGCGGCATCCGAAGGGGCACGAGGGCGCGCTATCTTGACCGGAGGCTCGCCGGATGGCTGGCTGACCGCTGCGAGATGAAAGCAGGAGACCGATGAGCGTGTCATCGACCGACGGCTTCCCCTTCGACGACATCCAGGACTTCGCCGACGCCGACCGGGGCTTCATCGGGGCCATGGAGCCGTGCATCGTGACCACCGAAGACGGTCGCGTCATCTGGGACAACGACGCGTACAGCTTCCTTTCAGGCGACTGTCCCGACACTGCGCACCCGAGCCTGTGGCGCCAGAGCCAGCTGTGTGCGAAGCAGGGCCTCTACGAGGTCACCGATGGCATCTTCCAGGTGCGTGGTCTTGACCTCTCCAACATGACCCTGGTCGAGGGCGACACCGGGGTGATCGTGATCGACCCCCTGATCTCGAAGGAAACGGCCGCTGCGGCCCTTGCGCTCTACCGGAAACATCGGGGTGACCGTGAGGTGACGGCCGTCATCTATACCCACGCCCACGGTGACCACTTCGGCGGCGTGCACGGGATCTACAAAGAGGGAGTTCCGATCGTGGCCGGACACGGCTTCATGGAGGCCGCAGTCGCCGAGAACGTCTATGCCGGGACGGCCATGAACCGCCGGGCGGAGTACATGTACGGCGCCCAGTTGCCGAAGGGCCCGCGGGGACAGATCGGTGCCGGACTCGGACAGACCACCTCGCTCGGTTCGATCGGGCTCATTCCGCCCACGTTGGAGATCACACATACGGGGCAAGAGGAGACCCTCGACGGCGTGCTCATCCGGTTCCAGATGACGCCGGGAACCGAGTGCCCGGTGGAGATGAACTTCTTGTTCCCAGAACGCCGGGCGTTGTGCATGGCCGAGAACGCCACGCACAACCTTCACAATCTCCTCACGCTGCGCGGGGCGGTGGTACGCGACGCCCGGATCTGGTCGCGGTACTTCGGTGAGGCCATCGATCTCTTCGCCGACGACATGGATGTTGCCTTCGCGTCCCACCATTGGCCCATCTGGGGCCGCGACCGGGTCGTGACATACCTTTGCGGCCAACGCGACCTCTACGCCTACCTCCACGACCAGACGCTCCGGTTGCTCAACAAGGGCTACAACGGCGCCGAGATCGCCGAACTGGTCCAGATGCCGCCGGCGCTGGAGGCGTCGTGGCACACCCACGGCTACTACGGCTCCGTCAGCCACAACGTGAAGGCCATCTACCAGCGCTACCTGGGTTGGTTCGATGGCAACCCGGCCAATCTGTGGCAGCACCCGCCGGTCGACAAGGCCACCCGGTACGTCGAAGCCTTCGGAGGCGCAGAGATCGTTGTCGCCAAGGCGCGCGAGTACGTGGCCGCAGGAGACCTCCGATTCGCGGCGGAGCTGCTCAATCATGTCGTGTTCGCTGACGAGACCAACGTCGAGGCGAAGGGTCTCCTGGCTGACGTCTACGACACACTCGGATTCGGTGCGGAGAACGGCACGTGGCGGAACTTCTACCTCCAGGGTGCCTACGAGCTTCGCAACGGCGTCCAGCCGGCCGCCCTCGACTCGGTGGGCGCGGCGGACATGATCGGGGCGCTCTCGGTCGACCAGCTCTTCGACTCGGTGGCTATCCGGGTCAACGGCCCCCGGGCATGGGACGAGCACATCATCATCGACTGGGTCTTCACCGACCTCGGCCACACCTACCGGACCGAGTTGACGAACGGCGTCCTGATTCAGGACGTCGACCCGGCCCACGGGACCGCCGACCTCACCGTAACCCTCACCAAGCCCGGACTGTTGACGCTCCTCGGCGGAGGCGGCTTGGCCGGATTGACGACGGAAGGAGACACCGGGGTGCTCACCCGCCTGCTCGGCGTGCTCGACCCGGTCCGCGGTAGCTTCGCCATCGTCACACCGTGACGCGCTTCCCCATCGGTGCCGTTCTCTACGTTTGCAGCGCTTGCCGTTCTCGCAGTCATCGCCCTCATCGCGGTGTCCTTCAGTCGCCGGATCGCGACCGAACGACCGTCCGCATGTGAGGTTTCGGCATAGGCGGGCCTCACCATCCCAATTCTCTAGTCGAGCGTCGCCGATACCGAAATGATGTCCGACCTCGTGAATGACCGTCTTGCGGACCTGGCGCTCCACGTCTTGGGTGCTCCCACACGCATTGCAGATCGTTTCTTTGAAAATTGTGATCCGGTCCGGGGTCGATGCTGAGTACCGACTCCGCTTCGTGAGCGGAACGCCCTCATAGAGCCCGAACAGCGGTCCTGGTGGACTGAGATCATCGACCAGGACGACCACGTTGTCCATGGCGGCCCGTAATTCCGCTGGTATGTCATCGAGCGCGTTCGCCACAAGTGCATCGAATTCCTCGACAGACACCGTGACCACGTCTGCCATCATGCCAAGAATCGATGCGCAAGGAACCACCGGGGCCCGATCCGTTCCTGCGATCGTGTCCCGGACGACCCCTGCCGATGAGCAGAATCGCCCTCTGGCGCGGCATCAGGACCTCGCAGTTCGGCTATCTTCCTCAGCAGAGCCCACCCGCCTCAGATTTAGTGCCCTCTGGCCCGATCCGGCCTGGGAGGCTCCTCTCCTCGAGAAAGACGTGAATTCGTGAGAAAGCTGACCCCGAAGTACCCCATCGCAGGCATCGGTGCTGCAACCGCTGTCGCTCTTTTGGCGGCGACCGTCGTGGCACCCCCTGCCGCGGACGCGTCCTCCACATCAAAGCCGTCGACCAGCGTGCTCGTTCCGGAATCTGCCGCAAAGGCGGCAGGCTTCACGAAGGTCGTCAATGCTCCATTCGTCTCCACGGACACCAGCGTGACCGGATGCCCTGATGGCGCCCAAGAGGATTTCGCGAGCAACTCCGGAACTCTGAGCCTGGTTTCCGAGGTGTTGTACTGCGAATCGGCGTCGGACGCCACTGCACTTTTGCAGGGAATTGGATCGACCGACCAGGTGGAGCCTGGTCTGAGTCCTCCAAAGTCCCTCGGCTCGACAGCTATTGCACGATTGGCCAGTGGTTCGACGTACCTCGATCGCGTGGCGCCGCGGCTCCGCGGTCGAGGTCACCGGACTCTCCACCAGCAATGCTTCGAGTTCCACCACCAGTACCACGACGAGCACTCCTGTCCCGCTTACTGCACTGAACAAGAAGGTGCTGGCTGCGGCAGCAACGCAACAGAGCGCGAGATTCAAGAGCGTCACTGTCACCTCCGGGAGTTCGAGTACGTCCGTCTCGGCGGCGGACGCGAAGGCACAGACGGCCGCCAACGCAGCTTCGGTTGCCGCGGGCTGCCCGAAGAACCCTACGACGGCCCTGACGAAATCGACATGGACGAGCGCCCCGCCGAACACCATCGATTCCGCCAAGACCTATACCGCCACGGTGAAGACGGACGTGGGGACCATCGTCATTGCCCTCGATGCGAAGCATGCCCCGCAAACCGTCAACAATTTTGTCTTCCTGGCCCAGCATCATTTCTTCGACTGCGTCATCTTCTTGCGGGTTATCCCGTCGTTCGTCGATCAGACAGGTGACCCGACGGCAACCGGAAGCGGTGGACCCGGGTACACCATCCCCGATGAGCTCCCGGCCAAGGCATCGAACGCAGCCCACCAATACCCTCTCGGATTCGGTTGCCATGGCGAACACCGGTCAACCGCACACCGGAGGCAGCCAGTGGTTCATCGTGGCCGGAGCGGAGGGTGAGTCACTGGCGAACTCGTACTCCCTCTTCGGTCACGTCACTTCGGGAATGAGCGTCGTCAAAAAGATCAATGCACAAGGAAGCAGCTCCGGCGTCCCACCCGACGTCACCCACCGAATGCTGAAAGTCACCATCCCTCGTCCTGACGGTCGGGGTTCTAATAGGGGCCCTGGGCCTCGAAGATCCGGCGGGGGTTGCCGGCCATCATCTGCGCCACCTGCTCTTCGGTGATCCCTTTGGCCAGCATGGCGGGCACCACCTCGTCGGTGACGTGCGTCTGCACCCATTCCTTCAATTCGTTCCCGAACGCCTGGGGCTCCCAGTCGCTGTAGCACGTCACGTCGTGGGAGAGCACGATGCGGTCGCTGTACCCCTCGGCACAGAGCGCGGCCAGGGTGGTGATCCGCACGTCCATCTCCGGGAGGCCCATAGTCGGGGAGGTAGAGACCGAACCGGTCTGCGCCGATGGTCGAGCCGGCGTCGAGCAGCGTGCGCAGGTAGTCCAGATCAGTCGAGTCGCCACTGTGGCCGATGATGACGCGGGACAGGTCAACACCTTCTTCGGCAAAGATCCGCTGCTGCTCCAGACCGTTACGCGTCTCCACGACCGTGTGGGTGGTGATCGGCACGCCCGTCTCGCGATGGGCCCGGGCCACCGCCCGGAGGATGCGTTCGACATTGGGCGTCACGCCGGCGCGGTCCGTCGCCGTCTTGATGACACCCGCCTTCACCCCACTGCCCGCGATGCCCTCGGTGATGTCACGGACGAACATGTCGGTGAGGATGTCCTCGACCTTGCCATCGACCTCGCGCGCCGGATGCCCGTACAGGAAGAAGAAGGGGAGGTGGTCGTAGGTATAGATGCCGGTGGCCACAATCAGGTTGATATCGACCTTGTCGTTGATCCGTCGCACCGCATCGATGTCGCGGCCGTGTCCCAGCGCGGTGCAATCGACGATGGTGTCGATGCCGTGGTCCTTCACTTCGCGCAGTGTCTCGACCACCGAGCGGACCACGCGATCCTTGCCACCTCTCCAGCTGAGATCCGGGTACTCCTTCTCGATCTCCGCGCGTGATGTTGATGATGTGCTCGTGCATGAGCGTCTGACCGAGCGTGTCGGTGTCGACCTCTCCGCGCACAGTGGCGACCTTGGGCATCGTTCTCTCCTCTCTCGGCTAGCCGACGACCATCGGGACTATCCGCCAACCCCACTGGAAGCTCGAGGGCGGGCGGACGGCATGCTCCATGTCGATCTCGTAGTCCGGGACTCGGGCCAGCAGCTCTTCGAGCAGGATCCGACCCTCCAGGCGCGCCAGATGGTTGCCGATGCAGAAGCCCTGACCCTGGCCGAAGGCCAGATGCCGCTGCACCGGCCGGTCCCAGATGAAGCGGTCGGGATCCTCGAACTCGCGCTCGTCGCGGTTTGCCGCCATAAGGAGCGGAAAGATGCGGTGGCCGACGCTGAGCTCTCTCCCGGCAACGACGATGGGCTTCTTGACCTGCCTCGTGAACCACTGCGCCGGCGCGCAGAACCGCAACATCTCCTCGAACGCCGTGGCGCAGTTGGCCGGATCTGCCGCCACCTCTCGCCGTTGGTCCGGATCGCGCCACAGTTCCATCAGGCCGTGGGCCACGACCTTGGGCAGGGTCTCCGCACCACCGAAGAGGATGGTGGCCAGTACGGATCCGCTGATCTCCTCGTCGGTCAGGGCCCGGCCGTCGCAGCCGAAAGTCCACCAACCCGTCGACCAGCGGGAAGTCGCCCGTCCGCCCCTGCGGCCCGCCGGTGGCTGACCACGTCGGTCACCAGATCGGTGAGCTGCCCGTAGGCCACTCCCTGCGCCGCCACGTCCTGGACGCTCGGGTCACAGACCAACACGGCGTCGCGGACCATTTCGGCATCGGACAACGGGATACCGAACATATGGCACATCGTCGCGGCGGCGACCACGCCGCCGTACTCACTGGTCACATTGAACCGACCCCGTGGGATGAGCTCGTCGAGCCTGGCCCGGGCCAAGGAGCGGATGAGCTCTTCGAGGCGCTGCACGGCATTGCGCCGGAGCGGCGGACCCACGGCTTGGCGCAGTTCCTCGTGTACCGGTGACTCGGTGTAGGAGAGCACCGTGAGTGGGTCATAGCTCGCCTCGGGCACGACGCCCCCATTCGACACGACGAGTTGTTCCCGGAACATCATGGTGCCTTCGGTGGAGGTGATGTGACCCTCCGTGTCGTTGAGGATCGTCCACACGTCTTCGAAGCGCGAAATGGCCCAGGCCTCGTACTGCTCCATGAAATAGGCCGGGTATTCATCGCGCAGGATCTTGTAGAACGGGAGAGGGTCGCCCATCACGTCCGGTGCGAACGGGTCGTAGCGGAAGTTCTCCGACGAAACCGACGTCATGTCGAGCCTTCGGCAATCGCGAGTGCCCGCTTCGGGCACGAACGCACGGCCTCTTCCACCTGGGCCCAGTGCTCGCGGGGTGGTTCGTAGTTGAGAACGATCAGGTTGTCGTCGCGGTCGAGCTCGAAGACATCCGGCGCGTCGATCACACATTGGCCGTTGCCCTCACAGCGGGCGAAGTCCACCTCTATCCTCATCGCCCTCCTCCTCCCGCTCGTCCCGTGCCGCAGCAGCTCACTGCGGGCCGCCGAACCGTTCGACATGCCGGGACCAGGCAGACGGATTGATCAGGTGCCGTGGACGCAAGCCCCGCAGTGCCTCGAGGAGGAGTCGCACCGGCGTGACGGACGAGGCACGGAACACCTCCGACGCGTTCCCGCCGAGATGCGGCGTCAGGATCACGTTGTCGAGATCGAAGAGCGGATGCCCCGGAGGCAGCGGCTCGGGATCGGTGACGTCCAGCGCCGCTCCGGCGATGGTGCGCTCTCGCAGTGCGGCCAGCAGAGCGTCGGAATCGACCACGCCGCCGCGAGCCGTGTTGACGAGAAAGGCCGTGTCCTTCATGGTCGCCAGTTCCTCGGCCCCGATCAAGGCCGCGGTCTCGGCGTTGAACGGGCGTATTGATCGACACGAAATCCCCCGCGGCCAGGGCCTCGTGGAGGTCGTCGACGATGGTGACACCCACTCGCTCGGCCTCGATCGAATCGAAGAAAGGATCGAACGCCACCACCTGCATGCCGAAGCCCTGGCGACAGATCTGGGCGATGGTGCGCCCGATGAACCCGAAGCCGATGATGGTGAGCGTCTTCCCCCTGAGCAGCGAGAGCCTGGGCGGTGTCTGCATCACCCGCAGGGCATCGACCTTCTTCGTCTGCGTGGGCCAGGCGATCGGTGTCGGCGATCCTTCGGCACAGCGCCAACATCAGTCCCACGGCATGTTCGGCCACCGCGGGCGCATTGGCCCCCACCGCGTTGATCACCAGAATCCCGAGCTCGGTGGCGGCCGCCACGTCGATCTTGTCGGTGCCGGCGGCGCTGATGAAGACGACCTCGAGCAGGGTCGCCCGCTCGCAGCATCTCCGCCGTCACCGGGAGGTGCCCACCGGGACCGATGGCGTGCAGCGCATGGACCTCGCCGAGATACTCGTCCAACGCTGCCTTCACCGCCGCGTCCCGCTGTACGAAGCGATCGGTGCCGCCGAGCCCGATGGCGCGCTCGGCCTCGTCGAGGCCGTAGATCACCTCGATGTCGTCGGCGTCCTGCAACAACGCGTCAGCGTCGGGGTGGAGCAGAAAGGTGGGAATGAGAACCTTCTTGCGCACCGTCACGCTGCGCCTGCCGCTCGTCGTCGACATGGATCTGAGCTCCTTGAGGACGGCGGCGTCGGTGGCGATGCCCGCCCGGATGTAGCCGACATCGGCCCCGAGCGAGACGAATTTCACGCCGCGCGCACCAGATCCTTGGCGTGGTCGGCGCCGGAGCTAACCGTTCCGACGAACACACCGGCCTTGTCCGCCGCGGCCACGATCTTGTCCATGGCCGCGAGGACGTCGGGATGTCGCCCGGTCCAGTCGAGCGGCAAGCCGAGGCTGAGGCCCAGATCGACCGGACCGACGAACAGGCCGTCGACACCGGGCACGGCGGCGATCTCGTCGACGCGGTCCAGAGCCTCGGCCGTCTCGATCATGACCAGCAGCACGACATCCTCGTTGGCCGCGGCGGTGGACACGAACCCACCCCGTGTCGGACCCATGGAGCGGATGCCGTCGGGCGGGTACCGCAGCGCCGCTGCGGCCAGCGCCGCCTCTTCGGGCGTGTTGACCATGGGCACGATGACGCCGGCCGCGCCGACGTCGAGCGCCCGCATGATCGTCGCCGCATCCGTCCAGGGGATGCGGACCACCGCCGACGTGTTGCCAAGGGCGAGCGCCTGTATCACCCGCACCAGGTCGGCATTGGTCACGCTGCCGTGTTGGGTGTCGACGATGACCCAGTCGAAGCCCGCCCCTCCCATGAGCTCAGCGGAGACGCTGTCCGCCATGGTGGACCATCCACCGATGGAGGGCCGCCCCTCTGCCAATGCCGCTCGAATCCCGTTCATGATGACGACTCCCCCACCACTGTGATGACTTCGGCCGGGCAGGCCCGCACGGCCTCGCGCACCCGTTCATGGAGCTCCGGCCGGAGGCGTGCCGTCCAGAAGGATGACGACGCCTCCCTCGTCCTGGGAGAACACCTCGGGGCAGGCGATCACGCACGCACCGCTTCCGATGCACTTGTCGGCATTTATCTCTACCAGCATCTGCGACTCTCCTCTTCGTCCACGGTCCGGGCCGCCACGAGGTTCACCCGTAGGGTGTGCTCGCCGCACCGGATGCCCCCGCCGCACCAGCGCCCTGACGTGCGGTCTCGAGTTCCTGGGCCGCAATCGTCGCCAGCATCACCGAATCGGCGCCGAGTGAGACGAGCCGGCTGCCGCGACCCACCCAGCGCACGGCATCGGCCGCGTTCAACGAGTGCCCACCCATGACCCGACCGAACTCGGCGCAGGCCGCCCTGATCCGCTCGACCGGCTCGCTCAGCTGGTCCGTGGAGAAGGCCAGCATCGGGTCGAGGCCGAGTCCGATCGAGAGGTCGGCCGGGCCGATGTACACGCCCTCGATCCCGGGCACCGCGCAGATCTCGCGGACATTGTCCAGCCCCTGCGCTGTCTCGATCATCACGAACAGGCTCACCCGTTGTTGAAGGGCGGCGAGGTCGAGTCCGAGATCGCCGCGGAACGGGCCGAAGCTCCGCACGCCGTCGGGCGGGTAGCGGCAGGCCGAGACCGCCGCCCTGGCCTCCTCGGCGGTGCTCACCATGGGCACGATGATCCCGTCGGCGCCCGAGTCGAGCAGGCGCCCGATGAGCGCCGGATCATTCTTGGAGACGCGCACGATCACGCCGAACGGTGCGGCAACCAGGCGTCGCACGAGCACGGCGGCTTGGGCCTCGCTGACGCGCCGAATGCTGGGTGTCGATGCCCACGTAGTCATAGCCGAGGCGCCCGAAGAGCGAAATGTTCGCCTCCGAGTCCGAGGTGACCCAACCGCCGAACGCCGGCTCGTCCGCGCTCCACTTCGCTGCCAGAGACGCGTGCGGCATCTGTCTATCCCCCCGTCCGGGCGTCCAAGCCCGTCATGTGACCCGAGTAGAACTCATCACGAACGACCTGTTGCGCCGGGAGCAGCCAGGACTCGTCCAAGTCCTCCAGCCGCTCCACGCCCATGAGGGTCATGGTGCGCGCCACTTCTTCTCTGAGGATGTTGAGGACGTGCGCCACACCGGCCGGACCGCGGGCACCGAGCCCGTAGAGATACGGGCGACCGATGCAGACCGCCTTCGCCCCCAGGCAGAGCGCCTTGACGATGTCGCTTCCGCGCCGTATACCCCCGTCGATCAGGATCTCACCTTGGCCGTCGAGCCGTCGGGCGATGGCCGGGAGCGCATCGAGCGTCGCGACCGCACCGTCGAGCTGGCGACCGCCGTGGTTCGACACCACGACTCCGGTCGCGCCCAGGTCGATGGCGCGCGCGGCGTCCTCGGCGTCGAGCACTCCCTTGATGTAGACCGGCCCGTCCCACTGCTCCCGCATCCAGGCGAAGTCGTCCCAGACGAGCTCGGGCCGCATCCACTTGTACTGCGCCTGGACCGAGCGCACCGCGGCTCGCGCACCGCCTTGGTCAACCAGGTTGCGGGCCGACATCCTCTGGTAGCGCAGGAATCCGTACCACCACTTGGGCCGGATGGCCGCACTGGCGATACGGGCCGGGGTCAGGACAGGCGGCGTTCCCATCCCCCGCTTGCGCTCGCTTTCCCGGTTTCCGTGGATCGGCACGTCCACCGTCACGAAGAGCGCCCGGAAGCCCGACCGCTTCGCCCGATCGAGGAATGACTCCGTCAAGGCCCGGGCACCGGTGGTCTCGTCGGCCCACGGATAGAGCTGGTAGAAGTGGTCCTCCCTGGTGGCCGCCCCCACCTCTTCGATCGAATAGGTGGCGGCGGTGCTCAAGATGGCCCGGGTTCCCGACACCTTCGGCCGCCTGCGCCGCACCGACTTCGCCCGTCCAGTGCGAGATCCCGGTCAAACCGGTCGGCGCCAACAGGATCGGCATCGAGAGCGGGACGCCGGCCACCTCGACACTGAGGTCCTTCGCGTCCTTCCCCGTCAGGACCTTCGTGCGCAGGCACCATCTCTCGAATGCCTCGCGGTTGGCCCTGAGGGTGCCGAGGTCCTCGGCGCCGCTGTCGACATAGGCCCACACCATGCTCGGCACGGCGCGCTTGGCCAGTTGCCGGTAGTCCTCGACCGTGATCGGCCCGGCGCGGGACGTGAGCTTGTACTGAAAAACGGTCACGGCCGGCCTCCGCCGGTCAGGACGGACCCACTCATTTCATGGCGAGCGGGCTCACCGGAGAGCCGACTCCACCGACCACACGCAAGGGGGGCGCAGCCAGGAAGAACTCCCAGACGCCGTCGGAGGCGCAGTCCTCCGCCAGCCCTTCGAGGTCGAGGATCTCACCCAGCATCATTCCGAGGTCACGAATGAGGACGCAGTGCAGGGGCAGCACGCCGGTGCCCTCGGCCGACGGCTGCACCTCGATACACCAGTTGTCCGACACGACCGCCGCGATCTCCTTGTCGTGGAGCCACTCGGCGCAGGCCAGCCCGAGCCCGGGGTTGCCCGCCATCCAGTTCTCCCAACCGTCGACCAGCGCCTTGCGCCGCCACCCGGTGCGCACCGCCAGGATGTCGCCCGACGAGACCTCGACGCCTTGCGCCGCCAGGACGGCGTCCAACTCGTCGGGTTCGATCCCCTCCCCGGCCTGCATCCATTCGACGCCCTCGGGCGCGTGCGATGTCGACCAGGACCCCACGACCGACGATGCCCGGCAGAGCGTTGTCGATCGCGTTGCGCGATGCTCCTCCCAGCGCCATGACCGAGTGCACCGACACGTTGTTGTAGAAGACGTCGTCGTAGCCGACGTGCGCCAGGCTGTCCCACTGTGTCGCACCCTGCAGGGGCATGGAGATGAAGTCGTCCGAGATGTTGATGCCACCGCTGAGATGAAGATCGTCCGTCGGCATGACGGTCATGAAGTGCAGCGGATTGATCCGGCCACCCCGGCCGGTCTGCGGACCGTCGGCACCGATGGGGATGCTGAGCTCGAAGACCTTCCCGGTGCGCACGCAGTCGCGTCGCCTCCACGATCCGCTCCGGGGTGATGAAGTTCAGCGTCCCCCGCTGGTCCTCCGCGCCCCACCTTCCCCAGTTGGAGAGGCGGCCCCCGATGACCTTGAAGTTATCCACCCAACCCCCCTGACGTTACTGTGCAAAGTTAGTAATCACAGGGTACGCGGTCAAGCGGCGAGATACACCGCGGTCGGGCCGCGGAGCTGGTAGTTCGGCCCGTAGTCCACCGTCCCCGACGACCTCGAAGTCGGGCAACAGATCGAGCAGGCGATCGAGCCAGACCTGGACCTCGAGCCGGGCCAGGTTGAGACCGATGCAGCTGTGGAGGCCGAAGCCGAACCCGAGATGCTGGCGGGGCGGCCGCGTGATGTCGAAGGCCGAGGCGTTGTCCCATCGCTCAGGATCGCGGTTCCCCGCTCCCTGTATCGGCATGACCACCGCCCCGGGCGGGAGTCGGACTCCGGCCAGCTCGACCTCGACCCGCACGTCGCGGTCGATGAACTGGGTGATCGTCTGCCAACGATGCACCTCTTCGATGGCGGGAAGGACGAGGGACCGGTCCTGGGCCAGAAGGCGGCGCTGGTCGGGGTGGGCAGCCAGGGACACGAGCGTGTGGGCCATCAGCTTGGCCGTGGTCTCGTTGCCGGCGAACACCAGCTGCGTGTTGCTGGCGATGATCTCCTTTTCGCTCATTGCGGTCTTGGCGAACGGTGCGGCGACCATCTTGCCGATGAGATCGTCGCGTCGGGTTCCTCCGACGCTCGTTCACCTGCTCTGCGATATAGGCGTTGAGCTCCGCCGTGGCCTGGCGCCCCGCCTTGACGGTCTCCATGCCCTTTTCGGTCGGGTCGAGTGCGCCCTCGGTCGTCGTCCCCATGGCGTCGCTCCAGGCGCTGAACTGCGCGAACATCGCCGTGTCGATGCCGAGCATGTTGGCGATGACCAGGGTGGGGATACTGCGGGTGAGCTCGGCCACGGCTTCGACCGTCTCGCCCGACCGGAGACGATCGACGAAGGGGTCGAGCTGATCGGCCACCACCCGTTCGACGAGATCTCTGCGGCTTTCGAGGTTGCCGCGCTGGAAATCCGCCGCCCAAATGCCGCGCATGGCGTTGTGGCGTTCGGGCTCGTCGATGGTCTCCATGGTCGTGCCGCCGAAGAAATCGACGAAGGCGTCGCTCGCTCCCTGCGCGTAATGACCGCTGTCACCCAGGACGCGTGAGCACGAGCGGGTACGCCGTCACCATCCAACGGTCCAAGAGCTCGTTGTACACGATCGGACCGGCGCGTCGGATCTCCTCGAGCATGGGGTACGGGTCCTGGTTGAACCCGTCCTCGTGGAAGCTGGCATTCACGACGGGCGTCGTGCCCGAACTCTTCATCTGATTCAGCAACGTGAAGCGGGCCGGAGTCGGCGAAGATCTGACACAGCCCCGTTCATTCTCGGTCACGCCTGCCACGGCCCCATCCCACGCTTCCGCGCCTGCTCATCTTGGTGGACGCTCTCTATCTTTGCAACAGGAGCCGCGACATTGTGCGACCGGCAGCTACAGGGACTCGCCCCCGTCGATGAAGATCTCCTGGCCGGTGACGAAGGCCGCTGCGTCGCTCACCAGGTAGAGCGCCAGGGCGCCCAGCTCGGAGAACGCGCCGTCACGGTGCATGGGGATCCGCTTCATCATCCATTCCCGGGACTTGGGGATCTCGTGCAGGTCGGCGGACATGGTGGTGTGGAACTGCCCGGGCGCGATCGAGTTGACCGTGACCTGATACCCCGCCCATTCGTGCGCCAGGCTCCGGGTCAGTGCGGCCAGGGCACCCTTGGCCATTTCGTAGGGCGCGCAAAACGGCACGACACGCGAGCGCGCGCGGCACTGGTGATGTTGAGGACGCGACCCCATCGATTCTCGAGCATTCCCGGCACCAGCTCACGGAGTGCGAAGAAGCTCGCACTCACATGCGTGTTGAGCGTGCCGAACCACTCCTCGTCGGACACCGGACCCGGACTCGTCCACTTGCCCTGCATGGTTGAGCCGGGCAGGGGGACCAAGGGTTTGTAGATGAGGTTCCCGGCGTTGTTCACCAGAATGTCGACGCGACCGAACTCGTCCAGTGCCGCCGACGCCATCGACCGCACCTGCTGTGGATCGCTCACGTCGGCCACGAGTCCCAACCCATTGGCCCCGAGCGACGCGATCTCCTTTTGGACCGCACCCACCTGGTCCGCACTGCGCGAGGCCACGACGACATTCGCGCCCGCGCCGCGCGAAGACGAGCGCAAGCACTCGCCCTATTCCTCGCCCCCCGCCGGTGATCAGCGCCGTTCGTCCATCGAGACGCGTCGGTGGGACGACGAGCGATTCCGGCGTCGATTCTTCGATCATTCCCGCGATGTCAGTCCGGCCCGACCACGTCGGCGGCCCGCAAAGGGAAGAGCGTGGCGAAGCCGTCGGTGGTGATGCTGTCGAACAAGATGTCCGACAGGGCGTCGGAGTCGATCGGGAGCCGCAGGGCCGGTTGCACATGGCGAACGAGGAAGGAGATGTCGTACTCGTCGCACATGCCGGCCGCGCCGTGGAGTTGTTGGGCCAGCCGGAGGACGGGCTGGGCCACCTCTTGGGCCTGCAGGCGAGCGGCCAGCGCGTCGCTCCGCGCCTGCTGCGGGTCGGTGGACAAGCGCCACAAGCTGAAGCGGATGAGCTCACGCAGTCCGTCGACGGCCACCGTGGCGTCGGCCACCTGGAAACGGACCGACTGGAGGTCGGAAAGCGGACGGCCGAACTGGACTCTGCCTTTCACATGGTCGACGGCCAGTTCGAGGGCGTACTCGCTCACGCCGAGCAGGTAGGAGGCCCACAGGACGCACAACAATTCGACCTCACCCGCCGGGCTCGGCCCGAGGTCTCCCTGGCGCGTCATGTCCGTGACGAAGGGGGCCAGCCGGCTGTCGAGAGCGAGCCGACGCGGGCGCCGCCTCACAGGCCGCGCCCGCCGAGGTCGTGGAGCACCCACTCGCTCGAAGAGATCTCCGTGGTCGACCCGGAGCGGGAGCGATGAGGCGAAAGCCACGGGCAGCCCGTCCTCGGGCCGGGCTGCCACATAGGCCACGACGGGGAACGGGATGATGGAGCGACCGGCCACGCGGACCAATTCGGCCGCCATGACGGACGAGTCGAGGTCGGCCCGCGGGTCGAGGTCGGGCACGCCGAGCGCGTCGAGCACCACCTTGACCTCGCGCATGCGCAGAGCAGGATCGACTTCGGCCCGACGCGCCAAGTCGAGCCCGCCGGCGTCGGCGAAGGCCCGCTCGGCCGCCGCGGCGAACTGCTCCGCTACCTCAGGAAGCGCGAGATCCACTGGCCCTTCCCAACACCGAACGGGCGACGGTCTCACGCTGGACTTCGATGGCTCCCGCCGCCACGGTCGAGGCCTGGGCGTAGCGCCAGTGGTCCTCCATGGCACCGTGGAACGGCGCGTCGGCACCCGCCCTCTCCATGCGTGCGGTGACCGAGCACCTGCATCAGCGTCTCGGCGACCTCCTGGTCGCACTGGGTGACCGCGACCCGGGCCACGCTGGCCAGGGTGCTCGAGTTGGCATCTCCCCGGGCCTGGGCCGCCACACAGCGATAGGCCAGGAGCCGAGCCGTGCGCACTTTGATCAGCGCCTTGTTCCAGCGCGAGCGGAGTGCGGGGGGGAGGGTGTCCCACTCCCCTTCGAGCGCCCGCGACAACAACGAGAGCAAGCGGTCACAGCGGGCATAGCGGGCGATGCCCACGCGCTCATAGGACAGCGTGCGGCGGATCACCGTGGACCCTCCGCCGATACCGCCCAGGATCTCCTCGGAAGAGGCCCAGACGTTGTCGAAGAAGCACTCGTTCAGATGATGCGGCCCGAGCATGGACTTGATGGGACGCACCTCGATACCCTCCCGGTCCATGGGATCAAGAAGATGGTGATGCCACCTGCCTCGTCGTCGGCGTCGGGCACCCGGGTGGCCAAGAAGCAATACTCCGCCATCTCCGCGTAGGAGGTCCAGATCTTCTGGCCCGAAATGCGCCAGCCCTCGCCGTCCCTGACGGCGCGGGTCGACAGGGCGAACAGGTCAGATCCGGCGTCGGGCTCGCTGAAACCCTGACACCAGATGCGCTCGCCGGCGGCGATCGGAGGCAGGTGGATCGCCTTCTGGTGCTCCGTGCCGAACTCCATGATCGACGGACCGACCCAGTTGAGGCCCATGTACTGGGCGCCCCGGGGCTCGTGATGGGCCCACATCTCTTCGCGCACAACGGTCTGGTCCCACAACGAACCCGTCCTGGCCGCCGAACTCCTTGGGCCACGACAACGTCAACAGTCCCTTGGCCGCCAACTCCTTGCAGAAGCGCTGGGTGATCGCCAGGTCTTCGGGGTCATCGGTGAACGCGCCCAGGAAACCGGGAGGGATCCGCTCATGGATCAGTTCCCGCAGGAGGGACCGAAGCTGATTACCTTCCTCGCCGAACTCGTAGTCCAAGGCATTTCCTCTTACTCAATCGAATCGATCGCATTGCCCACCAGACGCAATCGCTGACGAAATGTGCCTCGACCCCTCGCTTCACGAAAGTTATGAGTTAAATGATAGCATCGTTAAAGGGCGGAGCAAAGAGGGCAGACGTGCCGCCGATCAGGGACTCCGAAAGGCCGTCACGCGCTACGTTCCTGACGGCGCCCCCGCGTCTTCCTCGCGGCCACCTCCGCCTCGCCCCGCTCAGCACCCCAAAGATGCCGCGTGCTTATAATAGTTATAGACACAGGCGGAGGGCGCAATCTGTCCCTTTGGTGAGGCCGGCGACGCTGCCGTGAGGGGGAGTGGCATGAAGATCGGAGGATCCTCGGCTGCGACGTCTGCCGCGTCCCGCACCGGTGACGCTCCTCGTCGGCCGGATCCTGCAGCCGTGCGGCGGCACTCTCCCCCCGCAGCATCGCCGCCACGCTGGACGAGGAGTCCGTCACCTTCGCCGACGTGGATGGCGGCGCCAACCGGGTCGCTCGCGTGTTGTCCGGCCATGGTGTCGTCCCCGGCGACCGCATTGCGTCATGGACCGACATTTCGCTGCGGTCGCTCGATGTGTTCTTCGCCGCGGCCCGGTTGGGCGCCGCCTTCGCCCCGCTGAATCCGGCGCTTTCGTTGGCGGAGGCCCGCGACGTGGTCGACGTATCTCCGCCCCCGGCTCCTCCTGACTGATGCCGGGCATCTCGAGCAGGCGGCGGAGATCGCACGGGAACTGGACATCGCCTCTCGCCGTCACCGGAGCCACGGGGACGGTCACGCCGGGCCTCGATCTCGATGCCGAAACCGCGAGCGCGTCCGGAGGCACGCTCGATCAGCCCGAACCGCACGGCTGACCGGGCGCACGTCATCTTCCTGACCAGTGGGAGCACCGGCCGGCCCAAGGGTGTCGTGCTCTCGCACTACGCCAGTTGGATGCGCGCCGTCCCCCTGGGTGGGGCCACACGGCTGGTCGCCCCGGGCGGCGGGGGCGACCTGTGCCCGTTCCCCCTGTTCCACATGGCAGGTTGGAATGCGGTGCTCTGCGCATGGGCACTGCTCCGGCCCATCCACCTGGTCAGCCAGCCCACCGGCGAGCGGCTGCTGGCCCAGGCCGAGCTGTGGCGCCCGTCAACCCTCTACTGCATACCGGCGCTCTGGCGTCGCGTGTTCGACGCCATGACGGCGCCGTCGCACGACCTCTCGAGCCTCCGTTATGCGATCACGGGAACCTCGTTGGTCAGCGAGGATCTGCTGCGCGAGATCAAGGACCGGCTGCCCGGGCACCGAGACCACCATCAGCTACGGCTCGACGGAAATGGGCATCGCCACGACCCTCGGCGATCACGACCTCTTTCGCAAGAGCGGCAGTATCGGTCGACCCAATCCGGGCTTCGACGCCGCCATCATCGACGGCGAGCTCTGCCTGTCCGGTGAGACCGTGATGTCGGGCTACTTCGACCTGCCCGACGAGACGGCGGCCGTCCTCGAGAACGGCTGGTACAATCGGGCGACCTGGCCGAGATGGACGACGAGGGCTATCTCACGCATCACCGGACGGCGCCGCGAGATCATTCGCTCCGGGGGCGAGACGATCGCTCCCAGCGAGGTGGAAGCGGCGCTCGAGGGATTTCCAGGCGTCCGCGAAGTGGGCGTCGTCGGACTACCCGACGCGACATGGGGTGAGATCGTGTGCGCCGTCCTCGTCCTCGAACCGGGTGCGTCGGCGCCCAGCGTCGAGAGCATCCGGGCCCATGTCGGCCACGCGTCTGGCCAGCTTCAAACACCCGCGTGCGGTGGCCTGCGTCGCCGCCTTGCCCCGCACGGCGGCAACCGGACAGATTCAGCGCGGCCAACTGCGCGCCTCGTTGCTCGCCGAGCCCGACAGGAGCTGACCGGCCGGCCGCGCCGGCCCACGGCCCACGACACGCCTCACGACACGGCGTGCCGCGCCCGGGGGCAGGGCCGAGTGGGAGCACGGTATGGGCGGGCGTCTCGCCCTCGAGCCATTGTTCGACGTGCCGCGCCGTCATGCATGCCACGTTCCATGGATAGCTCACGCGTGGCCGTGGCGTCGTGCGAAGAGATGACCGTGCGCGGGGCGCGCCAGAGCGGGTGGGACGCCGGAAGTGGCTCGACCGGCAGCACGTCCAACCAGGCCCCGCCGAGCGTGCCCGACTCGAGGGCGACGAGAAGGGCGTCGTGGTCGATGAGGCCGCCCCGTCCGACATTGACCAGGAGCGCACCCGGGCTGAGCGCGTCGAATTCCTTCGTGCTCAGCGGCTTCGTGTCGTCGGTCAACGCCGCCGCGAGGATGAGGACGTCAGTGTCGGCGAACACCCGCAGGATGTCCCGGACTGCCCACGACGCGGTGCGGCGCCGGGCGGGCAGCCCATCTCGGGGCGTCTGCGCACGCACGTCACATGGAGCCCGAGCGCAGCTGCCAGCTGACACAGGCGGGTGCCGATCTCCCCCGCCCCCATGACGGTGATGCGGCGGCCCGACAGCTCGCTGCTCGCGAAGCGCTCCCATTGCCGTCGCTGCTGCGCCGCAAAGCGTTCCGGGGCGCGCCTGGCCAAGCTCAACATGGCCATGACGGCGAACTCGGCGACGCCGTCGGCTCCGGCTCCGGCGGCCGAGACCAAGCCGATTCCGGCCGCGCGCAGCTCGTCGAGCGGGCGCTCCTTCGTAGCCCGCGCCGTAATACTGGACCCAACGCAGAGCGGGTGCGGCCTCCACCAGCCCGCTGATCTGTTGGGGAAATCCGACGAGCACATGGGCCCGGGCAAGGGGCTCGACCCACTCGGGGGCGATCGCGCTCGGCGCGAACGTCTCGTTCCAGGGGACCGGAACGTACGACACGGTCACCCCATCGCCCACCACTCCCCGCATGCGCTCCACGACCGGCTCGGGGATCAGCGCGGTGGCCACGACGACGTGGATGGACACCGGCATGGTCTCCATCAGGCTGCTGCATCCCGCCGATCTACCCGTTCGCCTGCTCCACCGCCAGGGCGGTGAGCGCCCGCCGTTGGATCTGACCGGTTGTTCCCGTACGCGGCACGCGGTCGATCAGGATCACGCGTCGGGGATGCTTGTAGGCCGTCAGCTTTCCCTCGCAGAACTGTCGCACGTCCTCCACCGCGACGGTCTGCCCCGGTCGGACGACCACGAACGCCGTCACCACCTCGCCCCAATGCTCGTCGGGAACGCCGGCGACCGCGACATCGAGAATGGAAGGATGACCCTGGAGCACAGCGTCCACCTCCACCGGGGCGACCCACTCCCCACCCGTGCGGATCATCTCCTTGGTCCGTCCCACGATGTACAAGAAACCCTCGTCGTCCTGCTCGGCCAACTCGCCGGTGGAGAACCACCCGTCCCGGAAGGCCTCGTCGGTGGCCTCGGGATTGCGGAAGTAGCCGCTCGCCAAGTGGCCGCTGCGCACGGCCAGCTCGCCCTCGTCGAGACGGACGCGCACCGTCGGACCGGGTGGACCGACCGAACCGTGCTTGCGCAAGACGTCTTCGGGCCCCATGCGCGAGACCAGGCCCGCCTCGGTCGAGCCGTAGGTGATCGTCGTCGTGGTCCACGGGAACGTCTCGCGGATCTCGGCGAGCAAGGCCGGTGTCGTGGCCGAGGTGCCGGTATCCGCCTGCCCCAGGCAGGACAGGTCCCACGCGCTGCGATCCATGTCCAGGACACGCCGCCACACGGCGGGGATGCAGTAGAGGCGGTAACCCCGGTAGTGATCCACCGCGCGCAGGATCTGCTCGGTGTTCCCTCCGTCGACGTAGACAACCGTCTCGCTCGACACCCACGCTTCGAGGGTCGACGCCCAGCCGGCCATGTGGAACTGGGGGAACATGCAGATAGTGGCGCCCCGGGGCCACGTCGACATGCCACCGAGGAGCGAGCGTATGACCTCGGTCCGGTGCGACAGGACTACGCCCTTCGAGCGTCCGGTCGTTCCGCTGGTGAAGAAGATCATGTGCGCGTCGTCTTCGTCGACCTCCCATCGCCCCGACGAACGCGCACGGGGACGCTGCGCCAGCAACTCGGCGATGGTGATGTCCCCCGGGTGCCGATCATCGGAGATGACCAGCGAGGCATCCGCCAGCTCGAACAGCGGCTTCGCCTCGCCGTCTCCGAAACTCGGGTTCAGGGGAACGAGGACAGCCCCGATGTGGGCGGTGGCGAAGAACAGCGGCACGGCGTCAACCGTGTTGTCATCCCCACCAGACGATCCGATCGCCCCGCCCGATCCCCCTCTCCGAGAGCAACGCCGCCAGATGGTCTGCGGCGCGGGCGACCTCGGCATAGGTCAGCTCCCGACCGTCGTGGGCGACAGCGACGACTCCCGGGGTGCGCGCCGCGGCCGCATCGATAATTTCACCGACCAGCAGCCGCTGCACCGACTAGTCCTTCAACTCGATGGCGATCTCCCGATAGCGCTTCTTGCCGATGTTGCGGGCCGTCTCGATACCGCCCTTTTCGATCCAGAAGTACTCTCCCGGGCTGACGTCCACTTCGACGTACTCGTTGTAGAGGCCGGCCGAGTCCTCTTGCGGGACGCCGGCGATTTTGTCGCCTTCGAGCACGACGAGGATGTAGTCCATCGTGTGCTCGTGGATGTCCGACTCCTCGCCCGGAGCCAGATCCATCTCCCAGATCTTCACCCGATCGTTCTCCATGAGGACGCGCGTCGCGATGCCGCCCAGTTTCCGTTCAGACTCCGCCCATGTTGGCTCCCTTTTTCCTTCGTCAGCTGTTCGGCGCGAGTCCTGCCAAGTGCTACTTGATGGTCAGTCCCGCATCCACCGGGAACGTGACGCCCGTGACATAACGGGCTTCGTCGGAGGCCAAGAACAGCACCGCATTCGAAATGTCGATGGGCTCGACCCACGGGACGGGCAGGGCGTTCATCGAGGACATGATCGGGATCACGTCCTCCCGGGTGGGGTGCGCGGCATCCGGCACCATCTGTCGGTACAGCGAGTCGTTCATGATCATGGGCGTGTCGACCCCCGTGGGGTGGACACTGTTGACCCGGATCATGTCGCCGGCCAATTCGAGGGCCAGCGTCCGCATGAGCCCCACCACGGCATGTTTCGCCGCTCCGTAGTGTCCGACATTCTGGGATGCCTTGAGGCCGACGGCGGAGCTCGTCAGAATCATCGACCCGCCCCCGGCTGCGATCAGATGGGGGATCGCCGCCTTACAGGTATGCCAGACGCCGGTCAGGTTGATGTCGATCATGTCCTGCCACGTCTGCTCGGACAGGTCCACCATGCGGCCCGTCGAATAGATGCCGGCGTTGGCACAGACGATGTCGAGACGTCCCAGCTCGGCGACCGCCTCGTCCAGGACGTGGGAAAGGTGCGCAAAATCCCGCACGTCGGCCTGGCTCGCGATGATGCGGCGATCAAGTGCTTCGACCTGGGCCACCGTCTCCTTGAGGTCGTCCGCGGTGGCCATCTGATAGGAGGTGACCGAATCGACCTGGGCGCAGATGTCGACGGCCACGATGTCGGCGCCTTCCTGCGCCAACCTGACCGCGTGACTACGGCCCTGCCCACGGGCGGCACCCGGTCACGAACGCAACCTTCCCCTCGACACGTCCCCTCACGCAGTCCCCCTTCCGACGCACGGCGGCTGATCGAACGTCGGCCGCCCCGGCGAATTGCACTCTGGCACCTCCGGCCAGGCGGAGCAAGCGCCCGACGATCGCCACGTCCGCTCAGGCCGGCAGCGGGGGAAGGACGTCCAGCCAGTCCGCCGACGTCAGTTCGATCAGTTGCCCATCGGGGTCACGGATGATGATCGCCGCCTTCATATCGGTCTCCTCGATGACCTGCCCCCCGTGGGGAACGACCTTCTCGAGCACGGCCGGGATGTCGCCCACCGACAGGGAGAGATGCGTGAGTCCCGGCTCGTTCATGACACGCGTGCCGGAACGGCTTGGCGGTCGCCCCGCTGTAATAGAGAAGCTCCAGCACCAACCCGTCCCGCAGCAGGTAGACAGCCTTCAGGCCAACGGGTTCGGGGATCTGTAGCAGTTGGCTCGTCCCTTCCTCGGGGGCCTCGAGCTCCCACCAGAAACGGAACTGCAGGACTTCCTCGTAGAATTTCCTGGATCGCTCCAGATCCGTCACGCAGATTCCCACGTGGTTGAAAGCCGTCTGCTCCCCCTCGATGCGGTTGGCCATGGTGATCCTCTCTGTCGGTGTCTCGCTCAGAATGCTGCCTGGATACGCGCCCGTCAACTGACCTTCAGCCCCGGGGAGCAGGATCCGCTCGATTACTGATTACAGAAGCCCGCATCCACCGGCAGCATGACGCCGGTGATGTACTTCGCTTCGTCGGACACCAAGAAGGCGACCGTGTTGCTGATGTCCTCGGCTTCGAGCAACTCGACGGGCATCGGGTTGCTCATGGCCGAACCGCGCTCGGGCTTGTTCTCGAGCCATGCCTGCATGACGGGATTGACGACCATCGGCGTATTGACTCCGGTCGGATGGATCGTGTTGACCCGGATGCTCTCGGGGGCCAGGGCGTTGGCCAGCGACCGCATGATGCCCACGACACCGTGCTTGGCCGCCGAATAGCCGATGGAGCCACTCGATCCGCTGGCGATCCCCCGGATGCCGGCAGTCGAACTGGTGAGCACCATGGCACCTCCACGACCTCCGGCGACGATGTGGGGAATGGAGACCCGGCAGGTGTTCCAGACCCCGACGAGGTTCACGTCGATGACCGATTGGAACACGGCACCGGCGATCTCGTCGTCCTCGTCCTCACTCATCGGAGCGATGCCCGCATTCGCCAGCACGATGTCGAGCCGACCGAGCTCGGCGACCGCTCCGGCCAACACCTCCTTCAGCCGGGCGTAGTCACGCACGTCGGCTTGCGCCGCAATGGCGCGGCGGTCGTGCTCCTCGACGAGGCGCACGGTTTCGGCCAGGTCATCGGGTGTGGCGAGGTCATAGCGGTTGGTCGGGATATTGCTGCAGATATCGACCAGAATGATGTCTGCGCCCTCTGCGGCCAGCCGCACGGCATGCGAGCGACCCTGCCCGCGGGCACCCCCGGTGACGAAGGCCACCTTTCCCTCAAGCCTCGACATTTCGTTCCTCCCTTTTCTCCGGCCGATTCTCAAGGGCCAGCTTCATTGCGGCGAGCTCGACATTGATGGGCGCGCCGGCGTGCGCCTCCATGACAGCCAGGTCGTCGGCCGGAACGCTCTCCGCCGGGAAGAGCGTCAATTCGACGTCGACGCGGGTGCCGCCGTTCGGCAGCACCGAGAACCTCGCCACTTCGTTGGAGCGCACCCGGAACGCGGGGTCGTCCTTTCTCGAGCGGAGCGTCGTCTCCATGTCCAGCACGATGAGCGACGGGAACGATGGCTTCACTGATCTGCACCGTGGCAACGCAGTCGCCCCAGGCAAGATCGACATCACAGTGAAAGGTGCTCCCGGCCGCCGGTGGGCCGGACCCTCCGTCGACGCGGACGACATTGCGCACGGCCGGATTCAGCTGTGGCAGGTTCATGCAGTCGAGGCGGAAGGCATAGACCTCTTCGCGCGGCGCTGCGATCTCGATTCCTTCTCGGCCCTTGATCTCCGCTTGCCACGCACCCTGCCCCGGTCAGCGCTCCAGCAGGTACTCGACGATGTGGTGCGGCGGTTGATTCGAATACCCGCCGTCCGGCCAGTTGAACCACCCGGCCGAGGCGATCGCGCCCCCGTCGGGGTGCAGGTGGTCCCTGTGACGAACGACGACAGGTTCGACGCCAGGAACAACGCGCAACCCCCGGCGTCCTCCAACTGGCCGACCCGCCCCATCGGGGTGCCGATGCGGTGCTGGAGGGTGACCACCTCCTCGCGCACACCCTCCGTCAATGACGCCAACCCGGGCGTCACGATGTAATCGGGGGCGATCGTGTTGACGCGAATTCCTTTGGGTGCCAGTTCGACGGCGAGCGTCCGGGTGAGGCTGGTCACGCCCGCCTTCATCGCGGCGTAGACCGCGTAACCCGGGGCAGCCCGGTGGGCTTCGATCGAGGTGATGTTGATGATGCTGCCCCCCGCCGTCTGCATGCGCGCCACCGCCAGCTGGGTCGAATGGAGCAGCCAGGTGAAGTTCGTCTTGATCAGCGCGTCCCAGCCGCGGGGATTCGACTCCTCGAACGGCTGGCGGAAGGTGCCACCGACGACGTTGACCAACACGTCACACGTCGTGCCGTAGCGGGCATCGACATCGGCGAAGAAGGCGGTGAGCGCGTCAGCGTCCCGGGCGTCGAGTTCGCCCGTGATCACCTCACCGCCGGCCTCGGCGATGAGCGCTGCCGTCTCGCCGAGTGACGCCACGTCGCGATCACACAGGGCGAGTCGCATCCCCGCCCCGGCGAGATCGACGGCGCAGGCGCGGCCGAGCCCTCCTCCCCCACCGACGATGACGGCCACACGGCCCTTCAGATCAGCCCGGTCGTCGAGATAGCTCATGGCAATTCCCCTTTACTTTTGCGTGGCCCGTGACCGACGTCGGTGCGGTCATCGGGTGCGGTGCTCACCGAGCAGCCTGGTGCCGATCACGTCGGCGGCCAACAGCCGTTCGTATTCGTCGGGCTCAACGCCGAGCAGATCGACGAGCACCTCGTGGTTGTGCTGGCCGAGCGTCGGGGGAGGGCGCCGATGGAAGCGTTCCGGACCCGATCCGAAACGGACCGGGTAACCGTAGTGGATCTGATCGCCGGCCACAGGATGGGTGACCGTCTCGAGAAATTGGCGGGCCTTGAGCTGCGGGACGTGCTGCACCTGCGCCGGTGCCAGCACCCGCGCCACCGGGACTCCGGCCGGCCAGAGTCGCTCGACCACGGCGTCGGCGGGGAGGTCACGGCACCAGGCGCCGATCCACGCATCGATGTCGTCGTGCGCGGCACGACGACCGTCCCGGGTGTCCCACGCGGCAGGCACGTCGACCCTTCCGAGGGCCTGGCACAGACCGCGCCACTGCTCGTCGGTCTCGACGGCGATGGCAACCCAGTCGTCGGGTTTCCCGTCGCCGACGACGTCGGCGCAGCGATAGACGTTCTGCGGCGCCGCGCCGGGACCCCGGATTCCCGTCACGCTGCATGAGATGGCCGAAGGCCTGGTACTCGAGTACCTGCTCGGCCGCCACGTTGACCGCGCCCCCCACCATCGGGACCTCGACCAACATGCCCTCGCCGGTCTTGCGCCGGTGTTCGAGGGCGAGAAGGAGCCCCAACGTGGCATGGGTACCGGCCAGGGGATCGCAGATCCCGTTCGGCACGTGCGGCGGGCCGTCGGGGAATCCGGTCATCCACGCCATGCCGGAGACCTGTTCCATGTTCTGCGCGTAGCCAGTGCGGTTTCGCCACGGACCGCTCAGCCCGAATGCCGGCATGCGGACGAAGATCAGATCGGGCCGCAGCTGCGCGAACCTCCTCCCAACCGAGTCCCCATTGATCCATGACCCGGGGCGCATAGTTCTCGAGCATCACGTCACATTCGGCGATGAGGCGGCGGGCCAGACGGCGCCCGTCGTCGGTGGCCATGTCGAGAGTGATGTCGCGCTTGTTGGTGTTCGGCCCGTGGAACTGCGGCGTCCACTCCCACCACAGATCGTCCGACGTCGTCACGACCGTGTGCCCGCGGATGCCGTCAGGTCGCTTCACCGACTCGACGTGGATGACGTCTGCTCCCATCATGGCGAGGAAGTGCCCGACGATGGGTCCCGCCCAGAAGGCGGTGAAGTCGGCCACGCGCACGCCTTCGAGTGGCAGCCGCTCCGGTGTGACGGATGCGTGTCCCGACAGGGCGCGCGGATGCCCCGGTGCGCCTCCTCGGCGAGGTCGTGCGCACCCAAGTGCCGGTGACGCCGTGGGGTACCGACGCTCGGCGCTGCCCCCGAGCGTGTAGGACACGTCGGGTTGCAGCAGGCCACTCCGTGGATGCGGGAGGTAGAAGTTGCGTTCCACGAAGTGGTCGAGCCCCGTGATCCGCTGGCCGTTGCCCATCGGTGCGGCGGGGACCCGCAGGAGGTCCGCCATCTCCAACACCTCGGCCGCCGTGCGCTTCTCCACCCATTCCCGGATCGCGGCCTCGAGCTCGGGCCGTCGGAGGGCGCGGCCGGCGTACGCGTAGAGACGTTGATCGTCGATCCATTCGGGATGCTCGACCATGACGCAGAAGGACTCCCACATGGTGGCCGTGGCCACCATGAATCCCACCCAGTCGTCGCTGGCATGCTCGACCGAGGGGATCATCACGGAGCGACCCGGCTCGCGTTCGGGGCTCCGGTACGGTGCCGGGAGGAATCGTCGACTGCTTGGTCGAGCCGTACATCTGCCCCGTCAGCACGATCGACTCGAGAATCGACACGTCGAGCAGCTCGCCCACGCCCGGTGCGTACGGTGCGTTGCCACGCGGTGAGCGCGCCGACAGCGGCAAAGAGGCCACCCAACCATTCGGCCGGCCTTCCGCCGATCTGCACCGGCGGTCGATCGGGCGAGCCACGGCTGAAGACGGACCCCGCCCACGCCTGCAGCGTCAGATCGCTCGACGGTGCCTCCGCCCACGGCCCCTCGAGGCCGAACGGCGTGATGGCGACGACAATGGCCTGCGGGGCCAGGCGCCGGAGCTCCCGGGGCGCGAACTCCGAGAAGCTCGGCCAGGCGGGAACCACGCGTCCACACGATGATGTCGGCCGCTCTGCAACAAGCGCCGCCACCAGCTCCCGGTCCGCAGCTCTCCTCGGGATCGGCCACCACGCTGCGTTTCGAGCACGCCAGGAATTCGAACAACGGGCCGTCGACGCCAGGTTCGAGGTGGGCCCCGATGGCCCAATGACGCAGCGCATCCCCCTCGGGGGGCTCGACCTTGATCACCTCGGCTCCACCGTCGGCCAACGCCTTGGTGCAATATCCCCCGGCGACCCCCTCCGACAGGTCGACGACGCGCAGGCCCTCGAGCGGTGGTGTGCGGACCTCGGGCGGCGCGGCGCTTAGTGGAAGTCGTAGAAGTTCCGGGCATTCAGCTCGGCGATTTGGTGGGCCTCGATCATCGGGGACATCGGCCAGCGCCTCTTCCAGCAGCTTCCTGCTGTCGGGGAAGTTCGAGTCGTTGTGCGGAAAGTCGGCTTCCCACATGAGCTTGTCCAGCCCGATGAGGTGACGGTTGGCGATGGCGTAGCGGTCAACGATCATGCACACCCAGAAGTGCTCGGCGAACACCTGCGACGGCGCCACATCACACAGGACGCCGTCGTAGCGACTCCGCTCCCACGTGTAGTCCAGACGCTCCAAGCACGTAGGGAACCCATCCGGCCCCGCCCTCGGAGAGAGCGATACGCAGCTTCGGGTGCTTGTTCAGGACGCCCGAGTAGATGATGTCGCCGAGCGCACTCATGGAGTTCACGCCGCAGAGCGCGATGCCCACCGACGGGGTCGACTCGGGCGACGGCTTGACCATGAGCGACGACGACGTCCCGATATGCATGGACAGCGGCAACCCGGTGTCCTCGCAGGCCGAAAAGACCGGATCCCAGTGGCCCGTCGGGAACGAAGGGAGCCCCAGCGGATGCGGGATTCTCCACGAAGAGGATCGCCTTGCTCCCCTTGGCGGCGCACCGTTCGATCTCCGCCGCGGCCAGGACCGGGTCCCACAACGGGACGAGGGTCTGGGGAATGAAGCGCTCGGGGTAGGCGGCCGCCCACTCGTCGAGCATCCAGTCGTTCCAGGCCCGCACGCAGGCCAGCGCCAGGTCCCAGTCGGTCGCCTCCAGGAACTGGGTGCCCCCGAAACGGGGGAACTGGGGGAAGAGGAGCTCGGCCTGCACGCCGTCTTCGTCCATGGCCACCACCCGCTCGTGGACGTCGAAGGCTGCGGGCGTCATGTCGTCGAAGCACCGGGCGAAGAGGTCTTCGCCGTGACCCGCCTCACCCTCGCGGAACCGTCGGGTCCTCGCGTTGCCCTGGAAGGCAATCGGGTAGAAGCGCCCTTCCCATTCCCACCCTTCGACGCCGGGGCTCCGCGCCACCACGCGTGGCGCGGCGTCCCGGAACTTCGGATCGATGTGGTCGTGGAACGTGTGCGGGGGTTCCACCACATGATCGTCCACGGAGATGAGTTGCACCTCGGGCCTCAACATGGCTACCCCCCCTTCGTCAGGTGATCTTAGGCGGCTTCACGCATGTCGGCTTCACACCGTAGGGCGTCGTGAACTTGCCGTTCTGGATCCGGATCCAGTACCAGCAGTCGATCGGGTTGGGCTGGCCCTTCTTGTAGTTCAAGGGAGGTGCCATGCCACCCAGCGTCTCGTTGTGGAACGAGTAGAGGCCCTCTTTGATGTCCGCCGAGGTGATCGTCTTGTCGGAGCCGTGCCCGCTCTTCTCCACCGCGGCGGCCAGCAACGGCCCCGAGAGGTACATCTGCGTGGCCTGCTCGTTGTAGTTCGGCGACTCCAGGGTGGCCTTGTCGGCGTACTTCTTCAAGATGGCGTTCATCTGCTTGGCCGCCGGCGTGTTGTTCGAGAAGAACGGGAGGTCCGGCTCCGAGCCGATGAAGTGGTCGGACAGGCCCGGGGGCGGTCTGGAACGACTCGGCCACCGCGCCGTCGAGCGCGAGCTGCCACGGTGTGTACCCCTGCTTCTGGCAGTCGTCGGCCACTGATTCGACCACCGACACGGCATCGGCCACGGTCAGCGCCTGCACACCGGCCTGCTTGGCGGCCAGGCACTGCGCGTCGTAGTTGGGGGCCGAGAACGACACCTGGGTGACATAGCCGACTTTCTCGTTCACCTTCTTGGCTGTGGCCTCGAACGGGAGCCACACCCTCCTGGCAGGTCGCGGCCTCGGCGCAGTAGAACTCGCCGATGTTGCTGGCACCGACCTTCTTGGCGGCGTCGATGAAGTTGATGTAGTAGTCGTCGAGGGTCTGTCCGACGGCGAACCAGTTCGGGTCGGTGGTGTCGAGGATGCCGGAGGAACCGCCGCCCACCACGGGTACGCCCGTCGTGTCGATGTATTTGCTCCACGCCGCATCGACGTCGGAGGAGTCGACGATGGCCACCACGTGGTCCTCGGCGATAGCTTCTTGACGTCGGTCAGCGATGTCGTCGGGTTGTAGGTGTCATCGACCTCGATGACTTGCACCTTGTGCCCATCGATGCCCCCGTGGGCGTTCGTGTAGCTGGCCCAGGCGGCGTACGCCGGCGGGCCCACGATGATGCTGGATGCCAGCGGCCCGGTGCAGCTGCACACCTCTCCGACCTTGATGGGCGCCAGAGATCCGCTTGCCGATGCGGTTCCGGTTCCTCCGACGCCTCCGACGACGACGGTTCCGACGAGCATCAAGCCCGACGCCACCCCTGTGAACAGCTTCACGAACCGATTCACGAGCACCCCTCTTTCTCGTCTTGGATCGGCGTCGCCGGAAGGCCCCCGACCACCGCCCCCTCGTCCACCAAATCGAACTTCCCCCCCACCGATCTTCCCCCACCGATCTTCCTGGCGGAACAAACCGGCCCCCGTCGGCACCCTCACACTGACACGCACACCAAGGAAACAGAACGGCGCCCGAGGACCCTTTGCGTTTTTATCAGTATGAAGAATACAAGTCAAGGATGACGGTAGCGTGACGAGAACGGCCGACGACGCCCGCTACGAGGCCGCCTCGGCCGCGAAGCGGGCGCGCAGGTCCTTGCGGTCGACCTTGCCGAAGTCGGTGAGCGGCAGCTCGTCGACGATCAGGAGCAGCTCGGGCTGCTTGAAATTGGCGATGCGCCCCTTGGAGAAGGCGCGCAGCTCCTCGAGATCGAGCGGCTCGCTGACGACGACCGCCACGCCGACCCGGTGACCCATTTCGGGATCGATGACACCGACGGCGGCGACGTCGCGGACAGCCGGATGGGCCCGCACCACCTCCTCCACCTCCGAAGGCGCGAACTTCTCCCCGCCCCGGTTGATGGTGTCCGACATGCGCCCCGCTGGAAAGAGGTAGCCCTCTTCGTCGGCGGAAACCATGTCGCCCGTGCGGAACCAGCCGGCGGGTGTCGTGCCGTCCTCGGAGGGCGATGACGGCACGACGGCCGCGTCGCTGCGTACCCAGAGTTCCCCGACGGTCCCCGCCTCGACATCTTCACCGGTCGTGGGGTGGACGATCCGGACCACGACACCCGGGAGCGGCTTGCCCACCGAGGCCAGCCGCTCGGGCGGATGATCGCCCGGACCGAGCGCGGTGATGGAACCCATCGTCTCGGTCTGGCCGAAGGTGTTCATCAAGCCAACGCCGGGGAGTGCATCCATGGTCCGCCGGATCAGCTCGGGCGTCGCCGGGGCGGCCCCGTAGGAGAGGCTCACCAGCGAGCTGAGATCGGTCGTCGCGAAGTTCGGGATGCTCCAGAATCCGGTACAACATCGTCGGCACCACGAACGCAGTGGTGACGCCGATGGCGCTCCACCAGGCGCCAGCCACTCGCCCGCATCGAAGCGCGTCAGGACCACCGTGGTCGATCCTTTCGCCAGCGCCACCAACAGGCCCAGCATCCCGCCGATGTGCACGAGGGGAACCGACATGATGGACACCGAGGGGATCGGCTCCACCTCGGGCGCGAACGCCGTGATCCGCGGTCGCCACCACACCGTGGGTGAGGGGCACCGCCTTGGGTGTGCCGGTCGTCCCGCTCGTGAACAGCACCACTGCGTCGTCGCCGGCTGCGGGCTCGGTCCGGGCCGGCGACGCGGCACGGTGATCCTTCAAGAGTTCATCGGCGCCCAACACCGGCTCGATTCCCGCCTCTGCGGCGACCGCGGCGTAACCGGCGCCGACGACGCCGACCGTCGCCGTGCCGGCCGCATGCATCAGGACGGCCAGCTCCCCGCCCGTCAAGCGGGGGTTCATCAGAGCCGTCGACGCCCCCACCCGCGTCGCGCCGATGAGCGCGGCAACCGCGAGCACGCTGGCGTCATCGACCAGCGGGATGCGCCAACCTCGCTCGACGCCGGCGCGGCCCAGTCCCGCTGCGGCATCGGCGATCGCTTCCTCGAGTGCGGCGTAGCTGGTGGCCACCCCGCCGATGATCAGTGCGGTGCGGTCAGGGTCCAGAGCCACGACCTCGTCGAGCACGCGGCCCATCGATTTGCCCTGCGTCATTGCCTGCTCCCCCGTCTCGAACCGCCCGCCATCCTACGTAGGCCCCCCATGGGAGGCGTGCCTCAAAAGACGCTGCTGCCGCTCAGCAGACGGGACCGCAAGAGGCCGGCCAACCGCTCGCGGTGGAAGCCGGCGTCGCCGTAGTTCAGCCGATCGAACTGCGACCGCTTCATATACAGATGGAGGTCGTGCTCCCAGGTGAAGCCGATGCCGCCGTGCACCTGCAGCCCTGACGCCATGACCCGCTTGGCGGCGTCCGAACTCCACACCTTCGTGGTGGACGCGGCGGCCGACGCATCAGGATCTCGAGCCGAAATGGCCCAGGCCGCATACCAGGTCGCCGAGCGCATGCCCTCGACGTCGACCACCATGTCGGCGCACCGGTGCTTGATCGCCTGGAAGCTGCCGATCGGCTGATCGAACTGGACGCGGTCCTTGGCGTACTGCACGGCCATCTCGAGCACCCGATCGGACCCGCCCAGCATTTCGGCTGCGGCGCCGACGGCACCACGGTCGATGACCTCGTTCGCCAGGTCCGCGCCCCCGAGATACGTGGCGGGCGTCCCCTCGAAATGCAGCCAGGACAGCACCCGGGTGCCATCCATCGCCGGCTCGGCCGACGGGCGCCCGCCCGCTTCCAACTCGACAGCCAGGACACCGGCCGACGTGACGACGACGGCGATATCCGCCACTGCGGCGCCCTCGACCGGCCCGAGGCGGCCCGATACCGTCCACCCGCCACCCGACCTTTCGGCCACCACCGCATCGGCATGCTTGCTCCAGGCGACGCACCCGATGCGCTCGCCGGAGGCCAGCGCGGCCACCCACTCCGGCGAGGGCTGCTCGGCGGCGGAGAGAACGGTCAGGGCGAGCAAGCTGGGCAGGAAGGGGACCGGCGCGGTGTGACGACCGACCTGTTCGAGCAGGATCGCCGCCTCCACCCAACCCAGGCCGACGCCACCCTCGGCCTCGGGCAGCGCAATCGCCAGCCAGCCCTGTTCGGAGAGCGCCTTCCACAGGTTCTCGTCGTAGGGACGGCCCGAGGCGAGATGCGCCCGCACCTGGTCGTGCCCGGCGCGGTCGTCGAGAAGATCACGTGCTGCTTCCTGGAGGGCAACCTGGTCGGGCGACAGTTCGAAGTCCATTGGCGTCATGGTAGGGCGACATGGTGTGCGAAGCTGAAATCGTGGACCTCACCCCCACACCCGAAGAAGAAGCATTCAGGCAGGAAGTGCGCGCCTGGCTCATGGAGAACCTGCCGTGGGAATACGGCAAGGGCCTCCCGCCGCGCTTCGAGGACCTCAACGAAGAGGTCGCGTTCCTGCGCACCTGGCAGGCCGTCGCTGGCCGGCGGCGGTTGGGTGGGGGTGGCATGGCCCGAGTCCTACGGAGGCCGTGGGGCCGGCCCGGCCGAGCACTTCATCGTCCAGGAAGAGCTGGCCCGCGCCCGGGCCCCCGAGATGGTGGGACGCATCGGGCTCAACCTCGCTGCGCCCACCCTGTTGGCGTGTGGCACCGAGGAGCAGCAGGCTCGGTGGCTGTCGCGGATACGCACCGCCGAGGACCTCTGGTGCCAGCTCTTCAGCGAGCCCGGCGCAGGGAGTGACCTCGCCTCGTTGAAGACCCGGGCCGACCGGGTCGAGGGCGGTTGGTTGGTGAACGGACAGAAGGTCTGGACCTCCTATGCCCAGTTCGCCGACTGGGGTGTCTGCCTGGCCCGCAGCGACCCCGACGCCGCCAAGCACAAGGGGATCTCCTACCTGGTGATCGACATGCACCACCCCGGGGTCGAAGTGCGGCCGCTGGTACAGCTCACGGGAGAGGCCGAGTTCAACGAAGTCTTCCTTTCCGACGTGTTCGTCCCCGAGGACCAGCTGATCGGCCCCGAGCACGAAGGGTGGCGCGTCGCCAATTCGACGCTGTCGCACGAGCGGGGCACCAACCCGCGCCAGCTCGTCATCCACATGCAGCTGCTCGAGGAGCTGCTCCGTCTGGCCGAGCAGAACGGCTCCTTCGAAGACCAACGCCTCCGCGGCGCCCTGGCCCAGGCCTACGTGGAGATCCGGCTGTTCCAGCTCCACAATCTGCGGAGCGTGAGCCGGCTTTCCCAGGGCCTGGAGCCCGGCCCCGAAGGCAGCGCCCTCAAGTTGTACTGGAGCGAGATGTCCAAGCGCTTCCACGAGACGGCAATGGCCGTCATGGGCGACGCCGCGCCGTTGTGGAAGGGCGCCGAGGACAACCCCGGCGATGGCCGCTGGCAACGTTCCTGGCTGTATTACCAGGCATCGTCGATCTGGGCCGGCACCAACGAGATCCAACGCAATGTGATCGGCGAGCGTGTCCTCGGGCTGCCGCGGCCGGCCCGGCGGTAGAACCCCGGCGGTAGAACGGAGACCTCGGACGGGGATCCGGGGGACCTGCGGGGTCCGGCTCTTGTACCGAACGCACCACGAGGAGAACAGAAGTCATGAACGAGGACACCGTGCTCTACGAGGTGGTGGGCCATGTGGCCACTATCACCATGAACCGACCGGATGCGGCCAACGCGCAGAGCACCGCCCTCATCGATGGCATCGACCACTACTTCGACGTGGCCGACGAGGACGACGAGGTCCGGGTGGTGATCCTGGCCGGATCGGGCAAGCACTTCTCGGCCGGTCACGATCTCAAGGCCATCGTCGGGGGCGAGCCCGACCCGTGGACGGCGATCCGCGAGACGCCGGAAGGAAAGTTCCGCCACGAGCAGGTGATGTACTACGAGCGCTGCAAGCGCATCTACTCGTTCCGCAAACCGACCATCGCCCGGGTCCAGGGGGCCGCGGTCGCCGCCGGACTGATGCTGGCCTGCATGTGCGACCTCATCGTCGCCGCCGAGGACGCCGTCTTCTCCAATCCGGTCCTGCGCATGACGGGAGCGGGTGTCGAGCTCCTCGTCGAACCGTGGGAACTCGGCATCCGCAAGGCGAAGGAGTTCCTGTGGACGGGCGAGAAGATCGACGCGCAGGAAGCCTGGCGGCTCGGCCTGGTCAATCGGGTCGTCCCGACGGCCGAGCTGGCCGAGCGCACCAGGGAACTGGCCGAACGGGTGGCCCTCGTCCCCGCGACGACGTTGCAGGTGACCAAGGACACCATCAACAACACCGCGACGCTGATGGGCAAGGAGGAGTCATGGAAGTACCACTTCATGGCCCACCACTGGATGCACAACACGAAGACCGCACTCGACGCGCTCGACGCGCGCAAGGCGAAGACCTCCATGAAAGACGTGTTCGCGGAGCACCGCGATGGCTGAGGAGCCATTGCCGCTTGGCGGGGCTGCGGGTCATCGATGTCGGCACGCGGATCGGCGCTCCCTTCTGCGCCGGGCTGCTCGGCGAAATGGGCGCCGAGATCATCAAGGTGGAGGATCCGCGCGGCGGCGACTTCATGCGCACCATCGGCCCCTTCGTCACCGATGGCATCGCGCTCGACGAAGACGCCGTCGCCCCGACATCCGACGAGGGTGAGGGCGAGCCCGGCGGCTACTCGCTGTGGTGGGCGGTCGAGGGACGGGGCCGCAAGGGTGTCACGCTCAATCTGCGCCGCCCCGAGGGGCAGGCTCTCTTCCGCCGCCTGGCGGCGCACGCCGACGTGGTCTGCGAGAACTTCCGACCGGGCACCATGGAGGCCTGGAACATCGGTCCGGACGACTGCGATCCGCGACTCGTCTGGGCCCGCATCAGTGTGTTCGGGCAGGACGGCCCCGAACGCGCGCCGGCCGGGACTCGACCGCATGGGCATCGCCTACGGAGGCCTGCTCAACCTCACCGGGTATCCCGACCGACCGCCGGTGCGACCCGGGGTCACTACCTCGGACTACCTCACCGGCGTCTTCGCGGCCGAGGCGGTGACGTCATTGCTCTACCGGCGGGACCGGGCCGACGGGGGCACCGGGCGCGGTGGGGTCGTCGACGCCCCTCTCTACGGCTCCATCCTGCGCATCCTCGAGTGGACGATCGCCGCCCAGGATCGCATCGGCCTCACCCGTCAACGCGAGGGGAACCGCCTTCCCAATTCGGCGCCCCTCGACAACTACCTGACCGCAGACGGGCGCTACGTCTGCGTCGTGGCCGGCTCCGACGCCAACTTCTCGAGGCTCTGCGCCGCCATGGAGCGCCCCGATCTCCTGGAGGATCCCCGGTGGTCGACGCTGGCCAAGCGGGCCGCGGGATCCGACGAGATCAACGACATCGTGGCCAAGTGGGCGCCGTCGCTTTCGGCCGAGGAGGTCGAGGCTCGCTGCATCGAACACGGCGTGCCGGTGGCAACCATCTATGACGCCGCGGACATTCTGGCGGACGCCCACATGGCGGCCCGGGGCGACCTGGTCACCGTCGACGACCCGATCGCGGGACCCGTGCTGCAGCAGGCGCCCTACCCGCGCATCGACGGCCGGCCGCCCGTGGCGCCGGCGCCGGCCCCGACGCTCGGCCAGCACAATCAGGAGGTGTGGGGCGACCTGATCGGCCTGGCGTCCGGAAGAGCTGGCCCAGCTGAAGGCGGCCGGCACCATTTAGAGCAGGTCCCGGGGCGGCGCTAGTCTTCCGGGGCCATGACCGCAGTCGATGATCCCGCGACGGCGGATGCGCGAGCCGCGAGGGGCGAGGGCCCCGGGGACGATCCAGATGTTCGTCAATGACATCCCCTTCGGCTTCGAGGTCTGTGGAGAACGAGATCGACATGGTCGGCGACGCCACCATCACCGACGCACTGCGGTACCCCGGGTCGCGGATTGCCCAGAGCCTCGGTCCTGGCCACGATCGCCGATTGCATGGTGGGCATCCCGGCCTGCCTGGCGACCGCCCCCAAACTGGCGGTGACCCTCGACATCGCCGTGCACAACGCGGCCGACGCGCTGCGGCGATCGTCTCGAGATCGCCGGCGAAATCGTGAAGCAGGGCCGTTCGACGGTGGCCGGAGAAGTGCGCTTCACCGACGCCGGAGACCAAGGAGCTGGTCGCCCACAGCTACGTGACGTTGATGGCGTCGCCCCGCCCCCAGGACGTCGCTCCCCGACATGCTGCGCAGCATGCGCACCACGGGCTCCATGACGATCCCCTTCCCCGAGTTCGTGGGCATGCGGCACGGTCGCCCCCGGAGTAGCCGAGATCGAGCTGGTCGAGTTCGTCAAGCAGGCGTCGCAATCGCTCCAGGGCGGCCTTTTCGGGCTCCTGGCCGAGGTGGCCGCCGAGTCCCTGACCGCACGCGCCGGTCCTGGACCTCGACATCCGCTATCTGAGCGCGGTGCGGGTGGGGCCGGGCCGGGCCACCGCCACGCTGGTCGGCGAGGACCTCGTCCGGGTCGAGGTGCGTGACGGCGGCAACGACAATCGGCTGGCTGCGCTGATCCTCATCCGCGTGGGCCGTCAGGACCGCATGGGCCGCAGGACATCGAGACGCGCGACCACGCAGGCCAGAGGGGGAAACAATGGGCGCACAGCGATCGATCGAGTTCGGCATCTATCTGCCGCAGGTCTCTTTCAGTTCCACCGACATCATCGACCGGGCCCGGGTGACCGAGGACCTCGGCTTCGACTCGCTGTGGCTCTACGACCATCTCTACAGTCCGGGCCTGCCCGACCTGCCGTCGTTCGAAGGGTGGACACTGGCCACGTACATTTTGGCGCAGACCACGAGATTGCGGGTCGGCCACCTGGTGCTGTGCAACAACTTCCGTCACCCGGTGCTGCTCGGGAAGATGGCGACGTCGCTCGACGTCCTCTCGGGCGGCCGCGTCGAGCTCGGCATCGGCAGCGGCTCGGTCGCCCAGGAGCACCAGGAGACCGGTCTTCCCTGGGGCTCGTTCCCCGAGCGCTCGGAGCGGCTGGCTGAATCGCTCGAGATCCTCACCCAGATGTTCACCGGGCAGCCGACGACATTTTCGGGGAAGCACTACGAGGTGGCCAATGTGCCCAACCTCCCGCGCCCCGACCCAGAGCCCTCGCCCACCGATCCACATCGGCGGCATCGGGCCCCGCCGGACGCTCCCGATCGTGGCCCGCTACGCCGACGTCTGGAACGTGCCCACGTACGGCCTGGCCCAGTGGGAGGAGAGCCAGCGCACGCTCGAGGCCGAATGCGAGAAGATCGGGCGGGACCCCGGCACCATCCGCCGCTCCCTCGAGGCCGTTCTCGTGCTCACCCCGGACGAGGCTTCGCTCGAGACGGCGCGGGCCAAGGCGGAACGCCGCTACGGCGGCGACGGCTGGGGCCTGGACGCCGGCGGCTTCGTCGGCACGCCCCCGATGGTGGTCGACCGCATCGGCGAGATGGTCGACAAGGGCATCACGACGTTCGTCTTCTTCACGTACGACCGGGCCGAACCGCGCACGCTCGAGCTCTTCGCCGACCAGGTGATGCCGGCGTTCGCATGACTGTGATGCCACGCCGTGACGGCGTGTCCGTGGTTGACGCCCGGCCGACGGCGGCCGTAGCTTGCGGGCGCACCGCCGGGACCGTAAAGGGGGACGATGGAACTCTGGGAGCTGATCGCCCGCGAAAGCATCCGCGATCTCGTGGCCCGCTACAACGCCAATGGCGATTCGGGCCGCTTCGAGCAGATGCTGGCGGTCTTTGCCGATGACGCATCGATGGAGCTCGTCGCGGCAGACGGCACGCGTTCGCCGCTACGACGGCATCGACCAGGTCGCCACCATCTTCACCGAGACCAAGGCCACTTGGGATGCCGGGGCCAAGGCCAGCGTCACAGGGGGTGGCGGTGCCGGGGCGGGTGGCGGTACGGGCGGCGGCGGGACATCGCCTACTCGCCACCACATCCGGCACTTCACCAGCACCCATCAAATTGACCTGGTGGACGAGACCCACGCCCGCGGCCGTTGCTATTTCGCTGTGATCATGCCGCACGGTCTCGACCACTGGGGCCGCTACGTCGACGAATACGGCGTACGCGACGGCCGTTGGGTGATCACCTTGCGCCGGGCCCTCTCCGACGGTCGGACGGACCGCGGTCCGTAGACCGACGGAGGCGCTTACGGCACGACCCGTGACCCGTGACCCGTGTCAGGCGGTGAGGCCGCCGTCCATGGAGACCACGCTGCCCACCATGAACCGCGCCTCATCCGACGCGATGTAGGCCACGAGTGAGGCGATCTCGTCGGGATGCGCGTGCGGGACGCGCGAGCCGCGCGGCATCCGGGTCTGATCGGCGCCCGGAGGAAAGGTGAAGTTCGCCAACAACGGCGTGACGATTCCCCCGGGCGCGACGGCGTTGACGCGCACGCTGCGACCCGAGTATTCCGACGCCAGGGATCGTGTGAGCAGAATGACGCCTCCTTTCGAGGCGGCGTACGCCGCGGCGTACGGGATTCCCTGCAGGCCGCTGTTCGACGCGATGTTGACGATCGACCCGCCCCCGTCGAGCAGGTAGGGAAGCGTCGCCTGACACATGAGAAACGTGCCCGTGAGATTGACCGCGATCGTCCGGTTCCAGGTCTCGAGGGCCACGTCCTCGCTCAGGTCGAACTGGCCCACGCCGGCGCAATTGACCAGAACCTGGGGACGACCCAACGCTCCGGCGACGTCGTCCACCACGTTGCGCACCGACGTCTGGTCGCTGACGTCCACCGCCCGTGCCTGGGCCAGACCTCCGGCTTCGGTAATCCGGCGCACCGTGGCCTCGGCCGCCTCGGCGCGGATGTCGAGCACCGCCACATGCGCCCCCTCACCCCCGAAGCGGACGGCGGTCGCTTCGCCCAGACCCGATCCTCCGCCGGTGACGATCACCACGTTGCCCACGAAACGCGGCGCCGACTCGTCGCCCCCCGGACTCACGCCCCTGCGCCCTCACTGCTGCCCCTGCAGATGGCCGCCGTCGTCTTCATGCTGCCCCCCGTCCGTCCACGGCCTTGCGGCCGGCGTGACGAGAGTGTACCCATCGGTCCTGCTGGGCACTGGTGGGCCGGCCGGGGCTCGGCCGGGCGATCAGCGCCGGGGGATGGTGGCGGCGAAGTCCAAAAGCTGGGACGCCAAAAGGGGCCACCGCTCGAATATCCCTCCCTCGCCCCTCGCCGACGCTGCCCCCCGCTCGATCCACTCCCGGTCACCCCATGGGGGCTCGAGCAGCAAAGCACCGGGGATCAGGCTCGCCACCTTTTCCGAGGTGACCCTCGGATGATGGGGGTCACTCGCGCCGCTCCGAAAAACGACGGAGGGGATGTCGATCTCGGCGTAGTCCGCATCGAGCAGACCCGGGACCGTGATCGCAGGATCGGGCGAGTAGGCCCGCATCCAACGTTCGAGCGTCTCGATGAACTCCCGGGGGTCCTGGTCCAAGAAGATCTTGCGGTTCCGAGGATTGCGTTCGAGAACCTCCTTCCAGGCCGGCAACTCGAGCACGGCCTCCATGCCGCCCGTCCACGCCGCCTTGATCGGGTCGCCCGCGTAGACCACGGCCAGTTGCATCAGCCCGTACGTGCCTCCGCTGACCCACACGAGGCCGAGCCCAGCTGCAACGTCAGGATGCCGGGCCGCGGTGAGCAGGGACACGCGGGCACCCCCCGAGCCCCCGAAAATGATCGTCGGATCCAACTCGAGGTGGCGGAGGAGCCCGGCCAGCGTGTCAGCCTGCATGGCCGATTCGGATTCGCCGGTGAAGTGCACGTCGGACGCACCGGTGTTGGGTCGGTCCCAGATCAAAACCTGGTTGCCGCCGGCGGCGAGCACCTCGGCCAGCTGCCGCACGCCCGGTACGTCCTTGCTGAAGCGCCCACCGGGCGTGATCACCCAAGGTCGACCTTCTCCGATGAGCTCGTAGGCGATCTCCACGCCGTTGATATCAGCTCTGGCCATTGCCCACTCCCTCTTGCCGCCAGCCGACGGCAGCGCATTTCTACCGCATCGAGCTGGTACGCGAGCTGTCGGGGAAAGTGCGGCCTTGACCAGGTCATTCTTCGCACCAACCCTCCGGGAGGTGGGCGGCTTGCGCCGCCATGGTCGTCGGCACGTGCCGGGTCCTTACGGAGGTGGTGTTCTCGTTACGATTTGATGTGCAAACCGTCGACGACAGACCGTACAAATCGCCGCTGAAGCACTATGGTCACACGTTGGATACGGCTCGAACAATGATGTACGGTCGATCCACTCGATCCTCGGAAAGGTCAGGAGCCTTCACCAACAAGGAGCGCCGCTCCTCGACACGTCGATTCAGATCAGAGTCGCTAAACGATCCAGTTCGGGAAAGTGCTATCGATGCAGGGGGGAGGCGCTGAATGCTGCAATACGTAATAGCCGGGCTGGTGCTCGGAGGGATCTATGCGATCGCCTCCGCCGGGCTCGTCATTACCTATGTGTCGTCGGGCATCCTGAACTTTGCATTCGGCGCCCTTGCCTTCTTCGTGGCGCGCTTCTACTACTACCTGCACACGCAGGAGGGATGGGGCATCCCGTATTCGGCCCTCGTGTCGATTGTCGTCGCCGGACCCGCACTCGGTGTCCTCCTGTACTTCTTGCTTTTCCGGCACCTGCGGCTGTCATCGCCCCTCGTCAAGGTCGTCGCGACGCTCGGACTCCTCGTCGCCATTCCGGCCCTCACGACCCTGATCTTCGGCAACCAGGCCATTTCGTCTGCTCCGGGCCTCGCGCCGCAACCGGTCCGGGTCTTCAACTTCATCGGCGTGGCGGTGACCTTGGACCAGGTCATCGTCTATATCTGCGTCCTGGCCACCGTCCTGATCGGCTCGGTGGTCCTGCGTTACACCGACGTCGGCCTGAAGGTCCGGGCGCTCGTGGACTCTCCGGCTATGACCGCCCTTTCGGGAACCAGTCCGAGTGCCGTCTCCATCGGCGTCTGGGCCGTCAGCACGTTCTTCGCCGGCTTGGCCGGCGTGCTGGCCGCCCCCATCATCGGACTGGACTCGGGCAACTTCACCCTCCTCATCGCGGCTGCCTTTGCGGCGGTGATCGCGGCGCGGTTCCGCAGCCTGCCCATTGCCGTGACCGTGGGCCTACTCATGGGTGTCCTGACGTCACTCATTCAGCGCTATCTACCGCCGTCGAGCAACTGGACGACCGAGGTCGTCGATGCCGTTCCCTTCATGATCATCGCCGTATTCCTGCTCTACAGCCTCATCCGGCGTGACCTCGACAGCGACTCGGGCCGCGTCGGCGGTGCCCTGGACCGGGCTATCACTCCGCAAGGCGCCAACCGCCTGGCCGGGTCGACGTCGATGATCGTCGAGAGCAAGCGGTTGGGCATGATCGGCAAGTACGGCGGTTCGGCGCTGCTCATGGTGATCGCCGCGCTCCTCCCGCTCATTGTCCAGGGATTCTGGGTCGGCCTCGTCGCGCAGGCATTCGCCTACGGCATCATCTTCTTGTCCTTCACGCTGGTGACGGGCGAAGGCGGCATGATCTGGCTCTGCCAGATCACCTTTGCCGGTGTGGGTGCCCTCACCGCATCGCAACTCGCCACCAATCATGGATGGCCGGTCCTGGCGGCCATCGTCGTCGGCGGCCTCGTCGCGCTGCCAATGGGGCTCATCATCGGTTTCCTCACCATCCGGCTGGGAGATCTCTACGTCGCCCTCGTCACCTTGACCTTCGGCCTGCTCATGGAGAACCTCGTCTTCACCATCGGCATCTTCACCAACGGTGGGCTGGGGGTGAACATGAACCGCCCCTCGTGGGCCGTCACCGACAAAGCGTTCGCCTACGTCTGCCTCGCCGCATTCGCGATCATCGGCCTCTTCGTCATGAATCTACGAAGATCGACAACCGGGCTCGCGCTCAACGCCGTCCGCTGGAGTCCCCCCGGGGCGCGCACACTGGGGATCAGTGTCGTGCAGATGAAGATCCTCGTGGCCGGCCTCGGGGCCTTGGTCGCAGGGATCGGCGGTGGATTCCTGGTGACGGCACAAACGTCGGCGCAGCCGGGCGAATTCGCGACGTTCCTGGGCGTGGTCTGGCTCGCGGCGTTGGTCACCATCGGCATCCGCTCCAACGCCGCGGCCCTTGTCGCCGGACTGTCCTTCACCATGCTCCCTGCGCTCGCCTTGGCCTATCTTCCCGCATGGACGGGACAGCTCCCGGCGATCCTCTTCGGACTCGGCGCCATCGGTGTCGCCAAGTTCCCCGACGGCAGCCTCGAGCAAGGCGGTGAGATGTTCCGCAAGTGGGTCTTCGAACGGGCGGATCGACGTTCCTCGTCGAGCGGCGCACCCGGCTCGACGGGTGGGCTTGCGACGGCGCAGCCGATACCGGCCCAGGCCCTGGCTTCGGGTCACATCGTCGAAGAGGTTCCCTCGTGAGCACCGATACGGCGACCGGCCCCCTGCTCTCGGGCGATGGGGGCTCGGGAGACGCCGACCCGACGGCTCCCGTATTGTCGGCCAACGGGATCACCGTTCGCTTCGGCGGCCTGACGGCTTTGTCCGACGTGAGCGTCGAGGTGCCTCCGGGAACGATCGTCGGGCTCGTGGGGCCGAACGGGGCTGGTAAATCGACGTTGTTCGCCGTGCTTTCGGGCCTGCTGCGTCCCGCCACCGGTCGCGTCTTCCTCCGCGGCAAGGACGTCACCGGGACGAGCCCGCAACTGCGCGCCCGTCAGGGGCTGGCACGCACATTCCAACAACCCGAGCTCTTCATGGGACTCACCGTCCGCGAGCACCTCGTCCTGGCCCACCGGGTCCGTTATTCCCGGCAACGGCTCTGGCGCGACATGGTCGATCCCCGCTCCTTACTTCCGGCGGGACAGGAGGAGAACGAACGGGTCGACGGGTTGCTCGAGCTCCTCGACCTCACGCACGTGGCCCGGGCCGCAGTCGGCGCTCTCCCCCTCGGCATGAGCAGGCTGGTGGAGGTCGCCCGGGCACTGGCCACGCGTCCCGATGTGGTCCTCCTCGACGAGCCCCTCTCCGGCCTCGACATACGCGAGTCGGAAAACCTTGCCTCGGTCTTTCGCCGGGTTGTCGACAATGACCAACGCAAGGTGTCGCTGCTGATGGTCGAGCACGACGTGGCGACCGTCCTCTCGCTCTCGAGCAAGATCTTCGTGCTCGATTTCGGCGAGCTCATCGCCTCGGGCACCCCCTCGGAAATCCGGGGCAATGCGGCGGTTCGCTCGGCCTACCTGGGTGACGACGACAGCACGACGTCCGCCGAAGCGGAGGAGGCACAATGACCGAGCCACTCCTGGTGGTTCAGAACCTTGACGTACGCTACGGGACTTCCCAGGCGCTGTTCGATGTCTCTCTGGGCGTGGAGGCCGGTTCGGTCACCGCGGTGCTCGGTGCCAACGGAGCGGGGAAGAGCACGCTGGCGCGCACCGTCTCAGGACTGGTGCCCGCGGCCGCGGGTCGCGTGACCTTCGATGGCATCACCATCACGGGGCAGGCGACCCACCACATCCGCAAACTCGGCCTCACCTACATCCCCGAGGGAAGGGGCATCTTCCCTGGCCTGTCCGTGCTCGACAACCTTCGCATGGCCGTCGCGCAGGAGAAGCGGGGCGACAGGGCCGGTTCGATCGACCGCGCCATAGGCCTCTTCCCTGTCCTGGGCCAACGGCGTTCCCAGAGGGCCGGGAGTCTCTCGGGGGGAGAACAACAGATGCTGGCCCTGGCTCGGGCGCTTGCAGTCCCCCCGCGCCTCATCATCGCCGACGAAATGTCGCTGGGTCTGGCGCCGATCGTGGCGGAGTCGGTGTTCAAAAGCCTCGAAGAGGCGGCCAAAAGCGGGATCACCATCGTGCTCATCGAGCAGTTCGTGCACCGCGCGCTCGCACTCGCCGACAGCTGCGTCATTCTCACGCGAGGTCGGGTCGGCTGGTCAGGCCCGGCGTCCGAGGCCGGCCAGGAAGTCCTCGACCGTTACCTCGGCGAAGCCGAAAAGGGAGCTGTGGCCTGACTGCCCGCCGAGGGCTAGACGACACCCTCGGTCCGCAGTTGCGCAACTTCATCTTTCGTATACCCGAGGGAAGCGAGAATCTCGCCCGTATGTTCACCGAGGGCCGGCGCCGACCGTACGACGAAGGTTTCGCCCGACACCCGAATCGGCGTTCCGAGGGTTGTGAGATCACCGAGCACCGGATGGTGCTCCTGGACGACCATTCCCCTGGCTCGGAGATGCGGATCCCCGGCGACTTCCTTGAGTCCCAGCGCCGGACCCATCGGGATGTCCCACTGACCGGCGAGAGCCACCCACTCCGACTGTGACTTGGTGTGGAACACCTTTTGGACTTCCCGCCGCAACTCCTCGTCACCGAACCCGAAATCGACCGCTTGGGCGCGGTCATGTCTTCCGAGAAGATCTTCCCGTCCACTGGCCCGGCAGAAGTTGTCCCAGAACTTGGGTTCGATACAGCAGAACAGGATGTACCGTCCGTCCGCAGTTTGATAATGCTGGTACTTGGCCGATCGGGAGAGATCCCCCATCGGTTTTTCCTGATCGACCTTGTCCGCGTTCAAGGCCTCTATCGCGGGGTTCAGCTTGGCCGCCAGAACGCTGTCGGCACATGAGATGTCGAGGGAGCAACCGTGCCCGGTCCGGTCCCGGCGGGACAGTCCTGCGGCGACGGCAAAAGCGGCATACAACGGCCCGAGGGTCACACCGCTGCCGCCGGGCACGGGACTGCCGGGAACCGGTTCCACCAGACCGTCGTCACGCAGCTCCATCGGAGGGGTGCCACCACCCAGCGCATCCATCATCTTCCCATGCGTCGGAATGTCGGCGTAGGGCCCGGTCGCACCGAATCCGGTGATCTGACAGTAGACAATGTCCGGTTTGCGTGCGCGTAACGTCTCATCATCGAGACCGAGTTTGCGGTTCGTGTCACCGATGTTCCCGGTGATGAACACATCAGCAGTTTCGATAAGGCGCGACATCGCTTCCTGCCCGACCCGGGTACGAAGATCCAAGGTCATGCTCCGCTTGTTCCTGTTCGACGCGAGATGAGCCACCGAGCAGTCAGGTGCCAACATCGGACCGATGGTGCGGAGGTAGTCGCCGCGGCCGGGGGCCTCTACTTTGATGACGTCAGCGCCGGCGTCACCGAGCAAACTGCCGAGATTGTCGACCGAGAGCAGTATGCCCGTCTCGACGACCCGGATCCCTTCGAGCAGTCCGGTCACAGCAGGTCCTCGGACCGCAGACGGGTCACGTCGTCGGCCAGACCAACATCAAATTCTCGACGGAACGCATCAGGGATTGGTACTCCAGTGTGGAACCTGGCTGCAACGAATACTCAGGAATGCGTCGGTGCCATTCTCGCAGGGTCACCCGCAGCTCCCGGCGGGCAAGATGAGACCCGAGGCAACGGTGCACACCGGCGCCGAAGGCGAAATGCCGATTGGGCTGGCGATCGAATTGCACCTCGAGCGGATCCGGGAATTGGGCCGGATCGAAGTTGGAGGGCGCCCAACCAAGGCTCACGGCAGTGCCGGCCTTAATGGGGCACCCGAGAAGTTCGGTGTCCTCCTTGGCCCGCCGCCTGCCAGCCGGAACGACAGATTCCCATCGCAGCAGTTCCTCCACGGCCGAGGGAATGATCGACGGATCGTCGACCAGCTGGCGCCGGTAAGCCGGGTGCTGAACCAAGAAGGCAAAGAAGCAGGTGAGGTTGTCGGTCACTGTGTCCAGACCGGCCAACAGGAAATGGAAGCAGACATCGAGGATGTCCTCGCGGGTCAGGCGCTCTCCATCGATCTCGGCGTGGAGCAGGTGCGTGAGAATGTCGTCCCGGGGCGCCTTCTGGCGTTCGTCCAGGACTGCCTCGTAGTACGCGTAGATCTCCTGCCCGGTGTTCAGCTGGAACTGGAGGCGTTCCTGCGCATCTTCGAGGAGCTTTCCCCGAGTGATCCCCGGACGAATGATGTCGTCTTTGAACCGCAGGAGGAGATCGAGATCCTCGTACGGCAGTCCCATGAGGCCGAGAAAGACGGAGGAGGGAAACGGAACGGCGAAGTCGTGGGTGAAGTTGCACGCACCCCGATCGATGAATCCGTCGATGAAGCGATTCACGCGGACCGCAACGTCGTTTTCGAGAAGATCCATCCTCTTCGGGGAAAAGAGCGGATCGAGGATCTTGCGGTATTTCGTCTGCAATGGCGGATCGATACCCTGGGGCTTGAACGACCGCACGTTCCCCATGAACAGTCCCGCTTCGTCGATGGCGAACACGCGCGGATTCCTGCAGGCGGTCTCGACGGCCTCTCTGCTCGCCAACAGCACCTTGCCGTCACCGGCCTGGACGACGCCCTTCTCGATGAGCTTCTGGTATCGCTCCCAAGGAGCCGCCGGATCGACGGACATCTCTATGAAGAGATCGGTGTATTCGATCTCGGCCTTCCCGACTTCAGGCGACATCTGTCTTCCTCCCCCGTTCGTACCTCCTCGCGCGGCCACAAGGTCCGACGGCGACGCGGCACCAAGGATATGCGCAATCGACCGACTCGAGATTCCCTCTTGACCACAGGGCCAGCCCCGAGTTGCGCTGGTTCTCCGGCGCAACGGCGACCATACCTCGCTATCCTTCATCCGTGACAGATCGGGCCTGGCTCTACGTTGATCCCTACTGTCCGTGGTGCTTCCAGACGGCTCGTTGGGCCCGCCGGCTCGAAGAACTCGGCGTCGTGCAGCTCTCCTGGCGGTTCTTCTCCCTCGAGATCCAGAATGCACCCGGCGGCGAAGTCGATCTCACGCAACAGCTCCGATCGGTGCCTTCCATGCGCGTGGCCGTGCTCGTGCGCGAGGAGTTCGGAGAGGCCGCCGCGGGGCGCTTCTATGCCGAAGTCGCCGGCCGGATGCACCACCGCGACGAACAGCTGCGCTCGATCGAGACGATCGAAGGCGCGCTCGTGGATGCGGGATTGGACCCGGCCACCGCAACGCGCGCTTTGGGCGATGAAGACACCACAACACGCCTGTTGGCCGAACATAAGGCGATCTCCGACCGCGGCTTCGGCGTTCCCACGATTGTGCTCGACCACGAGGACGGCCCGGCGATCTTCGGGCCCGTCATCGCCCGGGTTCCCGATGACAACGATGCGCGCGAGCTGTGGGAACACGTCACGTGGATCATCAGGAATCGCAACGTGTACGAGCTCAAGCGTGTCCGGTCAGAACTTCCCGATCTCGAAGGTCTCCGCCTCGGACAGAAGCGGCGCGCGGCGCGAAAGGCGGCTACCGAGGGATGAATCAGACCCGCACGGCGTACCTTGAGGCAGCAGCGGTGGCGGCAGAGCTGGTCGCCCTCCCCGCAGTGGCGCTCCAGTGGGAGGACCTCGGGGCGTCCCGCGGCATGACCGTCGGGGCCACCGCCGCCCATCTGGTCGCATCGGGGATCGAAATGCTCGTCTCGTGCCTCGCCGAGGAGGAGCCGCCGGGCACCCGGACGCTCGAGCCGTCTCGCTACTTCTCCGGGCAGACTCTCGACCTCGACCACGAGGGACATGAAGACGTGCGCGAGAGATCGCACTCTGCTTCGTTGCGGGGCGCCGCCCCCTTGGCGGCTGACGCGGCATCGGCGGTTTCGGGCCTCGCGGTCTCCTTGGCCGAACAGGCCGAAGGACGGAGAGTGCTGGTGCTCGGTAAATTCGATATGGCGTTGGACGGATTTCTCATCACCCGTCTGGTCGAGCTCCTCGCCCACACCGACGACCTGGCCGCGAGCATCTCGGTCCCGACCCCCGAACTACCTGTCGCCGCGTACGAACTGGTCATCCCCTGCCTTACCGACGTCGCCCGTCGACGTCACGGAAACCTCGCCGTATTGCGTGCGCTCGCTCGTCGCGAGCGCAGCATCGACGGCGTCTTCCCGGTCTTTTGACCGAAGCGGCCACGCGCCGTCATCGCACCGCGTGGCGGGCCCGGAGCGCAGCAATCTCACCTTCGCTGTAGCCGAGCCACGACAGGATCTCACCCGTGTGCTGGCCCAGTCCGGGAGCTGGCACATGGACTGGTCCGTACGCGTCGCTGATGCGCACGAGCCGCCCGACCTCCCTCACCTTGCCGAGGCGGGGGCTCTCGTACTCGACGATCCGACCGGCGCGGCGTTGCTCGGGATCGTTCAGAAGTGTGTGCACGTAATGGCCCACGGGTTCGACTGCGGCCACTCCCGCCGCCTCGAGCTCCCGCAAGAGGGGCGACGTCGTCCGACCGGCGAATGCGTTGGTCAAGGCATTCGCCATCACGTCCTCACTCCCGGTCATGGGCACCCCGAGGAGTTCGCACAGTGCCGCCTGTGTGGGCAGGTCGGGGACAGTGATGCAGACCCATCCGTCGGACGTCGCGTAGAGACGATCGAAATTTCCGATACCGAACTGCAATGGATCGAGCCACTCCGCACCAACCACCGCGCCGCTCTCTTTCCGCACGATGTGGGCCGTATGGGCCAGAGTCGCGTTCAGCTGAGGGTTCTCCACGTAGCAGCCGGTGCCGGTCTTCTGGCGTTGCAAGAGTGCCGCGAGCATGGCGACCGCCCCTAACAAGCCATTTCCCGGATCCTCGTGGGCGACGGGCGGCAGGGGGACGTTGAACTTCCCGGCCACCTCGTACGTCACGCCCGCATAGCCCGAGAGCATCGGCGCGAAACTCTGGCGCATGGCAAACGGCCCCTGCGCGCCCCAGCCCGGCGCATAGAGGTACACCGCCCTGGGATTGAGCCGGCTGACCGCCTCATAGTCAATACCCAGCCTCTCCGCGGCCCCCGGACGCAGGTTGTGATGTACCACGTCGGCCCATTCGATCAATTGCCGCAAGGCCCTTGCGACCGCGGGGTCCTTCAAATCGGCAGCCAGGCCGCGCTTGCCGGCCTGGGCCACATTGAACGTGGTGACGAACCCTCTCATCGGATCACCTTGCACCGGCTCCAGCTTGATCACATCAGCCCCGAAGTCCGCCAGGAGGCGTGACGAATAGGGGCCTGCGAAATACGCGCCTATGTCGAGAATGCGCACACCCTCGAGCAACGCTCCGGAGGCGGGGGGATGCCGCACAGGATCTGCCCGCTCCTGCCAGCCCCCGGTGTCTGCGCGCACGTCATCATTGTGCTGCCCGACGCGCGGCGCCGGTCCGAGAAGGTTGTGGGAACTCGAAGAGAACTTCGCCGCGGGTGCAATCTGGCTGACCAGTCCGAGCACGGGATCGTCGAGTTTCTGGACCATGTCGTTGTGCCGGACCTGCGGAGTGTCATACGCCTCGGTCGGATGCAGGTGTTCGACAACACACACATCGGCGGCCATGAGCTGCTCGACCCAGTACGCGCGCGGTCTCGCCGCGATGAGCCGGGGAATTTCGTCGGCCAGGATACCCACCTGATCAGGTTCGAGAGGGACCCCCAGATCGAGTCCGGATGCACTGGGTGGGATGCGGTCCTCGAGGCCGAGAACCCCCATGAGACGACCGAAGGCGCCGACCGCTGCGGTATGGATGCCCACGTATTCGCCGTCGGCACATGCGAACGAGCGCGTCACGATACGCGTGCCTTCGGTGGTCGGCGCACGTTCCATACCACTCGCCGTCATGGCGGCGACCGATTGATCGCTCTCGCCGAGGCTCCCGGAGCGATAGGCCAACGCCCCGTCGAAAAGGGACGTCTCGACGTAGCGGCTCCTCGTGTCCGAAGTGCGTCGGTAGAGGGCGGCAAGCACGCCGATCGCCCCGAGGTACGCCGCACCAATCGCCGCGAACGGCAGCCCGGGGTAGATGGGGCCCTCGCGCAGGCCGGCCTGCTCGGCCATGGTGCCGGCGACGGCATGCACAAGCGCTTCATAGCCCGGCGTGTCGGCGTGCGCTCCCTGCTGGCCGAATCCCGAGATGGAGCAGTACACCAGGCGGGCATTCACTTCGCTCAGCGTCGCAAAATCGAGCCCGAGGCGGCCGGCCACCCCGGGACGCCAGCTCTCGACAAAGACGTCAGCCCGGGCGACGAGTCGCAGCAATTGCTCACCGTGAGAAGCGTTCTGGAGATCGAGCGTGATGCTGCGTTTGCCCCGATTGAACACGGCGGCTGCGGCAGGCATCCTCCGCCGCAGGGGATCGCCTCCGGGCGCCTCCACCCAGATGACGTCTGCACCGTAGTCGGCCAACATCCCGGTGAGGCGAGGACCTGCCGTGCCATGGGAGCAGTCCACGACCCGTACCCCGACGAGCGGTCCGGTCATGCCGACGCCCCGATCACCACGGTTGATCTCCATGGATCAACTCGCCTCTTGACGATCCACTCTCTCCGAGAGATACCCGCCGATAGCGGGCATCGGGACGTCCGGATCCGCTGCGGCCGCCTCAGGACTGGAGGTAACAGCGAGTGCCTCAAGGGCGTTGGCGAGCTTCGTGATGTCCGAGATCGCCTTGGTGAGCCTCGAACGCGCTCCCGAGGGATCGACCTCCCGCAGATCATCTTCGTCGTTCCCAGCTTGGAGCATTCCGCCGATGGCGGCCGGTCCGGAGGCAGGATTGAGCGCCGTTCTCCCCAAAGCCCTCCCCGCGGCGGAGATACCCGGGTTCTGACTAGACATGTGCGGTCTTTCCGGCGTCCCGCCGCGCTGATGGCCACTCGCTGCAGCGCGGGCAACAGCGTTCCCCCGGGCTCACCTCCACGTCTTCAGGCCTCCACTGTATGGGTTGCGATCCAACTCTGGAGACATAGCGTAATAAAAACTGACCGGGACAAAAGCCATATCGTGACGGGCGCGCGAAATCCCGGTGAACCGATACGGCACACCGCCGTTGCCCGTCACCTTGCGTCTGAATGGTGTCCAGCATGATCCGGGGCCCCTCTGGCCGGGCTCCTCGTCCCTGGCTCCCTTGCCCCGCTGTCCATTTGAGCACGGAATGCAGGTGGCGACCCTCACGCCGGGTCGGGGACCTCCAGATGTGCCCGATGGCCAGGGAGAACGTGGGAAGAGGGCCCGCAGGTCGGTCCGGTCCAGGTCCGGACGACCAATCCCAGAACGGCTTCCCACGGATACTGTGGTGAGGGTCCGGGCATCGCGCGAAACGGGGCTGACGTGGTCGAAATTGACGGGATCGAGACACTTCTCGCCATTGAGGAAATCAAGCAACTGAAGGCACGCTATTTCCGCTATATCGACACGAAGCAATGGGAACTCCTGCCGAGCGTGTTCACTGCTGACTGCACGTTCGGTTTCGAAGGAGTCGTGCCCGGCCAGGTTTCACGATATGGATCGGTCGATGACTTCGTGGACGGTCTCAAGGTCATTCTGGGCGGCGTGACATCGGTCCACCACGGGCACTCTCCGGAGATCACGCTCAGCGATCCACGAACAGCCAGGGGCATTTGGGCCATGACCGACCGTTTGGAGCGCCCGGTCGGACATTCCCTCTCCTCCTTCACGGGGTACGGCCACTATCACGAGGACTACCGCAAGGAAGATGCATGGCGCATAGCCTCCGTCTACCTTTCCCGACTGCTCAAGGTCGATCACCCCAACCGAGAGGCCACGGAACTCGGCAGGTTCCCGCAGGGACCGCCGACGGTGGGTGGCCGAGAGCATCTCGGAAACTCCATCCACTGAGGCGAAGGGTCCCCCTATGCCACCGTCACTCGCTCAGCGGGCCTTCCCCGAACTTCCCGAGAAAGTGGCCGACGTCCTGACCACGTCGCTCTATACGGAGTTCGCATCCGTCACATCCGCCGGGGTCCCCCTCGACACGCCACTCTTCGCGTTCGTCGAACCAGCCGGGGGGACCATCGACGTGGCAACCGGGCTCGCCTACCCGGCCAAGGCCAATCGTGTGCGGCGCAATCCCAAAGTGGGACTCCTTCTCGAAGGCAACGGGAACCCGGGGGAGCCGGTCGTCTCCGTCTCCGGATTCGGGGCAGTTCGCGACGCCGATATTCAGGCCAATGTCGAGCGCTACCTCGCCGAGACCGCAGCGCGCCTGCCCGTCACCTCCGGCGGGATTCCCTGGTCGACGGTCCGCCAGGCCGTCTGGTACTGGGCCCGCATCATCGTACAGACCACGCCCTCCCACATTGCGTGGTGGCCGGGGGTCGAGGATCTGGATTCGGAGCCTTCGCGTTGGAGCGCACCGCCGGGGACGACGTTCCCGCAATCTGATCCTCCACCTGCCGGGCCCCCGACCTCGCCCTCCGCGTGGGCCATCCCAACAGACTGGCGGCCGCGGGCCCACGAGCTCCTCGAGCAGCGGCTCACCGGGCATCTGAGCGTACGCGATGACGACGGATTTCCACTCCCCTTCCGGGTACGTGATGCCGCCCTCAGCGATGACGGGTTCGTTCTCGATGTTCCACGAGGCGCACCATGGAAGCCCTCGGGTCCCGCATCCCTGTGTTTCTCGGGCCGGGGAACTTTTGTCGGTCAGGCGACCACGACGACAGACGGTGTCCACTTCACCGTTGACCGCAGACTGCCGGATCTGCCCCTCATGGCCGATCCGGCTCAGCTCTGGACGCCACAGCCTGCGACCAAAGCGAACTTAATGGACCGGCTGGAAGAGGAGTTGGCCCGACGAGGCCTCACGCTCCCGCATATTCCAGAGGAGCCGCCAGGCCCGACCGAAGGATCGCTCGCGCGCACGCAGGCCACCACGCAGAACCACCGGCCCTCCACTCCGCTGGACACGGCATGATCGGCTGATCTGACCTCTGCCCGATAGAGCTCATGAGAAATCCTTATTGACGAGCGTCAGGCCAGCCGACAGGTGGGTCAAGTCCCGGTCGAAGTTCGCCGTGAAGGTCGAGGTGATCCCGAGCGACTCCTGCCCGATCGCCCGCAAGTCCCCGATGATCGGAATGACGTCCTTGGCAACGGTCTTGATGTCAGCTTCGTCGGCGGAGGGCCAACGCTCGGCCAGCAGGAGGAAGCCGAACTTCTGAAAGGCCGTAATCATCGGCTTGGCGTCTGCCACTCCTTGCGCCCGTGGCGTCGCTGCCGACCAGCCCTGGGATTCCGAGTTGAACTTGGTGATGACGGGATTGATAGCCGAAGCGAGGGCCTTGTACTGACGGATTGCCATGGCTTTCGTGATGTTGGCTGGAGGACGTGTCGCTCCAGCCGGTGTCCCCGAGGCGACGGTGATGCCCGCGGTCCCGAGGACGAGGGACGCAAGGAGCGCCGTGGTCGAAAGGCGCCAGAGCATTTCCTTGGGTGACCCGGTCGGGGTGACGAGGGTACGGAGGAACCCGAACAGCTTGCGCTTCGTGACGAGAGGGACCTGTGCGTCCTCCTGCGCCTCACTGCTCTCCACTTCGGTGACCTCCCATCGTGATGTCCGATCTGCCGGAACCGGCGTGGTCAGTGCTGATGGCCCGATCGGAGCGGATGGGCTCGGCCAATCGACTTACCATTTTGAGAATGTCGCCGGGACGGAGATATACCCGTTCTGAATCCCCGCCGTGTGATAGCGCTCGACGCCGTGGACGTCCACCTCGTAGTCTGGAATACGCGCCAGCACCCGACTGATCATCACCTGAATCTCCATGCGCGCGAGATTCGCACCGATACACCGGTGGATGCCGAAGCCGAACGCGGCATGGCGATTGTGGGGGCGGTCGAACTCGACTGCTTCAGGTCGTGCGAATGCAACCGGATCGCGATTCGCTGCGAAGAGGTTCGCCATCACCCGGTCTTCTCGGGCGATGCAGTGCCCTCCGATTTCCGTCGCCACGTTTACCGTGCGGCCGAGCACCGGTGACGGGGTGATCCACCGAAGAAATTCTTCGCATGCCGGTGCGATCAAATCGGGCTCCGCAATGAGACGACGGCGCTGGTCATGATGCTCACTCAGGTATGCCAGGGCGCCGGCGGCAGCGCCGGTCGTCGTGTCGACGCCGCCCGCCAACACGAGGACGAAGATGTCGACCAAGGTCTTCTGGTCGATCGGCGCACCATCGATCTCTGCGTCGACGCAGACATCGATGAGTCCCGACCGCTCCCGATCGGGCTGAGCCCGCCGCCTCTCGACTTCCATGGCCAAGTCCTCCCGGATGGACATTTGCGCCGCGACCGCTTCGGCATGCGCCGCACTCTCGGGAGGATGCGCGACCGACCCGTGCCATGCCGCTGCATGCCGTGGCCAATCCTCAATCGGCAGTCCCAAAAGCCCGAGCGTCACCATGGCGGGCACCGGGCTGGTGAGATCATCCACGAAGTCGAGACGACCGGTCTCTCTCACCCGGTCGAGACACCAATCCGTCACGTTTTCAACGAGCGGTCGTTGCCGGGCCACGGCGGCCGGCGAGAAGCTGGGATTCAAGAGCCGGCGGTAGGCCAGGAAATCCGGGGGGTCGAGCTCCAGGGGGACGAAGCGCATCGGTGGCGGCGGAATCGAAGCCCCCTGATACGCACTCCCCGGCTCGAGATCGTGGCGCGACGAGAAAGTCGCTGCATCGCTCAGCACGTTGCTCACATCCGCATAGCGCGTAAGGACCCAGAAGCCACCGTAGGACTCCGACCAGGCGACCGGACATGCCTCGCGGAGAGACCCGAGGGCACCCACGGGATCTGCGGCGAATTCCGGCGAGTGATGATCGAATGCGACGACGGGTCGCTCCTCTCTCACTCCATTCCCTCCATCTGGACCAGCCATCTCGTCGAACCGCCGAGCCCCAAAACTACACGGTGAAGGAATCGTGACCGCGGGAGTGCGCCCCGTGGCGCCGAAGGCCACCTCAGGAACCACCTCCCCCTGAAGATGCGACCACATCGGGGGTGGATTCGGTCTCATGGACAGATCCTCGAGCGCCGGGATAGGGTCCGCACCGATCAATCGGGCCCTCGCCCGGCCCCTCCCGAACCGGAAGCGCACACTTCATGACATTCCAACCCTACGACCGGCCCGTGCGGGCTGCATTTGTCGGACTCGGCCGGATCTACGACCTGAACGTCCGGGCGTACATCGACAATCCCGACGTGGAGGTCGTAGCCCTGGTGGACCCGAGTGAAGAGCGACGGGCACAACGTCAGGCGGACTGGCCCGAGGCGCAGACCTTCGCAACCACGGCAGAACTCGCCGCCAGCGGACTCGAAGTGGACGCTGTCGAGGCGTTGCTGCCAATCCCCCTGCACGTCGACGGCGTCATAGAACTCCTCGACAACGGTTGGCACGTCAATCTGCAAAAGCCGATGTGCAACGACATCGCCAGCGCCGAGAAGATGCTGAGTGCGGCCCGCGCCAATGACCGGATCTTCCGAGTGATGGAGAATTACATCTTCTACGAGCCGCTGCGGAAGCTCAAGGAGACGGTCGAGTCAGGCGTGCTGGGCGAAGTGAGCGGCTACCACATGAAGATGGTGGGTAGCGGCCGAGGCGGATGGGACGTTCCTGCCAGTAGCTACGAGTGGCAGTTCCAGCAGATGAGGAACGGACGGGGTGTCCTGGTCTTCGATGACGGATGGCACAAGCTGGCGACGGCGCTGTGGCTGTTCGGACCGATCAAAGAGGTGCGGGCCTGGATCGGCACGACCGAGGTCATCCCCACCATTGAGGTGGACGCCCCCACGACCATCCTCTGGGAGCACGCAAACGGCATCCGGGGAGTGTGGGACATCACGCTCGCACCCTCCATGTACCTGCGCTCCGATTACTACACGAACGACGAGCGGTGGGAGGTCACGGGACATCAGGGCTACGCCCGGGTCAACCGCTGTACCGGTCGGGGCATACAGCAGCCGAGCCTCGACGTCTATGCGGAAGGCGAGATGCGGTCTTACCACGCCCTCGATGACGACTGGGCCAGTAGCTTCCGCGATTCAGGGCGCCACTGGCTTCGTTGGCTCCACACCGGTGAGGGCCCACTCCTCTGGAGCGCCGACGAGGCGGTGAACGTTCTTCGATTCGCCCTCGCGGCCTATGCGAGCAGCGAAGGTGGTGGGGTCGGCGTCGATCCGGCCTCCCTCTCGTAACGGCCACACCGGCGATTTGCTGCTGGGCGACTATTCGTCGCTCAACAGCATCGACTCGATGACAGGAACGGGCGCAGAAAGCCGCCAGTACTGCTCCGGGACATTCGCGTCGAGACGCTCCTTCAACATGTGATCCTGCTCCAGCGGTGCCACCTGCGTCTTGTAGATGGCGATCAACGCCCGCTTCTGGTTCATATCCAGGTCGATCGGCACGATCGAGGGCGTGGGCCAGATGCCGGCGCGGAACAGCTTGGAGATCCTCCAGGCCAGATTCCCCGGCAGATGCTTGTATCCGTGATCTTCGTAGCAAAACCAGACGGCCTTGCTCCCGCTCCCGATCAACTCCCGACGAGCTATGAGACCCGCCTCGTGCGTCAACACGTGATCCGGGTTGGCAATACCCATCGGCAAGAACACCGCAGTCGGGTCAGCGTCTGCAATCGCCTTCTCCAGGGCCGGCCAAACCTCTGAGGGCGTGGGGCGCTCCTCAACCGCCAAATACTGATGGTCGGGAAACTCCAGCCAGACGGGCGTGGCCTTGACGAATGCCATGGCGAGACGATCTTCCTCACGCCGCGCCGAGACGACATCGTCGCCGGTCACGAACCCACCTGCCTCGTCCCACGGAGTGACATGCTCGGGATAGGCGGGCGGCTGCCCACCCAGGACAGTGATGACCGTGCTGCCAGGGTATTTCGCCAGAAGGTGTGCTGCGCCCAGGGCTGCGTCGTCGAAGTGCGGAGACACCACAACTATTCGTTCGAGGACCTTCGGATCGAGGATGCCCCAGATTTCGCGTATGTTCACTGCATCAGCCATGTTCGTCTCCAGAACTCTTGCTCGAATAGCGGACCCCACGACGCCGCCGAGCCAGCGTAGCCACAGACCATGAGCGGAGATTCCCAGGTGAAGAGCACGCGGCACGGCAATCAGCAATCGGCTGGCAACAAGTCGGATAGGTCTCGGCCTCGCTGCTCTCGGAAGACCCGGCTATATCAATCTCGGCCATGGATCGGACCTGGCCGGCCGGACCGACGAAACCTCAATGGAACGCGGGGCGCATGCCGTGCTCGATGCGGCCTACGCCTCGGGCGTACGTTATTTCGACGCCGCCCGTTCGTACGGACGGGCCGAAGCGTTCCTGTCCGCCTGGCTCGCACAACGGGGACTGACTTCTTCGGACATCACCGTAGGTTCGAAATGGGGCTACACCTACACCGCCAACTGGCAGGTGGATGCCACCATCCACGAAGTAAAGGACCTGTCCCTCGACAACTCTCCGTCGCCAACTGGCCGAGAGCCGAGGAGCTCCTGGCGCCACACCTGCGCCTGTACCAAATCCACTCGGCCACCATTGACAGTGGGGTGTTGGAGGATCGAGCCGTGCTCGACGAGCTCGCCCGTGTGCGTGCTGGCGGCGTCGCCGTCGGGCTGTCGGTGACCGGTCCGGGTCAAGCGAGAACCATCGAACGGGCCCTTGAAGTCGGTGGATTCGACACCGTGCAAGCAACGTGGAACCTGCTGGAAACCTCCGCCGGTCCCGCGCTCGCGGCCGCGCACGCCGCCGGACTCGGCGTCATCATTAAGGAGGCGTTGGCGAACGGAAGGCTCACGACCCGAGGACGGATTCCCGAGCTCGTGGAGTCGGCGCGCCAAGCCCGGTGCACTCCCGACGCATTAGCCCTCGGCGTGGTCCTGGCGCAACCGTGGGTGGATGTCGTCCTCAGCGGTGCCGCGACGGTGGGCGAGCTCTCCAGCAACCTTGCCGCACCTTCAGTCCGACTCCAACCGGAGCTGCTCGACCGCCTCGGCACGATCCGAGAGGACTCCGTGACCTACTGGGGCAAAACGGGCGGCGCTTCCTTGGAATTGAGAGGAGCGGGGGCATCAGGCCTGGCTTTACGGCAGCGAGATCGACCGCCCTTCGGCGGGGAGCCTGACTGAGGCCCGTCTCTCGCGGCGCTCGGGCACCGCGTTGTCCAACACGACCGGATGGCCTGTCTTCAGGCTCTCGCTTTTCCACCGGTCGAGCGCGTCGACGTGCTCCTCGATGCCCACCCGCAGCTCCATCACCCGGGCGACGGTTGCATGGGTCATCTCCGAATACGCGCCGAGCATTCCACGAAGTGCTGACCGAGCGGTACGTCCGGACACGGATTGTCATTGAGCCATTGCCGCGAAACGGCAATGGCGGCTGCGAATTCGTCATCCACCCACGGGGTTCGAAAACGTGCCGCTGCGAACATGAAGGGCTCGCATGCGAAACGGGCACGCTTGTACCACTGGACCGTCTCGTCAAGGGCGGCTTCATCGTTTGCCCGTCGCGGGCACATCCCCAACCTCTACCCGCTCCGGTCACCGCGCAAACGCCGTACCACCTCACCCGGCCCGGCATCAGAGTCACCGGCGAGCCCACGGGCGACCAAACGCCGAGAAGGTGACCACCAAGGATCTAACGTCTTTCCATGACGACTTCACCGTCCCCGAGGGCAGAGACAACGGGAATCAGCGTGCTCACAAATTTCCGGGCACTCAACCCATTGCTCTATTTCTCCAAGCCGAGGATCGGCATTGACGGCAATCCGCCGGAAAGAGTCCAATGGGGCGATAACTTCATCCCCACATCGCCCGGTACCCATACGTTGCGGTGCTTCGTCCCCTACCTCTACTTGCGCCACATGGGCGACTCGGAAATTGAGGTGCGAGTCCCCCCGGGGAGGACGGTCGCCCTCCGCTGGCAGTCGCCGCTCGGGTCTCTCTACCTCAAAGGAAAATGGACGGTGTTGGCGTCAAAATAGCCACGCATGCGGGTCAGGATGAGAAGCCCACGTCGGCATCATGGCAGACGCCGCCGCCTTCACTTCGGCCCCATCAGGAGACGAAAACGTCGTGATGTACATCTTTCTCTTGTGGGAGGCATAGAACTGCGTCCCGTAGATCGGCGTCGCCTCAGACGCGGACAGCGTGTAGGTAGCCTCTATGGCGTTACCGAATTTGAAATGGACCACTTTGGTCTGCACCTGCGCGGCGCCTGAGGCATTCAGGCCGAGCTTGGCTGAGGCGTTCAGTCCGGCGAGAGACTCGGCTCCGCCGTAAATGCCAATGTGGACGTTCGCACCGCCGCCGGGATTGACTGCGAAGAACTTCAGGCCCTTCTTGGCGACAGCCGTTGCCTGGGTGGTGAGGAAGATCTTCGACGCTCGGGTCCACGTTCGACGCGTTGCCCAAGAATCCGCCGACATCTCCGGGCTTCAGCGAGACTTGCGTCCAATCCTCAGGCAAGTTAAACGAGATCCCGTATTTCGGCACATCGGTGCGAGTGGTCGCGGCAACCGTGGCTGTACCCATCAGGGCGCTTACCAGCATGATCACGCATGCTCCGAACAGCGTGACCAAGGCAAGGCTCACGAGGCGAAGCCCTCGCCGAATGCCGTCGGTGACCCTTTCGCCTGCATTCGCCCCGGTTCGTGACACTGACTCCTCGACTCTCTCGCCGACCAACGGCCCCGCTGCCGTGGTGACCCACACAGGGACCGCCAACCGCTACGGAGAACGTGACCTCAAGCGTGTGCCACACGCCACACGCCATCGACAATCGAGTCTCAATGCTCACACAATTCTGTCAAACCACCAGCATATGAGGTATTTCGGGTCAGTCGGACTTCCCCTTCACTGCCTCACTCTGCGGTCGGGTCTACGAGGCTGATTCGGTCGAAGTGCCCGGGATGTCGCTCCCGCAGACGGGCTGCTTGCTGGTGAGGACGAACCCGGACTTCTCGGCCTGCAAGATCCACTGGCAGCTCTTCGGCTCGTCATGACCGAACACCGTCGCGTAGTCGATCGGTTGTGGAAGCAGGCCGTTGGCGTCATATGACGTCACACCCCGCAACGACTTGATCACACCAGCGCTCGTCGGGTTCTTTCCAGCCAGTTCGAGACCCTTGATCATCAGGTCGGCACCGACCCATGCCTCGTAGACGTCATACGTCGGAAAGTCAGAAGGTGAACGGTGTTCGTACTTCTGAAGCGCTGACGCCATCTGCTTCGTCCCCGCGTTGGGGACGCTGAGAGGCCGAAATCCGGAGAAGAAATAGGCACCCTGCAGATCAGCCCACGCCGGTGAATTCACCACCGACGGCTCGTAGCCCGTCGGCAGGACGACCGTCTTGAGTTTGACCCCGGCCTGCTTCATGGCGGTGACGAGGGCGAAGTCCGAATTGTCGTCCATACTGGCCCACACGGTGTTGACACCCGCCTGCTTGGCGGCGAGGGCCTCGGTGCCGAAGTCGACGCTGCCATACGGAACGGAGGTGTCGAGGACGCCCACCTTCAGACCTTGGCGCTGAGAAGATTCTGCAAAGCCGGTCGCTGAGCGCACCGCACTCGGCGAAATTCCGTAGCCATACGACCCCACCACCGTGCCGCCATATTTCTTGACGATGTTCCCGTACAGTGAACTCACGGGGTACTTCGGGTCCACGCTCCCCGCGTCCGAGGCAAACATATTGGTGTAGGGCTTCGTTCCCCACTCAGGACCGTCGAAGAAGCCGCCGGTTACCGGGATGCCGGCCTGCTGTGCATACTTCGCCCCTTCGAAAAAGAGGGGTGACACCGATACAATGCCGGTCACCCCCTTCGAGATCGCATCCTTCACTGCGACGGGATCCTCGCTGGGGCTTGTCTGGTCGTCGACGACGATTCCCTCGAATTTTGTGTCCGTTCACCCCTCCCATCGCGTTCTGAAGGGCTATCCGAGCGTTAAAGCCTTGGGCCGCATTTGAGAACTCGCTCGCCGCCGGACCCGTCAGAGACGAGACGAGAGCGAGCTTGATCGGTGCCGACGCTGCTGATGCGCCCGATGCGGCGATCGTCATTGGAGTGAGTGTCATGGCGAACACCACGGCCACCGACACAATCATTTTCCTACCTGAGCGCATTGCCCCCCCTTTTAATTCTGCAGACGATAGCCCCAAACGCTCAACCTCGTTGCACAGCCACAAGGCAGAGTCCGCGTGACCCGACGATCCCCTCGCCTCACTCTGTCAGAGGCTCTGCGACACCTTGTCGTGACCGCCTTCTGAGCCGACCCAGGATTGTGGCGCCAATGATGCAGGCGACCCCAACCACAGCGGCAAGAAGAGATACGACCCCAAAGCGAGGCGTGTAGGAGAATTGAATGACGTGGGTTCCGGCGCCGACGCGCACTGTTTGAAATGGTCCTGAGGACCGAACGGTGAGGGAGACTGCGCCCTCCTGGGCATCCCACCCCGCCATCGGAAGTTCGAGCCGATGCAGCGTTGCCGGTCCGGTACACGACACCTGGACCGAGGAGATCCCTCGAGGTCGGACCTGACATGCGGCTCCGGTCGTCGAATAGAAGGGTGTCGTGGTCGGAAGCTGCCAGACATCAGCGAACGAGTCGGCGTAGACGCGGCGGGGCGCGGGCGCTTCGGTCGCCGGCCACGGAGAATCGGTTCCAAGCGCCGCAGTCACGACGAACTTCACCCCAGCGGCCTCGTACGCTGCGAGATGTGTCGCCATCTCGTCCGCTGGCGTGGGACCGTCCGGGTTGATTTCGGAGGCCCCGGTGAACGTCAGCGGATAGACGTTGTCGTCAAGCGAATGGGTGATGTATGCCGAAAACGCCTTCGGAACGGGGAGGTCGTTCATATCGATCTCGGCCAGGTCGTAGAGAGAGCCGAAATTGGGTTGCAGTGGGCCCAAGGTGGCGAAGCGGCCGAGACCGATGTGGTCCTGCAGGTACTGGACGAGGGCCGTATCGCTCTTCACCGGGCGCGGCGCCGAAAGGAGTGGCACGGCGAACAACACTGCCGCCTCAACCGCAAGGGCGGCGGCAATGAGCAGAATCCCCATTCGAGTTCTGGAGGGACCTGTCGAGCCCGCGGGACCGTGCGAGCAGTCCGCCGGTGACCACTACGGCCACGCCCACCACGGCGAGCACAACGCTCGCCACCGCGAAGGCATGGCGATGGCCAGACCCGCTGGCCGACGCCAGGACCGGCCACGCCAGCCACGCCGCCCAGGCGATGGCTCCAAGGGTAAGCGCCCCAGCACCCACGATGACACCGGCGCGGACCCGCCGACGGGCTATGTCGTCAACGCCCAAGGCCGCCAGAACGACCACCGCAAATTCCCATGAGGACTGGGAATAACGGTAGAACGCCGTGGAATGAATGCCCGGAAAGTGGTTGAGCAGATGGCTGATTGGCGCGATGCCGAAGGTCTTGCTCATCGCCAGAAATATCCAGACGGTCAAGGCGACGCGCAAACTTCGAAGTCGCCGGCCAAGAAGCCCGGTGAGCGCACAGACAATCAGGGTCGCATCGAGATACCCGCCTGCGTTACCCCACACCAATGTGAGGAGCTGCGAGTTGCCTCCAGCCTTTAATCCGAAGATGGGCCCGAAGCTGTAGGGGAGGACGGTCTGCCCGAGGTTTTGAATTACTAGGGAGCCGTTGGCGAAAGCCCCGCCGTGGTTCCCGACGTTTCCATGCGGGAGGTAGTCGACGAAAGCCACCAGCGCCGGGGCGCTCAGAAGGAGCCCGACGGCTCCACCCACCGCGAGCTTCGCAAGCATGATCTGGCGTCGTGCCGGAAGGGAAAGGAGTCGCACAGCCGCCCAGACCGCCACAAGAAGACCGTCGAGGTAGGCCACCTCGGGGAACCCCGACACGATCGAGAGGGCAAGCGCGACGGCCAGAAGACGCCACCCATTGGGGCGGTTCTCGAGTGATGCTGCTCGGGCCCGTTCGACGCCGAGCAGGGCGAGCGGCAGGAAGGCTACGGGATTGGCGGCAGCATGCTCGAACCAAGCCAGGGTGCCGCACAGCCCGAAGGCGACGCCGCCGGCCGCCGACACGGCGCGGCCGAGATCGAGGCGCCGGAGCAGGAAATAGGTGGCGTAGCCCGCGATGAGCTCCAGCGCGATATGGAAGACGACAAATCCCAAGGATCCCTGAAGGAGCAGTACGAGCGGGAAGAACGCTGCCGCCTGCATCTCCCCTGCCAGCGGAGACCCCAGGCCCTCGTACGGGTTCCACCAGGGAATGTGCCCGTGAAGCCAGTCCATGGCGGCCAGATGGCCCATGGCCATGGTGATGTACCCGGCATTTGGATCGATGATGGACGACCCTGGAAGCACCTGATGGCCCGAGGTTGACTGAAGATACGCGAAGAGCTGCACCGGATTTCTGGTCACGACATCGAGCAGTGACGGCAGATTGACGACGAGGACCGCCAATCCGATGATCGCCAGCGGAAGGGTGCTCGGAGCCGAACGGAGTCGTTGTAGGGAGTGACGGACCGGGAGCACGGTCCGGAGATTGTAGGCCGGGCCACGAGAAGATCTCGGTCTCCTGCGGCTGGTGGGGCCGGGTGGACACGTTTCACATGGGCGATGGGTGGGCACCTAATTGAATGAACAAAGGGGTCCCATAGTGCAGACAGAATCAACAGCAACTGAGGGTCCAGATGAGAACGACGCACACGGGTCGATTGACTTCGGTGCCTTCTCCGAAGAGCGCGCACGCATCGAGCGCATCACGGCCAGGCTCGACATGACCGATGACCTGATTGAACGAGCGGACCTCGGGAGCGAGCTCGTGCGCTCCGCCTCACGATATCAGGACACATTGGAGCGAGCGCTGCTTCCCCGATTGGAGGGATCATCCCAGGACGCGGTGGATGGAATCCGAAATGACCTCGATCCCCTTCGGGAAGCCATGGAGGAAATTCACCATCGGACGATGGGTATCGACCCGAGAAATGTGCATGCCGCCGACGGGCAGGGATTCGAAGACACTCTGCAAGCTGTGGTCGTTGGACTACGGGAGCTTCTCGGGATCGAAGATCGTGCGATTGCGCTCTGCGCAGAGACGCTCAGCGCCGAAGAACGCGGCCAGCTGGCCGAGGAGGTCGGCCGCGCATTCCGGAGCGCATCCGAACGGCCCCGCCCTCCCCGCACGGCAGTGGGTCGCTTTCTCAGCAATGCGCACGTCAAGCTCGATCACACGCTTGAAGACGTCGCCACTCCGCAGCACCCCGGCGCAGACACGCTGAACGGCTGAGGATCCTTATTCGCATTCTCGGGCCGCGGGAGCGCGAATGTCCTAGCGGATGGTCGACCGCCGCACGCGCTTTTTGCGGCGCCAGACGTGCACCACCAGGTAAAGAACGAGGAGGAGCCCGGAATCGAGGTGCCACCGGGCAAAGGGCTCGGGGACTGGTAGCCGTGCTGGTACGCCCCGGCTCCAATCCACGATCCCTGACACAAGGACGTTCAGGGTGATGATGAAGAGCAGAACGTCCGATACGGCAAGGCGGATCGTTCGGTCGACCAACGTCCGGGCTCGCGCGATACCTTTGCCCATGCGGGCGAGGGTTCGACGGCGCTGCATCAGATGGACCAGCACGAGCCCGACGAAGACGAGGCCGACGTCGGCGTGGTACGCCACCCGGACGTGCAGGAGCTGCAGCGTGACCAATGCGGCCCCGGCCGAAAACAACAGGCCCAGGTGCACCACGAAACGGGACCCGGTGCGCCACGCCGTCGGGCGATCTGCTGGCCGTTCGCAGCGTCGTCCCATCCTTCGGATGCGGCGACACGTCAACCATCAGGCGACGATTGCTGTGCGGTGTCTCACTCGATCGCCTGATGTGCCATGGCGGCCGGCTCGCGACCTGCGAAGACCCAGCCGACCGCCGCAGCGAACGCCGGCATACCGAAGAGGATCAGGAGGAGGTCCGCCACGGGCACATTTCCGAGTGCGGCGATCCCTCCATTCAGGGAGTTGCCGCGCAACCAACCGATCATGCCGATGTAACCCCCTGCGACCCCGAGGAGCGCTCCGAGAAAACCGAGCGCTCCGGCTGTCACCGCCGTGAGCGTGCGCCGGGTGAAGCTGGATGCACCGGTCGCCGCCAGCGTGCGGAGATCGCTCGCAGTCTCGCTGCGCACGAGCCCGACTGACATCCCGAGCACACCCAGTGCGATAGCGATGCCGAAAATCGTCGCCCAGGTGATGACAGCGTCCGAACTGGGCTGATCGTTCTTCGCTTCGACCGAGAGCTGTGCCGTCGACGCGGTGAGCTCGGCGCTACTTATCTGGGCTGCGGTAAAGGGCTGTGATCCCTGAAGCAGCCAGTCGCTCGTGCTCGTTTGGATGTGGAATTCGCGCATCGCGTGTTCGGTGATCACCGTGTTCGGCGCAGACGTCCCACGTGGGAGTGCTCCGATCTGCTGGATCACCGGATCGGGGAGACACTTCGTGGCGGCGGTGCAGCCAGCCTGGGATGCCCCCCACCGGGTGCAAAAGGACTGCTCGCTTCCTTGCCATTCGATCCATAGTTCAAGACAAGATTCGAGACGCCCGAGAGGCCCGGACGTGAACTCAAGACGTCCGCATCGGGATTGATCTCGGAGGGCGTGATTCCGAACGCCTTGAGCAGCTGCGGGGTCGCCACGTAGATCGCGCCGTCCCATTGCCGACCGAGGCTGGACCCGTTCAATCCCGCATTCGGCGTCTCCAGAGTGACGAGCTGGGCATCGAGTCCCCTCGCGATCCCCCTGGCGCTCGCGGCAAGCTGCCCGGGAGCGGCGGTGGGGGCGGGTGCACTGTTGACCGGAACGAGCTGACCTTTGGCATTGCGCTGCACGAGCGTGTGCCCTGGGGGCGGCGAGCTGACGTGGAGGGCGATCTCGTTCGACGCAAGATTCGGCCCGGCGTAGTCGAGGACGTCCCCGTACCGGGACGATGCAGCCAGTATCACGATCACCGCGACCAGTACGCCAAGACTGATCGCCGCCAGCGCCGAACCCGAGCGTGCCCGGTAACGGGCAAGGTCACGCAGAGCGATCCGGGTGCCGATCGGGGCGCGACGACCCAAGTGCGCGGTCAACGACAGGAGGAACGGGGCGAGCAGGATCAGCCCGGGGATGAGGAGGACGATGCCGAGCACGAGCTCAGGCGACCCCCCGCTGCCATTTCCATGGTTCGTGCCACCGGAATAGCCCAGCAACAGGAAGGCGAGCAGGAGGAAAAGGACGCCGGGGAGGGCGGACCGGCGGATCTGCCGAGGAGGCGCTGGTCGGCCCGAGAGGGCCTGGACGATCGGCACCTTGGTGATCGCACGCGCCGGGCGAGACGCCGCGAAGTAGGCCGCGACGACCGCAAGCACCATGGCGGCGATCACCACGGTCCAAGAGAGCGCGAGGACCCCGATGACATGATGCGAGCTCTGCTCCAGGCTCGGGCGGTAGGCGAGCCAGACGACGAGGCCCAGGATAAAGCCGAGCACAGCACCGACAAGACCGACAGCCGTGCCATTGGCACTGATGACGAGGCGGACATGGCGGTCCGTCGCGCCAGTCGACTCGAGCATGCCGATAGAGCGAAGACGTCGTTGCGCCAGCACCGTGAAGCCGCCGATCGAGACGAGTGCAATGAGCAGCATGCCGAGGACAAGTGCGGCGAGTGAGATCGTCTCGGGATTGAAGGGGTTCGACTGCGCGATCGAGGCGGGTGTCTGCACCTGATATCCCTTTGCGAACGAACTGGGCGACGCACCTCGTGCGTCGAAGAGCGCTGTGACTTGCGTGGGATCTGTCACTTGCCCGGGTGCGACGAGCGCGAATTCGTCGAGGAGACCTTGGGGATTCTCGACAATGCCAACGACCTCGCGCTCGATGTCGCCGACCCGCCAGGTGTCGCCGACCGCGAGGTGGAACGCCGACGCAACGCCCTTCGTCACGGCGACCTGATCGGCGCCCGAGGGGTAGTGGCCGGAGACGAGGGAGAGCATCGGACCACTGAAAGGACCATGCGGATCTTGGGCCCGGAGCTGAAAGGTGTTGATCGAACCGGGAATCGATAACGTTTCGTTCTGGATTACCTCGACCCGGCCGAAGTGATGCTCCAGCCCGGCGATGTTGCTCGTCGTGTGCGCGTCGTAGGACGTGAACGACACGGAGTCTTGTGCCGTGCCGAAGCCTGCATTCTTCGGTGGAGGGTTGTTCGTCGCCACGGCCGAGCCCACGATCGTCGCCGCGACAGCAACCGTAATGAGGGCGAGGATCAAGAACTGCTGGCGCCATTCCCGCCGAAAGAGTCGCCAGGCCCACCGGACAACGGCCCGCCGGGCCGGCGCACCGCCATCGGCGGGGCGAGATTTGGCTGGGGGCGTGAGAACGGCAGTGCTCATCGTGACTCCATGGGAACTGTGCGCTCGACCGCTTTACGCACTGGGCGCGCCGATAGCCGGCGAAAGAACCGAGGCGACGTGATCGACGGCTCGACCGTCGCTGATGAGGATCACCCGGTCGGCCCACGAGGCGAGGTGGGCGTCATGGGTAACCACAATCGCGGCCACGCCGCGCTTGCAGGCATCGACGATCATTTGCATCACGATCTCGCTGTTCGTCGAGTCAAGTGCACCTGAGGGCTCGTCGGCGAGGAGAACCTTGCGTTCGCCTACCACGGACCGAGCGATGGCTACCCGTTGGCGCTCACCGCCCGAAAGCTGATCGGGGAAATGCCTGGCGCGTTCGGCCAACCCCAGCTGCTCGAGCGCGTCGAGTCCCGCCCGTTGCGCCTTGCGCCCTGGAACGCCGTCGAGCTCGAGCGGAAGCGCGACGTTCTCCGTCGCGGTGAGCCCCGGGAGAAGGTTGAAATCCTGGAAGACATAGCCGATGCTCCGCCGCCTCAGTCGCGCTTTGTCGTTGCGCGACATCGACGAAAGCGCCGCACCGCCTATCCGGACCTCCCCGCTCGTCGGCTCCTCGAGACTGCCCGCGATAGTGAGGAGGGTCGACTTCCCGGAACCACTCGGGCCCATCACGGCGACGAGATTTCCCTCGTCGACCGAGAGATCCATTTCGTAAAGGGCACGCACGGCGGTCTCGCCGTCGCCGTAGAACTTCGAGATCTGACGGAGTTCGAGCAGGCTCATCGGGCCAGACCATCCTTCGCCGTATACGTGGCAGCAACTTTTCGTAGGACACCCATAACCATACTTAGTATGCTACTCCAGATTCAACAGTTGTCAAGGGGCGGACGTCGCGCTGGGCTTCCTTGACGGGACCGATGACCGGACTACAGCCGCGGCCCGAACCGGCCGCTCTCCTCGAGCAGTGCTTCGGGGGTCGGTGGCGGCATCGTCTGATCAACGACCAAGCCGTCTCGGAGAAAGACCACCCGGTCGGCCCACGATGCGAGCTGCGCGTCGTGAGTGACGACGACTGCGGCGACTCCCCGCTTGCAGGCACTGAGGATCATGCGCATCACGACATCACCATTCGTCGAGTCGAGCGCACCCGAGGGCTCGTCGGCGAGGAGAAGGCGACGCTCCCCCACCACAGCGCGGGCGATTGCGACCCGCTGGCGTTCACCGCCGGAGAGCTCGTCGGGATAGTGCATCGCCCGATCCGAAAGGCCCAATTCTTCGAGCGCAGCCATGCCGGACGCCTGCGCTTTCTTCCCGGCCACACCGTCGAGCTCGAGCGGCAGGGCGACGTTCTCGACCGCGGTCAGCCCGGCCAAGAGATTGAACTCTTGGAAGACGTAGCCGATCGTGCGTCGTCGGAGGCGTGCTTTTTCGTTACGCGACATCGTCTGGAGCGACACGCCGTCGACGAGAACGTCACCGCTGGTTGGGTCCTCGAGGCTGCCGGCGATGGTGAGCAAGGTCGACTTTCCTGAGCCGCTCGGGCCCATGACGGCGACGAGCGTTCCGCACTCGACGGCGAGATCGACCACGCTGATGGCCTGCACCTCGGCGACGCCCTCTCCATACGACTTGGAGACGCGTCGCAGTTCGAGGAAGCTCACCGGCGGACGACGAGGCGCCGGGCCAGTCGTGGTGTCGTCGCAGGAGCCGCCGCCGGCTCAGAAGCCGCACGCTTGAGACGCCCGTCGGCCGTGTCGAGCCACCGCACAACCGAGTCCAACCTGAATAACTCCGCATCGACGACGAGAGCGAAGGTGAGGTCGAAGTCCCCCTCGTCCTCCTTGAGACGTGTCCACTGCTGCATGAGCTCGACGAGGTACCGACGATGGACCTGGATCACGTCATGCACCGAGACCCCCGGTACGCGGATGGCCGATAGCACCTTGATCACAAGCTCGTCCCGAGGCGGCGACGTCATATCCGGTGGCGTCGTAAGCCACGATGTGAGCTCTGTCGATCCGGCGCCGGTGATGTGGAAGCCCTTCTGCGGACTTTCGGTCTCGGGCTCGTCCGATTCGACGAGTCCATCCCGCTCGAGGCGCTGCAGTGTCGTGTAGACCTGGCCGATGTTGAGCGGCCACACCTCTCCGGTGCTCGACTCGAACTCTTTCTGCAGCTGAAGGCCGTATTTCGGACCTTCGCTCAGGAGAGCGAGGATTGCATGGCGAACACTCATTGCGATCTCCGAGCGCTGATCATACTCAGTATGGTACACGAATCTGCCGGGCCAGGGTTCGCCTGCACCGACCGGCTCGCCCGGTGACCAGATTCAACACTGCCCGAGTTCTGGTGGCTTGCAGGACAGGTGCGGTACTCGATCACGCGTATTGGCGGTGTAGGCCCATGGGCGACAACTCCTTCACGCTGATCGGTTAGTGAGTCCCACTTGGCGTGGTGCAACGTGGTGTGGCCCCAAAGCGGACTCCACTCACCTTCGATCATCCACATGACCGCTCTTCGATCCGACCACTTCGTCGACTCAGCCTTCCTCGCGGCCGAAGCAGCGCGGCAGGGGCCCCGTCACGGGCATCATTACGACAGGGTGCGTCCCTCCGGGACGATACTGGGCTCGTTCCGGTCCCCAGAAGGGAGAACGATCGTCATGTACTTCTTGCTTTTCTACGAGGTGGTCGATGACTACATCGAACGTCGGCGAGCGTTCCGCGAGGAGCACCTCGGGCTTGCCCGGGAGGCGAAGGAGCGGGGCGAGTTGGTCCTCGCTGGCGCTTACGCTGATCCCGCCGACGGTGCCGCACTGGTGTTCCGAGCCCATAACGACTCAGTCGTACGCGACTTCGTCGCCCACGATCCCTATGTGCGCGAAGGGCTCGTCAAGAAATGGGTCATCCGGCAGTGGACCGTTGTAATTGGCGATGACGTAATTCCGTGTGGCTTCGGACAATCCTCTAACCCGCCTGGAGTTCCTGCACGACTACTCCCCGGCCCGGTTTTGGCATACCTGAGCCCATTCGGTCTGGGTTCCCGCTGGCCCCTACTGCTTGAGGGCGGTGACGCGGATCTGGTCTCCTCGCTCTCGATACTCTCCGCTCTGAATGAGTGTGATGTCTCCAAAGCCAGCGGCGCGAAGTCTGGATTCGAGCGTGGCGGGGTCGAGCGGAACGTACGTGTCGTCGATATGGGCATTTCGAATCCGCTCTGTGTCCAGGGAGTCCGTTGCCACGAAAGTGCCGCCGGGCCGTAGCACTCGGTGCAGTTCGCCAAATAGCTGATCTTGCGCGGCGACGGAGGGCAGGTGGTGCAGCATTGCGAAGCACGTAGCGGCTGAGAATCGATCCTCCGGCAGTGGCAACTCGGTGCCATCACCCCAGATAACTTCGACATTGGTACCGGCAAGGCGAACCTTCAGGTCGGCCGCGAGATCGGCGTCGATCTCAACTGCCGTGACCGCCGCCGCGCGCTGGCGCAGAAGGTCGGTGGTCAGACCTGGCCCAGGTCCGATCTCCAAGACGTCATCGCCCAACTGGATGGTCGATTCGAGCCACGGGAGCAGGTCGGTCTGCAGGCGGTCGGCCCATTCTGGGCTCGCGAGATACTCGAGATGCGTTCTGTTCATGTTCAATAGGTATCATCGTCTCGCATCGTCTCGCATCGTCGTCTCTGCAGCACCGGCCAACTCACCTGTATTCGCGGCCAAACGGGTCACGAGGCCGACGGGGCTGCATTTCTTCGGTCGGGCAGGGACATACCCAGCGGATGGCTGCGAGGTAATCCCGCGTGCCCCCGCGGCAAGCACTGAACGACCACTTCTTGGCGAGGCCTGCCTCCCGGTGCATGCGTAGCCTCCGGCCGGCTACGGCGACAGGTCATTGGTAGTAAGGCTCACGCCGGGCAGCGAATCCATTTTCCCCATTCCTTCCCGTCCTGAGCTGATATTCCCGCACACGGTCTAAATCTCTTCGATTTTTGGGACTTTCGCCTCTATCCATAGCTGCCGCTTATTCCTACGGTGCCAACCAGGTCGAGGGATCTTGCCAGCGAGGGGGAAGACAATGCGCCATTCGGCGACGCGTGGACAAGGGCCCCAAAGGGAATCGGCTTTCGCGTCACGTCTGAGGAGTGGGAGGAGGGCCACACCCGGCGCAACGTCCGAGCCTGGGAGCCCGCCGATGCCGCGTCGTAACTCCGAACGTCACACCGCCCTGGCGCTCGCTGCGTGCCTCATTATCGGAGGTGCGGCAAGCATCGCCTCCACAGTTCCAGCCGCCGCGGCCAAGCCAGCTGACCCCCCGAGCGTCTTGCCGGACGTGCCCGCCGGCACGTCCGTCCCGACAGTCCTGCTTGAGGACTGGGAGTTCGCCGGGCTGAGGGCTCTACCGACGGCCTGGGCGCCTTCGTGGTTCGGCAACGGCAACACGCAGAACGGGACACTCATGGAGTCGGCCAATGTCACCATGGGCGCGAACGGCGTGAACTTGGGCATCACGGCCACTTCGGGATCGATTATCAGCACCAACCCCAACGACGGCCAGCACGCCCGTGGCACGGGCTTCCAGTGTCAGCCCAGCACGCCCAAACCCGTATACGTCGAGTACCAACTCAAGTCCTTGACCGCGGCTGCATTGGAGAACTGGATCGGCGTCTGGATGGACGGGCAGAACTGGCCCTTGACCGGCGAGGTCGACGTCATGGAGAGCTTCGACAGCTTCACCTTTCACATCGAATACGGGCCAGCAGGGACGACCTTTGGCGAGGCAGGGTTCGAGAACCCTGGAGGTTCGGGCGGCGACTTCGTGCCCGGCACCCACACCTTCGGGGTGCTGTGGACCACCAAGGGCGTCACCTTCTACTACGACGGGGTGAAAGTCGGCTCCGAGACGGCGTCGCTCACCGGGCCCATGTATCTGGTCGCCGAGAACTCGAACCCCTCTAGTGGGGCTGCACCGACCCCAGCCACGGTCACGCTCGGCTATGTGCGCGTGTGGCAGGGCATTCCAGCCACAAGAGCCTGAGCCCACCGATCCCCCCAACACCCTCAATTTCTCCGCCCCTTCGGCGAATGAGGCCCGAAGGGCATCATTCGTTCACGCTATGGCCCCTCTTGCGCGGTGCTGCTCGACCCGCGCTCAGACTTTGGGCCGGACTCTTTGCGTTCAGCGTGATCCTGGCTACAACGACCTTTGGCTTCGGCTCCAACGCCGGTGCGAACGACCGACCGCTCCATTCGGCCTCGCAGTTTGGTGCTCCCCCAGAGGTTCGCGGGAAGGCGGCAGCTAACGCATGGACCCTTCCCGATCACGATTATTTGAACTCGAGGGATGCCGGTGTGTCGCCGATCCGTGGTTCGACAGTGTCCCGTCTAGTGCCGGCGTGGAGTGTGCCCATGACGGTCGGTGCATCGACGTCGCCGATCGTCGTCGGTGGAACCGCCTACGTGCAGGACCAGGCTGGGACCGTCTACGCGATCGACGTGTCGTCAGGTCACGTGAAGTGGAAGACGAAAGCGCTCGGCTACAGCATCGGGCCCTACGGCGTGTCGGTCGGCTGGGGAAAGCTCTTTGCGTCCACACCGAGCGGCGTGGACGCCTTCCGACTGTCTGACGGCACCCCGCTGTGGAGCCGTCAGATCACGACGACCCCGGCCAGGGTGTCGACATCCAGACCGAACCCTACGGGGGGAAGGTTTATGTGGCCACTGTTCCGGTAGTCATCGGCAAGATCTACACCGGAGGTTCTGTCGGCTACCTCGAGGCGTTGAACGCGACGACGGGTCAGGTCAAGTGGCGCTTCGACACCGTGGACTCGAAGGATCTTTGGGGCAACCCGGCGGTGAACTCAGGAGGAGGCGCGTGGTACCCGCCGGCCATTGATGTGCGCAGAGGAGTTTTGTACTGGGGGGTGGCCAATCCCGCTCCTTTTGTCGGCACCACCCAATACCCGAACGGAACGAGCCGGCCCGGCGCCAATCTCTACACGGACTCCATGGTGGCGCTCTCTGCGAGGACCGGAAGGCTTCTGTGGTACCACCAAGTCTTTCCCCATGACCTCTACGACCGTGATGAAGTGCAGGCCATGCTCGTTCCCGTCAGGCGTTCGGTGGACGGGTCCCGCTTGGTGGCGGTCAGCGCGGGCAAAGGTGGTTACGTCCTCGGGCTCAATCCCGTGACCGGCCACCTCCTGTGGAAGACGGCGGTGGGGATCCACCGAGACGGAGATTTGCCCCAGCTCACCGGACCGACCACGATCCTGCCGGGAACGTACGGTGGTGTGCTCGCACCGCCCGCCTCGGCCGGCGGCGTCGTCTATGCAGCAGCGTTGAATGCCCCCTCGACGCTCGAACCTAATCAGACTGCCTACTTCGGCGGCAAGATCGGCACGATGGATGGCGACATCGTGGCCATGTCCGCTCGCACCGGCAAAATTGCATGGGATACCAAGGTCCCCGGTGATCCCACCGGAGGGGTGACGGTCGTCAACAACCTCGTCCTCACGGCGACCTATCAAGGAGAGGTGCTCGCCCTCAACCGAGCGACCGGTGCCGTGGTGTGGAGCTACAAGGGTCCGGGCGTGGTCAACGGATGGATGTCCGTCGCCGGTGGCCAGATCTACCTGCCCGTTGGTTCGCCGGCGCAACTGCTTGCTCTGAGGCTTGCACCTGCTTCATAGGAATCTGGACTGTCCCCCTTCGCGAGCGGGGTGAACAGGGCCTCTGAACTCTACTTTTGTGGTGTGGCGCTGCGGGACTCGAACCCGCGACCTCAGCCGTGTGAATCCCTCCTGGGTACTTTCGCTCACCTGGGGTTACCAAGGAAAGTCCAGCTCAGACGGCAAATGAGCTCTCCGCTGGTAACCGCTAAAACGCGCTGTTTTCCGCTGGATCGCGCACCTAGCGTGCACGCCGGGCGGTTGCGGCGAGGTAATCCCGAGTGCCGCTACCGGGTCAGGCATGATGACTTGCTATCATGATGGCATGGCGAAGAAGACGACCACAATCCGGATGCCCGAGGAACTGGCCGACACCGTCGAAGTTGTGGCCCGAGGCCGGGGCATCAGCGTCAATTCCTTTGTGATTGAAGCGCTGATCGCCGAGGTGGAAAAAGTCAGGCAGGACGACCATTTCATGGCGACGCTGCGCAAGGTAACCGAACGCGACAAGGAAATCCTCGACCGATTGGCTCAGTGAGGCACCTGAGCCTGGCTGAAGCACTTGCAGTTGCCGAAGCTGTGACGGGGATCGAAGCCGCCGTCCATGCTCGAGGCGCTCGAATCAAGCTTCTTGATTCTGCCCTTCACGCTCCCCAGGCATCGTTCGGGGGACAGGACATGTACCCCGAGTTCCTCGATCAGGCGGCCGTGCTGGCGATACGCATCTCCCGGAATCACCCGCTTCTCGACGGAAACAAGCGCCTTGCCTGGGGCTGCCTCAACATGCTCGTGCGCGCTCAACGGACACGACCTACACGTTCCGACCGAGGAGGCCGTCAGGACAATGCTCTCCGTGGCAGCCGGAGACTTAGGCGAATCAGGGTTGGCCCAATGGCTCGCCGTGTGGATTGATCGCGAAGACTGAAGACATGCGCCCCAGGCCGGCGTACGGGGGCGGTTCTTTCCCGTCGCCTGTTCTTGAACGCACGTCAAACCCGGAGCGCGTCGACGAAAACGAAGGTCGTCACGTCGTGGCCGTAGTGGCGCCTCGATTCCACCATGCTGGATTCGTGAGGGCCTCCTCTTTCAGCCACGAAAAATGGTGCCGGGCAGAGCGGCGCGATAGCGGCACAGTTGCCAGCCCGACCAAGGCCCAGCGGCGCGCCCCGGGGCGCACTTCGCGGATAACCGAAAGGGTGGACGCGATGGCCCAGACGTAGAGCAGCGAGTTGTACGCAGGAAGACTTGAGGAAGAAAGACCTTCGGCCTCGGTGAGGACCGGAATTCCCAGCGTGTTGCGCCGCCAGGGCCAGAGAGTGAAATGGACGACGACGCCTGCCAAAGACGCCCCAGACCAGGCCGCAAGAAGCGGGTCCCACCTCGTATGGTCGCTCTTCACAGCGAGTCGGATCCACACCGGGATGCCAGTGCCCCAGAGGGCCCCCGCGACACCGAGACCGAGTTCAGGCTGCAGAACAAGACCAACTCCACTGAACAACTCGAATCCGTGATGCGCCGCAGTCAGTATCGCAGTTGCAGCAGTCCACGGTCGTGGCGTTGCGACTCGATTGCGTTTACTTGCCATGACTTTCATTCGACACCGCTGTGAACCTCATGGCCAGGGGGGCACCTCACTACTCCTGGTGGTGTTGGCACTACTGCGCCGCGGGAGGGGCTAGGAAGTGATCTGTCCTCGCTCTTTCCGGTGTATTGGGACACATTCCAGGTTCACCATGCTATTGCCCTGAAGCGTTAGTTGATCGGCTTCGCCACTTATGGTTCAGTGCTGTCCATCGCCGGAACTGGGGTGGTAGCTGAGGTCATCTGAGGAGGTAGCAGGCGACCTTGGGATATGGCGACAAGCGTCCGGGCGGCGATGGCGCCAACGAGCACGCTGATGGCCGCCAGAACCAGATACGCGAAGGCTCGACCCCCCGTCACGTGCTCAGCGGCTATCCAGAACAGCAGGGTCGAGGCCACAGCCGCCCATGAGAAGGCGAAGGCCCAGATGGCGAGCGAGAACTTGAGGCGCGGCATACCGACTGAGCAGGGGGAACTGGGCCAACACCATCAACAGCCCATAGCCGGCCAGACCGGTGACGAAGGGAGTGACGTGGGCACCATGGCTGAAGAAATAGGCCAGGCTGGCCACGGCCGCTGGCGCTACCTCTATAGCCATCGTCGGAGCCAGCGCGTCGGGCAGCGGGGGTCGGAAGATGAGGCGGCCAAGGATCATTGAACCCAAGATGATCCAGCAGAGGATTCCTAGGAGGTTGGTGTCTTACAAGGGTTCAATGTGTCCGCAGGGCGGTCGGCAGCGGGTGAGGACGCCTTGTGCACTTCGGGTGAGGATGCCATAGATGTAGGGAGGAAGGCCGACAGTAACGCCTGAGGCGATCTGAGGGTCGATCGCGGCCCACAATGGCGCAGCATCCCGTTTCAGCCGGCCACCGCCCATCCTTTGCCGGGGATCGAGCGAACCTTGAGCATGGCCAGGCGCGCCAAGTTCGTTGCCGCTGCAAGGAGAGCGAAATCGGCGTCGACTCGTAGCCGTCCGCGTACCCGGGCTCGGCGGCCGCCATGGCGGCGACGCATGAGGTGGGCCAGCTTGCGCTCAACCTTGGGGCGCGTGGCTCGGTAGTCGTCGCGCCAGGCGGGATCGGCCTGGCGCGCCCGGGCGCGGGCGAGCGCCTCTTCGTGCACGCTGATGCTGATGGTGCGCCCACCGGCGGCCGTGGTGCACTGCGGGCGCAGCGCGCAGGTGGCGCAGTGCATCCCTGAAGTAGGCCATGCCGCCGCCTTTGCGATGAGGGCTGATCACCACGGTGACGCCGTTCGGGACACGTGACGGTGCCCTCGGCCAGGTCGACATCGAAGCGGTCCTTGGTGAAGAGCCCAGCGGCGGCCGTTGGGTTCTGGGTCTTGCACCTCGACTCGATGCCTTCTTCTTCGAGTCGCTCTTGGAACTCCCGGTCCCATAGGCGTTGTCGCCGTAGACGGTGGCTCGTTCGTTGTTGGCTCGACCTCGTCGCCGACCGAGTGGTCGTGCGGACTCCTCACCGTCCGAGGCGTCCCTCGCTGCTTGGGTCATCAGCGAAGAGATCGGCGATGAGTTCTTCGGCCACACTGGCGTCGCCGGCATTGCCCGGGGTCACGACGGTCTCGGTGATGATCTCTGAGTCGGGGTCGATGGCGGCGTGGCCCTTGTAGCCATCGAAGCTTTTGGCCTGGGTTTTGTGCCCGTGGCGGGCCTCGGGATCGACGGTCGAGATCACCCGGTCCTTGGTCACCTTGCGGGCGATGCGAAAGATGCCGTCGTCACCAACTTCTATGTCTTGGCCGACGACGGTGGCGAGCAAGCTGGCGGCCTGGGTCACGACGGGGCCGAGCTCTGTTCCTTCGAGGACGAGCAGGCAGGCGTAGGCGTCTTTGGCCCTGCTGTCGATGAGCGCCTCGCGGGCGGCCTCGTCGTCCCAGTCGATCATGGGCTTGGCCGAGGTGGCGTAGTCGTCGCCGCTGCGTGAAGCGGCGCGCAGTTCTGTGGCGAGTTCGGCGTCGGCCACCTTGAGCAGTCCCCGGATGGCCGAGCGTATGAGGGTGACGGTGTCCATGGTCGCCACCGCGTCGTAGAGCGGGGTCGAATCGAGCACCCTTTTGCGGCCGATGAGCCCGGCCTCTTTGGCCGCGTCGCGTGCCGCATCGAAGATGCGGTTCGGATGCTCTGAGTGACGCAGGCGCTCGCGCATGTCGACGAGCACGGTGTGGGCGAAGCCCGTCCATCCGGCGCTGTCGTAACCGCCGACGCCGGCCGCGTAGCGCCAGCGGTTGTCGAAGCAGTAGCGCTCGGTCGCCTCGCGGTCAGAGAGACCCTCGAGGCGTTGGAGCACCATGACCACGGCGACGACAGAAGGCGGCACCGAACGCCGACCCTTGTCGTCGAAGAGGTCGGCAAACGCCTCATCGGGGAAGAGCTGGTCACGTTCGCGGTGCAAGAAGGCGTAGATCGACTGCTTGTCGAGCGTCTCGTCGCAGAACCTGGTCACATCGTCGAGCAGGTCACCTTGCTTGTTCGCCACACCGAGCGTCATGGGTCCCTCCGCCTCGAGAACTACAGCGATGTAATTCTCTCAGATCCGGGCCCCGAACGCGAATCGAGCCTCAGAGGGCTATCGGTGCCTGGCCACGAGAAAGACACCAACCACCTAGAACGCTTTGGGACAGCGGGTGCGGCGCTTCTCGAATCGCCCGTGGCGAGAGACTGAATGGCTATTCGGGTGCCGTCATCATAAGGCTGGCCCCGGCCCTCGACAAGACGACGTATTTGCGAGCACGCTCGCGGCCGTGTAGCCCATAGGTCGTACGTGGGCAGGTTATATGGGTAATATTGGGCTACCTGGACATGAGGAAAACCGTGCCGCCAATGAGATGGGCGACCGTTTTCGGTACGGGACCACAGTGGCGCGCGACAGCGCTAAGAATCTCCCTCGACCCGGTCCCGGGATGCCAGCGCATCGGCATGTTCGGAGGGCAAGCGGCCACGACGTGGCCGTGCGGCAGCGCTTTCCCAATCCGGTGACTGTCGTCACGAACACGACAGTGGTGATCGGAGATCAGCGTGGCACTTTGGATCGCTGCCGGCGCCAATCCCAAGGAGGCGGCGACCCGGGCCGGACACACGTCGGTCAGCTTCACGCTCGACCGTTACGGCCACCTCTTCCCCGGCTCCGAACAACGGCTGAACGATGCGCTGGATCTGCTCGCCGAGGAGTCGGACGACAGGGCAGACGACGGGCCGGCCGGACCTGAAGTGGGGCTACGTGCGCGGAAAGTCAGCGAAAACCCAGTTTCGATCGCGCACGTAGCGCGGACGCCGACGGCGGACACCGCGTCAGACGAAGAGCCGCAAGCCTCTGACCAGGGAGAACGGGGTGGGCCTTGGGGGACACAACACGAACCGCCTCCCCGCGATAACCGGCGGGGTAATCGACCTTGGGGCGAATCGAGTCCAGAGAGCCCGTGGCGGCTCGACGAGTGAATGAGCGGGGTTCTGCCGGCTTGTGCTCGCCGCTTGCGATCAGGAACTTCGAGGTGGCCAGCCTGGAGCTGCTACACGAACGGCGGGCTGGCCCGAGGTGACTTCCCACGCATGAGATTCCCACCTGTGCAATCAGCACCAGCTCCCGGCCGCCCGGCGACGCTGACGATGCGGAGCCACCGCTTTACGGCGAGCCGACGTAGGGTGCCAATCGGGCGCTGATCGGCAGGATGCGGGGCAGCGGTGCACGATCGAAGAAGGAGCGTTTGCGCTGACGCATCAGCTTCTCACCGTCGCGCTGCCAGTCGAAGCTCTTGCGGCCAAGCACCCGCCGGAGCACCTCACTGGCACGAGTTGGATCCCGATCGGCCATCCGCCGGAAGGGAAGCGGTGAGACGCTGTCGTCGTCGAGGTAGTCGAGGACCCGCTGGCGGTAGCGCCGTTGATCGAGCAGGGTCGGCTCGGTGAAGGCCCGCTCAAACTCGCCGAAGCCCCCAAAGAACGCGAGCCCCTCGGTCTCGTCATAGATCACCGCCACTGTTCCGGACTTCACCAAATCAGGCGGGAAGTCGATTTCGACCAGGGGGCGGTTGGCGAGGCTGGCGCTCTTCTGCGCCGCCAACTGGGCGAGGACCTCGCGCCGGCTGAAGGCCGCGTACTGCCGCATCCGCTCGGCCAGCTCCGTACCTGGCATGAGCACCATGTCGGTCCCGAAGAACCGCACGAACCGCTCGCGATCGCTTCGCTGCAGCTCCCACCCTCGTTCCAAGAGAGAGGGATTGCGGAACAACATTTCGGGGCACGTCATTGCGAGCTCGGCGGCAACCGCGTAGGCGACCTTCCGCCCACTCCTGGCGATCGGGTGGATGACACCGCTCACCAGCCATTCGCTTCCCATCGGCACGAAGCGGGCGACCATGTACGAACGTGGTCGGAGGACTCGAAACACTTCGCCGCCCATGTTGGAGCGCACCCGGTACGTCAGCTCGTCGACCAGGTTCGTGACGATCAGGACATCACCGTCGCGACGGACCACCTCAAAGATGCCCTCCACCACGTCGCGCCACCCGAGCAGCATGTCCCGCTCGGGTGCGGGAAGGTCCGAACGCGATGCCACGAACTGCTCCACGATCGTCTGGCCGTTACGGAGTCGATGCTGCAGGACGAGACGGTCGAGGATATCGATGAGCTTCCCCTCCCCAATCACGCGCTCTTCCCCCAGGTGCGCCGACGCCACCTCGCGAAACGCCTGCTCGTACCAAGGCTTCCGTGAGAACTCGATCAACTCGGCCTTCAGCTCACCGCTCCGCCTACCAGGTCTCCGAGGCCCATCGTCGCCGTCACGCCTTCACCTCCGCTGCGGGTCACCGATTGAATTGAACTGTGACGGTACTGCTGCGTTTGCCCGTAGCGGTGGATTCTCGGCTCGCCTGCCTGGCGGAAGCCGTTGCTGGCGTTGAAGTCATCCGGATGGTTGGGGGCTCAGAGGAGGAACCGCCAAGACCCCACGCCGACAATGAGCTGGTCCTTCTCCGCCGACAGCGGAGATCGGATGCTTCGTCATCACGCACTGGAAATCAACCGGCGCTCGGGCGTCTACTGATAGAACCAAGGAGATGGCCAAACGCCATCAAGGTGATCGTCGCAGGGCGCGCCGGCACGGCATCGAAGCCGGTGACGGCCTCTGTGAATGGGTGGACTACTTCGGCGCTCGGATGTTCGTCGTGGGCTACACGCCGGGCGGTGCCCCCTATGGGTGGAGTTGAAGGAACCGACGGGAGCTGGCTCGATGAAGACAACGATCACCCGCAGCCCGAAGAACAATTCATCGATCCGCCGTTCTGACCTCTCCACGGCTGGCGTCGATGAGGGTATTTCGAACAGTGGACAGGTCGTTCCCGGATCGGAGTCCGACCGCAGGCTGTATAACGGCGGAACTGGGACCCGGAGCAGATCCCAAATCGGCCGGCGCAGTCAGCGCAATTCTCTATGGGAAAGCTCCCTGCCGCACTGCACGTGACAGGCCGCGGCAACGAGTGGGCGCGTGCCGGGCGAACCGACCACAGCGGACGGGCAGCGGCTGTGAGCCGCACGCCTCTCCCACGAACTTCGCTGACCTGCATGAACGCGTCCCGCTTGCTTCTGAACTCACAAGATCGGACTGGGATACAGTCGGACGGTGCCCCAACCGTAGGATCCAGGCATGGCGCGCACTCGCAGTCTGACCCTCGGTCCCGCGTCTCGGCCCGTGGCCGTTCCCGATGATGTTGATGAATCGAGCCTCACAAAGGCGTCCGGCCAGGTGGAGCTGCCGTTCCACATTCGATGGAGCGGTCCTCCGCTCACCTATGACTTGACGGATCGAGCGGATCGAGCCCGTGTCTACGAACAGGTACTGCGAGAAGGCACGGCGGAGGACGTCCGTTACTTCATAGACGTTGACGTGCTCCTCGACCTTTGGGATGACCTCGTCCTCCCGCCGACGGTTCGGCAAGGTTGGGCAGCTTGGTTCAAGCGTCATCGGAAGATGGACCTCGAGTGCTGACCCCGTTTCAGGAACGGATCGCGGCGATCGTCGCCGGACTCGACGAAGCAGAAGACTTTGCCTTGGCCGGGGGTGGCGCGCTCATCGTCAGAGGCGATGTTGATCGAGGAACCCGAGATCTCGACTTCTTCGGTCTCACCATTGAGAGTGTCGACAGGCTTGCTCCCGCCGTCGAACGGGCATTGACCCGTGTCGGAATGGAGATCGTGACTCTGCAGTCGAATCAAGGGTTTGTGCGTCTGGTCGCTTCGCAGGGGGATGAACGATGCGAGATTGACCTGGCAGCGGACGCCCGACTCTTCGATATCGACACTGACCCGAATATTCGACACTGACCGGCGAGGAACTGGCGGTGGACAAAGTCCTTGCGATCTTCGGACGTGCCGAAGCGAGAGACTTCGTCGACCTCGCTGCCGTGGCGCCGAAGTACGACTTCGAGCGGCTCCGTCAACTGGCCGCTGAAAAAGATCGGGGATTCTCCCCCCACGTATTCGGAGAGATGCTTTACAGATTCGACCGCCTCCAACGACGCGAGTTCGAAATCGATGATGATCGATTTCGGCAACTTGGCCAGACAGTTCATGGTTGGCGCGATCGAGCAAGAGACCTCGCTCAACGCCAATTGTCAGTCGCGATGGAGGAGACGACCTCGGATTAGGCCTTTGAGCTTGACTTCGACGACTCCAACGATGGGATACAGCCAGGGTTGGCGCACCGTCCCGATCGCTCTCGCGAAGATGCAGGTCACCGGTTGGTGGACCTTGGGGGACACAATAAGAACCGTCATGTGGAGGTAGCCGGGCCCTTGATCGCATTGGAATGAGCAGCTCGCCCTGCACCAGGCATCGCAGCCTGCTGTCACTACCGCTCGGTACCGTCTGATCGTGAGTAATGAAGGTCTTCCCCGGATCCGATTCGCCCCCGTTTCGAACACGACAATGCTGGTCGTGCGGGGCGGTGCTCTCGACTCCGAACTGGAGCTATTGAGGGCGGATGCCGTGCGGTTCAAGCGTCGCTACCCGCGCTGGGGCCGCTACGGGCTTTCGGCGTACCTCGCGGCGAATGAACAAGAGATCGACGTCCTCTGCAAGACTCGCCTGGAGCGGTTCGGCACGGTCGCCGTCTTCCATCTCTCGGCCCTTCAAGCGGCTGGTATCGAGGTCGTCCCCACGTTTCGCCGCCCACATGCCACCTTGGCGCAAGCCGATCTCGACATACTCGTCAACGGCCTCAGCTCCTGCGAATATAGAATATTGAACAACGAATACCACCGTGGGCCAGGAGAAGTTCGTCCATGAGCAATACAGAGATACCAAGCCTCGACCTCGTGGTCGATCTCAACAGTGAGGACGAGTCCGGCCTGCCATGGACATTCCTCGATGAGGCACGGGACCCGGCTCTCATCAGCGAGGGCGCCTGGTTGGTCGTCGGCGAGGGTGCTGTACGGGCTGTTGCCCAGGTCGTGGAGATCGACGACAACATCGTCCGCGTTCGCCCTTTGCCTGGTCCGGTCGATGAGCACCGCCACCTGTTGTCGCACCGGGTTGCCTGATCACGGTTCGCGCACCGTTCCGATTGGCACTGCGAAGATGCAGGTCAACCATTCGGTGGACCTTGGGGGACACAATAAGAACCCGACAATCGCAGGTCCGATCATTGGCCTCAAGCCTGGGTGATTATGGCCATGATCAAAGGTCTGAAGCCGTCATCCGCATCCATGCCACAGCCAGCTCCTCGTCGGCAAGGGGACCCCTTGCAATCGTGTTCAAGGCATTTGGAAGGTGCCTCAAAGAACTGGGGAGCAAGAACCATAAAGTGACAAAGAAGATGCCGAGGATGGGTCAGGGGGCACGCGGGGAGGCGCGGAGGTCTGTGGATCGGGGCTGGGGAGCTGAGGGAGGAACTGGCCAGGTCATCACCCGAACGGCGCGGCGGCAACGATCCGGGGGCGAAGGAGTGCGGTGGGCGTCACGCAGGAACGGCGCTGCGCTCCCTCATCACATCAGGGTAAAGGTGGTGTGCGAGAACTTGCCTTACGTGTTCAAGGTGCACGACCCCTACGCATCCCTGCCGCTTCACGCAGGAATATCAGGCCTGATGTTGTCTACAAGCAAGATCGCCGATTGGGGCGGCTGCGCAATATAATTCAGGAGATCGTCCGATCGTAAAATTTGACGAGCACGTAGCCTGACCTCTTCCCACTCGGGGGAACGCAGACCATCAGCCTGCCAGAGCGAGGCGCGATCAGACCCACTCATCTTTTCTAGGAGCTTGTCCAAAGATTTGAGGTCGTGTTCTGTTTCGACTGAAACAAAGCCCTTTTCAACGCTCATCCAGATCGCATTCGTGTAGTTTTCGAAGTCTTCGGCGACATCATTGAGGTCGACTGAAGGACCAAGTCGTCCGACGACCTTGTCGATCTGGCGATCCATTGGAGAGGCAAGAAAGCAGAGCTGTTCAATAACTCTTGCTGGCAACATCTCCGACGTACTGATATTCGGATCAACCACGGCAGCTACCCATCATCATCTCCTCCACCGAAGAACCCATCACGGAGCATGCCCCAAAATCCAGTTGTTGGCACAGGCGGGTCATCATTCAAGGGGTCATACGTCGTGCTCGGATTGAAATTGCTCGGAAGCGTGTGCCCAAATCCATCGGTGTTGTCGCCGGGTATGGGAAGAGCACCCGTAGGACGTGAAGCGGGAAGCCGGACAGTACCCCCATTTCCACTCGATACCTTGTAATACCCTTCGGGGAACTCTTCGACATGGTGCCCTACGGCTGGAGGGTGATACGAAATCGACCTGTCAGTTACGTCCGTTCCTTCATCATTCTCCTCGTTCAGCTTCAGCCCTTGGCCCTTTGCGCTTCCCCTGCTCAATCGAGATAACCGTAAGCCCTTCGTCTTTCCAAAGGCTTTGAGTATCCGATTTGGACTCCAACCCTTTATGAGCGAAGGGTTGGCGATGACCTGGGCAAAAGTCGGAGCAAGCCCAAGTGGATCCGTGGCATTCAGCGGATCATCCCCGGTGAACGCATACGGCTGTCCTGTCTCGGCCAGGTCCGGATCGACGCTCAGGAACTGCACATTGGCCGGTTCGTAGATGCGGGTCACCAGGTATAGGAATCCGGTCTCGGCGTCCGTGTTGTCGCCACTGGCGAAGCCGAGCCGGTTGGGGTCAGATCCGGTCGAACCCAAGAGGTTTCCATAGGGGTCGTAGGTGTATGTCTCGACCACGCCACCGCTGCCGTTGGCGATGACTTGCGGGAAAGCGAGTGGATCGTGCAGGTAATAAAGCGGCGTGGAATCGTCTTCGAGAAGTGTCGTCGAGAGCGCGTCGTAGATGCAGCCCTCGGTGGTCGGCGAGACCGTCTTGCTCATCCGAACTCCATCAACGTTGTAAGCGTAGGTGTCGGTGCTCCCTCCGACCGGGGTGGCGCCAACGAGGTAGCTCGATCTGATCGTAGGTGTAGTCGGACGGCGAACCGCCGCCAACGGTGGTTGAGTCGCTGTCGTCGATCGAGTCGTAGACATGGGCGGTGGAAGTCCCCACCGCCGGCTCCAATCCGAACTGCACCACGGCGGAATCGTCGCAGGCGCCGTAACTGGCCGTCGGCGTGCTCGAACCACCGGCCTGGGGCTGCACCAGGGCATAAGCCAGAGCGGCCCTGAAGGTATCGAGAACGTCGCGCTCGAGGGTTGGCCCATTTTGCCAACTGATTCACGTTGTTGACAATACCGGTAGGCGCGAACCGGGCCCGCTGCGCGTCTGCTGAGCAGGCCGCCGTTCGGCCGATCGTGCGCCTGAGCCGGACATGGCAGCGTCGAAGGGGCATCGCTGCACCGACATGCCCACTGTCGTCCCTCTCAGTCGAAGCTCATCATGCTCAACCTTGGCCAATCGCACCTCCGTGGCGAAGTCCCGACCGCCGCTCAACGTCAGCGCATGAGATATCCGCGTCGACGTCGGAAGCGGCCCTTCTCTTTCGGCCGTGGGTTCTGTCACCTCGTCCAGCGCAGCGACCCCGAGAGAACCTCGGGGACAGGGCCCAAGCGGCGCCGGCGGCAATGCCGCCGCGAACAGGACACCTGTTCGCCTATCTTGCTGTCTCCGTCATGACGCGCGACGACCTTCACGATCGGCACTCGGGGCGGAAGGGAGACGAGCCTTACGGACTCTCGTTTTGTCTTCGTACTTCGTTCGAATAGCGGAGCGCTGTCCTCACAACAGTGCGACTGATGGAGAACGACGGCAGTTGAGACGCGATGAGCCCTCGTTCCTCGTGAGCAAGCGCAATGTCGCTCCCACCAGGGCAACGAGGGCGAGAACGCGAGTCCCCCGTAGCGTTGCCAAGCGCATTGGATGTGATTCGGCGGCCGTCGATTCGGTTGGTTTGTTCGCATGCAAAGAACTGGAGGGGCGAATCGGTACGCGCTCTTTGCTACTTGGTGAATCCTTTCGGCGTCGTCATGAATGGGTTCATGGTGGCCACCATGAACCCATTGCGCTGGGATGATGCTCGTCGCTCCGGTTTATCCGACCAAAGGCGCAGCCAAGCGCCTGCAGGAGAGCCTCGCGGATCGTGAACCCTTCATGATTGGAACCATGAAGGTCTCACGCAGGGATTTCTTATGTCGACGCCTCTTACGCGACGGCCCGTGCAGTTACGCGCCCTCCAACCGGTGGCTGTGATCATTAACCCCTTCATGATTCGAAATCCCGGTAGGGACCGCCCTTGCGGGCGGCCCCCCGGACAGATCCCAGCGTGCGGAACTACCGCACTGGGCTCCTGCCTTGGGTCGTGGCGGCGAAGCGCACGTTGGGGTAGGGATGCACGATGCGGGCGGGGGGTAGCCACCGATCACCGATCCGGTTGAACCGCTCCCAGGTCATCCGGGTGCGCTGGCTTCGACGCCGAAGCGTCTCCCGCCAGTGCCTTCTCACCTGGTCACGAAAAGCCCTGACGGCGTCGATGTTGCCCGGCACGGCGTAGTAGGCGAGATGGCCTCGCACCACGCTGGCCAGCCAGCGCCCCTGCTCGGGGATGGGCAGATGCCGGCGTCGTCGAAGCTCGGCTTTCACCTGCTTCAGCTTCGCCCGCATCCGCTTTTTGATGGTGATGCGCCGGAGCCAGAAGCGCCCGCTCTTGGCCTTCCCACACACGTGGGTGAAGCCCAAGAAATCGAACGTCTCCGGCTTGCTCAGTCCCTGCTTCTTTCGGCTCTGAGCCGCAAAGCGGCCGAACTCGATGAGGCGGGTCTTGTCCGGATGCAGTTCCAGGTTGAACTTCGCAAACCGTTCGCGAAGGTCTGAGAGGAACTGCTTTGCATCACCAAGATGCTGGAACCCGACCACGAAGTCATCGGCAAACCTGGTGACGATCATGTCGCCCCGTGCGTGCCGCTTCCTCCATTGGCGGACCCAGCGGTCAAAGACGTAGTGAAGGTAAACGTTAGCGAGCAGCGGCGAAACCGATGCCCCCTGCGGTGACCCCTCGGTCGTCTCCGACCATTTTCCATCCTCGATGACCCCTGCGGCCAACCACTTATCGATCAGCCGCAGGACTCGTTTGTCCGCAATGCGATGCTCGAGGAACTTCCTCAGCCAGGCCTGATCGAGCTTGGAGAAGAAGTCGCTGACATCAGCGTCGAGTATCCAGTTCACCTTTTTCTCCGAGATCCCGACCGCCAGCGCATCGAGCGCATCGTGGGGCTTGCGCCCCGGCCGGAACCCGTAGGAGAAACCCAAGAAGTCCTCCTCGTAGATGGCGTTCAGCACCTCGACCACCGCCCGTTGGAGGATCTTGTCCTCCAAGGTGGCGATGCCGAGCGGGCGATGGCGCCCGTCCGGTTTCGGTATGTACACCCGACGAGAAGGGCTCGCCCGGTAGGCACCGCTGTGGACACGGCGGAGCAGGTCTTCGAGGTTCGCCTCAAGTCCTGCCCGTAGGCGTCCCACGTCACCTTGTCCACCCCTGGTGCAGCCTTGGGGTTGATAGCCACAAAGGCCGCCCAGAGGCGGTCCAAGTCGACGTGGTGCAGCAGTGCGGTGAACCGTGCTTCTTTATCCCTTCGTGCTACTTCTCGCACACGGTCCAGCCCGTTTGGCACGTCTGACCCGGCCCTGTGTCCGGGACGTGTTGTGCTGTCCGTGTTCCCCTCGGCCAGCCCCCTTTCCTCCCCCACCTCCGCCGCCACTGTCGTGGCCTTGTTCGGCAAGTTCGTTGGTACTACGGGGCTGTCTGACTTCTCGTGCTCGTCCATCTCAGGCGTGCGGCCTTGGCCTTTCCTGAGCGGCCCGCCCGGTGATCACCCGGACGGGCGAGCACGAGATCTCCCGGTTCTCGCGCAAAGAGGTTCCGTACATGCAGTGGTTCTCTGACCGCGCGGGGTCCGTCAACAGCTCGCGAAAACGCTGCTGACGATGTGGCCTTCCGTTCTCATGGACGACGTCGGCACCCCGAACTCAGTGATTACGCGGCTCAATAGCCCTGCCTGCACGTGCCGCTACCAACGCTTCGCCGACGCCCTCACGGACGCCGACGCACGGCTCGCGGTCATCGTGGTTCGCTAGACCTTCGATGTAGGACTCTTTCATTCCTTCCTCTCTGCCGGTTTATCCCGGCGCTCGCATGAACCCCTCACGCAGGGTCTTTGTCCGTCCTGTGGTCGATGGCGGGTGGGGCGCTCGTCGCCCCGCCTTCTCCCGTCATCGATCACCTACACGCGACTTCTCGCACCGTCGGCGGCTGTCAATGGACGGCCATGGGCCGAGCGAGGATCATAAAGGCCGACCCTGGCGCCGGCATGGCCGGCGACCTCTGGGGGCGAGCCGTATTCCGCAGCGACGATTGACTGACGGCGGCGGTGCGACACCAAGCGAGGCAGGCGTTCCCGGCGCGCCGTTCGCCCCCACACCCTCGAACGCATCATGAACCTTTCATGGTCTCCGTCATGAACCCATTCACCAGCCAAAAGCCTCATTACGAGAATCGTGAAGGTCCGACACGGCATCTTTGAAGCGCAAAAGATTTCTTGATCTTTCTCCAACCATGAAGGTTTTCATTACGGTTTTCATGAACCCCGCTCTTCATGGTGGGGGCCATGGACTCCCAGACAATCCGACAACTCCGCAACGAATGGCGGGCCATTGGCACGTCTCGCATCTCGAGGACCGCCTGTCATCGACTGGCTGAGTGTGAGCCTGTGATCGCCCGTCTCGACATAGACGATCTGGCCGGGTTGGTAAGCGCCCTCTCCCTTTCATCGGCTGGGTTGTCGCGCAACAAAGCGGCCGCGGTGATTGCGGCGATGTTGCAAAGCGCCACCGTTGATCCCCTCATCCCACGTGCCATCATCCAGGCGCTGATCCCCGGCATCCTTGGTCTGGCTCGACGCATCGACGCCACCGGCCCGCCATGGTGCGACCTCGACGCCTTCTACGGCGACGCCGTCTCATGCTCTGTTCGAACAGATCACGACGTGGGCGGGGACGCGGCGTCCCTATGCCGCCGGAGACCTCTTGTCCGGGGTGCGCACCAAGCTGCGGACACTCCAGATCAGCGAGCGGCGCCACCGGACCCGGCGTCTCGACACTGTCGATCCCCTGGAAGCTCTACCGGGTTCCGTCGGACCCAGCGGCGTGAAGCTGTTGGCCGCGTACATACATCGAAGCGGTCGGGGGTGGATTGGCGGCCAGCGAGGAAGCGGTCCTCTATGCCACCCGAGTGCTCGGTCTCCCCCTCGTCGAGGTGGCCGAACTCACCGGCATCTCTGTGCGCCGTCTCGGCCGCCAGAGGAGCCACGCCATGGCCTTCGTGGTGGTCTGAGGTGACCCGGCCCGGATCACCTCCAGCTCGGAGCCGTTCCTCTCATTCCCGCCCGGGATCGACCCGGCCCAAGGAGGCACCTCGGCCGGAACGCCCAGCGGCGTCCGTGGCGGACGGTCCCGCCGTCGTCCTGTGCCCGGCCACCTTCGTCGAGCTGACCGCTGATCAGGAACGCTGCGCCATCGGCGCATTGGCCGAGTTGTTGGTGCCCTTGCTCGGCGATCGGCGCGCACCGTCCCCGACCCGGCTGGGATCACCCCTGTCGCACCCGTGGGCGATACTTGACCGAGATCGTCCCCGGACGATGCCATCGGTCCGAGGCCGTGGGGTCAGATCACCAAAGGAGCATCGCGTGCGGATTGCCACCTACACCCGGATCTCGACCGACGAGGTGAATCAGCCGTACTCGCTCGGGGCCCAGTCAGAACGCCTGGCCTCCTATGTGGCCAGCCAAGAGGACTGGGAGTTGGTCGGGACCTTCACCGACCAGATGTCAGGGGCCAAGCTGGAGCGCCCCGGACTGACCAACGCACTGCGCGCCGCCAAGGCCGGACGGTTCGATCTCCTCTTGGTCTATCGGGTCGACCGGCTGTCGCGGTCGGTGCGGGGGTTGGCCGAGGTACTGGAGACCCTCGACGCCGCCGGGGTCGGGTTCCGTTCGGCCACCGAGCCGTTCGACACCACGTCGGCCGCCGGGCGGATGATGGTCCAGATGCTCGGGGTCTTCGCCGAGTTCGAGCGGGCCACCATCATCGACCGGGTGATCGCCGGCATGGAGCGCAAGTCCTCCCAGGGGGGTTGGTGCGGCGGGCGTCATCCCTTCGGTTACCGCGCCGCCAAGGGCGAAGGGCGCTCTCGCCGTCGACGAGGCCGAATCCCCGCTGATCCCGGTCATCTTCGACCTCTATGCCAACAAGCGCCTCGGCAGCCCACGCCATCGCCAACTGGCTGCGGGCAGCCGGGCTGTCCACCCGAGCGGGCAAGCCGTGGTCGTTCAAGGCGATCTTGACCGTGTTGCGCAACCGCACCTACCTCGGCCAGGTCCATTTCCGCGGCACGTGGACCGAGGCGACCAACCTCCGCTGGTCGAAGCAGGGGCTGTTCGATGCGGTCCAAGCCATCCTGGCCGAACGGGGCGAGGACGTGTCAAAACGGGCGTCGAACAGTTCGGACTACCTCTTGACCGGACTGGTGGTGTGCGGGGGCTGCGGCCGTCACTTCACCGGGACAAGGGCCACCGGGCGAAACGCCACCTACCGCTACTACACGTGCGGCGGGCGCCAGCGCTACGGAACGAAGAACTGCGCGGCCGACCGGCTCCCGGCCGGGGCCCTCGACGACGCGGTGGTCCGCTCGCTCCTTTCCGCCTATGAGGACACGGACCTGTTCGTCAAGGCGGTGGCGGAAGCCCACGATCGGGCACAGCTGGGCCACTCACGCCATGAGGGCGAGCTGCGTGCACTCGACGCCGAGCTGGCCAAGGTCGATGCCGGGATCGACCGCTATCTCCGGGCCTTCGAGACCGGGGCGATGCCCGAGTCGATCTGTGGCGAGCGGGTCAAGGCACTCGGCTCCCAGTCGGCGGCACTGCGAGCCCGTCGTCAGGACCTGGCGGAGGAGATGGACGAGGCCGATCTGACCGCACCGACAACCGAGGAACTGTCCGCGCTCCGTGATCGGGTGGCCGAAGCCGTAGCGACGGATGACGTGCCCGGTCAAGATCCTGCTCCAGGCACTAATCCACGAAATCCGGGTAGACAGCAAAGAGGCCATCCACCCGATCTTCCGTGTTCCTGTGGGTGTGGACCTCTCTGGGGACGATGCGGTTCGCGCACCGTCCCGGTCGGTGG
>CAVWKU010000014.1:0-169245 GCA_963755665.1 uncultured Acidimicrobiaceae bacterium
GCGCTGCGGGACTCGAACCCACGACCTCAGCCGTGTGAAGGCTGCGCTCTAACCAGCTGAGCTAAGCGCCCGGATCGCCCAGATTTGCCACGCCGACCTGAACCGGGACCACAGACGATAGCCCAGCGATTTGAACCCCACCGAGGGCCAAGTACCCTAGAGGCAAATGTCGCTTTCTACGAACGGTGATGGCAGCAAGCCGAGGAAACTGAGCGAGCGGCTGTCCCCGATGTTCCTCCGTCCGGCCAAGCCCAAGGAGACGTCCTCCCGGAGGAGCCCGATCGTATTCTCAGTCCTGGTGAACGCAAAGCTGCCATGAGCGGCCTCAGTGCGTTCGAGGCCAAGTGGTCCAAGGGCGGGCTTATTCGTGGCGGTCATCTTGGGCATTGTCTTGACGCTCTACTTGCGCGCGGCTCACCCGATAAGACGGCGACCATCATCCGCCATGGCAAGAAGGTCAAAGGGGCGGTGCCGATCTCGGATTCCTGGCTGTTGCTGGGCGTCATCTGTTGGTGTTCTGCGCGCTCGGCGCCTGGGCCCTCCAGCGACGCAAGCGCACCCTGGTTGTCTTCTCGTTCTTCGTGACCGGGTTCGCCTTCACGCTGATCTTCGCGCCCCTCGGGTTCGCCTTCATCTTCTGGGCGGATGGCTCATGTTGCGGGCCTACCGCATTCAGAAGTTCGGTACGCCCAACGCCAAAATGGCCGCCAAGGAGGCAGCGGACCGCCCGCCGCGCCGCGGAGCGCAAGAAGGCCGCCAGCACGACCTCCAAGCCGACGGCCTACAAGCCTCCCACGGCCAACAAGCGCTATACGCCAAAGGCGGCGCCCCGCAAGAAAGTGGCAAAACCGACCGAAAAGGTCGCCGAAGCCCGCCGAGTAGGTCAGGCGTGGGGCGCGACGCCGTCCTGCTCGCCTCCGGGGATGACGAGGGCGGAACGCAGGAGAGCCAGCACGTCGCTTCGCCTGCGCACCAACGAGCGAGCGGTGGGCTCCTCGCCCAAGGCGCGCAGGACCTCTACTTCGGTGACCATGCCGATCACGGTGGAGTAGATGGCGAGGAGGAGGAGCCGTGGGTCATGCCGACGCATGGTGCCGGCGTCCATTTCAGCCTCCAGGAAGGACGAGGCGCGCCGCACCAGGGGCTCCAACGCGAGCGTCATCTGCGTCGCCGCGGGGGGACCGAGCCTCGATACTTCCCGGAGCAGTCCCAGCAGTTCAGGCTGCCGCGCCGCGAGCCGGAAGACAGACCGGACGACGGCCTCGATCCGGACCCACCCGACGCCGGCAGCCACGTAGCGCCGACTCGAGAGCCTCGGACAGGTCGCCGGCGCTGCGCGCGATGACCGCCTCGAGCACCGCGTCCTTGGAGGGGAACCAGTAGAGGATGCTCTGCTTGGTGATCTCGAGACCCTTGGCCAGCGCGTCCAACGAGGTGGCCTCGTAGCCCCGGGTGGCGAACGAGGCCAGGGCCGCGTTGAGGATGCGGTCGCTCGTCGACGAGGTTGGCGTCCCGTGCCGGCGGAGTCGTCGGGGTCGCCTCGGCGGAGAGGGTGGGGGCGGATCGCCCGGCCGGGGCCTGGTCGGACCTCGTTGTCGTGCTCACTTACCAAATGGTAGACAGATTCGGCGACGGATGGTAAACAATTCCGGTGCCAATCGGCCGGGACCTCCGTGCAAAGCGCTTCTTCATTACCGGTGCCACCGGATTTTTAGGCACTGCGCTGGTCGAACGCATCCTCCGCTGCATCCCCGAGGCCGACATCACCGTACTGGTCCGCCCGGGCCGGAGGGCGGATCCGGCCGCCCGACTGGCCCGGGAAGTCATCCGGAATGACTGTTTCGACCGCCTCCGGTCCGAGCTCGGCGACAACTTCGCCCCCGAGGTGGCCCGTCGTGTCAAGGCCGTCGCGGGCGACGTCGGGCAGGACGGCCTGGGTCTCGACGAAGCGGGGCGGGCCGCCCTCGCCGCCAGCGATGTCGTCATCCACTCGGCGGCGACCGTCTCCTTCGACGCCCCCCTGACCCAAGCGGTCGAGATCAACCTGCTCGGTCCCGCCCGGGTGGCCGAAGCCATGGCCGCGTCAGGATCGCGGGCCCACCTGATCTCGGTGTCGACCGCCTACGTCGCCAGCACCCATCAGGGCGAGGCCAAGGAAGAACTGCTCTCCGAGAACCGGTTCACGCTGGACATCGATTGGGAGGAGGAGGTCAAGGCCGCCCGCCGCCTGCGCGACGACCTGCAGGCGGCCTCCCGCCAACCTGGCCGCCTGACCGCATTCACCAAGGAAGCCCGCGGAGAGATCGGCGGCGCCGGCGACCATCTGATCGCCACCCGGGCCGAGAAGATCCGCGAGGAGTGGGTGCGCACCGAACTGGTCGACGCCGGCACCGCCCGCGCCCTTTCGCTCGGGTGGCCCGATGCCTACCCCTTCACCAAGGCCATGGGCGAACGCGTCCTGGTCGAGAAATGGGCCGGGAAACTGCCGATCACCTTCGTCCGGCCCTCGATCATCGAGTCCGCTCTTCTGGAGCCTCGGCCCGGGTGGATCCGCGGGCTTCCGGATGGCGGAGCCGATCATCGTGTCGTACGCACGCGGCTTGCTGCGTGAGTTTCCCGGAGTGCCCGAAGGCATCATCGACGTCATCCCGGTGGACCTGGTGGTGGCCGCCATTCTCGCCGTCGCCGCCCACGGCCCGGACCCCGACGGTCCGAGCGTCTTCCACGTGGCCTCCGGCGTGCGCAACCCCCTCCCCTACGGGCATCTGGTCGACCTGGCGGAGGACTGGTTCAGCCGCAACCCGCTCTACGACGAGCGGGGGCAGCCGATCAGCGTGCCCGAATGGTCGTTCCCCGGCCGCGGGCGGGTGCAGCGCCAACTGCGCCGGGCCGATCAGGTCATGACCATCGTCGAGCGGCTCTTGACCGCCCTCCCGGTGCGGGGGAAGCAGGCCGATCTCGCGGCACGGATCGAGGATCGCCACGCGTTGGCCAAGCGCGCCCTCGGCTACGTCGAGCTCTACGGGGCCTACACCGAGACCGACGCCCGCTACCGTGTCGATCGCCTGATCGAGCTGTGGGACACCTTCGACGAGGAGGACCACGAGGCGTTCTGCTTCGATCCGGCCGTCATCGACTGGGACCACTACGTCCACAACGTGCATTTCCCGTCCGTCGTCGAACACGCCCGGGTCCGCACCACCGCCGGGCGCTCGGTCGTGGAGAAGCGTCCCGAACGGGCCCGCCGGGCGATCCTGTCGGCCGACCGCCACCTGGCCGTGTTCGACCTCGAGCACACGCTCATGGCTTCCAACGTGGTGGACACCTACGCCTGGCTGGCCAGCCGCCACCTCCCGGTCGGACGCCGGGCCAAATTCGTGGCCGACCTGTTGCGCGAGGCGCCATCCTTGCTGGCGCTCGACCGGCGTGACCGGGGCGACTTCCTGCGCTCGTTCTACCGCCGCTTCGAGAACGCCCCCATCGCCCAACTACGCGCCGACTCGTGGGAGTTGTTCCACCGCCAGCTCCTGACCCGGTCCTTTCCCGAAGGCTTCGCCCGGGTGCGGGCGCACCGCGCCCTGGGCCACCGCACCTTGCTCATCACGGGCGCGCTCGATTTCATCATTGAGCCGGTGCGGCCGCTGTTCGACGACATCGTCTGCGCCCACATGGACGTGCGCAACGGTCTGCTCACCGGTCACCTCACCAACCTTCCCCCCGATCGGCGAAGCACGGGCTCTCGTCCTGGCCGACTATGCCGAGGAATACAACCTCTCACTGGAGGAATCGGTGGCCTACGCCGATTCGTCGAGCGACCTGGCCATGCTCGAAGCGGTCGGCTTCCCGGTCGCCGTCAATCCCGAGGCACGGCTGGCCGCCATCGCCCGCCGCCGGGGCTGGCACGTCGAGCACTGGTCCAAAGCGCAAGGTGGCTCGCACCGAACGCTTGCCCTTGGGGCCCTTCGACGTGAAGTCGCCCAAAGCCGTGATCGCCAAATGAGCACGCTCCTCTTCGAACGCTCGCTGCCGCGTTTTGCCGCCGCCCGCATCGCGTCGAGCTTCGGCTCCGGACGCGGGCGCCGGCGTCGGGCCCCTGCGCTTAGTCGAGCAGGACGCGCCTTCGCTGCCCGGCGAGGGGTGGGTGCACGTCGACCCGCTGCTGGCGGGCATCTGCGGCTCGGACCTCTCCACGTTGGACGGGCGCAGCTCGCGCTATTTCGAAGAGATCGTCTCGTTTCCCTTCGTCCCCGGGCACGAAGTGGTCGGATTGCTCTCCGCCGATGCGATCGGTGCGGACGGGTCCGCCCTCGCGGCCGGGACACGGGTGGTCCTCCAGCCCGTTCTCGGCTGCGCGGCACGCGGCATCGATCCTCCCTGCGCGGCCTGCCGCGGCCGGGCACGTGGGGAATTGCGGCTATCTCGCTTTCGGGCACATCCGGCCCGGATTGCAGACCGGCTTTTGCGCCGACACGGGCGGCGGATGGTCGACGACCGGCCTGGTGGCGCATTCGAGCCAGCTCTTCGCCGTGCCCGAGGGGTTCAGCGACGCGGACGCCGTGACGATCGAACCGGTGGCCTGTGCCGTGCACGCCGTGTTAGGCGCGGGCATCCGCGACGGGGACGTGGTGGCCGTGCTCGGTGCCGGCACCCTGGGCCTCACGGTCACCGCCGCCCTCGCCCATCTGGCCGCCACCGGGCGCTGCCCTGCGCCGCGTGCGCTCCTGGTGGGCGCCAAGTACGCCCACCAGCAACGGCTCGCCCGCCAGTTCGGGGCCACCGAGTCGCTCCCGGCCGACCAACTGGCACGGGCCGTGCGGCGACACACCCACTCGCTCTCCTTCGGCGGCGTGGCCGGCGAGACGGCGACGCTTTCCGGAGGGGCCGACGTGGTGATCGACTGCGTGGGCAGCGCTGAATCGATCAGCCAGTCGCTCTCCATGGTCCGTCCCCGCGGCACCGTCGCCCTCGTCGGGATGCCCGGCAAGGTGACGATCGACCTCGCGCCGTTGTGGCACCGCGAGGTCCGCCTGGCCGGTGCGTACGCGTACGGGACCGAGAGCGTGCCGGGTGCTGTGCCGGCGTCAAGTGCTGCCGCGACGGGAACACGGAAGAAGACCGCAGCCAAACCCAAAGAAGTGAGCACGACGGAAGTGAGCACGTTCGCCCTGGCGTTCGACGTGGTGGCCGCGGCGTCAACCGGCCGCCTGGTCTCCGCCACCTACCCCCTGGCCCGTTTCGAGGAGGCCGTGGCGCACGCCGGCGCCGCCGGGAGGCGGGGAGCCGTGAAAATCGCCTTCGACATCAGGAAAGGACACACCCGATGAGCCGCCGTCCCGGTTTCGTGCTCGAGGTGGACAAATCCACGCCGCCGACCCTGTTCTGGAACGGCGAGGGTTTCACGCTCGAGACCCTCCCCGAGGGCAGTCGGGTGATTTACGCACCCGAGCCGATGAAGGCGCTCGACGATCCCTACGGCGCCATTCGCCACGCCCTGCTGCACCCCGTCGGTGATCGCGACCCGTTGCCGGCATTGCTCCACGCCGGAATGAAGCTGACGATCTGCTTCGACGACATTTCGCTCCCGCTCCCTCCGATGGAAGCGCCCGACATCCGCCAGATGGTCATCGAGACGGTGCTCGACATGGCGGCCGACGCCGGCGTCGACGACGTCATGCTCATCGCCGCCCTTGCGCTGCACCGCCGGATGACCGAAGACGAATTACGGCACGCGTTGGGCGATCGCGTCTACGACGCCTTCGCCCCCCACGGGCTCCTCACCCAACACGATGCCGAGGACCCCGACAATCTCATCCATCTCGGACAGACGGACTCGGGCGAGGACATCGAGATCAACAAACGGGCCGCCACCTCGGACCTTCTGGTCTACGTCAACATCAACCTCGTGGCCATGGACGGTGGGCACAAGAGCGTGGCCACCGGCCTGGCCAGCTACCGGTCGCTGCGCCATCACCACAATCCCCAGACCATGCAGCATTCCCGCTCGTTCATGGACGCCCCCGCGTCCGAGCTGCACAGCTCGAACTGGCGCATGGGAAGGTTCATCGCCGACGCCGGAGTGAAGATCTTCCAGATCGAGACCACCCTCAACACCGACACGTTCCCCTCCTCGTTCGCCTTCCTGCAAAAACGCGAGTGGGAGTGGAACCTGCGCGACCGCGCCACCTTCGCCGCCACCTCGCGGTCGCTCAAAGGGGTCCCGCCTCGCCTGGCCCGCCAGATCTTCCACTCGATCGAATCGCCCCATGCCATGACGTCCGTGCAAGCCGGTGAGGTCGAGGCCGTCCACGCCATCACGACGGAGAACGTATGGAAGCAACAAGGGGTCGACGTCCAAGGGCAGACCGACATCCTCACCTTGGGGCTGCCCTACATCTGCCCCTACAACGTCAACTCGATCATGAATCCGATCCTGGTCGCCTGTCTCGGCCTGGGGTACTTCTTCAACCTCTACCGGGGTAAGCCGCTCGTGCGCGAGGGCGGCGTGCTCATCCTGCGTCACCCGACGCGACCCGAGTTCCATCCCGGTCATCACCCCAGTTACATCGATTTCTACGAGCAGGTCCTCACCCAGACCGTCGACCCCGTCGCCATCCACAAGCAATTCGAAGAGTCCTTCGCCACCGATCCGTGGTACATCCACCTGTACCGCACGGGGCACGCGTATCACGGCGTCCATCCCTTCTACATGTGGTACTGGTGCGCCCACGCGCTCGAGCACCTCGGACGCGTCATCATCGTCGGCGGCGACGCCAAGGCCGTCCGCCGCCTGGGATTCTCACCGGCCTCCTCGTTGAACGACGCCTTGGAAATAGCGAGCGACGTGGTGGGCCCCTCCCCCACCCTCACCCATCTGCACGCGCCCCCGCTCATGATGGCGGACGTGCACTGATGGCACGGTCGGGGGGTCTGGTCAGCCGGGCGCGGGCGATCCGCTTTCCGCTGGCGGCGCCGTCATGGCCCGCCACGGTGGAGCGGACGGACCCTGAGCGCAAACTCGGACTCGAGTACGACCACGAATGGTCCCGTCGCTATCCGGCCCGTCTGGCCCGGGCCATGGTCATGGACAACCTGGCCCGCCCGGTCGCACGGGTCATCGCCCCGCCACCGTGCGCGGCGTGGAGCATCTCCGCCACGTGGAGGGCCCGGTCATCTTCGCCGCCAATCACGCCAGCCACGTCGACACTCCACTCCTGCTGACCAACCTGCCTCTCGAGTTCCGCCACCACACCGTGGTGGCAGCCGCATCGGACTACTTCTTCGATCGCACCTGGAAATCGATCCTCTGGTCGTTCGCCCTGGCCGCGATTCCCGTTCGAGCGGAGGAAGGTGAACCGCCAGTCGGTCGACACACTTTCCGAACTGCTCGAGGACGGCTGGAACGTCGTCATCTTCCCCGAGGGTGGACGGTCACCCGACGGATGGACCCAGCCTTTCAGTGGGGCTCCCTCCTACCTGGCCCGGCGCACCGGGCGTCCCGTCGTGCCGGTCTATCTCCACGGCACCCGCCACGTCCTCCCCAAGGTCTCCGATGTCAGCGCGCAGGCACCGGGCGGTTCGGGCACCGAAGGGCGTCGCGGCGGTCAGCTGCGGCGCTCCCCGATTTCGGTCCTCTTCGGCGCCCCGCTCTCCCCCGACGAAGGGGAGAACGCCCATCGCTTCTCCGACCGTATCGAGGCTGCCGTCGCCAACCTCTCGCGTGAAGTGCATGCCGACTGGTGGCAGGCACGGCGGGCGGTCAGCACGGTCGACCCCGAAGAGGGTGCGGCGCACGCACACCGGGGGCCCGATGCACCCGCCTGGCGCCGGGCGTGGGCCCTCGATACGCAACCGTCCAGTGGGCGCGCCCGTTGGCCCGAATAAGCCCGTTGGCCCGAATAAGCCCCTGGCCTGAATAATGCGGGGACGCTGCGACAGCCTGCGTTGAAAGGAACCCCCATGCCCACGTCCGATCCCGCACGCGATTGACGCCACTCCTGAAGGCGATGGGCACGACGCGGCCGGCATCGTGACGAAGCTCAGTTCCCGATCGGTAGCGGAGACCGCATCGTCGTTCACGGCACTGCTGCTCAGCAAGGATGTGAAGATCTTCGCCGTCATCGATCAACGTGGCGAGGCCAGGCTCGTCGGATTGGAGCTCCGGGACACGGTACTGGTCATCTTCGGAAACCCTGCCGCAGGAACGCCCGTGATGGAAGCCTCACCCCTGTCCGCTCTGGATCTTCCGCTCAAGGTGCTGATCTGGTCGGACGAGGGACAAACCAAGGTCTCCTACGTCTCACCTGACGCCCTGGCATCACGGTACGGACTCAGTCCAGAACTTGTGGCGAATCTCCGAGGAATCGACGCCCTCACGGACGCGCTCGTCGCCGACTGACGATCGCCGCGCGCCAGCTCCTGGCGGGCTACGCAGAAGGCGGTTGGCGCACGCCGATTTCGTTGCCGTCGGCGTCGCTGACCTTGGCGACGAGCATTCCTCCCCCGACATTGGTCGGTTCTTGCACCAACTTCGCCCCGGCGCTCTGGAGTGCGCCGAGCGTGGTGGAGATGTCATCGACGTCGTAGAACGGCACAGGCCCCGTCATGCCTTGGTCGTGCCCATTGGGCACGAGACCGATTTCGGCACCATTGACCGAGAAGCCGATATAAAAGGGCGAGTCGACGTGGGGAGGGGCACCGAACAGAGCAGTAAAGAGGGCTTTCGCCTTCTCGGGATCCCTTACGGGGTAGAGCACCGTATTGCATTGCACTTCCATCAGATCTCCTCTTGTCACGTTTCACCACGCTCGTGGGTCAATGTATATGACACCGAGGCGCAGGAGAATGTGACACGTGGATCAGACGATATCGTTGGCCGACCGATTCGAAGCCGACCGGCCCCATCTGCGCGCCCTGGCCTTCCGGATCCTCGGCAACGCGGAGGATGCCGACGATGCACTTCAAGAGGCCTGGCTCCGGTTGTCAACAACGGATGCGCGCGAGATCGAGAACCCTGGCGGGCTGGCTGACCACCGTCGTCTCGCGGATCTGCCTCAATACGCTCCGGAGCCGGCAACGGCGACCCTCCGCATCGATCGACGACGTCGCCAACATCGAAGAGTTCTCCCTGCGCGTTGCCGTCACGCCTGAGGATCAAGCCGTCCTCGCTGACTCGATGGGCCACGCCCTTCTCATCGTCCTTGACAGGCTCAACCCGGCCGAGCGGATTTCCTTCGTCCTTCACGACATGTTCTCAGTGCCCTATGAAGAGATCGCGTGGACGTCTGGGCAAGTCAGAGGAGGCCTGCCGACAGCTTGCGAGCCGGGCGCGCCGGCGGGTCCGTCTCGCAGAGGACCGGACCGCTGATCCGCTGCGGCAACGCGAGATTGTCGACGCGTTTCTCGTCGCAGCGAAGACCGGGGACTTCGAGCTGCTGCTCTCATTCCTCAGCCCCGATGTCGAGCTCGTGGCCGATGCATCCGCAATCGCCATGGGTGCCCCTACGACTTGGTGGGACCGCACGACGTCGCCTCGAGATTTTCCGGAGGTGCGAAGGCAGCTCGTCTCGCCCTCCTCGACGGACTGGCCGGGCTGGTGTGGGCGCAGGGTGGGACGCCCAAAGTTGCCTTCGACTTCACTGTGGTTGCAGGAAAAGTGAGCCGGATCGAAATGATCGCCGACCATGACGTACTTGACGAGATCGACATTGCATTCGTCCGACGAGGTGCGACGAACGCTGAGTCGTGATGCTGCGCCGGGTCCGGGGCTGTTCTCAGTACGGTTCGCCATCCCGGTCCAGGTAGTCGTCGGCGAGAATCTTCTCCTCGCGGTAGCGCGCGAAGTCCGCGTCCGAGACGCCGAGCACCTCCTTGTAGACGTACTCGTTGTCCTCCCCGAGGACCGGCGACCCCCGTCGCCACTCCTGGGGAACGCCGCTGTACGCCAGCCCCGGGTGCAGGTGCGTGCCCACGTCGAGACTGTGCAGCGGACGTTGCCATGCACGCTCCGTGAAATGCGGATCCCCGGCGAATGCTTCGTCGTCGAGAATCGGACCGGCGGCGATCCCGGCCCGCTGGAGGTCGTGAAAGGCCTCGTGCGCCGACTGCTCCGCCGCCCAGGCGCCAATGACCCGGTCCAACTCGTCGTGGTGCTCCTGACGCCCGGGCAGATCAGCGAACCGAGGGTCCCGGCCGAGATCCCCCCGGCCCATCACCTCGGTCAAGGCACGCCACGCCGCATCGTCGGCAATCGAAATGGCCAGCCACTCCTCGCCTCCCCGGCATCGGTACAGACCCTGCGGTGCGCGCCAACGGTCCCGGTTGCCCCAACGCCGTGGCTCCACGCCGAGTTGGCAGTCGATGAAGATGTCCCCCAGGTGATTCAAGATGTTCTCGCTCTGGTCGACCTCGACCAGTTGCCCCCGCCCGGTCTGCGCCCGGTAGCGCAGGGCGGCGACGGTGGCGAAGGCGGCGGCAGGGCCCGAGGCCGCGTCCATGTACGTCGTACCCGGAGTGGTGACGAGTTCCGTGTCCCGATGACCGCAGAGCCAGGCCATGCCGGTGAGGCCGTCGAACTGCGCGCCGAAGCCGGTGTAGTCCGACCAATCGCCGGTGAGTACCCGTCGGCGGCATGCGCACGATGATCAAGCGGGGATTGCGCGCTTGCAGCTCGCTCGTGTAGAGGCCTATGTGGGGCAGACCACTCGTACGGAAGTTCTCGATGAACACGTCGGAGCACTCCAGCAAGCGCATCAGGAGTTCCCGGCCTTCGGGTCGTCGGTTGTCGATGGTGCACGAGAGCTTGTTCCGTGCGATCGCATTGTTCATGGCGTGGCGGTTCCACGGGCGGTCCGGCCGGTCGGGAACCGGGTCTCCGTAGAGCGAGCCGAGAAACCCCGGATCCAAGATGGTGGGTCGGGCCTGGTACCCCTTGGTCGTCGGGGGCAGGATCCAGGGGTTCTCGACCCGGATGACCTCAGCGCCGAGGTCGGCGAGCAGCATGGTGGCGAAAGGACCCGACCAGACCGTGGTCACATCGATCACCCGGATGCCCGCGGAGCGGTGGCGACGACGGTGACGGCACGCGGTCAGAGACGGCCCGCGCCGGTGGCTTGCCCCTGTCTGCGGCCGCCGGCTGGCTCAACTCCGCCGCCACCTCGGCGTCGTGCTCACCGAGGCGGGGGGCGAGGTGGCGCAGTGACCATCCGCCCTCGGCAAAGCGATAGGGCGCTCCGGGCAGCTTGATGGAACGTGCTCCGGGATCGTCCGCATGGACCCAGAAACCGCGCTGGGCCAGATGGTCGGCCTCAATGACCTCACTCGGCTCGTTCACGCCCGCCAGCGGCCAACCCACCCGCTGTGCCTCCGCGGTCGCCTCGGCACGCGTGCGCGACAAGAGCCACGGGTAGAGGGCCGCATCTATCGCCTCTTTGGTCTCACCTCGCTCGAACGCATCGGGGCGGGCGAATGCGGCGTAGAGCTCCTCATCGTCGAGGACTTCGAGCATCTGGTCCAGTTGCTGAGGCGTGGACATCATCGCCACGTACCCGTCACCGCAGGGATAGACCCCCAGGGGAAGGAGCGATTCTCGCCCTCCGGCATAGAGGCTGGGTCCGGGTGTGCAATTGCGGTAGCGATACGAGAGAAGGGTCGTCGCCCGGGCGGGAATCGTCGAAAGCGCCTCGGTGGCCGCACAGTCGACAAGACATCCGATGCCGGTCGCTTCGGCGTTCAGCACCGCCCCGAGCGCGCCCAGTGCGGCCAGGTTCGCCACGACGCAGAGACCGAGATGCCCCGGAAAGCGGACGGGAGCGTCATTCGTCCGATCATGGATCATGTTGTCGCTCATGGCCTGCACGATCAGGTCGCTCCACTGGTAACCGGCGTAGGGACCCGTCGCGCCGAACCCGCTGATACGCACCACCGAGACACTTGGCGCTCGCTCGTGCACCGCGCTCCACGTGTGCCCCCATGCCTCGAGGCAGCCTGAACCCGTTGACTCGATGAGCAACCCGCTACGTTCGATGAGCTCGCCCAGGCGCGCTCGCCCGCTGACCGTCGCCGGGTCGAGGACCGTGCTGCGCTTGTTGGTGTTCAGGTGCAGGAACGCGCCGCCCCGGTAGGTCCCATCCGTGTCGCGGGCGACACTCTCACGATGGCGCAGCGGGTCGCCCGACGGGCTTTCCACCTTGACCACATCTGCACCCAGGTCGGCGAACAGCTTTCCGCAATAGCTGCCGGCGACGCCCTCGGCCAGCTCCACCACCTTGATCCCGCTCATCAGCTGTCGCAATGCCCCCCCTCCCTGCCAGGAGGCCGAGGCTAATCGGTGCGGATCGCGGCGTTCAGGACGTCGGCCAGACCAATTCGAGATTGTCGACCGAGCGCAGGCCGGGCGGATAGTGCAACTCGATGCCGGGCTTCAGCTCGTACTCGGGGATGCGGCGGTGCCACTCGCGCAAGGCGATGCGAAGTTCCCGGCGCGCCAGGTGGGAGCCGAGACACCGATGGACCCCGCCCCCGAATCCCAGGTGGCGATTCTCCTCACGGTCGAAACGCACATTGAAAGGGTCGCCGAATACGGCCGGGTCGACATTGGCGGCCCCGATCGAGACGAACACGATGCTGCCCGGGGAGATGGGGCAGCCGGCCACGACGGTCTCGCCGGTGGCGGCGCGCGCGGTCCCGGCGACCGGCGTCTCCCACCGCAGGAGTTCTTCGACGGCGCGGGGGATGACGGACGGGTCCGCCACGATCTGGCGCCGATGCTCGGCATGCTGGGCCAGATAGGCGAAGAACACGGTCAGCGAATCGGTGACCGTGTCGAGTCCGGCGATCAGGAAGAGGAAGCAGATGTCGAGGATCTCCTCGCGGCTCAGCTTCTCCCCGTCCACCTCGGCCCCCAGGAACTCGGTGAGGATGTCGCGCTCGGGCTTGTTCTGACGCTCATCCAATATCGCGTCGAAATAGGCGTAGATCTCCTGGCCGATCTGCTCCCTGAAGTGCATCTGCTCGGTCGGATCCCCTGGAGGTCGCATGATGCCGTCCTTGAGTCGGAGAAGCGTGTCGAGCTCCTCCCACGGCAGGCCCATCAGCCCCAGAAAGACCGCGGATGGGAACAGTACCGCCAATTCCTCGCTGAAGTTGCAGCTGCCGCGATCGATGAATGCATCGATGAAATGGTTCACCCGGGCGGCCACGTCGTCTTCAATGGCGTCCATCTTCTTCGGCGCAAAGAGGGGATCGAGGATCTTGCGGTACTTCAGGTGCTCGGGCGGGTCGACACTGAGCGGGATGAGGGGGCGCACGTTGCCCAGCTGCACGAGGTCCCGCGAGGTGTAGCTCTCGGGATTGCGCAGCACCTCGTCCACGGCGGACCGGCTCGCCACCACAACAAACCCTTCAGCAGGAGAAATGATCCCGCCGTTCTCGAGCAGGGCCTTGTACTTCGGCTGTGGCTCGACCAGGTCGAAGAGGTCCTCGAGCCCCTCCTCATCGCCACGGAACACCGCCGTGGACTCGTCCTGGCTCTCTGACGCCTCTGACATCGTGCTCCCCCGGTTCGACCACTTTTCGCCACCGTCCGCCATGGACCACCCGATCCTAACGAGCCGGGACCCCCAAAGCTTGGGCGACTGCCTGAGAAGATACCGGACGCGGTGAGCGCCGCCGAATAACCTGACACCCGGCCGTCAGACCGCGGCCGTTCCGTTCTCCAGAGAGGTGCGACAGACGATGAGCGAGTTAGAGGGAAGGGTGGCCGTCATCACCGGGGCCGGCCGGGGCATCGGACGGGAACATGCGCTGCTGTTCGCGGCCGAGGGGGCCAAGGTTGTGGTGAACGACCTCGGCGGCGAGACCGACGGCACCGGGGCGGACGCCTCGCCCGCGCAGCAGGTGGTCGACGAGATCACCGCGGCCGGGGGGACGGCGGTGGCCAACCACGACGACGTTTCGGATTGGGATGGCGCACAGCGCCTGATCGACCAGGCGGTGACCACCTTCGGCAACCTCCATATCCTGGTCAACAACGCCGGGCATCCTGCGCGACCGCATGCTCATCAACATGTCCGTCGAGGAATGGGACGTGATCATGAAGGTGCACCTGCGCGGTCACTTCTGCACGACACGGTGGGCGGCCACGTACTGGCGCGAAGAGTCGAAGGCAGGCAAGACCGACAAACGATCGGTGATCAACACCTCGTCGACCTCCGGGCTGTTCGGCAACGTGGGCCAGACCAACTATGGAGCGGCCAAAACGGGCATCGCCACCTTCTCGATGATCGCCGACAACGAGTTGGCCCGCTACGGCGTGCGTGTCAATGCCATTGCGCCCGCCGCCGCGACACGGCTCACGGCGACGGTCGCCGTTGAACGACCCGTCGTGGCACCGGATGAATGGTCGCCGATGGACCCCGCCAACATCGCACCGTTCGTCGCCTACCTGGCCACCGAGGACTGCCCCATCCACGGGAGGGTCTTCCTCGTCGCCGGCGGGCAGGTCCATCTCTTCCAGCCCTTCGCCATCATCGACAAGGTGGAGAAGAACGGCCTCTGGACCATCGATGAGCTGCGGACCCAGGCGGCGCACTTTGCCGACGAGCCGTTCAACCTCAACAACCCCTACGAAGGTCAGATCGGCTGAGGACCGCAGCCAGACCGAATCGCAGGGCCGACTCAGCCGGCCCGGATCGCGGTGCGGTCCGGCCGGAAGAGCGGCACCCAAGCCTCGCCAGCCTGCTCGAACGTCACCACCACGGGCATACCGATGTACACGTCGTCGACCGCGACGTCGACCAGGTTGGTGGTGAACCGGATGCCGGCTTGTTCGACCAATTCCACAATGGCGATGACGTAGGGCAAGGGGACGGCCGGATTGTAGGGATGGCGATTGACGGTGAAGGTGAAGACCGTCCCGCGGCCACTGACCGGCTGGGGCACCAGCTCACCCCCGCAATGCCCGCAGACGGCGACCATAGGGTGGGTCCACCGCTGGCATGACCCGCACCGTGCGATGAGCAGCACCCCCTCGGCTCCGCCGGTCCAGAAGGGCCGATTGAGATCGGTGATCGGCGGCGGTATCCGCGAGGCGGGTGTCTCGTCCACCACGCCATCGTACGCATAGGTCGTACTAGCTTGAGAGGTCGTGAGCGGTCAGGGGCGGGGCGCCATCATTTCGGGCATCGGGATGTCACAGATCGGTCGCCGAACCGGGATCGCCGGCAGTGTCCTGACCACGGACGCGGCACGGGCGGCCATCGCCGATGCCGGTCTCGAGCCGGGGCAGATCGACGCGGTGATCACGGTGGGCGGCGGTGAGGTCCCGGGAGTATCTGTACAGCTCGGTGTCACTGCCCGTTGGAGCGACAGGGGTCCGGCGAGCGGCGGACTGCTCGCGCCGGTCCTGGCGGCGTGCCGTGCCGTGGCGAACGGCGAGGCGCGCCATGTGCTCATCTATCGGACCGTGTTGATGATGGGCGGCAGCATCATGCCCGAGGGCGGCACCGGCGGAGGCGCCGGGGGCGGAGGCGCCGAGGGCGGTGCCGATGGTGGGGGCGCCGGTGGGGGCACGGGTGACGCCGCCGCGCCGGCGTCCGATGGTCCCCCGTCTTTTCCCGGCTTCGAGTGGATGGGACCGCTGCTCACGATGCACGCCTACTCGGCCGCGAACTGGCTCGCCATGCACTGCCGGCGTCACATGTATCTCTACGGGACGACGAAGGAGCAGCTCGGTTGGCTGGCCGTCAATAGCCGGCGCAACGCTGGCCTCAACCCCGATGCGGCGTATCGGGAGCCGCTCACGCTCGAGGACTACTTCAGCGCGCGCATGATCTCGGACCCCTTCGGCCTCTTCGACTGTGACGTGCCGATCGACGGCTCCATCGCCCTCGTCGTTTCGGCCTCGGACTTCGCCGACGACTGCAAGGCCCCGGTCGTGCGGGTCGAGGCATATCGGCGGAGCCTCGGGCGAGGGCAGCTGGGATCAGCGACCCGACTATCCGAAGATGGCCTCGGAGGAGGCTGCCGCGGAAATGTGGCGCCACACCGACCTCACGCCCCGTGACATCGACGTGGCCGAGCTCTACGACGGCTTCACCTTTCTCACGTTGGCGTGGCTCGAAGCCCTCGGGATCTGTGGCGACGGCGAGTCGGGTCCCTTCATCGAAGGCGGTGACCCGGATCTCGCTAGAAGGAGAGCTCCCCCTCAACACCTACGGCGGCCAATTGTCGGCGGGCCGCATGCACGGGTACTGGATCCTGCACGAAGCCGTGCTGCAGCTGCGCCATCAGGCGGGTGCGCGCCAAGTGGCGGGTGCCGAGGTGGCGGTGGCCACCGTCGGCGGCGGTCCCATCGCCGGCTGCATGTTGCTCACGCGGTAGACCTCCTCGCTCGTGCGGGCGCACCGCGCTACGTGGCGTTTCCACGTCGCAACCGGCGGGCGCGCCCGGCGTGATCTTCCCGCGGCGCCGAGGCGTTCCTGGCGCAGGGCGTCCTCGGCGGCGTCATCGAGCGGCGCCAACTCTTCGGCGTCGAGCGCCCAACACAGCAAGAGGTCGGCCAACGCCGGGTTGCGCGCCAGCACCGGCCCGTGCAGGTAGGTGCCGAGCACGTGGCCGGCGACGGCACCCTCGGTGCCGGTGCCATCGCCGTTGCCGATCCCGGCGCTGACCAGCGCCAACGGCATGGTCCCGGGGTCAATGTCGTCGACCCGCCGTGGTTCTCGAAACCGGTCAGTTCAGGCAGGGAGGCCCCGATCACCTCCGCCACGACCTCGCCCACGGCGCGGGTGCCCGGTGCCCTTGACGGTCGCGATGTCGAGGAGCCCGACCCCTTCGTGGCGGCGCGCCATCCGCCCCCGGAAAGCTCTGCCCGACGATCTGATAGCCGGCGCAGACCGCCAGGATCACCGCACCCTCGGCGGCGCGGCGACGCAATACGCCGTCTTCGATGAGCGACCGCGCCGCACGCACCTGTGGGCCGTCCTCGCCGCCGCCGAGGCAGTAGATGTCGGCCTCGGGCAACGGCGCGTCCGAAGGCGCCTGCAGGAGTTCCGCCTCGATCCCGCGCCACTGCGCCCGGCGGGCCAGGATCAGTCCGTTGCCGCCGTCGCCGTAGGTACCCAGGAGGTCGGGATACACGACCGCAATGCGCAAGGGCGCGTCATGTCCTTGTCCGCAGGAGCTCGCCGAAGGCTGTGTAATTGCCGATGACGTCGACACGCACTGCGCCGGCGTCGGCGTCAGCGTCGGCGTCGCCGTCGCCGTCACCGTCGGCGTCAGCCCGTCACCGTCGCCGAGGCCACCCGGCCGCCGTGCGCACGGCCGCCACCGGGTCGGGCTCCATCACGTGGGCCACGCCGGCGTAGCGCAGGCGCACCGAAAGGTCGCGGCAGCGGTCGCCCGTCGCGACCACCACGCGGCTGGCGAGGCGTTCGAAGGGGACGTCCCACAGCCAGCTCGGGTCGGCGCCGTCTGCGGTCCGCGCGTTGATACTGATCACGAGCGGCCGGTCCTCCTCCCCGACCAGGTCGAGGAGCTCGCTCCACCCGGCCGGGTTCTTGGCCAGCATGAGCCGGGACGGCACTCCCCCCACGACGCGGGTGGTGAAGCGGCCCGCCACCTCACCGACACTGACGCCATGGCGCCCAGGGCGGCGACGATATCGATGCCCTGGGACTCGGCCGCCACCGCCGCCATCAAGCGCATTGGCGTAGTTGAAGCGGCCGGGAAGGGCCAGCAGGATCTGCTGCGTCCGGCCATCCGACCAGACGGCGTGGAACGTCGTCCCGTGATCGGTGGCGCGTCAGCGTGACGGCGGGGACCGGCCGCGTGAAGCCGCAACCGGTGACGCAGGCCCATGTGCCATCCGTCGCAAAGGCGATACGGCCCTCGCAGGAGGGGCAGCCCACCGCATCGAGCTGCCAGCCCAGGCCGACCGCGACCCAGCGCACCTTGGCCGCCGCGCCGGCGGCCCAGACCACCAGCGGGTCGTCGGCGTTGGCCACCACCGTCGCATGCGGCGCCGCGGCCAGGGCGGCCCGCCAGTTGCCCGCCACCATGCGCACCTCGTTCGTGCGGTCGAGCTGGTCGCGTGAGAGGTTGAGCAGCACGACGCACGTCGGGATTCGTGGCCGAGAGGACGCGCGGAAGGTAGATCTCGTCCACCTCGAGCACCGCCCGGGTGGCGGCCCGGTCGGCGGCGAGGGCGGCCACGTGACCCGGGGGCATGTTGGACCCGGTCTCGTTGCTGACCACACGCTCGCCGTCGGCGCCGAGGGCGACAGCGAGCAGTCGCGTCGTGGTCGTCTTGCCGTTGGTGCCCGTGACCAGGGACACGGCACGGCCCGCGGTGAGGTGCTGGAGCAGGCGCGGATCGACCTTGAGGCCCGACCGGCCGCCGGCCACGGTGCCCTGTCCCCGACCGAGCCGGCGCGACGTGGCGTTGACGGCGCGCGTGGTGAGGATGGCGAGGCGAAACCTCACGAAGGGGGCTTGGTGCGCGCCAGCTCCTCGGCGGTGGGCTCGTGCGCATCTTTGGACTCTTCGGGCAACAGGTCGGAAATCGCCGCTCATGATCGTCACCGTGTCGGCAACGGCGTCCGTCGAGCGGGAGCGACAACGGCGGGCCGACCCGGACGGTGACCTTCGGGGGGACGGCGCACAAGGGTGAAGTCGGGCATCCGGGCCGACCGGGGCCAGACCTTCTCGGTTCCCCACAACCCGATCGGCACCACGACCGCTCCCGTCGAAGCGGCCAGTCGGGCCGTCCCGGTCCTCCCCTTGAGCTCGGGATCGAAGAAGTCGGACCCACGGGGGATGGTGCCCTGCGGCAGCACGACGACGACCTCGCCGGCGCGCAAGGCCGCCTCCGCGGCCCGCAACGGCTGGTCCGACCCGTGGCCCCGGTCCACCGAGATGCCGCCGATGGACCGCGCCACGATGCCCACCACCGGCGCATCGAAAATCTCCTTCTTGCCCAGGAAACGGACGGGACGACCGACCCGGGCGGCGACGAGGGCGAGTGCCGCCACGTCGAAGTAACTCCGATGGTTGGCGGCCAACAGGACAGGGCCCCTTCGACGGGATGTTCTCGAGCCCGGAGATGTCGAAGCGGGCGTAGGGGAAGGACGCCGGCCGGACGAACGGCCGCAGCAGGTGATACGGCTCGAGCCCCACCACGACTCGGCACGCCCGGCGGCCGGTCCCAATGCTCGATCGGGCCAGCGGCGTGCGGTGGCGACGATGGTCAGGGACGGGTCGGGGTTGACGGCGTGCGGAAAGCCCACGCTGGCCAGCAGCGGTATGTCGAAGACGCTGTCGCTGCAGGCGTGGCAGTCGTCGAGATCGATGGACTCGTCCTTGCACCACGCCCGCACCGCCTTGAGCTTGCCGGTCCCCCAGACGAACCCGTCGTAGAGACGCCCGGTGTAGCGCCCGTCCTTCGTCTCATAGGTCGTGGCGATGACCCCGTCGAATCCCATCGCCTCGGCAAAGGGTGTGACCATGTCCGCCGGCGTGGTGGTCGCCAGCACGAGGAGGTGACCATCGGCCCGGAACGCCTCGAGATACTGGGGGGCGAAGGGGGCCACCAACTCGGTCAGGTCGGCGACCGCCCTCTTCCCCGCTGCCTGCACCTGGCTCTGGCGCCATCCCTTGGCCACCCGGGCGGCCGCCCTGACGAGGCCCATGGAGAAGAGGTTCTCCCCGAGACGGTCGTTGACGGCATAGAGGAACTTGTCGCCCGGCAGCGCCCGCCCCTGGGGCAGGACCCCCTCGTCCACCAGGGCCTTATTGAGTGCCTGCCCGGAGGAACGGCCGAGGAGCGTGCGGTCGAGGTCGATGAAAACCGCGCTCTTGGCCATGGCTCGTCAGCCTAAGTCACCGTCGTCCCCGACGGGCTGGGGACCGGGGCGGGCGGGGCGGCTGCGCCGAGGGTGCGGGCGGCGGGCCGGGCAGGGCGGCGGGGCGGGCCGGCGGGCCGGCGGGCCGGGGCAGGCAATGGCCGTTCAGTTGTCGCCGTGGTCGACCATGGATCGGTAGACGGCGAGCAGGGCGCTCTTCTGCGTCTCGTTGAGCAGCGGGTCGTTGCGGATGCGCCGTGGGGGTGGTCGTCGTCGGGGCTTCCTCCGCGTCGATGTCGGCGGCATGGGCCAAAAGGTCGCTGACGGACAGATCGAGCGCCTCCGCCAATGCTTTGACGATGGCGATCGACGGCTGGTGCAGTCCCCGTTCGATCTGACTCAGGTAGGGATTGGAGACGTTGGTGAGATCCGCCAGCTGGCGGAGGCTCAGCTGGGCGAGATGCCGTTGCGTGCGGAGGTACGTCCCGAACGCGTCCCACGGTCCCTCGTCCGGCGACTTGTCGTCCACCACGAAACTCTATCGACGGTGGCTGTGCGGACTGGCCGCAGTGGGCTGTGGCTCTTGGTTTATTGCGGCTGTGTGAACTGACATCTGCATCGTGCCTAACGGGCCTCTATCCGGTTCCGTTCGAGGTGGCCGTGTGCTTGACTGGCAAGGAGCCTCCGGGTGTCGCCAGAAAGAGGGCGGTTGGTGGTGAGTTGAAGGTGGTGACCATGCCGAAACGGTTTGCATTCGAGCGGGTCGGGTCGGCCCTCAGTCCTCGTTCCGTGCTCGGGCGGATTGATCCGCTCGGCCTCGCCGGAGCCCTCGCGCAAGTGGGCCGACGCACGGCCACCAATGCGTTGCCGCGCCGTCTGGCCGGTCTCGGCGTCGAAATGGCGAAAGTCGCTGTGGGAAAGTCCACGATCGCCCCGGAGCCCAAGGACTGGCGGTTCGAGAACCGGGCCTGGAAGGAGAACCCGCTCTATCACCGCATGAGCCAGGCCTATCTCGCCTGCTCGCGCACGGCACTCGATCTGGTCGATGACGCCAACTTCGAATGGCGGATGGAAGAGCGGGCCAAGTTGGCTGCGATCCTGCTGAGCGCGGCGCTGGCGCCGACCAACCTCCCGCTCCTCAATCCCGACGTCATCGAGCGCGCCTACGAGACGGGCGGGCGGAGCGTCGTGAAAGGCGTGAGGAATATTTCCCGCGACGTCCTGACCAACAGGGGCTTCCCCCGTTTGGTCAACCGGGACGACCTGGTGGTGGGCCGCGACCTGGCCCTCACCCCCGGCGCCGTGGTGTTCCGCAACGAGGTGTGCGAGCTCCTGCAGTACTCGCCGTCGACCGAAATGGTGAACAGCCATCCCCCTCGTCATGGTTCCCCCGATGATCAACAAGTACTACCTGGTGGACATGTCCCCCGGTCGGAGCTACGCGGAGTTCTGCGTGCAGCGCGGCTTCCAGGTGTTCGCGGTGAGCTGGCGCAATCCGACGGAAGAGCACCGGGACTGGGGTCTCGACACGTACGTCGACGCCGTGCACGAAGCACTCCAGGCCGCGGCCGAGATCGCCGGCAGCGAGAAGGTCAACACGGTGTCGCTGTGCGCCGGCGGCATCACGATCGCCGCCCTCCTCGGACACCTCGCGTCGACGCAGGAGGCCCTGATCAATTGCGCCACCTTCGGCGTTACCCTGCTCGACTTCACCGTGCCGACCATGATCGGGCTGTTGGCCAGTCCCGCCATTATCGAGAACTCGGTGCGCGCCACGAAACGGGGCGGCGTGCTCCACGGGCGCGTCCGCGAAGGCGCTCTTCTCGCTCTTGCGACCCAACGACCTCATCTGGAACTACTGGGTCCGCAACAACCTGATGGGCGAGGAGCCGCCGACCTTCGATGTACTCGCCTGGAATTCCGATGCGACGCGGCTTCCCGCTGCGCTGCATGCCGACTTTCTCGACCTGTTCATGCAGAACTCGTTGGCCGTCGGCGCGCTCTCGGTCCACGGGACTCCCGTCGACCTGAGCAAGGTCGAGTGCGACTCGTTCGTGGTGGGGGCGCGCAACGACCATCTCACGGCGTGGAAAGCCTGCTACGCCACGACCCAGCTCATGGGCGGGACGAGCCAGTTCGCCCTCTCGTCATCGGGACATATCCAGAGCCTCGTCAATCCCCCCGGCAACCCGAGAATGATCGGTGGCCACGGCCGAGGCCACCGACGCCGACCCGGACCAGTGGCTGACCAAGGCTTCACCGGTCACGGGTTCGTGGTGGGAACCCTGGTCGGACTGGGCCTCGACCCGCTCGGGCGACAGCCGCCCTGCGCCCACCTCACTCGGGAGTGCGGCGCACCCGCCCGGCGACCCGGCGCCCGGAAACTACGTGCTGGCATCTTGATGGACGGGACCAGCACGATGATGGAGACGCCGCTGAACTCGTGGCTCCTCTTCGAGCACGCGACCGGCCCATGCACCCGAGGCGGAGCTCGTCAGCCGCTCCCCGTCGGGCGAAATCGATCGCCTGACCTATGCCGAGTTCGGTCGCCGGACCCAGCAGCTGATGCACGCCCTCGAGCGAGCTGGGACTCGGGCCTGGGGACCGCGTGGCCACCCTGGCCTGGAACAGCTCCCGGCACCTCGAGGCGTATTTCGCCGTCCCGTGCACCGGACGCGTCCTGCACACGCTCAACGTCCGGGTGTCGGCCGAGGAACTGGCGTTTCTGATCCAGGACGCCGATGACCGCGCCGTGCTGGTCGACCCCGATCTCCTCCCACTCCTCGAGCAAGCCTTGGCGCAGGTCCCCTCGCCGCCGACCCACGTCATCGTCCTCGACGCCAAAGTGCCCGAGACCTCGCTCAGCGGTGTCGTCGCCTACGAGGACCTCCTGTACGGCCAGTCCACCGTCTACCCGAGGCCGGACATCGACGAACTGGCGCCGATGGGGCTCTGTTACACGTCGGGAACCACGGGGCGGCCCAAGGGCGTGCTCTACACCCATCGCTCCACGTTCCTGCATGCATTGGCGGTCACCTCCCATGCCGGCATGTCGATCGGGCCGGGCGATGCGGTGCTTCCGCAGGTACCGATGTTCCATGCGAACGCCTGGGGCATGCCCTACGCGGCGGCCGCAGTCGGGGCCAAGCAGGTCTTCTTCGCCGGTGCGCTCGACCCCCCGGCCTTCGTCGATCTGCTGGCGAACGAGACGGGTCACCGTGGCGGCCGGCGTGCCCACGGTATGGCTCGGCATCGCCGACGAGTTGGTCCGACGCGGGCGAGCGTCTCCCCGAGCTCCGCCACATCATCTGCGGCGGGTCACAGCCGCCCCGTTCCATGATCGAGCGCTACGCGAGCGAGTTCGGCATTCGCATCGTGCAGGCGTGGGGCATGACCGAGACGTCGCCGCTGGCGTCGGTGGCCTGGCCCCAGGAGCACATGCGGGACTGGAGCCGAGGAAGATGTCACCTCGGCGGTGTGGACCAAGGCCGGGCTCCCCCTACCCGGCGTCGAGATCTCCATCGTGGACGAATCCGGCGACGAGGTCCCGGCCGACGGCGAGTCGATGGGCGACCTCACCGTGCGCGGTCCGTGGGTGGTCGACGGCTACCTGCACGGGCAAGGGGTCGAGAACTTCACCGCGGACGGATGGTTCAAGACGGGGGACGTGGCGATCAGCTCCGCCAGCGGGTACTTCGTCATCGCCGACCGCACCAAGGACCTCATCAAGTCCGGCGGCGAATGGATCTCCTCGGTGGACATGGAGGATCGGGTCATGCAGATGGACGCGGTCCTCGAGGCGGCGGTCGTCGCCATTCCGGACCCGAAGTGGCAGGAGCGCCCCCTGGTCTGCGTGGTGCTGAAGCCGGGCGCGGAGATATCGGTCGACGAGGTGCACGCCCATCTGCTGTCCGGCGGCTTTGCCCGGTGGCAATTGCCGGCCCGTATCGAGGTGATCGACGCCGTGCCCCGTACGTCGGTCGGCAAGTTCGACAAGAAGGTGCTGCGGGCGCGCTTCGTGTGAATGTGTGCCGGTACCGGCACCCGCACCCGCACCCGCACCCGCACCCGCACCCGCACCCGCACCCGCCCCCCGACGGTGTGCATCGGCGGCGGCGGCGCAATCCGTTGCGTCAGGAAGGTCCGCTTGATATAGTTCGCACGACCCTCAACAATCCCAATCCCCCCGACAACCACCCCCACCCCCCACACCACCCACGTAAGAGGAAGGCTGTTCATGAATGCTCTCGAAATGACGGAAAAGGTCCAAGGCGGCGTGCTCAAGGCGGTCGAGACCAGCCAGGCCTGGACGCTCGGCGCGATGCGCTCCACCGCATCGGCATTCGACGGGATCAAGCCGGATCCCTCGCTCATGCCCTTCGCCGACAAGGTGCCCACCCCCACCGAGACGCTCGATGTCGCGTTCAGCTTCTGGGGCAAGCTCCTCGATGCGCAGCACACCTTCCTGACCGGCGTCGTGGAGATCTACGCCCCGCCCGCGCCCAAGGTGACAGCCACCGTCGCCAAGAAGGTCTGAGCCCGGGCGGCTGGTCCGCTCTGCTCCATCTCAATTTCTGTCGCCGGCAAACAAGGCCGGCGAAAACTCCTTTGGTGCTAACGCCCGCTATGTCGTAATTTGTCGCGGGACGCACCGCGGCGACTCCGCCCCGCGGTGCCCAAGGAGCCCACCGTGTCGCAGGCCACTCTCACGATCAACAGCCGCAACTATGGCGCGTGGTCACTGCGGGGGTGGTTGTTGTGCAAATTCGCCGGGCTGGACTTCACGGTCGATGTCGCCGACAGCCACGACCCGGACGTCCGGGCCGAGCTCCTCCTGCTCTCCCCGTCCTTCCTGGTGCCCCGGCTCCGCCACGGGGACCTCGTGATCTGGGACACCCTCGCCATCGGTGAATACCTCCACGAGACCCAGAGCAGCTCGCTGCTCCCGGACGACCCCAAGGCGAAGGCATGGTGCCGCTCGGTGTCGGGTGAAGTCCACTCGGGCTTTTCCAACCTGCGCTCAGCACTGCCGATGAACATCAAGGCGCACCACCCGGGGTTCCCGGTCTGGGCGGGGGCCCAGGCGGACATCGACCGCATCGAGACCCTCTGGAACGACTGCCTGGCCGCCTCGGGAGGCCCGTTCCTCTTCGGCGAGAGCCCCACGGTGGCCGACGCGATGTACGCGCCCGTCTGCACCCGTTTCCGGAGTTACGACGTCAAGACCGGTGCAGTGGCCGGCGAATACGCAGAGACCATTCTGGCCACGCCGGAGATGGCCGAGTGGACCGCTGCGGCACTCCTCGAGCCCGACGACGTCGAAGAGCTCGAAATGGAATTCTGACGCGTCCGACCGTCTGACCGTCTGACGCCGGCGTCGCGCCGGCCGGCGTCACGGATTGGCCAAGAATGAAATTGCGCACGATCGGATAGATCTGACGCTCCCAGCGGCTCCCGCTGAACACCCCGTAGTGCCCGACGCCGGCCTGCAGGTGATGGCGCTTCTTCGACGGCTTGATGCCCGTGCACAGATCCTGCGCGGCCAACGTCTGCCCGACGCCGCACACGTCGTCCTTCTCTCCTTCGACCGTCAGCAGTGCGGTGCGGCGGATGGCGGCCAGGTCCACCGGCCGTCCTCTCCACGTCAGCTCTCCCCGCGCCAGCAGTTCGCGCTGGAAGACCTTGTCGATCGTCTCGAGGTAGAACTCGGCCGCGATGTCGAGCACGGCGAAATACTCGTCGTAGAAGTCGGCGATCACTTCGGCCTCGGCATCCTCACCCCGGACGAGATGCTTGTACAGGCTCATGTGCTGACGGATATGGCGTTCGAGGTTCATGCTCACAAAACCGGTCACCTGGAGGAAACCCGGATAGACGCGTCGGAAGGCCCCTGGATAACGCAGCGGTACCGTCGTGATGACGTTCTGCTCGAACCAGCTGAGCGGCTTCGAGTGGGCCAGTTCGTTGACCTTCGTGGGGTTCACCCGGGTATCGACCGGGCCGGCCATCAGGGTGAGCGTCCGTGGTTGCGCCGGGTTGTCGTCCGCCGCCATGAGCGCGGTGGCCGCCAGGGCGGCGGGACACGGCTGGCAGACCGCCAGCATGTGCACACCGGGGCCGATGTACTCCAGGTCGGCGATCACCTGAGCGATGTAGTCATCCAGGCCGAAGGCCCCATGCTCGATGCCGATGTCACGTGCGTTGTGCCAGTCGGTCAGGTAGACGTCGTGGTCGGGCAGCAGCGTGCGCACGGTCGCCCGGAGCAGGGTGGAGAAGTGCCCGGCCAGGGCGGCCACCAGCAGCACCCTGGGTTGGGGCTCGCTGACGTCGTCCTTGGCGAAGTGCAGGAGGGACGAGAAGGGCGTGGACATGACGACCTCTTCACGCACCGGTGTCGGCTCACCGGCCACGGTGACCTGCGCGATGCCGAAGGGCGGTCGTTCGTGGGTGAGACGGGACCGCTCGATCATCTCGTAGCCGGCGGACATCCGCCGGGCCAGGCGATTGTCGGTCCACTCCGTGGGGAGCCCGCCCAGGGACCAGTTCGCCAGCCCTGCGAGGGCCCGTGCCGGTGCGGTGAGGTCCCGCTGCGTCTGGTATGCCTGGTAGAGCACCTGTTCAACCTAACGTTGATGGTCACCAGAAGGCCAACTGGGACGTTGGGCCCGACCCGATGATCCGGCGGACATCGCATGTCGCTGCGGGACCATCTGCGGGGCCAAGAAACTGCCCCGGAAAAAGGAGAAGGGATCGCCGGGGGGGTGGCGATCCCTTCTCGAGACTCACCAGGTGCTGGAGGGGGGGTTCCATTCCCTGTGGTCTGTATCTAGTTTGCTCCCCCCACACCAATCTGTCAAGCAGCTCCACAAGATATGTGTCATCTGATATTCTGATCAATAACATAACTGCCGCGAGCATTCGGCGTTATTCCCGGGAAGGAAGTGTTGTCATGGAACTGAAACACTTGCAAGCACTCCTGGGGATCGCCGATACGGGCAGTTTCTCGGCCGCGGCCACCACGATCGGCACCGTGCAGTCCAATGTATCGGCCCATATCGCCCGCCTCGAGCGCGAACTCGATGTGCAACTGGTCGACCGGGCCTCCGGCCGTCTCACCGAGGAGGGTGAGGTCGTCGTCGGACGGGCCCGCCGGGTCATGAACGAGCTCTCCGACATGGTGGCCGACGTGACGGCGCTGCGTCAGGAGGTCGTCGGGACGGTCCGCCTCGGCATGATCGGCATCACCGGTCGCTGGCTCGTGCCCCAGCTCTTCGACGTGCTGCGCGAACGCCATCCCCACATCCACCTGAACGTGGCCGAAGGAGGGAGCGCCCAGCTGGAGCTCCAGCTCGGCTCCGGCCAGCTCGACCTGGCCGTCGTCACGCTCCCGCTGAGCGGCGACGAGGTGATCGTGGCGCACCTCTTCGACGAGGACCTCATGCTCGTGGTGCCCAAGGATCATCCTCTGGCTGAAGAGAAATCACTCCCCCTGGCCCGTCTGGCCGACTTGGAACTCCTTCTCCCGGCACCCGGTACGGCCCTGCGGGCCGAGATCGACAGCGCCATCGGACCGGCCCGGGTGGTGCTGCGTCCCGCCATGGAGCTCGATGGCGTCCGCATGATCGCCTCCCTCGCCTTCGACGGCTACGGACCGGCGATCCTCCCCGCCACCGCCGTGCCCGGCCACCTGCGGGAACGCTTCGCCGTCGTCCCCCTCGAGGGCTTCCCCCGCCGACGGGTGGGTATCGCACAACGACGCCGCGGCCTGCCGTCGGCTCCGGTGCGGGCGGTGATTGACATTCTGGGGCTCGTGGTCAGCGACCCGCTCGCCATGCCCGAGGGGATCCACCCCAACTAACGCCCGATACCGGGGCTCACGCCACATCGTCCAGATGTCGGGCCCGCCGCCAGGCAGGGCCAGCTCGACGGACGACCTCGAAGCCGTGCCGGAAGTAGAAGGGGACGTTGCGCTCCTTCGAAGATTCGAGGTACGCCGGCCAGCCCTCGGCATCGCAATGTTCCAGCACCGGGCGCAGGAGCGACGAGCCGATGCCCTTGCCCTGGAAATCGGGATCGGTCCCCAAGGTGGCGAGATACCAGTGGGGCTCGGGCGGATGCAGCGATTCGATCAGGTTGAGCAACTGCAGCGTGGCCTTGAGGTGGGCGGCCACGTACGGCAGGACCGAGACCAAGTTGGCGATGCCGGCCAGCCCGGTCAGCAGGGGCTTGCCGGGAGGGCCCCAGATCGCCGCACCCTTGTGGTCGTCGGTCGTGTAGCAGCCGCCGTAGGGGAGGATAATCGCCCCGCATCTGGGTGGTGAAATACCTCCGCATGCCCTCCGTGCGGCGTGCTTCGTTGCGGAAGACGTGCCCGATGACAGGGTCGTCGAAGAAGGCGCGACAGAGCTGCGCCGCCATCGGCTCGACGTCGGCCTCAGTGGCCCGGCGGACGGTCATGGCGCCGATGCTGGCAGACGATTGCGCCGGGCGCCATCGGGGACCCGCCAGCTGCGTTAGCGTCCGTGACCATGTTCAGCCGCAAGACCCCTCTCGCGTACGGCATCCGCATGCTGAGGATCGGGGTGCTGGGCGCCGCCAACATCGCGCCCGGGCGCACTGCTCAAGCCGGCGCATCGGACCGGTCGGGCCGAGGTCGTGTCGGTGGCGGCTCGTGATGTCGAGCGGGCCCGATCCTTCGCGAAGAAGCACAAGATCCCACGCGTCGCCGACTCCTACGAGGATCTGCTGGCCGACCCCGAGCTCGATGCGATCTACAACCCCCTCCCCAACGGGCTGCACGGCCACTGGACGATCGCGTCGCTCGCGCGCGGGCAAGCACGTGCTGTGCGAGAAGCCCTTCACGGCCAACGCGGACGAAGCACGGCACGTGGCCGAGGCGGCGGCGTCACACCCGGGACTCGTCGTCATGGAGGCGTTCCACTACGAGTACCACCCGCTGACCCGCCGCCTGGTGGAGATCGTGCAGTCGGGCGAGCTCGGCATCATCAAGGAGATCGACATCGCGTTCTCCGCCCCGATGGCCAAACGGGGCGACATCCGCTACCAGCTCGACCTGGCGGGCGGGGCCATGATGGACATGGGCTGCTACCCGATCTCGCTGCTGCGCCTTCTGGCCGCGGGGCCGAGGGTCACGAGCGCGTCGGCCAAGCTCTCCTCCCCCGGCGTCGACCGCGCCATGGATGCGCGCTTCTCCCTCCCCGAGGGCGGTACGGCCCACGTGCGCTGCTCGATGTTCTCGTCGTCGGTGCTGCGCATGCACGCCGAAGTGGTGGGGAGCGAAGGGACGCTCAAGGTCTTCAACCCCTTTGCGCCGCAGTACGGACATCGGGTGCGGATCGAGACGGCGTCGGGACACGGCGGGAGAAGTTCTCGCGGCGTGCCACCTACGACTACCAACTCGAGGCCTTCGCGGCCGCCGTCGAGGACGGTGCGCCGTTTCCGACGACCGCGGTCGACGCCATCCGCACCATGGAGCTGATCGATGCCACCTACGTGGCGGCCGGTCTCCCGATCCGCCAACCGACCGCCGTCCCCGACTGATGCCGCTCCCCGCCGACGATCTCGCCGCACTGACCGACGCCGCCCTTTCGACCGCGAGCGCCGGCGGCTGCACGAACGCAGAGCTGCGGGTCGAGCGCATCCGCTCCCAACGCGTGCGGCTCCGCGACGCCGCACCCGAGGGCTCTTCGGACGACACCGAGTTCGGCATGGGCGTGCGCGTCGTGGTCGATGGCGCCGTCGGGTTCGCCGCCACGGTCGACGTCAGCACCCACCGAGGCGGCCAACCTCGTTCGAAGCGCCATAGAAACGGCACGGGTGACGGCCCAAGCAGGCGGTGGGCGCGTCGAGTTGGCCCCCGAACCTTCGCACGGCGTGGTCACGTGGACGAGTGCGTTCGACATCGATCCGGCCACGGTGCCGTTGGCGGACAAGGTGGCGCTGCTCGAGGAGCGGAGCCGCCGCTTGCTGGCGCACGACGTCGTCTCGCACGTCACCGCCGAGGTGCTCAGCGTGGGCGAGGAGACGTACCTGGCCACCCTGAACGGGACGCGCGCGACGCAGCGACGCGTGCGGCTCCACCCGCAGGTGGAGGCGCTCGCCACTCGGCGACGGCGGCTTCGAGACCATGCGCACGCTGGCTCCGCCCGTCGGGCGTGGATGGGAGTACTTCGCTGGGGGCGGCGCAGGCGGCTCAGGATCACGCGGGGTGCCGGGGGCGGACGGGCTCGGCTCCGGCTCCGGCGGCGGATGGGACTGGGATGACGAGCTGGCCCGCATGCCCGAGTACCTGGCCGAGAAGTTGCGCTCCCCTTCGGTCGAGGCCGGGCACCTACGACCTCGTCATCGATCCCTCCAATCTGTGGCTGACCATTCACGAGTCGATCGGCCACGCAACCGAGCTCGACCGCGCCGTGGGGTATGAGGCGGCGTACGCCGGCACGTCGTTCGCGACGTTCGATCAGCTGGGCACGCTCGTCTACGGCTCGCCGATCATGCACATGACGGGCGATCGCACGGTGGAGCATGGACTGGCCACCGTCGCCATCGACAGCGAGGGCGTGGCGGGACAGTCGTTCGATCTGATCCGCGACGGCGTGCTCGTCGGGTATCAGCTCGACCGCTCCATCGCCGCCAGTATGAAACTGGGGCCCTCCAACGGATGCGCCTTCGCTGACTCACCGCTGCACGTGCCGATCCAGCGGATGGCGAACGTCTCGTTGGCGCCGGCGGTGGGTTCGACGGCCTGGGAGCGGCGGCGGACGGCGGTCCGACGACGGCCGAACTGATCGGCGGGGTCGAGCGTGGGCTGTACATCGTCGGCGACAAGAGTTGGTCGATCGACATGCAGCGCTACAACTTCCAGTTCACCGGGCAACGGTTCTTCAAGATCGAGGGCGGCAAACTGGCGGGGCAGGTGAAGGACGTGGCGTATCAAGCCACGACGACCGACTTTTGGGGCTCGATGGAGGCCGTCGGTGGCCGGTCGACCTACGTGCTGGGTGGCGCATTCAACTGCGGCAAGGGACAACCGGGCCAGGTGGCGCCGGTCAGTCACGGGTGCCCGTCCGTCCTCGTGCGCGGCGTGCGTGTGCTCAACGCGCGTGAAGAGGCCGGTCGATGATCGAGGCGCAGGCCGTGGTCGAGTTGGCGTTGGCCGCCGCCGCACGCGAGGGAGCCGACGGCTGCATCGTGCTGGTCGACGAGACGAGCCACGCCGATGTGCGTTTCGCGCTGAACACGACCACGACCAATGGAGTGCGCCGGGACCGTTCGGTCACGGTGATCGCATTGGTCGTCGTTGCGCTCCGGAGTCATCGCCGTCGGTCGGCGTGGCACGTCGCAGTGGAGTGGTCGATGTGGAACAGATGGTGTCGGCCGCGTTGACGGATGCACGCGGAGCGCCGCCAGCCGAAGATGCGTTCACGTTGGTCGACGGAATGGGCGCCGCACGTGCCGGCGGTGGCGCGGCATCGTTGGCCTACGGGAACGCACCCGGTCGAGACGGACCTGTCGGTGTTGGGCGGCGTGCTCTCGGGGCTGTCGTCCGCATTCCGGCGGGCGGCGGCGGACGATGTGGTGCTGGCGGGGTTTGCGGAGTACGGCGTGTCGACGCTGTATCTCGGGAGCTCGACCGGGGTGCGCATGTCGTACGCGCAGCCGACCGGCGCCGTCAACCTGGTCGGGCGATCACGTGACGGTGCCCGTTCGGCCTGGACCGGCGTGGGGGCCGAGCGGATCGGCGAGATCTCCTTCGGCGAGATGGAAGAGGAACTGTGGCGGCGCCTGGCGTGGGCTTCGCGGTCGATCTCGCTCGACGCCGGGCGCTACGAGGTGATCCTTCCGCCCTCGGGCGTGGCCGACATGATGGGGTCGCTCTTCTTCTACGGGATGGGCGGGCAGGATGCCGAGGACGGGCGGACGGTGTTCTCGGCGGCGTCGGCGAGGGGCGGCGGCGGCGGGGGCGGCGGGGTGGGGGGCGGCGGGCGGGGCGCCGGTCGCACGAAAGTGGGCGAGCGGCTGAGCGACGTGCCCTTCACGCTCTACAGCGATCCATTCGAGCCCGGCGTCGAGTGTCTGCCGTTCGTCGCCGCCGGATCGTCGGATTCGGAGAGCTCGGTGTTCGACAACGCACTGCCGTTGGAGCGGGTGGCGTGGATCGAGGATGGGTATCTCGCCCACCTCCGCTATCACCGGGCTGGCGCGGCCCGTTCGGGCGTGGACGTCGCCCCGTACATCGACAACTTGATACTGCGGACGGGCGGTGGCGGCGGCGGTCGGCGGCGGCGGTGGCGGCTGGCGGCGGCGGAACAGTCGACGACATGGTGGCCCGTACCGAGCGGGGACTCCTTTTGACGTGTCTGTGGTACATCCGAGAAGTCGACCCCGCCACTGCGCTGCTCACGGGTCTGACGCGCGACGGCGTCTATGTGATCGAAAACGGAGCGGTCGTCGGGGCGGCCAACAACTTTCGATTCAACGAAAGCCCCGTCGACCTGCTGGCCCGGGCCACCGAGGTTGGTACGAGCGTGCGTGCGCTGGGTCGGGAGCTGGGCGAGTACCTCAATCGCTGCATCATGCCCCCGCTCCGCATCCCCGACTTCAACATGAGCTCGGTGAGCCAAGCCAGCTGACCGGACTCGATGGCTGATCCGGGCTCGGCTGACGTTCCAGGCGACGATCAAGGCTGCGTCGACGTACGTTCCGCTCCGAGGGGCGACATTTCCTTGGCATGGAGCTCGTAGTTGAGAAGACATCGACGGCCGAACTGATGGACGAGGCCGAACGGCTCGGCCGCGTCATCGCATCAGCCACTGGGAGGACCTGCTGACCGCCGTCGGAGAACTGGACCGGCGCGAGGCGTGGCGGATCAGAAGGGGCGACATCGTCCGGCGCCTGGCTCACCCAGCGCCTCGGCGTGGCGGAGGGAACCGGTCGGACATGGTCCCATGTGGCCGAGAAGTTGTGGGACCTCCCGCACTTGGCGCAGGGTCTTCGCGTGGGTGCGCTCAGCTTCGACAAGGTTCGGGTGGCGGTCGAAATCGCCACACCCGAGTCCGATGCATCCGTCCTTCGCCAGGCCGAAGAGTGCACGGTTCGTCAGATTGACGGACCTTGTCCGCGCGAACCGGGAGCCGAGCGACGACCAGTCCGATTCCCGGCACGAGAACCGATACCTTCGATTCAACGATGCACCGACGTTCGATCACCGCGCAGCTGGCCGAGGATGCGTACGCCATCGTGCGGGCCGCGATCACGGAGCGAGCTCGCGACTTCCCGTCCGACGGCGAAACCCCCTATGACCAGCGCCGGGCCGATGCACTCGTGGACATCTGCCGGACGCCGGTCCGGTCGTCAGGTACGGACCGGATCCGGAGCGGACGGGAGACGGACGACGGGCGGCGACGGCGGAGACGGGTCGGGACTCGACCGATTTCGCCGCCGACGGATCCGGATCGAACTTCCTCGTGATCGCCCACACGGACCTCGCTCTCTTGCAGGGCGGCACCGGTCGGGCCGAGATCGAGCGGATGGGATTCCTGAGTGGTGAGGCCATCAGACGGATCGGTTGCGACGCCTCCGTTGCCTTGGCGCTCGACGATGCCTTCGGTCACACGATGTTCGAAGGTCGCTCCAAACGATTCGCCACCGAGGCACAGCGACACGAAGTCCAGCGGCGTGATCGACGATGTCGGTTCCCCAGTTGCCCCAACAACACCTTCACCGATGTCCATCACATCGTGCACTGGGCTGACGAAGGACCAACCGATCTGCCCAATCTGGTGACCTTGTGCGACCATCACCACCATCGAGTCCACGAGGGAAAGTGGCAGGTGACCGGCAACGCCAACGGGATTCTGCGATTCGTCGGGCCCGAGCGGCCACGTGATGACCTCGCGTCCGTCGCCGTTGTGGACCAGGCGAAAGTCCAGCTGAAATAATCGCCGCCGAAACTCCCTGAGCTCAATTGCGTCTTACGAGCTCGGGCTTCGGCGCGCGCCGCTGCGCCACACGGCGCACGATCGGCATCCAGTCACTCAGCCCGAGGACGACCAGCCCGTCGACCTTGCCGCTCTCGTCGGCCCGGCGCAGCAGAAGCGCATCTTGCGCGTACGGCAAGCGCTCGAATGCACTCTGCTCGACGGGCTGCATAGGTCCACCCTGCAGCGCGAGCGACGCCACGCTGTCGGCGGCCAGTGTCCCCCCATACGTGTCCTGGCGCGCCACGAGATACCGCTTCGCCTCAACGTGCAGCCCCACCAACCCGGCCACCCGCTCCCCGAGCGCCGCCCGCACGGCGTCCGCGCCGGCCTCGGCGTGCTCGGCATCGCCCACCCCCGGCAAAAGATGGCCGACATCGTGCACCAACCCGGCCACGGCGAGCTCCTGATCCTCCGGCGCCTGCGCCCGCAAGACGGACGCGGTCTGGAGGGCATGATCGAGATGCGAAAAGGGCATCGGCGGACGCTCGCCCGGCCCCGACCCCGGCCCCGACGCCGTCGACGTCGCGTCGGCGTCCCGACCTCGACCGGCCGGGCCGCACCTGAAGCCAACAGTCGCTCGATGTCGTCCACGCTGAAGGTCACCGGGCCATTCTCCACTCTCATCGACGCGGCGAACCGCCTGATACGGAGGGATCAACGTTTCGCGAGTCGCCTGGGCGGGGACGCACCCGATAGTTTCGCATCACTATCTGGGAGGACCGAACGTGACCGACACCACGACATCGGATATCGAACTATCGGGCGACGAGCTCCTCAGCGAGTTGCGGGCCTGGCTGGCCGAGAACTGGGATCCGGACCTCACCGTCGGCGAATGGTGGGAGCGCCTCGGCCTCGCGGGCTGGTCCGCACCAGGACTACCCGAGAACGCCTACGGCAAGGGGCATGGCCCGGGCCGACACGGTGCTGGTCGCCCAGGAGATTTCCAAATTCGGGGCGCTCGGGGCCCCGGCCGGGTTGGGCCTCCTCCTCGCCGCCCCGACAATCGCCACGCATGGCACCCAGGAGCAGATCGAAAAATACGTCCGCGAGATCGTCACGGGACAAAAGGGCTGGTGCCAACTCTTCAGCGAACCACAGGCGGGGTCCGACCTCGCCGGCCTGCAGACGAGGGCGGTCCGGGACGGCGACGAGTGGATCATCAACGGCCAGAAGGTATGGACCTCGGGCGGCCAGTACGGCGGATCTGGGGATGCTGTTGGCCCGCACCGATTCCAGTGTGCCCAAGCACGCCGGCATCTCCTATTTCGCATTCGAGATGCTCCAAGATGGCGTCGACGTCCGGCCCCTCAGGGAGATGACCGGTCACTCGCTCTTCAACGAGGTCTTTCTCACCGACGCCCGGGTCGCCGACTCCGCCCTGATCGGTGGGGTCAACAACGGATGGGCTGCCGCGAACACGACACTGATGAACGAACGGGCCGGACTGGGCTCCGGTGGCGGCAACGCCGCCGGGGGCGAATCGGCGCAGCCCGGAACCGTGCCCGGAGCCCTGGGAAAGCGGGTGGGCGACTTCGTCGCGCGGCGGGGTGGCCGGAGCACCAAGCGCGGCGGGTCGGCGAAGAACCCCGGCGAGGACGTCGACGGAGTGCTGAGCCTGATGCAGGGCGGGGCGAGCCTCCTGATCCGCATGGCCCAGTTCACGGGGGCCAACAAAGATGCCGGCATACGACAGGATCTGGTCCGCCTGTACACCTTGGGCGAGCTGGGGCGGTTCAACGGATTACGGGTCAAAGCCGTCAGAGAGAGGGGTGGCGACATTCCGGGCATGCCGAATGTGGCGAAGCTGTCGATGAGCCAGATCGTGAGGTTGACCCGTGATCTCGGGCTGCAGATCGCCGGGCCGGCCGGGATGCTGCACGCCTACGAGAACGAGCGAGAAAGCCGGCTTGGCCGAGATCGTCGGGAATCCCTTCGTCGGGGCCGTCACGGAGATGGCGCTGTTTGCACAGGCTCCCTCGATCTATGGCGGCACTGACCAGGTACAGCGCAACATCATCGGTGAGCGTGTACTCGGACTGCCCAAGGAGCCGAATAACGACCGGGTGACCCCGTTCTCGGAGCTCCCGAAGAACGCCTGACACGTCGACGGGCCGGTTGGCCCCCTTTCGGTGCCCACGCAACCTAGATTTCACCCCGCAGTTGCCGCGGGAGGATACGGGACCGTTGCCGGGCCGGTATCGAGGCCAGGCGTGACAGATGAGATCGCGAACATAAGGAGAAAAAGCAACCATGGGTATTTGTGACGGGCGCGTCGTCGTCATCACCGGAGCGGGTCGGGGCATAGGACGTGAGCATGCTCTCGAATTCGCCAGCCAAGGGGCCAAGATCGTCGTCAATGACCTCGGTGCGGAGATCGACGGGTCCGGAAGTTCGGCTGGGCCCGCAGGCGAGGTCGTCGACGAGATCCGCGGAATGGGTGGCGAGGCTGTCGCCAACGGCGACGACGTGTCGGACTATGAGGGCGCCGGCCGGCTGATTCAGACCGCGATCGACACCTTCGGAACGATCGACGTCCTGGTGAACAACGCCGGGATCCTGCGTGACCGGATGCTCGTCAACATGACCATCGACGAGTGGGACGCCGTGATCCGGGTCCACCTCCGTGGCACCTTCGCCCCGACACGTCACGCGGCGGAGTACTGGCGGAACCGGATCAAGGCCGGCGAGACGAACGATGCCCGCATCATCAACACGACCTCGCCCTCGGGGATTTACGGCAACGTCGGCCAGACCAACTACGGAGCGGCTAAGGCGGGTATCGCCTCATTCACGATCATTGCGGCCATGGAACTCGGTCGTTACGGCGTCACCGTGAACGCCATCGCACCGGCGGCGCTGACCCGCATGACCGAGAATCTGGGTGGTTTCGACGAGTCGGCCAAGAAGCCCGAGGAGTTCGACCCGCTGGACCCGGGCAATATCGCCCCCCTGGTGGTCTGGCTCGGCAGCCCCGAGTCTGCGTCCATCACCGGGCGGGTCTTCAACGTCCAGGGTGACCACATCAGCGTGGCCGAGGGATGGGTGGAAGGCCCGGCTGCGGACAAGGGCGACCGCTGGGACCCGACCGAGCTCGGCAAGATCGTCCCCGACCTGGTGGCCAAGGCCGCTCCCAACGCGAACATGGGTGGCAAGAGGAAGTGACCGGAGGAAGTGGGCTGATGCTCGGCGACGGCCGTCGGGCGATCGGGCGGCGGTGCCGGTGATGGGCATCGGCTGATGCTCGGCGGCGGCCGACGGGCGTCGGGCTGATCGGGGCGTCTGATGGTCGGATCGCGGGCGAAAACGGGGACCACTGCAGCGGTGGCCCGGATCAGGGCCATCTGCCTCGCACTGCCCGAGGCCACCGAGAAGCCGTTCGGCGGCCACACCTCCCCGGCATTCCGGGTGCGCGACAAGATGTTCGTCGTCGTTTCCGAGGATCAGACGTCGATCACCCTGAAGGCCCCCAAGGGCGTCCAGGGGATTCTGGTGAATTCCGACCCGGAGCGGTTCTTCGTGCCCAAGTACGTCGGGAGCAACGGATGGGTGGGCGTGCGACTCGACCTGGCCGACCCGCCGGACTGGGAGGAGATGGCCGAGATCATCTATGAGAGCTACTGCCTCCTGGCGCCGGCCCGACTGGTGCGGCAGCTGGAGGCCGACCTCTGGGGGGCGGTGCGGCGAGGGGTCGGGGCGGGTGGCGACCAGGAAACGGGCAGCGGCACGGGGCGTCGTCAGAAGCCCTGAGGGCGTGATCCGAAGGCCCGAGGCCAGGCACGATCGGGGGGTCGGATCCGGATTTTTCGCCTTCGATCTCCGTTTGAGCAGCGCAGCGCGCTATTGTTGTCGTTGAGGGCACCACCATTACAGATTTGGAAATCCCTCTGGCTCGCGAGAGTCACCGGCCATGACCACCGACAAGGGGTCAAATCTGGCCAGGGAAGGAGTGGATTTTCAATGGCAACTGGTTCCGTGAAGTGGTTTAACGGTGAGAAGGGCTTCGGCTTCATCACTCAGGACGGTGGCGGCCCCGACGTATTCGTGCATTTCAGCGCGATCTCCGGTACGGGGTACCGCAACCTCGAAGAAGGACAGAAGGTTGAGTTCGAGACCAACCAAGGCCCCAAGGGGCTGCAGGCCGCAAACGTGCGCGCCATCTGATCCCGACGAGCCGACGAGATCGGCTCAGCAACAGAACAGAACAGCCAGATATCAGGGCCCTCTCTCCATTGCGAGCGGGGGCCCTGTCTGGTTTCCGGTCGGCGACGGTCCCGGTCAGTAGTAGGGCCGGTAGTCCCGGGTGGTCACGCCCAGCACGGCCTCGGCCAGCTCGGGCCGGCAGACCATGAGATCGGGCAACCACGCATCGGGGGCCCCATAGCGCAACGGGTCGCCATTCAGCCGAGATGCGTGCAACCCACTCGCCTCCGCCACCGCCACCGGCGCACACGAGTCCCATTCGTACTGTCCCCCGGCGTGGATGTAGACGTCGGCCAGACCCATGATCACGGCGCCGATCTTGGCGCCGGCCGAGCCCATGGGGATCATGGTGCCGCCGATCATCTCGGCCACCTCGTACGCCACTTCGGGCGGTCGGCTCCGACTGACGACGACACGGGGCGGGGCGGTGGCGTCGAACGGCGCCAGCTCGAGCGGGGCCGCCGTGGTCAGGGTCACGTCGATGGCCGGCAGCGCCACGGCCCCGACGACGGCCACCCCGCTGACGGCCATCGCCACGTGGACGGCCCAGTCCGGCCGCCCGGGCTGGCCGAACTCCCGGGTCCCGTCGAGGGGGTCGATGATCCAGAGCCGCCCGTTGCCCGAGACGTGCTCGAGCCCCTCCTCCGACCGCACATCGTCGTCCGGATAGAGGCGATTCAGTTCTTTGACCAGGAGGTGGTGGGCCAGCCGATCTCCGGCCGCACCCACGCCTCTCCCGGCGGACGGCCCCTCTCTCAACTCCAGCAAGGCCCGACCCGCCATGGTGGCCAGGGCAGCCGCGTCACGGTGCTCGGCTGTGAGATCCACGACTCCCCTTTCCCGCTGTTGGAAGTCCAATGTCTAGCCGCGGCGGGACGAACTGTCGGCGGGGGTCGTCTCGACGATCGGCAAAATCGATCGTCAGACGAGCCGGCGGTCGGTGGCCCAGCGGGTCAGCTCGTGACGGGTCGAAAGCTGGAGCTTGCGCAGGACCGACGAGACGTGTGACTCGACCGTCTTGGCCGAGATCGTCAGGTCCCGTGCCACCTCTTTGTACGTGTAGCCACGGGCGATGAGACGCAGGACTTCGCGCTCGCGGGGCGAGAGCTGGTCGAGCTCGGGGTCGAAACCAGGACTGCCGGGTCCGGAGCCGGTGCCGGGTCCGGAGCCGACGGATCCCTGGGCGAAGGCATCGAGGACGAAGCCGGCCAAGCGCGGCGAGAAGACGGCATCACCCGCTGCGACCCGGTAGACCGCCTGCAACAGTTCGCCGCCGGAAATGGTCTTGGTGATATAGCCGCGGGCTCCGGCACGGATGACGGCGATGACGTCCTCGGGGGCGTCGGAGACCGAGAGGGCGAGAAACTGCACCTCGGGATGGTGGGGCAGGACGCCGCGGAGGACGGCTTGACCGCCGCCGCCGGGGAGATGGACATCGAGGAGGACGACGTCGGGGAGGCGCTCGCCGATGAGCTCGATGGCGGCAGCCACCTCGTCCGCCTCGCCGATGACCTCGACGGCGTCCCCGAGCTCGGCCCGCACGCCGGCCCGGAAGACCGCGTGGTCCTCGACGAGGAAGATCCTCGGGCCGCCCTCACGGGCGGTTCAGCGGTCGGCGGCGTCATCGGGGCATCGACAGCTCGACTTCGGTGCCTTCGCCGGGCGCCGATCGGATGACCACCGCGCCACCGTAGCGAGCCATCCGGGCCTTGATGGACTGCGCGATGCCCTGGCGGTCGGTGGGGACGCTCTCGGGGTCGAAACCCTGGCCCCGGTCCCGCACGTACAGCATGACGGCGTGGGGCTCGACCTCGGCGTAGAGCGAGACCTGGGGGGCTCCGGACCATTTGGCGGCGTTGACCGTGGCTTCTCGGGCCGCATCGAGGAGGGCGCGGAGGCCGTCGGTGAGCTCGCAGTCGCCCACCAGCACGACCTGGACCGTGATGCCGTGATCGGCCTCGATGTGGCGCTGGAGCAGCCCGACCCCTTCGGCCAGCATCGTGGCATCCTCGCTGATCGTCCCGGGCGCCTTCCCCTCGAAGAGCCAGGCCCGGAGCTCGCGCTCCTGGGCCCTCGCCAGCCGGACGACGTTCTGCGGGTCGTCAGACGACCGCTGGATCAGCGCCAGCGTCTGGAGCACCGAGTCGTGGACGTGCGCCGCCATCTGCGTCCGCTCCTCGGCCAAGCGCCCGTGCTTCCCGCTCCGACATCAGGTCGCGGACGAGGCTCAGCCACCACGGGCCGAAGATGACCACGATGGCGGCGATGACCAGCAAGGCGCCGCCGAGCGGGCGCAGCGCCGCGGTGCTCGTGTGCCCCAGGATCAGCACGACGATGCCGCCGGCCGCCAGGAGCGCACCCGGCACCGACCCGCAGGACCAGCTTCCAGTGCCGGCCGCCCTCGCTGCCGACGCTGAGCATCGGGACGAGGTCGTCGTTCATCCAGACGCGCTCTGCGTCACTGGCGTTGCGCCAGATGAGGATGATGAGGCCCACCGCCAGGAAGACCGGCCAGCTGATGATCCCGACGAAGCCGATGTGGAGCGCCGAGACGACGATCTGCGTGACGATGACGACCGGGATGACGGCGATGACCAGGCGGATGCCCCGCCGGTCGTTGATCGCCCTGGAGAAGATGTTGGTCGATCTCGCCGTCCAGGGGGACGATGAGCCAGGCCAGCGCGTAGACGAGGACGGGGACGCCGCTGGCCAGGCCGACGAGGACGAAGCCGATCCGCAGGATGGTGACGTCGATGCCGGTGGTCTGGGACAGCCCGCCGCAGATGCCGGCCAGGACACGCGCGTCTGACGACCGGCGCATGCGTTGCGCAGGTGATGACGGTGCGCCGTCGGACGGCGTGCGGACTACGACGGCCCTGATCGGACGGGGGCGGCGGCGGGTGCCGGTCCAGTGGTGTGAGTGCCAGGGGTCCGATGGTCGTCCGGACCAGGGCGGCCCCGGGTGGGGCCGTCGCCCTGGACGGATGGCTCGGGGTCAGGTGACGCGCCTCCGACGGGCGCGTGAGCGGGATCGGTGGATTCGGTGATACCACGATGATCGCGCGCCCGGACCCTCGGCAACCATCAGGGAAAACCCTGAGAGCGCGGGTCGGAGTCAGGGTACGACCAGGGTCATGCCGGATTTCCTTCCGCCGCCGGCGCGCTCAGGCTGGAGGCATGACCACTCGCACCTGACATCAGACCGAAGACCACGGCGACGCCGGCGGCCGACGCCGGCATCGCCCGAACTCGGGACCTCCGACATGGGACCGCTCCACCGTCGCCGGCGCCGCCGCCGACGCCCCCGCCCCGGCATCCGTCCGGACGGAGTCCGACTCGCGGGCGACTGACAGCCTGCGCCGGGGCGGACCGGACGGATGCTCGCTGGCGTCGCCGTCGGGCTGGCCGACTACTTCGACGTCGACCCCACCATGGTCCGTGTCGGATTCGTGGCCCTCTCCCTCCTGGGCGGACTGGCCGTCCCGCTGTACCTGGCCGGATGGCTGCTCATCCCCGAAGCAAGGCGCCGACCAATCGGTGGCCGAGGAGCTGTTGGCCCGTGAACGAATCCGCTGAACGCCCGCCGCCGATCGATCGACGCCGACATCGAGTACCTGCTGAGTCACTTCCACGACTTCAACCCGAGAGGACACATGATGCGCCTTCGACCCGATGCTGCCCGCTGGATCGGGCCCTGCCTCCAACTGCCAACGCTGCGCGTCTCGGACGCCGAGCGCAACGAGGTGGCGGACAAGCTGTCCCGGCACTTCTGCCGACGGCCGGCTCGACCAGGCCGAGTTCAAAGAGCGCCTCGATGCGGCGATGTCGGCCAAGACCCAGGGCGACCTGGCCGGTCTGTTCGACGATCTGCCGCCTCTGGCCGCCGATCCTCCGCCGCCGCCTTCGCGCCGCCACCGCTCCTTCCCTTCATCGTCATGGTGGTCTTCGTCGCCCTGGCCGCCGGCTCGACGCTCTCCCTCTGGCACGCTTCCAGATCCCCTGGCTACTCGTGCCGCCGTGGTCGGCTTCTTCCTGTGGCACCGGGCGGGACGGCGCACCGCCACCACCACGACTGATCTCGATCACCCGACGGCGCCGTCGGCATCGCCCCATTCCGCTCAGTCACGCCGGGACCGGATCAACACGGGGCAACTCCCCAGGATTGACCCGGCTGGACCCCTGGGTGGCTACTATGGGTTGAACGTGACGTACCGTCCTGACCTGGTGATTTCGGGGCCAGCCAGGACGGATAGCGTTTCTGACCGCGCTGGAACCCGCCGCCCTCGACCCATTCCGTAGGAGAAATTTCACTTATGCGCACCCTGGCCGGGTGGTGTGTCAATCACCGCCGTCTCGTCCTCCTCATTTGGGCCATCGTCCTGGTGGTATGCCTTGGGACTGTCGAACGCGATCGGGACCGCCTACTCGAACTCGTTCACCTTCCCCAAGACCGAGTCGTCCGACGCCATCAAGCTGCTGCAGGCGTCGGCGCCCAAGGATTCGGGCGACACCGAGCAGATCGTCTTCGCCACGACCGGTGGGGCGAAGGTGACCGATCCCGACGTGATGGCGAGCATCAACAAGATGATCGGCAAGATCGAGAAGCTTCCCCACGTCGGGCCGGGTGGACGAGCCCGTACACCGCCGGCGGGAGCGACCCAGATCAACGCCGACGAGACCGTGGCGTTCATCCCGGTGACGCTCGAACCGGCAACAGAACCTCTTGACCGAGTCCGAAGGAAAGCAGTTCGTCACTACGGCCACGACGGCCGCCGGGCCCCACCTCCAGGTGGCCGTCTCGGGCCAGTTGGCCGAACTAGACGAATCCGCAGTCCTTCAGCGGGACGTTGGTGGGGGTGATCCTGGCCTTCATCGTCCTGTTCCTCGTCTTCGGATCGTTCTTCGCCGCCATCCTCCCGATCGTCTCTGCGCTCTTTGCCCTGGGCACCGCCATCGGCGTCATCGGCATGCTCACCCACGTGCTCAAGATGCCGTCGATCTCCCCGATCCTGGTGCTGCTCATCGGACTGGGGGTGGGCGTCGACTACGCGCTGTTCATCGTCACCCGGCACCGTCAGGGCCTGGTGGCCGGCCAACCGATCGAGACGTCGATCGTCAACGCCGTCAACACGTCGGGCCGAGCCGTCATGTTCGCCGGCATCATCGTCTGTATCGCCCTGCTCGGCATGTTCGCCCTGGGCGTCAGCTTCCTCTACGGCCTCGCCGTGTCGGCGGCGATCGGGGTGCTCTTCACCATGATCTCGGCCCTGACGCTGCTGCCGGCGATGCTGGGCTTCATCGGCCCCAAGGTCATGAGCCGCAAGCAGAAGCGCAGTCTGGCGGAGAACGGCCCGACGCATCGTCGGGGTCGGCACCACCGGGTTCTGGCCCCGCTGGGCCGATCGGATCCAGCGCCGTCCGGCCTTTTCGGCGGCGGCGGCGTTGCTCGTCATCGTGGTGATCGCCCTCCCGTTCTTCTCCCTGCGGCTGGGCTCGTACGGACCAGGGCAGCGACCCGGCCGGGACCGACGACGCGCACGGCCTACGACCTGTTGGCCAAGGGATTCGGACCCGGGCTTCAACGGACCGCTCCAGCTGGTCTCCGTGGTTTCGACCCCGGCCGAGAAGGACGTGATCAACCACGTGGCGACCGAGGTGGCGTAAGCAGCCCGATGTGGCCAACGGTGGCCGATCCGGTCTACATCCCGAGCAAGACCGGGACCGACTCGGAGGTGGCGTTCCTCAACGTCTTCCCGAAGACCGCGCCCCAGGACGCGGCGACCACCGATCTCATCTATCAGCTGCGGAACGACACGATCCCCGAGGCGGTTGGCGACAGCGGCGTGAAGATCCTGGTGGGAGGCGACACCGCCATCTTCGTGGACTTCGCCCACGTGCTGTCGTCCAAACTCCCGCTCTTCATCGCCCTGGTGGTGATCCTGTCCTTCATCCTGCTGGCGATCGTGTTCCGAAGTTTCGTGATCCCGCTCACGGCGGCCGTCATGAACCTGCTCTCCATCGGGGCGGCGTTCGGCATCTTGGTGGCGGTGTACCAGTGGGGCGACCTGGACAAGCTGTTCGGCATCGATCGCACCGGACCGGTCGAATCCTTCATCCCGGTGTTGCTGTTCGCCATCCTCTTCGGGCTTGTCGATGGACTACCAGGTCTTCCTGGTCAGCCGCATGCACGAGGAATACCTCAAGTCGGGCGACAACCGGACCGCCGTGCGCAACGGCCTGGCCGCTACCGGCAAGACGATCACCGCGGCGGCGTTGATCATGATCCTGGTCTTCGCCTCGTTCGTCCTCGGCGGTCAGGCGGTCATCAAGGAGTTCGGGATCGGGCTGGCCGGCGGCGTCCTCGTCGATGCGGTCTTGATCCGCATGGCCGTGGTCCCGTCACTGATGATGCTGCTGGGCAAGGCCAACTGGTGGTTCCCGAAGAGCCTGGACCGGATCCTGCCCCGGCTCTCGGTCGAGGCGGAGGACCTGGCGACGCTCCCGGCGGTCGCCGGCGCCGGACCCCGAACTGGTCTGACGCGGGACGCGGGACAGTCGGGACTACCAGGCGTAGTCCTCGGGGGCGGTCTTGTGCCCGGGGAAGAGCTCGTCGAGCTCGGTCAGGACCTTGTCGTCGAGGGTGATCTCGACCGCATCGAGGGCACCGTCGAGTTGCTCGATGGTGCGGGGCCCGATGATGGGAGCCGTGACGGCGGGCCGGGTGAGCAACCAGGCCAGAGCCACGACCGAGGGCTCGTGCCCGATCTCGTCGCAGAGTTCTTCGTAGCGCTCGAGCTGGGGGCGGTGCGTCTCGAGGGACTTGGCGGCCCGGTTCTGGTGGCGGCGGACTCCCTCTCGCTCCTTGCGCACGACGCCACCGAGCAGGCCACCCTGTAGCGGCGACCAGGGAATGACGCCGAGCCCGAAGTCCTCGGCGGCGGGAAGCAGTTCCCGCTCGATGTCGCGCACCAAAAGGTTGTAGATCGACTGCTCGCTCACCAGTCCCATGAAATGGCGCTCGGCCGCCGCAGCCTGGGCTTTGGCGATGTGCCAGCCGGCGAAGTTCGAGGAGCCGACGTAGAGGATCTTGCCCTGGTTTCGCAGGACCTCCATGGCCTCCCAGATCTCGTCCCATCCCGTCGCTCGATCGATGTGGTGCATCTGGTAGAGGTCGATGTAGTCCGTCTGCATGCGCTTGAGCGAGGCGTCGCAGGCCCGCCGGATGTTCAGGGCCGACAGCTTTCCCTCATTCGGCCAGTCCCCCATGTCGACGTAGAGCTTGGTGGCCATGACCGTGCGCTCCCGCCGACCCCCTCCCTGGGCGAACCAGCGGCCGACGATCTCTTCGGTGGCCCCGCGGCGCCCGTAGGCGTTGGCGGAGTCGAAGAAGTTGATGCCCACCTCGTGTGCCTTGTCCATGATGGCGAACGAGGTCGGCTCATCGGTCTGGGGGCCGAAATTCATGGTGCCGAGACAGAGGCGGCTGACGCTGAGGCCGGTACGACCGAGGTTGGTGAAGTGCATGAGCGTCAACCTAGACGTGTGCGTCGGGACAGTCATCTTGACGTGCGAGCCGGCGGCCTCCGATGTCGGGGGGGTCCGGGTGTCCGGGGGGGTCCCGGGCGTCCCGAACTAGCGCCCGTTTTGCCCCGACCGCTACGGTGGCGGGGTAACTCCTGTGCCGACGTATGACGTGAGGGGGAAGATGGCTGCGCAAGTTCCGCTAGTCGATTATCTGGTGCTCGGCGAAGAGTGGGGTCGCCCCCCACCTCGTGGCGAACGAGTGCACCTCCTGCGGCGCCCGCTTCTTCGATCGCCGCAACGCCTGCGCCAACTGCGGCAAGACCGAGTTCCGCAAAACCGACATCGCCACCAACGGCGAGGTGCGGGCCTTCACCATCGTGACCTTTGCCGCCCCCGGGGTGCCTGTCCCCTACGTGGCGGCCGTGGTCGACTGCGAGGGGACCAGCGTCCGGGCCAACCTGATCAACGTCGACCCCGACCCTGAGCACGTCACCCTCGGAATGAAGGTCCGACTGGCCACGTTGGGACTAGGTGCCGACGACAATGGCACCGAAGCAATCGGGTTCGGCTTCGAACCCCTGGGAGGTTGAGCATCATGGCAAGCGACGACGTCTGGGTCCTGGGCATTCACATGACCAAGTTCGGCAAGCACCCCGATAAGGACCTGATCGACCTGGCCTCCGAAGCGGCGCTCGGCGCCCTCGGCGACGCCGGCGTGACGATCAAGGACATCGGCGTCATCGGGGCGGGCAACCTCCTCGGCGGGGCCACGGGACAGGTGCTGCAGAAGCAGCTCGGCCAGACCGGCATTCCCGTCTACAACGTCTCCAACGCCTGTGCCACCGGCGCCACCGCACTGCGGGTGGCCGTGATGGCGATCAAGGCCGGGGAGTGCGACATGGGCTTGGCCTTCGGGGTCGAGAAGCTGTCCGGGGCGGGACTCCTGGCCGGAGGAACGCGCAAAGAGGACGACGGCACGTGGACCCCATCGGGTCGCTACGGAGCGGTGGCCGCGGTCGACGGCCGCATCGGCACCGAGATCATGCCGGGCGTCTTCGCGCAGATCGGCATGGAATACGGCCACAAGTACGGCGGCACGAGCTTCGAGCTCTTCGCCAAAATCAGCGAGAAGAACCACGCCCACTCCACCCTCAACCCGCTGGCGGCGTACACCAAGCGGATGAGCCTGGAGGAGATTATGGGCGACGTGATGATCGCCTACCCCAACACGCGCCCGATGTGCTCGGCCAACTGCGACGGTGCGGCGGCGGCGGTCGTGGTGAGCGGGTCCAAGCTCAAGACGCTGTCGCTGGAACAGCAGAAGCGGGCCGTGAAGATTTCGGCCTCCATCCTGACCACCGACCCGTGGGAGGAGGCGTGCCAGATACTCCCTGACGTCAACACCTTGACGCGCAATGCCGTCACAGCAGGCTTACGAGCAAGCGGGCGTCGGACCCTCGGATCTCGATCTCGTGGAGTTGCACGACTGCTTCGCCACGGCCGAGTTGGTGCACTACGACAACCTCATGCTGTGCGAGCAGGGTGGTGCGGTCGACTTCTTCAACTCGGGTGCCACGTGGCGGGACGGCAGCACGCCGGTCAACGTCTCGGGAGGCCTCGAGTCGAAGGGTCACCCCATTGCGGCGACGGGTATCGCCAACGTGTGGGAAGTGACCACGCATCTGCGTGGCGAGGCGGGCGATCGTCAGATCGCCGGCGCCAAGGTTGGTATGACGCACGTCATCGGACTGGGATCCGCCTGTGGGATTCACATTTTGGAGAGGGCGGCCTAACCGGCATGGCTTCGACGGTGCGCGGCGTGGTGGCACGGGCCAAGGGCGCACCGGTGACACTCGAGGAGATTGTCGTGCCGGACCCCGGGCCGGGTGAAGCCGTGGTGGCGGTGAAGGCGTGCGGGGTGTGCCACACGGACCTGCACTACCGCGAGGGCGGGATCAACGACGACTTCCCTTTTTTGCTCGGGCACGAGGCGGCGGGGATCGTCGACGCGGTCGGGCCGGGCGTGACGTCGGTTGCGCCGGGCGATTTCGTCGTTCTGAACTGGCGGGCGGTATGCGGCGAATGCCGTGCGTGTCGCCGCGGCCGGCCGTGGTACTGCTTCGCCACGCACAACGCTACGCAGAAGATGACGTTGACCGACGGGATCCCGCTCTCGCCCGCGCTGGGCATCGGCGCGTTCGCCGAGAAGACCTTGGTGGCTGCCGGGCAGTGCACCAAGGTCGACCCTTCGGCGCGGCCCGAGGCCGTCGGATTGCTCGGGTGCGGCGTCATGGCCGGGATCGGTTCGGCCATGTTCACCGGCGCCGTGGGGCTCGGCGACTCCGTTGCCGTCTTCGGCTGCGGTGGTGTGGGGTGCGCCGCCATTGCAGGGGCGAAGTTGGCCGGGGCGACCACCATCATCGCCATCGATCTCGATGCGAGGAAGCTCGAACAGGCCAAGCAGTTCGGCGCGACCGATGTCGTCGACGCGAGCGCCGTCGATCCGGTGGCGGCGGTGCAGGGCTTGACGGAGGGCAATGGGGCGGACGTCTGCATCGAGGCGGTCGGGAACCCGAAGGTGATGGAGCAGGCGTTTTACGCTCGGGACCTCGCCGGGACACTTGTGCAGGTCGGGGTGCCGACGCCCGACATGCGCATCGACCTTCCCATGATCGAGTTCTTCGGTCGTGGTGGCGCGCTCAAGCCGAGTTGGTACGGCGACTGCCTGCCGGATCGGGACTTCCCCAAGTTGGTCGACCTGTATCTAGCCGGGCGTCTCAATCTGGACCTCTTCGTCAGCGAGACCATCGCCCTCGACGAAGTGGAAGAGGCGTTCCACCGGATGCAGCGGGGCGAGGTGCTGCGCTCCGTCGTCGTTGTGGGATAGGCCCGGCCCGCGGGATGGTGAGCCGGGCGGCGGGCGGGCGGGACGAAGAGTTAGCCGGGCGGGCGGATTGGGAATGGTAAGAGCATGAGCCACCACGAACTGGAAGAGGAGCCGTCGCACGAGGCGGTCATGTCGCGCGCGAGTGGACGGCCGCCCGAAGAAGAGTCGAGCGAGGATCCCGAGCATCAAGCCGAGGTGATCCTCGAGGAGTCCGAGGAGCGGATAGAAGAGGGCGCCGACAAGTCGACGTGACCATGCTATGCCATGCGCATGGCGTATCCCCTTGCTCCGTTCGCTTCCGTTACCGGCCTGCGCGGCATGGTCAGCGCGGCGGATCATCTGGCGTCGACCGCGGGTCTCGGCCTTCTGGCTCAAGGCGGTTCAGCGGCTGACGCCGCGGTCGGTGCGGCAGCGGTGATGGCGGTGACGAGTCCGTATCTCTGCGGCATGGGTGGCGACATGTTGGCGGTGGTGAGCGCGCCCGGCGTCGATCCGATCGCACTCCTGGCGACGGGGCGTGCCGGCTCGGGCGTCGACGCGGCGAAGCTGCGCGACGAGGGACACTCGATCATGCCGGTGCGGGGGGACATCCGGACCGTGCCCGTGCCTGGTGCCGTCGATGGATGGCTTGCTCTTCACGACCGCTTCGGCCGCCTTGCGTTGGACGACGTATTCGGCCCGGCGATCGAACTGGCGGAGGACGGGTTCGTGGCATCGTTGATGCTGTCGTTGGCGAGTGACCTTGTCTACCGGGTTCCGGGGGCGCAGGAGCTCTGCCCCGACGGTCCCGTCCCCCTCGATGCCCGCGTACGCCTTCCCTCCGTCGCGCGCACGCTGCGGGCGATCGTCGACGACGGACGGCAAGGTTTCTACGGCGGCGAGTTCGGGCGTGAGCTGGTCGACCTGGGACACGGCATCTACGTGGAGGACGATCTGGCCCACGACTTCGCGCAGTGGTGCGAGCCGACCCACCTGCGGGTCTGGGGGCACGATCTGTGGACCGTTCCCACGCCCTCCCAGGGCTACCTGACGCTGGCCAGCTCCTGGGTCGCCGAACGGGTCGGTCTCGGGACCGATCCGTCCGATCCGCTCTGGGCCCACCTCATCGTCGAAGCCTCCCGCGCCGCTGGATACGACCGTCCCGCCGTCCTCTATGACGGGGCCGACGCGTCGTTCCTCCTCAGCGAGGAACGACTGTCAGCGGCGGCCGACCGCATCCGCGACGATCGAGCGGCGCCGTCGGATGTCGGGGCCGGTGCGCCGGATGATCCGAGCGCCGGGATCCCCCGGGTGGCGGACGGCGACACGACCCACCTCTGCGCAGTGGATGCCGACGGCCTCGGGATCTCGCTGACACAGTCCAACGCGCTGGACTTCGGCTCTCACCTGGTCGCGGGCTCGACGGGGATCTTCCTGCACAACCGCGGGGTCGGCTTCTCTCTGGTCCCCGGGCACCCGGCCGAGCTGGCGCCACGGACACGACCGCCCCACACCCTCTCCCCCATGCTGGCCACGAATTCCGATGGCACGCTCTCGCATGTTGTCGGGGCGATGGGAGGCGACGCCCAACCGCAGATTCTCCAACAAGTCCTGGCCCGGATGTTGCATGCGGGCGAGGATCCGGCCACCGCCATCTCGTCGGCCCGCGTCTCGCTGGTCGCGCCCGGAGCCGGTCCCTTCCGGCTGTGGTGGGGCGACGATCTCCAGATCTGCGTCGAAGGCCACGCGCCGTCGGGATGGGCGGAAGGGTTGCGGGATCGTGGACACCGGGTGATCCCGGTCACTGCCTTCGAACCCAACGCCGTCGGCGGCTGCCAGGCCATTGCGGTCGTCTACGACGATGACGGCACGCGGCATTTCGCCGGTGCGGCCGATCCACGCAGTCCGTGCGCAGGGACAGCGAGCCGATAGCGGGACCGCCGGGGCGTCGGGGCGTCGGGGCGTCGCGGGCGTCGGGGAGCCTGAGCGTGGTGCGGCCCTTCCTGGCAGAATCGGGTCATGACCACCATCACGACACGGCACGACCTGTTGTTGCCGGACCCCGAGCCGCGGCCGGTGCACTACACGGTGATCTCGGTCGACGACCATCTTGTCGAGCCGCCCGACATGTTCGAGGGTCGCCTCCCGGGCCGCTTCGCTGACCTCGCCCCGAAAATCATCGAGAACGAACAGGGCCACCAGGTATGGGAGTTCGACGGTGCCGTCTACACCCAGGTCGGCATGAATGCGGTGGCCGGACGCCGCCCCGAAGACATCAAGGTGGAACCGACGCGGTTCGAAGATATGCGGCGCGGCTGCTGGAATATCGACGACCGCATCGCCGACATGGACATCAACGGGGTGTGGGCGTCGCTCAACTTCCCGTCGATGATCACGGGATTCTGCGGCAGGGTTTTCTCGGCCGCTCGTGATCCCGCGTTGGGGCTGGCCGTCACGAAAGCGTGGAACGACTGGCTCTACGAGGCGTGGTGGCAGCCCTATCCGGACCGCATCATCCCGTGCGGGATCACCTTCCTGGCCGACCCCGAGCTCGGCGCGGCCGAGATCCGTCGCAACGCGGCGCGCGGGTTCCGCTCGGTGACGCTGCCCGAACGACCGCACCGGATCGATCTGCCGAGCCTGTTCTCCGGCTACTGGGACCCGATCGTCGCCGCATGCGAAGAGACCGACACCGTGATCTCGCTGCACGTCGGTTCTTCGGGCATGGCCGACGTTGCCGCCGACAGCCCGATGGTCCCGCTCGTCGCAACCCTCTTCGGTCAGATGTCGTTGTCGGCGTGCGCCGAGTGGTTGTGGTCCGGCCTGCCGTCGCGCTACAGCAACATCAAGATCGCCATGAGCGAAGGCGGGATCGGCTGGGTCGCGATGCTGCTCGACCGTCTCGACAACATCGTCGAACGCTCGGGCTACGGTCGGGACTACGACCCCTCGGGACTGCGACCGGCCGACATCCTGGCGCGGAACTTCTGGTTCTGTACCATTGACGATCCGTCGACGATCGACACCCGCCACCGGATCGGCATCGACCACATCATGGTCGAAGTCGATTATCCGCACGGTGACTCGACGTGGCCGGACACCCAGGAGATCATCAAACGGTACTGGGGTCATCTCCCCGTCGAGGACCTGCGCAAGATGACCCACGAGAACGCCGCGCAACTGTTCCGCTGGCCCCTCCCACCTGAGGTGCGTCCCTGACGACGCAGACTCAAACCGGAAGTTCGCTCGATGATGACTGTTCGCCGGCTGACCGGGGAATGAAACGTGTGGGTGCTTCCTCGAAGCGCTCCTTGCACCGATCCGAGCAGAACGAATAACGATCTCCCTGATGGAGCAGCGATGCGGGTGCGGTGGCCACCGTGACCTGCATACCGCAGACCGGGTCGAGCGCGGTCCCCTGCCCACCGCCGAGACGTTCCCGGTTGCGGTACGTCCAGTAGAGGACGCCGAACACCATCAGGAACACGATGTTGAGAAACGTCGTGTAGTTCCACGAAAAACCGTCGGGCGCGATCTGGGTCGGCCGCGTGTGCGGGATGAGTCCGGCGGCGTGGAAGATGCCTTCGGTCACCAGCCCCGCGATGGACATGACGGCCCAGAGCAGCGCGAGCATCCGCAACATGAGGCGGGTGCCGTAATAGCGGCGGTAGATGAGCAGCAACGGCAATGTGATGAGGTCGGCGAAGATGAACGACACGACGCCGCCGAAAGAGATTCCCCCCTTCCAGAGGGCGGCGGCCAACGGGACGTTGCCGATGGAACACACGAAGCTGACAATGGCGATGAAGGGACCGACGATGACGTTCTCGAGGCTCGTCCAGAATCCATGGCCGTGCCAGAAGACGGCGTTCCACACCGACGTCGGCACGAGGATCGTCAGGAAGCCGGCCACGACGTAGCCGATCACAAGCTCACGGCGCAGCATCGTGAGGTCGGACATGGTGTAGGTGCTGGCGTCGGCCCAACCACCTTTGGATCGCAGCTTCTCGCGCCAACTCTCACCTTGGAGGGCGGCGTTCTCCGGCGGGGCCGGGATGTGGCCGTGGTCGTGATCCGACATGGACTCGTCACGCAAGCGGGCGCGGGCCTGCGTGATCACTTTGCCCCTGAACCACAGGCCGCCGAGCGATGCCAGCAGAGCGATCATGATCACCCCACCGACGAACTCACTCGCGGCGAATTGCCACCCCATGAGGACGACGAGCACGATGCCCAACTCGATGACCAGGTTGGTCGAGGCCACCATGAAGACCAGCGACGCCACGAAGTCCGCCCCCTTGACGAAGAGCGACTTGGCCATGGCGGACGCCGCATACGAGCAGGAGGACGAGACCATGCCGAAACCCGACGCTCGCACGACTGCTCTGGGCTTGTGATCTCCCAACTTTCGCTGCATGGCCTCGTGGCTGACGAACGCCTGCACCGCTCCCGACAGCGCGAACCCGAGGATGAGCGGCCAGAGTGTCTCCCAGAACATGAAGAAGCCTGCGCGAAGGCTTCTTGCGATGGCATCGAGCCAACCGGCGTCGGCGAGCATCATCCCGACGGCTGCGGCTGTCGTTGCCGCCGTCGCAACGGGGTCGGGGGCGGGGCCATCTGCCGGGCCGGCCGCATCATGAGTGCACCAATCGCGCGATGGCGGCGGATGCCTCGTCGAGCTTTGCCTTCGCCTCGTCCCCGCCACTCTTGACGGCATCGGCGACACAGTGCGCCATATGGTCGTTGAGCAATTGCAGGGCCACCGACTGCAGGGCCCGGGTCGCTGCCGAAACCTGCTCGAGCACATCGATGCAATAGCGGTCCTCGTCCACCATGCGCTGCAGCCCTCTGACCTGCCCCTCGATGCGTCGCAACCGCTTCTGCACCGCTTCTTTCTGATCGACGTATCCCGGATCTGCCATCTGCGCTCCCGTCCCGTCCCTCATTCTGGTTCCGGCTATATACCCCCTACCGGTATTGAGTATAAGCGGGAAGCGAAGGGTGCGGGCCGCAACCGGAGGTCCGGACCGCCCCGGTATTCTTTCCTGGAAATCATCCCTACTGTAGGGAGGATCCAGTCTTGCATGATGATCCCTGCTCGGGGTAGAGTCACCCCAGAGATGGAGACAGGGACCCAGAAGACGGGGACAAAGACGGAGACCACCACCGGCCCGATCGTGCTGCTGACCAGGCTGGCGCGTGTCGTCTATCGCCGGAGCACGGTGGATCTGGTGGGCATGCGCATCCGGGAACTCGGCGCGCTGGCCTACCTCCGCGATCATCATCCAGCCACCCAACATGCGCTGAGCAAAGCGTTGTCGCTCGACGCCAATAACTGCGTGCTCCTTCTCAACGAACTGGAGGCCCTGCAGTACGTCGAGCGGCGGCGGGACCCGGTGGATCGCCGGCGGCATCTCGTCGAGCTCACGCCGGAGGGCCGAGCCGCACTCGAGCGGGGCGAGCTCGCCCAGAGCAGCGTCGAGGACGAGGTCCTCGGGGCCCTCACCACAGAGGAACGGTGCATCCTGCAGCGCCTCCTCAGTCGGGCCCTCGAAGGTCAACCCTCGGACGTGGACGATGAATAGGGCGAGGGGTAGGACGGGTAGGACGATGAACGGATCGATGACGACGCCGATCACCTCGGCGGCTACCCCCCCGGCGGCTACCCCGCCGGCACGGACCGGTATGCGAACCGGCGCATGAACCTTTCGCTACGCAGTTCCACCGCTCCCCACCGCACCCGCATGGCGCGCCCGGGCATCGACGCACCGCTTCCCGACAACTACAAGTGGACGGCCCTGTTCATCTCGACTCTCGGCATGCTCATGGCGACGATCGACGGCTCCATTGTCCTCATCGCGCTGCCGGCCATCTTCCGGGGCATCGGCATAGACCCGCTACAACCCGGGAACAGCTTTTATCTGCTGTGGATGATCCTGGGCTTCCTCGTCGTGACGAGCGTGCTGGTGACGACGCTGGGTCGTTTGGGCGACATTTACGGGCGCGTCCGCACGTACAACCTCGGCTTCGCCGTCTACACGTTCTTCTCTCTCCTCCTCACCATCACCTGGATGACCGGCCATATCGCAGGAATTTGGCTGATCGTGATGCGGATCTTCCAAGCCGTCGGCGCAGCCATGTTGATGGCGAACTCCTCGGCCATCCTGACCGACGCCTTCCCTGCGGAAGAGCGCGGCATGGCCATGGGCATCAACTCCGCCGCCGCCTTCAGCGGGGTGTTCATCGGGCTGGTGCTGGGCGGCCTCCTGGCCCCCATCAACTGGCGTCTCATCTTCTTGGTCTCAGTACCGATCGGGCTCTTCGCCACCATTTACGGGTACTTGCATCTGCGCGAGCTCAGCCCACGGAGACCGGCCAAGATCGACTGGCCGGGGAACATCACCTTCGCGCTGGGTCTCATCCTCGTCATGATCGGCATCACCTATGGCATTGAGCCCTACCGGCACAACACGATGGGGTGGACGAACCCGCGCGTCGTGGGATCGCTCTTTTTCGGCGTCCTCCTGCTGATTGCCTTCGCCGTCATCGAGACCAGGGTCGAACAGCCGATGTTCCGCCTGCAGCTCTTCAAGATCCGCGCGTTCACCTCGGGAATTCTGGCCAGCTTCCTGGCCGCCATGGCCCGGGGCGGCCTCATGTTCATGCTCATCATCTGGCTCCAGGGAATCTGGCTGCCACTCCACGGCTACGACTTCGCCCAGACCCCTTTGTGGGCCGGGCTGGCCATGCTCCCCCTTACCGCCGGCTTCCTGATCGCCGGTCCTCTCTCGGGCTACCTGTCGGACCGTTACGGCGCCCGACCCTTTGCTACCGGCGGGATGATCGGCGCCGCCTTCAGCTTCGGCCTCCTCGAATTGTTGCCGATCGATTTCCCGTACTGGGTCTTTGGCGCCGTCCTCCTGCTCACCGGTCTGACCATGTCCATGTTCGGCTCTCCGAACCGGGCGGCGATCATGAGCAGCCTGCCTCCCGAGCATCGCGGTGCTGGATCAGGCATGGCCACGACGGCCATGAACACGGCGCAGGTCCTCTCGATCGGGATCTTCTTCACGTTGCTCATCGCGGGGCTGTCCACGGCGCTTCCGGCCAGCCTGTACCACGGCCTCTTGGCCCATGGGGTCTCGCAGGACGACGCGGCCCGCATCTCGCACCTCCCACCCGTCTCCACGCTCTTTGCGGCGTTCCTGGGGTACAACCCGGTGCAGCATCTGGTCGGTCCGCAGGTCCTAAGCCATCTCACTGCGGCGCAGCAGGCCACACTCACTGGTCGCAGCTTCTTCCCGAGCCTCATCGCGGTGCCGTTTCGCGACGGCCTGCACATCGCCCTCGACTTCTCCATCGTGATGAGCCTTCTCGCCGCGGCGGCATCGTGGAGTCGAGGAGCCCACTACGTTTACACAGACGTGCACGCCGTGGACGAAGGGTTCGACCCCGACCTACCGTTCCTCGAAGAAGATGACGAAGACGGGACCCCGACAAATGCCCCGTCGTCACTGACCGCCAAAGGAGTATCTCGATGACGACCGAGTCACACATCACCATTGACACCGCTGACGGGCCGATGCCCGCGTTCGAGGCCGTGCCCGACGCCGAAGCCAAAGGTGGGATCGTCGTCGTCCAAGAAGCGTTCGGCGTCACGACCCACATCGAGCACATCTGCACCCGCTTGGCCGATGCCGGATGGCGAGCCGTCGCACCGGCGTTCTTTCATCGTCAGGGCTCCCCCGTCCTGGCCTACGACGACCTGACCGCCGTCATGCCGGTGATGATGGAACTTTCGTCCGGGGGCATCACCACCGATCTCCTCGCCTCGTTCGCCTATTTCAACGAGGCTGGATTCACAGAAGCACAGACGGGCGTCGTCGGGTTCTGCATGGGCGGCAGTGTCACGTTCTACGCCGCAACGTTGCGCCCGCTGGGCGCCGCGGTGACTTTCTACGGCGGCGGGGTGGCCGAAGGACGATTCGGCCTGCCCTCTCTCCTCGAGCAGGCTCCGCAGCTCCAGACCCCGTGGCTCGGGTTGTACGGGGATCTCGACCAGGGCATCCCTACCGGCGATGTCGACCAACTTCGCAAGGTGACCGCAGCGGTAAAGGTACCGACGGAAATCGTCCTATATCCCGAGGCCGACCACGGCTTCAACTGCAACGACCGCCCCGCCGTCTTCAATGCGGCCGCCGCCGCAGCAGCATGGGACCGGACGCTCGAATGGTTCGACCGCTACGTCGGAAAGCACAGCGAGGGCTGAACGCCCCCGTCGCTGCGTGTGATGGCGGCGACGTGTATCGACCGGTGGTGCAGCGGGCAACCGTTTTGCCATCGCTTTGCGACCGTCGCGAGCCGGGGCGCCTTCCCTCACACATCCACAACCGGTATCCTTCTCAGTTCAGACCCAGACCTGGAGGTCACGAAATGCAAAGTCGGCGGCTTCTACAGGGCTGCAGCGTGGCGCTCCTGGGCGTTGGTCTCGCCTGCGCCCCCATGACCCTGGCCTCGGCCAAAGATCAGCCCAAGAAACACCACAAGGCACCCAAGCACCACGCCTCGAAGGGCCCCGCCTTCACCACGGGCAGCGCGACGTGCAAGAACTACCTCAACACGGAGAACGGTTCGAGCGGCTTGGGCACGGCCTTGGAGAAGGCCATGACGAGTGCGGGAAGTGGTTTCGCCGGCGTGAAGCAGGCCTTCCTCACCTACTTCAACACGGTGCAGAAGTACGAAGCGCCGTTCGAAGCAGAACTGAGCTCGGCGCCCGCAAACGTGCAAGCGGCAGGCAAAGGGATCTTTGCCTTCTTCAACACTCTCAAAACGGACGTGGCCAACTCGACCAGCCTGGAGCAGCTCGGCACATCGATGGAGTCCCTCGGGTCGAATACCGCACTGAAGTCCGACGCGCAAACCCTCGCCAACTACTTCGGAAACATCTGCGGGTCCGTGACGACGACAACGGCGTCGGTCTCCTAGCGCAGCGCGCGACTCTCCTTACGCGCTGCGCATTCCAGAAGCGGACGCAGACGCGGAGGCCGTCGCGGGCGTAGTCGCGCCGCGCCGGCCGGCCTGTTCGAACGCGTCCCACATGGAGGCATAACGTCCTCCGAGAGCCCGCAGTTCGTCGTGCGATCCGATCTCGGCGATGCGACCTTGGTGGAGAACCACAATGCGGTTGGCCGATCTGGCGGTCTGCAACCGGTGGGCGATGATGATGGTGGTGCGATTCGCGGACACCCGCTGCATCGCCTCGGCAACCCGCGCCTCGGTGGCGAGATCGAGGTTCGAGGTGGCTTCATCCAGGAGAAGAACGACCGGGTCCACCAGTTCCGCACACGCCAGCGCGATGAGCTGGCGCTGACCGGCCGAGAGGGACCGACCACGTTCGAGTAACGCGTGGTGGTAGCCACCCGGCAGTTCGGCGATGAATTGATGGGCGCCTACCGCCCGAGCGGCGGCTTCCACCTCCTCGTCGCGCGCTTCGGGGCGACCGTAGGCGATGTTGTCACGGATGCTGCCCGTGAAGAGGAACGCCTCCTGCGGGACATACCCGAGTTGGCGCCGGTACCCGAGGAGATCGATGGTGCGCAGGTCCAGACCGTCGACCCGCACTGCGCCCTGATCGGGATCGTAAAACCGTGCGACCATCTTCATCACGGTCGATTTCCCGGCCCCGGTCTGCCCCACCAGTGCCACGGTCTCACCGGCTTCGATGTGCAGATCGATGCCGCGCAGCGCTTCGGGTGGCTTGTAGTCCAGGACGTCGGACGACTGGATGAGCTGCGGATCCTTCGGCCCTCGCCGCTCGGCCCGAGGCGCGCGAGCAATGCCGGGCCGGGCCGTCACGGCCGGATAGGCGAACCGAAGGTTCTCGAGCGTGATTTCACCGCGCAGCCGCCCGGGCGTTATCGCATGCGCCGCGGCCGGGGTGAGCGGCTCCAGCTGCATCAGTTCGGCGATACGACCGACCGAGACACGGGTCTGTTGCCAGGAGTCGAACACTTGCGAGAGCTGTTGGATGGGCGAGAAGAACAGGTCGATGTAGAGAATGAACGCGATCAGGGCACCGGACGTGAGATGCCCCGACGCGATGAGCCCGGCGCCCACCCCGAGCACGATGGCATCGGCGATGCCCGAGAGGAACTGCACGAAAGGGAAGTAGATGGCGACGAGCCGTTGGGCGGCCACGCGCGATTCGAGGTACTGGCGTCCGAGACCCTCAAACCGCTTGATCGTCTCGGCCTCGTGCACAAAGGCCTGTGCGACACGCACGCCCGACAGGCTCTCCTGGAAGTCGGCGTTGACGATCGCGATGCGTTCTCGCGACAGGTCGTAGAGCCGCGCCGCCTTGCGGCGGAAGATCACCGTTGCCACCGCGAGCGGGACAACGACCGAGAGCGTGCACAAGCCGAGCTCGAGATTGATCACCAATAGGGCGCAGCCGACGCCAACGAAAGTGACGAGTGAGACAAGCGCAGAAAGCAGCCCGTTCTCTATCAGTGATTCGAACTGATCCACGTCCGTCGTCATCCGCGTCATGATGCGGCCGGCCATCTCGCGTTCGTAGTAGTCCAGGGAGAGACGTTGCAGCTGGGCCCAGATACGGATGCGGAGCGACAGCATGATGCGTTCCGCGGCCCGACCCGTCACGAATGTCTCGCCGATCTGATCAATCAGATCGGCGAGAACGACGACGAGGAAGAACCCCGACGCCAAGAAGAGCACGGCCGTAGATCCCTTGGCGACGCCGTTGTCGATGCCGGTCTTGATCAGGATAGGTCCCAACAGGGTGGCCACCGCGTCGATGACCACGAGCACAAGACCGAGAAGAAGGGGGCGGCGGAACGCACTGAGAAGCCGGGACAAACTGAAGTTCCGGTCATGGCGGGACTCCGCCTCCAGGTCGACTTGGGCGGCATCGCGCACCGGTGGAAGTGCGGCCACGCGTGCCAGAAGCTCGGGCGTCGGGGGGAGGTTGAGTCGCCACGATCCACCGCTACTGCGGCCCAGGCCGGCACCGATGCTCGGAGGGCCGACCGTCCGCGTGATGGTGGGGCTCTCGGGTGCACCGGCGGCCTGCTTCCACGCCGAAGATGTCGTGCCGGCGCCGCTCATATCGGCACCGGGCGCGGCGTCCGCGCCTGACGATGCCCCGAGCGCGGCCAGCAGCTCGATCCGGTCGCCGACGTCCTGGGCCAGATCCTCTTCGATGCCCGAGAGTAGGGTTCTATAGACGGCACTACGGACGACGAGCTCGTCGTGCGTCCCTTCGTCGACCACCCGACCATGGACCAGGACCACGATCCGATCAGCGAGATGCAGCGTTGACTGCCGATTCGCGATGAGAAGTGTGGTCCGCTCGGCCATCACGCTCCGGAGGCCCTCGTGAATGGCCTCCTCGACCTTGGAGTCGATCGCGCTTGTTGCATCGTCGAGAATGAGGATGCGAGGGTCCGCCACAATGGCGCGGGCCAGGGCGATACGTTGACGCTGGCCGCCCGACAGGGTCAGGCCACGCTCCCCGACGACCGTGTCGTAGCCCCGTGGAAGCTCGAGGATGAACTCGTGGGCCTGGGCCACACGGGCCGCATCTTCAATCTCCTCCTCCGACGCGTCCGGACGTCCATACGCGATATTGGCGCGCACGGTATCGGAGAACAAAAAGCTGTCATCGAAGACGACGCCGATCTGGCGGCGCAGCGAATCCAGCGCGACACCGCGGACATCGTGCCCGTCGACGAGGACAGATCCCTGGTCCGGTTCGTAGAACCGTGAGACCAACATGGCCACGGTCGACTTCCCACTCCCACTCGGGCCGACGATGGCCACCCGCTCCCCTGCCCCGATGTGCAGGTCCAAGCCCTGCAGCACGGGCGCACCCTCGCCGTAGGCGAAGTGCACGTCGGAGAAGACGATGTCCCCCTTCAACACGGGCAGTTCCACGGCGTCGGGCTCGTCGACGATGGCCGGCTTGAGGTCCAGCAATTGAAAGATCCGTTCGATACCGGCCCGCGCCTGCTGGCCCACGGTCAGGACGCCGGCGAGCTGGCGGGCGGGAGCGACGAGCTGGACGATGTAGGTGGAGAAGGCGAGGAACGTACCAAGCGTGATCTCGTCGTGCAGGGCGAGCCAGCCACCGAAGGCCAGGATGGCGACCTGGCCGATGGTGGGGATCGCCTCGAGGATCGGCTGGTAACGCGACTGCAGGCGAACAGCGCGCATCTGCGAGCCATAGAGCGTCTGCGAAGCATCGGCGACCCGCTCCAGTTCACGCTGTTCCTGGCCGAATGCCTTGACGACACGCACGCCGTTGACGTCTTCGTCCACGATCTGGATCACGTCGCCTTCTCGCTGTTGCCCGTCCCACGTGGCGGGAAAGACCTGCCGTCGCATCCGGTAGGAGACGATGAGCAACGTCGGAGCGATGATCACGCTGACGACCGAGAGCAGGGGCGACAGGTAGAACATGACGCCGAGCGAGAACAGCATCAGGAGGACGTTGCCGCTCATGATGGGGAAGAAGCTGAGGAGTCCCTGCACGAGGGCCGAATCCGAATTGGCGCGGGCGACCACTTGGCCCGTGGGCATGCGGTCGAGATTGTCGAAATCCATCGCCTGGAGATGGGCCTGCATCGCGTTGCGCAGGTCGTACTGCACGCTGAGCGCCACGCGCCCGCCGCGGTAGCGGCGCACATAGAGGAACCCGAACGAGGCGAGCGCGAGCGCAACGAGGAGCACGAGCCACGGCCATAACGACGAGGTGTGGGCAACCACCACTCCGTCCACGATCTGACGTTCTATGAGGGGAATGGTGGTCTGGCAGACGCTTCCGAGCAATGCCGCGGATACAGCCAGCGTCACGTCCCGACGATGGCGCATCATGTAGCCCCACAGCCGCCGCACCCAACCCGGCATCGCCGTGGTCTCGGCAGGGACGTCTGCGGGCACTACGCCCCGCTCCGCTCCGCCGCGCGCTGCGTGTGCATGTCGTCGATGGCGGCGCCGAGCCATACCAGCGACTCCATCAGTTGATTGCCATCCGGCGTCCGCGCACTCAGGTCCTCTATACGACGGATCATTTCGGCCTCGACACGAGAGAGAAGCGCCACGCCCTCGCGGGTCAGGTGGAGTGCGGCGACGCGGTGATCCCCGTCGACTTCGGTCCGGACGAGCATTCCCCGCTGGGCCAGAGCATCGACGGCGGCGCTCACCGTGGGTTTGCCGACGGCAAGTCGACGCGCCACGCGCGAGGCCCGCTCGTCACCGGAGGCAACCGCCGAAAGAACCCTGTAGTGCGCCAGGCTGAGCTCGCCCGAGGCGCGTTCGAGGACACGAGTGGCCCGGGCCAACGCCCGCACCGCCTCCACTTCCCTACTCGTGCGGTCTGCGCGAGGAACCTTCGCGGGCGTGGGCGGCTTTTGCGTGTCGCTTGTCACGGGTCCAGAATACCCGGATAGTTCGTCTATCGAACCATCTTGGCGATGCCCCCGAGCGGCCGAGAAGCGCTCTTCGTTACAACATGGGTTCAATTGGGTAAGGAAGAGGTGTGTCCATCATTGAATCGCGTTCCGGGGACGAGCAACCTATGGCGAGCGAGCCGGTCGAAGTCGCTCCGGTGCAGCCTGCAGCCCGTAGTGGTCGAAAGGCCCGCGGAGACGGCGTCCACCACACCCGTATCGGAGGAGCGTGGGTGGCCGTGGCGGTGGCGGTCGTCCTCGGCGTTGCCCTGATCGACTTCATCGTCCAGAACACCCGATCGGTCCGTGTGGAGTTCTTCGCGGCAAACGGCCAGATGCCGGTGGCCGTTGCGCTCCTCGGAGCGGCACTCGCGGGGGCGTTCCTGGTCCTCGCCGTCGGCGTCGCCCGGACCACACAACTGCGCATCGCGAATCGACGGGGCAAGAAACGCGAAGAGCAAGCGGCTTCGCAGGCGGCTTCATTGGCGACTGACGCCACGGCTGCTCCAACGGCAGACGTCAACGGCTGAACACCCGGGCCAGGGAACAGCCGGCGACCACCAGGTATCAGCCTGAACCCACCGGCAATCAGCCGGAGCACGACCTAAGAGTCCAGGCCAGGGGCGAATTCCATTGCTATCCGGTGCCCGGTAACATCGCAGGCGTGCGTGAGCGGTGGTTCTCCAGACGAGCCGTCTTCCTGCACGTCGGGTGCCTCCTCTTTGTGCCCTTCTGCGTCGCTGCCACCTGGTGGCAGATCACCCGGGCCGAGGATGGCAACGGCCTGAGCTACCTCTACACGTTCGAGTGGCCCGTGTTCGCCATCGTCGGGATCTACTTCTGGTGGCAGTTCCTCCACACCGACTACGACACCGTCGGGCTCAAGGGCATGCGGAAGCAGGCAGCAGAGGCATCGACCTCAGACGTCTCCCCCGACGCCGAGGCAGATGTCGCCCACGACGAAAGCCACGCTGAGGCCAAAAGCGCCAGGACGCTCGAGCCGGCGACGGCCCACACGGCGACGGCTCACCCTGATTCGCGCCGACACCTCTCTTCCCCAGCCCCGACGGCCCCGTCATCCACGACTGACACGACTGACACAGCGCCCGCAACGCCCGCTCCCGCCGACCACACCACGGCGCTCGAAGACGAGAATCCGGAACTCGCCGCCTACAACGCCCGACTCGCAGCATTGTCGGCCAGCGGTGCCAAAACCTGGAGGAAGCCCGAGACTCCCATCGCACGCAGGCCTCAGTGAGGCGCCTCACGGAGCGAGGTCTCAAAGGCGCGCTGTTCCGTTACCAGCTCATGGCCAACATCGTCGGAACGCTCATCATTCCGCTGTTCATCTTCACGGGCATCAAAATCGGCACGGGGCATGGCAAACTGGAGGTCGAGATCTTCGGGATCCTGCACGGCTACCTCTACATCGTGTACCTCATCACCGTGGGCATTCTCTCGTTCAAGACGCGCCTCAACATCCTGTGGGTCCTCATCATGTGCGGCGCCGGACTCCTCCCCGGACTGACGTTCGTCGTCGAGTGGTGGGTCGTCACCCGCAAGATCCACCCTCTTCTCGCCTCCGAGGCAGAAGTCGGCGCCGCCCCGATCACGTCCTGAAGGGCCGTGCGCCGAATCTCCTCGGCCGTCCACCCGGTCGTCGGCCCGGGTCAGGAATTCAGTTCTTCAACCTGGCCGACAGCCGTCGCGGCGGCCTCTTCGCGCCGGGCCATCAACGATTCAACGGTGAGGCCCGCGCCGGCGGTGTCGCCGTCGTAGGCCACCGATCCCCGGTCGAGAACCACTGCTTTGCTCGCCAATTCGAGCACCCGTGAGACCTGCTGCTCAACGACGACCAGCGCCGTCCCGTTCGCATTGATCTCGCGCAGGCCGTCATAGACAGAGTCGACGACCACCGGTGCCAACCCCAGCGAGAGCTCATCGGCGATGAGCACCTGCGGTGGGACCACCAGCACCTTGGCCAGGGAAAGCAGTCGCTGTTGGCCCCCCGACAGTGTTCCTCCCATCTGCCGCCGCCGCTCGCCCAGAATCGGGAAGGCGGTATACGCCCGCTCCAAATTGGTCGACAACAGGTGCCGGCCGGCCCGTTGCCGGAAGGCCAGGGTCAGGTTCTCCTCCACGGTGAGGCTCGAGAACACTCCCCTTCCCTCGACCACATGGGCCATCCCGAGTCGGGCGATCTTGTAGGCCGGCATGTGGGTGACGTCGTGGCCACAGAAGGTGACCTTGCCGTTCGTTGCGGTCACCAGCCCGGTGACCGTACGGGCCACGGTGGACTTACCCGCACCATTGGAACCGACAAGGGCCACGATCCCTCCCGCCGGGACACGGAAGGACACGTCGAAGAGCGCACGGTAGGGGCCATAGGCCGCACTGACATGCTCGAGGACCAACACGTCGCCCCTCTCCGTCGGCTCGACCGCCGCCGTCATGACACCCCCATCTGGCCGAGATACGCCTTGCGCACCACCGGGTCCGCCATCACATCGTCGAAGGTGCCCTCGGCCAGCATGGAGCCGAGGTCCATCACCACGGTCCGGTCGACGACCTCACCCACCATGGCGAGGTCATGCTCGACCAGCAGGATGGCGGTGCCACGCTCTTGTTGGACGGTGCGGAGGACGGCGGCGACCTCGGCCGTCTCGTGGACGTCGAGACCGGAGGAGGGCTCGTCCGCCAAAAGGATCTTCGGCTCGGCGACCAGGGCACGGGCCAGCTCGACGAGACGGCAGTGCCCCAGGCCGAGCGCGTTGACCGACGTGTCGGCGAACTCGGTGATCCCCACGAGCGCCAAGGCGGCCTCGACGTTGGCCGTCTCCTCCTTGGTGACACCGCTCATGCTCACGAGGTCCTTCCAGAGGCGGCCGTTGCCACGACGCGAGCGTTCGGCCACCAGCAGGTGGTCCCGCACGCTCATGTCGGTGAACATCTCCACCTTTTGATACGTGCGGCCGATACCGAGCCGTGCCCGCTTGAACGTGGGCAGGGCGGAGAGCGACACGCCACCGAACAGGATGTCACCCTCGTCATTGCGCAGCTGGCCACACACGCAGTTGAACAGCGTCGTCTTGCCGGCTCCATTCGGTCCGACGAGGCCGACGCTCTCCCCCGCACCGACGTCGAAGGAGATGTCGTGGACCGCATGGATCCCACCGAAGGATTTGGAGACGTTCCGGAGGGAGAGCAGCGGGGCGTCAGCCATGGGCCTCTGGCGCCACTTCGGACGGCGCCCCGCCACGCAGTGCCAGGCCGGGGGGCGTGGCCTCGGACGGATGCAGGGCGTAATACTCCGCGGGGAAGAAGCGTTGCTCGAACCATTGGTTGGAGCGCCGCTTCTGGAACTCGAGGATGCCCTCAGGGTGCTTGGCATATTGCAGCGATCCGAAGGCGAAGAGCACGATGACCAAGCTGCCGCCGCCCACGCGGGCCGGCAGATAGGTCAAGAGCTGGTCGACGACGAAGAATCCGATCCCGGCCTGAATGGCTCCTTCCACCGAAGAGACACTGGTGGTGACCACCAACACGATGAACACCAACGAGAAGCTGTAGTTCCATTGGGCCGAGCTGGCCACCTGCTGCTGAATGGTGACCAAAACGCCGCCTATGCCCGCAATAGCTCCGGCCAGGGCGAACACCACAATGCGCTGCCAGGTCAGATTGATGCCCAGGCCGGCCGCCGCCGTTTCGCTTCCACGCATCGCCGCCAGATTGCGCCCCACGGTGCCCTTCCGGACCTGGAGGACGATGCCGACGCAGACCGCCAGAACCACGATGCTCAGGATGAAGTACGCGTGACCGTTGAAATTGAAGAACTCGGAAGTGCCCAGCCAACGCGACTTGAGGCTCAAACCTGATCCTCCCCCACTGATCGACACGTCGTTGAAGAACGTGTTGTCGAAGAGCAAGGCCGCCGCCAGCGTCATCAGAGCCAGACCCAGGCCGCGCAGCCGCAACGACAGCAGGGCCAGGATCACCGCCACGACCGCAGCCAACGCTGCGCCCACCAAACCTCCGACCAACATGTTCAATCCGAGGTGGTTCGCCAATTGTGCCGACGTGAACGCGCCCACTCCGGCCAAGGTGCCCTGGCAGAGTGACAGCTGTCCCGCCATTCCGGTGATCAGCGTGATGGACAAGAGAACCGTCGAAAGAGCGATACCCGAGTTGAACACTCCTTCCCACGTCTTGGGGATCCATGTCAACATCGAGACGATGAACACGGCGAGGACAATCCACCACAGCCGGCGGATGATGCGGTCCATGCTGGGCGCCCTTGACGAGGCGGCGACCGGTGGCGGTGGTGGATCGATCGTGGCCAGGGGATCGCGGTTCAGATCGAGGGACCGCATGCCCGGGAGGATGAGGAGCGCGGCCACCAGGACGAAGAACGGGAGCGACGGGAGAACCGCTGAATACAGGATGCTGCTCGTCGGGAGGTACCCCTCGAGGATTGTGCTCACCACCCCGATGAGCACGGCCACGCCGGCCGCAATGGGAATGGAGCGCAGAAGACCCCAGGCGGCCGCCGCAATGGCCGCCACGACGAGCGTCGCATAGGTATCCGACGAGAACGCTCCGTAAATAGGCGCGAGGACAACGCCGGCCAGCCCGGCCATGAAACTCGAGATGGCCCAGGCCAACGCCACCACTCCACCCGAGTTCACGCCGTCGAGTTGGACCAAACGACGGCTCTCCACGGCGCCTCGCATCTGGAGGCCCAGGTTCGTGAACCTCAACAGAACCGTGAGCGAAATGAGGACCACCACGGTGACGCTGATGACGGCCAGGTAAATACCGTTGATCGGCGTTCCCAGCACCGTCGCATAGACGACATTCGGATTGAAGAAGGGGAGGATCGTTGCGGTGTCGTCAAGGTTCTGCGGCCCGAAGAGCACCGGCAGGAGGGAGGGGATGCCGACCAGCAAGGCGATCGAAATGACCAATTTCGCGGTGGTGTTGGAGTTGGGGATGTTGCGGAACAACAACCGATCGAAGGCGAGTCCGATCAGCGGGGACAGGACCACCACCGACACGATGAAGGCCGGGAATCCTCCCCAATGGTCGTTCTGGGTGAGGACGGTGAAGACAAAGGCCGCGGCGAAGGCCTGCGCGCCGAAGGCGAAGTTGAAGACACCCGTCGCCTGGTAGGTGAGGACCAGTCCCACGGCCACGATCGCATAGGTACACCCGTACGGGATGCCGGGAATCGCGAATCCGAAGAACTGTTCCATGGTGGCTAGGCGGAGGTGTCCGTCGCGGGATGCGCCATCAGGGAAGGGGCGGCGTGCCCGGTGGCAACTTCTTCAGCGGCTGGGGATTCTTCCCGCTCGTGGTGGCGAAGCAGACGAACACGTTCTTCTTGGAGGTGTTGAGGACCGGCACGTATTTGGTTCCCTGCGCCTGGATATACGACGCACAGTACGGGGGCGCGTGACCCGAATGACCTGCGTCCTTCCAGTTCGTCGGCGTGGTCAATCCTCCTGCGTTGTAGGCCGTGAGCGTATTGGTCTGTTTGATGACGTTGGCCTGGGTGAGATTGTTGCCCGCCATCCGTACCCCCTGGACGAAGAGCGCGGCCGACTCCCAGCCCTGAATGGCGACCTCGTCGGTGGCGTACTTGGGCTCGTATTTGTTCATCACCGCGAGGTACTGCTTGAGGCCGGGATAGACGGACTGCGAGGCGAGGAACGGCACGTGGGCGATGTAGAAATACACGTTCTGCATCAAGCTCTCGTTCTGGTTCAACGTCGACTGGTCGTTCCCGCTGAGCCAGAATTGCGTGGCTTTCAGGCCGTACTGCTTGATTGCCCGGGCCATGGTGACGTTGCCCTGGACGTCCATGCAGCTCAACACGAAGTCAGCGCCGGCCTGCTTCCGCGCTGCACGTCGGTGGCCACCGTCGTTCCCGGGTACGCGATCTTGTAGTCCGTGTAGCTCACTTTGATACCGGCCGCGGTGAGGCCTTTGGCATCCGCCTGACACGATGCGGCCGAAGCAGCGATGCCGTAGGCCAGAACGGCCACCGACTTGGCGTGGACCTTGTTCACCAGATACGCCACTTCGGGTATCCCGCCCGGCAGGTACTGGGTCGATCCGCCGCCGCCGGCCGCAAAGAGGTTGTTCGGTCCCGCCCAGTTGTTGGAGACGTTGTAGCCGTAGGTGGGAATTTTCGCCTCGACAAACAGGTTCGGCGTGAAGAAGGCCGAGGCAACGCCGGTGACAGCGAAAACATGGTCCTGGTTGATGAGAGTGGAGACGAGCTGGTTGAACTGGCTCGGGTTGCCGCCGTCGTCGAGCTTGTACTTGTAATTGATCTTGCGACCGTTCACGCCGCCTTGGGAATTTATGTAGTTGAAATACGCCTCTTCCCCGTAAATGAGGGAAGCGAAGTTTCCGGCGAGGGTTCCGGTCTGGGTGGAGATCGTGCCGACGGTGATGGAGTTCTTCGTGACTCCCGGGGCAGCGCTCGCGGCGGCTCCCGCCGAGGTCGAAGGGAGACCCAAGGTCACGACGGCGGATGCCAACGTCGCTCCTCCGAGGATCACCTTGGCCAGCATTCCCGCCCCTTGACGGTGCGTGCTGCGCAGACGTCGATTCGTGTGCGACGCGTTCATTCGCATCGTGCTCCCCCCTTGTTCCTCTGACGGTTGCGTCCCCCTTGGATGCACTTCGCTGGCACTGTCGGTCCTCTTCACCAGACGATCCATTCGTAGCATCAATACCTTTCGCAATTGCTTCGGGGGGGAGATGTTCTGCGGAAGAGCCGATTACTCGGTTGGAGCCGTTTACTTCAGGAAGAGCCGTTGACGGTCGAATTCCCTCAAGGCGGCCACTTCACCCGCTAACAGCGGAGCCAGTTCCTCGACGTTCCGTGCCACTTCGGGCTCGTAACCGCACGCCTCGACAAACGCGCGCGTGCGGTCCTCGATCGTCCCGGCGCCCGCGGGAACGGCGGCAAGGCGGAGAACCCCGTCGTGCCGCCGGAGGACGCCCTTGTCCGTCACCACACTCACGACCCGATGCCCGGGCGACGTCACGTAGGCCACGGATTCGGGCAGTCGCTCTGGACGAGCCAAGGTGATGACCACACATGCCTCGGCGCGGCTCGCCACATCGTTGGCGCCGCCCGAGCCCACCAAGAATCGACCTCCGGCCAGTTCGGTCGAGTTGAGGCACCCTTTGGCGTCGACCTCGGCCGCACCGAGACATCCCACCGTGCGCGTACCGGGGCCGCCGATCACCATGCCCAACACGGCCGACGCATCGGAGAGGTACGGCGTGTCGGGAAAGACCCGATGATTGAAGATGTAGGGATCGGCCGGTGTCGGCTCGTAGCCCCACAGCCCGAGCTCGGCGGTCAGCATGACCCGGCTTCCGCCCGCGCGCGCCCGTCCCACCGCCACCCACGCGGCGAGATTCGCCGCCCCGGCGCCCGCCAACACCGCGTCGGCGGCGACGTCGGCGACGACGCGTTCGACCTCACGCGCGCCGAAGGCAGCTGCGTGTTCCCATGACGAGAACACCGGATCGTCGGGAACCGGGGTCGCTTCGGCATCGGCCTTCCACGACGTCGGATCCGAGCGCCCCTCGAGCCAACGGAGGTGATCGTCGCCGAGCAGCCGGAGATAGTCGTCATGGGTGGCCGGGCCGAGCACCCATTTGTCGGCGAACTCCGCGAAGGTCCCCTTCGCGGCAGCCCGGGCGGCCAAGCTCCAGTGCGCGATGTCCTCGCCGTAGCTGCGCACGGGCAACCCGGGCGCATAACAACCGCCGGGGTGCGCACCGAACGGGGCCTCCACCACGGCCAGGACCCGATGGCCGGGCACGCGCACCCGGTGGCCCAGACCATGCAGGTTGTCGACGACCTTCTCCACCGTGGCCACGACGCCGCGTCGTGCGGCCAACGCACCCCACACACCCTCGAGCAAGGGCTCGGAGAACGCGAGGTTGCCGGCGCGGTCGGCCACAGCGGCATGCACGAGTGCTACATCGGGTGCCAGTGGCGAGAGCAATCCGAGCATGCCGAACGGCGAATCGATTTCGGTGAATCCCTCATTGGAGGCCATGGAGGACCCGGCGATGGAGCCGGTCACCATGGCCGGCAGACCCCGGGCGGCCGCTTCCATCCGCTGGGACATCGTCAGGATCGACCAGTGCTCGACCTCGACCGCGCCGGACTCGTAGGCCTTGCGGAACAGCGGGTTCGGGTTGTACGTCGGAAAGCTGTTGCCCGAGTAGGCCGTCACGACCTTCTTGACGAGGCCTCCTTGGAAGAAGATGCCGCCGAGTGCCCCCAGGCTGGTCATGACGAGGGTGAACCCGGGGTCCGTCCCCCAGAACTGGCGCGCCACCTCACGGGCCCCGGCCGTCCATCGACTGTGCCCGAGCATGACGTGGACGGCGTCGCCCGGTCGCACATTGGTGGCGATCGCATCCTCCAGGCTTGTCACCGGAGAGCCCGCCTTCGCTGCGGTGGACGGCGTCACCTTGGCCCGCTCCCGACCGTCGTGCCGGCGAAAACGCCCTGGTCCATCCTCATTCCTGTCCCCGCTCGAACCTGACCACCGTGTCAGGTTAGCCAGTTCAACCAGCCCGGGCACTACGATGCCCACCAACATGGCATCGCCTCCTGCCCAACCTGACACGGCAAGCCCGCAGGTGGGCGCGCGGACGGCGGCGGACGGCGGGACAGCCCACACGGCGCTTGACGGTACGGCTGGGAGAGCGCCTGGCGGGACGGCCGGACGCTGGAACCCGGTGAGGCGCCTGACCTGGCTCTCGACGGGACCGCCGCGACGACGGCCGACGGGATGGGAGAGGCGGCGGGGGGCATCGGACTGCCGGCCAGCAAGCGGGTCCTACGGAGCCAGGGGCGGCGCACCATGCGTCGGTTGCTGGACGCCGCCATGATCTGCTTCGACGAGCGGGGCTATTACGACACCCGGGTGAACGACGTCGTGAAGATCGCCAAGACGTCGCACGGCACGTTCTACCTCTACTTCTCCAACAAGGAGGACCTCCTGCGGGCCCTGGTCGCTGAGGCGGGCACCGCAGCGCAGCATGTCGCCGATGCCCTCAGCCGGCCGCCGGAGTCGGGTGGCAAGCCCCAGTGGGAAGACGTGCGCGGCTGGGTCGCGCTCTATTCGGACCTGTGGATGCGCCAGGCCGCCCTCTTCCGGGCCTGGACCGACCTGGCGAGGATCGACCCGGGCCTGACCAGCACCCTTCGGGAGATCTTCACCGTGATGTCCGATGCTCTAGCGCGCCAGATCAGTACCGAGGACGCCGATCACAGGATCGACCCGCAGGCTGCCGCCGTGGGCGTACTCGCCATGCTGGACAGGTTCCACGATGTACGCGGATTCGTGCGTCAACCGGTGGACGATGTGGCCTTGGACACGCTGGCGACCATGGTGTATCGAGCCCTGTTCGACGATTCGCGATGGGGTCAGGTGCACACCGACCGGACCATCGACGTGGCGACGCCGAATCCTTAAGCCACCCGAAGCTCAGCCCTTCCCATCCTCGGGGTAGATCAGGCCGAAAAGGCCGTCAACGCCCGACCCGTGCAGCGTGAGCCCGCCGTCGACGACGATGTTCTGGCCCGTCACGAAGCGGGAGAGGTCCGAGCACAGGAAGATCACCACGTCGGCGACGTCCTCGGGATCACCGACGCGGCCCACCGGTGTCTCCCTCTCGAATCGACCCTCCTGGTCCGGAAAAAACTCGAACCACGGCTTCGTCATTTTGGTGCGAATCGTTCCGGGTGACACTGCATTCACCCGTATGTCGGGCCCGTATTCAAGTGCGGCCGATGCGGTGAGGGCAGCCACTCCGGCTTTGCTCGCCGCATAGGGTCCCTCTCCCGAGGCGGGCCGCACGCCACTGATGGACGCCGTGCTCACGATGGCGCCTCCTCCGGCCGCCCTGATGTGCGGGACCGCCGCACGGAACCCGGCCCACACGCCGGTCAGGTTGATGCGGACGATGCGGTCCCACTCGGCGGGATCCCAGTCATGGAGGCGGCTGAAACCGCCAACGCCGGCGTTGTTGTACAGCAAGTTCAGGCCACCCAATGAAGCCACGGCGGCATCGACGACTTCGCGCAATCCATCGGGATCACCGACGTCGACGGCAAATCCGACGCCGTCGATTTCCTTTGCCACGAGCGAGGCGGCATCGCCGTCGACGTCGAGAACAGCAACGCTCGCCCCTTCTTCGGTCATGCGGTGACAGGTCGCCCGCCCGATGCCGGACCCACCACCCGTCACGATCGCCTTCTTCCCGTCAAGCAGCCCCATCGCTTCCATCCTCTCTGATGACGACACCGTCGCACACTTCCTACCCTGAAACGACCGGTGCCGCGCCGCGGGCCGGCATGCGGCGCCGCCGGGCCCGCAATCCGCGCCCCGGGGCCGGATGCGCGCCGCCGGGCCGGAAGTCAGAGCTTCCGGATCAGCAGTTCCTGGGCCATGCTGAGGTACAACACCCCGTCCTCGCCGTACATCGTGCCCCTGACGGTCGAACGACCAGACGCATTCAGGAGAGCCTGGAAGTCGAACAAATTCCACTCATCGGCCCGCCGGGGGCGGTGGAACCACACGGCGTGATCAAGGCTGGCGTCGGTGTACCCGCTCCACGAATGGAGGCTGAGTGGCCGGAACGCCACACCCGTCATGTCCGACAGATACGCCAGGACGCACGCGTGAATTGCCGGATCGTCGGGCAGGCGCTGACCGGTGCGGATCCAACAGCGCCGAGTGGAGAGGTACGTTCCGTCCGGCCGTCGTTCCGTGGAGCGCAGATCCCGGACGTCGAAGGGCGAGGGCGAGGCCTGTGAGGCCGGCGAGGCTGCCCCCTCATCGTCACCGACGGCGACCGCCTCGGGTGGCGGGATGTCGGCAGCCATCGGCAACTGGTACTCGTCACCCTCCTCGGCTCGATGAAACGAGCACCCCATCCGAAACGTCTCGCGCCCCTCCGAATCGGAGACGACCTCCCTGGTACTGAAGGATCGTCCGTCACGAACCCGTTCCACCATCTGCGTGGAGGGCGTTCCCGGCTTCGACGGGCGGATGAAATACCCATGCAGCGAGTGGACGTCGAGGTCTTCGGCGACCGTCCGTGCCGCCGCTGACAACGCCTGCGCCACCACCATGCCGCCGAATGTCCGCTCACCACCCCACCACTCCGGCGATGTCGTGACGAACCGCGAGGACCCCTCTCCCTCCCCCACCGGCTGCGCCACAATCCCCGTGACGAGCTCCGAGAGGCTTCCCCCCGCGAACTCGTCCTCCTCAGTCCACACGGGGCGTCGCCGTCATGCGAGTTGGACGTCGACATCGAGGCCCAACGCGGCCAGGTCGATGCAGGTGTTGTCCTCGGCGTAGCGCAGGCCCTGGACGTTGAAGAGCCGTACGTAGTCGCCGGAAACAGGGAAGGGGCCCCAGTGCCACGTGCTGCGGCTCAGCACCAGCGGCTCCAAGGGCTCGAGCCGGAAGACGCGAATGGTCTCGACGTCCGCCGGGTTCGAGAAATCGACCGCGGCCGGGGCCACGGTAATGACAGCGGGCACGTCGAGCGACATCACGCTCTGGGTGTGGGTGTCGTGCCGGAAGAGCATCTGGCAACGAAGGCCGTCGGCCGTCTCGGGCACCTCGGCCCGGGCGTGCCCAATAATGTTGACGTGCACGTCGTCCCAGGCAAAGGACAGACGATGCTCGCCGTCCCGGGGATCGGTGTCGGCCACGGGGAGCCATCCGAAGGGCGCCCAGGCCGCCTCCGACAAGGGCTCGGGACCTATCTTCCGCCGCTCGTTGGACACGCCTTCCCCTCGCTCGCTCGCTCAAATCTGCAATTCATGGGCGTCCGCATCTAACCTGACGCTTGAGTCAGTCTAGGTAGGGAAAGAGGGACACGAGATGGACGTGCGCAGCATTGAGGAAAAGGCACCGGTCGTCGAACACAACGGCACCGTCCCGGTCTGGTGGATGATCGAATCCCGCGAGTTCAAGGACATCACCGATGGCGGATACCTCGAGCTGGTCAACGAGTTCGAGGTGCCCGGCGGCGGGTTGGTGGACCCCCACTCCCACCCGACGCACGAGTTCTATTACGTGATGAACGGCCGCGGCATCATGACGATCGACGGCGAAGACCGGCCGATCGTCCAGGGTGACCTCGTCTACATTCCGCCGGACAAGGTGCACTCGCTGCGGCCGGTGAGCGACAACGCACCCATTCACTGCTTCTGCTTCGCGATCGGCGTCAAGGGCGCGGGCGAAATCAACTACACCACCCATTAAGTGGCGCGGGTCCTCGTCACCCGACGCTTGACCGACGGCGGTACCGATCCACTCCTGCAGGCGGGACACGAGATCGTCACGACGGACGACGACGTGCCGCTCACGCCGGCGGAGTTGGCGCTCCAGGCGGCCGCGTGCGACGGCGTCGTCTGCCTCCTCACCGACCGTATCGATGCGGAGGTTCTCGAAGCCGGCCACCGGGGCCGCCTGCGCGTCGTCGGCAACGCCGCCGTGGGCTACGACAACATCGACGTGGCGACCGCCCACTCGCTCGGCATTGCTATCTGCAACACCCCGGGCGTGCTCGATGCGACAACGGCCGACCTCGCCTTCCTTCTGATCCTTGCGGCCACCCGCGACTCGACCCAGGCCGAAGACGACCTCCGTCACGGACGCTGGACGGGCTGGGGTTTCAACACCCACCTGGCGCACGACGTCCACGGCGCCACGCTCGGTCTCGTCGGGTACGGACGCATCGCCCGTGCCGTGGCGCAGCGCGCAGCGGGGTTCGACATGGAGGTCCTGCACACGTCGCGCCACGATACGGGACTGCCGGGTTATGTGGCCGAGTTGGGCGAGCTTCTCGCGCGTGCGGACATCGTCAGCCTGCATGTCCCGCTGACCGAGTCCACGCACCATCTCATCGACGCGGCGGCACTGGCTCTCATGAAGCCGACCGCCGTGCTCGTCAACACGGCGCGGGGCCCGGTCGTCGACGAGAACGCGTTGGTCGATGCCCTCGAGGCCGGCACCATTCACGGCGCCGGGCTCGACGTCTTCGAGGGCGAACCGGCGGTCAACCCCCGCCTGCTCGATGCACCCCGCATCACCCTTTTGCCACACATCGGCAGTGCGACGGTCGCCACCCGGACGAAGATGGCACGTCTGGCCTGCCAGGGAGTGTGCGACGTGCTCGCGGGCCGAACACCGCCAAATCTGGTCTGAGCCGACCGTGCGCCGGCAAGCTGCGCAGCGATCGGCCTGCGACCCAGCAGCGCCCGCGGAAGGTCCGGCCAATAGAATGAACCTGTGAGCAAGCCTCAGGGTCCGGTTGGCGTCGACTCGGGCGATGCCACGACCGTCGAAGGGGTGCTCGACATCGTCCGCAAACAGGGCGGGAGAGTCACCTCGTCGCGGCGGCTCCTGCTCCGTGCACTGTTCGAGGGCAATGGCCATCGCACGGCGGAAGACCTTGCCGCCGTGGTGCAGGAGCAGGCTCCCGACGTTCACCTGTCGACGATCTACCGCAACCTCGATGAGCTCGAACGCCTCGGCGTGATCGTCCACGCGCACCTCGGTCACGGGCCTGCGACCTACCACCTGGCCGCGACAGCGCACGGACACCTGGTCTGTGAGGAATGCGGGAAGATGATCGAAGCCCCCGATCTCCTCTTCCGCAGTCTGGCCAAGGAAGCCAAGGCGCAGTTCGGATTCACGATCGATCCCCACCACTTCGCCATGCTCGGACGCTGCGCCGACTGCTCATAGCAGCACAGCGGCGCAGCAACACGGCGAGGACACATCAGGCGCATCCCGATCAGCGGCGCTCCCCGCTGACGGCGATCAGTGACGCATCGAGGTTGAGCAGTTCGACGGTCGTCGAGCCCTCTCGCAGCGCGGTGAAAAATCCCGCCTCCTTGGATTCACGCGCCACCCCGGCCTCGCGGACCGCCTCGAGCGATCCGGCCGGGACCACCGTGACGCCGTCGACATCGCCGACCACCCAGTCACCCTGGCTCACCGTGACGCCACCCACGCGCACGGGAGCGCCCACCGTCCCCGGCAGGTTCTTGCTGGCACCCGTCAGCGCGATAGTCGAGGAGAACACGGGAAACCCGTGCCCTTCCAGCGCGGCCACATCGCGCACGCCACCGTCGATGACCAGTCCCACCAGTCCTGCCGCCTCGGCCGCGGTCGTCAGTACCTCACCCCAATAGCCGCGATCAGGCACCTCTCCCACGTCGACGACGAGCACACTGCCGGCGGGTGCGGTCGTCACGGCAACGTGGACAGCGAGGTTGTCCCCTGGCGTACAGCCCACCGGATAGGCAGGCGCGGCCAGGGAGGCACCGGTCCAGGCGGGCTTCAGCCGTCGATCGGTGGCCAACCCCCCGGACTCGCCCAACGTGGCCGATCCCAATCGCAGTAGTGCCGCGGCGATCTCTTCTTGGCTATCGGTGCTCATGCGGGCCTCCTCGGGGACATCACCGCGTGCGTGCGGCGAACATCGGTGCGTGCATTGGAGCATCCCGCGGGGCCTCCGCACCAGCCGTACACTCCACTGCGTGCCCGAGCCGATGTTGATCGTGACCCAGGTCGCCCCCTACACCGACGGCCCGGCGGGCGTGCACGGCGTCCTGGCCCAGGCCACAACCGCCCTGTGCCAGCTGGCCGAACTCGCCGGACTCTCCCCGGTCGTGGTCGACGACGTGCGCGACCTGTCGCCCGATCAATTGGGCGCCCCGGGCGTGCTCGCACTGTTCACGATCGGCGAGACGCCGTTCTCCCCCACGCAACAGTCGGCGCTGTTCGACGCATGGCATGCCGGTCGCCTCAACGTCCTGGGTGTCCACTCGGCGACCGATGCCTGTCATGCGTGGCCCGACTACGGCGCCCTCCTCGGGGCCCGTTTTGACGGTCATCCGTGGACCCAGTCCTTCACCATGGACGTGGTGGATCCGGCGCATCCGGCCACGGCGCACCTCGGGGCGACCTGGCCGTGGCACGACGAGATCTACCTCTTCCGCTCGCTGCGCCCCGACGCACGGGTGCTCCTGCGTCTCGCCGAAGGCCAGGTCGACCTCACCGTGCCCGGCGGCCGGGTACCCGACTGCGGCTTGCCGCTGGCCTGGTGTCACAGTGAGGAGAAGGGCCGCACGTTCTACAGCGCCCTGGGCCACTTCCCGGGCGCATGGGAGACCCCGGCCTACCTCCGGCATCTGGCCGGGGGCCTCGCCTGGTTACAAGAGCGCGCCTAGTCTGGCCGCTGGTACCGGACAGAGAAACTTCGCCGTCTTGGTGATACCGGAGGTGCACAGCGCATGACGAATCTCTTCAGCCCGCCGAGCCACCGCTTCTACCCCTCGGGGCCTCCCCGGTTCAATCACGTCGCCATGTCGCTCCCGGCCGATCTCCTGGGCGAGGAGAGCCGCAAGGAGATCCTCGGCTTCTTCGACGAGGTCCTCGGCTTCGAGGAGATGCCGACCATGACCGAGGACCGTCGGCGCCTGATCCTCGGCTGTGTCCACTGGGACCAGTTCATCTTCCTTGTCGCCGAGGACGACCCGATGAAATGCCCGCGCCTGGACCACTACGGCTTCTCGGTGGGATCGCTGGACGAGCTCCGCGGCATTCAGGAACGGGCGGAGGCCTTCCGCGAGAAGGACGACCGGGTCGATCTGATCGACCTCCACGTCGATGATCAGGGGGTCGTGAAGATCCACTCGCTCTATGTCCACTACATCCTCCCCATGATGATCGAGTTCCAGTACTGGGAATTCGCGTCGTAGGGCGGATGGCGGATCAGGAGATGGCGGATCAGGAAATGGCGGATCAGGAAGCAGCATCGCGGCAGAACGAACGGGCGGCCACGTTCCTCGCCCTTCATCAACCGGGCACTCCCCTGCTGATGCCGAACGCATGGGACATCGGGTCCGCCGTTCTGTTGGCGGCCCTCGATTTCAAAGCGCTCGCCACGACCAGCGGTGGCTTCGCTGCGAGCAAAGGACGCCTCGACGGCGCCATGGGTCGCGAGGAGGTGCTCGCACACACGGAGGAAATGGCAGCGGCTACTGCACTTCCCCTCTCCGCTGACCTCGAGAACTGCTTCGCCGACGAGCCCGAGGGGGTGGCCGAGACGGCACTTGCCGCCATCCGCGCCGGCGTGGCCGGACTCTCGGTGGAGGATTTCACCGGCGACGCCGACGATCCGATCTACGGGCTCGAGCTCGCGGCGGAGAGGGTGCGGGCGGCGTGCGAGGCGGCACACGAGGGTGAGCGGCACATCGTGGTGACAGCTCGCGCCGAGAACTACCTCCACGGACGTCCGGACCTGGCGGACACCATCGCACGGCTGCAGGCCTACCAGGCGGCCGGCGCGGACGTCGTGTTCGCGCCGCGGGTCGACGATCCGAGCGAACTGCACAAGCTCGTCGCCGCGCTGGACGTTCCGGTCAGCGTCCTGGCCGGACCCAACGCCCCAAACGTGGCGGAGTTGTCGGCGCTAGGGGTGAGCCGGATTTCGGTGGGCGGAGCTTTCGCGGTGGCGGCCTACGGTGCGCTCGTCGATGCGGCCACCGAACTCCGCGACGCCGGCACCTACGGTTACTGGGAGCTGACCAAAAAGGGCGGCCGAGCGGTGCGCGGTGCGTTCAGCCGCTGACGTCCGGCTGCGCGAGCACCGCGGCGTCGAGCGCTCAATCGACGAGGGGCTCTTCGATGAGTGCGACCGTCACCTCAATCTCGACGGCACCGTTGCGGGGCAACGCGGCCACGCCGACGGCCGAACGCGTATGACGACCGGCGTCACCGAAGACGTCGGCCAACACCTTGCTCGCGCCGTCAACCACAGCCGGTTGCTCGTGGAAGTCGGGAGCTGACGACACGAATCCGGTGACGGTGAGCACACGCTCGACGAGGTCCAGCGAGCCGAGAGCCTCCTGCAACACCGCCAGGGCATTGAGGGCGCACACCGCGGCCGCCTCCCTCCCTTCTTCGACGGTGACCGTGTCGCCCAGTCGCCCGAGGCACGTGAGCTGTCCATCGATGCGGGGCAGCTGGCCCGACGTGCGTGCCGTCCCGTTGTGGATGACGACGGCGTCGAGCGGGTCGTGCGGCGGGTGCGGTCCGTGCAGCGTGAGGCCCAACTCCGCTAGCCGCGCTGCGATCTTTCCTTCAGCCATTTGTGCCGCTCCTTCGCGTGCGCGTTGCGCCTTTTCCATGGCCTCCCGATGCGTCTGACCGATCAGCGGCGGGCGCTCGCAGCCTGGATGGTACCTGCCTCCTCCGCTCCCTCTCAGCTGTCAGCGCACGGGGGTGCCGGGGTAGTGTCGCCGGATGGGACTTCTCAATGATCGAGTAGCAGTAGTGACGGGAGCAGGGCGAGGCATCGGCCGCGACATCGCACGATGCCTGGCCGCTGAAGGGGCCAAGGTCGTGGTCAACGACGTCGGCGTCTCCCTGGGCGGAGACGGGACGGGTGAGGATCCGGCCGCCGAGGTGTGCAAGGAAATTGAGGCCGCCGGAGGCAACGCCGTCCCCAATCACGACTCCGTGAGCGACTTCGAGGGTGCGGGACGCATCATCGCCACGGCGGTCGAGTCGTTCGGATCGATCGACATCCTGGTCAACAATGCCGGGATCGTGCGCGACCGCACGATCGTGAAAATGGACGAGTCCGACTACGACGCCGTCATCGCCGTGCACCAGAAGGGCACGTTCAACACCGTCCGTCACGCCGCGCCGATCATGAAGGAGGCCGGGTACGGCCGCATCGTGAACATGACGTCTTCGGCCGGGCTCCGGGGCAACTTCGGGCAGACCAACTACGGCGCCGCCAAAGCGGCGATCATGGGCATGACGTTCGTGTGGGCCGTGGAGTTGGGCAAGTACGGCATCACCGTCAATGCCATGGCCCCGGCCGGCCTCACCCGCATGACCGAGAGTCTCTACGCCGGGGCCGAAGCGCCGGCGGACCAGGACCCCGCCCTCAACGCGCCGCTGGTCGCCTTCTTGGCCAGCGAGGATGCCTCCTACGTCAACGGACAGGTGCTTGGGCGGACCGGGTTCGGCTACACGCTGTTCCAGACACCACGACAGATCGCCACCATGTGGGCCGACGGCGGCTGGACGCCCCAAGGGGTCGCCGACCACTTCCACGAGGTGCTCGGCCAGCACCTCCAGCCCGTGGGTATGGGCAACCACCCCCTCCTGGGAAAAAAGGATTAGCTGACCTCTCTCGGACGGGGGCAGGGGGGACGGCTTGGCGGCGGGACGGGGGCAGGGGGGACGGGGGGCAGGGGGGGCAGGGGGGACGGGGGGCAGGGGGGACGGGGCGCGGGAAGCCCGGAGCTGCGAGTCCGCCACTGCTACCCCCGCGGCCGGTACCTCTGAAAGTTAAAGGCTAGAAGTCTAGCGATCACTTTTACAGGTGGCAGCAGCGGCGGCTTTCCCGATATGCGTGGGTCACCTCTACCCTTTGCCACGGGGGGAGCGGAAAAGGCGAAAAGGCGGCACGTAGGCCAGCCGCGGGGCGGCTGACCAACTCGATCGTGACTGGCGCGGCGTCAACCACCGGCGCCGTCAAGGGTCGGCCGGCCACTCGTGTCCGCCCTCGCCTGCGGCGCCCCCTGACGACCCCTCCTCCCGGGGCGAGCGAGAAACGGCATAGGACCAGCACCCGGAAACCTTGCGGCACACCCACGGCTCCGGGTTGACAGCTGACGCTGTCCGGGTTGGCTGACGCCTCCGGCTTGAGCAGACGCCCTCTGGATTGACGGCGCGCGCTGCAGTCCAGAGTCGAGCGTCGGCGCCTCCGGGTGGGCGACATGCGCCCGGGCGGGGGTACGCTCGTATCGAGCACACGGCAAGGGAGGGCATCATGGACGTCCGCGACAAGATCTACATCAACGGAGCCTGGGTTCCATCGACCGGGACCGGCACCCTGGAGGTCATCGACTCCACCACCGAAGAGGTCCTCGCCACCATCCCCGAGGGGACGCCGGAAGATGTCGACAAGGCGGTCGAGGCAGCCGCCGCCGCCTTCCCCGCCTGGGCTGCGACATCCCGAGAGGAGCGCGCCAAGACGCTGCTGCGCATTGGCGAAGCCCTGGGGGCGCGCACCGATGAGATCGCCGACACCATCTCGCACGAGCTCGGCATGCCCCGTTCCCTCTCGGGGATGATTCAGGTCGGCCTCCCCGCCGGCGCCTTCGCTGATGCGGCCCACGCCGCCGAAACCTTCCCCTGGGAAGAAGAGATGGGGAACTCGCTCATCGTGCGCGAGCCTGTTGGCGTCGTCGGCGCCATCACGCCGTGGAACTATCCGCTCTTCCAGATCGTGCTCAAGGTCGCTCCGGCCCTGGCCGCCGGCTGCACCGTCGTGCTCAAGCCCAGTGAGGTCGCCCCCCTCAACGCCTTCGCCCTGGCCGAGGTCATCGACGAGGTGGGACTACCCGCCGGCGTCTTCAACCTGGTCACCGGCGTCGGGCCCGTCGTCGGCGAAGCCATCGCGTCACACCCCAAGGTCGACATGGTGTCGTTCACCGGCTCGACGCGGGCCGGCAAGCGGGTGATGGAGCTGGCCTCCGACAGCATCAAGCGCGTGTCCCTCGAGCTAGGTGGCAAGTCCGCCAACATCATGCTGGACGACACCGACTTCGCCACGGCGGTGCCCGCCGGCCTGTTCGGCTGCTACATGAACTCGGGGCAGACCTGCTCCGCCCTCACCCGGATGCTCGTCCCCCGCAGCCGCCTGGCCGAAGTGGAGCAGCTGGCCCTCGAGGGTTCAGCCGGCTTCGCCCCCGGCGACCCCTTTGAGGAAGGGAAGCTGCTCGGACCGCTGGTCTCCTCGGTGCAGCGCGATCGGGTACGGGCCTACATCAACAAGGGCATCGAGGAAGGGGCCAAGCTGGTCACCGGCGGGGCGGAGGCCCCCGAGGGGCTGGAGAAGGGCTTCTTCGTGCAGCCGACGATCTTCTCCGAGGTCACCCGCACCATGACGATCGCCCGGGAAGAGATTTTCGGCCCCGTCCTCTCCATCATCCCCTACGACACAGAGGAAGAGGCGATCGAGATCGCCAACGACACCCCGTACGGTCTCGCCGGCGCGGTGTGGAGTGCCGACCCGGCCCGGGCCGAAAAGGTTGCCCGCCAGCTCCGGACCGGTCAGGTCGACATCAACGGAGGCGCATTCAACCCGAGCGCACCCTTCGGCGGCTACAAGCAGTCCGGCATCGGTCGCGAGCGCGGCCGCTACGGTCTGGAGGAGTTCGTCGAGACCAAGTCGATGCAGCGGTAAAGCGGCTCAGCTCCTGAGCGGCGAATTAATCCGGATCAGGTTGTTGTCGATGTCGATATGGACGGCCTCTCGCATCTCGTAGGGCGTGTCATAGGGGTCACTTGTCCCGCTCGTACCCATGGCGCTCCACGTGCGTTCAACCTCGTCGACATCGTCGACCATGAGGTCCGCTGCGGCCGCAGTGGTGCTCGGGTCGTGGTCGTTCTTCAAGAACAGATGGAGTTCGGCAGCGCCGAACCGCACCCACGCCCATTCCATCCCGTCCGTGAACGGCATCACCTCGAAACCGAGCCGTGCATAGTGCTCGAGCGCTGCCCGCACGTCACGGACCGGGAAACAGGGTGCGAAACCGATTCTCGGACGGGAATCTGCTTCTGATCGATCGCTGCTCATCAACTGATGCAACTCGTACGCGGCCGAGCCGGGCGCTAGTCGAGCGGGTTGCGCCAGCCGGGTGAGCCGGTGTGGCCGCCCGCCGAGACCCGGAGCCCGATGAAGTTGCGCTGGGCCTCCACGGTGCCCGCGCCGAAGCACAGGCCGCGGATGTCGCGGTAGGCCCGCTCCAGCGGGTACTCCCGACTGAAGCCGTAGCCACCGTGGATCTGCATGGCCTCATCGCAGACGAACTTGGCCGCCAGGTTGGCGGCCGTCTTGGCCAGAGCCGTCTCGAGCGGCGGTGGGGTCCCGCCCTCGCCGGCCAGGCGCACGGCACGGCCCAACAGCAATCGGGCCCCCTCCAACTGCACGGCCATATCGGCCAACTTCCACTGCAGGCCCTGGAGGTCGGCCAGCGGCCGGCCGCCGATGACCCGCTCCTGCATGTAGCGCACGGCGTGCTCCATGGCACCCTGGGCTGCCCCGACGCACATGGCGGCATTCCCGCACCGTTCGTGGTTGAGATGGGAGAGGAGCACTTTGAAGGCACTCGTCGAGGACGGGTCGCCGGCCAGCAGAATGTCCGCTTCCCTGATCTCCACGCCATCGAAAGCCAGCTCGGCCTCGGTGGCGGCATGGATACCCATCCCCTTGTGGCGGCCGGTGACCGAGACGCCTTCGCGGTCGGTCGGCACGATGACCGCACCGATGCCCTTGGCCCCCTCGCCCCCGGGCCAGCGGCACCAGACCAGCACACCCTGGGCCACGTGGCCCAGGGTGGAGTAGTTCTTGTAGGCGTTGAGGCGCCAGCGGCCCGGCCCGTCCTCGGTCAAGGCGGCGCGCATGTTCTGGACGGCCGACCCGGCGTCGGGCTCCGTGATGCCGATGCTGACGATCGCGTCTCCGTCGGCGGCAGCCGGGAGCCACCGCTCCTTCATGGCCTCGGGACCGAGATGCTCGATGCCCCGTGGCGGCCCGTTGAACGTCAGCTGGCAGCAGATGGCGGACGACACGTCGGCCCGGGCGATCTCTTCGAGGACGATGGAGGCCTCGACGTCCCCGAGGCCCATGCCCCCGTACTTCTCCCCGATAGTGATCCGGAGGAGGTCGGCGCTGGCCAGGGCCTTGCGCACCTCGGGCTGGATCTCGCCCGTCTCGTCACCCTGGGAGGCCCGGGGCGCCACCTCCCGCAGTGCCACCTCGCGCGCCAGCTGGCGGAGTGCCGTTTGGTCGTCGGTTTCCGCCAGCAGATCGATGCCAGTGGCCCCGCTCATCAGTCGCCGAGCTCGCTGCCGACGATCCCGACGAAGCTCACGCACTCGCCGGGGGCGCCACCCAGGTTGTGGGTCAGGCCGAGTGTCCGGCCCTGGGCCACCGTGGCGATCTGGCGATCGGCCGGAGCCTCGCCGCGCAGCTGCAGCCAGCACTCGAAGAGCATGCGCAGCCCCGAGGCGCCGATGGGGTGGCCGAAGCTCTTGAGCCCGCCGTCGGGGTTGACCGGCAGCTCACCGTCGCGGTCGAACGTGCCCGCCAACACCTCTTTCCATGCCGTGCCCCGGGTGGCGAACCCCATGTCCTCCATGAGGACCAGCTCGGTCGGCGTGAAGCAGTCGTGCACCTCGGCCATGGCCAGCTGGGCCCGGGGATCGGTGATCCCGGCCTGCTGGTAGGCGTCCTCGGCGGAGCGCACCACTTCGGGGAAGGTCGTGTAGTCGTACCCGGGGTCGATCGGGCCCGCGGCGGGGCCGGCCACGAAGCTGAGGGCCTTCACGTAGAGGGGATTCGCACAGTATTTATGGGCGTCCTCGACCCGGCAGATGATGGCGGCCGCGGCACCGTCGCTCACCCCACTGCAGTCGAACACGCCGAGCTCGCCCGCCACCAGCGGCGCCTTGGAGATGGTCTCCATGGAGATCTCCTTCTGGAACTGGGCCCGCGGGTTGCGCGCCCCGTTCTGGTGGTTCTTGAAGGCGATGCGGCTCATGACTTCCTTCATTTCGGCCTTGTCCACGCCGTACTTGTGGCCGTAGGAGGGAGCCAGGAACGAGAAGGCGGCCGGCGACGAGAGGCCGGGGTCCGTCCCGTCCCCCACGGCGCGGATGCCGGTGAGGCCCGAGTAGCCGGTGTCCTTGAGCTTCTCGACCCCGATGGCCATGGCGGTGTCGTAGGCCCCCGAGGCCACGGCGTAGCAGGCATTGCGGAAGGCCTCCGAGCCGGTGGCGCAGAAGTTCTCGACCCGGGTTACCGGCTTGTAGTCGAGCTTGAGCGGGCGCGAGAGCGTGATGCCCGACACCGAGGAGGTCATGGTCCCCAACCAGAAGGCGTCGATGTCGTGGATGGGCACTCCGGCCGAGGTCGATGCCTCGACAGCGGCATCGGTCAGAAGGTCGTCGATCCCCTTGTCCCACAACTCACCGAATTTGGTGCAGCCCATCCCGATGATGGCCACACGGTCGCGGATACCTCTGCTCGCCATGGTCTACTCCTCTGTGCTTGCCGGTTGGGCTGTGCCTACCGGTTGGGGCGCCGCAGGGGCACCCTGTAGGGGACGGGCCTTCCAAAAGTAATTGTGCACGCCGAGTGCGGTGTAGATGCGCCGGAACGTCATTTCGACCCGGCCGCCGATGGCGATCTCCGGCACGCTGACGTCGGTCATCTCGCACCGGTAGCGTCCGCCGCCGTCGAAGTCGACGATGACGCCCACCACGGGCGGCGACAGGCTGTAGGCGAGGTGGTCGACCGTGAAGGTCGCGATGGTGCCCCGCACGTCGGCCAGCCGTTCGGGCTGCATCTGATCGATGGAGTGGCACTCCAGGCAGACCCTGGTCGGCGGAAGATGACGGAACCCACACACTTGACAACGGCTGGCGGCGAAGGCGTATTTCCACGCTTCGGAACGGTGCACGATCGGTGCGCCCGGGCGCTCGGGATCCGGGCGCCGGGGCGGCTCACGGTGCAGCTGCCCCCGCCAGGCCAGGAAGGCCGCGTACGACAGATCGTCGCGGCCCGCCGCCACCTGCTCGGCCACCGTCGGCACTCCGGCCGCGCGACGGGCTGCCTGCGCGGCGGGAAGAGCGTCGGTCGTGCGCAGGACCAGGGCGTCGGCCCCGTCGGCCAGGGACAGCACCACAATGAGCTGGCCCGGCTGGGCCCGCTCGAGCACGTCCGCCAGGGCCACGCCGGCCTGGGCCGCCCCGAGGTTGCCGATGGAGGCCAGAAGGTCGGGGGCAACGGCGCCGGCGGGCACCCCGAGCCGACCCGTGACGGCCTTGACCGCCCGCGGATGGAGCCCGGACACAATGGCGTGGTCAATGTCGCTCTCGGTAGCGCCCGCACTCTTGAGGGCGTCCGCAAACGCCTCGCGGGCCAGCGGGACGTACATCTCCTCGCCGAAACGCTCTTCCCAGACGTGGGAGTCCGTCTCTCCGGGGACCCGCCAGCGATCGAGGAACTCGTCACTGGCCGAGCCCCGCCCGACCAGTTCGGCCACGGCGCCGTCGGCACCACAGAGAAAGGCGGCGGCGCCGTCCCCGGCGTCACGCTCCTCGGCCCCGCCGGCCAGCCCGGTACGGAGGTCGGCGGCAATGGCGAGTGTCCGGCGCGCGGGTGCCGCCTGCAGCGCCATCAGCAGCGTCCCGAGGGCCGAGCGCGGCGCTCCGGAGAAGTCGTACGCGGCACAGGCCCGGTCGAGCCCCAGAGCGGCGTGGAGGGTGGTGGCGCTGGTCTTGTCGAGATACCCCGGCGCCGGCGTGGAGAAGAGCAGGTCGTCGGGGAGGGCCGGGCCCGGGGCCAGCGCCCGCCGGCCCGCCTCGACCCCCAGGGTCGTGGTGTCCTCGTCGTAGGAGGCCACGGCGCGGGTGCCCTTGGGAGGGCCGGCGCCCAGTACCTGCGCGATGGCGGACCGCTGCAGCCGCCAGTACGGCAGGTAGGTACCCCATGTCACGATGCCAGCGCTCATCTCCGCCCTTCCGTTCCGGCTCCTTCTCGGGGTCGTCGCCTTCCCCATCGGCTGCCTTCCCGATCGCCCCCGATCGCCCCCGATCGCCCTACCAGGCGATATGGACGAATGAGGGGCTGACCTCCGACCCTCCACTTTACACCGGCACCCCGGGGGGCCGATCGCGACGCGCCTCCCCACCACGCCCGCGAGCAGCCCTACGCCGTCGCCTCCACCACCATCACCCAGCTGTCGATCTCGAGCTGCCCTCCCCCACCCGCCGTGCACCGCACACCGCTGAATCCGGCCCCTTCGAGCCAGCGGGTCCACTCGGGAGGGGTGGGGAGCCGGATGTAGTGCGAGGTACGCCGGACCTCGCCCCCTCGATACACGGTGCGATCCGTCACCATCCGTCCCGTCAGCGGGTCGAAGCGCGAGACGTCGACCTGCGCGTCGTCACCGCGCCACTCGACGGTCGCGTCGGGCGTCCCCGTGTAGTGCCGGACCACGCCGTCGTGATGCATGGTCTCGATCAGCACAGTCCCGCCGGGGCGGAGCACCCGGTGGAACTCGGCCAGGACCCGCCGGCAGTCATCGTCGTCGTAGTAGCCGAAGGAGGTGAACCAGCACACGACGGCATCGAACGGGCCCGTGATCGGCAACTGGCGCATGTCGCCCCGGTGGTACGCAAGGTGGCCACCCGACCGCGAGCCACCGATCCGCCCGACCCACCCGGCCCGGCCCCGGCGAGGGCGAGGAACCGCGCGGAGCGGTCCACGCCGGTCACGTCGTAGCCGGCAGAGGCGAGACGGCGGGAGATCCGGCCCAAGCCGCAGGGGACATCGAGGATGCGGGAGCCCGGGGGCAGACCGAGGCGTCCGACGATCTCCGCCGTGTCCTTGTCCGAATACCCGTCGTCGGTGAACTCGGCGTAGAAGTAGAGGTAGTCGTCCCCGAAGGTGGCATCGACGTCGAAGTCCATGGCCTATCTTCGCCGACAACCCCGCTGCGAGCTTCGACCCGGCCGCGGCGGGTGGCACCAACGGTGCACACCGCCCACGGCGTGTTTCAGCCGACCACCACCCGGACCTGCCAGAGAAGCACGAACTGCGGGCACGCCTTTCCCGGCGCGCACGCGGGCGCACCGCCTGCGGTCAGTGTCGTGCGGCCGGCTTTGACCGCGGTGTACGAAGCCATGATCCCCCCGTTGCTGGACGTGATCTTTCCGGAACGCCGGAGGAGTGCGGGGCCGACCTGGTGCAGGCCGCTCCAACGCATCGCCGTCCCACCCAGGACGACCTTCAGCATGTGCCCCACCCGCACGTGCACGGTGTGGCCGCCGTCGGCCCGGTCGACGCAGACCACCGCACCGTGCGGCGGGCACCCCCCGCTGGCCGGCGCCGCCATCGCAGAGGGCGGCCCGGTGCTCACAATCGTCAGCGCCACCAGGAACGACACAGCCACCACGCAACGACACAGCCACCAGCAACGACACAGCCACCCGCAACGACACAGCCACCCGCAACGCCAGCGCCACCGCGCGCACGAGCCTCAATCGGTTGCAGCCCCTAATCGCGCGCGCAACTCATCCTTGACGACTTTGCCGGTCGGGTTGCGCGGGAGCTCCTCGACGAAGAGGAACCGGCGCGGCACTTTGTAATCCGCCAGTTGCTCGAGCGCGTGGGCGCGCAGGGCATCGCCGTCCACGTCGCGGTCCGCGTGCACGACGACGAAGGCCACCACGTCCTCACCCAACACTGCATGTGGTGCACCTACCACCGCGACCTCGGCCACCGCCTGGTGCTGCACCAGCACGTGCTCCACGTCGGCCGCATGGATGTTGTTGCCGCCCCGGATGATCACGTCCTTGCTCCGCCCGACGATGTACAGATAGCCCTCGTCGTCGAGCTTCCCCAGGTCGCCCGTGACGATCCACCCGTCCTTCCACATTTCCGCGGTCGCCTCGGGATCCCCGAAGTACTCCCGTTGACGCCCGGGCAGTTGCATCCGGACCTCCCCGACCTCGTTGGGTGGCACCGGGTTCTCGTCGGCGTCCACAATGCGCACCACCGCGGGCGGGTTGATGCGTCCCACCGAGCCGGGGTGCTTGGTCGCCTCCCCCTTGGGCATGGTGCAGTAGGCCGAGCCGGCCTCGGTCATGCCGTAATTGTTCGACACCATGGCATCGGGCATCCGCTCCTGCAACCGTTCGACCACGAAGGGCGCCAGTGGCGCGCTCCCGATCGAACAGATCGAGATCGACGAGAGGTCGACGGTTTCGAAGGCGGGGTGGTCGAGGAGAAGGTGGGCCATGGCCGGGACGAGGAAGACCGCCACCGGGCGCTCGGTCTCCACCACCTTCAGCCAACGATCGGCATCGAACTTCGGCTGATAGATCCCCCGCAACCCGAGCTTCATGGGGGTGTAGACGAACGCGATGCCGGCGAAGGTGAACATGGGGCTGGCGTGCATCCAGCCGCCACCGCTCCACGAGGGAGGGACGTCGCCGATCATGGAACCGTTGGAATGACGGATGGCCACGCCCTTGGGCCGACCCGTCGTCCCCGAGGTGTAGAGGATGTCCGCCAGGTCGTCCTCGTCCCGCGGCACCTGTACGGCATCACGGTCGCCCGAGGTGATGTCGGACCAGCTCGTCACATGGCCCGACGGAGCGGGCGGTGGCCCCGGTGGTGGCGTCGACGACCAGGGCGAGGCCGCCCTTCGCCGCAGCGAGCGCCGTCGCGAGCAACGCCCCCTCGGTGACGATGGCCGCGGCGCCGGAGTGCGCCAGCATGCGTCCGACCTCGGCCGGGGCCAGACGGGGATTCATCGGTACGGCGACGCCGCCGGCCCGATGTACCGCCGTGTAGGACACCAGCCAGCGCAAGGCCGACTCGGCGTGCAGATGCAGACCGACCCGGTCTCCCGGCTGGAGCCCCCTCGCCACCAAGCCGCGGGCCATGGCATTCGCCGTGCCCTCCCACTCCGCGAACGTCAACGCGCCGACATCGACGACCGTGTAGGCCGTTTCCTCGGGAAACGTCTCGGCCATGCGGCGCAGGTGTTCGTCGATCAGCACGTAGCAACTCCCCAAAAGTGGTCGCCCGCGGGCAAAATTGACGCCGGCCGCAGGTTCGTTGCAGCATGGCCGATGCCCGGGCGGGGGTCAATCTCGAACGTGCCTCGGGCACGACCAAGGGGGCAGGCACGGATGGCGCCACGATGACGACGGTTCGCTTCGACCTCCCGACCCCCGAGGGCGACACCATCGAGTTCTGGGAGGCGGCCAAGGCAAGAGCGGCTGCTCATCCGCCACTGCACCGCCTGCGGCGCCTATTCCTATTACCCCCGGCCCTTCTGCCCGAAGTGCTGGGGTGAGGACGTCGAGTGGGTCGAGGCCAGTGGAAAGGGCACGCTCTACACCTGGTCGGTGATCTACAGCAACGACATGCCACCCTTCAAGGATCGGGTGCCCTACGTCGCCGCCATGGTGGACCTCACCGAAGGCCCGCGGATGGCCACGAACGTCGTCGAGTGTCCCTTCGAGGAGCTCACGGTGGGCATGGCGTTGCAGGTCGTCTTCCGCCCGATCTCCGAGGACTTCACGATCCCCGTGTTCGTCCCCGCCTGAGGGACCGCGCTACTCCTTGTCCTCGGCGCCCGCCGCCATGCCTTCCTTAATGGCGTTGACGACGGTCGGGTCCATCAGGGTGGTGACGTCGCCCAACTGGCGGTTCTCGGCCACATCGCGCAGCAGCCGGCGCATGATCTTGCCGCTGCGGGTCTTGGGCAACTCGGGGGTCAGCATGATCTGACGCGGCTTGGCGATCGGCCCGATCTCATGGGCCACGTGGTTGCGCAGTTCCTGCACGAACGCCTCCCCCTCGGCGGGATTGTCGAAGCCGGTTCCTTTGACCGTGACGAAGGCCACGATGGCCTGGCCGGTCGTGTCGTCGCTGGCCCCGACCACCGCCGCCTCGGCCACGGCGGGGTGACTGACGAGGGCGTGCTCAATTTCGGTCGTCGAAATCCGGTGGCCCGAAATGTTCATGACGTCGTCCACCCGGCCGAGCAGCCAGAGGTCACCGTCTTGGTCCCGTTTGGCCCCGTCACCGGCGAAGTACTTGCCGGGGAAGCGTGACCAGTAGGTCTCCTTGTAGCGCTCGTCGTCGCCGTAAATGCCGCGCAGCATGCCGGGCCAGGGCTCGGTGATGACCAGGTAGCCCCCTTCGTCGTTGCCGACCGACCGGCCGTCGTTGTCGATCACGTCGGCGGAGATGCCGGGGAACGCCTTCATGGCGGCACCGGGTTTGGTGGCGGTGATGCCGGGCAGCGGGGTGATGAGGATGCCCCCCGTCTCGGTCTGCCACCAGGTGTCGACGATCGGGCAGCGGTCCCCGCCGATGTGGGTGCGGTACCAGATCCACGCCTCGGGATTGATGGGTTCGCCCACCGACCCGAGCAGGCGCAGGCTGCTCAGGTCGTGCGATGCGGGCAGATCCTCGCCCCACTTCATGAAGGTGCGGATCGTCGTCGGCGCCGTGTAGAGGATGTTGACCTTGTACTTCTCAATGAGCGCCCACCAGCGGTCGCGCGCCGGGGTGTCGGGTGTCCCCTCGTACATGACCGAGGTGGTGGCATTGGCCAACGGCCCGTAGACGATGTAGCTGTGCCCGGTCACCCAGCCGATGTCGGCACCGGTCCAATAGACGTCCTCTTCGGGCTTGATATCGAAGATCAGCCGATGGGTCGCCGCCACATGGGTCAGGTAGCCGCCCGAGGTGTGCAAGATGCCCTTCGGCTTGGCCGTCGTGCCGCTGGTGTACATGATGTAGAGCGGGTGCTCGGCATCGAACGCTTCGGCCTCGTGCGTGTCGCTCTGGCGCTCGACGACCTCGTGCCACCAGACGTCGCGCCCCTCGGTCCAGGCCACGTCCTGGCCGGTGCGCCGCACCACGAGCACCTTCTCGACGGCGGGACAGCCCTCGAGGGCTTCGTCGACCGCCCCCTTCAACGGGCTGGGCGCCCCGCGCCGGTAGCCGCCGTCGGCGGTGATGACGAAGTGGGCGTCACAGTCGAGGATGCGGCCCCGGAGGGCATCGGAGGAGAAGCCGCCGAAGACCACGGTGTGCGGCGCACCGAGACGGGCACAGGCCAACATGGCCACCACCGTCTCGGGGATCATCGGCATGTAGATGGCGACCTTGTCGCCGCTGCGCACTCCCAGCTCGATCAGCGCGTTGGCGGCCTGGCTCACCAACCCGAGCAGGTCACGGTAGGTGATGGTGCGGGTGTCCCCGGGCTCGCCCTCCCAGTGGAAGGCCACACGGTCGCCCAAGCCGGCCTCGACGTGGCGGTCGATGCAGTTGAACGCCACGTTGAGCCGGCCTCCGACGAACCACCTGGCGAACGGTGCGTTGCTCCAGTCCAGCACGTCCGTCCACGGCGTGGCCCACGTGAGGCGCTCGGCTTGCGAGGCCCAGAAGGCAAGGGGGTCTGCCGCAGCCTCGTCATAGATCCCGGGTTGCGCATTGGCCCGCTTGGCCAGCGCTTCTGGCGGGGGGAAGGTCCGCGTCTCGTGCAGGAGAGCCGAAAGGCCTTCTTCTCGAACTTCGCTCATGGCGTTCTCCTCTTCGATGTTCCGCTCGATGTGCCCTCATCCGTGGCTGCCGGCGCCGACGCCCCGGCAGCCACGGACTCGAGGCCGCTGCCTTCTTCTTATCCCCTCGCCAGCGGGAACACCGGCACGATCGTCTTCTTGAAGGTCTCGTTGATGACCCCGGCCGCCGAAGCGTAGAACGCGAAGGCTGCCGTCACAACGCCGACCCAACCGCCCGCCTTGATGATGTGCACGTTCCCCTGGAAGTTGCCGATCGTCAGCAGCACGAACGTGACGTCCAGCGCGACGAACACCGCCAGCACGGCCAAATTGACTCGCAACGAGGCGATCATCAGGTAGAAGGTCAAAATCGTCCAGCCGAGCAGGAAGACGCCGACCGCCTGTCCGGCCACCAACGGCCTCAGCCCACCCAACAGGAAATGGGCCAGCACGTAGTACGAGATCCAGAAGGCCCCGTACGACGTGAAGGCGATCGCACCGAAGGTGTTCTTCCTTGCGAACTCCCACATGCCGGCCAGCAGCTGGGCGAATCCCCCGTAGACGAGGGCCAGACCGAGGGCGGCGACAGCCCCGGCGGGCCAGACGTTCGCATTGCCCAGGCTCAGGGCGAGGGTCGTCATGGCGAATGCCGCCAATCCCAATGGAGCCGGGTCGGCCACGGCATAGAGCGGAGCTGCCCGCGCCACGTGGACGCCGGTGCCCTCTTCAACAGTTGACATGGTGCAGTTCCTCCTCGGTTGTGCTTTGGATGACATCGGGGTTCCGCACAGAGATGGGCGGCGTCCCCAAGGGTGCAGGGGCCACGCTCCCTCAGCACGGCCATAGCGGTTGCAGATTGAGGCTGCTCGCCCCCACCCCCTTCCCTCCCGGCGCTCGCGCTCCGCGAGCTGATGGCATTGTGCGGATGCACCATCCCCCCGACAAGGAGGGGGCGCTGAACTGACGGTTGGCGGCGACGAGCGGTTGCTTTGGAGCGACGAACGGCATCTCGGGGGCATCGTTACGCCGCCCCCGGGTCAATCGTCGCCAGCAGCGACCTTCTGTGGCACACTGCTCTGGGGAGGGAAACCGCGCGACGCACGGGGAAGCTGCGATTTCTCGATTGGGGGTGGCATGAAAGAGGCCTTATGGCTTGCTCTGATCGCCATGGTGATCGTGATCGCCGGGGTCGTCCGCTTCGCCTTCCGCGGTCAGCGCCGTCTCGGGACCCCGACACAACGCGCGGCGCACATCGCGCTGCATACGGCGAACCTGGCTGCGCCGGCCCTACGGACCGGGCTCAACAAGGACGCGGCCGAAAGGTCCATTTCGCACCTGCGGAACCTCCTCGGCACGCGTGGCGTCGTCCTCGCCGATGTCGAGGGGATCCTGGCCGCGGAGGGCATCGACACTGAGCACTGCGCGCTCCTCGCCCCGGCCATAAGCACCGCGCTGAGCGCGGGACGCCCCCAGGTGGTGACGGTGAAGGACCTCGCCTGCAACGACCCGAACTTCTGCGAGTTGCAATGCGGTGTGGTGGTGCCGCTCATCGCCGACGGTGCCATTGTCGGTGTTCTGGCTGCGTTGGACGCGACAGCACCGGCCGGGTTGCTCCGCCTCTGCAGTGAGGTGGCACAGTTCGTCTCGACACAGCTGGAGCTGGCCGAGCTCGACCGCTCGCGCCAGCGCGCCGTGCAAGCCGAACTGCGATTCCTGCGCGCGCAGATCTCTCCCCACTTCATCTACAACGCCTTGACGGCCATCGAGTCGTTCGTGCGCTCCGACCCCGATCGGGCCCGGGAACTGCTGGTCGAATTCGCCGACTTCATCCGCATCAGCTTTCGCTCCCACGGCCAGTTCGTGACCATGGCCGAAGAGATCCGTCTCGTCGACACGTACCTCGATCTGGAGCGGGCACGGTTCGGGGATCGGCTGGCCGTCACCCTGCGGGTCGCACCCGAAGTCCTCGGTGTGCTCCTTCCGCCCTTCGTGCTGCAACCCCTGGTGGAGAATGCAGTGCATCACGGCATAGAGCCCAGCGAGAACCGCGGGCACCTCGAGATCATCATTCTGGACGCCGACACGGAGGCGTTGATCACCGTGGAGGACGACGGCATCGGGGCCGACCCCGCGTACCTACGCCGGGCCCTTGCCGGTACGTCGGCCGACGAAGGCATCGGTCTGCACAACGTCGACGAACGGTTGCGCACCGTCTTCGGTGAAGAGCGCGGGTTGACCATTGAGACGGCCCTCGGTGCCGGCACCAAGGTCACCATGCGCATTCCGAAATTCCATGCCGGGGTGGGTGCGGGATGACCGGTCTGTCCGTACTGGCCGTCGACGACGAGCTCCCGGCCCTCGACGAGCTGACCTTCCTCCTCGAGAACTCGGCGCTCGTCAGTTCCGTCCGGTCGGCCCGGAGCGCCACCGAGGCGTTGCACCACATGCACGACGAGCGCTATGACGTCGTGCTGCTCGACATCGCCATGCCCGGGCTGGATGGACTCGAGCTCGCCCGCGTACTCGCCCGGTTCTCCCATCCTCCCGCGGTCGTCTTCGTGACCGCCCATGAGGAGCATGCCCTCGAAGCCTTCGAAGTGGGGGGCATGGGGTATCTGCTCAAACCGGTGACCCTCGAGCGATTGGTCACGACCCTGCGCCGGGTGGTGACCCGCCCCGCCGACGACGACCCCCACGAGTCGTCGCTCGAGACGATTCCGGTCGAAATCGGCACCCTCACGCGGATCCTGGCCCGTGACGACGTGTCCTGGGTGGAGTCGGCCGGTGACTACGTCCGCCTGCATCTGCGCGCAGGTGGCAAGCATCTCGTCCGCATGCCCATCTCCCTCCTCGACGAAAAATGGAGCGACCACGGCTTCGCACGCATTCACCGCAGCTACGTCGTGGCCCTACGCGACATCCGTGAACTACGCACCTCGGAGGGACACATGGTGGTGCGGATCGGGGACCACGACCTTCCCGTCAGTCGGCGTCATGCGAAGGAACTGCGCGATCGCCTCGTCCGCCATGCCCGGAGGGATGCACAGTGACGACGACCGAGCCACCGCGACGGCGCGAGGTCGTTCGCTCCGCCCCCCGACGCACCTCGCATCGGTCAGTCTCACCGATCCGTGACGATCTCTACGAGGCCGACGCGTACGGCCGCGAGCTCCTGACCTCGCTCATGCGCGCCCAGGCCGGTGTCTCGCTGGCCGTGTTGTTGCCGGCCATCTCGCTCCTCGCCATCTATCCCCTCCTCGCCGTCCTCATCCCGCGGCTCGACAATTTCGAGGTGCTGGGCCTCCCTCTCACGTTGCTGATCCTGGGCGGCGGTATCTACCCTCCCCTCGTGCTGCTGGGGTACTGGTACGTCCGCCGCGCCGAACGTCTCGAGCAGCGCTTCGTCGAGCTCCTCAAAGAGAAATGACCGAACCGGCCACCATCGCCGCCATTGTGGTCGTGACGGTCATCACCGCCATCATCAGTCTCCGGGGCGTACGCATCGCCCGGACGCCGGCCGACTTCATGGTCGCCGCCCGCCAGGTGCCGTCGTTTCTCAACGCCTCCGCCATTTCGGGCGAGTATCTGTCGGCAGCATCGTTCTTGGGGATTGCCGGGCTCGCCATGCTCGAAGGGCTCGGCGCCCTCTGGTACGCAGTCGGCTACGCGGCCGGCTATCTGGTCCTGCTCGTCGCGGTCTCTGCGCCGCTACGCCGGTTCGGCGCCTACACGATCCCCGACTTCGCCGAAGGGCGTCTCGAGTCTGCGCAACTGCGCCGGGCGGCCACCGCCACCGTGCTCGTCATCTGCGCTTTCTACCTGTTGCCACAACTCAAGGGCGCCGGGTTGACCCTGCAGGTCGCCTTCGGGGGACCCGAGTGGGTCGGCGTGGTCGTCCTCGGTGTCCTCGTGACGCTGGGGATCGCCAGCGGCGGCATGAAGGGCATCACACTCGTACAGGCCTTCCAGTACTGGCTCAAGATCGCCGCACTGGCGATTCCCGCGCTCTTCTTGGTGATGTTCCTCCATCATCCTCCGATCGACTCCATTGCGGGAGCCGCACCCCATACGTTCCATCAGAAAACGACGATTCAGTTCCCCCAGTCCGAGGAGATCGCGGTCACACGCGGCGTCGTTGTCGGCGCCGCCGGCCAACTCGACGGCACGACGGTGAACGGGCCCGTCATCCTCACGCCTGGACCACACGCCGTGCATGCGGGAACCACCCTGGTCTTTCCGGCAGGGAGTACAGCACCGGCGGTGCGCAACACTCCCGCATTGACGGCGCAAGAGTGGACCTCGCCCTTGTTGCACCTGGGCGGCAATCCGGACCATCCGCTGGCTGCTACCTATGGGATCCTTTTGGCGACGGTCCTCGGCGCCATGGGATTGCCGCACATATTGGTCCGCTTCTACACCAACAAGGATGGCCAGGCGGCGCGACGAACGACGGCGTTCGTCCTCTTGCTGCTGGCCTGCTTCTACATCCTCCCCGCGGTGTTCGCAGTCCTCGGCCGCCTGGAGGCCCCCGGCCTCTATGTGTCCGGGCAGACCGACTCCGTCGTGCTCGTGCTGCCCCGGCTGGCGTCGGCCGGGGTGCTTGGCATCCTGCTGGGTGCGCTGGTCGCCGCCGGCGCCTTCGCCGCCTTTTTGTCCACCTCGTCCGGCCTCTTGATCAGCATGTCCGGAGCCCTTTCCCACGACATCATGGGCCGCGGCGTCCGGGCCTTCCGCACTTCGGCCATCGTGATCGGCACGGTCATGACGGTGCTCGGCATTTTCGTCGCCAACATTTCGATCAACGTGCTGGTCGGTTGGGCCTTCGCCGTCGCGGCATCGACGTTCTGCCCCCTCCTCCTCCTCGGGATCTGGTGGCGCCGTCTCACCTGGATCGGGGCGCTCGGCGGGTTGCTCCTCGGCGGCGGCGCGTCATCGGTCGCCGTGATCCTCACCATGGTGGGCGTCGGCAAGACGGGCTGGCCTGCGGTTCTGCTGGGCGAACCGGCCATCTGGACGGTCCCCTTGTCCTTCCTCACCATGGTGTTCGTCTCCCTGGCCACGCCCCGGGCGCTTCCCCTCGATGTGACCCAGAAGCTGCTGGCCCTGCACCTGCCCGAACGCGTGCGTCCGCCCTCGCCGCGCCGAGCGGAGCTGAACCCCGAGTGGACATCCACCGAAGTCCCACAACCCACCTAATTCACCCACTTTTGTAGGGAATATCTATTCGACATTTGCCTGCGGCTCCGTGCTACCTTGAGCGACGCATCTCACCGGATGCGTCGCCCTTCGGGGTGGCCCCTCGGGGGGGTCGCCGGCCCGTCGCCACGCTTCGGGCCGGCGACAACGGGGGCCGAAGCGACCTTGCCTCAGGCCTGGTCGCTCGACGCCCGATGGTGCTCTTCTCGCAGCGCCGCCGCCAGCGCCGGCACGACCTCGTGCCAGTCACCGACAATCCCGATATCGCACTGCGTGAAGACCAACGCACCCGGATCGTTGTTGATCGCGAGGATCGTCCCTGCGGCACGCACCCCGACCATGTGATTGAACTTGCCGCTCAGGCCGAGTGCGACGTAGAGCCGCGGTGCGATGCTCCGGCCGGTGATGCCGACCTGACGGGCGCGGGGAGCCCAACCCTTGTCCGTGACCTTGCGGGTGGCAGCCAACTCGGCGCCCAAGAGCGCGGCCAACGGCGACAGGTCCTCGTAATCGTCGGGACGTAGGGCGGCACCGACACCGATGACCGCTTCGGCCCGCGCCAGCACTTCGACATCGTCGTCACGACGCTGCGACACGAGTCGGACGCGGCTACGTGGCGTCATCGGCCACGAGCTGACATCGGGCGTGTGCTCCCGGCGTGGCAGGAGGGGCAGCACACCAGGACGGACCGTCACCAGGCGCACCTCCGAGCTACAGAAGATGTCGGCGACGAGTGCTCCCGCAAAGGCCGGTTTGGCCGCGACGAGCTCGCCGTCAGTGATGGAGAGGCCGATGGCGTCGCCGACCAGACCTCCGCCCACGGCCGCGGCCATCCGGGCCAGGACCTCGCGGCCGAAGGCCGTGCTCGGACCGAGAACAGCCCAGAGCGGGTTCTCGGCCGACCACTCGACGATGGCGGCTGCCGCATCTTCGGCCGACGGGCGTGCCGATGAAGGTCGTGACAGCGTCCGCTCCCGCCGCTCCCAGCGAGCCGGCGTCCGCACCCTCGAACGCCAGTGCGTGGACCCGTCCACCGATGGACGCTGCCAGCTCCGACGCGGCACCGAGCAGTTCGAACCCCACTTGTGGTCGATCCGGCTCTATCAGCACGGCAATTACTCCGTTGGCCGGCGAAGACCCGGGTGCGGAGGACCGCTCCGCTACCCCAGTATTGACGTCGCCCGGAACGGATGCCAACGCACCCCGCGCCGCCAGCAACGCCACGGCCTCGGCTGCCTGATCCGCGGCCGTCCCGGTGAGGATCTTCTCCAGCCGGTCGTGGTGCATCACCCGCGTCGCACCGACGATGGTGGGACTCCCCGCTTGGCCCCAGGGTCCTTCGCCCAACTCGGCAGCTGTCACGAGCCCGATACGGTCGGCCGGAACCTCGGCCCGCTGTGGCGGAGGGACCTTGGACGGTTCACAGAGACGCTCCGCAACGGACAGAAGGGCGGGCAGCGCGACCTCCACTTCCTCCCATCCGTCATCGTGCTCGAGCGTCAGGGAGAGGACGTCACCCACGAGACCCATTTCACGGACGCCGGCGGCAAAGGGCAGCCCCGCCAATTGCGCGACCTCGGGCCCGACCTGACCGGTGTCACCATCGAGCGAGTTGCGGCCGACCAGAACGAGATCGAACCCACCTTCGTGCTCCAAGGCCGCCGCCAGGGAACGTGCGGTGGCCAAGGTGTCCGACCCGCCAAAGGCCGGATCGCACAAATGGACGCCCCGGTCGGCCCCCCATGCGATGGCCTCACGCAGGACGTCGTCCGCCGAAGGCGGACCCAGGGTGAAGACGGTGCACGACCCACCGCTCTCCCGGGCCCACTCGACCCCCTTGGAGACGGCTCGCCGGCAGTAGGCGTTCATTTCGAGCTCGATCCCCTCGCGGACGAGCCGCCCGTCCTCCCCCAGCGTCATCGACTCCCCCACCGGAATCTGCTTAATCAGGGCAGCGATCCGCAGGGGCCGATCGAACACGCATTCGGGGATGTCATCTCCGGACATGGCCGCCACGATACTCGGCACCAATTCCGGATCGGAACGGGTCCAGACACCCCGGGAGCCTTCGCCTACACTCTGGGGCGCGCCTCTAGCTCAACGGCAGAGCAACGGACTCTTAATCCGCAGGTTTCGGGTTCGAATCCCGAGGGGCGCACTCGAAAAGGCCAGTTCAGAGGCGGATCGGGACCCAGAGTTAGGCGTATCGCTCACCGCTTGATGGCCAATCCAACCCAGATACGCCTAACTGATACGACTAACCGATACGCTTAACCCATGGGGCGTCCGGTCGAGGATCTGGCGACACGGTTCGAACGACAGGTGGACCGCACGCGGCGAACATCACCTGTGGTTAGGCAGCATCAATCCGGAACGCGGCACCGGCCGCATCAATGTCAACAAGGTCGAAATGACCAGCCCATCGAGTGGCGTGGGAGCTTGCGAACGGTCCTCTTCCACCGAATGCCCGGGTTCTCGCCTGCCCGACGAATCCTGCCTGCGTCCGGCTGGATCATCTGCGCCTCGAAGGCGCCCGTGAAGCCAGCCAGACGCGCCCTACCAGGGCCCGCAAGGGAACGGGCTCGATGCGCCTCATCCGGCCCGGGCACCTGGGAGCTGCGCGTGACCGTCGGTCGCTGGGAGGACGGCCGGCCACGGACGCTCAACCGCAGCGTCTCTGCCAAAACCGAGGCAGAGGCCGCCGCCCAACTGGTCGCCTTCGTCGAGGAGACGAGCCGGGCGCAGCTCCCGGATTCGCGCCACGAGCGCGACGTCACGGTGGATGAGGCGATCGAGCGGTTCCTCACGGAGTACCTGGGCAATGAGAAGGGCCGCGCCGACAAGACCATCACGGACTACCGCTATCTGCACCAGAAGTGGTTCTCCCCCGCCATCGGTGCCAGGCCGGTCAAAGCGCATCGAGAGTTCCGTCATCGACGACCTGTTCGGCCAGATGCGCCGGGAGGGGTTGAGTGCCTCCCGGCTCAACCAGGCCAAGGCTCTCTACGCTCCGTTCTTCCGCTGGGCCAAACGACGAGGCATGACCCTCCGCAACCCGATGGTGGACTTCGAGATGCCCACCAGCACCTACCGGTCCAAGGAACGCACGCCGCCCGAAGTCGAAGAGCTGACCCTGCTCCTCGCCACCGCGGTCGAAGTGACGCCAGAGATCGCTCCCCTTCTCGTTCTCGGCGCCGTTACCGGCACCCGGCGCGGCGAGCTGGTTGCCATCCCCCGCTCCGCGGTGGCCTGGAAGAAGAACCAGATCACCGTTGACACCGCAATCAGCTCGAAGGGAAAGGTCAAGTCGACCAAAACCCGTCGGGGACGCACCTTCCATGTCGACGCCGAGACCATCGCCATGCTGCAACGCCATTGCGACCACATGGACGAACGGGCCCGCGCCGGCCGGCGTCGAACTCGGAGCCGATCCATTTCTGTTCAGCCTCGTTGCCGACTGCTCAAAGCCCATGCCGCCCGACTACTTCACCAAGCGAGTCGGCGTACTGAAGGGCTATCTCGGCATCGAGAACAAGCGACCCGAGGTCGTAGCCCTCGAAGATGAGGCGCTCCGTCTGCGCCGATCGCCTCCCCGACCCCGCCCCGCGGCAGGACGGGACCATCGCCCAACGGTGGGATGTCCTTCCGCGAGATCGGCCAACAGCTCGGGTCGCAGCGAGCGCTGGGCGAGTCTCGCCGTCGCAGCCGCCGAACGCCGGGAGCACGCTGCAGCGTCAGGCCGCACCGGCCTCGATTTCGACGGATCAATCCTCGCTCTCCGCAAGTTCACCTCGTCCGAGCTCCTCGATGCCGGATTCAACGTCAGCATGGTCGCTCAACGGCAAGGGCACGGCCCTCAAGTCCTCACGCGCCACTACTCCAAGTCACGAGCGTCATCGGACAAACGAGCGGCCGAACACCTTGGGCGCGTCGTCCATGGAAACGACTCATAGCTGACGGCGGACGTGGAAAAGTCCCCATAGGCGGCCACCAGAATTCCCCACGGACGGCCACCAAAAGTCCCCAGGTATGGCCACCGAATTCCCCACTTGTGGGCATCGCCCCACCCCTCTAACGACATCCACCCTTTGGGGTCCCTCCCCGGAGAACGTGGCAGTTCGCGCTGTCCACGACCCCGAGGAGGGACCCACCCATGTTGTCCGAGGAGAAAGCAATGGAGATTCTCGAGGCCTATGACCTCACCAACTCGCTTCGAGCGACGGCCGCCCTGTGCGGCGTCGACCACAAGACCGTCCGGCGTTTTGTGGCCGCTCGGGCGGCCGGGCTCGACCCGGCGGCCAGCGTCGGCCGTCCGGTGATCACCGAGCCGTTCGCCGACAAGATCACCGAGTGGATCGACCGCTCGTCGGGGCGGGTCCGGGCCGACGTGGTCCATCAAAAGCTGGCCGCCATGGGCTTTGTCGGTTCGGAGCGCACGACCCGGCGGGTGGTGGCCCAGCTCAAGGCCGACTACGTGCGGGCCAACCACCGGATCTACAAGCCCTGGGTCACCGAGCCGGGCCTGTGGCTCCAGTTCGACTACGGCAGCGGCCCCATCGTCGGTGGCGAGCCACCACGTTGTTCTGCGCCTGGTTGGCCTGGTCGCGCTTTCGGGTCATCGTGGCCCTGGCTGACCGCACGTTCCCTTCATTGGTGTCGGCCCTCGACACGCACGCTGCGGGCCATCGGGGGTGCGCCGACCTATCTGTTGACCGACAACGAAAAGACGGTGACGACCACGTCACGTGGCTGGTCTGGCCGTGCGCAACCGCGAGCTGCTCGGCGTGGCCCACTACTACGGGGTGGCCATCCACACCTGCGTGGTGGCCGATCCCGAGTCCAAGGGCGGCACCGAGGCAACGGTGCGCATCGCCAAGGCCGACGTGTTGCCTCGTCCCGACAATCTGGTCGGCGAGTACCCGATTTCGCCTCGCTCGAGCGAGCGTGTGCCGCAGCCAGCGACCGCTTCAACACCCGGGTGCATCGAGAGACCGGCGAACGCCCCATTGATCGTCTGGCGCTCGAGCAGGCACAGCTGCATCGCCTCCCGCCCGAGCCCTACACGGTCGCCTTCGGTGAGACCCGGACTGTCTCGTGGTCCTCGCTCATCTCCTTCCAAGGGGCGCGCTACTCGGTCCCGCACCAGCTCTGTGCAGAGGTGGTCTTCGTGCGCCAGATGGGCGACGAGGTCGTCATTGTCGCCACCGAAGTCGACGGAGCCAAAGAGGTGGCGCGGCACCCTGTCGGCGGCCAAGGGCCAGATGACGCTGCACGACGGGCACTATCCACCCCGGCGCAAGAGCCCCGAACGCGCGCCCAAGGCGCAACAACCCGACCGAGAGTGAGTTCCTCGCTCTCGGTGAAGGGGCCCGGCGTTACCTCGTTGAAGCGGCTGCTCCGGGTGCCGCGCAGATCAACGAGCGCATGCGTGAAGCCCTTGCTCTCGGGCGCTCGTCGATGCCGGGCGTCCTCGACGAGGCCCTCGGGTTGGCCGCATTGGCCGGTCGATTCGAACAAGGCGACCTCGGCTCGATCACCGCCATCCGCCGCGAGCCACTGCGACGGATCTCAGAGGATCACTCCCTCAGCCCGGCACCGCTCCGTGGGCCCGCCTCGGCGAGACCGAGCAGTGAGCGGCACCGAGACGACCTTCGACGAGGTGGTCGAGCTTGACCCGGCGGCTCCGTCTGCCCTATCTGCGCGCGGGCAGCCGAAGATGTCATGGCCACCGCCAAGGCCCAGCGCTGGGACCCGGCCGAACTGATCCGGGTCCTGCTCGAAGCCGAGGTCGACGGGCGGGAGCGTTCGATGACCGAGACACGCCGCAAGCGGGCCCACTTCCCGGCCGGCAAGACCTTCGCTGCCTGGGATCCGGCCCGCAGTTCGATTCCCGACTCCGACTCAAGACGCCCTCGCCACCCTCGAATGGGTCGGGCGCCACGAGAATCTGGTGGTGTGCGGACCGAGCGGCACCGGAAAATCGCACCTCCTCGAAGCCTTGGGACACGCCGTGGTCGACACCGCGTCGCTCGGTGGCCTGGTTCTCCATCGAAGAACTCGGCGTCTTGGTGCGGCGGCACCGCATCGACGACACGGTGGCCAAGGCTCTCGCCCCCATGCTGCGGGCCGACGTCATCGTGGTCGACGACATCGGTCTGTTGCCGGTGACCGAGGAGGCAGCCGAAGGGCTCTATCGACTGGTCGACGCCGCCTATGAACGCCGCTCGATCGCCATCAGCTCAAATCTGCACCCGTCGGGCTTCGATCAGCTCATGCCGCCCAGCCTGGCCACCGCACTGGTCGACCGCCTGCTGCACCACGCCCACGTCGTGCAGACCTCAGGCGAATCGATCCGACTCCAAGACGCCACCAGCGGCAAGGGGGTGAAGCCCTTGGGCCACTGACCTCATCCCGAGGGGTGGGGAATTTGAACCGTCCTGGCTTTCCTGGAGGCTCCAAACCTTGGGAAAGTTGGAGTCATGGCAGAAAAGAAGCACCCGTCATCGAAGCGGTATCCGCCTGAGATGCGAGAACGGGCCGTCCGCATGGTCCAGCAGTCCATCGAGGAGACCGGTGAGCGCTGGGGCGTGGTCTCACGAGTGGCCCGCCAGCTGGGCATAGGCGAGCAGACGCTGCGCAACTGGGTGGAGCGGGCCGACATCGATGCTGGCCGGCGTCCCGGAGTGACCACCGAGGACAAAGAGCGAATCGCCGAGCTGGAAAAGGAGGTCCGGGAGCTTCGCAGGGCCAATGCGATCTTGAAGTCCGCCTCGGCTTTTTTCGCGGCGGAGCTCGACCGCCCAAAGCCGTAGTGCGCTACATCGACGCCCACAAAGAGGAGTTCGGGGTCGAGCCGATCTGCAGGGTCCTGCAGTTCGCCCCCTCCACCTATTACGCCGCCAAGTCCCGGCCCCCCTCAGCTCGAGCCGTCTCCGACTGAGCGCTCTGGGCAAGGACATCCAGAGGATCCACGACGAGAACTACGGGGTCTATGGGGTGCGCAAGGTCTGGCACCAGCTGCTTCGCCGAGACGTGAGCAGGTCGGACGGGACCAGGTGGGGCGCATCATGGGCGCCCTCGGCCTCGAAGGCGTCCGCCGGGGCAAGGCCAAGCGCACCACCATCCCCGGCGACCTCTCGGCTCGTCCGGCCGACCTGGTCGATCGCCAGTTCTTCGCCACCGCCCCCAACCGCTTGTGGCTCGCCGACATCACCTATGTGTGGACCTGGTCGGGCTTTTGCTACACCAGCTTCATCACCGACGCCTTCGCCCGGCGCATCGTCGGATGGCGAGTGTCGAAGTCTCTGCGCACCGATCTGGCTCTCGACGCACTCGAGATGGCCATCTGCACTCGCAACGGCGAGGACCTGACCCAACTGGTTCATCATTCCGACCGCGGCGTCCAATATTTGGCCATTCGCTACACCGATCGTCTGGCCGACGAGCAGGCCGTGGCCTCGGTCGGATCCAAGGGCGACAGTTACGACAATGCTCTGGCCGAAACCGTCAACGGGCTCTACAAGACCGAGCTGATCTACCGACGAGGGCCCTGGAAATCGATGGAGCAACTCGAACTGGCCACCGGGGCCTGGGTCAACTGGTGGAACGAGCAGCGCCTGCACGAGGCCTGCCACTACGTCCCGCCGGCAGAGTTCGAGGAGAACTACTACCGTCGCTTGGGCGAGCCCAGCTCGGCAGCGTAAAACCTAACCGCCGAGCCTCCACTATTCCCAGGACGATTCAATTCGGTGGCCATACCTGGGGAGGTTCGTGGCCATGCCTGGGGAAATTTGATGGCCGCCAGTGGGGAATTCCTAATGGCCGTTGACACATAGCGAATCTGCCCATAGGGTGGGGCGTGTCATGCGGTGCAGTTGTCTTGTGCACTTCGGGATCAAGCGGAGTCCTCCAGGGTGGGCGATGTCACCGCCTTATCAAATCAAATCGTGGATTCGACCAACAGACGCCTGGGTCAAGCATGCGGAAATAATGTCGTTCCAGTGCTCAGCGCCCGAAGCCGCGGCCTTGACTTGGCCCCCGCCCACGGTGATGCCTCGAATGGCGTGCGGAATGCGCACCCGTCTGTGCCATGCGGCCCTCGAATGTGCGTTCTTTAGGTACGAGATCCCGAGTTGAGGTCGTCTCGAACCGCTTGTGAAGCTCAGTGAGCTCGCTCGACAAACGATCGACGAGTGCCTTGGCGATCGTGGTTTCGCCTCGAGCAGCGTGGGCATCAGCGATGACGCGCAGGGTGCGCGACAACTGGTCGATCAACATGGCCCAGACCATCGGCGAATCGTTGCTCAGCTGCGACTGGGCCACGATCGCCGCTACTGCCACGGAAGTTGCGCCACCGCGTCTCGATTCGGCGCGGGATCTCCCGGTCGGCTCTGCGCCGATCGTGCCAGTGCGTCGCCGCATGCCGCCAGCGGCCCAGGGCTGTCCCCTTCGAAGCGTCTCGACCAGGCGGCAAACACGCCGGCGGCTCTCTCGGGCCGCTCCCCGCCATGCGGCGAGATCGGACACCGGTACGGCCCCGAGCCTCTCAATGGCCCGCTCGATGCCGGCCACTGCCCGTCTCCAATCGTCCGGTGTACCGAGTAGTGCTTCTCGGCCCGGGGCTACGGCCTTGGCGGCGCTCCATTCGATAATCGCCGCCCTGGCGATCTTGTGCTGAGATCTCCCAGAACTGGCGCAGGTGAGGCAAGGTCAGGTCCTTGGCCAGCTTCCCGCCGCCGAACCAGATCGGCGTGTCGCCCTCTCGGCTCCTGAGGGCAACCGAGTAGCCGACGACCGCCTCTTTCCCTCCGGTCTCGAAACGGGGCCGGAGGAGTGCTCCGCTCCCCCGCAGCCGCCGGACGAACTCGGCTTCGTCTTTGGAGGCGACCGACGCCTCCCGGACGAGGCGGGCCAGGGTGATCCTGGGGGCTTCGGCCAACTGCTCTCTGGCGGTGCGCTCGAGTTCGGCTCTGCTCAGCCCGGGCATCCCCTTGCCCTGCTCGGCCCTCAACGACGCTCAGGCCGTAGTGCGCTCGATCTCGGCACACAGTGGGACAGGGTCCGCTTGGACTGCCAGGTGTTCACCCGGCTGCCGTCGACCCGGACCAGCGACGCCGCGAGGTGGATGTGCTGGTTGCCCTGGGCGCTGTTCCGTGCCCGATGGCCACCCAGGCCGCTGGTTGCGACGCCTTCTCCTTCGAAGCCCAACCGCCTCGATGGCCCGCTGGGCGATCTCCGCCCACTGCTCGTCGCTCAACTGCGATCCCCGGCAGGGAGCGACAGCGAGAGATGCCAGATGTGTCCACCCGGCGGGGTCAGTGCCGTAGAGGTCGTTGGCCGCATCGAGTCGCCGCACCGAGATCGGCGATCTCGGTGGCGTCAGACGATCCCCCCGCTTCGCATCGCCACCCAGCACGATCCCCGAGGCGACAACCCGTTGCTCGGAGTGCTCGTTGGCCCGGCCCGGACCGAAGAGATAGCGGATGAGGGCACGTGCCCGACGAGCCCCTTGGGTGATCTTGGCGATCATCGAGGGTGCCGTCGGATTTCCTTGGTCACCCACCGGTTCTGCGAACGCATTGGCCAGGCGGGCCGACGTCGATCCACCGTGCGGACGGCTCGGCCCAGATCTTCGACGATGCCGTCCAGGGAGTCGGGGAGGAAATGGTTGGCGTTGGCCCATTTGGCGAATTGGTTCAGATTGTTGCGCGATGCCGCGTCAAGACGAGCCCGGGCGGCCCGCATCTCGACGGCGGCGTGACGCGGAGCGCCGCGCTCTGCCGATCGATCGGCCGAACCGGCCAGGCCGCCTCGAAGAGGAACCGCTGCGCCGAGAGGCCCGCTTGTGCCGCAAGGCTACGGATGCGCCGAAGTCCTCTTGCTCGGAATGACACGGACATAGAGCACATGGTGCCGGCCACCCGGCGAACGTCTTCATCCGAGATCGCCTTGGCCGTCATTGCCGTCACGCCGTTGCTCCTGTTTCGGCATTGGTTCGGTCATCTCGCCAGCGCAGCGACCCCGAGGACACCTCGGGGACAGGGTCGGAGCGGGGCCAACGGCAACGCTCCCGCGATCCGAACAGGGGACCGTTTGCCATCTTGCTCTCTGCTTCATGACGCGCCGCGACCTTCATGATCGTCGCGCTGGCCGGAGAAACAGTGAGCCCTACGGACTCTCCTTCATTCTCTCCTGTTCGATTCAGGGACGACAGATCGATGTCATAACCATGACGGCAACGGGGGAAACCGATACTGGCGATATCGAGGGGAGCTTGGCGCTGCAAGAAAACCAGATGGGCCTCCCACCAGGTAAGCGATGACGGGTATGGGGCGATCCTGTGGAGTTGCCCCGCATGCCGGTGACCGCTCGGCGGCTGTTGATTCGGTTGAATTGTTCGCATGCAAAGAACTGGGGAGCGAATTCGTCGCGCGAGCTTTCCTTCATGAAGAATCCCCTCCCGCGCTCGTCATGAAGGGGTTCATGGTTGCAACCATGAACCCCTTCAGCTGGGATGTTGTTCTCCGATCCGCCTTGTCCGACCAACGGCGCGGCCAAGTGCCTGCCGACGGGCAAGCGGATCATTAACCCTTCATGATGGGAACCATGAACCCCACACGTAGGGGCTTTTCTCTGTCGACACCGCTGTCCCGACGACCAGCGCAGCCAAGTGCCTTCCAAACGGGTCGCTGTGATCATTAACCCTTCATGGTTGGAACCATGAACCCCGCACGCAGGCGTTTTGCCCATCCTCCGAATTCATGACCACCCAGAACGACTACGTCCCCCTTTGGTGATTGATGCCGGGTGGGGCGCTCGTCGCCCCGCCTTTTCCCGTCATCAATCACCTACACGCGATTTCCTCACACCGGCGGCGGCCGTCAATGGACGGCCATGGGCCGAGCGAGGATCATAAAGGCCGACCCCGGCGCTGGCATGGCCGGCGATCTCCGGGGGCGAGCCGTATTCCGCAGCGACCATTGACGGCCGACGACGGTGTGACACCAGCCGAAGGAGAGAGGCGAGCACCCACGGTCAGTGACCGTCTTCGGTTACGCGGATCACTTCCGCTCATCACCGAAATCGATGCAACGTGACCACACCATGAAGGGTTCATGGTTCGTCATCATGAACCCTCTGTTCTGGACTTTTAGGCATTCCCTGATAATGAGTCTGCGAATGAGCGCGTCAATGGCTCACCGCAGAGCTCTCTGGATTTTCTTGCGTCATGAAGGATTCCATGAAGGTTTTCATTACGCTCATCGTTCATCGTGGTCGACATGAATCCCCCCACGATCCACCAGATCCGACCCGAACGGCAGTCCCGAGTGATTGCCTCGACGTCCGCCGCGCCGGCTAAGGAGTATGCCGAGACGGCGGTCCGTCAAGACCCCGCCATGTGCAAAACGGTGGTGGAGGCGTCACACGACGGCGTAAGTGCGGCGATCACCAACGCGTCGGTCGTGCTGTCGGGCGACCAGCTGGTCGTGTCGGTGGCCGAAGCCGGACGCTTGCTCGGCGTGTCCCGGGCGTTCGCTTACGAGCTGGCCGCTCGTGGTGAGTTGCCGACCATCCATCTCGGACGACGGATCGTGGTCCCCAAGGTGGCGCTGCTCGCAATGGTCGGGCTTTCCATTTCGCAGCCCTGAGGCAACGAGAATGCTTCGGGTGACAGGCACGCTCGTGCAATTGTGTGACTAGGAATTGCAGACGTGAACCGTAGCGGCGTGACCGTCGTGCCAGAGGGTTGCTCGCCAGAGTAATCGAGGTGCGTAGACCTGACCGGTGGGGATGGTTGCCGACCCTTAGGAGTCGCTGTCGGGCCGTTATTCGAGGCCGGGGTGTTCCGTGGAGCGTATCTGCTTTGGCAGTCGGCGTTTTCTGATGGTGGAAGGAGGGACCCTTCGAGGTCCCGATTTCCCCCTAACTCGAACCGGACTCGGTCACGACCAAGACCGTTCCGAGCAGGGCGGTGGTGTCCATTGGCCTCACGGTGGCGTCCGGGGGATCGCGTGTCACAAAGTCGCCTGTGACCGACAGACTCATTGTGTGCAGCAAGCGCAACCTATCGATCTGACGCCAGCCCCTATTGGGCCGACGGCGCTGTCAGCCTTGGCTATGCCCGACCTCCTCGACCAGGTCGTGGCAGCATGCTACGACGGCAAGCCCTGGGACGAGCTACTCCGGCGCCTCGCAACTCCGGCCATGGCGGATCTCTCCCGTGCCATCGAGTCCGGCCAAATCCACCGCCGGTGGGCTGCCATCGGTATCGGAGTTCCACAGAACCCCGCGCTGCAACGACACCCCTTCCCCGAGACGATCGCCTCCGAGGCTGTTGAGGACACGGTTGAGGACATGAAATCGACGCTTCTACCTCAGCGCGCATGGGATCCGGCCGGGCCCAGGTCTCTCGAGGATTCGTTCATCGGCTGGTGTCTCAAGCCCGCTGCCAATGCCTATCGCCGAGCTCACACCGAGAAACGCCTGGAGATTCCCGTCGACCCGATTGGATCCGAAGCGACCATGCTCTCGGGACGATGGGGCCACAGCCCCGATCCGGCCGACGTGGCGTGCCAACGCGAGGCGATTCGGGCCCTCGAACACCTCTCTGAGACCTATCGGGTGGTTGTGGCGTTAGAGGCTGCTGGCTGGAGCCAGGCCGAGATCGTCAGTGGACTCGGCATCTCGCCCACAGCGCTGAGGGCTCGGCTGAGCCGAGGGCGCCGCATTCTGGCAAATATGGACCGAGGTGGCAGCCAGTGACCGATCCGTCAGGCTCCACCGAGGAAGTCAATCGAGGTGCCTCCGATGCCCAGCATCGCGGCGGTGATTGGCCCATTGAAGACGGAACCGAGGATCGTCTCGGCCGTCTCGGGTTCGCAGAAGCCTTCGCCGAAGAGATCCTGGTCGCACCCGAACGCGGCGGGTTCGTCATCGGCCTGAACGGCGACTGGGGTAGCGGCAAGACGTCCATCTTGAATCTGGCCATCAACGCGATCGGCGACCGGGCCCACGTGACGGTGTTCAACCCCTGGCTCTTCAGCGGGACCGAGGCTTTGGTTCTGTCATTCTTCGCCGAGATCGGCGCCCAGGTCGGCAGCGAGGGCGGAAAGTTGAAGAAGCTGGCCAGTCAGCTCGCCTCTTATGGCCAACTGCTCGCTCCGGTAACCGCCCCCGTCGGAGCAGCCGGCATTGTGCAGGTCGCTTCGGAGGTCGTAGCCAATGCGACACGCGCCCCGTCGGTCTATGAGCAGCGTGCCCAAATCAGCAAGCGTCTGGCCAAGCTCGACAAGCCCTTGGTTGTCGTCATCGACGACGTCGACCGGCTACGACCCGACGAGGTGAAGGACATCGTCCGACTGGTTCGCCTCGTCGGCGACTTTCCCAACACCGTCTATGTCCTCGCCTTTGACCGAGGCCGGGTCGAGCAGATTCTCGGTGATGACGACGCCGAACGCGGCCGTGCCTATCTCGAGAAGATCGTCCAGGTCACTCATGACGTCCCGGTTCCCAGGGATCCCGACGTTGCCAATTTGATTCTGAAGGGACTCGATGGTGTGATCGAGGGCCGGGTCGTTGGACCACTCGACCCGGAAGTCTGGGCCAACGTCTTCACCTTCATCGTCAGACCGCTCGTGGTGACGCCCCGACATGCTCGTCGCTACCTCGAGGGAATCCGATTCACTCTCGAGACAGTCGGTGACGAAGTGGCGCTCGCCGACGTTCTCGGCCTTGAAGCCGTGCGGCTGATGCGGCCCGACGTCTTCGTCACACTGATCGAAGCGGCAGACCAGCTGGGCTACCTCGAGGCCGCAATGCCCAGCTATCAAGGTAGCGGGCAGAGCGGTCCGACGCCGCTCGACAAGAGCCTGGCCATTGATCGCCAGCTGACCGAATCGATCTCCAAATTCCTTTTCCCGGCGTCGCAACGCTTCTGGTCGAACATCCATTACGGAGCCGAGTTCGCCCTTCAGTGGCGCCTTGATCGGCAGGTGGCCGACACGTCGGTGTTCCGTATCTACCTAGAACGCCGTCTGCCCGACGATGTCCTTCCGGCTCGCTTCGTCGAGGAGGTCATCTCTAAGATGAACGACGCGGACGAGATCCAGTTGACAGTTGCTGATCTCGAGAGTCCCATGCTTCTTGACCTCATCAGTCGCATCTCCGACGCCGCGTCCAAGATCCCGTTCGACCTCGAAGCAAACTTCAACGATGATCCCGCATCCTCCGGCCTGCCTGTACTCCTCGACCAGTATGAGCGGCTCCCCGCACGTGGCCCCGGATTCTTCGACTTTGGTCCTGCGATTCAGGTCGGACGGCTGACCTACCGAATGCTCAATCGGATCGAAGACGTCGCCTACCGGGCCAGCGTGGCCAAGGCTGCCTTTGGCCGGTCTAAGACCCTCTCGGCCAAACACGTCATCACCCGAATTGTCGGCCATCGTCCGAACGTGGGCAGCGGCTTCCTCGAAGCTGCGGACGCCACCGCCATGGAGGACGAACTGCGGCTGGCCATCCAAGACGCCGACCTCGAACAGCTCGCCAAGGAACCAGACCTTCTCCTCCTGGCCGAGATCCTCACCGAGACCGACGAAGGGCGTCAGACCCTGGCTGCCGGCGTCGAAGACGATGCATTTGCGGCGGCGCTGTTGCGGGTCACTACCCACGACGTGACCTCGCGTGCAATCGGCAGCGCCGCCACCTCGAACACGAAGGCGATGATGTGGGACGAGCTGATCAAGCTCTTCGGCGACGAGACCGTGCTCGGACGACGTGTTGCCGGTCTCATCACCCGCCTGGCCAACGGTTGGGAATTGCCGATTCGCGAAACCGAAGCGATCGAGATTGCCGGTCGCTACGCGACCGGCTGGCGTCCCAACTCATTCATGGATCGACTTGCCGCATCGGCCCAACATGTGGACGCCGAAGACCTCGGTCTTCAATGAACGAATTGATCGTTGGCAGGGGACAGTTTGGTGTCGATGGTGATCCTGCGAGGTCACCAAATCGTGGAGACGGTGCCACCCCTCTGCGTAGGCTGGCCTCATGACGTCGGATCTGCTGGGCGAGATCGAGCGGGAGGCCGTACGGGCCAACGCTGATATTCCCACCCTCCTGCGCAAGTGCATCGCTCTGGGCGGCATAAGTGGGAGCGTCGCCCTCCGCGAGTGGGCTACACGGGAACTCAAGGGCTACGGCGACGATGACGGCCTGCCGCCTTACCGAACGATTCCAGCGATCGTGGTGTTGGACGGAACCACGATGACTCACCGCGTCACAGGACAGCAGATCTCACCGGCCTCGCTGCCCGACATTGCTCATGACTTCGTTAAGGAGGAAGTCCGTCTCTACGGACCCATTGCCGAACTGACTGACGCAATCAGGGACGCCCGCAATCAGGGGGAGAGCCACGTCAACTTCGGTATCCCAGCAGGCTCCGCTCTCACAGCACTTACTAACCACCATCTCAAGGTGAAGGGAGTCCAGTATCAAACTATTGAGCGCATTTATTGGAGAGCTGGGGTCACCTCACTCGTGGGAGCGGTGGACACCGTGCAGACCAACCTCGTCGAACTGGTGGCTGAACTGCGTGCCGGCGTCGGCGTAGGTCACGCCGTCCCCGACAAGGACCTGACAGACCGGGCCGTTAGCATCGTGATCTACGGCGACAGGAATCGTGTGGATGTCGCCCACGCGGTCGCCGATGCAGGTGGGACAGCCAAAATCCATGCCGCCCCCAAGAGCGATTCGAAAGCCAAGACAATCATGTACTGGGCTGCGGGCCTTGCGACGGTAGCGGGCGCCGTAATCGCACTGCTCGTTTGGCACCCATGGTGAAAATGGATAACTACCATGGTGGGACGAGGTTTCTCCTCGGTATCCAGTTGTCCACGGTTTGCAGCTCGGATTGCAGACTGGCAGCTAGTGGCGACTCGGTCGGCGATTCTTGGCAATCACTTTTGGCAATCAAACGGGCGCTACGAGTTGGGCGGTTCTTGACGGGATGGATTTGAACACCGGCTCCGGGGCACGAAGCCAGACGGAAAGGACGCAATAGACAAACCGGATGGCCCTCCGCAGCCAGTGAAGCGGATCGTAGCGCTGTAACCACTGCGCGAATGGTCAACGTTGGCGTCGTGGCAGGCAGCGTTGGGTTGGTGGCATTGGATCTACGCCACGGCCGGAGATTTTGGGACCGTCCCAGTATGGAAAGAGACACTCGTCTCGAAGTCAGCCGTTGAGCACGCAACCTGTACTTAAATGACCATTGAGCGATCTACGGTTCAGAGGCCAAAGATGACCGCCCAGTCTGCGGCACCAGGCCGGCGTTCGGACTACCAGGACCTGGACCATGAGCTGTGCCGATTTCCGATTTAATCTTTTGAATATGATGAGGAGAGCACTTCCGATGCCACCCGAGCAGAGTGCGTAAGATCTTTCTGGCGAGGAACGCGTCCATAGTGACTTGGGAGGAAGAACCCGAGGTGCTTGGTGGCATCAAAGTGAAGTCACCGGTGGCCAGCTACAACCTGAGGGTTCGACGGCCCAGCCGAGCGCGTGTTATTCCCCGCTAACGCCTAGAGCCGACGCAAGAGGGTTCCCGTCCCGAGCCCACCGCCACAGCACATGGTCACAAGTGCGTGTTCACCATCAGTGCGTTCCAGCTCATGTAATGCCTTCGTGATTAGTCCAGCTCCTGTCGCCCCGAGAGGATGACCTAGGGCGATGGCACCTCCATTGGGATTCACTTCTCTGTGTCCGGATCAAATTCGCGCACCCAGGCCAATACGACCGAGGCAAACGCCTCGTTGATCTCAATAACGTCCAAATTTTCTATTGCTAGATTGTTACGTGCGAGCAGCGTCGCTGTGGCTGGGATCGGGCCTTCCAGCATTAGCGTCGGGTCACAGCCAACGAGGCAGACGTCTACAACGACTGCCCGTGCCAATAGGCCTAGACCCTCCGCCTTCTCGGCAGTCATCAGCAGTACAGCCGACGCCCCATCGGAAATCTGCGAGGACGTACCGGCCGTGTGGACCCCGTCCGGTCGTCCTGTTGGCTTCAACCCGGAAAGCGATTCCAATGTCGTATCGCGGAAGCCCTCATCCCGGCTTACACCACCGAAAGGCACGATCTGGGACCCGAACCTATCCTCCGCCCACGCGGAGCGGCGCGGTCCTGCGAGAGCTTTCCGAACTCGTCGCACTCTTGTCGAGAGATTCCCCATTTGTCTGCGATGCGCTCAGCGCCCTCGAACTGACTCGTGAACTCATGATGAGCCCAATAGTTTTTGTTGATGGGCTTGCCGACATTCGGTTCCTTCGGCACGGAAGAGCCCATAGGCACCTGACTCATGAGCTCAACGCCGCAGCCAACCGCGACGTCAACCACGCCAGAACGCACCAGTGAGTAAGCCACGTTTGTGGCCTGTTGGGACGATCCGCACTGAGCATCAATGGTCGTTGATGGAACATCAATCGGAAGGCCCGAAGTCAGCCATGCGTTACGTGTCACATTCATCGCTTGCATACCTACTTGAGCGACGCAACCGCCGACCACTTGACCTACTTCTGTCGGATCTATTCCTGCACGCTCGATCACCGCGCGCTGGGCGGCACCGAGGACGTCAATGGCGTGAAATTCCGATAGGGCACCCCCACGGCGCCCGAATGCAGTTCGAACTGCTTCAACAATGACTACTTCGTTCATGTAGCAAACCTCCTAATTTCGACGGCACCATACAAACATCAGCACGACCGAAAACGATCTCATGGCTCCGGCCGAATCCCTTCTTGGCAGGCTGATCCCCTCGATCAAATCAGTATCAGCGGCTCGCCGTTTGATGCAGGCCTAGCTTGGATCCACTTAGGCCAGAACTCTCGAGACATCGTCAACGGACCCGCTCGTCGAACTGAACGGTATTGCCCTCGGGATCCCGAACAATCATGCCTCTTACGAATCCACCGGGGGGTTCCCCGAAGTTAGTTGTGTCCGATCCGTTTGCAGTCGGTTCGGACACGATCGCAATACCCGCCTCTATGGCCCGAGCCCGGATCTCGTCCAGGTCATCCACCCAAAATCCGAAATGGTGGACGCCGCACTCGAAGAGTGGCTTCGGCACTCCTCGTGGTTGTAGGTGATCAGCCAGGCATCGGCTTCGGCTTGGAGCTGGCGGATGGAGCTGAAGTGCCGGCGGTGAAAGGCCGGGCGCCAGCACTCTTGGAGCATGGTGCCCTGGAAGCGCTCGCACACCGCGTTGTGGTTGGGGGAACGGGCCGGGATCCGCTCGATGACGCAGTCCCTTGGCCGCCAGAGGCCTCGACGAAGGTCCCGGCAATGTATTCGGGCCCATTGTCGGTCAAGAGTGCTCTGACGCTGCACCCCGTGACGCCGATAGAGGCGCAGCACCTGGTCGATGAAGCGGGCCGTCATGGCTGCCGTTGGGCGTGCCCAACACGAGGGAGATGAACGGCCAAGCGGGAAAAGACATCGATAGCGGTGAGCTGGTACACCTTGCCCACGCCTTTGAGCTTGCCGATGTAGAAGCTGTCGAGGCAGACGAGCTCGCCCGGACCACCGCTGGCCAGGCAGAACCCGAAGGGCTCGTCCTTTCTCTCTGCCTCGGGCACCACCAGCCCGGTCGTCGCCGCCGTAATGGCGGCCGCCCGGGCCAGGCGTTGGGATCTGCGGCCCAGCCCGTGTGCCACCAGGTGCTTTTGCACCGTCGACTTGGCGATGGAGAAGCCCTGGTCGCCGAGCCGGTCGGCGTACTGGCGACAGCCGATCGTGGGCTGGATCACCGCCAGGGTCAAGAGGGCCTCGACGACGTGGGTGGGGGTGGCTTCGGGCATCTGAGGCGAGCGCCGGCTCCTTGGGCATCAAGGCCTCGAGGCCGTAGCGATCCGCCACGTTCTTCCACTCGTAGTAACGGGTCCGCGAGATGCCGAAGATCCGACAGGTCTCGGCCACGTTGCCTGTTCGTGCGGCATGGTCCAACACGGCAATGCGGCGCTGGTAGATGATCTCTGCTGGGGTCACGGTGATGGGCTCCTTGGCTCTGTGGAAGGAACCACAGAGTCCATCGCCGGACCCCTCAAAGGGGTGGATGTGCAACCTCATCTCGTGGACTGGAAGCTCTAGTGAGTTGTTGATCGAGAACAACGAATGGCTCGTTAGGACCCTCAGCCTCCCGAAGGTAGACACCTCGGCGCCGGATCACTTCGGCGCCGATGAGGAACTCTTCGACGGCGTCGAGGCTTACGTGAAATCCGACAACTTCTGTCCAGAAGGGTAGGACGTTGTCCATTTCGCGGACCCCAATGGCAATATGGGAAACATTTCGCACAGGCACACGACGATGATACTCCGCGAGCTGAGCGTCTGCATGCTTGCGCATGCTCCTCCGCCGGGAGCCACGAAGGGTTACTGACCAGGTTGCTACTGCCGGCCGGCGACCACAATTAAAACTATTTTCAAGGCCCCAGAGATCATTGACTCCCCATCGAAGAATCGAGTTACGGTATAGAACTTCGGACGGAATCCACCATCACTTTACGTACTACATCCCTCAGCATAGATCTGCGGTAGCTTCGGTTCCCGCCCCTGCCCCCTGTCCCCCCTCGGGGGCAGGGGCGGCTTGATGCGAGCAGATTGGACCCAAGTCCCTTGAACATTGAGCAGCCGAAGTCGCAAAGCCCACCCCACACATTGACTTGCTGTCCCGAATGTCGTCTCAAGGACGGATTTCTGCCAGACTGCCGGTGGACGTCGAACAGCCGGGAGATTACGGTTCGTCCGAGTGCGGCAATCGGAGGGGAACTGTGATGCCAGACCGCGTGAAATCCCTAGGTAGTTCCGACCTGCGAGTTGCGATCTTTGTACCGATCCTGACGTACGCGGACGCTATCGACTCAAAGAGGTTCGAACGACTCTCTGATTCGTTCCATGAACACGCCACCCTCGAGTATGGCCGAGGAGCGGGTAGGCGATCTCTGTCGATAATCATTGAGTGGATGACGGAGGCTCATATCGGGCTCATCGGCAGCCAACACCGACTGACCAACTTCTTCGTGGATGAGGTTGCAGACAACACCGCGAGTACACGCACCTACGTCGATGCCCTATTGATCGGCGGGCCTTCGGATGGACTACTCACATATCGCGACGTTGGCATCTACTACGACCGGCTCGCTCAGTACGATGGTCGGTGGTTGATCACGTCGAGGCAGTACGAGAGTCTTTGGCACGAGGGCAGCGTGAACGCGTTGAAGTCATCGAGGGATCCGAACTGAACGGCTCCGAACTAACGGGCGTGGGAAGGCATCTTCAATCAGCACATTCGGTACTGCTACATCGTCGACGTCAGGCAGCCAATGCCGGTTCGACCTTCTCAACGACCGTTTTCAAATAACGCCACGCGATCTCGGGAGGGAGGCCTCCGACGAGTGGCTGCAAGGTAAGTGCTCCATGAGTCCGTCCATATTCAATCGCTTCCTCAACAGCCATTATTCGGTGTGTGGAGTTCTCTTGGCGTAATTCTTCGATCGTTCGGGCGAAAGAGATGGTGACCGTGCCGCGACTCCCCTGGTTCCACTCCGCATTACTCCGAACATCGTAGAGAAGGTATGGACCGATCTCTTCCCAAGCCCGATCAAGGTCTTCCGCAACAATGATGGTCCCAGGGTGCTCACCGCTTGGGAGGACACATGTGCCCGGCTCATGACCATGGGCCTCGCTCTCTTCCTCGTAGGCAACTCGAATTCTCTTACTGCTTCTGAAAGGTACAAAATCCAAGCCGTAGCGACCCGCTCGTCGCGCTGCGGCCACGGAACCACCTCCCCAAGCTATTTTTGGACCGCCCGGCGTATACGGACCGGGTGTCACCTGGATGCTCCGGCCTTCATGTTCGAAAGGGAGTCCTGTCTTCGCCTCTAGTAGAACGGCAAGATAGCTTTCGGCAATGCGCCCCCGGATGTGGAAATCAACATCGTATAAGTCATACTCAGCCGGCCGGTAGCCGATCCCACCGATATACGAAACACGACCCGAGCTGAGGTGGTCGAGTACGCACATTTCCTCCGCTAAGCGAATGGGGTGGTAGAGCGGGAGCACAAGGAGTGAGACAACGATCTGCAACTGCTCAGTTCGTGCTGCAAGTGCACTGGCCATGGGGACCGGGGCCGGTAGGTAGCCGTCAGGGGAACCGTGGTGTTCGTGCACCAGGACGCTTGAGCAGCCGTGGCGATCTCCCCAAGCGGCCATGTCGAGTGCGCAGCGGTAGAGGTCGTTGACGGGAGCTCCAAACGAGGAAGCCCGCATATCGAACCGAAGCCTGTACATCTAGCACACCCCCTATGCTGTCGCATACACTTTATGGATGCCAGCGTACACGGCGCCACGCGCTCCACGATGTACGTTTCCCGTATGGATAAGTTGATCTTTTTGATGCGTCGGAAAGAGACCACCACGCGAGACTCTTTCTTTCATCACTACCTCGAGGTCCACTCATTGCTCGGACTGAGCCTGGTGCCGACCCTTGATGGATACACGGTAAATATCACGGACGTTATAGAGCCGCCCCTGGACGATATCCACCACCCTGACGCTGTCGTCGAAATGTGGACGAGGGATATTGAGGTGTTTATGGACATGAATCGAACCTTCGCTAAGCCCGAGGATCGCGAGATCATCGTTCAGGACGACGCCTCCTTTATTGGTGCGTCATGGGCCTGGCAAGTCGAGGAGACCCTGGTTCGCGGAGTGCTCCCCGAGGGCGAGCTCCGAACTCGGACAAAAGGCGTTAAGCGGGTCTCTTTGCACGGTGAGGATTACGAACGGCGACTGGCGAACGGCGTCACGCAGGCGGTGGAACACCGCGTACTTTCGCCCCTTATGCCGGGCCGCGTTGGTGAAACGCTCCCTGACCCTGCTCCATACCAGGCTGACGTGCTCCTCAGCGAATGGGCGCCCAGTGTCGACCATTTTGGTGCCGTCGAGGGACCTGCGTTCTTGGTTAGTGAATACTGCCAGCGGAATCCACTTCAGTATGAGGGCGGCACAGCTAACTCCTGACACGGTCTCGTCCTAGTTCTCCAGTTGAACAGGGACTAGGTCGTTCTAATCGTCGGTTGAGCGCCGATACGGACGGTCAACCGGACCTAATGGCTACGTCCGTGGTCTTGATGGCGATTATTGGCGAACGCTCACCGCTCACGGGCGATACGTCAAACGCACTTGACGAAGCCCTTCCGAGTTGCCACTCTATGCGTATGCATGCTCGGTCTACATATCTGCACCTTCGATTGGACTGGGGGGACGATGGCCATCCCTGTCGCGCTCGCCGAGACAGTGCGCGACGCCGAATCTGTGGGTTTCGACTACATAACAATGATGGACCACTTCATCCAAGCCGAGGGATTCATGCCCCCGACCGATCCCATCATCGAGGGCTACGCAGGACTGTCGTTCGTCGCTGCGAACACCCAGAGGGCGACACTTGGCATGCTCGTCACCGGCGTGATGTTTCGTAACCCTGCTGTCCTAGCTAAGACGGTGACGACTCTGGACGTGCTCTCTAGTGGCCGCGCAATGTTGGGTCTCGGCGCAGCGTGGTACGAGAGGGAACACCGGGCCCTGGGGATCAGATACCCGGAGCCGCCCGAGCGACTCGAGCGGCTGGAAGAAACAGTTCAGATATGCCTACAGACATGGAGCGACGATAACGGCCCGTTTGACGGCACTTTTCATACCCTAACGGAGACAATGGCTTCGCCTCCTGCGCTCACGCGCCCTCATCCCCCGGTTCTGATTGGAGGGGGTGGTGAGCGGCGCACCTTGCGGCTCGTCGCTCGTTACGCAGACATATGGAACATCGGATCGTTTCCGACACACGTTCTTCGGCAGAAGCTAGGCGTGTTGAGAGAACACTGCGACACGGTCGGTCGGGATTTCGACGGGATTCGAAAAACCGTCCTCTGGATGACGAACGCTTTAGATGCACCCGACGAGTTTCGACTTGCACTTGACGAATACGCCGAACTCGGCTTCGACACTGTATTTGTCATGCCATACGGACCTGAACCCCGATCAGCTGTCTCTGGCCTAGCCGCACTGCTGAGCTTTACTTAGCGGCAGCTCAATCCCCTCAGCAGCGGCTGCGGCCTGGATATTCGACGAATGGCATGAGGTAAGACGGCCGCCTTGCTCGTCTTACTGGCCCAGGAGCGGCGTGGATAGCGTCTCTAGTCTTCGACGGTTATTGCTGCCTTCGGACAAGATCGAAGGGCAGCAAGAACCTTGCCGCGGAGCTCCTCGGAAGGGTTCTCCTGAAGCAGATAGAGGAAGTCGTCATCTCGGACTTCGAACACTTCGGGGGCGGCCGCCATACAGAGTGCATTCGACTCGCAGAGGTCATAGTTAATAATCACGCGCATGCATTGAGTTTACCGGACGTGCCGAGGCTTTTGCTTGGCACGTTGCGCAGGGAGGCAGTTATACCCCCCATATACGAGGCTTTGATGTGATTCTGCAACGTCGGATGGCGGTGAGTGCGCAGCGAAATACCATTCTATGCTCATGCATCTTCTCTCGAATCGCCGCACCTGGAAAGCTTCTGCGACTACCGCAAGCATTTGCGACTCCCGAGGACAATGGGCACACGAAGGAAGCGTCATCACGATCACGCCCTCTGCCCTTGCTTCTGAGCTTGGCCCCTGCCAATCCCCACCGACATCAAGCACAACCCAGAGCAATCAGTCTTGCCACGAGCCGGTCCATGCCGGATACAGGCCTCGTTGCCTTGAGATCTCCTGGGCTTCAATGTCCACTGTGTCCAAGGAACGTGCCTCCTCCGACGTCGCCAGCCACATAATTACCGCTCCGATCAAATCCGGAGGTGCATAGCGGGCGGCATCGATACCGAATGCGGCGCCGTCAGCTTCAATTCGCTCCGTTGCCACGCCTCCAGGTTGAACATTGAAGAATCTGATGCCGCTGTTGGCGTGCTCAACGGCCAGCACACCCAGGACCCTGTGTAGCGCGCCTTTGCTGACGCCATAACTCAAACCCCAACCCCCTTCACCAGCAGGCGCTGGTGGATCGTGAAAGCCCGCACCTGAGGTCAGAGTGATCACAGTCCCGGATCTTCGAGATAACATTCCCGGAAGCACCATCTTTAGGATGTGAAGGGGCGCAATTACGTTTGCGGTGAGGTGGCGTTCAATCAGTTCGATGGGTGTATCGAGGAACCGATCCATATGCCCGGGGCCGACATAGCGTCCGTTGTTTACGAGAAGGTCGACCCTGCCCCACCGCTCGAGCACTACAGCCGTGGCCGCTCCTATAGAAGCAAGATCGACGAGATCAGCGGGGAGCGCCAGGGCGGACCGGCCCGCTAGTTCGATCGCAGCCGCGGTGGACGTGAGTGAGCCAGGGAGCGGAGACACATCACTCTTGTGAATCGTCGATGAGTGCTCCCTGGCTTCACCCTCCAGCACCGTACGTGCAGTGATCGCGACGTCATAGCCAGCGTACGCCGCGGCAATGGCCACCGCTCGGCCAATGCCGCGGCTCGCACCGGTTACAAATGCAACTCGTCGGTCCTGTTCCATCGCTCCCCTTCCAGAACTCCGGACCCTGGGTTCACACGTGTGCTCTCACCGATTTGACGAGCTCCCGTTTTTCTCCATTGCTGAATCGCTATCTGTTATTTGATGCAACTGACGGCGCCACCATCGAGAAGTACAAACTTGTGGTTCGCGATTTTCATACGGAAGAAACAATCATTATTGCTTGGTTGTCCCTTTTTGAACGTCAACGGAGGCGCTAGCCCGCCGAGTGTGGTTCCCTTGGGCAAGGCATACATCGCGGCAGTGATGTCGGCGGGCGTGACGGTGGATGCATTCAACTTTCCGGTCTTTCCGGCCGCTTGAAGAAGTGCGCCATCCGCCCAGACCTCTATGTTGATCTCGCCGAAGTTTGGCCCGGTAGAAACTCCCGGTGCATACTTCGCAAGAGCATCGTAGAAGGGCTTGGTCACCGAGTTGTGGACGAACCACGGGATTTGCTCTTGAGTGTCGACGTTCCCCTCCATCGCCGGGATGGAGAGCCAAGACGTCGCAACCGTGCCGTCGGCGCTGACCTCAGTCGGCTTGTAGCCTTGTGCAGCGCACTCCTCTGCAATCTTGTTGACAATCGGGGTGGCGTCTCCCACCACCATTGCATCTGCCCCCGATTGCTGCGACGCCAAGCACTGTGCGGTGTAGCTCGGAGCGCTGAAGCTGATGCTCGTGGCGTAGGAGACACTGAGACCAATCTTCGACGCAGCGGTCTTCAGTCCACTGGATGATTGTGAACACGCAACCACTTCGGCGCAATACAGGTTGGCCAGTTTCTTAAGCCCAACGCTCTTGGCAACCGCGGCCATGCCATCAGGAAGGTAGTTGTACGTGGCGCTCGGCACGAAGAACATTGGGTTTGCGTACCCCAAGTCGCTTATCTGTCCGCCCACCACCGGAACCGAATTTTGCTCAACATAGGTGCCCCATGCATTGTCGACATCGCTGTTGTCCACCAATACTGCTACATGGCTGGTCTCCACCATGGCCTTGACCTCACTCAACGAAGTACTGGGGTTATAGGCGTCGTCTTTGACAACAAGCTTCACCTTGTGCCCGGCGATCCCACCGTGGGCATTGACATAGCTCGCCCAGGCCTGAAGGGTTGGGGTGGTCTGGGAGAGTGACGCTTGTTCCGGACCAGTGCAGCTACAGATGTCACCGACCACGATCGGCTGTAGGCTCGCTGCGGCCGCCGGTGTCTCCGCGATTCCGGTTGTTAACGCTCCTATCGCCAGACCTGCACTAACGACAGTCGCCATAACCAGGCGCGCCAGTCCGGATCCGATACGCAATCTCATTGAAGTTCCTCCATCATCGATTGTTGCCTCTTGATTGGTTTTTTTAGTAAACGGATTGCTAAACGCTCGTGCCATGTCCGAGTGTCGACAAGACTTCGGGGCCGTCCTCCGTAATCAGCACGGTCTCGAGACCGAAATAACTATCGTCCGGCGCCGTGACCAGACCCTGCACTTGTAGGACCATTCCCGAAGCAAGGATCCACTCTTCATCGAATTTCTCTCCAAGCGCACTCCCGGCGATAGGAGTCTCGAGCCCGAGTCCAACCGATGTGGCGATCGGAAACTGTGGCAGCTCAAACCCACTCGATAAATATGCACGCCGGATGTCGCCGCCCGTCAAACCTGGTCGTAGCACGTGGAGGATGGCCCCCCAGAGGTCAGCCCATTCGGCAAGCGCCCTCTTGAAACTGTCGTTTGACAATTGGTGCCCCGCGTTGCATACCGTGGTGCGGCCCACCGCCCCCTCGTACCCAGCGACGAACACACCTCCGTGAAGTGTGACCCGCTCGCCCGTACGCAGGAATCGATCGCTTGTCATGCGGCGCATCTGACCGCGTACGCCGTTTTGATCAATCGCGGAAAACCCACCCTCGCTCGCAGGCACCGTCAGTCCGAATTCGCTCATGCGAGCCACAAATGCGCCGAGAAGTTCCCGTTCCCGTCGACCGGGACGCACTACTTCAGACGCCGCTACGAGAGCAGATTCCGCGATCGCTACAGCAGTTCTGATGCAATAGACCTCATCCTCGGTCTTATGCATTCGGACGCTTCTCATGACTGGTCCGGCATCGAGAAACTCGCTGTCCGGACTCACTTGCGAGAGTCGCTCAGTCCATTGTGGACTAATTGAGTCGACCGCTACTCGACGGGCTGAAGAGACTCCGTCAATCTCCCCTATGGCTCTAGCCACCTCATCGGGATCCCAACTAGTCGAGAACCATCGTTCAGGTGGAATTTCAGGTGGGACGACAAAATCCCAGCCACTCAGTACATGAGCTAGCCCGGTCGAGCGCACGAGGATCGCCGCAGGGACGAATGGGCGTGCGACCGCAACCGGCAGGCGTTGGAGGCCTGTTGCGTAGCGGGCATTGCCTTCCCGCCCGAGAACCAATACGTCGATCTCGTTCGCGTTCATGGCTTCGAACGCGCGGGCAGCTCGTGTACGTCGTAGCCGGGACAGATCGGCGCGTTCACCGACATCCAATGCCATGACTCCGAGACTCACCACTCAATCTGCCCGTCGTGGAATGGAGCGTACGGGAATGAGCCGAGCATCTCGTAACCCGTTTCAGTCACGACTAAGACTTCCTCGGCCCGATATCCCCCATATCCGTCATCCCAGATGACGGGTTCAAGCACCATGACGACGCCGGGCTCAAGGACGATGTCGGATTCATATTCGTCTCCAAGATCAGTACCGATGAACGGTCCTTCGGACCCCTGAGTTCCTATTCCATGGATGAGGTAATAGTGCTTCAACCAAGGTTGACGCTTCGGCTCCCCTTCTCGTGCCGCCAGATTGATCTCTGATCCTGAGACCCCCGGTTTGGTTATGGCCAGGACGCGCCTGACCACGTCGCACCACCTCTCGAAATGTTCACGCTGACGCTGCGAGGGTTGATGATCGCCCGCGTACCACGTACGACCGAAGTCTGAGCAGTAACCCTCGTGGACGATGCCCGTGTCGACCACGATGAGATCGTTGGGGCGGATCACTTGGTCGGTCGACGGTACGGGAAACGCCACGTCTCCGTGCAATGTGGGTGGACCTTGCAGGATCGAGGGGGGCGTTATCTGCCAGACTGGGTCCACTGAGTTTGTTGCACACCCGAGTTCGAACACGCGCTCGAGGAACGTCCCGGTAAGTTCACTTTGCCGGATCCCCGGCTTGAGCGAAACGAGCACGTCGTACATTGCAATCTCATTGCGCGACTGGGCTCCTCTGATGCATTCGATTTCATCACTGGTCTTTACAAACTTTGCCGGTCCAAGCACTGTGCTGGCATCAACAATTTTCATTGCCGGCAGCACCGACGTCATTGTGACGAGCTCCGCCCCCGTTAGATCATCGAACCCCACACGAAGAGGGCCACGACCCAAAAGATCACCGAGATGCCCTGCGAGTTCGGCAGCGCCCTCTGGAAATTCCACAAGTAGAGGTCCATCCACCTGTGACGCGGCGAATTCGGGGGGACACCCTCCCGGTATGACACAAATGCCCGGACTTCGTCGTGGGTAACGATCACTAGCGTTGGGTCGCTGATTACGTGCGACGGGTCTGATGACAAGGAGCTCACGCCTGTCGCATAGTGGACGTTGCCAGAGCTGCTAAGAACACATGCGTCCAAGTTGGTCTTAGCCATTTCGGCCCTGACCTTGGCTGTCCTTTCGGATCGCATGCGAACTAGATCTGGCTGCGATTCCTTCACCATTTCGCTTCGCCACACTTTGGACTAATGCTCGTCTGACACCTGGCCACAACGACGGCATGTGCATTTTTCGCGCACTCTTCTATCCCGCCGACTCACCAAGCATCAGTCCAGAAAGTCGCCAGGCCATTGCCATCATCGGGCCATTGAGATTTCCTGCGACCATAACCGGGAGCACAGACGCATCCATGACCCTGAGACCCTCCACCCCTCGCACCCGGAGTTCTGAGTCGACGGCATCTTCAGCATCGGGCCCCATGGCACACGTGCCGATTGCATGGTACGCACACCAGCCATGTTCAACGGCATCGTCAATAATCGCGTCGTCGTCTTGCATCGCAGATCCCGGTGTCGTCTCACGTGCAACGCGACGAGCGATCGGATCCTTCGTAAACAGTTCCCTGATCTTGCGAAAGAGCGCCACACCAACGCGACGGTCGTAGTCTGCCTCGAAGTATTTCGTGGTTATCTCTATAGGGGAGCCAGTGGATCGTCGGCGGTGATCCGAATGGCTCCCTCGCTTTCTGGCCGGAGAATAAAGCCGATCGTCTGAATACCTGGCTCGGACTCCATTTGAACTCCTACACCAGGAATCTGTTCACCGACGGAATACGGACCCATGAGAATCTGGGCGTCAGGACGCTCAAGGCTTGGGTCCGTTTTCACAAAACCAATGACGTCGAAGCATGGAAGGGACAGCGGACCACGCCGAGTTGCGAGGTATTTCATGCCTTCCCACGTCTGGCCCGATTTGCTTGCCAGACGTGAGTTGTATCCGAGGTCGTCGCTAAGTCGGTATTGGTTAACAAAACAACGGTGTTCGCGGATCCGCTCGCCGACGCTGGGCATGTCGACACGAACCGGGACACCCGCAGCGGTGAGAACTTTCCTCGGACCGATTCCCGACATCTGCAAGATCTTCGGGGTCTGAAGGCTGCCCAGAGACAGCACGATCTCCCGCCTGGCACGATAGATAACTGTGTGCCCCTCTCGGAGCGCTTCGATACCACAGGCTCTGTCGCCGTCGAACAGGACGCGGGAGGCAAGCGTCTCCGTTAGGACGGTCAAATTCTTCCGCTTAAGTGCTGGCTTGAGAAACGTGTGTGCGGCACTGACTCTTCGGCCACGAGAGATATTTGCCATGGTGTATCCGACTCGTTCATCGTCAGACTCGTTGTAGTCGTCGACTCGTTTCATGCCGAGTGCGACCGCCGAATCGATGAACTCCTCGCACAAGGGATCATCGCGCCGGGTGTCGCTCGAAATGGTTACCGGCCCCCCGGCACCACGGGTCAAGGTCGGCCCAAACTCATTGTTCTCGATTTTCTTGTAGGCCTCGACAATGTTTTCCCAACTCCATTTTGGGTTCCCCAGTGCCGCCATGGAGTCCCAGTCGGGCTGAGTGCCGCGGTTGTAAACCATCCCGTTCACCGCGCTCGAGCCTCCCAACGTCTTCCCTCGAGCCCATACCTCGACGCGATTGTTTGGACCAAAAGGCTCGGTTGGGAAAGCCCACACGTAGTCGGGTCTCGTGAGCGTCTTCGCGAACCCTTTTGGAATGCGAATCATCGGATCCTTGTCGCGCCCGCCTGCTTCGATCAATAGGACCCGGTTGCCCGGATCACGCGAAAGGCGATCGGCGAGAACACAACCCGCCGAACCCGCCCCAACCACGATGTAATCGAACTCGCTCATTCGTCGTCGACCCCCCTTGCTCGTCTCTTCTTGGAGCTATCTCGCGGTTCAGTTCGTCTGACGCCCGAGTTCAACCCCGATGCCATCCTACTATTTACGTGACGGCGCATGTATCGCGCAAATCGAGGCCGGGCGCTTGGCAGCTTTCGGGTGCAGCTGCGCACGCAGTAACAGTCCTCCACTGGCCCGGCATCTGTGTTTCTCAGCTGGATACCGATGGCAACGCAACTAGGCCGCAACTTACCGGCTTGATAACCGATTTTCCTGAGACGTCACCTTGTCATGGTGCAAGATCTCAACGTGCTCACATGCCAAGCCGTCTCGCTCGTTAGGATGTGCCGGCCAACACTACTTGACGCCGCATGCACCTCGGCATAGATTCCAGGGCGGGCCTGGTGGGCAGGTCGACTGCATGGTCGGCGTGGTTGTGTCGCGACATCAACTGCATCGTCCGAGAGGAGCGTCGTTTCGTGGCTGGTTGGAACCCCTTCTCACATTCGTGTGTGGATAACCCTTTTCCGATTTACCGTGAACTCCGGGATGAACAGCCCGTCTTTCACAATGAGAGGATGGGCTACTACGCACTGTCACGTTTTGATGACGTGCTTTACGGACTCTTGCATCCTTCAATCTTCAAGTCATCACACGGGATAACCCTTGAAGGTCTCGACAGTCCGGACCAGCTCTTGAATAAGGACGACCCAGAGCACATTTATCACCGCAAGATCGTGGCAAATGCCTTCAAGGTGTCTTCAGTCGCGCAGCTTGAGTCAAAGATCCGAAAACTTGCCGGTGAGCTTCTCGACCAAGCTGGCGAGCGAGACGTGATGGACGTCCTTGATGATTTCTCCATCCTGATGCCGGGTGAGATTATATCGGACATGCTGGGGATTCCTGTGAAATACCGTAAGGAGTTTCTCGACTACGCAAAGCGGGCGAACCAGGCGGAAGAGACCGAGGATAACCCCCGTCCAACCGAGGCTTCAGCTGCTGCAGGCATGCACGTCCACGAACTGATGTCCCATATTGTGGCTGAGGCGGCAGAGAATCCCCGCGACGATGTGATGGGTGCGCTGCTCACCTCCCAGATCCCCGATCTTCACGGTGGGACGTACCAACTCAGGCAAGATCAAGTAGTCGTCAAGATGGGAGAGCTTGCTGGAGCTGGCTTTGAAACCACGGCAAAGCAGATCGCCAACGCTGTGGTGGCCCTCGCCTGGTACCCCGATCAGCGGGCGGAGCTGGCAGCTGATCCTTCGCTCATGAAAGGGCGCAGTCGAGGAGATCGTTCGATGGGATCCGGCATCCCACTATGTAGTTCGGTTCATCGAAGAGGAGGTTACGTTTCACGACACGACAATTCCGGCAAACAGTCGTGTCGTGCTTCTTACTGCCTCAGCGAACCACGATGAGCGGATGTTCGAAAACCCGGAGCTGCTGAATATCCACCGTAAGATGGAGCGTCACGTCGGCTTCGCATTCGGAACGCACCTGTGTCTCGGCGCTGCTCTGGCTCGTATGGAGACGAAGGTTGCGCTTGAGGAGCTCCTTGCCCGATACCCGAACTTCGAGCTCACGGGCCCAGTCGTTCGAGGGTACGCAGGAAACGTCCGCGGCTTGGATCACCTTCCGATTATTCTGAAGCCGGCGGCCTGACGGCAACTGAAGCGATTGCTTACGGGGCTGCTCGCCTATCCTTTCGATAGCGCCAGGACGACGCTTCGCTGCGGCTCGTTGCGTGCCGGTAGCTATACGATGCCGACTCTGTCCGAGAGCTTGGTGAGCATGTCGGAAAGATCGGCTATTTCGTCAGAGGACAGATGGCGACCAAAGACGTCGTAAAGCGCATCCTGGTAGACCCGCAAGGACCGACGATAGAGCTCTTTCCCGGCACGAGTGAGTGCGAGAATAGTGGCTCGGCCATCAACCGGATGGGCGGACCGTTTGAGGAGCCCATCAGCCTCCATTCGCTTCACTAACCGGCTAAGGCCCGGCTGGCTGTAGCGGGTAAGCATCAGGCGGCGGAGCTTGGACAGCGGCACCATCCCATCGGACTCCTTGCCTGCGTCGTGAATATAGACGAGGACGGCAAATACTCCCGGTTCGATGTTGCATTCGGCATTGAGTTGCGCAACAACCGGCCGAAGTACAGCTTGATTTAACTTCGTGAACTGCAGAAACGTGCGAAAGAATGCTGCCCGCTCGGCGCTGTTCATGAGGTCACGCAATTGCGCTGGGATCCGACCCTGGGGCGACCGAGGTCTAACTGTCCGAGTTTTGGGGATCCGGTCGCATGGAAACCACTTTCTTAGCATACAACCACAGGTCGACCAATCGAGGCGGACGGAGCAAGAAAGTGCTGCATCAGGCGAAAGATGAGGCTCGAGGGTACGCGAGTGCCCTTTCTCGTCTCGGATTAGGCGCGTCCTGTCGCTTACGTGCGGTCGGCCCACACATTCCACGAAACAACTTCTTCAGGCTCGGGACGGCGGGCGGGTTTGAACTCCGTTCCAATAGTGAACGCCACTGGAAGGAGTGCCACTTGGGTGACACCATCCGGAATCCCGAGCAACTTCGCCACATCTTCGACTTTCCAAAGATGCAGCGTCGTAAAGACCGAGCCCAAGCCTCTCGACCGGAGCGCTAGCTGAAAACTCCAAACCGCTGGCAACACGGAACCCAGAATGGACATCTGCACCGCCAACGGCTGATTATCGATCGGGCGGAGAGCACACACGAGGACCAGCACCGGGATATCTTGCAGGACCGTCATGAACCGTTGTGCCTCTTCGACAACGTTGCGCTCTGCGCCGGAGGGCATGGTGCGCAGCGGTTCATCAACGCGCTCGGCACCAGCCGAACGGTAGATCTCCGCGATCGCTCGACGTTTCTCCGGTTCAGTAATGATTACGAATCGCCAAGGTGGAGAATTGACTGCTGCTGGCGCCTGGAGGGCAAGTCGAACACAGTCGAGCAGCACCTCAGGATCGACCGGTCGACTGAGGTCGAGCCGCCGACGGACAGCTCTCGTGGTCGAGAGAAGCTCGTCTGCGTTTCCAATGTCAATCATCTATAACTCACGTGCCGGGTCCAAATGGACAGGGCGGGCTCTGTGACGTAAAGGCACCAGAAGTAAGAAAGAGTTCGCCGTTAGGCGGCGGGAGGATCTGAGACGTGCGGGAACAGTTCCTTAAACGCGCCGTGGGTCACTCGCTCCCGCACTTCACCAGGAACGTCGTCGAAAAGCTCGTGAAGTGTCTTCTGCGTATGGCCGAACGTTCCCTCAATGTGAGGATAATCGCTCCCCCACATAACGTTCTTGTAGCCCATCGCCCAATTCGCAGCCGGGGCGGACTCGTCGTGCTGGAATGAGGCGTACACTTGACGGTAGAGGATCTCCTTCGGCGAAGCGGACAGTTTCGGACGAATAAACATCGAGTGCTGCCGAAAGGCCTCATTCATGCGATCTCCGAGAAATGGCACCCACGTCGCGCCACCTTCGGAAACGAGAACCTTAAGGTCGGGGTGTCGATCAAGTGCGCCAGAGGCGACCATCTTCATCGCGCACCGCTGCCCACCGTAACTAGTCTCAACGTAGTTGAGAATCGCGCCACCTGGGCCTCGATAGGCGATCGTGTCAATTACCTCGCCATCAGAACCAATGTGGAAAGTCACCACAATCCCCGCCTCTTCGGCGAGGGACCAGATCGGCTCCCACGAGTCGGTGTGATAATCGTCAACGGACGATGGCAGCCCGGAAGGAAGGCAGATGGCATGCAGGCCAATCTCCGCCACATGCTCCAACTCGGCCAGAGCGTGGTCCATCGTGAGCAAGGGCAGCTGGGCAGTAGGTACGAAACGATCGGGCGCGGCACCCTGGATCTCCGAAGCGACCCATTCGTTTTCGGCCTTGCATGCTTGTCGGACAAGATCGGGATCTTTGATAAGGGGATTCCAAAGGCCAAGCGAGGGGTAGATGACCTCAGCCCAGATTCCCTCTTCGTCAAGGTCGGCAAGACGAGCTTTAAGGTCACGTGAACCGGGTGGCCGATAGCTCATTTCGGCTATATTCATGCGGCCATCCGAGGCCTTCTGCGCGAACTTCGGAAGCTTGCGCCGCATAGTGATTCCGTCGACGTGAACGATCTCTTCGTCGCCATCAATTTCGCTACGAGGCATGCGTTCCGCAAGCTTGGCTGGAAGGATGGTCTGCCAGAGGTCGAGCGGCTCGAGAAAGTGCGAGTCACCAGAGTTTGCCCAAATCTTATCCATTAGTGCGCTCCCGCTCCCGTTGCTTCGTCAAAACCGAAGACGACTCCTCTTTCCAAAAGGTCGTTGATCTCGTCGACGCCGAAACCCTGTTCCGCCAGAATCTTGACGGTGCTGTCCGCGTGCAAACAGCTCGTTTCGATACCGCGCTGGAGTCTCCGAGAACCGTACCGTTGCTCCGTGACGGATCAACCCGCCAAGGACCGGGTGCTCGACTTTGACGACTAAGCCGGCTGACAGAGCTTCCGGATCGGTGGAACAGAATGCCGAGAATGTTCCCGGAAAGACCTCCGCACATCCCACTCCGGCCTGAGTGAGGATCGACTCCCATTCGGTCGCCTTCTTGGTCAGCACCACTGCGCCGATTACGTCCGAAAGGGATGCGTCGTTCGCGCGTCGTGACTTAGCGTCAGCGAATCGGGGGTCGGCCAAACACTCCTGCAAACCCAATGATTGAGCCAAAGCCTCCCATTCGGCCTCAAGGGGAGCGGCGAGAAAGATCCAACCCTCACTTGCTTCGTAGAGGCGATATGTAGCGCCAAGCCCATAAAGTTCCGGATCAGGCTGCGCCAACGGCGCCTTTCCCTCATAGGCAATGAAATCATCTGAGTACGCATACGCGTTTCCGACGATCATCGTTGTCCAAAGACGCTGTCCGACCCCCGTCCGTTTCTGGTGCGTAAGGCCTAGGAGGATTGAGCTGCAGACCGCAAGGGCCGCGTTACCGTCACCGTCTGCCGGTCCGCGCACACGGGGCGCCACGATGGCCTCAAGTTCCGGGACACCGAAGTCGCCAATCACCTCCGGGTCCATCCAGTAAGGCGAATTCCGCTGGAAGGCGCCAACGGTGGCCGAAGCGGTCTGAGCGTACATCGGTCGGTTCGCATATGGGCCATCTGGGCCATATCCGCTCGAGTGGACGTAAACGAGGCGCGGATTGATCGTGCTCAGCGTCTCATAGTCGAGACCGACTCGCTCAGCGACACCTGATCGAAACCCGAGGACGAAGACATCCGCCGATTCGATAATCTTGTGGACGATTGCGCGACCTTCAGAACTCTTCAAGTCGACAGAGAAGCTGTCCTTGCCTTCCATCACCTTGGCGCAGCCGGCGTAACCACCAAACGCTCGTCGTATGGGGTCGCCATTCGCGTCCTCCAGCTTGATAACTCGCGCGCCGAGCGACGCCGCCAGGGACACACCAAAGGGCATCGCAAAAAAGAAACCGAACTCGACGATCGTGACACCAGCAGCGGTGCACCGGCCCGCTGTACACCCGGATGCTGCGTACGGATTGACTTCGACACCTCGGCATGCACACCCAGAGCCGGGGCCGAACGTTCGATCCGTGAAGGCGATCGCTCCATCGTGGCGACGAGGGCCGACCTGGCGCACGGGTCCGACGAGCGGATCGACCACCGAGACAACATGGCCGTTGTGGAGCATTTGCGGATGTTCTAGACCGAGTTCGCCCGGGACTGCCCGCTCGAATGGAAGATCAGGGTTTGCGAACAAGCACAGGTTCGAGCTCGGACCAGGTTCGTTCACGAAATGCTTCCCACAGGAGTGTCTCCCATGCTTGTGCATCCTCCGCTGACTTGAATATTGGGGCGTCTACAAACCGAGGATCATCGTAGGTCCGTTCGAGTCCGATGGCACTCATCAGTGCTTTCGCATTCTGAGTCTGTTGGACAGCTACCACGACCCACTGGTTGTCTTTCGTGAGCAGGTACAGCGAATAACGGCTGGCAGCGAAGAGTCCTCCGGGCGACGCTGCCGCCTGTGCCGCACTCCTCGAGGCATTAGCCCGGGAGGCTAGTTGGAAATGGGTGGTGGTGAAGTAGTCGAGTGGCGTCAATCCGGCGAACATTGACGCGTCTATATGTTGACCATGACCAGAGTCTTCACGAAGAAAGAGCGCAGCCAGGATGGCGGCAAAGGACATTTGGGCAGCGCCCGAGCTCGCAAGCGACGGTGCGGCAAAGATCGGCCCCTCGCGAAATCCGAAATCTCCCCGATTGTAGAAGCCACATTTGGCTGCCACGACGCCTTCGTAGCACTTGAGGTGCGAATAACTGGCAAGTGGACCAAATCCAGTGATGGAGCACGTGATTAGCGCCGGGTTCCTTTCACGCAGGGCTTCCAACGAGAGACCCCAGCGATCCAATCGCTGGGGTGCGAATCCTTCGATCAAGACATCGGCCGATTCAGCCCAACGTGCGACCTCCGCAAGGCCATCGGGCGTTCTGAGGTCGGCAACGAGGCTCTCTTTGCCGCGGTTCCATAAGAGGAAGCCCGTTGGGAACATTTGGCGAACACGGTCACCTTGAGATGGCTCCACCTTTGTCACTCTCGCCCCATTGTCGGCAAGCAACATCCCAGTGACTGACGCCGGCATGCTGCCAGCACCCAGTTCAAGCACCTTTAGCCCATCGAGCGCTGAGTTCATAGGCCCCTCCTTACGCTCAGCGCCAACCCATTCTGGCGGTCGTCCGTTCCATGAATCCCGTTACGCTCAATGTCGGCGACCCACCTAGTCCGAAGTGGCATGATTCCCCCGGAACCCTGTAGACGCCACGTCGTGATACGCATGCATCTGCATACACTAGCTGGTGCACTAGGTGCCCGCCAAGTGGGTTTCGGGTGGCCCATGCCCGGTTTCGTGCATCTGCGCTTCACGTGTAAGGCCAAATTCTCCGGACAAGGCCGAGCCGTCGCCGAACCTGGATCGTCGGACCAGGCTGGCCCTAAGTTATTCACCATGAATGATCACTACTACTGGCTCCTTGAGTGCCCGTGCGGCGTCACGCTTAGGGCAGACACCGAAGACGCCATTGTCGAATTGTCCTTTGATCATCTGCGCGAGACCCATCCTGATTTGGCGGACATCTACGAACGGGAGCACATCTTGTTCATGGCCCAACAATTCGCCGCGCACGTGAGGGCGGCGTGCGGGATGAGCGTGCCTCGACTCGGCGCCCCCGACCAGGGAGATGCAGGGTTCGGCGTGATCCGTATCCGTACCCTCGCTAATAAGGTGATCGGCGTTGCAGACCTCGCCAGGCACTCATTCCACAGCTTTTCGTTGCAGGAGCGGACGAACTCTGATCAATCTCACAGTCATTGGCCCGAGGGCTCTCACGCGTAACGCTCGGGGCGCACGTGTGCCCCACATCACCACTGTCGAATCCCAATGCACACATCGGCCCCGTCGGTATTCGACATGGAGAATAACGTAATGAGCTAAGCGCCGATTGCCCGTTCCATGGGCATCGGCTCCCTGATGGTGCCGGCACAGCTTTCCCATTCCGCACAATGCCAAGGCGTTTGGAGATTCTCCAGGGCATGGAGCTGGGCGGCTCCATCGATAGGTGCTTTCACATTTTGCCCCGCCCCGCGACCAGCGCCCTCGACCTCCAATTTCGGCTCGCCACATGGCTCAGGGTCGAGCCGAACCGGCTCGATATCGCCTCAAGGTAGGCAGTCGAAACTGGGTATGGTCATATTCCATGCCGAGTGATACAGTTTCTCTCACGATTGGGAGCACATCGCGACCTTACGATCGAAGCCCGGGGGGGACAGTGGCAAACATTTCGTTTACGCAGGAGACGCGACGAGGGAAACTCTCGATAGTCGGTCGGTGGGTGCTGCCGTTGCTCGTTGTCATTGCGGGAGTCGTCGTCGTGAACTTTGGTGCTGAAGCCGGCGCGACCACTGCCTCAACGGTCCCGATCGGCGTCATTTGCAGCTGCACCGGTCCTGAGGCAGCCTCGCTTTCGCAGACAACGCCGAGCATCGAGGCTTGGGCGGAATGGGTGAATCACCATGGTGGACTAAACGGTCGCCATGTCAAGTTGACCGCCAAAGACGACGGTTACAACCCGTCTACCTCGTCCGCTGATGCCGCGGAGTTGATTCAACAGGACCATGTTGTTGCTATAATTGACAACAGCGACGTTGACGCCTCCTGGTCGTCATACGCGGAACAGCAGGGCGTTCCGGTCATAGGTGGTGGGATCTCCCTTGCTGGCTATACCAATCCAGACTTCTTCCCCCCGAGCGCGACATTCAACTACCTCACTTCCGCTGGGGCGATCCTCGCGAAGCACCACGGAGTCAAGGAACAGTCAGATCTCTATTGCTCGGAAGTTGCGATCTGCGCACAGTCCGAGGTCCAATCCAAGGCGGCCGATGCTGCGTACGGGATAAATATGGTCTACACCGCCGCAATTGGCTTTGCTGCGCCGAGCTACACGGCCGAGTGCTTAGCCTCCAAGGCTGCCGGGGCTACGGCGATGACGGTGGGGGACGCGACAACAGTCGTCGAGAAAGTCGCCCAAGATTGTGCTGCGCAGGGATATACGCCGACCCAACTCAGCAGTGATGGCACAGTGGCAATCGGGTGGCTCCACACTCCGGGCATGGAAGGCAATCTTGACACCCAAGCGGACTTACCTTGGTTCGTTCACAACTCGGCGACAAAGGACATGTATTCTGCTCTTGAAGAGTACGCACCGCAAGTGCCAAAGGGGCCGAATTTTGGCGAGATCGTTCTCGCCACGTGGGCCGATGGCGCGCTGATTCAGGCTGCCGTCCATTCCGACTCGGCGGGCAACATCACGGCCGCGACTATCAAGGATGGAATCTATGCCCTCCCAAAGAACGAGACATTAGGTGGGTTGGCGCCGCCACTCCACTTCGTCAAGGGGAAGCCAGCAAACAACAGCTGCTTCTTCACGATGACCATCAAGAACCAAACGTTCGAGCTTCTGCAAGGCGGAAAGCTTCTGTGCGCCCCACTCCATGAAGCGGGCTGGAAGGGTCCAGGGTCCTGATGAACCCGCTTTCACAGTCGGCAATTGCCGGAGCGGTCAGCGACACGATGGAGGCATTCGATGAACCCTGATGACCTCATACTGATCAGCGTTGACGACCATATCGCCGAACCAGAGGACATGTTCAAGCGCCATGTCCCAAGGAAATATTTAGCTGAAGCCCCACAAATTCGAACTGACGAATTTGGAGTCCAACAGTGGTGGTACGGCGATATTAGGGGACGCAATCTCGGTCTGAACGCAGTGGCTGGGAAGCCGCGGGAATATTTCAATATCGACGCTAGCCGCTACGACGAGATGCGCCCTGGCTGCTACGACGTGCACGAGAGAGTGCGGGACATGAACGCCGGGGGGCAACTCGCTGGACTGAACTTTCCAAACTTTACGGGATTCTCCGGTCAGGTCCTCAACCGGGGCCCCAATCTCAAACTGAATGAGATAATGATCCGGGCCTACAACGATTGGCATATCGACGAATGGTGCGGCGAGTACCCCGGTAGATTTATTCCGTGCGGCATCCTTCCATTGTTCGATGTCAATAAGGCGGCCGATGAGGTCCGGCGGCTTGCCGACAAAGGTTGCCACGCAGTTACGTATTCGGAGAATCCCGAAGCGCTTCGAATGCCGTCAATCCATTCGGGCGAATGGGATCCGCTGTTCGCCGCCTGCGTCGAGACCGAGACGGTGTTGTGTTGCCACTTGGGGTCATCGTCGCGCAGCACGATGGCATCATCAGATGCACCCCCAGGTGTGGGCGTCTCCGTGTCATCGGCCGCGACGATCTACACCCTCATCGACCTTCTTTGGGCCACTTTCTGGGAACGGTTTCCTACCCTCAAGTTCTCCCTTACGGAGGGTGACATCGGCTGGATTCCGTATTTCCTTTGGCGGTCCGAACACGTGAACGAACGCCACGGGGGCTGGATGGCGCATGACTTCTCAAAGACTGGCGGCCCGATACAGATCTTCAAAGAACACATTCTTGTCTGCTTCATAAAGGAAACAATTGGTATCGAACTAATTGAGCATTTCAATATCGAGAATGTCTGCTGGGAATCCGACTACCCACACTCTGACGGAACGTGGCCAAATGGCCCTGAGGAACTCGCCAAATCATTGAAAGGCCTGAACCCAGGGCAAGTTGCAAAGCTCTCACACGAGAATGCAATGAATCATTACGGCTTCGATCCGTTCGCTCACCGGCCAAGACACCTCTGCACGGCGAAAGCACTGCGTTCGGAATCGCCTGACGTTGACGTCGTCACAAGGGCGGGCCGCGAGGCAGATCAACGGGATCTTGAGTCTTGGAAAAGGCTTCAATCTAGTGCAGCAGCGCGCAGCTAGCTTGAAATGGCTGCGGCTTGCTTGCTTTGTTCCCACCCACAATACGTAAGCGTGAGTTGAGATATGGTGACTTGCGCACACTCTTCGGTTAACCGGACGCGCAACACGTCAAGCCGTGTGTCGAGTAGCAGTCAACGCCCGACTTGACGGCGTTGACTGAAGTTCCCCCAAAGCGTCAGACTATTTGCGTTAACACCTGATCGCCATATTTACGGATTTCGTCAATGGCGGTTTTAGAGTTCGTGTAGGGACGCATGATGATTCGATCGACGCCTAGATCTCGATAACGGTGGAGGTCCGGTCGCACCTCAGTACCGCTACTCACGGTTAGCGTCGTCGTTCCGACTCGACCGACATCAGAGCGCCTTTGGTTAATGGCACTTAGTCTGGCCGGGAGCTCGTCCAACGACGTGTTCAGCGGAAACCATCCATCACCCACTGTGGCGGATCGACGCCTAGCCGCAGCACCATCACCACCGATGATGAGCTTCGGGTTTGGACGTTGAATCGGTTTCGGATTGAACGCTACCGGCCCAAAGTCGAAGAATTCGCCGTGATACTCCACGACCTCATCGCTCCAAAGGCGCTGGCACACCTCGATTGCTTCGTCAACACGCTTACCACGTCGCGAGAAATCCAGGCCAGTAGCAGTCCATTCCTGTTCAAGCCAACTCGAACCTATGCCGAATTCCACCCTGCCGCCTGACAACGCATCGAGAGAGGCCACGGCCCGTGCCACAACGAATGGGTGGCGTAGTCCGATGTTGTAGACGTTAGTGCCAAGTCGGATCCGGGTCGTCGTTGCTGCAATCATCGATAGCGAGACAAACACGTCGTAGGTCGGTGTCTCTGGAGCGATCTGGGCGTGTTCTTGACCAGGTGACGGATTTACCCCGCTCGCCAACGGGAATACGAGGTGCTCTGGGAGCCAGACTGACTCAAATCCCACTTCCTCGGCCGCTTGTGCTGCAGCAATTCGAAATCTCGGGTTAATCCCCGAAAGAGCAAGACCAACTTTCATTTTGCCTCCTCGTGTCGGTGGTTGACGCCAGTTATTCACTTGTTCCAGGGCTGGGTGCGGTCTCTGTCGAGTCCAGCAGAACCGCACCCGTCTGATCTGGAGACGCTTGACCTCACGAATCTCGAGATGATCGTCACCCTTGCCGCCTCAGGGGATTTCTTATGCGTCCGCATGTTACTATGTCACTGTTCGATAGGTGGAGTCTGACCCGTGCTCTGGCGATGGATCGGATCCCGTTGCTCAGCACATATGAAGAGAGTCTTACCGTGGCCCAATCGCCACCGCTGGCCCTCTCTTAATCCCCGATTTGGGCGTCCCGGCCCGTCTGTTGGCGCTCATCTGCAAGAAGAGGCTCCAGCCTTGTACACACGCACAGTCCCTTGGGACTTGTACTTCGTGAGAAGGATAAAGTACAGTCGCCCGCATGAGTTTCCAGGGTGTCACGACTCTAAGTGAGCACATCTGGTATGAGGATGCACCCTGAAACACGACGAACGCGCCGAGTTTCTACGAACGTTCCTGCAGTTCACGAAACTGAACCAAGCGGTCCTCAGACCTGTTGTCGCACGCCTGAATGCAGAGTGCGGTGTCGAACGTGGCATGTTCGCTGTGTTGGTGTACCTCCACGACGCAGGTACCACCACAAATGGCGCCGTACCGCTGGCGAAGCTCCAACGCTTGACGCGCACCCGTTACAGCCAGCCCGGACTCAGCCGGCTCGTGAAACGAATGGAAGCGCGCGGACTAGTGAGGCGTTCTGGGCACCCGACGGACGGTCGAGCCACAATCCTTGCCTTGACTCGCTCCGGGATCGAGCTTTACAAACGCTCCGTACTGGTCTACCAAGATGCTCTCTATGACTTTTTTGGAAGTCATTTGACTCCCAGTGAAGTCCAGGACCTTTCAGACCTGCTCATAAAATTGGCCGATCGGGTAGAGGTGAACTAGATCCAAAAGTCCAATGAATCCGATCGAGGGCCTCGCCGAACCCGATTGACCTACCGATAAGGCGACGAACCAGCGTCCTTGGACTACGTAGTTACCCCCGCTTCCCACGGTGTCACGAGCTGAACATCCCCGGCCATATTCCGTACGGGAAGTGAATCAGTCGAACCAATCCCAATGAAAGGGAAGAATGGACTCGTAGGGGCCGGCGTGGATTGGATTTACGGGTGCATCGCGCCACCGATCCTCCAGGAGAGGGCGAACGGCATCTGCGATCTCTAACGGATCACCGTCGAGATAGTGAACGGTAATCCGGCGATTGCCGGGGGTCCACCGGGCGTCCCGAAGGAAGGGGCTGGTGGCAAAGGACCAAGAGCCCGTGATACCAGCCACCGCAGTCCATCGATCGGCCTCGTATTCGTGCCACCGGCGTGCCCACTCCAGATACTCCGCCATGTCTGCATCCCGGTGGGGCTCTTCTACTGTCACATAGATGCCTCGGTTGGGTCGATATGGAACCGTTTCAGCCGCGATCCTGACTCGCGGCGCTACATGAGCATCGAGCCACTGGTGCGCTCCGGACACGTGCGAGCGGCGATGTTGGTGGAACCGGCCAAGCGAAAACAGTTGCCGACCCAGATCCATGAACTCGTCCACCGTCTCCCCCAGGGGCTCTGTCATAAGGTACAGAGTCATATAGTGCACCTGGAGGAACTGCTCCGTGTCGACGGCACGTGCAGCCCGACATGCGGGCGTCGACACCCAACGTTGAGCATAAGCGACACCCCTGAGGGGGTATTGCTCGGGCATGTGGTCCAGTTGGTGCCATTCGTTATAGGCCCGGTGTTCTGACGGGTCTGTTATCTCTGTAAACGAAAAGAAGCCAGCCTTTACCTTGTTCACAACGCGTTCTCCGTCTCCATCACCGATACTGCGATCTTCGTTGCCTCTTGTCGATCGATCTTTCCGTTACCGTTGAGGGGAATGTTCCTCAGGGTGAACCATCGACGTGGAACCTTGTACGGCGCGAGGATTTTTCGCAACTCCAAAGACAGTTGGTCTGTCGCGTGCCGGACATCTAGATCTCCACGATCTCCAGTTTCCCAGACAATTCCTGCGGCCGGAACCTCACCCAGACGATCATCAGCAACAGATACAACTACGGCGTCTCGTACGAAGGGTAGTTCACGAAGTGCGTCTTCAATTTCTGCAGGGAACACGTTGAATCCACCTACAACTAATACCTCTTTCAAACGTCCGGTAATGTAGAGAATCCCCTGCTTGTCAAAGTGGCCAATGTCTCCGGTGTGATACCAGCCATCAGCATCGAGGGGAAGGGACGCATTCCCCTCGGCGTCAAGGTATCTGCTGCTACGACTGAGGTCGGGACGGCCAATAATCTCGCCGTCTTGTCCAGCCGAAGCATCTTTCCCTTGAGGATCGACAATGCGGACGGGCGTACCCTCGTCCACACGACCGACTGAACCCGGGCCCCGCCGCCCCGCCTTCACATCGTCAAACCGTTCGCGGGCGGTCACCGCTCCCTCAGTCGATCCATATGCTTGAAGCACGGGCACGCCGTATCGCTGTTCAAAGGCATCGCGAGTGGCGATGGGCAATGGTGCCGTGCCAGACGTGACATATTTTAGCGATCCAAGGTCAATGCTCTCCGGGGCGAACGCCAATGCATGCAGCATCGCCGGTGCGAGTTGGAGAGTGTCAAGAGAGTATTGGCGTGCCAGATCGCGGAATACGGGCACTTCAAAACGCGGCACGATGAGTAGAGACCGGCCGACGTAGACCCGGAAAATCAATCTCCCGACTGCGGCTAGATGCCCGAATGGGCTGAATGAGACGGCGGGCGGGCGTTCGCCCGGCGCCACGCGAGGCCGGAAAGCTGCGTTCTTGGCATATGCCGACGCCGTGGCTCGAGCGTTCTCGGCTAGTCGTTCGTGAGTGTGGATCGTAGCTTTCGCTCCGCCAGTGGTACCCGAAGTGAAGAAGATGGCCGCGATATCATCAGGGCTGACGAGAATTCGATCTGAACGCAACTCTTCTTCCGAATACGCGTCAGTGACCAGCGAATCAGATACAAGACCCTCACGTGACAATCTCACCACGGGCCACGAATCCCCCAGAGTTACATCGGTGGCACACAAGACCAGCCTCGGTCGAACCAGGGAGAACCTACGCTCTGCTTCAGACTGTGGGGATACGGTGCCACAGGCGGCGAATGCACTGCCGCACCACCAGCATGCGAGGACGGCTACCACCCAATTCGGCTCGTTTCCCAGGTAGAGCCCGACGACATCGCCTTGGGTGATTCCCCGATTGCGCAACTCCACCATGAGCAAAGCGGCTCGCTCGGCCAGTTGGCGATACGTGCGACCAACTCCGTCTGGAGTGAGTAGTACTACAGCATCTGGGTCGGATTGAAGGCGCCGCTCGAACATTTCGATAGCGGTCAGAGGATCGGCCTCAAACGACTGAACATTCACGATCGGGGTACCTGACTCCACGGGATGTCTTTGTCTCGCGAAGGTTCCTTGGGGAGTCCCAGGATCTTCTCGCCGATGATATTGCGCTGGATCTCGCTCGTGCCTCCGGCAATTGTGGCCGAGCGCACACGAAGGAATCCGTATGCTGTCGTCGCCGACCAACCATTCTCGTCGGAAAACGCGATCCCATTCATACCCTCGAGATCGAGGGACAATGTCTGCAACGCCTGGTTACTCTGACTGTGGAATAACTTAAGGATAGAGGATTCGTGGCCAGAAGGTCGGCCGGCCCGCCGCTCAGCCTCATGTCGTTGGCGGGTCCAGCGAGAGATTCGATCCCTGCTGTACATGTATGCAAGCCTCTGTCGGAGGATCGGATCTTCAACGGGCGCGTAGTGGCGAATCAAGGCATCAACCGTACGACCGACGCCCATACTTGGAGCAGCGGACCCGCCCCCTATAACTGCGCTGCGCTCATAAGTGAGAAGACCACTAGCAATGCGCCATCCCTCACCCAACCCGCCGATACGCAAACTGTCGAGCACAACCACGTCGTCAAGAAACACCTCATTGAAAAACGCTTCGCCGGTCATCTGGCGCAGCGGTCGAACCGTGATTCCCGGCGTCGACATATCGACGATGAATATCGAGAGACCCTGGTGTTTAGGAATCTCAGTATTGGTTCGGGCAAGCAAGACGCCGAAATGAGCGTCATGTGCCCAGCTCGACCAGACCTTTTGACCATTCACTACCCAGACATCGCCGTCGCGAACGGCGCGAGTTGACAATCCAGCCAGATCGGAGCCCGCGCCAGGCTCACTGAAGAGCTGCACCCAAATCTCGCGTTGGTGGGCTATCTCAGGAAGAAAACGGAGCCGTTGCTCTTCGGTACCCCATCGAAGGAGCGCCTGGCTCACATTGTTACCAAGCGGATTGTCAGATCGCGGAACCTTGTACCGCCTCATGGCATTGTTCACCACTGAAGCTCTACGACTGTCGAAACCGAGCCCGCCGTACTCGATAGGCCAAGTGCTCACGTACCAACCAGCATCGCCGAGGCGTTCCCACCAATCTTTGGTATCGAGTTGTGTCCACGCGTCGCGAAGAGCTGCTGCATCACCATCATCAATCGCTGTCACCCAACTGACCGGGAGGTTCTCACGCAACCACTCTTCGACCCGTACGTCCAGTGCGGTGTCATCAAGATCGAAGAGATTCATGAGTCCCCCACCGTGTCGGATGTGGTCCAGCGCGGTTCCCGCTTCTCGACAAATGCGGCCGGGCCCTCTAGGGCGTCAGGGTGGGTGCGCTGTGTCATGACTAGGTCCCATCCAAATTGCATCGCCTCGGAGTATGGCAACTCCCGAGCAGCGCGGGCAGCACGTTTGGTCGCTTCCACTGCGGACGGTGACTGAGCCGCGACAACTTCGGCCACCGCCATCGCCCTTGCAATCAAATCCGTTGCCGGTACAACTTCATCGGCAAGACCAAGGCGTAGAGCTTCGCCGGCACTCAATCGCCCAGCTCGCCCAAGCATCGCGAACCGAAGGGCATTGCTTAGGCCCATGCGCGAAGCGAGCGAGATAGGTTCAAGTGCACTGGCTTGGCCGCTCGTTACATGTGGGTCAACAAATGATGCGCTGTCGGATGCAATCACGATGTCGGCGTCCGCGATGAAATGCAATCCGCCACCAGCACATACTCCGTTTACCGCGACGATTGTCGGAAGCCACACGTCGTTATTCATAGGCGTGAGCTTCAACGCTTCTGCCACCTTGTCGGACTTGGGAACCCGAAATGACCCACGCTCCGCAACCCGTTTGAGATCCATGCCCACGCAAAAGCCACGGCCGCTCGCCGTAATGAGGATGGACCGAATATTTCTATCCGCACCGATCTGTCGCCAGAGATCCGGGAGATCCAAGATCATCGCTTCACTTAAGGCATTCAGCCGGTCTGGACGGTTGAACGTGACGATTGCGGTGTGACCGCGAGTCTCTAGAAGCAACTCAGATTCGCTCACACTGTCCACCTCCTCATATCGATCATTGGCGTGGCAAGTGAAGCACGCGCTGCGCAATAATGTTCCGCTGAATTTGCTCAGCACCGCCGTAGACGCTCGAAGCACGGGCCCATATGTATCGAGTCGAGGGCTGCCTGTCCTCGCCCGTCGTAGCTCTCACATTTGCAGCATCCAGTTCTAAAGATCCAATGCTTTGCTCAGCGCGGATCATCAGCAACTTGCCTACCGACGATGACGGTCCCGGGGCCTCACCCATGGCACGTCGGGTGAGGCCCTCCAAAAGATGCAATCGACAGGCTTCGACTGATATCCAAGCCCGGGCGAATGCCTCATCATTCGCGGTGTCACCCTCCTCCAGACTTTCCGCTAGGTGCCGCAACTCCCCCTGATGCGTGGCAACCACTCCGAGCTCAGTCGGCCCCCTCTCGTAGGCAAGCACGACCGTCGCCAACTCCCAACCCTTACCTTCTTCACCAAGACGGTCACACAAAGGAACTTCGACGTTATCGAAAAATACTTCGCAGAAGCGTGAACCACCCCAAGCCTGCAGAATCGGCCGCACCGTGATACCCGGCGTGTCCATCCGCAGGATGAAGGATGTGATGCCCTGGTGCTTTGGAACCTCGCGATCTGTACGCGCAAGCAACAAGCAGCGATCGGCGAATTGCGCGCCCCCGGTCCACAACTTCTGTCCATTCAGCACGTAGACATCACCGCGTCGTTCCGCGAAAGTACTCAACGACGCGAGATCAGATCCGGCTCCTGGCTCACTGAACCCCTCACACCAGCTCGACTCGCCACGAAGCAACTTGGGTAAGAACTCCCGGCATTGCTCCTCAGTTCCATAGGCAAGGATCGCTCGACCGAGGAAACCGACCGACGATGACGCGTTCGGCACGCCCGCGGCACCCAATTCCTCATTGAGAATTGCTTCGTACAATGGACTCAGGCCACGACCGCCGAATTCGACCGGCCAACTCAACCCTACCCATCCTCCATCGTAGAGTTCAGCCAACCACTTCGTCTTGTAGACATGCATCGCCTCGGTCTCCCACAAGGGCGGGGGTGGTTCAGGTCGGTGATCAGTCAACCACCTGCGGAGTCCCGATCGGAACTCCGCCTCCTCAGCGCTGTCGTCATAGTCCATGTCGATCTCCTGCGTCCCGTTGCGTACGCTGATTTGCTGCGATGGCCCGCAAATGACGGCGCTCGTCACCTAGGACTGCTCGGTCGAAGAGCAACCGTTTCAAAAAGACATGGGCGAGGCATTCCCAGGTGACGCCCATCCCACCATGCACCTGCAGAACAGCCTCACAAAGTCGCTTTCCGTGCTCTGCTCCGTAGGCCTTTGCCACGTGTGCGGCCATCGAGGCCTGATGCGACCGTTTGTCGTGAGCCCAGGCCGCGAACAGGCTGGTGGCGCGCCCGCCCTCCACACTGACGTGCTGTTCTGCCAGCAGGTGCTGAAGTGATTGGAAGGACCCAATTGGCTTGCCGAACTGATGACGTGTCGACGCGTGCTCAACTGCCAACGCCAATGCGCCTTCCATGACGCCGGTCATGTCAGCCGAAATCATGGCAAGGGTCAAAGCTTCCCAGCGGATGAGAGCGGCTTCGTCGAGCCTCCCAGCTTGGCTGTTCAGATCGTCAATTGCCACACGTTCACTGAGGACACAACGACTCACTTGGCGCGTCAGATCGAGGCCCCCTGAAGCGGCTTCGAGCCGAACAGCGACCAGCCCGCCGGACCCGTCTCCATCGAGCACCAAGGCCGCCTCGGCGCCAGCACAATCCCAAGCAAGCGCTTCCCCTGATCGCTCACTCGCAACTCCATACGTCACTGGATCGATACCGACCGCGATTCGGCACCTCCCCGATACGATCTCTTCAGCGAGACGAGGACTGGCACCCGACATCGCAAGCAATTGCGTCGGAAGGATCCCACAACCAAGGTAGGGCACTGGAGCGAGCGCTCGGCCCAATGCCATCGCAACGATCGATGCATCGGTGAGCACGCCAAAACCGCCGTAGGTCTCGGGCAAACCCAAGCCCAGGACGTCACTCGCCGCCAAACTACTCCAGAGTCGATCGTCGCTATACTTCTCTAGCTCCTGAACGGACTTTGCGCCGAGATTGACTGCTTGCTCATAGATAGAAGCAGAGAGAAGTAGCTCTTCTTCACTTAGCAGAACATGCATCAGGCGGCTCCGCTCGTCATCTCGTTGAAGGGGGTGCGATCGGAGGAGGTGCGTCAGCAAGATCCACCCGTGGAACTGTGATGCTCCGACCCCTCGAGGGCAGCAGGATTGTCGCAGTTCCGGAGCAGGTCACGTCCCCGCGTTGATTTCGTCCATCAATTCGCACGTCGATCTCACCCTGGAACTTGTCATGTTCACGGACAGCAGTGACCGATCCGGTCATGACATGGGCGTCCCCCAGGATAATTGAACTTCATCACCGAGGCGGAGAGCTTCCAGAGCCAACCCGAGTCGCCCATCCAATTCGTAACCAGGTGCACCATCCAATTTGTCCGCATTGTCCCGTAGTCATACGCCGCTGGATGACCAAGCTGTTGTGCATACGCATCCTCCCAATGACAACGCTGCACACTGTCGGTAATTCCGAGGTCGTTTGCTACGTACAAGCCGGGAACTCGCTGCCGGTTCTTATAGGCAATCTTGCCCGTGCCACCACCGTATGCGCCCCAACCGACACCAATATGGTAGGTAATCACGTCAGTGAGGGTAAGCGGGCCTTTCGCTATAGGCCCGAGCTCATCGCCGGGCCGTACTGTTTCCCAGTAACGTGGCTCTGAACCACGGACGACTTCATCGGCGTACACGCGATCTAGCTCTTCCAACTGGCCATGTTCGTAGCTCGAAAGTTCGACACTGGCGTTCTTTGATGCGGAGCGGGTACCGCTCTTTTCGGCGTGCCACATGTCGGTGAGGCGCACGGCGAGGATCGAAGGCCCGCTGCTCCACTCCACTCGACTTGAAACCAAGGCACCGATACCGCCACCGAACTCACTTCGTTTCAGCTCAACCGCGTCAATGCAATCTGATCGCTCAAGGGGCGCACCAGGAAAAAGAGGCTCGCCAAAGACCCAACGCTCACCACACAGATATTCTCCGATGCCAGCGAGGGGGTTCCCACCGCTCATTGCCGATTCCTCTTCCGCCGTCCACTCAACTACCTTGGGGCTCCCAGCGGTCAACGGGAACAGCGGAGGCGCAATAACGGTCCCCCAACGAGCCGCTTTGCCGTAATCCGGCTCACAATAGATCGGGTTGTCATCGCCGTAGCCCATCGCATAGTGGCGAAATGCGTCCTCAGTAAGCTGCTCGTGGTGGGGTCGTCGTTGCGTGCGGCGAGGTACGCCGATCCGTCGGCGCAACATGTTGATGCAGCGGTCGTCTAAACGGGCGTGAACGTCATTCATAGCTCGCCTCAGACCTTCAACGTGATCGCCACTCGGGCGGGGCTGACGACCTGAAGTCAGGCTGCCCAGCCTGTGCCTGGGCGATCAATTCATCCGGTGTGCCAAGGCCAACATAGGCATAGGCAAAACCCAAGGCGCGGCGGCCTCCAAGTTCACGCGCCGCCCAGAGGGCCCGAACGGTGGCTTCCACTGCGGCGTGGGGCAGCGCCGCTATATGACTGGCACACCAGCTCGCCGCCTCATGAAGGTCCTCGGCGGCAACCACCTCCGATACCATGCCCATTCGTCGTGCGCTTTGAGCTGTGATGCGCTCGTGACCACCCATCAACGCCATTCGCATGAGATCGCCAAAGGGCATGATCCCCGACATGTGCATCGACTCATACACCGACGGTCTCTGCAAAATCACATGGGGGTCGAAGAATGTTGCGTGTTCGGCCGCAATAATGAAATCGACTTCACCGAGCATGTAGAACGCTCCACCAAGGGCCATGCCGTTCACGGCTGCTATCACCGGCTTCCAGAGGTCACAGCTCTTTGGGCCTAGGTAATCACCAGGGTCGTTGAAGTGAAACTTGGTGCCGCCTGGAAAGCCTTGCTGCTCCCGGTATTCAATTGGATCCTCCGGACCGACTTTTCCCTCTTTGAGATCGAAACCCGAGCAGAAGGCGCGGTCACCCGCACCAGTCAATACGGCTACGCCAATGGCGTCATTGGCTCGCAGGCTGCGCCAGACATCGCGGAGCTCGAGTTCCATTTGACGATTGAACGCATTGAGCTGCTCCGGACGATTTAACGTAACCCAGGCGACGCCATCTAGCTCCTCGTAAGTGATCATCTCGTAGTCGCGGCTAGCCACTTGCGTTGAGTCCGAAGGCCGGGTGCTGATCTACGACCCTAGGCCGTTGGCATCGGCAGAACCTCTGCCGACGTGCACGAGCGTGTCACCATTGGGCTGCAATCACTGCCACATCCCCAGGACGCAGAATGAGGGTCGTAAATCTGCTCTGCACAACAGCAGGACCGATCAATTCAGGACCTGGCCTCAACGATTCACCGTCATAGACCGGAACGTCATCATGCCATTCGCCGCCAGTGTGCACCCTACGGTGAGCGAGCGGTTGTGGCGCCGATCCAGGCTCGAACTCACCGAACTCCGGACGGTCGACCAAACCCGTCGCAGAGAGTCGTACGCCACGAAGCATGGGCTCCTGCGAACGTGCCTCTATCAACCGAGCCTCTTCATTTCGACGGTGAAATTCCTCGACCGTCGCCTCAAGTGCCGACTGCGTAATGGATCCCGACGACCGATCCACGTCCAGCGCCGTGTCGAACGTTTGCCCCGGGTACACGAGATTGAGCATCCAATGCAACTTTATCCGATCGTCAGACACACCAGCCGCCCGAAGTTCTTCGGATGCCACTTCCTCGAGTTCGTTTGCGAGCATGTTCAGCCGATCGAGATCGACTGCCCGCCAGTCGGACATGTACGTTCGTGAAATGTCAAGAACATGGTCTGCGCTAAGCAAGCCGAGGGCGGAGAACCCGGGTGCTGCTCGAGGCACCAGAGACGCGCTGCATGCCCAGCGCCGCAGCCTGCGTGGTGGCATGAACGGCTCCCATTCCTCCAAACGCTACAAGATCGAGACGGCGCGGGTCCGCTCCCGCTAGGGACAACTGACGACGGATGGCGTCGGTCATATGAACGTCGATTATCGCCCCGATTGCAACCGCAGTCTCCTCGACATCGGGACTATCCATCTGCAGGAGCTCTTTCCCGAGAAGGCCTATCGCTTCACGAGCTGAAGCTTCGTTGAGCGTAAGCCTTCCACCCCAAAATGAAGAAGGGTCAAGCCGACCGAGGACCACATCGGCATCGGTGACGGTTGGACGGGTTCCTCCTCGTCCGTAAGACACCGGCCCCGGCTCGCTCCCTGCCGATTCAGGACCCACAGCGAGCGACCCACCAACGGCGTGGGCAATCGAACCACCCCCGGCCCCGATCCCCTGGATGTCGACCATAGGGAGCGCGATGCAATACCGATGATGCCAATTCCAATCACTTTTGAGTTCAGGACGGCCATTTCGAATAAGGCATACGTCGTAGCTCGTGCCTCCCATGTCAACACTGACTACGTCACCCATTCCAGCGGCTCGCGCCGCACGTGCTGCAGCCACCACCCCACCCGTGGGGCCTGAACCAATGGTTGCAACAGCGCGTCTTCCGATTGCTTCGGGCGTTGCCACGCCACCGGAGCATGTCGCGATGAGAAGCTCGTTGGCATACCCAGCATCACGCAAGCGATCCTCAAGCCGACTCAGATAGCGGACGATTGGTGGGCCGACATACGCGTTGACGAGCGTCGTGGATGTACGTTCGAACTCCGGTGGCTTCGGGTGAACCTCGTGCGACAGAGAGATCAACTCGACGTTGGGATACTCTTCGAGGATCAGTTCCCGCGCTCGCAGTTCATGCGCAGGATTCACATAAGAGTGAAGGAATACGACTGCAATCGACGTCACTCCGAAGTTGCGCAAGTCGCGTACTCGCCTTCCGTACCGCCTCTTCATCAAGCGGAGTGTCAACGTCACCCTCGGCAGTCAGCCTTTCAGGTATTTCGAGCCGCACGCGCCGTTTTGCGATCGGCGCCGGCGCAGGTAGAGCCGGATCCCAAATGTCTTCCTTGTAACATCGGCGGAGTTCGATCTCATCCCGGAATCCCTCCGTAACAAGCAGACCCGTGGACGCACCCTTCATCTGGATCATCGTGTTGTCGGCCGTTGTCGTGCCGTGCACGATCGAATCTGTACGCCCGAGCATGGTCGCTAGGTCGATATCTTCCCCATCGGCCAACTGACCGATGCCGTTGAGTACCCCCTCGCTCTGGTCGGTGGGCGTCGTCGGAGACTTCTCGAGGGCAACCGAACCATCAGGACGTAACAGCACCAGGTCCGTGAATGTGCCGCCGACATCGATGCCGATCCGATAGCCCGTCACGGTTGTGGCTCACTTCTAATCTCTTTGCGGAGGAGATTTGTAGCCTCCTCGTCGAGGGTCAACGTCATGTCGTCCAGGGTCCCGTTTATGACTACTCCATAGTCGCCTCTTGCGCCCTCAATCGACACATATTCGTCCCAAACATCCTCCAGCACAGAAAATGGATCGCGCTTAAGAGGATCACCCCAACCACCCCCGCCTCCGAAGTCGTATACAAATCGATCTTCGGCTTGCATAAGGTGGCCGGCGACCGAAGGACTGACGACGACCTCGCGGTCGGTACCCTCGCTGATCACAACATGGTCAGGAGATCCATTCATCCCTCCGGCAATACCAGGATGGGTATGGAATTGATTTACAACGTATTGGTTCACGTACGTGGGCGCACGAACTTCCTTCACAAAGTGCGACCCGCAGTTTCCCCGGAACTCGCCGGCTCCGCACGAATCCGTTCGGTAGTTGCGTCCACGCATTATGTGGGGGAATAGCCCTTCGTTGAATTCAGCCGTAGCCTTCATGAGGTTTCCGTTTGAGGCGGTGAGCGCACCCCATCCGTCGACTCCTTTGACGCCGTTACACCAGCCTGCATTGACCTCCCCTCCATGGTCAAAGAAAGGCTCGCCGGTGCGAGGGTCGAGATCACCCCACATTTGGCGAGGACTGCCGTATTTGTACGTCTGGGGCGATGTCCGCTCAGCAAGAATCTCACTCAACGCGACAGCGATGGCGTCTGCACTTTCAACTCCGGGATGATGCGTGCCGCTGCTGACCGGCTTTCCCTCACGAGGATTCAGACACGAGCCGAGTGGAATCCGGAGATCGATGCAATCAAAAAAGCCCTCATTCTTAGGAATACTCGGATCCACCATGCTCGCGAGTTGAGCAATGACATACCCACGCGTGTTGCCAAAAGTCGACCACGCCGAAATGTCGGGGCGGTCGTCTGAACCGTTGAAATCAACGATCAGGTGATCGTCGTCGACCGTCATCAGCCACGTGCACGTGAATGTCGCGATTTCCCATGGGATCGGAGTCAGCAAATTGATCAGCTTCGTACGTACCGTTTGGCCAACTCGAGTATCTCTTCGGCGAGAAGCGCCGACGGGCGTCATCAATCGTGTAGTCGACGGCTGCTTTGACCGAAGACGCTCCATACTGTTCGATTATTTCCCCCAGACGACGTGCGCCCAGCTGTGCAGCACCAACCTGTGCTCGGAGGTCGCCGACAAAGCCGGGTATCCGGTTGTTCGCCCTCATCGTGAGAACGACATCCCTACGCTCTTTACCGGCCTCGATAATCTTCAAAAGTGGGTATCGCGTGCCTTCGGACCAAATGTCTTTCGCAAACACATTGTAACCCCCAGCGAGCGCTCCGCCGGTATCACCATGATGGCATTGGATTGAAGCTACGAGGAGGAGCTCCCCCGCCTCAGAGAACACGGGAGCGAACACATTGAAATCCGGCAGGTGACCGCCTCCGTGATACGGGTCATTCGCAATGATGACATCGCCTGGATATAGCTCCCCCTCCATGAACTCGAGGCAGAACCGCACGGGAAGAGTCGCGCTGAGCATGAATTGCGGAATACCGACCGAGAGAGCGGCCAAGCGGCCCCGCGAGTCCAAGATCGTTGCATTGCGTTCATTGCTCTGATTCAGGATTGGTGTCGTTGCCGTGCGTGAGACGAAAGTCGCCATCTCGAAGCATATGGTTTCCATTCCGGATCTAATCACTTCCGCCGTGATCGGATCGACGTGTCCCAACTTCTGGTCGACGGCCATAGGTGATCCCCTTTCTCCTGGGCACCCCCCGCCCCGCTACGGACGCGATAAATGCCGCTGCATGTATGATAGCGGACCCCGGCGGACCCCAGCAACCGGCCGAATCATCCGCTATCCTTCAGCCTCCATGAACGCTGCCTATGGGCGTCCTCCCCGTCAACAGTCACCAATTCTGGTCGGCGAACCACAGCGTAAACCCCACTTTCTGGGTGAGCTTGGATTCGCGATCGAACAACTGGAAAACTCGGTGGTGGGAGGAGTGACTATTACGAGCGAGCTCTGCACTCCTGGCACCGATCAGGTGCGAACCGGTGTGCTCTGCACGTTGGCCGACGTCGTCGGAGGGCGACTCGCTGCGAGCCGGACGAGTCCCCGCCTTTCCGTCACGGTCGATCTCGCATGTGTCCTCTTTTCTGTGCCCCCTCGAGGCCCGATTCTTGCGGAGGCATGCATTCTTAAGTCTGGTAGTACGACAACCGTTACAGAGACTCGCTTCTATTCGTCTGAGGTTCATCCGAAGCATTTGCGGCCGGCGGGTCAACCCTTTGGCAACTGTATCGGCACGTTCGTCGCGTCGGGGAATCCCGCAAATCTGCTGCCGTCTGCACGCTCAGGGATCGTCCCGGTTTCTGGCAGTGGTATCCCCGCCCTCGTAAGTCCCATTCTGGATCACATCGGAAGTGTCGAGCGGTCTCCCGGTGTTCTGGAAACGCGCTTGACACCCGAAATAATGAACTCCGCTGGAATACTTCAGGGAGGAGCCGTTGCCCTGTTGGCCGACGATTCCGCGCACTCCGCCGCAGCTGCGTATTCTGGCAAGAACTGTTCGGTCTTCGACCTCGATATTCACTTCCTGGACGCCCTCCGGATCGGACCGGTCCGAAGCTCCGCCGAAATGGTAGGTGAGACTCGCAGTGGGACCACGTTGTGGCGGGTGGAACTTCGAGACCTCGGCAAGGCCAACCGACTCGGCACTGTCGCCCTCGCCCGATGCCGTCCCGAGTTGTAACTCACGTGCCGGACACCACACCACGTCGCATCGTCGCCAAGGGAGCGGGAGAAGTTCAGTCATGACCAGGAGATATGCCCCATCGCTCATGGACATCACGGGAGGTGCCCCGGATTCACTGGGATTGACCGATTCACGTCGCTCATTGAGTTGGATGGAGCTTGAGACACGAACCAATTCGATCGGTCGTGGCATCGAAGTGGACCTGAAGGTGCCGCCTGGCTCCCATGTCGCAGTAATTGCCACTAACCGTCATGAGTTCGTAGAGACCCTGCTCGGCGCAATGCGTGCCGGCATGGTGGCCACTCCGGTCAAGGCCTCGTGGACTTCCGATGAGATTAGCTATCTCCTTCAAGATGCCGATTCGAGACTCGTCATCACCGACCTCGAGGCAGGTCGGGCGGCCGCCGTAGGACTCGGTATACCTGTACTCGACCTCGGAACCTCCGAATGTCCCGACGTGTTCGAAGACTGGCTTGCGCTTCAGTCCGACGAGCCCCTCGAATACGAACGTTATGGCTGGCGTATGGCCTACACCTCAGGCACGACTGGGCGTCCTAAGGGCGTAATTCGGTATGCACGCGGCGACCGACCCTGGTGCGAGGCATTCGCGGCTAGTACCTGGCTCAACCAAGCCATGAACTTGGCCGATACGGGCCCACATCTAAATGTGTCGGCGCTCTATCATGGTGCTCCACTCGGTTGCATGCTTGCCTTGATGGCAGCAGGAGTCGAGTGCCGAATCCTCGGCAAGTGGGACCCCCAATTCGCACTCGCAGAATTACGAGCGTGGGGTGCACTCCACTGTGATGGTCCCGACCCAAATGCGTCAACTCCTCGCACTTCCGATTGAGATACGAAACAGCTTTTCTGCCCCCGAACTCCGCTCATTAGTCCACGGCGGTGAGCCCTGTCCGCAAAGTATCAAACGCGCAATGATCGATTGGTTCGGACCAATCGTCCACGAATACTTCGGCACGAGCGAAGGTGGGACAACGACAGTAACAGCAAAAGAATGGCTGAAGCGACCAGGGACTGTTGGCAAGCCGGTGGGGGGTATGGAAGTCCGAATCCTTGACGAACACGGCCAAGAGGTCGCGCCGGACCAAGAAGGGACGATCTACTTTCGGCACGGTAGCGGTCAGTTCTTCGCATATCGCAATGCGGCCGAAAAGACCGCCTCGGCTCATACGCCCGACGGATCTTTCACTGTCGGAGACATCGGTTATTTGGACAAAGACGGATTTCTTTTCATCAGCGGGCGCAAAGCGGACGTCATTGTTTCGTCGGGCGTCAATGTCTACCCCGCTGAGATCGAAGACGTTCTCGTCGCCCTCCCCCAGATCGAAGAGGCTGCGGTAGTGGGAGGACCCGACGAGCAGCGCGGCGAACGTCCCGTAGCGTTCGTTCGTATCGCCGAAGGCAACAACGAGCGGGACGCACTTGTCGCGGCTGAGTCTGCCGCCCTCCACCAGCCTGGCGGGTTACAAACGCCCGCGTGAATGGCATGTGCGAAACGAGCTTCCGCGCGATGGGACCGGAAAATTATTGCGTCATTTGCTGCGCGATGAACTTTGGCGAGGCCACGAAAGTCTATTCACCAACGCCTCTCCTTCATCTTGAAACCACAAACAGACTAGGCGTGCATACTCTTCGCGACTTGCGTCGAATCGGTGATCGATACAGGAGATGTTGCGATGTTTAACATGGCTTACGAAAGCGGCCGCCGACGAGGCGCCATTACTCTTTCGTCCCATCTGATGTCGCCGGCAGGCGGACTCTATGGTGGCGCCGCGCTTGCTTTGGCATGCACGATGATGGAGGACGCCACCGACAAACCTACGAGGTGGTGCACGGCTCAGCTCATTTCCTCAGCCGTACTCGGCGAGCGTATTGAACTTTCCTTGCGGATCGTCGGGGCGGGACGTCGCACGGCGCAGGTCAGAGTGAGAGCAATGTCCGGCGACCGAGAGGTCTTCACTGCACTAGGAGCGACAGGTCTCGGCGACCCCAAGCTCAACTCCACATTCTCGACGATGCCCCACGTCACGACCCCCGAAGAGAGTAAACCGGCGAACTGGGAATTCGACATGGATCCGGACGGCACTTACTTTGGTTTGGTTGATTTTCGGGAAGCCATCCATACCAGCACCCGAGGAGTTGATGCCCCGACCCTCGCACTCTGGGCTCGAATCGCCAACGTGCCGAAGTGGACGGCGGCTAAACGCGCGTTCGTCGCCGACATCGCATCGACAGCGATCGTTCGAGCCGTCAATCGTTCCTTTGATGGAAACATGACGGGGATGAGCCTCGATAACTCCCTGCGGACGGGTCCGATCACCGAAAGTGAATGGGTCCTTATTGTCGCTTACCCAGAACTCGTTCATGACGGATTTGGGCAGATCTTGGCTCGCCTCTGGGCGCCAGACGGTACCCTCGTTGGACTTGCAACTCAGACATTTGCCATGCGCTCTACGGCCCGACACTCATCGCCTGATGGCAACGTGAATCCATCCGTTTGCGCAGCTGAGGCGAGCGCTCATGCCGCACGGGCGACATAGGATGCATGTCTATGCATGTTCCTGATATTGGCGTCACGGCCACACTACCCGAAGCGCTCCATCGCGCCGCCAGGGATTTCGGTGATCACGAGTTCCTCGTTACTCCCACCCAACGACTCACCTACGCACAAGCGGAATACGGATCACGCCGGATTGCGAAGGAGCTATTGGCTGCGGGCATCGGGAAAGGCACACACGTGGGCCTTATCGACACCTTTGGGGCCAATTGGCTGCTCGGCCTACTTTCGATTACACGAATCGGTGCCCTGGCAATGCCGTTCGCCTCTACCTATCGACCGGCCGAACTTCGCCGCAGTCTTCGTCACGGAGACGTCCACGCATTGATCCTCCCTCCGACTCTGCTCGGCCGCGACATGATCGGGTTCGTTGAGGAAGCTATTCCTGAGCTGAGCAATCACGAGTCCAGTGCGACATTGTTGCTCGAAGAACTCCCTTTCCTTCGTCAAATGTACGTTATGAACAATGCGACCACACGCTGGGCGAAAGCGCTCTCGTTCGGATTCGATCCGATCGCCGGTACAGATGAACTGGCGACGTCTGACCTATTTCTCCAACGAGCCGAGCAAGCGGTGGCTCCAAGCGATCCAATGGTTGTCATCTTCACCTCTGGGGCGACGGGCGAACCCAAGGCTGTGATTCACTCGCATGGCGGGCAAGTGCGACATGGGTGGAACCTTGCCCGCAACTTCGGGGCTGGGACCTCTGTAAAAGACCGTGTGTACTGCGCCCTACCGTTCTTTTGGATCGGCGGTTTGACCTATCAGCTCATGGGTGCGATGTCTGTGGGTTCGACCGTACTCTGCACGGAGCGATTCGAGCCGGCGGCCGCCCTCAAACTAATGGAGGAGGAAGGCGCCACGCGAATGGTTGGGTGGGGCTCACAGATCAGCGCCGTCCGACAACACCCCACCTTCGCCGATCACGATCTAACGTCCATGCCAATGTTCGCTTCACGAACTGGTCGTGAAGCAGACCCAGAACTACGACACACTTCGCTCGGCATGACAGAAACTGGCGGCCCTCACACCGCCTGCCCACCGAACGAGGTCGGTCGTGTACTCCCAGAAGACATGCGCGGCTCTTTCGGTCGCTCGCTCCCCGGTGTCGAACACCGCATCATTGACCCCGAGACCAATCAAGTGCTTGGAGATGGCGAGCAAGGCGAGATCTGCGTCCGCGGCTACAACCTCATGTTGGGGATCTACAAGCATGAGCGCTTCGAAGTCTTTGACGAGGAGGGCTGGTTCCATACTGGCGATCGAGGCGTGTTCAGAAACGGCTATCTGTTCTACTTCGGTCGACTCGGAGAGATGATTAAGTCCGCCGGTGCCAACGTCTCCCCGAGAGAAGTCGAGGCCACTCTAGAGGGATTGCCCGAGGTTCAAGTCGCGATTGTCGTGGGACTGCCGGACTCAAATCGGGGCGAGATGGTTGCTGCAGTAGTTGTTCCGAGGCCAGGTGCACAGATCGACACGCACGAAGTTATCTCACGGGTCGCGAAGCAGCTCTCAAGTTTCAAGGTCCCACGTCGCCTCGAAGTCTTCGAACGTGAGCAGGTGCCGTGGCTAGCCACCGGAAAGCCCGACAAGCGAGCAATCATCGACACGCTCCTTGCCAGCTGGACCGCCCCCAGGAGACTAAGGACCTCCTCCGAACGTTTTGAACCTTGGACTCTCGCAACTGCTCAAGCACAATGGCCTTGAAACCCTCCCCGCGTCACTCTCGTAGGAGCTCGATCCGGTCCACGGACCACCCTTGCGAGATACGAGCGACTATCAGCCAGGCTCGGCCAGGGTTTTGATTTCGAGATACTCCTCGAACCCAGCACGTCCATTTTCACGACCGAGTCCACTTTGCTTGTAGCCACCAAAGGGCACGTCACATCCGTAGTACATCCCTCCGTCAACGATGACTGTTCCCGCCCGGAGCCGACGTGCGATCGCCTTCGATCGGTCCCGATCCCCGGAGAATATTGCCGCCGAAAGTCCGTAAATCGAATTGTTGGCCATCCTGACTGCGTCGTCCTCGTCCTCGAATGGGAGTACGACGAGTACCGGTCCGAACACTTCGTCCCGGACGATCTCAGCATCCTCCCCCATGTCCGCAAACAGCGTCGGCTCATAGTAATAGCCCCGATCGAGATGAGGTGGGCGGCGACCACCAATTACGGGTTTACCACCGGCCGCCTTGGCTCTCTCGACCATCCCTTCAACTCGTTCACGGTGACGAGCGCTGATCAACGGGCCCATCACGTTCTGCGGGTCAGCTGGGTCACCGTATGGCATTGATGACATCAGGTGCGCAGCGAGTTCGACGCCTTCCTCAAAGCGAGAGCGCGGCAGCAGTAACCGGGTCAGTATTGAGCAACCCTGACCCCCGTGCACGAGGACCATCGCCGCCGAGGCCGCTACACCCTTCTCAAAGTCTGCGTCCTCGAGCACGATGTTCGCAGACTTTCCACCTAGTTCAAGAAAACACTTCTTCACAGTCTCTCCACCGAGACTCATAATGCGACGACCCGTAGCTGTCGACCCAGTGAACGTAATGAGATCGACACGTGGGTCCGTCACAAGCTCCTGACCACGCTCGTTCGCTTGCGACGTGATGACATTAACGATCCCAGGCGGTATCTCAGTGTGCTCGACGATTACTCTTACCGAGGGCACTTGCGCTCCACGGCGTGTCAGGCGCGCCTTTGAGAACGACTGCATTCCCTGCCGCAAGGGCGGGAATTAGTTTTGCGATGTTGACCATCGTCGGTATATTCCAAGGCGTTATTGCACCAACGACGCCGATGGGTTCGCGTTCGGTCCAACGGTGGCTCGATTGGCCAATGGCTTCCACGACACCGTGGTCTTCGGTAAATTCATAACTTTCCAACAGATTGGCAAACCATTCGATACCCGAAACTGGGCCATCAAACCCGACATTGTTCAGGTACATTGTCCGGTAAACCCACCTCAGCCATCGTAAGTTCGTGGCACGGCGCTGCGTGTTTTGCCAATCCGTCCTGGAGCTGCCGCAAACAGCGAACTCTTAGGGCAACGTTCGTGCTCCAGTCCGTCTTATCAAACGCTCGCCTGGCCGCGCCGATTGCCCGATCTATGTCGGCGGGCGAGGCATCGGCCGCCTCGCCCGCAACCTCCTCAGTCGCCGGATTCACGTTCGCGTAGCGAGCACCACCTTCACCTGCGACGAGCTCACCATCGATGAGCAGCGGTGCTTCACCTAGCCAGCCGTTCGCAATCATTTGGCTCCCTTCTGTAGCGATCGCATTCCATCGATCAGAGGATGACACTATTGAACCTGCATTACAGCGCATAAGCAAGTCTGATTACCGTGCATAGATCTGTTGTCCGATCGGCCCTTTGAAGGTTAGGCCGCGAGGATCACGTGGGGGCCCGGGGGGTGATGGCGTGGACTTTTCGCCGGGGGGGCAGCGCTCATGTGCTCAGCGTGACGCCGGGGTGAGCGCAACGGACGCTTCCATAACGGGACCGTCAACCCGAAAGCCGGGTCCCCACCGCCTTGCACACTTGCCCGCTTGCAGCCACAACGCAGAGCCGACGCCCGGACTCGAACCGGGGACCCCTTCATTACGAGGGGCACCCCCGGGGTCGGATTCGGCGTGGTTGAGCGATTTTCACCCGAGCTGAGCAAGGTTCAAACAGTACACATTTGCGGAGCCGGGGACACGTTTCGGGAGCACGCGGAGCCGGCGTCCGTCACCGCGACCGGGCAACTAATCCCCGAGGCTAGCTCCGCATCGGGCGTCTCGGCGCCGTGTTCCCGGGTACATGACGAGCATGCGCGCGACTCGACGGTTCCCGCCCTGCCCTTCGGCGCTCGGCTTCGCGCCTGTGCCACCAGCAGCGGCAATCGTCTGCGCCCGCTCGCTTTGGCGTCGAGCTCTCCTATGTCCGCTCGTGGCCATGGTGCTCATCGCAGCGGGGCCCGCGCACGCCCGCGGGGCGAACTACTCAAGATCTGTTCGGCCTACGTGTGCGACGGTGACCGCCGACAGGTCCGCGCGCGTCGTCAGAGCGACCGCGCGCCGAACGCAACAGAGCCCGTCAAGCATCACGTTTGCCGAGTGGGATCCGACACGCCGCGTGACCATTCTAGGCACCTCCAATGTTGGCGAAGCGGCGATCTCCCACTTTCAGACGGCGGGACGGTTCGTGGGATATGCACTTCGAGACGGCGAGGCAGAAGAATCCGACCAGACAGCGGTCGTGTTAGACGTTAAGACCGGGCACGAGCCCGACATGCCGGTCACCGGCTTTCGCGTCCCGGAACACGGATCGTGGGGGGTGGTGCAGGTCGTACTCACGCCGGGAGGGAGCCTCGCCTGGATGATCGAAGGACTGTTCAGCAACCCAACGCTGACAACGCCAGCTGACTTCACGTTCGGCCGCGCCGTCTACGCCGCGCGGCCTGGCGCAACGCAGCGCATCCTCCTCTCCTACGCCGAAGCGATAGTCCCGCTATCGCTGGCCGCGACAGCCGGGCATATCTACTGGCTCGAAACGACGGGGCCACGGACGTTCGCGGCGCCATGAGAGCCCACTGGCGTCTCGGCACGGCGGGCGCGACCGTGGCGATGCTCGTGCCCGTGCTTGTCGTGCTCATCGTCGCCTCCGTTGCTGATGCTCGCCTCATCGAACGTCATCTCTGCCGGAACTACAAGTGCGTGACGGTTGCAGCCGACGCCAAAGTGCGCGTATTCGAACGTCGCCCCACACCGCGCGCGGCTGAACAGGGTCCCGTGACGCTGGCGCGATGGCTACCGGCGGCCAGGATCACTGCGCTGGGCGAGTTCTACGAACTTGGTGGCGGCGAGCTCGGCCCGCTGGCGGTCAGCGGCGAATGGGTCGCGTACGCACTGAACGGGGAAGAACGCTACATGAACGGCCACAGCGTCCAGGTCATTCGACTAAACGCGAGAACCGGTAACAAGCTCACCGCGGCGTGTACCGCTGAAGCGATGACCGCGGGGTGCGCAGAATTCGTGCCCCGCGGTGGGGCGGGCGTGACGGATGTCGTCGTGACATCGGCCGGCACGGCAGCGTGGATCGTCCGCGGAGCCGTTAACGGACCATACGCGCTGATGGAGCTCGCTCCCAAGACAAGCCGCCCAATGCTGCTCGCGAGCTCGGCCACGATAAGCCCTCACTCACTCGCGGCGACTGTTGGCCACGTACTGGCTGGAAGGCGGCATCCCGCGTACAGTTGCAGCGCCATAGCAGCGCCGCGCGAGCGTAGACAAGGGGCCTTCGATCGAGGGGCTTCAGCCCATCGGTTGGGTCGCTGGTGCGCACTTCTGCGTCCAATGACCAACCCCGGGCGTGCCAGAGCCAGCCCATCAACCCCGTCGGGGTCGCGGCCTGGCGGCCGCTTGACTTGTCGGCCTGGCTCTGGCGGTGGAACGGTTAGGTGGGGAGCCCGTCCCTCGTCGACAGGCTGGTCGGCGCTGCCGACCTGAGAGACGAACCAGCCGCAGCCGGCTCGCAGTCAAGGTCGGCCCCGACAGGGGCGCGCGAAGAGCGGCCGAAGGCCCGGCCTTTAGGCGAGGTGGCGGAGGCAGGAGGCTGGCGATTTGGGCCGGATTTGACCCCGGATCCTGAATCCAGTTGGAGGGCCCGCAGTACGGGGGCGGGTGGGCTGGCTTGCTGCTCGACCTCGAACCCCCTAGGTGTGTCCGAGGTCGAGCACCAAGCCAGCCAACAGAAGATCATTGACAACAAAAAAGACGACGAATACAGGGGGCAGGAAGGGAAGAAATCAGAGAGGAGAGAGAGAGAGAGGAAGAAGAAGAAGAAGAAGAAGAGCAACAGCGGTCAGGCGCGCGAGCGAGGGGCAGCGGAGGCGGGGTCGAAGGGTCCGTGCGGCGAACGGCGCCAAAGGCCGACGCGCAACAAGACGTGCGGACTCGTGTTTGCGGGTAGATGGGACGCATGTCCCCGCGCCGTGTGACGATTCCGTCGATGCGTCACACCTGTGCCGCCGGGCTGTTGGTGATGACGGTGGTGCTCACCGGCTGTGGCGCAAGTCACGGGGAATTCGTAATGCGCCGTGTGGCGTGCAGTGGCGGGCGCAGCATCCGCATGCGAATCCCAGCGTGAAGGAAAAGCACTTCGAAGGACTCGAACGCGAGGTCGCGGAAGTGAGCACGGGCACGCTCGCGGGCGGCTTTACGCTGGTCACCGTCAATGGCTACGGGCGGGACAGGTTCGCCGAGCTGCATCTGCTGATACCCGCGTGCGATCTCGACCGCCGCTTCGGCAAGGACGGCACGCTTGCGGTCACGTTCCCAACCGGCCTGCGCCTGTCACATCCTCGGCGCCCCGAACCCAATGGGCTGGCGTTCTCGTTCGCTGGACCGAGCAGGAGTGGCGGCGCATTTCTGAGGGGCGACTACGAAGGCGAGGCGGCGGTAGGCGAGGTCACTCCGCGCGGAACGCTCGACCGCTCGTTTGGCGAGGGCGGATGGGTCATGCTTCCCTCTCCCAGCTGTCGAGACCAGCCTGAGTGCGTCAACGGAAGCCCGGGCGCGGTCCTGCAAGAGCGCTCTGGGGAGATCGTCCTGGACGCGAACGAACCCGCCGAGCTCGCCCTTACGTCGGCCTGGGTGACGGCCCTCTCCCCACGGGGCCGGCCCGACACGACGTTCGGCGGGCACGGGCGCGTGAACTTCTACATCGGGCCCGTGTGGTCGATCGCCACGATCGCGCTCGAGCCGAACGGAGACATGCTGGTAGACGACCGGGGCGGGAGGATGGGCACTTACTCGATCGAACTCGGGATGCTGTCGCCCTCCGGAGAGCCGGTCCCCCACTTCGGAGAACGGGTCGCTCGCTTCTGGAAGGCGCTCGGGTTCCATGCGGTGCGGTTCACGGTCGGCGCCTTCCGTGAGGACAGGGCGAGCACGTTCAGCGGGAGCGTCTTCGTCCAAGGCGAGGGCTTCACTCTGGTCGGCATGGGGCAGCGAGAAAACCTCGAACGCCTCTACAAGCCAAACGTGCGACCCCCGCGCGACCCTGGCGTCATCGCCCATTTCAAGTCCGACGGCGAACTGGTCGGCCGCCCGGTCCGCTTTCACTCGGAAATGCTGTGGAGCGTCTCCGCACATCCCGAGGGTCACCACATCGTCCTCGGAGGCATGTCCTGGGCGAACCCAAACCGACTAACGCGGATGGCGCTCGAACCCGACGGGCAGCCGGATCCGCGATTCGCCAACCAGGGCCGCCGCCAAAGAAAACCTTGAGATGATTCTGACGCGCTGGCGATGGCCGACCCGCGGCTTCGACAACTCAGCTGAGGGCACCTCGCTACGCGGCGACCGTGCCGGCGGCGTGGTGGGGCGCCGGCAGACTCTCGCCTCTCCGGCCGAGCTCCTCCGAAAAGGCGCTCAGCGCCTCCTGGATGCGCTCGGAGACCTCCGAGCGCGTGTCACCCAGGGCGACGACGCCGGGTAGATCTGGAAGGTATGCCCCCCAGCCTCCGTCCTCGGCCTGCTCGTAGATAACGACGTACTCGCTCATCGCAGCTGCTCCAAACCGCTCGCCCGCTTAATGCTAGGGACGTCGCGGTGCTCCTTCGGCATGCCCTGCCGGATCGGGGACGGGCGGCGCGTCCACGGGCTCGGCGACCTCGAACGCCTCCGCGACTAGTCGTGCGTCCTCCTCGCGCGGCGCGTAGTGCAGGTAGCGCATCGTCGTCTGGATGTCGGCGTGGCCCATCCACTCCTGCACGCGGCGGATGTCGGCCTTGGCGATCATGCGCGTGCCGAAGGTGTGGCGCAGGTCGTGGAAGCGCAGCGGACGCAGCCCCGCCCGCGCGAGCGCGGCCTTGTAGCGGCGCCGCATCGCCGAGCCGTCGAGGAAGCTGCCGAGTCGCCCAGCGAACACCAGGTCGTCCTCGCCGATGAACAGTCCCGCGCTGGGAGAGCCGCGCAAGCGCACTGGCGACCTCCGGGGCGAGCGGTACCGAGCGGACCTTGCCCGACTTCGGCTCGTCAGCGCGCCGGCGTAGTAGCTCGCGCGCACCCGCATCGGCGAGCCCGGCGAAGTCGACGTCGCGCCAGCGCAGCGCGAGCAGCTCGCCCATCCGCAAGCCCGTGAAGGCCGCGGTGAGGAAGATCGCGGCGTCCTGCTCGGACGCCGGCGTGCGCGCACCAGCGCCCAGACCTCCTCGGGGCGTCAGCACCTCGATCTCGCCCTCCGCGCGACTGGCGTCGGCTTCTCGACGTCCGCGACCGGGTTGACCGGCAGCTTGTGGAGCTTGCGAGCTCGTTTGAAGATCCCGTGCAGCAGCACCACGGTCTTTCTGCGGCTGCTCGCGCGCCCACCCAGCGAGGCCAGCCACGCCTCGACCTGCTCGGTCGTGACGTCCTCGAGCTGGAGCTCGCCGAGCGAGGGCAGGATCTGGGCGTTGATCAGCCAGCGGTAGCCCTTCACGGTCGAGGGCTTGCGTTCGCGGTCGTGCTCGATGTAGCGCAGGTACTCCGCCGCCGCCTCCCGAACCGTGGTTCCGGTCCTGATCAGGCCCGGGAGCGTGCCCTTGCGCGCCTGGGCGAGCGTGTCTTCGAGCAGCTCCTGGGCGAGTCGCCTGGTCAGATAGCCCGCCGGCGGCCGGCCGCGTCCGGTCCAGGCCGGCCCGAGCTTGCGCTGCACCTGGCGCCCGTCGGGCAGCCGGTACTTCGCGTACCAGACCGGTCCCCGCTTGCGCTCGACGCGAAAGACGTGCCCGCTGACGGGCAGCGCCGGCCGCGCGCGAGTAAGGCTCAGCCCAGTGTCAGTAGCGGCAGGGAGACCGCGCTCCTGCATGCCCCGAACCTCCGACGAACAGCCGATGCTCGGGACATATTCGGGACACGCTTACTTTTCGTAAGCGGTCCGCCGCATCTGAGAACCCGCCGATTTGCAGGCACAACTCCAAGCCGACGCCCGGACTCGAACCGGGGACCCCTTCATTACGAGTGAAGTGCTCTACCAGCTGAGCTACGTCGGCGCGACGAGCGTCATCCTAGCCTCATGCCCGCGAGCTGCTGAAGCAGGGAGTCGCCGTGCTTCTCGCAGAAGGCCGCTGCCGAGACCCCTGACCTCGATCACCTCCCCCAGCTCCCGGGGCGCGCGCCGCAGGACCCCGCGCAGGGCGGAGTCGGTTGCGACCGTGTAGGCGGGCTTGCCCTCGGCCCGCCCCAGGCGCCAGGCGCGGAGCTCGTCGAACTCGGCTCGTCGACGGGATCCTCGTCCTCCTCGCCCGACATCGCCGCGCCCGACGCGGCCCGCATGCCCGCGGGAGCTGCGCGCGCCCAGCGCGGGACGCCGGGCCCGACGTCGTGGCAGCGGGTCCTCTCGAGCGCCCCGACGAGTGCTGGGTCGGGGTCGCAGACGTCGCAGCAGCGACCCAGTGGGGCGCCTCCCTCGCGATCTCCGAAGTGCTCGAGGATCTGGCGACGGCGGCAGACGGCGGACGACGAGCTGTAGCGCTCGATCGAGTGGTAGGCCTCCCACACCCGGTTACGCGCGGCCTGGATCGCCACCTGAGCCTCGCGGGTGCTCCCCCGACCGGTGAGCGTCACATGCAGTCCGCCGCCCATCCCGGGGGCCAACTCGGCGGCCCCGGCGCGCTCGGCGATCGACAGCAACACCCGCGAACGTTCGTCGAGCTCCCCGTGGGCCAGCATCACCCTGCCGTCATCGGACCCGGCCCGCAGCGAGCCCACGAACCGCTTCACGTCCTCGACGCTCGTCTCCCGCTCCTTGATGAAGCGGATCAGCCGGCCGAGGTCCACGCGGGCCGCCAGCAGCAGCGCCCGCGCGGGCTGCCCGTCGCGCCCGGCCCTGCCCGCCTCCTGGTAGTAGGCCTCGAGGCTCGTCGGCAGCGCCCAGTGCACGACGGTATGCACGTCGGCCTTGTCGACGCCCATGCCGAACGCGTTGGTGGCGACGATCACCTCGGCGCGGCCGTCCATGAACGCCTTCTGGCTCTCGCGTCCGCGCTGCGGGGGACATGCCGGCGTGGTAGGCGCCGGCGGTGATCCCGCCCGCCCGAGATCAGCTCGGCCACGGACTCGGTGTCCTTGCGCGTGCCGCAGTAGACGATCGCGGGCCTGCGACCCGTCGCCCCGCGAGCACGTGCATCAGGGCGGCACGCTTGCGCGCCACCGCGCCCTTCCCCTCCAGCCCCACGACGTCGAAGGCGAGGTTCGGGCGGTCGAAGCCGGAGCGCACCGAGACGGGCTCGCGCAGCCCGAGCCGCGCTGCGATCTCCTCCGCCACGCGTGGCGTCGCGGTGGCGGTGAGGGCCATCACCGGCGGGCGGCCCAGCGCCGCGATGGCGTCGTGCAGCCGCAGGTAGTCGGGGCGGAAGTCGTGGCCCCACTCGGTCACGCAGTGGGCCTCGTCGACCACGAAAAGCGCCCACCGTGCGTGTCCGCCAGCGCGGCCCGGAAGGCCGCCGAGGAGAAGCGCTCGGGCGCGACCAGCGCGAGCCGGACGTCGCCCGTCGCGGATCGCCGCGAGGCTGCGCTCGTTGTGGCCCTCGCCCATCCCGGAGGCGAGCATGCACGCGGGCACCCCCGCCTCCTGCAGGCGCCTCAGCTGGTCGGCCATCAGCGCGATCAGAGGGCTGACGACGAGCACCAGCCCGTCCGCCGGCGAGCGCCGGGAGCTGGTAGCAGAGCGACTTGCCGCCCCCGGTCGGCATCACCACCAGGCTGTCCCTGCCCTCGAGCGCCGCCACACGGCCTCCCGCTGGCCGGGGCGGAACGAGGAAGGCCGAAGCGGTCCAGCAGCGCCTCGGGGTCTGGGGCGCTGACGCTCGGCAGCGTCATCGCCGCGGCTGATCGAGCTCGACATCGCCGGCGGGAAGCTATCCCCCGCTGCGGCTGTCGCGCCTCGCTCCCAGATCACTCTCGCGCCGGCGGCGGGCACGAATGTGATCGCCCGCCGACGCGTCCACTCGCCGTTTCGCCAGAGCTGCCCCGGCCCGCCGGGGGCGCAGCTCGCCGAGCATCGTCCGCAGCATCAGCCTTCATCTCCAGCTGCGCGAAGGAGGCGCCGATGCAGCGGCGGATGCCGCCCCCGAAGGGGATCCAGGCGAACGTGTCGGGGCTCTGTCCCAGGAAGCGCTCGGGACGGAACGCCTGCGGCTGCTCATACACCTCGCGGGTTGCGGTTGGTGAGGTAGATGCACGGGGCCACCCGCGTGCCGGCCGGGAGCAGCATGTCCGCCCACCTCCAGGTCCTGCTGCAGCACGCCGCACCACGATCGGCACCACCGGCCTGCACGCGCAGGGTCTCGTTGACGGTCGCCTCCAGGTACTCCTCGCCGCCCTCGTCGATCTCCGCGAGCAGCCGCTCGAGCTCTGTCGGGATGGCGGACCAGGCGCTCGATCGCCCACGCGACGGAGGTGGCCGTGGTCTCGTGGCCGCCAGCAGCAGCGTCACGAGCTCGTCCCGCAGCTCGCCGTCGCTCATCGCCTGCCCGTCCTCGTCGCGGGCCTGCAAGCAGCAGCGAGAGGATGTCCGTGCGCTCGTCCAGGTCGGGCTGCTCGCGGCGCAGGGCGATCTCCGCGTACACGAGCCGGTCGAGCTGCTCGAGCGCCTGGCCAGCGCCCGCGGCGGGCGGTCTGTGCCGGGCCGCGCGAGCGCGAAGCTGCAGCAGCATCAGCGTCTGCCCCGGGTTCAGCAGGCTCGCCGATCGCCCGTCCGCAGCGGGTCCATGCGCTCGGCGTCGACGCCGAAGATCGCGCTCAGGATCACCTCGAGCGTGATCCGCCGCGTGGCCGGGTGCAGGCGCATCGGCCGCCCGAGCGTCCAGGTCGCCATCTCCTCGGCGCGTAGCCGCACGATCGTCTGCTCGTACTCGCGCATCCGCTCGCCATGGAAGGGCGGCAGCAGCAGCTTGCGCTGGCGCATGTGCTCGGTCCGGTGAGCGACGATCACCGAGTTCGGCCCATCACCGGCGCGACCGGCGATGCGCCCGCCGCCGAGGGCGCGACGTCTCCGGGGGCCGTCATCACGTCCTTGACCGCCTCCGGGTCGCTGAGAACACGAGCTGCCGGCCGCTGGGGGAGAAGGTCAGCGTGAACGCCTCCCCGAGCCGGCGGGCGCAGTGATCCATCGCCCGGTCGGCGCGAGCGTCCAGATGAGCGTCTGGGCGAGCGCCGGCATCCGCGGCCCGGGCGGAACGCGGACCGTCGGGGGCCGGCGGGGAGCGCCGAGCTCGGGTCCGCTCACTGCGCGGCGGTGGCCACGCCCTGAACGCTACCCGCTACCCGCGGGCGCTCGTGGACTCCGAGCGCCGTGGCAGGAGCCGGGCAGCGTCATCGGACGGCGGGCCACCTCGGCGAGCACGGTCAGGGCCGGCTCGATCGCGCGTGCCAGATCTCCCGCACCGGCTGTGCTCGTGCTCCTGCGCAGGGCCTCCGCGAGCTGGTCGTGGGCCGCTGGATCTCCTCGCCGGAGAGCGTCGCGCGGCACTTGTCGAGGTACGCCGAGGAGCATCCTCGCCGGCAGCAGGCGCACACCCTTGCGCCGCGCCAGCGGCCGGTCCACCCAGGCGCGGCTGTAGACGATCAGCGGCTCACCTCGATCCCCGTGATCCGTTCGATCGCCCGTCGCTGGGCCCGGGCCTGCTCGATCGTGGCGCCGTGGACCCGCGCGACGCGCACGGGGCCCGGGTGGCTCTTGGTCTCGACCGTGAACACCCCGGCGGGACCGATCAGGATGTGGTCGATGTTCCCGCGGCCGAGGCTCGCGTCGTGGATCACGTGCCAGCCCGGTCCTCGAGAAGCCGTCGAGCAGGCCGCCGACGTGCTCCTCGCCGGTGGCGCCGCGGTCGTGGCGCTCGAGAGCGGCATGACGTAGCGCGGGACCACGAACAGTCGCCAGCAGCACGACCTCCGAGCCGAGGAACCGCCGGTCGCGCAGACCGAACGTCCTCCCCAGCAGCGCCGTCGCCACGGCCAGCACGCCGAGCGCGACGAGCGTGCGCATGCGCAGCCGCCGGACGGTCGCACGCGCGTACTGGCCCGGCGTGCGGCGGTCGGATCCTTCTCTGCTCTATGCATCGCGGTCCTCGACGATCTTCTGGTACCGCA
>CAVWKU010000015.1:0-35931 GCA_963755665.1 uncultured Acidimicrobiaceae bacterium
GCCGCCAACATTTCGCAGCGCCAGTGCTCGTGACCGTGACTTTGAACAAAAAGTAGACGAGGCTACCCACGGTGATCACGAACACAGAAGGCGTCAGGATCGTGGTGGTTGGGACCGATGTCGGAACCGCAGATACTGGTGAGGCTGCGATTACCAGCGGGCTTAGAACAGCCAGAAGGCCGACCGCTGCAAACAAGACGATTCCTGTCCTGGGGGCACCATGCCACCTCTCGCACGGCCCGCGCTCGACCGCCGTCCGTCCGTCGCTGAATGGCGCATGGTCTTCGGCCCCTCGCTCGGAAGTGATCCCCCCGGTCCAGTTGGCACCGTAGGAACCAGTGGACTCTATGGATAGAGGCGAAAGTTCCAAAACCGCAACGATCCGGCCTTGTGCGCCGAATCACAGGCATGGATTGAAAGACGAAATGGGCTAACAGACCGCCCGTTGGACGCTGAGCCCCTAACTGCCAATACATGGCTCTGGGCCAAGACGGCGGCATGAACTTTGACCACGGTGGAGAAATCAACCCCGAATCAGAGCGGAGCGACCTCGCCGCCAACAGACCCCGCCAGAGTGTCCGAAGAACTGCGGTGGAGCTGCGTTGGTGACTCCGGCACTGACGCCCTGTCACAGCCTGCTTCTACCGTTTAGAGCCCTGGGACCTTCCGGGGCTGAAAGCGAGGTTGAAATGGGACTGAGAGCGGCAATCAGGAGTACAACGAGGCGTTGAGTGCAGCACGAGTGATCGAGCCGGGTGAGGATTACGCACGTGCCGTCGCACGAGTGCATAGGGCAAGGAACGCATACCGGATTGAGCTACGGCGGGTGGGACGACGTGTCCCGCTCGTACTCTGAGGCTTGCCCCAGGGTGCCAAGGTCCAGCAGAGGTCACCCGTTCAATCCAAGCGTCGGCCTTCACGATGCTCTGCCTCGATCAGCTGGCGTCTCTGAACTGCTCGTAGCGGTAGGCCAGCCGCTCAGGGTCGGGCTGGGCCGCCCGCTGGTGGGGAATGAGGAGCTGGGTACCGGCCATCTCTTGGAGGCCATGGAGCAGCATGGGACCATCGACCTCATCTCGAATCCTGGGCGCCACGTCGACGACGAGGTCGGGACGCACCCCGATCAGGTTCACGTCGTAGGCCGCATGGTGGATCTTGCACAGGGCCAGCCCGTTCGGGAACGACCGGCTCACCCCTGGGCTCGCCGTCGGGGACGATGTGTGCAGCGTCAAGGAGCGCACCGTGGTGCAGCCGACACACGGCACAGCGCTCTCCGTACGCTCTCAGCACCCGTGCCCGGAAGACCGGCTGATGGAGCCGAGAGCGTGTAGGCGCTCGACGTAGGCCCGCTGAGGGGCCCCGAGGGCGGTCAAGTCGACGAATCTTTGGCCCTCGTCCACAGCGATGGCGAACTCCAGCCGGGTAGGGTCCTCCTCGACTATCCAGACCGGATACCTCGGCACATAGACACCCCGAGCGACTCCGATGAAATACGCCAGTGGCAGTCCCTTTGCCATGGCATTGCGTAATGCTCGGTTGTCGGAGTGTTGGGATCGGTTCCCCGGTACTTGTAGCGCACCAGCCCATCGACGCCGACATCATCTTCGTATTGCGGCGGCTGATCCGGTGGCGTGAACGTGGTGCGGATTGAGATGGCCGCATCGAGGCCCGCTGGCTTCCAGATCCCGGTCTGGACGATGAGCCGGAGCGCCCGCCCATCGAACGTGAAGGTGTTGATGTCCTTGGACGACAGGGCACCGTCTGGGCTGGCAGAAATCAGGCGATCGAGGTGGTTGAACATCTGTGCCCGGAGTCGGGCGTCATTCTGATCGGACATCCCGAGCACACCGACGTTGTAGCACGATCGATCCGATTTGGCCGGGATAAGTGCGATTGAAGCAGCGCAATGGCTTCGGGAATGCCCCTTTGTGGATCGTTCAACGCTTCCGTCTCCTTCGTCAGCTCAGTGCTGCCTGGTCTCTTTGCAGTTGACTCTCCGCATCCTGCAATGACGCTTCAGCCCGTTGAAGATTCTGCGAGTCGGCCTGCAGTTGGCCGCTGTCGGCCTGCGCCTTCGAGCAGTATTCCTCCGCGAAACCTTCCATCTGGCTCTGCGAAAAAGAACTGCCGTCCGGGCCGGGGTCGGCAACATCCTGTTCGAACTGTGAGCACTGACCCGCGTCGTACTGTTCCTGGCTCTGCTCGCTGTTGAGTAGTCCCTGTTCTTGGCTGACCCAGCCTTCGTCCCGGTTGACGGTCAACTGATCCTGCGAGATCTGACCTTGCAGTGCCTGGTTCTGAGTCGTGGTCGTCTCAGGCGGGGGCAGCGGCAACGGCGTGACCGCCGGGCTGACTGGTGTCGGCGGCGTGGTGGTCGGCGTGGGCGTGGTGGTCGAGACGGTTGTTCGAGCTGGCGCACTGGTTGGCGAAGATCCGGCGGTGCAGCCAGCCAGCAGCAGAGCGCCGACGACGGCCGCTACCGCCGCCCTCGTGCGCATGATCAGAGCGGCGCCGTGACCGGCGGGTAGCGCCGGTGGATCTCGGCGCTCAGTCGGTTGATCTCGGCCCACAGCTTCGCGCCTGTCGTCGGGATCCTTGACGAGCGGCAGCTGCTCGTGCTTGACCACGTTGTATCGGTGAAGCAGTTCAACGTCGGTCAGATCGCCGTAGTCCACGGTTGGAATCCTACGGCAGTGTCTGTCTCCCTGCTTGTGGGTCAGACCGGTTCACGGACCAGGGTCATCAGCATTATGTCGTCGCTTTGCTCGTGGCACCATGTCTCGAACGTCAGGAGAGCGGACGGACGGTCCGCCATCAGGTCAGCTACCAATGTGCGCAGAGCGCCGTTCAGGCTGTCTTCCATTGGCTCCGTCACGATCCAACCTCGATTCAATCCATAGGTGGACCCGCTCTTTGAGCCGATTGCTACATTGCCACATGGATCGTATGCCAATGCCTGGCGACATCTCGCCGGGCTTCTTCGTCCAGGGCGGGCGCTGCTTCAGGCTGATCTACAGCCCGCAGCTCCAGTCGACGCATTGCTCCGGGTCTCCGGTCTGGAAGGGCATCTGGAAGGACCGCAAGGGCAAATCCTGGTACTTGGAGGCGTGTGCCAAGCATGCACCAAAGCTGCCTACGGACGAAACTGCATGAACGTCCTCACAGCTGTCCTCCTGGCCGTCAGCACACTGGCCGCCTTACTCACCGTGTTCTTCAGCTACCAGGCCCTCGTGCAATCGAACCAGGCCGCATTCCACCAGTACCAAGCGCAGACTTTGGCCAACCTAGAGTCCCGCTACAGGCGGGTCGAAAAGATCGGCTATCTGGTGTCCGACATCGGCAATGCGGCGTCACTGAACTCGTGGGATGTCGTCCGGGCACGGAGCCGACTTCCCCACGCAATGGTTGGCTACGAGGACAGGTTCCCGAACTGCCTTTCGATGGCCAGTGCAGGCCCGCATGCACCGGCCGCGTTCACCCAGGCGACCATGGAGGTTCACAGGGAACTGACGGTCCTCGCAGCGGCAGAGCAAGCCGTCTCAGATCGAAATCCCCCTGTTGGTGAGCTGACAGTCCTGTGGCGCCGGATCCACGGTAAGGAGATCGCCGATCCGTCACGCAGTACGATGCCCGCACCATGAGGCTTCGAGTAATCGCGGAGGATCAGGCCCTGTCGCCTTCGCTGCTGCTTATCCTCAAGACAACCCTCACCAGCCCGTAGCGGCGATAATCGAGCCATTGAGGTGAAGGTCATTCGTTCCGCCGTCGTATGGAGCATTGCCCTCGGTAACTGAGCCATTGGTGACAAGCTCCAGTACCCGGCACCGTTTGCGGTGGTGAAGATGGTCGAAGCGGGATTCAACCCACCGACCCCGCCTGTGGCCGAGTCATACCCTCCCCATCATTGCGAGTTTCGATCACGCGAATAGCCGGGCAGGAGGTAAATACGCGACGACTCAACGGACAGTGGATAATACCCTCTGCATTCCATCTTTTGGCTCTGGCCAAAACTGCGTTGGTCCGCATTATCCGGGCCAGTCTCCTCTCGTCAGGGGTGGCCGAGGCCCCCCTGCCCGTCCCGGCGTAGGACTCGAAGCTCACGTCGCCGCGGCCAGTGCGTCGACTACATCGGCACTCTGCGCGCCGAAAGGCAGACGCAGCGTTGCCCGTGGTCTCGTCGGGTGCCACTCCGCAAGCGTGAAGATTCCCACTCGGATCGCGCCTTCAAATGCTTCCATCACTGGCCAGCCGCATTAGGGGTTCGAGTCGTGTTGCCGGAAAGTCAGCCTTCTCCCATGACTCCGTGTAGCCATCGAATCCTCCCGCTCGATTTCTCGGCAGACCAATGCCACGGCATCGCAATGCTCCAAGGATTCGTTGTTCCCATCTATATGCAACATCTCCATCAAAGGCTAGTGACTCGACCAATACCCATCCCTTGCTGTTATGCCTGGTCAGTCTTTGTTCAGGCACGTTGGAAATGCCGATCTGCATTAGTCCTCGTATTGGATCTTCCAGGAGGTACAGCCACCCCTCCATATTGGGGTCGTATCCCGGTATCGCGCACGAAGGGCATCCTCGCTTGACCTTTCCCGTACGGTGTGCGGGGTCGGTGGCCCAAGCGTGGCCGAGTTCACACCGCCAAGCTAACTTTCGCCCGCTTCCTGCCGTGACCGTTGTTGGATCCCAGCCGTTGGCCTGGGCAGCGATGTCGGGGTGGGTGGTAGCGAGGTCGTTGAACCCCGCCAAGGCTCGCTTACCCGCACAAACCGGACAGCCACTCCTCAGCCTCACACTCGTCCTGCTAATTGGTGCCGCCTTCCATTGATGCCCGTGCGCACACTGCCAGTTCTGCGTCTTGTTGGACGAACGAGTCACTAACCGGGGATCCCACCCGTCAGCTTGTGTTGCAATCAGTGGGTCGGTGGTGGCCAAATCATTGAATCCCACGAGGACTCGCTTGCCTGAACAAAACGGACAGCCCTGCTGACTGCGCTTCGGCTCCGTTCGGTCGGCGACACGCATCTCGTAGACATGACTTTGTTCACATCTCCACGCTCGCTTTAGTCCAGATCGTACGGTAACCGTCCTTGGGTCCCACTCATACGCCTCTGTCGCTAGGTCTGGTCGCAGCGTTGCCAGATCGTTGTAACCAACCCACACCCTATTACCGGCACAGAAGGGACAACCCTGTCCCGCGACTCTCTTCGTAACCGCCATCTCGAAGACGTGGTTTGCCGGACATTGCCATGACCTCTTGGCATGAGTGCCCTTGAGGGTCTGCCCAGGATCCCAGCCGTTAGCCTCAGCTGCGAGAACGGGAAACTGACTCTGAAGGTCGTTGAAGCCAAAAAGCACTTTCCGTCCCGAGCACACCGGGCACCCGCTTCCAGCGGTCCTGCTGTATACCGCCGCCTGGTATCTGTGGCCTAAGGGACAACGCCATTTGAGTTTCCTCGCACTTGCGTGCGAAACCGTGTCGGGGTCCCATCCATCTGCCTCGGCGGCGATGCCAGGAAAGATATCTCGGAGCGATGTCGTCGCCACACTCTAAGCCTAGAAACCATCGGTGGGATGGATCCCGGACCGGTTCGATAAAACCCTAGGAGCGCTGATACTCAAAGCTTATGCGGGGGCCGTTGGCCAGAATCATTGAAGACAACCAGTTTCCAAAGAGGCTTCTTCCGTGCGATGCAACTCGCGATCGGTCTTCAACTAATCCAACTCCTTCGTCCAGGGCATCAACAAACAACCAGCCGGTTGTGTACATCAGTTCCGCAAAGTTGTCATGCTCGCTGAGGGGTTTCCCCTCCGTGTAATGAAGCAGAGCAGCCGACAGGTCACCGGATGAAGGCAACCCGATCTTCTTGCCATTGCGAGAATCTGCCGCATTGATGAGGAAATCCATGAAGATTCCGACCTTGCCCTTAGGAACAATCAGTTGCGATAACCATTGCGCGGCGTAATAGTTGAGAGCGCTGATCTCGTTTCCGACTTTCGAGCGACCCAGTGAGGAGAATGGCTCACCGATTTCGCGTCGCGTCAAAAAACCGCTCCACTCCGCGAACCGATCGCGTGCACCTAACTTTTCTGCCCACTTCCCTTGAGCGTTCCCGGAACATGAATAGGCAATCGCTAGCCCCACCTGGTTGAAGGACCCCAGCATATTGATCTGATCAACGGACCGGATGCTCTCAAGCTTTTTGAGTGCATCTTGAAGTTGCGTGCCGAGGAAGATCTCCTGCATGGTCTCTGAGGAACTCTTGAGATCCCATTCGGCCCTGTATTTGTTGAGTTGTTCTCGGATCGACACCTTTACTGGTTCCGGCCTTCGTGCTCTATGGATTCAGGCATATTCAGTCTGCCACTCTGCGTCGAATGACGACGTACTCGTAGCCCACAAACGTCATCCAACCGATCTTCGCAATGAGGAGGCTGATCACGTTGTGCCGCACCTGCTTCTATAAGCGCTCACCCGGAGCATGCTCCTCATGCGCCGCCATAGCACGTTCGGCTGCCGTGTAACGGCCGTACCGTGACAACATGTCCCGACTCGACCAACCGGCAAGTTGCATCAGGTCGCCCTCCAATCCACCGTCCGCCAACCAGGCCGCCGCAAAGGAATGCCGAAACTGATGAGGATGGATGGGACCTATTCCAGCAAGGGCACAACGCCTTCTCAACATCTGTGCGATACCTGACGGCGTCATTGCACCGCGGGGAGCCAATCCACCATGCTGGCGAATCTTTGGCCGAATGCTTTGATCGCTCTCGGAGGTAGCGGTTCACGGCGGTGGCTGTCTTGGTTGCATAGCACGCCGCCCTCCCCTTGTTGCCCTTTCCGGTTACGTGAAGCACCTTGCCCGAGATATCGACGTCATCAACCTGGAGCCCCGCCATCTCAGCGAGCCTCAAGCCCGTATCGTAAAAGAGCCTTATGATCGCGGCGTCGCGACGATCGTCAAAGTTGGCGTTGGCACACGTTGCCAGGAGCTTCCGCACATCCTCGATAGGGATGACCGGAACCTCGATCTCGCCAACGGTAGGAGGAGCCAGGTTCGCCATGGGACTTGAGGGGATCTCGCCTTCACGTACTAACCATGTGAAGAAGACCTTCAGGGTTCGGTGACGAAGGGCCGCTGTGCCCGCTGAAAACCGCCTTAACTGGTCTGCCTGATATGACGCCAGATGCTGGGATCTGATTTCCGCCACATTGACGGGATAGCCCATTGTCAACAGAAACTGACCGAGCGAATCTCGAACGGTGTCGACGTAGGAACGAATGGTCTTCGGTGAGCGATTCGCCGCCTGGAGATGGAGGGTCCAGCCATCGATGAGAAGCCATAAATCGCCGGGTTTGTCCTCTACGAGTGCTGAGGACACTCGAAATATCCGCAGATCTGCGATAGTAGATTGGGCACGAATAAGACGCTATGCCAGCGCCATGACGGCGTCAACAGTGCCTTAAATCGGCCTATTATCCCTGTTCAGCGCGCTCGGAGGGATTCGAACCCCCAACCTTCTGATCCGTAGTCAGATGCTCTAGTCCGTTGAGCTACGAGCGCCGGGTGCGACGAGCCAGTGTACTGAAGACGGATCGCCTCCTCGAAACAGCAGGCCGGACCTGCTCAGACGGAGATCGGCAACTTGAGGTGGCCCGAACGGTGCCGCCTCACTATGAGGGCTCGATTTAGGCTGATGCCGCCTAAAGGAGGGCACCAATGAGCGATTACGACGTACGAATGGTCGTGTTGTCAACAGACGACATAGATGAGTCCATCCGGTTCTACAGCGAGACCCTCGGCATGACGCTGAAGTTTCGCGACGGGGCCCACTACGCGGCCCTCGATGGAGGGTCCATCACCCTCGCTCTGGCGACAGCGATCGACCACCCTATGCCCGGTCAGGTAGTTGTCGGCATCAAGACCGCCGACGTCGACGCTGCTGCGGAGGCGATTGAGGCCAACGGCGGTGCCATCGTAAAAGGACCGTACAACGACGCACATGAGCGCCGTGCCGTGGTGTACGACCACAAGGGTAACGGCCTGGTGTTCTACAGCCCACTTCCACGGTGAGGGAGGCACGAGTCCTCCCTGAAACTCCGGGTGGGTTGACTCAGACGGAGATCGGCAGCTTGGCGTAGCCCCGAACGGTGCTCGTGTGAAGGGGAACGGCCTTCTCGAGATCGACTGACCATTCCGGGAAGCGCCGGAGGGTCTCCTCGAGGGTGATACGTCCCTCGAGGCGGGCCAGGGCAGCGCCGAGGCAGAAGTGGATGCCATAGCCGAAGGACACGTGGTGATCCATTTTCCGGTGGATGTCAAAGTGATCGGCATCAGGGAACGTGCGCTCGTCGCGGCCGGCGGATCCGGTAATGAGGAGCACCTTCGAGTCAGAGGGGATGGTCCGACCGTGGAGCTCGACCTCCCGGGTCGACCACCTTCCCTGCACCGGGGACGGTGCCTCGTAACGGAGGAGCTCCTCGACTGCATTGGGGATCAGTGCTGGGTCGGCCACCAGCTGGGCCCGCTGGTCGGGGTTGGCGGCGAGCACCACACCGGCCCAGCCGATGAGGCGGGCGACCGTCTCCGTGCCGGCGCTGGCGAGGAGCAATGCGAACATCGTTGCCTCTTCGAAGGTGAGCCGACGTTTCTGCCCGTCATCGTCGAGGATCTCGCCCTCCAGCAGGTCCGTGAACATGTCGTCGCGAGGGGTCGTCTGACGCTCCTGGAGTTGCGCACCGATGTAGGCGTGGAGTTTTCCATGAACTCTGCCGCAACCTCGTTCATCATCCCCTTCTCGGGGTCGAGGTGGAAGGAGCCATCGATGAGCTCACGCATCTCCTCGCGATGACCCGGCTCGACGCCCAGGAGAGCGGCGATGACGGTCGCCGGGACGCGGGCCCCGAAGTCCTGCACGTAGTCGAAGGTCCCACTGCCGATCTGCGGGTCGAGGAGGTTGGCGCAGAATTCCCTAATTTCGCCTTCCAGCACAGCCATCCGGCGCGGTGTGAACGCCTTGGACACCAGACGACGGAGGCGGGTGTGATCGGGGGGATCGGTGAAAATCATCATGCCGCCGATGACGTCGGGACCCATGATCTCGAGCACGGTGCCATGCGCGGAGCTGAACGTCCTGGGGTCGCGGTGGGCGGCGTCGACGTCAACGAAGCGGCTGAGAGCGTAGAAATCGTGCGTCGGGTTGTAATAGACGGGCGCCTCGTCCCGCAGGAGACGCCACACCGCGTGCGGGTCCTCCTTGTACTGCTCGCTGATGGGATCCCACGACAGCGGGCTCTCGGTCCGGGTCGGGCTCAGGACGTCTCCCACAGCTTGATGCCGCCCAGGATGCCGGCGCTGTTGTCGATGATCGTGATGCGTTCGAGCGTCTCACCCAACTCGTCACGGTCCACCCGTCGCGCGTTCCCACCGCCGATGTAGAGATGATCGAAGAAGAACAGGGCATCGATCCGGGCGATGGCTTCACGGACCCGGTGATTCCAATGTTCGTCGCCCTTGCTCTTGCGGGCCGGCTCACCCAGATTCTCGTCGTAGCTCTCGTCCTTGCGGAACGGATGGTGGCCCAGTTCCAAGTGGGGCATGAGCTGACCGTCCATGAAGAAGGCGCACCCCATTCCGGTCCCGAGGGTAATCACCACCTCGAGGCCCTTCCCCTGCACGACAGCTCCGCCTTGCACATCGGCGTCGTTGGCCACTTTGGTGGGCTTGCCCAGGGCTTTCGAAAGGCCGCCGGCCAGATCGAATTTGTCCCACGCTTCGAGCAGCTTCTTGTCCACGGGCGAACCCGGGCCCTTCTTACTGACGAAGTGGGGTGCGCTGAGGACGAGGCCGCCGCGCACCATGCCGGGGAACCCGCAGGACACCCGGTCCGCTTCGGGGAGTGGCTTGACCAAGTTGGTGAGCGTGTCCACCAGACCGCCATCGCCGTCGGGAGTGAGGGGGTACTTCGTGTCGACCCTCACCCGGTCAGCCACCATGGTGCCGCTCTTGCTCAGCACCGATGCTTTCAATCCCGTGCCCCCGACATCGATGGCCAGGGTGTAGGGGTGCTCGGCGGTCTCGTCGCTTGGGGTGAGTGGCACGTTCCGCACTGTACTCACGCGGTCCGGACCCGGTTGATCGTCACAGCGGTCAACGAAGAAGGTCGGCGATGGCCTCGCGCAGGATTTCGCTCAGCTCGGTCGACGGAACGTCGGCGAAGGCGTCACCCGACATGAAGATCCCCCCAGGACGGCACCGAACGACGCTGCCATGCGGACACGGTCTCTTACCGAGAGCCGTTCGTCGGAGAGCACCCGCTGGAAGCTCGCGTGTAGGTCCTGGTGTTGCGTGTCGTGCTCTTCCCGATGGAGCGCCTCGAAGGCGGCTTCATTTCTTTGATGGAGGAGGAAGATCTTGCGGTGGGCCAGCATCTGATCGACGATTTTGGCCAGCAGGTCGGCCCAGCGCGCCGGCGAAGGCTCCTGCTCGCTGAGCTCGGTGAGTGCGTCGAAGCCGAACTCGTGCAGGCGCAGGTGCAGCGCCATCAAAATGTCTTCTTTGCTGGCGAAATGGTAGTAGAGCGCCGCCTTCGTTACCCCGAGTTGCTCGGCGATCTCGCGGAGCGACGTCTTGTCGAAGCCCTTCTCGATGAACAGGTCGAGTGCCACATCGAGAATGCGTTCGCGGGTACTCGGCGGTTCCTGTTCCACAACGGCGGTGCTGGTTTTCTGGTCCACAGCCCTAATATTACTTGACGGCCGGTAAGTTTGCCGCGTACCATGCCAGTAGTGACTAACCGACCGGTAAGGAAGATATGCCACCGCTGAACATGATCGAAGCAGTCGGGTTGACGAAGGCGTACGGGGAGACCCAGGCCCTGGCCGGCGTCAACTTCGCCGTCCCCGCCGGGTCCATCCTCGGCGTGCTGGGGCCGAACGGGGCCGGGAAGACAACGGCGGTGCGGATACTGACCACGTTGGCCACGCCCGACGAGGGACAGGCCACGGTGGCCGGCTACGACATCCGCACCCAGGCCAGCGATGTCCGCCGCCAGATCGGCGTGACGGCGCAGGACGCCACCCTCGACGGCCTGCTGACCGGGCGCCAGAACCTGGCCCTGATCGGGGAACTGAGCCGTATGGGACGCTCGGCCGCGAAGGCGCGTGCGACCGAGCTATTGGAGCGGTTCGAGCTGACGTTCGCCGCGGACCGGATCCTGAAGGGTTACTCGGGCGGCATGCGCCGGCGCCTCGACCTGGCGGCCAGCCTTATGACCAGGCCGCCCGTCCTGTTCCTGGACGAGCCGACCACGGGCCTCGACCCCACCAGCCGCCAACGGGTCTGGGACGTCATCCGAGAACTGGTGGGTGAAGGTGTCACCGTCTTGCTGACCACGCAGTACCTGGAGGAAGCCGACACGCTGGCCGACGAGATTATCGTGATCGACCATGGGCGCGTCATCGCCGAAGGTACGCCGCGCCAGCTCAAAGAAGCGAGCAAGGGCGCGCGCCTCGTCGTCACGTTGGCCGTGCCACACGAGCATGCGATCGACGCATTGCAACCGCTCGTCGAAGGACGGGTCCACGTAAGCGATGACGGCCGACAGCTCGACGCTGCGGTCGACAACTCCGCCGGCCTGGCCACCCTTGTCGTGCGCGCGCTCGATGGGGCCGGGATTCTGGTCGACAACATCGAGGTGCGACCTCCTTCGCTCGACGACGTCTTCTTCTCCCTCACCGGACACACGGCCACGATCGACCCTGACCTTGACGCGGACGAGCCCGCCCGCACCCTCGAAGGAGCCACCCTGTGACCACTGCTGTCGCCGTCCCCTCACTACGAGGCGCGCCGAGTAGGCCGGCAAGCCGTCTCACCGACCGCCTGGCCGACATCTGGGCGCTGACCCGGCGCAATCTCATTCATGTTTCGCGCGAGCCCATGCAGCTGTCCGACGTCACGGTGCAGCCGGTGTTGTTCACGCTGCTCTTCATCTACGTCTTCGGCTCGGGCATTCCGATCGCCGGGGGGAGCTACAAGGACTTCGCCCTGGCCGGCCTGCTCACCTTGAACCTGACGACGTCGACCATGGGCACGGCCGTCGGCTTGAGCACGGACCTGCACGAAGGGGTGATCGACCGCTTCCGGACGCTGCCCATGTGGCGCGCCGCCATTCTGGTGGGGCGGTCGATTTCCGACCTGTTGTCGGCGACGCTGTGCGTGATCATCGTGGCGCTGACCGGCCTGGCGATCGGCTGGCGGGCCGATGCGAGCATTCCTTCGGTCATCGGCGGCTTCGCGATTGCTCTCTTCTTCAGCTACTCGTTGTCGTGGGCCTCGGCATGCTTCGGCCTGAACAGCAAGGGGCCGGAGTCGGCCCAGTCGATGGGCTTCATCTTCTTGTTCCCACTGGCCTTCATCTCGAACGCACTGGTGCCGACGACGGGCATGCCCGGATGGCTCCAGGCCATCGCCGTCTGGAACCCGGTCAGCGCGGTCACCGCCGCCGCCCGCCATCTGTTCGGGAATCCCAATCCCTCGGGCTCGAACCCGGCCTGGCCCATGCAACATCCGGTCGAGGCCGCTCTTCTGTGGTCGATCGCCATTCTGGCGGTGTGCGCGCCGTTGGCCGTCCACTTCTTCAAGGTGCGTACGGCCGAGTAGCTGGTGCTGCGGGCGCATAACCTGCGGGGACGATGTCACCCACGGTCGTCCACGTCGCTCCGCATCCTGATGACGAGGCACTGGGGTGTCCCGGCGCACTGCTCCATCTGTTGGATCGGGGTTGGGAGGTGGTCAGCGTCATCGCCAGTCTGGGCTTGCCCCACCAGCGCGAGCGCCGTCGGGCTGAGTTCGAGGAAGCCACGCGGCGGGCGAACTTCTCGCCGGTGTTTCTCGAGCCTCCTGTCGCCATCTCGCTCGACGACGACCTGGCCGGGGCCACGGAGCGGGTGGCTGCGGAGTTGCCCGGCATCGTGGTGTCCCATGGGGCGTCGGTGATCGTGTCGCCCTCCCCGCACGACGTGCACCACGGGCACGAGGCGGTGGCCCGGGGCGTACAAAAGGCTCTGGGGACGCTGCCGCCGACGGTGCGGTGGTGGATGTGGGGCATCTGGGGCGACCTGCCGGCGCCAAATGTCTACTACCCGTTCGGTGAGGCTGCACTTGTGCGGATGCTGCACATTTTGGAGGCCTACGAAGGAGAGCTCGCGCGCAACGACTACCGGCGCCTGCTCAGCGGTCGTGCGGCCAGCAACGCCGTGCTGGGTTCCGAACGGGTCTTCGGATTCGGGTCTGGCGCGGTGAGTCCCCTGCCGTACGCCGAAGTGCTGACCGAGGTGCGGCGGGTCGGACCGCGGTGGATGGCCTCGCAGGCGCACCACCTCGACGAGGGCCCTCTCCTCGATGAGCAATTCACCATCGACCTGACGGCATGGCTGGAGTCGCCGAGTGTGCGTCAGCTCGTCGGCCCCATCGCCGAAGTGCGCGGTGAGGACGCCGGGTCGTGAGGCTGTCCCACCATGGGCGCAGGCGCAACTTGGCCGGCGGCAACGTGCCGTAGACAAGGACGGCGTCACCGCGCCGCAGGCAGCGGAGTTCCTCGGACGGCAGGAGCCGGCGCGGCCCCGTGGTCGAGGTGGTCGACCGGCCTCCTTTGGCGTCACGTGTGACCGAGGGCGTCGTGACTTCCTCGTCGCCGATCAGACGGCTGGCGTACTCCAAGGTGTCCGGATCGGCGATACCGGGCAAGAAGATTTTGGCCCGGTGGTTGTTGAGAACCGTCGGCGCCCGCGCCGTAACGGGCCCGCACCTGGGCCAGGTCCTGCCAGACCGTCACCAATTGGATGCCATGGGAGGCGCAGGTGGCGGCGAGCCCGTCGAGCTCGGACAGGGGTGCGATGTGTGCCGCCTCGTCGAGCACGACCAGGAGCGGCGGGTCGAGGGGCTTGCCGCTACGGGTGGCTTGGTTGAAGGCCTGCGAAAGGACCTGTTGGGTCAGCGCCGTGAAGTAGCCCCGTAACCGGCGCTGGTCGTGGGCGGGCGCACAGAGGTAGAGGGTATGGCTGCCACTGAGCAACTCGGTCGGTTCGAAGGCATCCGTGCCCGGGTGAGGTGTCGACCCGGCGAAGGGCGCCAGAATCGTCTCGACCGTGGTGTACGCCGAACTGCGCGTGCGTTCGTCACGGCACCATGTCGAGCGCGCCGCATCGAGCGCCTCGATCACACCCGCCTGTTCGAGGATGAACGAGACCTCGCTCGCTTCCTGGGTGTCGACCCATCGCACGACGTCGGCCATGGAGCGGCGGTCACGTGCCGCGGCGAAGAGCAACGGGGCGAGGAGCTTGGCCGCCGTGGCGTACCAGAATTCTCCGTCGGCGGAAGTACCGTCGCCCTTGGCCGTCTCGGCCAGGTCGGCGGCGACGCGAAGCGCTTCGGGCCAGTCACGACAGGGGGTGAGAGGCGACCACGTGCTCGATCGGGCCCCGGTTGATCCCGTGGGATCGATGCACCAGAGACGGCCGCGTTCGTTGCGCTGGCGCCGGGTCGAGCGCAAGAGGTCACTCTTCACACTCGCTGCCACCACCGGGCCTTCCCACGCCAGGATCGCCGGGATGGCGAGCGCGGTGGTCTTCCCACTCTGCGTCGGCCCCACGACGACGACCGACTGGGCCCGCTCCGCTGCCACCAGGGCCGGGTGCACGAGGCCATGCACGGTGCCCAAGGTCAGGCGCCCCGGGTGCTGCTTCTTCGGGTCGAGCAGGAGCGCCCGCAGGTCGTGACGATTGGCCCAACGGGCGCCCCGGGCCGGCGGTTGCTTCCTGTGCCAGGGAAGCGTGACGGTGCCCTGGTGGGACACGGCCGCGAAGAGCGCCCCGCCGAGAGCGAGCGGGAGAACGGTCTCGAAGAGTGCCGGCACTGGGGTTACCCGACGCCCATCGCCGCATCCGTGTTCACCAGCATGCGCTCCATCGCGCTCAGCCGGTGCTGGACGAGAAACGAGCCCTGACCCACCTTCCAGAGGGCGACCCCCCGTCGTAGTTGCGGCAGAAGTTCGGCTTCGGTCGACGAGAGCGACAACAGGTCCGTGGCCACGCGCAATTCTCCCGGTGATTGCGCGTAGATGACACGGGTCTCCGAGTCCGCCAGCAGTCCCTGCGCCAGCGCGACCTGTTCGGAGTCGGATGCGCCGACCGAATGCAGGTCCGAGACACGGTGCACCACGGCGACGTTGGAGACACCGAAGGTCCGCGACAGCTTCCACGACGACTGGAGCCATCGGGCCACTCCGAGATTGGACAGGATGGCCCAGGCCTCGTCCACCACCAAGAAGACCTGCCCTCCCGGGGTCGGGCCCGATGTCGCACGGGCCAGCGCCGCTTGCAGCCATGCCGTGGCGCAGGCCATGAGGATGCCCAGCGCGGTCGAGGTATACAGCGCCGAAAGGTCGAGGATGACCAGCGGGGCCGAAAGGTCCAGCCCGGGGGTCGTCGGTCCGTCGAACATGCCGCGCAGATCCCCGTGGACCAGGCGGCGCAACTCGAGCGCCACATCACGCCCATCCTCCAGCAGGTCACGCAGTCCGGTATGCAGCGCTACCGCTGCTTCCGCTGTCGGCGTCAGAAGGGCTTCGACGACCGACGGGACCGTCGGGCTACTCGTCCTTTGCGTCGCGGCGGTGAGGGCCAGGCCCAGTGCCGCGCGTTCACGGGGCAGCAAGTTCCTGCCGAGGCACGCGCTGGCGAGCGAAGAGAGGAGTTCGGTCTGGCGGCGGGCCGTGCTGCCCGGTCCGTCCTCTCCGACACGCTCGGGGCCGGCGTCAAGTGGATTGAGCCGGATGGAGCCGCCCGGTCGTAATGCCACCGGGCGCACGCCCCACGCCGCTGCCAGGTCGCCGTACTCACCCTTGGGATCGACCACCCAGGCGCGGCGACCGAAAACGGCCTGGCGCCACAGGAAAGTCTTGACGAATGCACTCTTCCCCCGACCGATCTGGCCGAAGACCACCATGTTGGGGTTCGAAACCACACCCTGGGCGTAGAGCTCGAAGGGATCGAAGACGAAGGATCCGCCCAGAAGGTCGTCGCCGATGACGACGCCCCGCTGGCCCAATCCCGGTTCAGCGATGAACGGGTAGGCCGCACCGAGGTTGCGCGTGGTCACTTGATGGGCAGGCACCCGTGGTGTTCGGTCCATGACGGGAGAGAACGGTTGCGGCACCGGCCTCGGTTATGCGCGCTTCTGCGATGGTGTGTCCTAGGGGCGTTGGGCCTGCTCGGCCTGCTCGCCTCGTTCTGCCCGCATAACGCGTAGCCGGTGGAGGAACAGCACGACGACGGCGAGAACGGCGAGCGCCGCCAGGAGGTAACCGACGTAGCTGAATGCGTTGAGGACGTGGCGGTAGCTGCTCCCGAGTTCGTACCCGATGGTCGCCAAGGCGGCACACCAGATGGTGCAACCGATGACGGTGAAGAGGAGGAACTTGGCAATGGCCATTTCGCCCAAGCCTGCGGCGAAGGAGACGAACGACCGCAGGAGCGGGATGAACCGGCCGAAAAGGACGACCGGTTCGCCACGGCGCGCGAACCATGCCTCGGCCCGGTCGAGATCCCGGTGTGTGAGAAGGACGTATTTGCCCACCCGATCGACCAGCGGCCGCCCGCCGAAATACCCGATCAGGTAGCCGGCGAGCGAGCCCAGTACTTCGGCCAGCACCGCCACAACGATGACGAGCACCAGGTTGAGATGGTGCGGCTCGTTGGGCACCTGGCCGCTGGCCAGCACCCCCCCGTAGATGATGGCGACCTCGGCGCCGACGGGCAGACCCATCGACGAGATGAAGCTCAGTACGAAGACCGCGAGATAGCCCCACGTTTCGAGAAAGTGCTCCATGACTCAGGGGTGACCCGTCACGGTAGGGCGGACATGGCAGGTTGAAGGCACCGCCCATTCTCGCGTGTCCTGCTCCCCCGGCGAATCCACCCCAGGGATGACCCCGGATAATTCTTCAACCAATTGGTTGAATGATGGCTTCTCTTCGGTCTCCTCAACCATATGGGTGACCAAGTCCTTGACCTGGATACCCCTTAATCCGCGTCTCGGTGGCGAGTGTAGAGACTGATTATCCGCGTCTCGGTGGCGGTTGGGCGGATTCAAGGGGTGAGCGCTCCGCCGGACGCTTGTAAACCTGGTTGCTAGAACTCTAGGATTCAGTTTTTACGGGCTCTCGATCCGCCACACATCCTCAATCCCGATGATCAACGAGCTCGCTCCACGAGGTGATCGCCCCACCCCCGGGCCGACTGCTCGTTGCTGCGCTTCTACGAGTTTCGCTAGGAGAGCCGCCCCGATGCCCCGATGCCCCGATGCCCCGATGCCCCGATGCCCCGGAGGACCCGTCACCGTCCGGCGAGGCCTCGAGCCAACGGCAACGTGCACGTGTAGGCGCCGGCTTGGTCGCCGTAGAGACGGCGAATGACCAAGCGGGCCTGGCTCGCCGCGTGCTGCACGGCGTCACAAGCGGCAACGAGTTCGGTGGCCGAAGCGGCAGAAACGGTGAGGAAACCCGAATAGCGGAACGACGCGTGCCCGTCGGCCAGTTCGCTTTCGCGCCGGGCCAAGACCTCGGACTCGCGCGCGTGCCGGGCCGTCGACATGAAGCCGCTGCGGCGGCGCAGTTCGGCGTCGGCCAAATCGGCGGTGCGCGAGGCCTCGACCTTGCGCACGGCCTTCTCCGGCCCGAGAGGCTCCATCACCACGGACAAGGCGGCACGGGCCGAGCCGAGCAGCAACGGCGCGAGGAAATCGCTCCGCACTTCTGTGCGCGGCCACTCCGCCACCCAGAACGTGACGTGCAGCAGCCCGTCGATGCGGACCTGGGCCCACTCCTCTTCCATGGCCATCGGCCACGGATCACCCTGAACCTCCGTGCCCTCCGTCGTCTTCGGGAACGGCTCGTACGTGCGCAGGAGTCGGGCGATGAAATCCTCCGCGCCGAGCACTCCTTCGACCACGATGTCGGCATCCGCCAGCAACCGGGTCAGTGAACCCAATTCCCTCTGCAAAATGGCGGCACCGGCCTCCACCGACTTGGTCAAGCGCACCTGCACGGTGAGGACCACGTCATGGGTGCAGGCATCGGCGTCGATGTCGGTCAGCAACGATTCGTAGGACGCCGCGCACGCCGAGTCCGGATCGGCCCGCTGGTTGGTGGACACGAAGTTGTGCACCCCGTAGCCCTGATCGGGGAACGAGGCCGCCAACCACTGCACGCGTCGAATATGCGATCCCTCCCGGGCCAGGGTGGCCAGCACCGATGACCAGGCGGCCACGCGCCGGTCCTGCTCGTCCGGTCCGAGCAAAGCGAAACCCTGGCCGCGCAGGGAGAGGGCAGCTGTGAGGGTGCGACCCCGCTGGTCGTGCACTGCTCCAATGGCGTGCGTCCCGATACTGAGCAGGCGCAATCCTGCCAATGCCTCCATCCCTCTCCTCCCCCGGGGCCCCGTGCGCCGTACGCCCCAACGCACCACGACAGGAAGCCACTGGTCGCCGGTCCGCCCGCTGAGGGGCCAGGTGGCCATGGCTCCGCACGCCACCAGAATGAGGACGCCCACCGCCACGCCGGCGGGGTTCGGTTCCGCCCGCAGGATGAGCACCCCGAAGATCAGCCCCACCGCCACGGTGAGAATCTGTCCGGCCCGCCATCCGGCCAGGGCCCCACCGCGTTCACGCGGACCGAAGCGGTACCGCGCACCATCGCCGCTCACGAAGGATCCGCATCGTCGGGACGGGGCCTCTCGCGCAACGGCGACAATCCCCACACCTTGGGCCCGGAGGCGTCGTTCGTCATGGCCCAGCGCCGGTCGTACGGACCCGGATGCCCCATGAGCTTCGCACCCGGTGGAAATCCGTCATGGATGGACCCGCCACCGTCCGGGTCGCCACCGTCGGAGCTACCCCCAGTGGACCCAGGGCCTCCCGATCCAGGGCCTCCCGACGCACCGCCGGCGGCTGCCGCCCGTGCGGCCCGCGTCTCAGCCGGCGAGGGAAGGAGCGGCTTGGGCCCCTTCGGCTTCGGTGGAGCATTCATGCGGGCCGTGGCCCGTTCCCCCGAGCCCGGTGTTCCCTTCGCCATGGGAACGCGTCCACCGAAGGGCGCCCCTTCATCCTCTCCGGTGCCCCCCGAATCGGTGCCCCCGTCGCCCCCGTCGCCCACTCCGCCCACTCCGCCCACGCCTGAACCTCCCGTCCGATCGTGACCACCCGTTCCGGGTTGGCCGGCCTGCGCCATCAACTTGGCGCCGCCACTCGCCTGCTGTCCTCTCCTCAGGACGTAACTCCCCGCTTTCATCGGCAACTCGGGTGAGCCCGGCCGTGGCACGTTGCCGCACGCCGTCGAGGTGGCCCACTGCACCCGCTTCCACCAGTGGAATGAGCCGGAGAATGGAGAAAGGGACGAATGTCGCGAGCACCAGCAGCGCGGCCCCCGCCAACACCGAGGCGAAACCCGCGCCAGCGTCGCCCGTGCCGGCTGTGCCCGATCCCACCGCGCCGGCAGCCAGGCTCAGCGTCGCCACGATCACGAACTTCGACAGGATGAGTGCAGTCAATGTCTCCACCAGGCGGCGACACCAGTGCGCCACCGTGGGCCAGACCAACGTGGCCATCGCCAAGGGGAGGAAGAGCACGGCCACATAGACCGCAGCGGCGCGCACCAGGAGCTCGAGCCAGAGCACGAAGGAGGCGGCCGCCACAAGGAGACCGACCAACAGGAGCACGAACGTCGCCATGCCCGGGTCAGCCACGGCGACGATCAACCCCTTGGACATGCCGGTCAGCAATGCGTGCACGTCAGACCCTGATCCCCCGGCTACTTCGGTACAGAGGGCATCGGTCGCCGAAAGACAGAGGATCACGATCTGCACGGCCACCACGCCGAGGAGGAGCGCCAATGGGAGCTGCACGAAGAACGACCGGACGAGCTGACCTGCGTTCTGCCGGTAGACCGCCTGCAGCGTCGACACGAGCAGCAGTGGCAACACCACGATGGCGGCCAGAGCGGTCATGACCTCGTAGTGCGTCGTGAACCAGTCCGCGCCGAGATCGATGGACGTCGTACTCACGAGCACGTTGCCGATTTGGGACAGCAGCCATTCGGCCCCACTCGCCACCCACTGGCTGAGTCCGTCGAACACCGCACCGATGCCGGCAGCGGCTACCGATCCGCCGATGCTTCCCGCCGCGGTCTGCGGCGTAACACAGGGGGTCGACGGCCTGGAGCCCGGTGCAGCCGACGGCGTGCACTGCGGACGCCGCCATGGGGGCCGTCACAATGGAAGGAACAAACATGATCGCTCGAGCCTCTTTCTCAGTGGAGGGTGTTGCCCTGGCCCCAGAAGAAGTTGACGATCTGCGGCGCCGCGCCGATCAGGAGAGCGGCCAGCCCCGAGACGAGCACGGCCCTGCGGCCGACCATCGACTGCTGGAAGTTCTGCGAGTGCACGCCGAGAGCCCAAGCGCCGGCGCCGATAACCAGCCCGACGAGAGCTGCAATGAGCGCCCAGGCCCCCAATCCGTTGACGAGGGCCTGCAGCGTGCCACCCCCGGGCAACGAGTCCAGTGAAGGGTTCAGCGTCACTCCGGTCGAGGCGCCGGCTAAATACGCCAGGATCATCGGTCACCCTCCATCAAGCTGTTCGTCTCCCGGCATCTCCGGTCGATCGGTAACTGCATAATGAATGGTTTCAGCGATTTTGAATGTTTCTCACAATCCTGGCGGCGCGGCAAAGGAGTTCGTGTTCGCGCTCCCCTTCCCGGGCTGTCATATTGGGGACCGTGATCGGCGGAGAGGAGTTGATTGCACTGAGCACCGCCAGTGCCATCTATGTCATCCTCGGCACCGTCATCCTCTTCATCGTCGCCATTGTGGTGGCGACCTCGTTGGGGAGGCGCTGGGGACGCAGGGGGATCTCGCAGCGGCTGACCTCCCTCGGATCGAGACTGGGGCTCGATCCTCCCGAGGACGAGTCGAACATCGAGACGGCACTGGCCTATCTCGAGCAGGTCACCGGCGGAGCCGCGCAATCGGTTGCCGAGTCGAGCTCGGACGCTATCCGCCTCAGGCGCTCGCTCGATACGCTCACGCAGGGCGTCGTGCTGTGTGACGAGAACGGCAACGTCATCTACCGGAACGGGCGCGCCAACGCGCTCATGGTGAGCCGGCACGGGGACGCGCTGGCGGCGCAGGCGGTGACCGAGCTCCTCGAGGGCGCATGGCACGAAGGTGTGGCTGAGCGCACACTCGACCTGTACGGACCGCCGCGCCGGACATTGCAGGTGCGGGCTCGGCAGATCGATGACGGCCGTCGCCCGCTCGGAGTAATCGCGTTGATAGAGGACATCTCCGAGCGACGCCGGCTCGAAGAGATCCGCCGTGACTTCGTCGCCAACGTGAGCCACGAGTTGAAGACGCCGATCGGGGCTCTCGGCCTGCTGGCCGAGACGCTGGTGGCGGAGCCCGACGCCGAGGTGGCCCAGCGTCTGGCCGGTCGTATCCACAACGAGGCCTTCCGGGTCAGCCGGATCATCGACGACCTCCTCGACCTCTCGCGCATCGAGTCGGAGGAAGCGCCCTCACGCGAGCCCGTCCTGGTCAACCTCGTCATGGCCGACGCCATCGAACGGGTCCGCTCCACCGCCGATCAGCGTGGCATCGAGATCGTCCTGCACGAGCCCTCCCCTCCCATCGCCGTGGTCGGCGAGCGCCGCCAGCTGGTCTCCGCCATGCACGCTCTGCTCGAGAACGCCATCACGTACTCCTATGACGACTCCAAGGTGGTCGTGACAGGTACGGTCCGCCGGGGAACCACCACGACGGGTCAGACCGCCCTGGTGCCGCCCGAATCGGTGGAAGCGGCCTTCAACCTCGAGACCTTCGGCGAAGGAGGAACGGCCCATACGGACGCTCCTGGCGCTGACACGGCCTCCGCCGCCGTCGCTTCGAGTACCACCGGCTCCCATTCCCACCGAGGGAGAGCAACTGCCGGGCGGCATCGACAACGTGGCCGGCCGCAACGACGTGCGGTCCGAAGATCGCGATTACGTGCGGCTCTCGGTCCAGGACATCGGCGTCGGGATCCCTGCCCGCGACCTCGACCGGATCTTCGAGCGTTTCTACCGGGTCGACCATGGCCGCAGTCGCGACACCGGGGGCACCGGATTGGGGCTCTCCATCGTGCGCCACGTGGCCAACAACCATCAGGGTTGGGTCGACGTCGAGTCACGCGAGGGCGAGGGCTCCACGTTCAGCCTCGTCCTCCCCCTCCACACGGACCGTCTGATATGAGCAAACACGAAACCGGGAAGGGATCGAGCAGGCCGGGCATGACCAGATCGAGCAGCAGCAAACCCGGCGTGCACAAGCAGAACCAGGCGTCGGTACGCGCCGGCGGGGACGGTCCCATCCGGGTGCTGCTGGCCGAAGACGAGGAGTCCTTTATCGACGCCCTGGTGATCGGGCTCACCAATGAGGGCTTCAGGGTCATTGTGGCGCGCGACGGAGCGGAGGCCCTCCGCCTCTACGACGAGACTGAACCCGACATCCTCCTGTTGGACCTGATGCTGCCCAAGATGTCCGGCGTCGACGTGTGCCGGGCCATACGTACCCACTCACGCGTGCCGATCATTATGGTGACCGCGAAAGGGACCGAGATCGACACTGTCGTCGCTCTCGAGATGGGCGCTGACGACTACGTCACCAAGCCCTACCGACTGCGCGAATTGGTGGCGCGCATGCGCGCCGTCCTGCGCCGTGCACCGGGCGGTCCCGATGCGGTCGAGCAGAGCGGCGCAGTCGAGCTTGACGGTGAAGGCGTCTGGGAGGCGAGTGGGATCAAAATGGACTTCGACCAGCGCCGCGCTTTCGTGCGCGGTGAAGAGGTCCACCTGCGGCGTAAGGAGTTCGAGTTGTTGCGCCTCCTCGTCGAGAACTCCGGTCGGGTACTCACCCGTGACGTTCTCATCGATCGGGTGTGGGGTGCCGACTACATCGGCGACACGAAGACACTCGATGTGCACATCAAGCGATTGCGCTCGCGGATAGAGGCCGATCCCTCCGTCCCGGTCCTCATCACCACCGTACGCGGTGTCGGCTACCGCTTCGCCGCACTCACCTCGTAAAGGTCTCTCAAAAGACCACTTCGGCGGGGGTCACCTGCCTACACTGGGGTCCTCATTGGAGGACGGAGGGCCCCGGATGACCACAGCGGACGCGACACTGGCGCGTCTCCTTGACGAACTCCCCGACCTCGTCCTCGTGTTGGGGCCCGAGGGTCAAGTGCTGTGGGGAAACGCCAGAGCCGAAGCGATGTTCGGGCTGACTGTCGAGGACTACAAGGGACGCTCCGCCATCGACCTCGTGCACCCCGACGATCTCGAGCTGGTGGGGCGCTCGCTCGTGTCCATCCAGAACAAGGAGATAGGGACCACGCTCGAAGTGCGGGCCAAGACGCCGTCCGGCTGGCGCCTGCTCGAATTGATCGGCACGCCGGTGAGTTGGTTTGCCGATGGTGCCGTGCTGTTCAACATGCGCGACCTCACCGAACGGCGCCGCTTCGAAGTCGCACACAACGAGGTCGACCGCTTCCGGTCGCTGATCCACCACGCGGCCGCCATCACCATGTTGGTGTCGTCGCAGGGTGAGATCGAATGCACCTCAGCGGCCTTGACGAGAATGCTCGGGCACGACCCCGAACATGTCGAGTACATGCCGCTCACCGACATCGTCTCCGAGGACGACCGGACGACGCTGAGCGCCGCCATAGGGCGCGCGGCACACGGCGCCACCGTGGCCCATCCGGTCACGGTCGAAGTCCGCCTGCGACGACACGAAGGCACCGAGACGGTCCCCTTCGAGTTGTCGATCGTCAATCTGCTGGACGATCCCACCGTCGGCGGCTACGTGATCACGGCACACGACATCAGGGCCCGCGTGGCGGCGGAGGCCGAACTGCGCTCCGCCCTGTCGGTGCTGCGCGCCACTTTCGACTCGACCGCCGATGGACTCATTGTGGTGAACGAGACGGGCGCGATCTCGAGTATCAACGGCCGGTTGGCCGACATGTGGATGCTGCCGGAGTCGTACTGGATGGACCAACCCAACCAGCACACGCTCTCGGCCGTGATCGATCAGCTCGTTCATCCCGAGGCTCTGCTGGCCAAGGTGGAGGAGCTCGCCCTGCACCCCGATATGGAGACGACCGACATCCTCGAATTCAAAGATGGGCGCGTCTTCGAGCGCATCTCCAAGCCGCAGATCGTCGACGGCCAGGTGGTCGGACGGGTCTGGAGCTTCCGCGACAGCACCGAACGGGCACGCCTCGAATCGGAGCTGACCTATCAGGCCTTCCACGACTCCCTCACCGGCCTGGCCAACAAAGCACTCTTCGCAGATCGCCTGAATCAGGCCGTCGCGCGCATGGACCGCACCCGTCGTCCGATCGCCGTGATGTTCTTGGACCTGGACAACTTCAAGACCGTCAACGACAGCCTGGGCCACTCCACCGGGGACGAGTTGTTACGCGCCGTGGCGGACGTGCTGCTCGGCTGCATCCGTCAGGCCGATACGGCGGCCCGCCTCGGCGGTGATGAGTTCGCGGTGCTCATTGAGTACATCGACGGACATTCCGACATCGTCAAGTTGGCTGAGCGGATACTCGCCGCCCTTCGTCGACCGGTCACGCTCGACACGACCGAAGTCGTCGCCACCGCGAGCATCGGCATCACCTTCGGGGTGCCCGGCACCACCGGCGAGCAACTGCTGCGCAATGCGGACCTGGCCATGTACATGGCCAAGGAGCACGGCAAGAACTGCTACGAGGAATTCCGCGACCAGATGCACACGGCGATTGTGGAGCGCCTCGAGCTCGAAGCCGACCTGCGGCGCACGACGACGGGCAAGGAGCTCGTCGTGCACTACCAACCCATCGTCAATCTGGAGTCCGACGACCTGATCGGCTTCGAAGCGCTGGTGCGTTGGCAACATCCGCTGCGGGGGTTACTGCCTCCGGGCTCCTTCGTCCCCTTCGCCGAAGAGGTCGGGCTCATCGACGTGGTCGACCGTTTCGTCCTCGCCGAAGCCTGTGCCCAACTCCATTACTGGCAGACGCGGAACCTCGTTTCGCCTGACGTCAGCATCAGCGTCAATCTCTCGGCCCACGAGCTGGCCGACGCGGAAACCGGGACGAACGTGGCTGCGATGTTGGCCGCCAGCCAGTTCGACCCGACCAACCTCGTGCTCGAAATCACCGAGAGCGCGATGATCCGCGATACGACAGCTGTCATTGAGAACCTGCAGGCCCTCAAAGCCCTCGGATTGCGCATCGCCCTCGACGACTTCGGCACGGGGTATTCGTCCCTGGCCTACCTGGAGCAACTGCCGATCGACATTCTCAAAATCGACCGCTCGTTCGTCGATGCGCTCGGCGACGCCGAGAAGGTGACCCTGGCCCAGGCCATTATCAAGATCGCCGAGACATTGGGCCACACCACCATTGCCGAAGGGGTCGAGAGTTCGGCCCAGGTAGCGCGCCTACGCGAGCTTGGTTGCCGGTTCGGCCAGGGGTATCACCTGGGCATTCCGCTGGACGCCCGGGGCACCGAGGAGATGTTGCGGCAGCGGAAGATCTCCCGGCGCGCGTCGACCCCCCGTTAGCGGTGGTGACCCATGCCGTTATCATGCCGCACTACACACGTCGCGGCGTTCGGGCCTAGGGTCTGTGTGCGGGAGCCGATGCGCGGCGCACGAACTCCGGAAGGGATGATCCGCTTTGGTCGACGACGCTTCACGGTGGGCACTCCGGTCGGTACTGATCAGCGTGACTGATCTCGACCGCTCCATGGACTTCTACAAGGATGTCATGGGCATCCAAGAGCTGCAGCGGGGCGACCAATTGGTCCTTCTCGGGGGTACCGAGACCGGCTCCCTCTGGATCATTTTGCGACAGGCTCCGCGTGCGGCGGTCCACGCGGGACAGCAGTCACTCGGCGTACGGACATTTTCTTGCAGCGTGCCGTCGCGGGTCGATCTCGACCGGGTGGAAGAACGGCTGCGCGTGCTCGGCGCATTTCGAGACCGCGAGAAGATCGGAGAATCCCCGGACTTCGAGATACTCCGTGCCTACGACCCCGACCGTCTTCCGCTGACGTTCGTGACATTCGACCCGAGCAACCCGATGTCGACGGACGAGTATCTCCGTGCGATGTCCGAGATGTACGGCGTCGACGTTTAGCCCGACGTCTGGGGCGGCGTGCCGAACAGGCCGTCCGTTTCCTTCTCGAGATCGGCCCCGATGACGGGCGTCAGCCAACTGGCGTAAGTGGCGGTGATGTGGTTGTCGTCGCGGTAGACGAGGATGTTGTTGACGATGACGGCACATGAGTTGCCGGCACAGAACCACGGCTGCGTGTCGATGTAGCCGGCTCCCGCAGCCGCAGCTGCGGCCTCCTCCTGGCCGACACCCGAGGGATTGAAATAGGGGTACTGCTTGGGCATCGTGCAGGCCGTGGCGTCGGTGAGATGGGCCGAGAGGCAGTTCGGCACGAGCCCGCTCTGCGGGTAGGGGACGTCACCCATCAGGACGACCTTGGCCCCGGTGGCCCGCAACGTGGTCATCATGGATGACAGACCCTGCATCCAGGACGCTCCGTCCACGACGACCCGGTCGTCGGGAATGCCGTACTCACGGGAGAACCCGAGCACGACCAACGCAGGGTGCAGAGCCTGGATGCGCGCCACGACGGCTGCCCGCCACTGGTCGCACCCGGTGTACCACTCGCCCAGAACGGGGCTGTAGACGGGGATGTAAATGGGGGGACACGTCGCTTTGGCCTGGGGGATCAGGTGCCACCCCTCCTGGTCGGCCAGGTTGTCGAAGGCCGGGAACCACATCAGGGCGTGGGAGTCGCCGAAGAGGACCACGGTCTTGGAGGACGGCGCCGTCACGTCGCCGTAGTTGCAGGGGTTGACCGCATTGTCGGTGAAACCGTCGAAGCAGCCGTCGACGAAGGGCGCCGCCTCGTCTGCGGAGGCACCGGCGAGGCTCGGTGTCAGGTTGGCCGGGACGGCCTGGATCCCGACCGACTGGGCCACATCCGTCTGGACCTGATTCGTCAGGCTCTGGGCCGCGGCGGCCACCGGGTCGAGCGTGGTTGCGGTCACGCCGCTTGCGCTCTTGAGCCTCGTCGAAAGCTGTCGGGTGGCGGCGTGCCCGCTCCCCGTGAGTGCGGGCAGTGCTGCCGTCGAGAGCGCAATGGTGGCCACGAGGGCCGCACTCAGGACCAGCGTCAGAAGGAGGCTGCGCCGCGGGCGGGCCAGCCATGAAACACGCTGCAGCGGTCGCTCGAGCAAGACGGTCGTCAGGACGGCCAGCATCAGCGCGATGCCGCAGACGGCCACGTTGCCCCACACACTCACGGGGTGGCCGACGATCGAGGGGGCGAGGATCAGGGCCGGCCAGTGCCAGAGGTACCAGGTATACGAGACACCCCCGATGAGCTGCAGGGGTCGGCGGCCGAGGAGCCGGACGGCGCCGAGGCCGGGCCGGGCGCAGCCGCCGGCCACCACAGCGGCGGCGCCGGCCACCGGGATGAGAGCGGCCGTGCCCGGGAACGGGGTGGCGGAGGAGAACGTGACGGCCGAGAACACGATGGCCCCGAGGCCCGCCCAACTGAGGAGGGCCATCGCAGCCTTCGGCATTCGGCGCAGCCGCGGGGCAAGGAGGGCGAGGAGGCCTCCCGCCGCCAGTTCCCACGCCCTCGTCGGGAGCGAGAAGAAGGCCCAGGGTTGGTTGACGCGCGTGAGCCAGATCGAGAGGGCGAGGGAGCTCACGCCCAGGAGCGCCATCGCCACCAAAATGGCGGAAAGGAGGGGCCGGGCCTGACGCGGCGAGCTTGAGACCGTCTTCTTGCCCCTGGGCCACCAGATGAGCGAGGCGACGAGGAGGAGCGCCGGCCACACAAGGTAGAACTGCTCCTCCACCCCGAGTGACCAGTAGTTGAGAAGCGGCGAGACGGGGCCGGTGGAGCTGAGGTAGTTCGTGGCCTGCAGGGCGTAGCGGTAGTTCCCCACGTAGACGGCGTTGGCCAGCCCGTCCTTGGCCACGCTCATGGCTTGGAGCGGGGGAAGGACGATGCAGGAGACGACGACGGTGACCCCGATGACGAGGAGGGCCGAGGGAAGGAGGCGCCGGGCCCGACGGGCGTAGAACGCGCCGAAGGAGATGCCGCCCCGCCCGGCGAGTTCGCGGCCCAAGTGGTCGGTGATCAAGAACCCCGAGATCACGAAAAAGACATCGACCCCGATGTATCCCCCCGGGATGGCCGACCAACCGGCGTGGAAAGCCACCACGGCGAGAATGGCGACGGCGCGCAGACCTTCGATATCCGGTCGAAAATCGCCTGCTCGACGACGTCGGGCGCGCCCGGGTGCTGCGGACGGTTCGCTGATTACGGGGCCTTGAGAAGGAGGTCGCCCCCCAGGTAGGGCGCCAGGCATTCGGGGAGGAGCACGGTGCCGTCGGCCTGACGTCCGTTCTCCACGAGGGCGGCCCATATGCGGGGCCAGGCGAGAGCGGAGCCGTTGACGGTGTGGACCAGTTGGGGCGGTCCCCCTCCCGCGGGGCGGTACCGCACCTGGGCCCGCCGGGCCTGATAGTCGCGATACCAACTGGTCGAGCTGACCTCGAGCCATTTGTCGACGCCCGGCGAGTACACCTCGAGGTCGAAGGTACGCGCGGACGGACCACCGAGATCGCCCGTGCACAGGTCCAGGACCCGGTAGAACAAACCGAGCTCCTGGAGCAAGGACTCGGCGCGGCGGAGAATGTCGGCCTGCGCCTCCAGCGCCTGCTCGGGCGTGGTGTACGCGAAGAGCTCCACCTTGTCGAACTCGTGCACACGCAGGAGTCCCCGGGTGTCGCGCCCGGCCGATCCTGCCTCACGCCGGTAACAGGCGGTCGCCGCGGTGAAGCGAAGGGGGAGCACGGATTCTTCGAGGATTTCCCCACGGTGCATCGACGTCAGCGGGACCTCTGCCGTGGGGATGGCCCAGAGGTCGTCGCGCTCGAGGTGATACGCGTCGTCGGCGAACTTCGGCAGGTGACCGGTGGAGACCATGGTCTCGGTCAGCACGACCGTCGGAGGGCGGATCTCCTCGTAGGTCGGAGTGTGGCGGTCGAGGGCGAACGCCGTCAGCGCGCGCAGCAGCCGGGCGCCGGCGCCGCGGTAGAGCGGGAACATGGAGCCGGACAGACGGGCACCGCGCTCCATGTCGAGCAGTTGCAGCGCCTCGCCGATCTCCCAGTGCGGCACCCTCTGGTCCTCGCCCCGCACGGGCTCCGGATCGCCACCCGCCTGCCCCGGCCACCAGCGCCGGATCTCGACATTGTCGGCGTCACTGTCCCCCATGGGGACGTCGTCGGCGGGGATATTGGGCAGGTAGAGCAGGCCCTGGTGGACCTTCTCCCACTCGACATCGGCTTCGGCGGCCGCGGCCCGCTCCTCCTCCCCCAGGCTCCGGCTCCGGGCACGCAGCTCGTCGGCCCGGGTCGTGTCGCCGGCCTTCATCGCTTCTCCCACGGAGCGGCTGAGCGTCTTCACCTCGGCCCGCAACGCTTCGGCCCGGGAGAGCCGGGCCCGATGGGTCACGTCGGCCGCGAGTACGGCATCGACCTCGGACTCGGCAACGCCCCGACGGGCCAGCGCCGCTTTGACCCCCGCCGGATCTTCCCGCAACGCGCGGATATCGATCATGGCTGCTCAAAGTAGCCTGCGACGCCATGCCAACCGACACGGTTCCCGCCGTCGTCGTCCGCGGCCTGAACATTCGTTACGGCCCGGCCGCCGGAGTAGCGGCGGTGAACGGCCTCGACCTCGAGGCCCAACGGGGTGAGGTGCTCGTCGTGCTCGGGCCGAACGGGGCGGGGAAGACATCCACGATCGAAGCGCTGGAGGGCTACCGGCGTCCGACGGGGGGCACGATCTCGGTCTTGGGGCTCGACCCGCTGGCTGATCACCGTCAACTCACCGGCCGCATGGGCGTCATGTTGCAGCGGGGCGGCGTGTATCCGATGTTGGGACCGCGCCGGGTGCTCGACCTCTTCGCCCGGTACTACCCGGATCCGCTCGGCTCCGATGCCCTGCTCGACCTCGTCGGGCTACGTCGTGTCGCCACGACACCGTGGCGACACCTCTCCGGGGGTGAGCAACAGCGGCTCTCCCTCGCCCTGGCGCTGATCGGGAAGCCGCAGGTGGCATTCCTCGATGAGCCCACCGCGGGCGTCGACCCCGAGGGCCGGCTGGCCATACGGGCCGTGGTGGCCGACCTCCGTCATCAAGGGGTGTGCGTGCTCCTGACGACCCACGAGTTGACGGAAGCCGAAAAGATGGCGGACCGCATCGTCATCCTTTCCTCGGGTCGCTCCGTGCTCGAGGGCACCCCGGCGGCATTGACCGCGGCAAGAGGCAGCGTCGGCCTCACCTTCGGTGCCCCGGCAGGGCTCGACACGGCCTCGCTGGCGGAGGCACTCGGGCCCGAGGCCCGCGTGACCGAGCGTGTGCCAGGTCGCTATGACGTCGCCGGAGTGTCGGGTCCCCAGACCACGGCCACCTTGGCCACCTGGCTCGCGGCGCGCCAGGCCACGATGACCGACCTGGTCACCGGGCGGACGCTGGAGGATGTGTACTTCGAAGCGGTGGGCTCGGTGGCCCTCGAGTCCGATGAGACCGATGGGTCCGGTGGCCCCGCTGATGCCCCCACGCGAGCGCAGCAACGCCGGGGCGCACGGAATGCGCGGAATGCGCGGGGCACGCGGAGGGCCCGAGGTTCAGGCGGTGACGGATCGTGAGGGCGCTCCTGGCCCAGACGGAGGCCGAGGTCTACATGACGCTGCGGCGCGGGGAGACCCTGTTGCTGACGGTGGGCATTCCCGTCGTCTTTCTCGTCTTCTTCTCCACCGTGCACGTGGTGGCGACCCCGCATCAAAAGGCGGTGGACTTCTTCGTGCCGGGGATTCTGGCCCTGGCCGTGATGTCCACGGCCATGGTCTCGCTGGGGATCGCCACCGGATTCGAGCGGGGCTACGCCGTCCTCAAACGACTGGGCTCGACCCCGCTCGGGCGGCCGCGCCTCCTCGGAGCCAAGATCGTCACGGTCGTCCTGGTCGAGATCCTCCAGGCCGGCGTACTCATCGGAGTGGGTTTCGCCCTCGGCTGGAACCCGGGTGGGAACGGATCGGGTGTGGCCGGCCTGGGCGCCGTCGGTGCGGCGCTGTTGGCCACCATCGCCTTCGGCGGCATCGGTCTCTTCATGGCCGGTGTGCTCAAGGCCGAAGTCAACCTGGCGGCTGCGAATGGCCTCTACCTGATCCTGTTGTTGCTCGGGGGCATGGTCGTGCCCGTCTCCAAGCTGCCCGCGGGCGTGGCGGACGTGGCCAAGCTGCTGCCGGCGGAAGCCCTCTCGGCCGCACTCCACGCCTCCCTCGGCACGGGCTCCCCTGTGCCGACACTCTCCTGGGTCGTGTTGGGGGTATGGGCCGTGGCGGCTCCGCTCGCCGCCGCACTCAGCTTTCGCTGGGAATGAGTTTCTTCTCCTCGGCGGTGAACTTGGCCGGGGAAAGCGATCCGGGCACGATGGCGCTGATGGTGCCGTCACCTTTCACGAACACGGCGTAGGGATCCCCCTGGAAATAGAAGTCGCCGTTGGTGATGCCGATCACCGAGTCGTGGGCGACGGGGAATTCCACGCCGGCGGACTTCACGAACGCTTCACCCACGCTCTGCTTGTGGTCGCTGTCCACGCCGATGACGCGCACCTTGGCCAAGGCTCCCCCGGCCAGGTCCTGCTCACGGACGGCCGACGCCAGCGGGGGCAGTTCCGCGTGGCACTGGGGGCACCAGTTGCCGAAGAAGAGCAGCACCGCCGGCGTGCCGCCGCCTCCGCCATCAGCCGGCACCGCCACGGTGCCCGATCCGTTCAGACGCGGTGCGGAGAACGACGGCACGGGGCCGCCCTGATGGGGCGGACCGCTGTTCTTGTTCGTACCGAGGGATGTGAAGAGACCCACGCCCAGGGCGGCCGCGACGACGAGACCGACCACGAGAAAGATCTTGCGGGGCTTGCGGGGCGACACGGCCGGTGTGGGTACGGCATCCATCGGGGTGTCAACCGAGAGGTCCGTCATGCGACGGCCAAACTAGTGAATGTGGTTCGAGATGAGTACGTCACCGGCCATGGCCACGAACAAAACGGTGAGATAGGTGATCGAATAGCTGAAGACCCGCATGGCCTCGCGCCCGGTGGCGCGGCCTGAACGGGCCAGACCCCAGAGCCGGGTGGTCATGAAGAGGAACCCGGCCCCGAGCAGCGCGGCGGCGATCATGTAGACGAGACCCAGGTGGGCCACCGGTCCGAAGAGGAGGGAGACCGCCACCAGCAGCACGGTGTACATGACGATCTCGCGCGTGGTGCGCTTCATGGAGGCCACCACGGGGAGCATGGGCACGTCCGCCGCTGCGTAGTCCTCCTTGTAGCGCACGGCCAGGGCCCAGAAGTGCGGCGGGGTCCAGATGAAGATGACAGCGAACAGCACCACCGGGGCCCACGAGAGGCTGTTGGTCACCGCGGCCCAGCCGACGAGGACGGGAACAGCCCCGGCCGCGCCGCCGACCACGATGTTCTGCGAAGAACGGCGCTTGAGCCACAAGGTGTAGACGAAGACGTAGAAGAGGGTGGCCGAGACGGCCAGCACGGCGGAGAGGAGGTTGACGGCCAGCCAGAGCTCGACGAATGCGGCCACTTCCAGGCTGAGGGCGAAAATCAGCGCTGCCCTCGGCGACATCGCTCCCGTCACCAGCGGCCGGTTCTTGGTGCGGTTCATGAGCCGGTCGATGTCCCGGTCGACCACCATGTTGATGGCATTGGCCCCGCCGGCCGCCAGCGTGCCCCCGACCAGCGTGGCGAGCATCAGCCAGAGTGACGGCAGCCCGCGTTGGGCGACGACCATGGTGGGGAGGGTGGTGACCAGCAGCAGCTCGATGATGCGCGGCTTGGTCAGGGCGACGTACGCGCCCACGGTCGACCGCGCCGAAGGCTGAGCCTGCAGGATGGGAGCCGGGGCGGACATTTCGCTCAGCCTACGACCAGGTACCCGCTCAGGACCAAGCGGGAGGTCCCGGTACGATTAGCGCAAGTGTCGCGACGCCGCCCCTTCACCGTCTCCCCCTCTCTCAGCTATCGCCTCAACATTCTCGCCCTGGCCCTGGTCACCCTCATTGTGGTGACAGGCGGCGCCGTCCGCCTGACCGGGTCCGGCCTGGGATGCAGCGACTGGCCGGAGTGTTCGGTGGGCCACCTCACCCCGGCTGTCCAGTTCCACGGGCTCATCGAGTTCGGAAACCGCCTGGTCACAGTGGTGTTGACGATCGTCGTGGCCGCCGCCTTCCTGGCCGCCGTGTTTCGGCGCCCCCGCCGGCGCGACCTGATCTGGCTGAGCGGGGGGCTCGTCGTGGGGATTCTGGCGCAGGCGGTACTGGGGGGGATCGTGGTGTACACGAAGCTCAACCCGTATCTCGTCATGGTGCACTTCTCCGCCACCATGGTCCTCCTGGTCAACGCGGTCGTCCTGGTCCACCGCTCCACCCGTGACTACGGACCCGGGTCGGGCCATCTCCTCATCCCCCGATCGCTGCTCCACCTCTTCTACGGCGTCCTGGTCGTCCTGGGCTTCGTGATCGCGGCAGGCACGGCGGCGACCGGCGCGGGACCCCTCGGGGGCGAGTCCTCGGGCCAGGTGATCGCTAAACGGATCCCGGTCTCGCTGCGCGATCTGGCCGAACTGCACGCCAGCCTGGTCATGCTCCTCGTGGGCCTCACGGTCGGACTGGTCGTCGGGCTGCACATGGCGGACGTACCCGAACGGGTACGGCGGGCGGGACGCGTGCTCCTCGCGGTGATGGTGGCGCAGGCAGCGGTGGGGTACACCCAGTATTTCACCCACCTGCCCGCGGCTCTGGTGGAAGTCCACCTGCTCGGCGTGACCATTCTGGTGATCGGGGCCACCCAGTGCTTCTTGGCCTGCACCTTCCACGCGCCCGAGGTCATTCCGGCGGCCGTGCCGGATCAGGTGGCGGCGGACACCGGCCTTCCGATCGGCGCCAGATAGGCTTACCCACTGCTTCGTCTTCGTCCGGTCGGTCGTCGCACCCTTTTACGGTGCCCGGCCGGCCACCGGCCCCCATCGTCTAGCGGCCTAGGACACCGCCCTTTCACGGCGGCAGCACGGGTTCGAATCCCGTTGGGGGTGAATCCCGTTGGGGGTGCTCGGACGCTCGCTCGCTCGGTCGCTGGCCTAGACCCCGTACGGCGGTCCAGGTTTGTAAGAGTTTGGTCGTGAGCTACTCTGGTGTGTGAGACATGGGAGACAGCTGTCTCAAAGACATCGTAGACACTCGGCTGGGTTCAGGCTGGTAATCCCGGGTCGGGTCGACGAAGTCGGGTCGGGGCATCGAGGAGCTGCGCCCCAGCTCTGTTGCAATCCCGTGAAGAAGCGCCGGCACGTACATCCATCGGGCTCCCTCCTCCGTAACCCTGCCACCGCCACGTCGCCACGGAGGCGCATCGGGCAACGGCCTACTCGGAAGAACGGAAGACGGAGCCCCCAATGGGATTCGCACGTTCACTCGGATCGTCTTCACCTTCGCGCCACGCCATGGGCGCCGGCCTCGGGGGAGCAATGGGGATCGCCGCCATGACCTTGGCGGCCATCCCCGCCGGCGCCATCGTCTCTCCGGGATCGTTATTCGTCGGGCCACACACCACCGTGTCGGAGATCGGTTCGACAGTCCCGTCGAACGGTGACGTAAACCCCTACGGCGTTGCCGTCGTCGGCAAGAGCCAGGGGACCGAAGTCGCAGGAGACGTGCTGGTGAGCAACTTCAACAGCGGGCCGGCACCGGCGGGCCTGCAGGGACTCGGGACGACCATCGTGCAACTCGACCCTGGTGCCGCGCCCAACGCGATGCCACAGGTGTTCGCGCAGATCGACCCGGCACACCTGCCCGGGGCCTGCCCGGGTGGTGTGGGGCTGACCACGGCGCTGGCCATCCTGCCCGGAGGGTGGGTCGTGGTCGGCAGCCTCCCGACCAGCGATGGCACGACGATCAGCGGCGCGGGCTGCTTGTTGGTGCTCAACGACACCGGGCACGTCGTCAAGACCTTCTCCGGCGGGCCCATTAATGGGCCCTGGGACATGACGTCGGTCAGCGTCGGCCGCGTCTCCGAGCTGTTCTTCACCAACGTGCTCAACGGCACGGTGGCCGCGGCGGGAAGCCAGGTCGACCAGGGCACCGTCGTCCGGGCCGTCCTTGTCACTCCGCAATTCGGGCCGCCCGACCTGGTGGCGACCACGGTCATCGCGTCCGGATTCCCCGAAGAGCTCAACTCGGCTGCACTGGTCATCGGCCCGACCGGCGTCGCCCTCGGCCGCGATGACTCTTCCCTGTTCGTGGCGGACACCCTCGACAATCGCATTGCGGAGATTCCCTTCCCGGCCATCCGCCTGCACTCGGCCGGGGTCGGCACGCCGATCTCGACCGGTGGGGATCTGAACGGACCCCTGGGACTGGCCACGGCGCCGGACGAGAACCTGTTGGCAGCCAACGGGGGCGACGGCAACCTCGTGGAGATCAGTCCCTCGGGCCTTCAACTCGGGGAGAAGATCATCAGTCCGGGTGGGGCGGGAGCCCTGTTCGGCCTCGCTTTGTCCGGCAACTCCAGGGCCCTGTACTTCGTCGACAACTCGGAAAACCAGCTGAACGTCCTGAAGTAGCGCAGGCCTCAGCTCAGAGCGGGCCCTGCCATCACTGATCCCGTCGGAGGGAC
>CAVWKU010000016.1:0-174450 GCA_963755665.1 uncultured Acidimicrobiaceae bacterium
TCAAGGTGGCGACACGGGTTCGAATCCCGTTGGGGCTGAACAAAGCAAATTGGCCTGGACCCCGTTCGGCGGTCCAGGTTTGTAAGAGTTTGGTCGTGAGCTACGTGGAGGTAGTCCATGCCCAAGCGCTATGCGAGAGAGTTTCGTGGCGTCACGATAGCAGCGCGTCACGCTAGCTCTCTTGCCTTAGACAGGCCCTATGTGTGTGGCAAAACTAACCGCTAGCCTTCTAGCCTTCAGAAATTCAAGGCCACAACGTCCCGGCGTATGTCGGGCAGGACTGCCACGGTTGCATCGGAACCACCGTCTGGGCCGCTTTAACGGCAGACCGCCAACCATAAGTTTGGTGGATGTCAACAATTCTGATCACCGGAGCTACCAGGGGTCTCGGCCGTGAGACGGCTGGCCGCCTCATCGCACTGGGCCACACGGTCTATGTCGGTGCTCGCAATCCCGAAACCGGACGCCGCATCGCAGATGAGCTGGGCGGGCGGTTATTGGGGATCGATGTAACTGATGCGGCAACGGTGCAATCAGCGGCGCAGCACCTCGCCTCTGAGGTTGGTGCGCTCGACGTCCTGGTGAACAACGCCGGTATTGCCGGGCAGCAGGAACGGCCGGGCGAAGCAACGATCGAGGACATGAGGCATGTCTTCGAGACCAACGTTTTCGGAGTAGCACGGGTCTTGAGAGCATTCACGCCACTGCTCGAGGCCAGTGCGGTGCCTGTGGTGGTCAACGTGAGCAGCGCGGTGGGGTCCCTGACTCGAAATGCCGATCCCGGTGCGCCGTGGTCCTTGCTCGCCTATCCGATGTCGAAGGCGGCACTCAACATGTTGACCATCCAGTACGCCAAGGCTTATCCGCGTTGGCGCGTCAACGCAGTGACGCCTGGTCTCACCGCGACGGATTTTACGCCGCGCCCGGCAGGGTGGTCGGTGTCGGAAGGCGCAGAGATCATCGTGCGTATGGCCAGTGTGGGACCGGATGGGCCCACCGGCACCTTTGTCGAGCAAGCGGGCACCGTGCCCTGGTAGGCGAGGGAGGCACTGTGGTCCGGTGCCTGAATATGGCATGGTTCGTGGGTAATGCATGCGCTCGACGGACGTGTCGCTGTGGTGACTGGCGCCAGCCGTGGCATTGGTGCAGGTATCGCCGTCCGTTTGGCTGCCGAAGGGGCGAAAGTAGCGGTTGTCGCCCGCACCTTGAAGTCTGACGAGTCTGCAGAAAGCGGATCACTCGAGCGGACAGTCGAGCAGATCGAGCAGGCGGGTGGCCGTGGGATCCCGCTCGTCGCTGACCTTTTGGATCGGCAATCGGTGGCGAGGATCATCCCGGAAGTAGAGCGTTCGCTGGGGCCCGTGGACGTGTTGGTCAACAACGCCGGCATCGCCGTCTACCGACCGATCGACGAGATCAGTTCCGATCACCTCAGGCGGCTGGTGGAAATCAACTACCTGACGCCGCTCGAGCTGGCGAAGGCGGTGATCCCAGGAATGCGGCAACGAGGAGGGGGGTGGATCGTCAACATCTCCAGCGTCGTTGCCGCCCACGCGGGGTCACCTCCCTACGACGACGTCTCGCCCCTCTTGAAGGTCGGTTGGCACTACGGGGCGACGAAAGCCGCCCTCGAGCGGTGCACGACCGGGCTTGCCTCGGAGCTCTACGCCGACAGCATCGCCGTCAACGCGCTACTGCCAGTCGCCGGCGTGTGGACGTCCGGCTTCGAGGGGCTCATGGGACGGATAACCCCACGTCCGAATCTGCTCGAACCCGTAGAACAGATGGCTGAAGCGGCTCTCGCACTTGCATCCGGCGATGCGACCGTTCTGACCGGACGTATTGTCACCAGTGCTGCGCTCTTGACCGAACTGGGTTTGGCCGTACATACCCTCGACGGCTCGTCGTTGCTGGCAAGCGTTGGCGCACGAGAATTGTGAAGGAGCCGGTCGGAGAAGATAAGGAGGCAGCGATGGGTGACGACACGGGTCAACTCGGAGGTGTCGGTACCGCCGTACTCTTCGAGAACGAGCGGGTCAAGGTGTGGGAGATGGACCTTCAGCCAGGCCAGGAGTCTGATCTGCACAGGCACGATCGGGACTACATCCTGGTGATCATCGAGGGGGACCGCATCGCCGGCGTACCGCCCGACGGGGTGGATTCGGAGCACTACATCGAGGCCGAGGTCCAACCCGGCAAGGTCTATTACCAGCGCTCCGGAGGCACCGAGACGGCCCGGAATGTCGGCGATCAGCGCTACTACGAGATCCTGATCGAACTGAAGGACTGAAGGGGACGTTGTTAGGCCCCGGCTCACCCAAGCGCGCTCCTCACTGATCGGAGGGAATGACGCCGATGAGCTCGAGAATTCGGCACGGCGGGAGGTGCTGATCGGTGACGCGCACGCCCATGGGGGACAGGGCATCTTCAATGGCGTTGCACACGGTGGGCGGTGCGATGATCATCCCTCCTTCGCCCACACCACGGAAGTTCACATCGGCGTCGAGCGGAACGGTTTCGAGATGTTCGATCTCGATTCGGGGGATCTCGTACGCCGTCGGGAGGAGGTAATCCATGAACGTGCTCGAAAGGAATTGACCGCTGTCGGGATCGTAGGCTGAGCGCTCGAGGAGGACAGCGCCGATGCCCTGGGCCACACCACCTCTCACCTGCCCCTCCACGATCGCCGGGTTGATGAGCACGCCGCAGTCCTCCGCCACCAGATAGCGCTCGACCCGCACCTGTCCGGTGTCCACATCGACTTCGACAATGGCGGCATGTGTCCCGCCGGCCCAGCCGCCTTCCCCGCCGTCGTATTCGGCGTTGACCTCGACGTCGCCTTCGAGTTCGGGCGGCACGCGCCCCGGCTGGTGCGCGGCCTGGGCGATCTCCCCGAGGAGGAGCGCGCGTGCGGGCACCCCCCGGACCGAGACTGCACCGGCAGAGAGCTCGATGTCTTCAGCGCTGGCCTCAAAAAGGTGGGCGGCCAACTCGAACACCTTGGTCCGCAGGGACCGGGCGCCGTGCAGCGACGCTCCGCCGGCCATCGTCGCCGACCGGCTGCCGCCCGTGCCGAACCCCGTCGGCACAAGGTCGGTATCGCCTACGACAACTCGAACCTGATCGAACGGCACCCCGAACTCGTCCGCCGCGATCTGCGCCAGGGTGGTCTGATGACTCTGGCCGTGTGGCATTTGTGAGGTGAAGACGGTCACGGTGCCGTCCTCCTCGAGTCGGAGTCGCATCTTCTCCGGGCCCAGGACCCCGCCTGCGCCCTCTGGCGTCCGGGGACCCGGGGCCGCTTCGATATAGGTGGCGAGGCCCAACCCCAGGTAGCGTCCCTGAGTCGCGGGCTGCGGCTTGTCGGTGGCGGAATGCCTCGACGTCGACCAGTTTGGCGATGCGCTCGAGCGATTCTCGGGACGTGATGCCGACCAGGCTGCGTCCGGTCACCGTCTCGAGCGGGGGCTCACCGCGCGTGACCACGTTGCGGAGGCGTATCTCGAGTGGCTCCATTTCGAGCTCCTTGGCCACCAGGTCGAAGATCCGCTCGCGTACCCACGTTTCGGAGGCCCACGGGCCGCGGTAGGCGATATAGCTGGCCTTGTTGGTGATCACGGCCGTGGATTCGAACGACAGCGCGCCGATTTTGTACGGGCCGCAGATCATTGATTTCACCATTTCGGGCAGCATGCCGCCCATGCCGGGGTAGGCCCCCGTGTCGATGGTCATCTTCACCCGTAGGCCGAGGATGTCGCCTTGCTCCGATATTGCCGCCTCAACCTCGAAGCTCTCGTCCCGGGCCTGACCCGATGCGGTCAGATTCTCGATTCGGTCCTCGATCCACCGGACGGGACGGCCGAGCTGGCGCGATGCGGCTGCGCAGGCGATGTCCTCTCGTGCCGCCCCCAGCTTGAGCCCGAACGAGCCGCCGATATCCCCTGCCAGAACCCTCACCTTGTCCATCGGCATGTCGAGCTGAGCGGCGAAACCCATGCGGGCGACATGGACTCCCTGGGTGGCGGAATGAACGGTGAGCTCTTCGGATTCGGGGTCGTAGCTACAGACGACCCCCCGACACTCCATCGGCACGTTCTGGTGGCGATGTTGGCGCAGTTCGGCCCGCACCACCCGGTCGGCCCGGGCAAAGGCCCCCTCAACGTCGCCGAAGGTGGCGACCGGCGAGTGGACCAGTACGTTGCTACCCAGGTCTTCGAAAATAGGTGGGCCGGCGGGGTCGAGTGCCTGCTCCTGGGTGATCACGGCCGGCAGTTCCTCGTAGTCCACTTCCACCAGCTCGCCGGCATCCTCGGCGAGGTACCGGCTTTCGGCCACGATCAGCACGACGGGGTCTCCGACCAGACGGACCTTGTCGGTGGCCAAGATACTGAAAGAGGGCATTGGCAGGTTGCCGGAGAACATGCCGGCGGAACCGGGTCCCCGGACACGTGAGCAGTTCCAGCTCCTCGCCCGTCAGTACCGCGATCACCCCGGGAGCGTTGCGGGCTTCGGTGACGTCGATGCTCGTGATGCGGGCGTGGGCAAACGGGCTGCGCACGAAGGAGGCGTGGAGCATGCCCGGGAAGGCGGACGTCGTCGACATAGCGACCCGCCCCGGTCAGGATCCGGGGATCTTCTGAGCGCTTGACGCTCGCTCCGGTGAACCGCTCGGCGATGTTTTGCACGTTGTCGCTCCTCCTCGTAGTGCCGTGGCGCGGAGAGTGAGGTCGTCGTGGCCGGCTGCTCGCAGCACCCCGTTGACGATGCTCTCGTACCCGGTGCAGCGGCACAGGTTGCCGGACAGTGCTTCACGGATCTCCGCCTCCGTCGGGTCCGGGTTCTCGGCCAATAACGCGGTGATCTGCATGAGGAAGCCGGGCGTGCAAAAGCCGCACTGAAAACCGTGCGACTCCCACATCGCTTGCTGCAGAGAGTTCATCACGCCGTCGTTCGCGAGGCCCTCGATGGTGAGGATGTCGGCTCCTCGCGCCTGCACAGCGAGCATGAGACAGGATCGGGCCGGTTCGCCGTTTACCAGGACCGTACAGGCGCCGCAGACGCCATGCTCGCAGCCGAGGTGGGTGCCGGTGAGCCCGAGGTCCTCCCGTAGGAAGTCGGCCAGGGTGCGGCGAGGTTCGACGGCGCCCTGACGCGGTCTCCCGTTGACGGTGAGTTCGATGTCAAAGGTGTTCACGCCGCCTCCTTCGCGCGCTGGGCCGCGAGCTTGAGTGTCCGCTTCATGAGCACAACGGCGAGATGGCGGCGATACGCGGAGGAGCCATGGAGATCCGCCGGGGGCGACAAGGATTTTCGCTGCGTCCTCGGCCGCCGTCGCGAAAGCCTCCTCGGTGGGCTCCGCACCGCCAAGGATCGTTTCGGCCTCGGTGGCGCGCACCGGGACATCGCTGACGCCCGTCAAGACGAGGCGAGCGTCGGCGATCTTCCCCTCCTCGAGGCGAACCATGGCCGCCGCACCGACCATGGCGAAATCGCCGTGCCGACGGGCTACTTCCTCGATCGCGCTGCCTGTGCCCGGTTCTGGCGGCCGTATCCGGACAGCGGTGAGGATCTCATCGGGCTTGAGGGCGGTCGTGAAGAAGCCGGCGAAGAAGTCAGCCGCATCGATCATGCGTATCCCCTGGCCGCGGCTTTGAGCCACTAGTTCGGCGTCGAGCAACCGGGCAACCGCCGGTAGTTCGGCCGCGGGGTCGGCGTGGGCCAGACTGCCCCCGATGGTGCCCCGACTGCGGATAGCGGGGTGGCCGATAAGAGGCAGGGCCCGGGCGAGAAGCGGTGCAAGGCGGTGGACGTCGTCATGGCGCTCGGCTGATCGTTCCCTGACCATGGCGCCTATGACCAAATGTCCGTCCTCGACGACGATGGTTGCCAACTCGCCGATCCCGGCCAAGTCGACCAGATGCGACGGCCGGGCCAGCCTCAGGGACAACAACGGCACGAGGCTCTGTCCTCCGGCGAGCGGCCTGGCATCCTCGCCGTGCTCCTGCAGCAGGGCCAGCGCCTCGTCCAGGGTCGTCGGTGCGCTGTAGCCGAAAGGCGGAGGTTTCACAGTCCCCGAACCTACGCCTACCTTCTCTCTTCGGCAACGGCGTCCGATTCTGGAAGGAGCCGGGGCTGGATCCCGTTTGGGTGCCCGGCCTACGAGGCTGCAGCTCTTATTGGGGCGATGGACAGGTGGCACACAGCCGACACATGCCCTTTTCCAACATCGTGACCGCATGATGCAAAGGACGGATTTCTAAGGCGTCGAACGTTTGTCGGTCGTGCGGAAGGTTGAGCGGAAGACCCCATGATGCTACGCGCCAGGGAAGCCCGATCCGAAACCTCCTCACCTGCTGGTAAAAGTCGACCGTCCGAGGTGTCCCGGACGGGCCGGAGGATGATGAAGCCGGTTGTCGTGGCATGCATGATCCTGGCTTCGGTGACTGTTGGTGTCGCGGTGGTCCATACGGAGAGGGCCTCAGCGAACACAAGCCACGAGGCCGAACTGCGCGCCAGGAGCGTGGCAGTTGTCGGCGATTCACTTTCCTGGCAGGCCAAGTCGTCGATCGGGTCTTCGTTGACCGAAGCAGGGTACGTGAGCCAGATATCGGTCGATCCCGGTCATGCGCTGTCGTCCTCGTGGGCGCAGGAAACTCTGGACGCCGATGTGAAAGACGGGACATACGGGGTGATCGTGGTAGAGACGGCGTCAAATGATGCCCTGCAGTTAGCACGGGGAACTGTCTCCATTGCCCAGTATTCAGAGTTGTTGGAACAACTGATCGCCAAGGTCGGGGACACCGATGTGGTGATCGTGAATGCGAAAGTCGATGCGCCGTTCTATTACAAGCAGAGCGACGCTCTGGCCATTAACCGGGCAATCGGAGAGGTCGCCGAGGAGCATGCAAACGTCCGAGTCGTTGACTGGAATAGTGAAGCACGAGACCATGCCTCGTGGTTCGGGCCGGATATGTTGCACCTGTCTCCTGGTCTGCCGACCACGGTCCTGGCAAGTGACCCACCGAGTGCCGCTGCGCAGGACGCAGCCGATGTCGCATTCGCAGACGCAATAGTCAGGGGCGTTCAGTCGTCCGCGACGTAGGACGAAGTTTGCGCAGCGCCCACCCTCAGAGGGGAGGGGAGTTGTCCGGCGTCTGAAAAATCGGAGCCGAGAGTGCCCTCTGCGTCGCTGACCTGGTCCTTTGCTCTGAGCGTCCGTGGCCGGAGGTGCACGGACCACTGCAACCATCATTGGCTTGACAGCAGCCGCTGCACTTCTCGGTGTGGTCGGCCTTGACCTTCTCTCCAAGGAGTTGGCTTCGCCGGGTGGGTGGCGGCGGCCGCAATCGCACCGGTCGGGGTAGATACGGAAAGGGGGTCGGTCCGGACCATCCGACCAATGTCGGTGTAGGGCTTGTTTGGCGAGGAAGGTGAGGGGTACGACGAAGGTATGGACGCCATCACGATGCTCAAGGATGACCACCGCACGGTCGAAGCCCTGTTCAAGCGATTTGAGAAGGCCGGTGATCGAGCCTTTTCCCTGAAACGAACCATCGTGGACCGGATCATTGAGGAGCTCTCCAAGCATGCCGCTATCGAGGAGGAACTGTTTTATCCCACGACGAGGGCCTCGGTTCCCGGGGTGGAGGACATCGTGCTCGAATCCATCGAAGAACATCACATCGTGAAATGGGTCCTCTCCGAGCTCGAACACCTGGACTCCCACGCAGAATCCTTCGATGCCAAAGTCACAGTGCTGATCGAAAACGTCCGTCATCATGTCAAAGAGGAAGAGAGCGATTACTTCCCCAAGGTGCGAAAGCAACTCGGCCGCAAGTCCTTACAGGAGCTGGGTGACGCCATGGGGACGGCGAAGGCGACTGCTCCAACTCGTCCCCACCCGCGGTCTCCGTCGACTCCTCCCGGCAATATCGCAGTCGGGACCACGGCTGGGGTGATGGATCGCGTGGAGGACAAAGTAAGTGACCTGGCCGCGGAAGGTGCGGCAGCACTGCGCGGTGTGGTCGACCGCATCAAGCAACCGTCACCGAAAGGCCGGAGGGTCCCGGCGAAGGCATAGACCTCGGACGATGCAGAAGCTTCCGATCCCTCGCGGCCCGTTGAGCGCCGCTCTGTTCACTTCCCTCCGCAAGAGCCCTCACCGGTTGTGCATGCCGGTCGTACGCAGCGAAGAGCCCATGTTCGACGAGGACGCACAGCTGACGCTCTATTGCTGTTACGAGCTGCATTACCAAGGTTTGCCCGGCGTTTGCGACTCCTGGGAGTGGGAGCCTTCTCTTCTTGCCTTCCGCAACGAACTCGAGAAGGCTTTCGAACGACAGCTTCGACTCGCTCTGCCGGATCACCGGGATGTCGTTGCCGCCGACGTTCCGGACGCGCTGTGGGATCTGAGCCGAGGGGGAGGATTCTCGCTTTCGGAGTGGCTGCTCGAGCATGGGCACCGCTTCCATGCGGAGGAGCTCGCCATCCACCGGTCGGCATATCAACTGAAGGAAGCCGACCCCCATACATGGGGGATACCCCGGCTCTCCGGACGGGCGAAGGCCGCAATGGTAATGATTCAGGCAGACGAGTACGGGGGTGGCGTGCCCGAACGGATGCACGCATCACTCTTCGCCGATGCGATGACAGCCCTGGGCCTCGACTGCACCTACGGTGCGTATCTCGAACGACTGCCCGCCGTTACCTTGGCCACGACGAACCTCATCTCCATGTTCGGCCTGCACCGCCGTTTGCGCGGCGCTCTGGTGGGACATCTGGCGAGTTTCGAGATGAACTCCGTGGGTCCGATGGGCCGCTACAGTTCGTGGCTCGGATCCCTCGGCGTCCCAGCCGAAGGTCGCCGGTTCTATGACGTGCATGTCGAAGCCGACAAAGTGCACCAGCACGTTGCGGTGAATGATCTCGTAGGTGGGCTGCTCGAGACGGAGCCCCAACAAGCGGGAGCGGTGATGTTCGGAGCGAGAGCCGTTGCTCTCGTCGAAGGTGCCTTTGCCGACCAACTCGTCTCTGCCTGGAAGGGCGATCGAAGCTCATTGAGGGCACCCTCCCTGTCATAGGGCTCCGCCACGCCGGGCCCGCACTCCCGTCGTCGGACGGGATCCCGAAAGGTCCCGTAGTCTGGCTCCCATGAAAGTGGCTCGTGCGCCCCTGGTGAGGTCCTGATGGCCGAGACCCGCACGGTAATCCTGACCGTTGACGACGACCCCGAAGTATCCCGCGCGATCGCGCGAGATCTCCGCCGGGCCTACGGGAAGGACTATCGGATCGTCCGGGCCGAGTCGGGCGACCAGGGTTTGGAAGCGCTCAAGGAGCTGAAGCTGCGCGGCGACGTGGTGGCGCTGCTTCTCGCTGATTATCGGATGCCGCAGATGAACGGTATCGAATTCCTCGAGCAGGCCATGGACCTCTTCCCGACGGCCCGTCGCGTGCTGCTGACGGCATATGCCGACACGAGCGCGGCCATCGATGCGATCAACGTGGTCGATCTGGACCACTACCTGCTCAAACCCTGGGATCCACCGGAGGAGAAGCTCTATCCGGTGCTGGACGACCTCCTCAGCGCCTGGCACGCCATCGACCATCGGCCCATTCCGGATACGAAAGTTGTCGGTCACCGCTGGTCGGCTCGCTCATCGGACGTGCGTGAGTTCCTGGGCCGCAATCAGGTTCCCTACCGCTGGTATCAGTCGGAGGATCCGGAAGGAGAGCGCCTTCTCGCCGCCGCGGGCGTGGATGGACTGCGTCTGCCGGTCGTGATCACCGCCGATGGTGACGTACTCGTCGAACCTTCGGATGCGGAATTGGCGGCCCGCGTCGGGCTCGAGACGACACCCTCCGAACTCTTCTACGACCTAGTCGTGATCGGGGGCGGCCCGGCGGGTCTCGGTGCCGCGCTCTATGGGGCCTCGGAAGGGCTACGCACCATATTGATCGAGCGGACGGCGACGGGTGGGCAGGCGGGCCAGAGCTCGCGGATTGAGAATTATCTCGGCTTTCCCGATGGTGTGTCAGGCGCACAGCTGACAGATCGTGCCCGGCGTCAAGCAGCCAAGTTCGGTGCGGAAATCGTGACGGCCCGCGAAGTCGTGGCGATAGAGGTCAATGGGTCGGCGCGCACGGTTCGGTTCACGGACGGAGGGACAATCGACGCCCACGCCATCATCCTCGCTTCCGGCGTGTCGTATCGGCAGTTGACGGCCCCCGGTCTGGCGGATTTCACCGGCCGAGGCGTGTACTACGGATCGACCATGAGTGAGGCCTCGAACGCCGCGGGTCAGCACGTTTTCATCGTCGGCGGCGCCAACTCCGCGGGCCAGGCCGCAGTGTATTTCGCCCGCCACGCCTCCTCGGTGACCATTCTCGTACGGGGTTCTTCCCTGGAAGCGTCAATGTCCCACTACCTGGTGCAGCAGATTGAGACGATTTCGAACATCGAGGTCCGCACATGCACAGAAGTGATCGCCGGGAGCGGACACGAACATTTGGAGACACTCACCCTGCGCAACAGCACATCCGGTGTCACCGAGGTGGTCGACGCCCAACTCCTTTTCGTGTTCATCGGTGCGCTGCCCCGGACCGAGTGGCTCGACGGTGTCGTGGTGCGAGACGAGCGGGGTTTCGTGATGACCGGTCCGGACCTGCCACTGGTGGGGGATCGACCGGCCGGCTGGCTTGAGGAGCGGGTGCCGTACCACCTCGAGAGCAGCATTCCCGGTGTGTTCGTGGCGGGCGATGCCCGGGCGGAATCGGCCAAGCGCGTTGCGTCCGCCGTGGGTGAGGGGGCCATGGCGGTCATGCTCGTGCACCGGTATCTCGAAATGAGGTGATGTGATGAGCAACGAACTTCTCTGTGATGTCGACGAGATCCGGACGCTCTTCTTGTTCGAGAAGCTGAATGAAGAGCAGCTCGGGCGGTTGTGCCGCGAAGGACACGTCGAGTTGATAGAGCCCGGCTGGGTCTTGCGGGAAGGTGAGCCTGCTTCCTCGTTTTACGTTCTTTTGGACGGGTCCGTCACCCTCTTCCGACGAGTCGGAACCGACGATGTGGAGATCAACCGCTCCGACGCGCGCGGCGTCTACGGCGGAGCGTTCCAGGCGTACCTTGGCGACCGGATCCGGCAGGTGTACAACAACTCGCTGCGTGCGAACGTGAGGTCGAAGTTCTTCGTGTTGGGGGCCGAACAGTTCGCACAGCTGATGCGGGATTGGTTTCCGATGGCGCTCCACCTTCTTGAAGGTCTGTTCTTCGGCACGCAGAGCACGCAGCAGGCACTCCAGCAGCGTGAGCGCCTCCTTGCGCTCGGTTCCCTCTCGGCGGGTCTGACCCATGAGTTGAACAACCCCGCTGCCGCGGCGGTCCGGGCAACCTCGTCGCTGCGGGAGCGACTGACCGACATGCGCCATGCCTTGGCCACTATCGCGTCCGGATTCGATCCGAACACCTTGTCCTCGTTGGTACGGCTGGAGGAGGAAGCCGTCGAGGGCACGCATACGGCACCGCAGCTGAGCCCCATGGACACGTCCGACCTCGAGGACCGTCTCGGCGAATGGTTCGAGGACCATGAGGTCGCGGACGGTTGGGACCTGGCCCCGGTTCTCGTGCAGGCCGGTCTGGACGAGGCCTATCTTGAAAGAGTCGTCCAAGGTGTCGGCGAAGCGAAGCTCGAGAATGCCGTTCGTTGGTTGGCGCGCGCCATTGAGGCCGAAATATTGATGGACGAGATTCAGGACTCGACAAAGCGCGTCTCGACGTTGATTGCTGCGGCCAAGCAGTACTCACAAATGGACCGCGCGCCCTATCAGATCGTCGACGTTCATGAGCTACTGGACAGTACCTTGACGATGCTGGCACCCAAACTCGGCGACGGGATTGAGGTGGCAAGGGAGTACGACCGATCCCTGCCCCCCATTCCGGCCTATGCGGCCGAGCTCAATCAGGTGTGGACGAACCTCATCGACAATGCCATTGGCGCCATGGGGGGAACGGGGAAGTTGACGATCCGGACGAGGCGTGACGAGGAGTTCCTCGCGGTCCATATCGGAGACACCGGGCCTGGCGTTCCAGAAGAGATTCGCTCACGGATCTTCGAGCCGTTCTTCACCACCAAGCCGTTCGGAGAAGGGACCGGCCTCGGACTCGATATCTCATGGCGCATTGTCGTCAACAAGCATCACGGCGACTTGAGACTGGAATCCGTGCCGGGAGAGACTTGGTTTGTGGTGCGGCTCCCTTTGGTCGAGCCGGAGCCACTCGATGTTCAAGGGTCGGGTGCGCCGGCGACTCCCTGAGGGGCGACCGCTGCATACGACTTGCCATTCTTCGCGAAGGAGGCCCGATGTCCAACGACAAGCCACCGCCCGACCGGGCAATCGACTCCCTCAACGCAGTGTTGAGTGAGGTCATCGACGTGGTGCAGGACGTCAAGCAGGGAAACCGGAAGGTCCCTTACAAATACGAGCTGCATGCCGTCCTCAACAGGCTCTTTGACGACCTGAGGAACTGGGCCGGCCTCCTCATGACCGAAGACGAGCAACTCGGAGCATCCCCGCTCGGAAGTGTGCCGAGCGTCGCGGGCCGAACGCTCGTGAACATCTGGCCGGGAAATCCCACGGACGACGAGGTTCGGCAAGACATCCTCGATCATCTCGACCAACTATCCGTACATCTCCTGGCGGCCCGGAGCGATCAGGACGACGAGGGTGCGCGGGCCCTCCTGGAGAGGATTCGGCAGGAGCTGCTGAGCCACGTCCAGGCGTTACGCGACCTTTGACGTCGGCGTACGCCCGGGCGATTTGAAACAGGGTGGGGGACCTCGGCCGCGGCGGCCCGGTAGTGGGTCCTCTGCGCGTTGCACGAACCACCACGGGGTCCACCCAGGTTGATCCCAGCCGAGATGGGCTGTCACCTTCGCATTCGCATGTCAATCGAGTTTCGATCGGGTGAGAAACTGCAGACAACGGCGCTCGAGAATTGACTTGGCGAGCTAGATCGGCCAGCCTTTGCCGACCGAACAATCCAAAAGGAAAACCTCTCTTCGGAGGGGGGCGCAAAGCCACGGGATTCGCCGAGCCACCGAGCCGCCGAAACACCTGGCCGCCGACTTATGGAGCAGCTCTTACCCGGGACAAAGGAGAAAATGCGCGAGGTTGACCGGTTGGGAAAGTGGGCACGTCCAGCTCGGCGAATCGCACTTTTCATCGCATTGTTCGGGGTTATCGTGTCGACGATTGCCCTCGAGGTTGGTGGGCCTTCCGTGACGGCGGTCGAAACGTCCCATACGCAGCCCTACAGCGGTGGCGAGTTGTTCGCTGCTGATCCGAATGGCGGGTACTGGACCGTCAGTTGGCTCGGTGCGGTCACACCGCACGGCGGTGCTCCCACGTACGGGTCTCCGGCCCTGTCGAGGTTGAGGCTCGCGAAACCGATCATCGGCATGGCTGCGACACCCGATGGAGGGGGTTACTGGCTCGTGGGTAGTGACGGCGGCATCTTCACCTTCGGTGACGCCGCGTATTACGGATCCACGGGGGCCCTGCATCTGAACCAACCGATCGTCGGCATGGCTGCGACACCCGATGGAGGGGGTTACTGGCTCGTGGGCAGTGACGGCGGCATCTTCACCTTCGGGGACGCCGCGTATTACGGATCGACGGGGGCCCTGCATCTGAACCAGCCGATCGCCGGCATGGCTGCAACGCCCGATGGAGGGGGTTACTGGCTCGTGGGCAGTGACGGCGGCATCTTCACCTTCGGTGACGCCGCGTATTACGGATCGACGGGGGCCCTGCATCTGAACCAGCCGGTCATCGGCATGGCTTCGACGCCCGACGGAAAGGGCTACTGGCTCGTGGCCAGCGACGGCGGGATCTTCACCTTCGGGGATGCCACTTTCCAAGGAAGCGGCGTGAGTGGTGTCATCGGCATCGTCGTCGGACCAACTGGGAAATACACCCTGGTAGACGCCGATGGCTCCTCCATCGCTCCCATGCTCACGCCGGGAGGCACGTGTAACGGAAGCTCGAATCCGACGCCACCGCCGGTTTCCACCTTTGCCGGTTATTCGCTGCAAAACGCCATGACCGGCCCGCAAATAGTAGAGGACGCGGGGACGGACGGCTATAACAACTACGCCGCGAACGGGCCTACTGTCTTACCGCCATCGGGTTGGATGGACGCAAATCACATCGTCGTAACCAACAACGCCCTCGAAGAGTTCGGGTATAGCGACCCGGCCCATCCCGGCGTGACCGGGGCCGGAATGAACATCGGCAACGATCGTGTGAACAGTTATGGGGGCTTCACCTTTTGCTTTTCGTTGTCTGGAGGCAATTGGCAGAATGTCGTCGCCGTATTCCTCGCATGGCCAGCCGATCTGGTGTGGCAAGAAGGTGAAATCGATTTTCTGGCCGGCGCTCCTCCGCAACCCGGGATCGATGTGTTCCAGGTTGGGGGGTGTCCCGTCGCGAGCGATCCCTGCAACGTTGTATGGCAGTCAAGGTGGCCGTCCACTGTCGGGAGTGGGCTGCATGAAGTGACCGTCCTTTGGAATCCGGTTACCGGCGATAGTTTCTATCTGGACGGGGCGCTCCTCGCGACCGTGCCGCCGAGCCTCGGGGTACCGTCAACTCCTCACATGCCGGCCATGCAAATTCAGGACATGGGAGAGAACAGTTCAGTTCCCGCGTCGTCTCCGTTGAGTGCTTCCCTGTATTGGGTGGCCACGTACGCTTACAACTGACCGCGTCCCGCCCCGTTCATCACCGATCGCTCGGGGGGATGTTGTTGTTGAACCGGAAAACGTTGTCCGGGTCCCACAGGGTTTTGAGTTCCCTCAGCCGCTCGTAGTCGTCGGGTCGGTATGCCGCTCGGACGTCGGCAGGGGTGACACGTGAGCCGAACAGGAAGTTGGCCAGTGCGCCCCCATCGCTCCACGGCTCCAGGTCTGTCAGCAGGCGGCGCTGCTCGGCCTCGACAGAGACGTCATCGCCGCCGGGATAGGCGGTCGTGAACAGATTCGCCGTTCCGCTGCGGTGGCCGACGGCGTTGGCCACCTGCGGCGGTCCCGAGAGGGCGCCGGCGAGATGTCGGAGCTCGACGAGAGATCGGGCCTCGGGCCCGGTGTGTGCGACCACGGTATCGACGAGATCGCTGTCGATGGTGCGGAGCACGAGGCTGTGGCTGTGGCCCTCAATGGGAGTGGTGGGGTCGTTGTGAATGGTGCCGGTCTCTGTCAACGGCAACGGCCCAACGGTGTCGAGGAGGACGGGTGCGGCGTCGCGAAGCGTACCGAGGAAGCGCTCGCCCTCTCCGCCCGGCCCCTGATGGGCGACCCTGACGTGGCAACAATGGCGTCCTCGCAGCATCGGAGGCAGGAAAGTGAGGTCGGGGAACGTGAGGACCGCCACCGAGAGGCTCATGGCGTCGGGGGCAACAGACGCGCAAGAGGCGAAGGCAGCCAGGACGTCGGCGCGGTCCTCTCCCCCGAAGAACAGGCCACCGGCGTAGAGCTCGGGGACGGTCATCAGATCGATCTCGATGCTGCTCACCACCCCGAAGTTGCTTCCCGCTCCCCGCATGGCCCAGAACAGGTCGGGATGGGCTTGCGCTGTCACCCGGCGAAGCTCGCCGTCGGCGGTAATGACGTCGATGGCCCGCACGTGGTCGGCGGCGAACCCGAAGCGACGACTGAGGACACCGATCCCCCCACCCAGGGTGTAGGAGACGGCCCCGACCGATGGTGACGAGCCGGCAAGAGGGGCGAGGCCGAAGGGGGCGGCAGCCTCAATGACCTGGTGCCAGAGAGTTCCCGCCCCGAGACGGGCCGAGCGATTGGCAGGGTCCACCTCGACGGCGTCCAATCGGCGGGTGTTGATGAGCAGACCTCCGTCCGCCGCCACGGTCGGACCGTGTCCGGTGGCTTGCACAGCGACAGAAAGGCCCTGGGACCTGGCGAAGCGGACCGCTCCGACGACATCATCGGTGGTCGTCGCCCCCACGATCACGGCGGGACGCTGGGGTACGGACAGGTCGAAACCGGTGTGCTCGGCCCGGTAGCCCTCGTCACCGACGGTGAGGACCGGTCCGGTGATCTCCACGGAGAGTTCGGAGAGTGCCGTCGTCCACCCCGGATGCGGCTGGTCGGGTGAACCATTCTTGTCAGGTCTGGGCACGAAGTCCTCCGGCTCTCGTCGTCAAAAGAAGTCGTAATGGCTGTGGTTGATGTCGCGTGTCCATTCCCGGTAGAGGTCCAAGGGCCACGGCGAGAGAGTGAACACCTTGCCCGCGGGGTTCTTGTAGTGGCTGTGCCGGATCGACGGGTGCGACCACACAAGCTGGTCAATCTCGGTTTGGTAGCGGTCCACGTACGACGTGTGCGCCTCAGGCGTCACCTCGCAACGTCGCGCGCCCGCGGTGAGAGTCTCACGGATGAGTTCCATCGCGTGGTGCACCTGGAACTCCGAGTGGTAGAAGAGACTGGCGCCTGAGGCAAGGTTCGTTCCGGGGCCGTAGATACAGAACAGGTTCGGAAAGTTCGGGATGGTGATGCCGAGGTAGGCGGTTGGTTCGTCGCCCCATTGGTCACGGAGGGATGCACCGCCACGACCCGTGATGTCCATCGATGCGAGGAACTCGTTGTGTCGGAAGCCGGTCGCGTAGCAGATGATATCGGCGGGAAAGTGGCTGCCATCCACTGTCACGACGCCGTCAGGGGCTATCCGGTCGATCGTCGTGCGGACGAGCTCGACGTTCGACTGCTGGAGGCATCGCAACCAGGATCCGTCGTCCTGCAGGACGCGTTTGCCGAGGGCCGGATAGTCGGGCACGACCTTGGGGACCAGGTCGGGCCGGTCGGCGAGGAGGGAGGTCATCCACGAAAGGAGGGCATCAGCACGCCTCGCGTGCAGCGCGTTGACCGACCGGTTCGTCGGGTCCTCGTAGGTCGGCTCGATCCGATACGGATCGTTGCCGGCAGCGATGCCCGCGAACGTCATGATGAAGCGATACCACCGTCCGTAGAAGGGCAGGTGCCGCAAGGCCCATCGGTCTCCCGGGGGCACCGGTGCGTGGTACAAGGGGTTGGGAATGATCCACTGCGCGGTGCGCTGGAAGATCGTGAGCTGCTCCACCTCGTCGGCGATGGTCGGACCAATCTGGAATCCGCTGGCGCCCGCACCGACAAGCGCGAACCGGGTGCCGGTCAATGCCAGATTTTCGGGCCACCGGGCTGAATGGAAGGAAGGTCCACTGAAGGTATCCATGCCCGGGATGTCGGGAAGTCTCGGGAGATTCAGCGAGCCGACCGCGCTGAAGACGAACCGGGCGCGGATGTTCTCCCCGGGGCCTTGCGCCTCATCGAGATCGATGCTCCAATCGGAGCTCCCGTCGTCCCAGCGCAGCTTCGTCACAGCGGTGTTGAATCGACAGTGCGGGCGCAGATCGTACTTGTCGACAATGGCCGTGAAGTACTCCCGTAACTCCGGTTGCTGGCAGTAAAACTCGCTCCAGTGATCGGCGGGCTCGAAGGAGTAGCAGTACTGGTGGCTCCCCACGTCGACCCGGGCCCCCGGGTAGCGGTTCTCCCACCACGTGCCGCCAGGACCGGCGTTCTTTTCGACGATGACGAACGGCAGACCGGCCTGCTTCAGGCGGATGCCGGCGAGGATCCCCGCCAATCCACATCCGATGACCACGACCGGTGCGGTCGCCTTGACCGCACCGGAGATCTCGCCCCCCCAGGTGATGGCCCCCGTATCGCCACCCTCGAACTGCAGGTCGTCGAAGAAGAGGTCTGCGAGCCGACCCTCGCCCACCGGTCTGCAGCCGAGGAACGACATCATCTCGAGTAACAATTCCCGGCTCAACTCATGCGGTACCGACCCGCTGTCGCGGTATGCCGCGATTGTCGGCAGCGCACGACGTCGGATCTCAGCCTGCTCGTCGCCGGTCATCGCGCACTGGATGTCGAGTGACATGGAGACTCGGGGCCGGATGTCACCACGGATCCACGCAGGATCGCCGGTCATATGGACGAGTGAGCAGAGGAGGGCGGGGACGCTGCAGTCCTCGAGCGCCTCCTCGATCGTCAAGTCCGAATCCGTGATTGGTTCACCGGCATGGGGGTTCCGCATCATTCGTCCCTCCCTCTGGCGGATATGTCGCTCAGCGTCGAACCGAAATCCACAAACGCCGACCGACTATATGCCGACGACAAGGTGGAGAACGTCAGCCCGACCGGCCCATTCTCGAGACAGGGCGCGTCATGCCCAAGGCCTGACGAGCGTGTAGCTATTAGTGTTTGGCCGACCTATCGGATGTCGCAATCTCGAAATGAGAGCAGGGGATCGGAGGACGGAGATGGCGCCCTACGCACCGGTCGGTGGCCGCTACAAGTCGATGAAGTATCGCCGGACTGGCCGCAGTGGGCTGCTGTTGCCCGGTCTTTCGCTCGGCCTCTGGCAGAACTTTGGCGAGACCCGGCCGCTGGACATCCAGCGCGCCATTCTCCGAAGGGCATTCGACCTCGGCATAACGCACTTTGATCTGGCCAATAATTACGGCCCGCCGTACGGAAGCGCTGAGTCAAACTTCGGCAGAATCCTTCACTCGGATTTCCGGAGCTATCGCGACGAGATGGTCATCTCGACGAAAGCGGGTTGGGACATGTGGCCCGGGCCGTACGGAGACCTCGGCTCTCGCAAGTATCTTCTGGCCAGCTTGGACCAGAGCCTGCAGCGCATGGGCCTCGACTACGTCGATATCTACTATCACCACCACTTCGACCCTGACACCCCGCTCGAAGAGACGCTTGGTGCGCTGCACTCCGCCGTCGTGCAGGGGAAGGCCCTCTACGTCGGCATCTCTTCGTACTCCGCCGAGCGCTCCGCCGAGGCCATTACCATCCTCCGTGGCCTTGGCACCCCCCTTCTGATCCACCAGCCCTCCTACTCGATGCTCAATCGCTGGATCGAAGAGAGCCTCCTCGATCTGCTGGGGGCCGAGGGCGTGGGGTGCATCGGCTTCTCACCCTTGGCCCAAGGTCTCCTCACCGACCGGTACCTCGACGGGGTCCCGGAAGGTTCCCGCGCCTCCAGGGTCGGTTCCCTTACACCTCAGATGCTCAGTGCCGAGAACCTCGCGCACATCCGGGCCCTGCACACGATCGCCCAACGCCGCGGCCAATCGCTCGCCCAGATGGCACTCGCCTGGGCGCTTCGGGACCCGCGGGTCACGTCGGTCGTCGCCGGCGCGAGCAGTGTCGACCAACTGGAGCAGAACGTCGCTTCCCTCGACAATCTCGAGTTCTCGCCGGAGGAACTCGCGGAAATAGACCAGCATGCCGTCGAAGGCGGTATCGACCTCTGGCGAGGTGTCGCGACCAGCTGAGCAGAGAGACGCCCGGGAACGAAAACCCGTTTAGTGAAAGACTCGCCTGTGGGCACGGTGAGCCCCGGGAGCTTGATGGCCAATCAGGAAGGACGACCGCCGTGGAATACGACGAGATGATTCTCATAAGCATCGACGACCATGTGATCGAACCCCGGAATATGTTCGATGCACACGTGCCGGCCCGGTGGAAGGACCGGGCTCCTCGCAGCGTGCTGAACGAACGAGGTATCGAGCGTTGGCAATTCGAAGGCATCGAAAGCGGCTCGGGCAGCCTGAACGCCGTGGTCGGCTGGCCGAAGGAGGATTGGGGGATGGACCCCACGACCTACTCGGAAATGCGGCCGGGTGCCTATGACATCCACGAACGGGTGCGCGACATGAACCGCAACGGGATTCTGGCTTCGATGTGCTTCCCGTCCTTCGTCGGGTTCAGCGGCGGGTTCTTCCAGCGAAGCAAGGACAAGGAGTTGGCGCTGGTGATGACCCAGGCCTACAACGACTGGCACATCGACGAGTGGGCCGCCTCATACCCGGGACGGTTCATCCCGTTGGCCATTCCCCCCGTCTGGGATCCGCAGGCTCTGGCCGACGAGGTCCGGCGGGTGGCCGCCAAGGGATGCCGGGCCATGACCATGCCCGAGCTGCCGCACATGCAGGGTCTCCCGAGCTATCACAACCTCGACTACTGGACACCCTTCTTCACCGCGGCATCCGAGGAGCAGGTGGTGATGTGCCTCCACATCGGCCAAGGGTTCTCGGCGATCAACTCTCCACCGGACGCGCCGATCGACAACCTGATCATCCTCGCGACCCAGGTTTCGACCCTGGCGGCCCAGGATCTCCTGTGGGGTCCCGCGTTCAGAGAATTCCCCGACCTCAAGGTGGCCTGGTCCGAGGCCGGAATCGGCTGGATTCCCTTCTACCTGAACCGGTGCGATCGGCACTACCTGAATCAGACCTGGCTCGGCCACGACTTCGGCGACAAGCTTCCGAGCGACATCTTCCGGGAGCACTCCCTGGCCTGCTACGTCACCGATCCGGCCGCCCTGAGGATCCGTGACGTCATCGGCGTCGACATCATCGCCTGGGAGTGCGACTACCCCCACTCGGACTCGATCTTCCCCAATGCTCCGGAGTTCGTCCATGCCGAGCTGACCGGCGCCGGGTGCAACGATGAAGAGATAGACAAGATCACATGGCAGAACACCTGCCGATTCTTCGGCTACGAGCCCTTCGCCCACATCGATCGGGAAGCGTCACCTGTGGGCGCGTTGCGCGAGCTGGCCCGGGACGTCGACACGACCATCCGGACCAAGCACGAGTGGCGGGACCTCTACGAAGCCCAGGCCAGCTGAGAGATCCGCGGAACCGATTCTCCGGCGATAGCTGGGGCATGCATGATGTGTCCATGGACACACGCGAGCGACTTCTCCCCCTGACCGGTGCCAGCAATTTCAGGGACCTTGGTGGTTATCTCACGACCGACGGTGGCAGGACCCGGTGGGGGCAGCTGTTCCGCAGCGACACGCTGCACGAGTTGACCGAGGCTGACCTCGAAGTTCTACGCGGAGTGGGGCTTGCGAGCGTCATCGATCTGCGCACGGCGACCGAACTCGAGCGCTCCGGCCGGGGCCTGCTGGGCAACGAGGCGATCGCGTATCTGCATGCCTCGGTGCTCCAGGAGGAGGGCGGGGAATCCGTCGCCGTTCCCGCCCCCTCTGACGACGATCCGGCCGAGCGCTACCTGTGGTACCTCGAGGTCGGCCACCGTGCCCTGGCAGAAGCACTCACCATGATCGCCGATCCGAAGAATCGTCCGTTGGTCTTTCACTGCGCCGCGGGCAAGGATCGGACGGGCGTCCTCGCCGCCCTCGTATTGGACATATCTGGGCGTCGAGCATTCGGTGATCGTCGACGACTACGCCATTACAGCGACGCGTATGGCGCTGATATTGGACCGCCTGCGCCGCGATCCGGTGTGGGGTGAGTCGGTCGCGGAGATTCCGCCCGGACGTGTGCTGGCAGAAGGCACGACAATGGCGCGCTTCCTCGACCTTCTTCGTGCGCGCCACGGGGGAGCACGTGCATGGGCACTGGCAGCCGGGGTCCCCCTCGCGAGCCTCAATGAGATGAAAACGCAATTGGTGGCGCCCGGCGAGGCGTCTGCGTAGCGAGCGGCCGGTCTATCCCGCTTCTGTGCCGGCGAGCGCCGGCGATCGAGATGCGGCGTTGCGCTCGAACGCCGCATTGACCTCGCCGCCGAGCAGGATGGCTATTCCCGTCAGGTAGAGCCAGATGATCAGTATCGCCACCCCGGCGAAGGCCCCATACGTCCTGACGTACGATCCGGATATCGTCGTGTAGAGGGAGAACCCCAACGAAATGGCGGCCCACATCACCGTGCCGACGACCGTGCCCGGAGTGATCCACCGCCATTGTGGGTGAGCCTTGTCCGGCGCGGCGTAGTAGAGCACGGAAAACAGCAGACCCACCAACGTCAGAGCGACGATCCAGCGCACAACGGTCCACCCGACGAGAAACGCACTTCCTCCGAAAGGAAGGGCATCCTCAATTTCTTGGCCGATTGACTGGCCGAAGACCACCAGCGCCGATGCCCCACCGCCGAGGATGGCCGCCGCCAGCAACAGCGGAAGTGCGCGCAATCGTTTGGACGCGACGGTACGATCCTGACCGACTTCATATGCCATGTCGAGGCCTTCTTCGACCTGCACCATGCCGGATGTGGCACTCCATATCGCCACCACTCCTGCGAGCACGATCGCCACGATTGCGCCTTTGGAGTCTCTCTCGGAATGGTCGATGGCACCAGTGAAGACATCCGCGGCACCAGCCGGGAGTGCCTTCGTCGTTCCGTTGATCGAGCGCGACCGTGACATGTCGTGGCACATTGACCAGGGCGGATACCGCGAGCAGTGCGATGATGATCGGGAAACAACGCCAGAAACCAGCGAAAGGCGAAACTCCCGGCGGCCACCGTGATCCTGTCCGTCTTCATGTGGGCCCTTGCGGAGGACATGGCCGTCTTCCAGTCGGCGACAAGGGCCGCCCGGTTGTCGGCTTCTGTCTCCTGCGTGTCCGTCGCTGCCACGTGGGCTCGACCTCCGATGCTCGTCGTCTGCGGTCTCGGTAGCTTCGCACCATTATTCTCAAAGTGATCTGGGTACGGCTGTGGCGCCGCGCAGCTGGGACTTCCTGAAAGGAAGCGGTTATGAGGGCAGTCGGTCTGACCGAATTCGGAGGGCCCGAGGTTCTTCAGGGTCCAGGACATTCCTGAACCGATCCCCGGTCCGGGCGAGGTCCGCATCCGCGTCCATGCCGCCGCAGTCAACCCGACGGATACGGGGTTCCGTTCCGGGGCAACCTCCGCGCGGCTCGAAGGCCGTCCGAAGCCGTACGTGCCCGGGATGGATGCGGCAGGCGTCGTTGACATGGTCGGGCCAGGAGTAGAGACTTCGTTGCGGGTGGGTGATCCCGTCATGGCGGTTGTCCTCCCTTACGGGCCGAGCGGTGGTGCGTACGCCGAACTGATCGTCGTCCCGGCGGCCTCGGTGGTCCGTGCGCCCACCGGTCTCGACCTTGCGGCAGCCTCAACCATTTTGATGAACGCCCTGACCGCTCGCCTGGCTCTCGACGACCTCGGTATTCCTGAGGGCGGCACGGTGGCGGTGACCGGTGCTGCCGGCGCCTTCGGGGGCTACGCGGTGCAGCTGGCGAAGACCGATGGACTCATTGTCATTGCCGATGCGTCTTCAGCGGACGAAGAGCTCGTCGCGGGCTTCGGCGCAGACGAGGTCGTTCGTCGGGGTGATGACGTCGCCTCGCGGATCCGCCAAATCGCTCCCGGCGGAGTAGATGGCGTCATCGACGGTGCGCTGCTCCATGAGCTCGTGTTGCCGGCGATCCGCGACGGAGGTGGCCTCGCCGTTGTCCGCGGCTGGGAAGGTCCGAGCGAACGGGGCATCACCATATTTCCTATCTGGGTCAGGCGCGCGTTGACCGATACGGCACGTCTGACCGATCTCCGGGACCTCACGGAAGCCGGAATTCTCACGGCGCGGGTGGCCGATGTCCTTCCGGCCGATCAGGCCCCGGAGGCCCACCGACGACTCGAAGCGGGCGGGGTGCGCGGTCGAATCGTCCTCGACTTCACCGCGTAGAACTGTCCTCGCGGCTCACCATGTTGTGCAGCGGGAGCAGGTCGGAGAGGAAGCGGAACGTGTCGTTGAGATGGGTGCAGGTGGAGGTCCCCACGAACTCGCTCCGGACATCGACCCGAAGCCGGGCCAAGGGCTTGGCGACCATACGGGCTGAGCTCCCGACAGCCGCCGGACACTCCACCCAGGGCAGGACACGGGCTTCGGTTCGAAGGTTATCGATGCGGCTGACTTCCCGGTCGAGTGACCCCACGACCACGTACTCATGGATGATGCTCTCCGTTCCCTTCGCGTCCCGGTAGCTGTCGCGAAAGTGCGAGTCGAATGTCCAGGCTGCGGAGGTGTCGTCCGGTGGTACCAGGTCCAGCCGCCTCCGGCGACGAGTGGCCTCGCAAGGGAGGTCTGCCATGGCATGCCAGGAAAGGGCATCGCCTTCGCGTTCGAGCAGGGGCGCGTCCGGGCCCATGGCGACGGGCGACAATCCCTCCTTGCGGAAGGTCACCATGATGGTGGCGTCCCGGGCCCACCCTGCGCACATGTCCTCCGACACATGGACATGTCGTTCGAAGGCCTGTGTCGCGAGCTCGTCGGACGAAGGATTGAGGCTCCGGCTCCGTTGGACCGCATAGCCCGAGACCAACGTGGCGCCCGGCAGGTCGTCGAGCAGCGCATGAAGGAGCGTCTGGCCCGCGACGTGGTCGGGAAGGAGCTCGGACATGCGGGCACGGAAGCCCGGGCCGACGTACGAGCCGAGGAGTTGGATGAGTCGCGGCTCGAACGGGTCAGATTCGATGGCGATGAGCTCCCGATTCGGCGCGATCTGCGCCCGGAGGCTCTGATCGGACCGGCTTGCCGCGCCCCCTGACGGGATCCGTCACCAGATCGCGGGCACGAGCATCGACGACGCTGTTCTCCTTGGGTCCGTTCGGCCTGCTGGTATCGATGGTCGTCGTGCGGCGCCCGGACCCGCCCGCTCCGCAGCGGGGAGCCACCCAGTGGATGCGCAGGGCCGGCGCGTTCGGGCACGACGAGCATCAGGCGTCGCGATGCATCAGGTCGGTCAGGCCCGATCGAACTCGGCCTCGATCAAAGGCGCCAACGGCGTTGGATCCGGGAGGTCGAGCCAGCGGTCCATGGCCGTCCGGAGGACAGCGAAGCCGATGATGGCGGCGAGCCTGGCTTCAGGATCAGGTTCGTCCAAGTGCCGCCGATCGGCCAGTGCGCGCGCCATGGCGTGCTCGCTGAGGTTTCTCTGATCGAAGTCGCGTCCACGGAGGGCAGCGGAGGAGGAGAGCGCCTCGCGCAACATGCGGATCCTCGCTACCGCCGGTTCGTTCGCGGGCGCGGTCGACACGAGCGCGGCGCGGAGAGCCTCGAGATCGCCCACCGACAGCGGTTGGCTCCTGATGGCGGGGGCCACGGTCATTGGTTCGTCCAGGGGGAGGAGGACGTCCTCCTTCGAGTCGAAATGGCGGAAGAACGTCCGCGGCGAGACTGCGGCCAGATTGGCGATCTGTTCGACCGTCGTCGCGCCGTAGCCCTGCGTCGCAAAGAGCTCAATGGCCGCCTCGGCCAGCGCCTGGCGGGTCCGATCCCGATTCTGGGCACGTCGGTCGGGTCTTGTCGCTCCTTTGGCTGCGGTAGTGAAGATGGGTGAGGCGTCGACCTTCATGGTGCTCCCGTTGTAGTCGCCCGAGCGCGTGCCCGAGCAGATGACAGCTCAGTGCCACTTGACACTCTACTGCCACAAGCCTAACTTGCCACCTCGGAGGTCGTACATGCCCAACAACCGTGGAGCAGCTGACTCGGATGCTCGACGCGGACATCGAGTCGATGGATCGGGAGGATCTTCGCTCCTACCAGGAGGCTCGGCTGCTGGAGTCCCTTGCCTACGTCGAGCGCCATTCGCCCCTCTTCTCGGAGGCGTGGGGCACGATCGGCCTCCGCGCATCTGCTATCACTTCGCTCGCCGAGTTCCAGGCCCGGGTTCCCTTTGTCGACAAGGACACGGTGCGGGCCTACCGAACGGCGCACGGTGACCCGTTGGGTGGCCTCCGGCGCATGGCCGACGCCAGCGCCCTCTCCTCGACCACGGGAACGACCGGCGATCCTGTGGTGCTCCCGGTCGGTCACGGCGACGGCGTGGGCTTAGCCCGCGACTGGTGGGAGATCGGCGTGCGCCCAGGAGATGCCGTGGCGTTCATGTTGTTCACGTTCCGGGGGCCGGCGTGGCTGACAACGCACGCGCTGGGTGCATCAGCCGTGCTCTTCGATCACCACCCATCGGAGTTCGATCGTTGGTGCCGTGCTTCGCTCGAGCTCGAGCCGACGCTCCTCTACCTCCTGAGCGGGCCCCTCATCATGGCCATGGCCTCCATGGAGCGAGCGGGCATGCTTCCGTACGCGTTGACCGAGGTGTTCGCGAGCTACAAGGGCGTGGTGATCGGCGGTGATCACCTCGGCCTCGAGGCCCGTGGCGATCTGGAACGCTGGGGTGGCGAGCCCTTTCTGCACACGGCCGTGGGTGATGTCGGGAGCGCGACCGAATGCCGGGAGCACGACGGCCTGCACGCCAGCGAGGACGCTGTCCTCATCGAGATTCTCGATCCTGATGGTTCGTCCCCTGTGGCAGAGGGAGAGGTGGGCGAGCTCGTCGCGACAAGCCTGGCCCCCCGCAGCGGCAATCCCCTCGTGCGCTACCGGTCGGAGGACCTCGTGCGATGGAGCACGGCGCCTTGCCGGTGCGGTCGAACCGGTATGCGTCTGTGGCCGGTCGGTCGAAAGGGGGACGAGGTGGTGGTCGACGGCCATTCGGTGCTCCCGATGGACATCTGGAGAGCCGTGGAGTCGGTTCCCGAATCGTCCGCCGGGTACTTCCAACTGATCCGGACCGGGCGGGAAATGGCCGCGCTCAGGGTGCGCGTGGGCCACACCGCCGATCAGCAGGGCCGGACGCTGATGTCGGTGCAGGACGATCTGATCAACGCGATCGAAGCGGCCGTCGGGATCGCGCCCGAGGTCGAGCTCGTCGACAACGACGTCCTGCTGCGCCTGGGGCCGCCCCACAAGATCCCCCGGGTGGCGTCGTCGTGACCGGCTCGAATCACTGGACGGTGCCGCGGGTTTCGGGCACTGACATGTGGGGGTACGGCCGTTACGGCGACGGCCAGCTCCTTCCGCTCAGTTTCGACGATATTCAGCACGACACGGCCGCGGCGGTGTCGGCGGTGTCGGCCCTGGGCCTGCCCGATCGCTCGATTGTCGTTCGTGACGTCCACCGTCGCCGATGTCGGGTACTTCCACCCACTGCAGGTGGCGGCAAAAGAGATGGGTCTTCTGGTGTGCAATGCCGACGCATCGGCCATGGATGTGGACCGGGTGGAGATGTTCACCCGGCTTCTGACCGTTGCCGCCGTCATCGGTGTCAACGATGCGATGGTCGACGGGATCCTCGAGCGGGGTCACGATCTGAAGTCCTTCTTCTCGAGTGTCCCGATGGTGATCGCCGCGGGAGATACCAAAGACCGGCTTGCGGCGTCCGGCGTGGATGCGTTGGCGTTGCGGCTTCTCGGTCCCGTCATGGCGGTGTCGTGCCGCTACGGAAATCTGCACCTTGACGGACGACAGTGGGCGATCAGCGATAAAGGGGGTACCCTCCACGTCTCGAGCCGGGCCCGGCGGGCGCTGCTCTTCGACCATTTCGCTACCGGGGTCCGGGGCAGCGTCTCTGACGGCGTCTGCCCGTGTGGGCGTCGCGATCCCATCGTCGAGATCGAGCGGACACGCGCGTCCGGTGACCGTCCATGACGATGTACGCCGGCAACGACCGAGGCCACGTTGCCCTCGCTCGCCGATGAGCATGCGCGCAGCCGTCCGGAAGGATTGGCGGTCGTCTGTGGAGAGGAGCGCCTGACCTGGTCTGCGTTCCACGTCGAGGTACAGCACCTGGCGAGCGCGCTGGTGGGTGCAGGAGTCTGTCCGGGCGACCGGGTCCTCTGGTTGGGCCAGAACTGTCACCGTGTGCTCCTGACCCTGGCGGCTTGTGCCCGCCTCGGCGCTGTCCTCTGCCCGGTCAATTGGCGGCAGTCGAGCGCCGAGCTCGCTTTTGCTCTCGACGATGCCGATCCCAAGCTGGTCTTCTGGCAAGACGAAGAAGTCGGCGAGGCGATTCGTGCCGCCCGTGACGCCGCGTCGACGTCCGCCCGGTGGATTCAACACGATGGCTCTGTCGCATCCGGGGGCGAGGAGTCGTACGCGGCCTTCATCGGGACATCTGCTCCTCTTTTGCCCGGCTCGTCCGCCGAACCTGAAGCGGCTGCCCTCATGATCTATACCGGGGCGTTCGGAGGTCATCCCCACGGTGCGCTTCTCAGCAATCGCGCATTGACGACCGTGGGCGTCGCCAACGCACTGGTGCGGGGACTCCGCGCCGACGACGTCTTTCTCAACTCGGGCCCTCTGTTCCACCTCGGTACATGGATGAGCACACTCGCCACGTACGTGCTCGGGGCCACGAACGTCTTTGTGCCCCGGGTCGACGCGGAGCTCCTCTTGAAGGTCATCGCGGAGAACCGTTGTACGGGCGCCTTCCTCATGCCGACGACGCTCAGGGACCTCGTGGAGTTCAACCGGTCGGTGGGGTCGGATCTGAAAAGCCTGCGCTGGTCGAAATCGACGCCAGAGTGGGATGCCATGGTCTCGCCTGATGTGAGCATGTGGGCGCAACGCCCGGGCGGCACAGGGCAAACGGAAGTGGGTGGCCTTGCGACGTTCGCCGCTCTGGGTGGAGAGGGTCTTCACGGCCGGCCGTTTCCTCTGGTCGAGCTCCGCGTCGTCGATCCTGAGGGGATCGACGTGCCCCCCGATGAGGTCGGGGAGATGGTTCTGCGGGGCCCTCTCGTGATGAACGGCTATCACAACCGTCCGTCCCTCAACGCCGAGAAGTTCAGGGGTGGCTGGTATCACACGGGCGATCTGGCCCGACGTCACGGCGACGGGTCAGTGACGTTCATCGCGCCCATGTCGCGGATGATCAAGTCGGCGGCCGAGAATATCTACCCGGCCGAGGTGGAGGCCTGCTTGCGCCAACATGTCTGCGTGAAGTCCGTCGCGGTGATCGGCGTTCCCGATGACCGGTGGGCGCAGTCAGTCAAGGCCATCGTCGTGCTCGAGGAGGGGAGGTCCGTGGACCCGGCGGAATTGATCGAACATTGCCGCACCTCGATCGCCTCCTACAAGAAGCCGCGGTTCGTGACATTTGTCGACGAACTGCCCATGCTCGGTTCTGCCATCGACTATGACTCCCTCGATGCCACGCACGGTGGCGGGGGCTATCCCGGAGGGGGAAATCGGAGTGCCTGACACGAATGTCCGATCCATACGAGATCAGACGGCAATCGTCGGCGTGGGGGCGACGCCTTATTACCGGCGCGGCGCCTCAGCGCCTCAAACTGTGCTCGAACTGGCCGGCAACGCCATTTTGGCGGCTTTGGAGGATGCCGGTCTGGGCTCTGACGACGTCGACGGGTTCGCTCTCTACTCCGGTGGGGGCATCGACCCTGCGCTCTTGTCGCAGTCCCTCGGGATACCCGACATACGGTTCACGGCCACACTCACGGGAGGCGGTGGGGGAGCGGCCGGCGCAGTCGGATTGGCCGCGGCCGCCATCGTGTCCGGGTTCGCCGATGTTGTTGTCAGCGTGATGGCCATGCAGCAGACCCCTGCGGGTCGATTCGGCTCGGCCTTCGCCCGGAGGGCGCCCGGGGCCTATTCGGCACCGCCGACCCCCGAATCCGACTTCATCACCCACTCCGGACTGATGGGACCCGGTCAGATGTTCGCCATCCTGACCCAACGCCACATGTACAAATACGGGACCACACGCGACCACCTGGCCGAAGTGGCGATCTCGACCCGGGAGAACGCGCGCAACCGTCCTTCCGCACTGATGCGGTCGCCGCTGACGAAAGAGGACTATTTCGCGGCCAGGATGATCTCCGAACCGTTCTGCCTGTTCGACTATTGCCTCGAATGTGACGGCGCCGTGGCCGTTGTCACGACGTCGTCGGAAAGAGCACGTGATCTGCGACAGCCGCCCGTCTACGTCAGGGCGAGTGCGCAGGGCGGGGCAGGAAGCTGGGGCCAGTCCATCACCTGGATGGGCATGCCCGATGAGATCTTCGCCTCATCGGGTCATCGCCCCGTCGCGCAGGATCTCTATGGGAGGGCGGGACTCGGCCCGGCGGACGTGGACGTGGCTCTCATCTACGACCACTTCACCGGTATGGTCCTGATGCAGCTCGAGGACTATGGATTCTGCCCGATCGGGGAGTCGGGCCCTTTTGTGGCGGATGGGAACATCCGGTATCTCGGAGGAACGATCCCCGTCAATACCCACGGCGGGAACCTGTCGGATGCCTACATCATCGGGTTCACGCACGTCGTCGAAGGTGTCGAACAGTTGCGCGGCACGGCGATCAACCAGGTCGCAAACGCTGAGGTCGCTCTCGTGACCGGGGGACCCGCGCCGCTGCCGGTGAGCGGATTGATCTTGACGAAGGAGGCCGACGGTGCCTGACGTGCACGCAGGAGGATCACGCGACGTCGCCGTTGCGGCGCCCGTCGGGATGGTTTCGCTGACGCCCAATTCGTGGACAGAGCCGTTCTGGGTGGCGGCGGGGCGCCATCAACTGGTGGTCCAGCGTTGCTGTAACTGCGGGACGGTCCGGCACCCGCCCGGCCCATTCTGCCCTCACTGCCGCAGACAGGAATCGGAATGGGTGGACCTGAACGGGCGAGCGACGCTCTATAGCTTCACGGTCATCCGTCATGCCCTGGTTCCGCAGTTGCGCGAGTACTTGCCGATGGTGATCGCCGTCGTCGAGCCGGAGGGGGCACCGAGCGCCCGCCTCGTGGCGAACCTGGTCGAGGTGGCCGTGGGTGACGTCGCCATCGGGATGCCACTCGAAGTGGTCTGGGAGGATGCAGGCGATGGGATTGCGGTCTATCGATTCCGGCCGGCCGAAGCCGCCGCACGCCCGTGAGGAGGGACCGATGACCTCTCGAGGGAGCGCGACATGAGGACCGATACGTATCGCGGTGCAACGTTCATCTCCACCGATGCGCATGTCACCGAACCGATTGAGCTCTATACCGAGCGTCTTGGTGCGGACCTCCGCCCCCGGGCGCCGCGCATCGACACCCGAGACGGATGGCGGGTCCTCGTCGTCGAGGGCCTCTCGTCCCGGAAGTTGATGACGGCGAGTGAGCGCGAAGTAGCCGTCGTCGGCGACTGGGACGCTGAGAAACGAGTGAAGGATCAAGAGCGCGACGGCGTCAGCGCCGAGGTGGTCTTCCCGACCTTCGCCCTCCAGGCCTGCTTCGCCTCGGACGATCCCTCGCTGCAGCTCGCACTTTGCCGGGCCTACAACGACTGGGCGGGAGAGACCTTGGGCGGCCAGCACCGGATACTTCCGGTGGGTCTTGTCCCGGCTCTCGATATCGACAACGCTATCCGCGAAGTGAAGCTCGTCGCGGAGGCCGGGTTCCGGGCGCTCTTCCTTCCGGCCCGGGTTCCCTCGCGGCCTTATAACGACGCCGCCTACGACCCGCTCTGGGCCGCCATCACCGAGACGGGACTTCCTGTCACCTTCCACTCCGGTACCGGCTACGAGCCGCGAGTGGTGCGGGGTCCGGGTGGGGCCGTGATCAACTACATATTGGGGGCACAGCTCGACGGGCCGATGGTGCTGCTGAGTCTGGCTGCCGGCGGGGCGCTGGACCGCTATCCCGAACTCCGGGTCGTCACGGTGGAAACCGGTGCGTCGTGGTTGGGCTGGATCATGACGCAGGCCGATCGAATCTATGAAGATCACTCGATGTACGCCCAACCCAAGCTGTCGCTGAAGCCGAGTGAGCTCATCCAGCGTCAGGCACACGCCACCTTCATGTTCGATCCCGTCGCGGTCAACAATCGCCGGGTTACCGGTGTCAGTACGCTCATGTGGGGCAATGACTACCCGCACCCCGAAGGCACCTGGCCGGAATCACGAGCAGCGTGCGAAGAGCAATTCGACGGTGTGAGCGACGAGGATTTCAACGCGATCGTCAACGGCAACGCGGCCGAGGTCTTCGGTTTCGACCTGGCCGCGCTCGGCGCGTGACCGTGTAGCTCCGCTCAGAGCACGATTTCGATGTGGCGATGCTCGAGCCGGCCGTTCGCGATGTGCAGGCGGCCGAACGTCCGGTGCGGCTGGGCCCGTCGCTGCGTGGCCGAGCCGGGATTGAAGAGAACCTGACCCTCCACTCCACATTCGTCGATCGGCACGTGGCTGTGCCCGAAGACCACGAGCCCGGCGTCCGGGAAGCGACGATGCAGGCGCGCGGGCCGGCCCTTCGTGGACCCGCTGTCGTGGACGAGCGCAACCCGTACTCCGTCAAGGTCGAAAAGCCGGCTTTCCGGAAGGATCCCCCTCAGGTCGTGATCGTTGTTGCCGAGCACGGCATAGGTATGCGCCAGGGACTGCAGTTCCGCCAGCGCTTGCCGTGAAGTGACGTCGCCGGCGTGGAGGACGACGTCGGCGTGTGCCACAGCCTCGAGTACCTGATCGGCGATGGTGCTGAGCCCACCGGTGAGGTGGGTGTCAGCAAGAACGACGACCTCCATGTCAGGCAGCATGTCGATCCGGCCGGGCGCCGTCAAACCGGGCGCCGTCGAACCAGTCGGCGTCAGGGCACTGTCGCACAGTGAAGTGATCGGCCCGTTGCGCCTACTCTGTGGTCGTGAGCTCTGATAGCACCTTCGATCTGGTGGTGCGCGGCGGCCGTGTCGTCGACGGCACCGGCGTGCCGGCGTATCTCGCCGACGTGGGCGTGCGAGGGGGGCGGGTCGCGCGGGTGGGACGGGTGTCCGACGATGAGGTGGCTGCGGCGCGACAGGTGCTCGACGTGGAGGGACAGACGGTCATGCCCGGGTTCGTCGACATCCACACCCACTACGACGCGCAGCTTCATTTCGAACCGACTGCCTCGCCCGCGTCCTGGCATGGCGTGACCACGGTCGTGACGGGCAACTGTGGGTTCACGATCGCGCCGGCGCGTGACGGTGACGCGGCATGGCTTCTCGAAATGCTGTCACGCGTCGAGGGGATGTCGGCGCCGGCGCTTCGGGAAGGAGTGCCGTTTCGAGGGGGCACGTTCGGTGACTTCCTCGACGGGCTCGAAGGCCGTATCGGGGTCAACGCAGCGGCATACGTCGGGCACTCGGCGGTGCGTCGGTATGTCATGGGCGATGATGCCTCGGCCCGTGCGGCCACTCCCGACGAGATCACCGCAATGCAACAGGTGCTACGCGAAGCGATGCGGGCCGGCGCCCACGGCTTCAGCACGTCTCAGCTCGAAATCCACCAGGCCCACGACGGGCGACCTGTGCCGTCGAACCTCGCCACCGATGAGGAGATCATCGCCCTCGGCGCCGTTCTGGCCGAGTTCGACCGAGGAGCGATCGAAATCATCCCCCGCTCGTTCTCCGAGGGGTACGACGAGCGCGACCGGGTATTGCTGCGCCGGATGTCGGAGGTGTCGGGAAAACCGATCGATCTCAACCCGGTGGTCTGGTTCCCGAACCTGCCCGACGGCTGGGTCCGCTCCATGGAATTCATCGAGGAGCAGGCGGCGCAGGGCTTTCGTCTCTACCCGATGTACGGAACCCAACAGGGGGGTGCGTACTTCTCGCTCGACACGACGTTCCTCTTTGACGACATGCCTGCGTTCAGGGAACCGCTGCTCCTGCCCGAGCCCGCACGGAGCACGGCCTTGCGCGATCCGTCGGTGCGCAAGCGCATGCGAGAGGAGCTTGCGGGTCCGCCCATGCCCTCGTTCCCCCTCAACTTCGACATCACCACCGTCTATGCCGTCGACGATCCTGCGTTCTCACACTGGGTGGGCCGTTCCGTTGCCGACCTCGTGCGGGAGCGCGGTGGCGACCCGTTGGACAGCTTCTTGGAGCTCTGCCTCGAGGACAGACTGAAGACGACGTTCTTCGTCACGCCCCTTTCGGAGCGCGGGGGTCGGATGGTCACCGAGGCCCTGGTGCGCAACCCGCTCGCCATGGCCGGGAGCAGCGACGGTGGCGCCCACCTGGCGTCGTTCGTCGGGGCCGACTACACGACCCGCCTCCTGACCGAGTGGGTTCCCGATCCGTTCTCTCTCGAAGAGGCTGTCCGACGGATCACCTCGATTCCTGCTGCCGTGCACGGGTTCTTTGATCGCGGGGTCGTGCGTGTAGGAGCATGGGCGGATCTCGTCGTGGTGGATCTCGAACGGCTCAGCGTTGGCGCGACCCACTGGGTCGAGGACATGCCGGCCGCGTCCGGTCGATTCGTCGTCGATGCTGAGGGGTACCGTGCGGTGATCGTCAACGGCGAGTTGCTACTCGATCGCGGCGTCCCGACCGGAGCCGTCCCCGGCCACGTCATTCGGAGTTGACGTGATCCGTGCCATCGCCGCCGTCGACGATCGGCTCGGTATCGCAACCGATGCGGGGATTCCCTGGAACATCCCCGCCGACGTCGCTCATTTTCGGGAGCTGACGATGGGATCCAACGTCTTGATGGGGTATGCCACCTACGCCGAGTTCGCCGGCCCCATGCCAGGGCGTACCAACTATGTCGCCACTGGGCAAACCGAGAACATAAGAGACGGGTTTCGTCCCGTCAGCGACCTGGGCTCTTTCCTGCCCGAATTCACGCGGGACCTCTGGATCATCGGCGGCGCCACGCTCTACGCCACGACGCTCGATGTCGTCGAGGAGATCGCTCTGACGCGTGTCGCCGGTGACTTCGGTTGTACCAAGTACTTTCCCGCTTTTGACACGGTGTTCCGACTCATCGCCGAGGACATGCCACCCGTGGTTGAGGGTGTACCAGCGATCCGCTTTCAAACGTGGCTGCGCCGGTAGTCGACCATGCGTGCGCGCACGTCGAGGGGTTGCGATGACTTTTGCCCGTCCACTCCGTCAGTCATGCAGATAGCCCTCATAGCGAAGGAGAATGCGCCGTGGCCCGAGTCAGCACCTATCTGAACTTCATGGGAAACGCAGAGGAGGCGTTCGAGTTCTACCGGTCAGTGTTCGGCACCGAGTACCTCGGACCGATACAACGGTTGGGGGACGTTCCCGCCGCCCCCGACGGCCCCCCATTGTCAGATGCGGAGAAGCAGATGGTGATGCACGTCGAGCTGCCGATTCTCGGCGGACACGTGATAATGGCCACCGACATGGTGGAGTCGATGGGGCACGAGCTGCGGATCGGGAACAACACCACCATCAACCTCGAACCGGACACGCGCGATGAGACCCAGCGTCTCTACGACGCCCTCTCTGAAGGATCCACCGACTGCGCACCCCTGGCCGACATGTTCTGGGGCGCCACGTGGGGTACCTGCCTCGATCGGTTCGGCGTCCGCTGGATGTTCAACTACGCCCTTAGATTCATACTCTGACCCCTATGACGGGGTTTCATCAATGAGGAGCTGGGCCGCCTTGGCCGCCACTTCTCGCATCTTGGCTAACAACTCGCGAACCTTGCGGTCATTGTCGATCCACTCGCTGTAGAGCGCCGCCTCGCGATCATTGAGTCGCCGGTTGACGGTCTTGCCGTCCACCTTGGTGCTCCAGTGCCAATACGGACCGTGCAGCTTGGGTGGGTCCGCGGCGCAGGCGCAGTGTGGCTTGCCGCAGCGCGTGAAGCGCGGGGCGAGCGAACCCGGCACGATGTAGCCGATGTCGGCCAGCTCTACGGCGAGCTCACGGTAACGGTGCTCGTAGCTCTCGAGGCGCTGTGTCGTTCGCTTGGTGGCCATGGGGTTCTCCTCGACGAGTATCCCACTTTGAAGAGGTGAGAGTAGTAATACTCTCAGATATGCACACGGACTCGAGCGACCAACAGCGACAAGACCTTTTGGGCTTCCGGGCCGGGTTCTATGGGTGCCTGACGCGCTGGGGTGACGCCCTCTTCGAGCTGTGCGACGCCGCGCTGTGTGCCGGGGTCCCGGTGGGCTCTGTCCCCTCGCTCTCCTTGGAGCCCGAGTTCCGCCGCTCCCATGGCTCGCTCTACAAGTCCTTGGTGCGTGGCCGCCTCGACGAGGAGCGTTTCAAGGCGCTCTTGGTCGCTCACCGGCCGACGAGTTGGCCCGAGATCTTCGCCGTCGACGCCTCGACCTGGGACCGCTGCGACGCCGAATGCAGCCCTGAGCGGGGCTTTTACTACTCGGCCTCCAAACACTCGGCGGGCCAGCCCATCGTGGCCGGCTGGTCCTACCAGTGGATCGCCCAGCTCAGCTTCTCAGCTGACAGCTGGACGGCGCCCCTCGACGCCCGGCGCATCCGTCCCGAAGAAGACGCCACGACGGCCACCGTCGAGCAGGTCCAAGAACTGGTGGGGCGCCTGGGGGCGAAGGGGGCCGTGCCGATGTTCGTCTTCGACGCCGGCTATGACCCCATCGCCCTCACGGCTGGCCTGGCTGAGACCAGAGCTCAGGTGCTGGTGCGGATCCGGGGTGACCGTGTGTTTTACCGTGACCCAACTCCTCGGGCACAACCGACGCGCGGTCGACCCCAACGCCACGGCAGACGCCTGAAACTCTCAGACGCGCGCAGCATAGGCCGCCCCGATGCCGAGCTCTGCACCACCGATGCCCGCTACGGCACAGTGCGGGTGCGCGCTTGGAATGGTGTACACCCACGGATCATCGGACGCGGTCGCTGGCGCGGTGACGGCTTGCCCCCCATAGTCAAGGGCAGCGTGCTGCGCGTCGACGTCGAGCATCTGCCGCGGGCCGACGGCCGGAGCAAGAAGACCTTGTGGCTGTGGTGGGGAGGAGACGGTGAGCCTGACCTCGAGCTGTGCTTCCGGGCCTACCTGCGACGCTTCGACCTCGAACACACCTACCGCTTCGCCAAGAACACCATGGGATGGACAGCACCGAGTCTGTGCACACCAGAGCAAGCCGACCGCTGGACGTGGCTCGTCATGGCCGCGCTCACCCAGCTGCGCCTCGCTCGTGGGCTCGTTGACGACCTACGGCTCCCCTGGGAACGTCCGCTCGATCCAAGGAAACTCACTCCGGCACGCGTTCGGCGAGGTTTTCGTCGGCTTCGTGCCACACTCGGCACACCGGCCAGTCCACCGAAATCCGATCGAGCCGGACCGGGGAGACCCAAAGGCACGGCCACTGGCCCTCGACAGCGCTATCCCGTCATCAAGAAGGCGGCGTGAAGAGGTGGTGAGGGTTTAATTGCAAGCTTAGACCCTGTCGCGATTATTTCCCCAGCGTGATCACGCGATCGGCTCCTGGGTCAGTCGGCGCAGGAGGTAGCGGCTATGGGCGGCCCAGATGAACCCCTCGGTGACAATCGGATCGCGCTCGTAGTCGACCTGGAGGCGGCGACTGTTCATGAGCCACGACCAGGTGCGCTCGACGATCCATCGTTTGGGGAGCACCTCGAAGCGACCGGGGTGGATCCGGTTGACGACTTCGACTCCGACGTGATGGTTGCGGCAGTGCTCGATGAAGGTCCGTTTGAACCCAGAGTCGCACCAGAGCTGGGCGAAGCGGGCGGAGCGGGAGCGGGCACGATCGGCCACCTTGATTCCGCCGATGTTGTCCGAGGTACTCGCGGCGACGACGACCACGGCGATCAAGAGCCCGAGGGTGTCGACGATGCCGAAGGTCTTGCGGCCGTTGATCTTCTTTCCGGCGTCAAAACCCTTTGTTTCCTTGCTTACCGTGGCCGCGGCCCGCACCGAGCGGGCATCGACGATGCCGGCCGACGGTTCCCCTTGGCGTCCCTCCTTTTGGCGCACCGCCGCAGCCAGACGCTCGGCGATCCGTTCCCAGGTGCCGTCTTTGGACCAGGCCAAGTGGTAACGGTGCACCGTGTTCCAGTTCGGATAGCTGTTCGGAAGGGCGCGCCACTGACAGCCCGTCGCCACCACGTAGAAGATGGCGTCAACTACTCGGCGTCGATCCACTTTGACCGGTCGACCCATCGACCCCGGACTCCAATACGGCGCGACGAGATCGGCGATGAGCTCCCACTCTTGGTCGGTCATGTCGCCGTGTGCCGTTCGCCATGTCTGCGCTACTGCAACCACGTCGGATTCCATAGAAGAACGCTACGCGATTGCCGACCCCTGGGGGGCCTTAGGCCCTGTGAGCCTCGCGGTCAGCGCACCTCGAAGCCTGCGTAACCAGCGGCCGCTACTTCGTTGCAGCGCACTTCGTAGTCGGGAAAACCCAGAAGGGGCATGAAGACCCGCGCCTTGCCGGGGATATTGGCGCCCAGGTACCACGAGTTACACGTGGGGTAGAGCGTCTGCGCGGCGATCCCATTCACGTGATCGACCCATGCCTGTGCCGCCTCGTCCGTTGCCTCAATGGTCGCCAAGTCGTTGGTATTCATGAAGGCGATGCAGTCGATGATCCAATCCACGTGCTGCTCAGCCGCCAGCACCATGTTGGTCAGCACCGAAGGGCTCCCGGGTCCGGCCACAATGAAAAGGTTCGGGAAATCGGGGACCCCAAGTCCGAGGTACGTGATCGGCCCCCCAGCCCACGCCTCCTTCAATGAACGGCCGTCCTTGCCCTTGATGTCGATGCCCGTATAGGAGCCGGTCATGGCGTCGTACCCGGTGGCCAGGACGAGCATGTCCACCTCGTAGTGCGCGCCGTCGACGGAGAGGCCCGTGCTGTCCACATGCTCGATGGGGTGCTGTGAAATGTCGACCAGCCTCACGTTGTCACGGTTGAACGTCTCGAAATAGCCCGTATCGAGAGCCAAGCGTTTGCAGCCGACCGGTTGCTCGGGGCAGAGGACCTCCGCCACCGCCGGGTCGTGCACGATCCCTTTGATCTTGCGCCGGATGAAATCCGCGGCAAGGTCATTCGCTGCCTTGTTGAACGACGTATCGCCGAACGAGCCGATGAACGCGAACCCGCCGCGCTGCCACCGTTGCTCGTACTGTGCGTCGCGGCCTTCGGGCGTGTAGTCGAGGGCCGAGGCGGCGTTCCACTCGAGATCAGCGCCGAATCCCCCCGGCATGGCCCTGTTGCGGGCGCGAAAACCTGAATAGTCGGCCTTGATGCGGTCCAATTCCTGCGACGAGAGCGGGCCGTTGCGGGCGGGGACCGAGTAACTGGCAGTGCGCTGGAACACGATCAGCTCCGTGGCATCGCGCGCGATGATCGGGATGGCTTGAATCGCCGAGGAGCCGGTGCCGACCACGCCGACGCGCTGGCCCGAGAAGTCGACCTCTTCGCGTGGCCACCGACCCGTGTGCAGGACCCTGCCCGAGAAGGTGTCGAGTCCGGGGATGTCGGGCACATTGGCGGCGGAGAGACACCCTGTGGCGAGCACCAGGAAGCGGCCCGAGATGTGTTCCCCGTTCGAGGTGGTGACCTCCCAGTGCCCGGCGACATCGTCGTACGTGGCCGCGAGTACCCGGGTACCGAAGGTGATGGCGTGGCGCAGGTTGAAGCGCTCGGCTACGTGTTGGGCGTAGCGCAGGAGCTCGGGCTGGCCCGCGTAGCGCTCGGACCAGACCCACTCCTGTTGGAGCTCTTCGGAGAATCCGTAGGAGTACTCGACCGATTCGACGTCGCAGCGGGCACCGGGGTAACGGTTCCAATACCACGTACCGCCGACGTCGTCTCCACCCTCGAGGGCTCGTACCGAGAGCCCCAGCTGCTGGGCGCGATAAATGGCATAGAGCCCGCCGAACCCTGCGCCGACGATGACCAGGTCGAGAACCTCCCCGTCCGACCCGGTTGTCTCCACTTCGTCCTGCGTACTCATCGTTCCCCGCCCCCCGGTGCTCCGGGCTCTTCCTGCCGGCCCGCTTGTAACGATATGGCATTCCTGCGGGTCGTAGCGACCTGCCCTGCGCGCGCAATCCCCCCGGATGGTCCCTTCCGGCGTCACCGGGGCGTTGCACAATGGGGAGGTGACCCTGGCCGCAAGAGTCCTGGCGGTATCCCACTTGACGGGCACCTTCGTTCTGCGTTCCGGTCGCACAGCGGACCGGTACTTCGACAAGTACCGCTTCGAGTCGGACCCCTCCCTCCTGGCGGAGATCGCCAAGGAGATGGCGCCTCTCGTACCACCCGGGACCCAAGGGCTGGCCGGACTCGAACTGGGCGGCATCCCCCTCGCCACGGTGCTTTCCGCGGCGACCGGGCTCCCGGCCTTCTTCGTCCGCAAGGAGGCCAAGAAGTACGGGACGGAGCGTCTGTGCGAAGGTGGCGACATCGGCGGAAAGCGCCTTCTGATCATTGAGGACGTCGTGACGACGGGTGGCCAGATCCTCCTCTCTGCGCAGGATCTCCGATCCGAAGGTGCCGCGGTGGGCCACGCAATTTGCGTCATCGATCGGGAGGCGGGTGGAGCAGAACGGCTGGCCTCAGAGGGCATTGAGCTCCGGAGCCTCTTCACCATGGCCGACGTCGAGTCGGCCTGAGTCCCGCGCCGGCGCCCTCGAGGCACGCCCCGCCACGGTTTTCCATTTCCCGACTACCGTTGACGGGAAGATTTGTGGACCAGCTGTGTTGACACAACCATAGGGGTGGTTGAGAGTGGCAACTGCAGTTGTAAGTGGTGGCGGGCATGACGGGTAGGGTGATCGTCCTGGCGCTGATCGCCAGCGGCTTCACTGCGGCTGCGTCGGTGGCGCAACGCCGGGCTGCTGCCCCGGCGCCCGAGAAGCTCAGCTTCAGCTGGCGCCTCGTCGGTTTCCTCCTCCGCCGCCCGGTCTGGTTTCTGGGGATCCTGAGCATGATCCTCGGCTTTGTCTTTCAGGTCGAGGCACTACGCGTCGGGAGCTTGAGCCTGGTGCAACCGTTGATCGCCACCGAGCTGGTGATCGTCTTCGGGATCATCGCCCTTCAGGATCGTCACCGGGTGCACGGGCGGGACTGGCTTTCGGCTTTCGGCATGGTGATCGGCCTCGGGGTATTTCTGGCCCTGGCGTGCCCCCGTGGTGGTCATGTCCATTCGTCCGCGTCCATGTGGTTCCTGGCCGGACTCTCCACGGTGACCGTTGCCGGTCTCCTCAGCGCCCTGGCCTACCTTCCGGGAAGGAGGGGTCAGCAACCGAGCGCCGGTCGCAAAGCTGCCCTTCTGGGTGTCGCTGCCGCCACCGGGTTCGGGTTCGTGGCCGCCGTCATAAAGGAGCTGAGCACGCATCTTTCCCAAGGGCCTGCGGGGGTTCTCTTCGAATTGGTCCCCGTACGTGCTCCTCGTCTCGGGTGCCGCTTCCCTGTTCCTGGCTTCGAATGCATTTCAGGCCGGCTCGTTGGCGGCCTCCCAGCCGGGCTTGACGATCGTCGATCCTCTTGTGGCCAGCATGCTGGGGGTCGTGCTCTTCGGCGAACGGCTCAACCACCATCCGGTTGCGTTGGTGGGCGAGGTCCTGGCTGCCGCTGTTCTGGTGGTCAGCGTGATCGCGTTGAGCCGGAGCCCGCTCGTGCAAGAGGAGAACGGGTCCGTCACCGCGGGCCGCGAGAAGCGCGAGTTCTCAGAAGGTCCGCCGTCGATCACCGCACGGCACAGGACCTCCGCGTTTCCCAATGACGACGTCCGCATCTGAGGCCCGACGATCGGGGGGCCTCAGCGAGTGCCGGAGGGAATCGGCGATGACCCGCACCGCGTTCGTACTCCGAGCGTGCTCGGTCGACCTGTTCCAATCCGCCTCCGCGACGGGTAGCTTCACGTCACCATGCGCGAGCGTCGTCGGAGTCTGGTGCACCTGGCGGAGTGGGTCAGGCGCAAGGACCCCGGACTCCTCGCCATCAAACGATCTGTGCGGGCCGCCGTCATCATGCCCGCGGTGTTCGGTCTCACCCATGCACTCTTCTCCAACCCCCAGGTCAGCCTCCTGGGAGCTTTGGGATCCTTCGCGCTGCTCCTGCTGGTGGACTTCCCGGGCCGCCCGCGGACCCGCCTGTTCTCCTTCGTCCTGCTGTGGCTGATCGGGAGCGGCCTGATCGCGTTGGGAACGGTTGTTTCGACCCACAAATGGGTGTCGGTCGGCGTCATGGCGGTGGTGGGGTTCGCTGTCCTCTTCGCCGGGATCGTGTCTCCGCAAGCGGCTGCGGCGTCGACCGCCACGTTGCTCATCTTCGTGCTGCCGGTTGCAGTGGCCCAGCCCGCCTCGGCCATCGGTCCGCGCCTGCTCGGGTGGGCGTGCGCGGCTGTCGCCTGTATCACCGCCTGCATGGTGGTGTGGCCCACGCCGTGGCATGACAATCTGCGTCGCCGCTTGTCGGCGACCGTCGGAGCGATGGCCAAGCTGGCCTTGGCACAGGCCGAAGGGATCCCGGATCCCGAGGCGGTCGCAACCGTGCAGGCCGAACTTTCCCGCCTGCGGGACCAGTTCGCGGGTACGCCCTACCCGCCCACCGGTGCGGCCGGAAGTGCGGTCGCGTTGGCCAAGCTCGTCGGGCGCGTCGAATGGGCCGCCGGCAATGCGACGTTGCTCGACGACGGGGCGGCGGCGCGGAAGGTACCGCATGTGCAGGCGATGATCCGGACCGCGGCCGAGACGTTGCGCCAGTGCGCCGCGCTCGTCTGCGACCAGCAGGCGCATCCCGTGGACGACCCCGAGTGTGTGCGCGCACTTCGGCGGAGCATGCGGGAGCTCGATGATCTGATGGGCCACGAGCTGGCGGCCGAGGTGTCCACACTGATCGAGCCGGCCGTCGGTCGCAGGGATCAGATGCTCGTGCCGGGGAGTGACGCACCCGGCGCCGAACGCCAGGATGGCCTCGCCTCTTCGCTCGACCCCAGTTTCCAGGCCCGGGCCTTCGGTATCGCCACCTTGATGGTGGCCGACACCACCATTGAGGCGGCCGGGGTGCACCCGGAGGGTGAACAGAAGTGGAGCGCCGGGGTCGATGCCCGGGCTCTCCAGGTGTGGCCACGGCTCTTCTCCCACCTCTCGTTTCGTTCGGTGTGGTTCCGCAATGCCGTACGGGGTGCGGCCGGTCTGGCGTTGGCCGTGGCCGTCATTGAGATCACCGACGTCGAGCACGGATTCTGGGTGGTGCTGGGAACGCTGTCGGTGTTGCGATCCAATGCGCTGGGTACCGGTGCCACGGCTCTGCGTGCCATCGGGGGGACGGCGGTCGGGTTTCGTCGTGGGTCGGCGCGATGATGATCGGCGTGGGTGGTCATCCCGTCGCATTGTGGGTGCTGCTTCCCCTGGCCGTGCTGGTCTCCGGCGCCGCCCCGTCGATGATCTCGTTTGCCGCGGGTCAGGCCGGGTTCACGCTGGTCGTCATCATTCTGTTCAACATCATTCAGCCCTCCGGGTGGAAGGTCGGCCTCACCAGGATCGAGGATGTGGCGATCGGGTGCGGGGTCAGCATCGTCGTGGGACTGTTGTTCTGGCCCAGGGGGGCCATGGCCGCGTTGGGACGGGCGCTGTCCGATGCATTCGTCATGAGCTCCAGCTACCTCGCCGATGCCGTGGTCCGTTTGACCAACCCGAATGATGCCGTGGACACGGACCCGGGCCAGCGGGCGGCGAACACCGCCTACCTGAGGCTCGACGACGCGTTCCGCCAATTCCTGGCCGAACGGGGAGCGAAGGTCGTGCCGGTGGATGTCATCGCCGGTCTCTTCACCGGATCCAATCGCATCCGGTTGGCCGCGTACACGCTGTCATCCTTGCCCTTGCTCCCCCCCGATGGGGCGGACCCGAACTCGAGTCGGTCGCCGTCGCCGGCGCGGTGCTGCGGGACTCGTATGCGGCGAGCCATCGTTGGTACGAGGAGTTCGGCGAGGTGCTGAACGGGCAACGCGGCTCGATGGACCACCCCCCTGCGCATGACCAGACCTTGCACGGGGTCCTTCGGACGGCGTTCGAGGATGCACGGACCCATCGACGTGCCGACCAGCTCCGCACCATGTTGCAGATGCTCTGGGCCGACGAACTTCTCGAGACCCAGCGTCAGGTACAGGCCGACCTGGCGGAATCGGTCGAGCTCTTTGCGACGGAACGACACAAAGCTCTGCTCAGCTGAGCGCCGACTGCCTCACCCGCTTTTGCCTCACCCGCTTTTGTCAGCCTTCTTGACGGCGCCGTACCCACGGGCCATGGCCGCGGTGATGATGGCTTCGAAGTCCTTGTCGCCGAGTACGCGTGGGGTGCCCATCGACGACGCACGCCAGTACAACTCGGCCAGCCACTCGAGGAGTTCGAGACGTTCCACGGCTTGATCCATGGTGGTGCCATAGGCAATGGAGCCGTGGTTCTGCATCATGGCGGCATTGCGACCTTCGAGCGCCTTAATGACATTTTGTGCCAGCTCCTCCGAACCGAAGGTGGCGTAGGCCGCGGTCCGCGGCGTGCCGCCCAGGCCCAGGCAGCTGTAATGGAGCGCCGGCAACTCATCGTGCGTGGTGGACAGCGCGGTCGACGCCATGGCATGAGCATGCGTAATAGCCAAGGCATTGGTGGCGCGGTAGATGCCCGTGTGGAGCGGGACCTCGGAGGTGGGGGCGAGGTCCCCGTCCACGACTTCGCCATCGAGGTTGATGACGGTGACCATTTCAGCCGTGACCTTGCCCAGGTCGGATCCCGTGGGGGTCACGGCGACCAGGTCCCCCTTGCGGGCGGAGATGTTGCCCGCCGTGCCGATGACGAGCCCTTCTTCGGCCAGGTGGCGACTGGCGCTCGCTACCGCTTCTCGTTCCTCTGCCAAGAGCAGATCGCTCATTCGTCATTTCCTCTCTGAAGTTTCAAGACTGCTCAGTGGTGCGACGCGGTCGGCGTATGTGCTGGAAATGTGCGGCGCCCCGCTCCACGCTAGATGGACCTGTACCCGCCGTGCACTTCGGTGCTCGCCGGGCACCCCGGACCTACTGAGGCTTCCATGGGCGTGAAGTTGAATCACACCATCGTCTGGTGCCGCGACAAGCGCCGCTCGGCGGCATTCTTGACCGAGATCCTCGGGCTGCCCGCGCCGCAACCTTTCGGGCCGTTTCTGGTCGTGGATCTCGAGAACGGGGTATCGCTCGATTTTCACGAAACCGACGAGTCCATAGCGGGACAGCACTACGCATTCCTCATAAGCGAGGAAGAATTCGACCAGATCTTCGGGCGGATGACGGCGCGCCCCGTCGACTACTGGGCGGACCCCGGATTGCGCCAGCGGGGCCTGGTCAATCGGGCTGACGGCGGACGGGGCGTTTACTTCCATGACCCCGACGGGCATCTGCTCGAGATCATCACGCGCCCTTACGGGGGTGGCTGAGGACCCATGAACGATGTCTCGATCGAGAGCGTGGACGACCACATCGCGGTGGTGGGCCTGCACCGTCCACCGAACAACTTCTTCGATACGGCGCTCCTCGCCGCGTTGGCGGATGCCTATGAAGAGGTGGCGGCGGCGGATGACTACCGCGCCATCATCCTGCGCGCAGAGGGGAGGCATTTCTGTGCCGGGCTCGACTTTGCCACGAACAAGGAGCAGGACATCGCAGCGCTCTATCGCCATGCACTGCGTCTCTTCGCCGCGCCTCTTCCGGTCGTGGCCGCCGTCAGCGGCGGTGCCATCGGCGGCGGGCTCGGGCTCGCTCTTTCGGCGGACTTCCGCATCGCGACGCCGGCGAGCCGGTTCAGCGCCAATTTCGCACGGTTGGGCTTTCACCACGGGTTCGGAATGACGGTGACCCTTCCGCGCATCGTAGGCGAGCAGCACGCGGCGGAGCTCCTGTATTCAGGACGTCGTGTGGCCGGGACCGAGGCGCTGGCCCTGGGTCTGTGTGACCAGTTGGTCGAAGAAGAGGAGGGTCTGTTCCCTGCGGCCGTCGCTTTCGCGGCCACCATCGCAACGTCGGGCCCGTTGGCCGTGCGGGCCATCCGGGCCACGCTGCGCCAGGGCCTGGTCGACCGGCTCCGCCTGGCCATGGACCATGAGTGTGAGGTCCAGGAGAGCCTGCGGCACACGTCGGACTTCGCCGAAGGTATCGAAGCGGGCGCCGAGCGACGGGAACCTCGCTTCACCGGCACCTGACCGTTCGCGAACCATCCGGCCCGCCGGTGCGTCTATTGGGCGGAGTTCGAGTGAACGGAGCCCTTTCGCATGACCGACGAGGACGAAAACGATCGCCAGGAACTGACGCGACCCACCGGGAAGGCTGTGCACCTCACCCGGATGTCCCTGCTCGTGATCGGAGTGGCGGTGGCGGTGATCCTCGGCGGAATCGCTCTGGGCGTGGCTGCGGGAAAATCCGGGGCTGCGCCGACCCCGCAGGCTTCCTGCGGCCCGACGTCGCCCAAGCTCACGGTACAGGGGACCGGCGAAGCGACGGCCACGCCGGATCTCCTCACCGTCGTCGTGCAGGTCACGGCGACAGAACCCAGCGCCGCGCAGGCGTTGGCGATGGACAACACGCAGGCGGCAGCAGTCGTGACGGCGTTGCGCAGTGGAGGCGCGCAGGCCAAAGATATGCAGACGTCCGACCTGTCCCTCCAGCCCCAGTACTCGTATCCGAAGGGCATACCGACCGTGACCGGGTACCAGGTGGTCAATGCGATCACCGCCACATTGGACGACATAGCCCGGTCCGGCTCGGTCATCGACGCCGTCGTCGGCGCCGCCGGGAACGCGGCGCAGATCGAGTCCCTCTCCTTCTCGACCCGCAATCCCGGTGCGGTGGAGGCTCAGGCCCGGGCACGGGCCACCACCCAGGCGGTTGTGCACGCCCGGGCGTTGGCCCACGCGGCCGGAAGATCCCTCGGACCCGTGTGTTCCCTGACCGATCAGACCCAGGTTTCCGCCCTCGATCAAGGATCCAAGGGTCTCACGTTTGCCTCGGCCGGCGCCGCCTCGGCCCCAGCGGTGCCGATCGAATCCGGCTCGCAGACCCAGACGGCGCAAGTGGCGCTTGTCTACGCCCTTGCGCCACTCCAGCGACCCGGGCACCAGAGGCTGACGGCTCAGACGGCCGGCACCACGACCGCCTGCTCCGTCGGCGGGGGTCGCCTTGGGCGCCCTGATGAGGGTGAACGCGGCAACTGCGGCGAGCGCCAGCATGATTGCGCTGAACATGAAGGCGGTCGTATAGCCGTGGATGGACCCTGCCTTCTGGGCCGCGGCCGAGTGGCCGTGGATCGCCAGGTAGGAGGCCGTCGCTCCGGTCGCGATGGTGTTGATCAGGGCCGCACCCAGGGAGCCCCCCGTCTGCTGGGTGGTGTTGACCAGAGCACTCGCCACGCCGGCGTCCTCCTGCTTCACCCCGAGCAGTGAGGTGCTGCTCATGCCGACGAACGACAGTCCCATACCCACACTGACGATGACGATCGCCGGCAACACCAGGCCGACGTAGGTGGAGTTGACCCCGAGCAGGGTGAAGAGCCCCAGGCCGATCGCGCTCAGGCAGAGCCCGGTCATGATGACGAAACGGGGACCGAATCGCGGTAGCAGCCGGCTGGCCGACGTCGCACCGGTGATCACGCCCATCGAGAACGGCACGAAGGCCAGGCCGCTCTTCATGGCGGAGTAGTGCAGGGTGCCCTGGAAGTAGTAGGTCAGCGAGAGGAACGTGCCCAACATCGCTATTCCCACGAGGAGCGACGCCAGGAAGGATCCTCCCCGGTTCCGGTCAAGAACGATCCGCAGCGGCAGCAGTGGGTGCGAGGCTCGGCGCTCGACGAGCGACGAACAGCGTGAGCAGGACCGCACCGAGGCCGAAAAGGGAGAGCGTCGTCGACGACGCCCATCCGTCCAGTCCTGCTTTGGTGAAGGCATAGACGAGAGCGACGAGCCCTCCGGTGACCGTGACCGCTCCGGGGATGTCGTACCCGTGGCGCACGGGACTCCTGCTTTCCGTCACGAAGCGCGTTGCAGCGATGGCCGCCATAATGGCGATGGGGACGTTGATCAGGAGTGTCCAGCGCCACGACGCGTACTGCGTCAGGACGCCGCCGAGGATCAGACCGATGGCTGCGCCTCCACCCGCGATACTGCCGTAGACGCCGAAGGCCCGGGCCCGTTCCTTGGGCTCGGTGAAGGCGACGGTGAGGAGTGAGAGCGCCGACGGGGCCATGATGGCGGCAAAGACCCCTTGCAGCGCACGGGCGCCGAACAGCATGGCCGAGGTCTGGGCTAAACCGCCGAGCGTCGAGGCCGCCGCAAATCCGATGAGGCTGATGATGAACATCCGTTTGCGACCCAGGTAATCGGCGAGCCGCCCGCCCAGGAGGAGGAGGCCGGCGAAGGCCAGGGTGTAGGCGGTCAACATCCACTGGCGGTTGGCGGTCGAAATGTGCAGCGAGCGTTGGGCCGATGGCAGGGCGATGATCACCACGGAGGCATCGAGCACCACCATCAACTGGGCGACGGCGATCACGCCCAGCGCCCGGAATCGCTTCGGATCCAGGGGTGGCTGCGTCCCTTCTTCGAGGTCTGGGCGGTCGAGGGTGGTTGTCATCTGCGGCTCCTGCTGCTGGTGGACGGTGGACCACCTGCTCCGATGTACCGGCCGGGCGAGAAAGAGGATTCCTCTCGCATCGGGCGCCGGCCTGTCGTACAATCGGAGTGCTGGTTCCATTTAGACTATACGGAACGCACGCTCCGTTTGTCAATCGGGGGGAGGAAGATTTCTGTGGGTGTGAAGCCGGCCAGAGATGTGACACACGAAGGGGACCTCTGTGGAGAAGTGCCGCGTCCGCTCCGGGCGGACGCGCTGCGCAACCGTGCCCGCGTGCTCGAGGCGGCCGAATCCGTGTTCGCCGCGGAGGGCATCTCGGTGCCCGTCGACGTCATCGCCGAGAAGGCCGGAGTCGGGGTGGGGACGCTCTATCGGCACTTCCCGACCAAGGAGAAGTTGTTCGAAGCCATTCTGATCGATCGGCTCAGCGCCATCGCGGCGGATGCCCGGGCGCGCATGGACGCCGAGGATCCCGGCGCGGCCTTCTTCTCTTTTCTGCAGTACCTGGTCGAGGAGAGCGCGCTGAAGCGGGACCTGATTCAGGCATTGCTGGGTGCGGGCGTCGAAATCGAGCAGGCGGCCGCCCCGGCGAAGCGGGAGCTCGAAGCCGCGGTGAGTGACCTGTTGGCCGTGGCGCAGAATGCGGGAGCGGTCCGGTCCGATGTGACGCCCGCCGTCGTCATCTCACTGGTAGGGGCAGCCTGCATCGCGTGTGAGCGCCCGAACCCGGCCTCGCTGCCCGGGGAGCTCCTCGCCATTGTCTGCGATGGGCTCCGGCCTCCGACCGTTCCGGTGGCCTCGACGCCGTCCGCCGGTAAGGGCGGCGTCTGAACGCTCGATCAGTACTGATCGGCGCATCAAGGGGGAAAGTGTGCACGCAGCGGTCTATTACGAGACGGGAAGCCCCGACGTCCTTCGCTACGAGGAAGTGTCTGATCCCACGCCGGGTCCGGCCGAGATCCTGGTCCGGGTCGAGGCCATCAGCATCGAGGGTGGCGACACCCTCAACCGGCTGGGCGGCGCTCTGAACGCAGTGCCGCACATCGTCGGCTACCAGTGTGCCGGCACCGTGGTGGTCGTGGGCGGGGAGGTCACGCGGTTCGCTGTGGGTGATCGCGTGGTCACCGTCGGCCTGGACGGATCCCATGCCGAGCTGCGGGCCGTTCCCGAGCCCTTCGCCTGGAAGATCCCGGCCTCCCTCGCAACCGACGAGGCCGCCTGTGTGCCGGTGCCGTGGGGCACCGCCGACGATTGCCTGTTCGAGTTCGGCCGCCTCGTCGCGGGCGAGACGGTCCTGATCCACGCCGGGGGAAGCGGCGTGGGCCTCGCGGCCATTCAGCTGGCGAAGCGGGTGGGTGCCCGGGTGTTCGCCACCGCGTCGAGCGACGACAAACTGGAACGGCTCGGAGAGCTCGGACTCGACGAGGGGATCAATTACGTCAGGGATGATTTCGTGGCCGAGGCGCGCCGCCTGACCGATGGCCGCGGGGTGGATGTGATCGTCGACTCCGTCGGAGGTGCGACGCTCCAGGGCAGCCTCCGCGCCCTGGCCTATCGGGGCCGGTGCGTGTCGGTCGGCGATGCCGGGCGGTCCCCGGCCGAGCATCTGGACATCTCGACCATGCGTGGGAACAATCAGACCCTGTCGGGCTACTTTCTGGGGGCCGAATTGTTGCTCTTTCCCCGGTCGCACGCCATCATCGCCGGGCACCTCGACGCCATCGCACGGGGTGAGCTCCGCGTCATCATCGACCGGTCGTTCCCCCTGGCTGAGGCAGCTGCCGCGCACGCCTACATCGAAAGCCGGCGGTCGTTCGGGAGGGTCCTGCTCATTCCGTGAGGTCCCCGCTTGGCGTTCCCCCGACGCCCCTGCAAGTCTATTGACCATGGCGTGCTCCGACAGGCTGGTGCGGTGACCGTCACGGTCGACTCCCAGGTCGAGCCCGAGACCATCGAAGTATCGCTTCTCATCGGTGGCATGACCTGCGGGGCGTGCGCGGCCCGCATCGAACAACGGCTCAATGCTCTGGACGGGGTGGAGGCACGAGTCAATTACGCCTCGGAACGTGCCACGGCCGTGCTGCCGGCCGACGTCAGCGTGGCGCGGCTGATCGAGGAGGTCACTGCCGCCGGCTATTCGGCAGAGCTTCCTGCAGACGACCGGACCGACGAAGGTGGGGAAGAGATCGATGTCCGGGTACGGGCGTTGCGCCGGCGGCTGTTCGTGTCCGCGCTGCTCTTCATGCCGCTGTGCGACACATCCATCGCGTTCTCGGTGGCCCCGAATCTGCGCTTCCTGGGCTGGCAGTGGCTCATGGTGGCACTGGCGGCGCCGGTGGTCACGTGGGCGGCCTGGCCGTTCTACCGGGCGGCCGTACGGGCGGCCCGACACGGCTTGTCCACCATGGACACGCTGGTCTCGTTGGGCATCATCTCCTCGACGATCTGGTCGCTCTACGCAATGTTCTGGCGCGATTCGAGCCACGTGTCGCACTCGATCCTGTTCATGCTGGTGCACCGCTCCGCGGGGGCGATCTATCTCGACGTCGCCGCCGGCGTCACCACGTTCGTACTCGCCGGGCGATACTTCGAAGCGTGGTCCCGCCAACGGTCGGGCAATGCGCTGCGCGCCTTGGCCGCAGTCGGCGCCAAAGACGTCGGCATCCTCGACGCCATGGGATTCGAGCGCCGCCGCCCGGTGTCGGCACTTGCCGTCGGCGACCGCTTCGTCGTCCGGCCGGGGGAGACCGTCGCCACAGACGGCGAAGTGGTCTTCGGGCAGTCGGCGGTCGACCGCAGTGTCCTGACCGGGGAGTCCCAACCCCTCGACGTGCGTCAGGGCGACATGGTGGTCGGCGGGACAGTCTCGACGAGCGGGCGTCTGGTCGTGCGGGCGACGAAGGTCGGGCGCGACACGCAGCTGGCCCAGATGTTGCGCCTCGTCGAACACGCCCAGAACGAGAAGGCGGCTGTGCAGCGTCTGGCGGATCGGGTGTGCAACGTCTTCGTCCCGGCCGTCCTTTTGATCGCCCTCGCTACGTTGGCGACCTGGCTCCTCCTGGGGTATTCCTCAGAGCAGGCGTTCACGGCGGCGCTGTCCGTCCTGGTCATCGCCTGTCCCTGTGCCCTCGGCCTCGCGACGCCGGCGGCGCTCTACGTGGCGGCGGGCGAGGGGGCCCGCTCGGGGATCTTCTTCAAGGGGTATCGGGCCCTCGAGGCGTCCAAAGAGGTCGATACCGTCGTGCTGGACAAGACCGGAACGCTCACGTTGGGAAAGATGAGGGTCACCGACATCGCCTGTGCACGCGGGACGGAGGTCAAGACGCTCCTGCGTTGGGCCGGCGCGCTGGAGCAGGCGTCCGAACACCCTGTCGGCGTCGCTATCGCCGCGCGTGCGCGTCACGACGTGGGCCCGCTCCCCGAGGTGGCGTCCTTCGCCACCATGCCGGGACTCGGGGCCGAAGGTGTCGTCGAAGGTCATCGCATCACGATCGGGCGTCGCGCGCGTCGACGGGGGAACTTCCCTCGGACGACGTCGTGGATCATTGCGCGCGAATGGGAGCGTGAAGGCCGTACCGCGGTACTCGTGTGGTGTGACGAGGCGGTGGTGGGTTCGATCGCGGTGGCGGATACCATGCGCGAGTCAGCCGCACCGGCCGTGTACCGACTCCAGCAGCTCGGGCTGCGCTGCGTCCTCATGACCGGGGACAACGAGGTCACTGCACGCGCCGCCGCCACGTCGCTCGGGATCACCGAGGTCGTCTCGGGCGCATTGCCTTCCGAGAAGGTGGACGTCATCCGGAGGCTCCAAGCTGAAGGCCGCTCGGTTGCGATGGTGGGCGACGGGGTCAACGACGGGCCTGCGCTCGTCGCGGCCGATTTGGGCCTGGCCGTCGGATCGGGTACGGATGTCGCGATCAACGCCGCGGATCTCATCGTGGTGCGTGACGACCTGCGCGCGGTCGCATCGGCTATCGACCTGTCGCGCCGCACGCTGCGCACCATTCACGGCAATCTGACGTGGGCCTGTGTCTACAACCTGGCGGCCATTCCCCTGGCGGCGTTCGGCCTACTCAATCCCCTGATCGCCGCCGGTGCCATGGCGCTGTCGTCGGGCTTCGTGGTGTGGAACAGTTCACGGTTGCGCAGTACGACCACGCCGGCCCGGCAGAAGGTGGGCCCGAAACCGGCGCGAAGTTTGCGAGCGGCCGCGAGCGGCTGTAGCCCGGCGAAGCGGATTAACGAGAACCGCGCCAGCGGCGCTCGAAGGGAAGGCGCCAGGTCCGGGGAGCGATGAGCTCCCGGATGGCGTCGGGTCCCCATGTTCCCGGCTCATAGGGTTGGACGGGCGGAGGATTCTCCAGGAGCGGGGCTGAAACCTCCCACAGCCGTTCGATGCCTTCCGCCGTGTTGAACAGCGTGTGGTCGCCGATCATGGCGTCGTGGATGAGTCGCTCGTAGGCTTCGAGGACGTCGGCATCCTGGCCGGTTTCGTGCAGGGCGAACTGCAGGCTCAACTTTTCGAGGTTCATGCCGGGTCCCGGCTTCTTGCCGTAGAACGACAGCGAGAGCTTGGATGAATCGGCGAGGTCGAACGTCAAGTGGTCCGGACCCTGCGATCCCACGCCCGAACCGGCCGAGAACATGCTCTTGGGCGGTTCGCGGAAGGCGATGGAGATGATGCGCTCGCCACCCCCCAGCCGCTTTCCGGTGCGGAGGAAGAAGGGCACGCCGGCCCAGCGCCAATTGTCGATTTCGCAGCGCAGGGCGACGAATGTCTCGGTGTCCGATTCGGGATTCACCCCCGGAACATCCCGATAGCCGACATACTGCCCGCGCACGACCTGCGACACGTCGAGTGGGCGCAACGAGCGGAAGACCTTGTTCTTCTCTTCGCTGATGGCGCGCGATTCGAGCGCGGTGGGCGGCTCCATCGCCATGAAGCCCAGGATCTGGAAGAGGTGGGTCACCACCATGTCCTTGAAGGCGCCGGTCGCTTCATAGAACTCCACGCGGTCGTCGACCGACAGCGTCTCGGGCACATCGATCTGCACGTGGTCGATGTGGTCGCGATTCCAGATGGGCTCGAACAACCCGTTAGCGAAGCGAAACGCCAGTATGTTCTGCGCCGCCTCTTTTCCGAGGAAGTGGTCGATGCGGAACACCTGCTCTTCGTCGAAAATCTGGTGCACGGTCGCATTGAGTGCCTTGGCACTGGCCAGGTCCACCCCGAAGGGCTTTTCCATGATCACCCGTGAGCGGTCGACCAGGTCCGCCTTGCCCAACATCTCGATGGTGTCCGCCGCGGCGACGGGCGGGATGCTGAGATAGTGCAGCCGGCGGACGTCTCCGCCCATGGACTCCTCCGCCTTTGCCACTGCGGCGGCCAGGCCGTCCGGTCCTGTGGACTGTGAGACGAAGCTCAGGTTCTTCTCGAATCCCGCCCATTGCAGCAGGGAGATCTTCCCGGTGGCGAACTGGTCGCAGGCCTGGCGGGCCAGGTTGCGGAACTCCTCGTCGGACAGCTCGCTGCGGGCGACGCCGATGATCCGGTAGTCCGTGAGCATGCCCGATTGCGCGAGGTGAAGGAGTCCGGGCAGGAGCTTGCGTGCCGCCAGGTCCCCCGTCGCCCCGAAGAGGACGATGACGTGCGGGGGCAACGGCGCTGTCGCCGGCTGTTCGGGAACTTCTTCGATCACAGTGGTCACCTTGCTGGTTGGAGCTCGTTGAGAAGGGAAGCATTGTCGCCCATAATTCTGGCCACGGAGTCAGCGTCGAGCTTTTGGAGCTCCGTCACCCAGTCCGTCGGTTCGGGCAGCCCCTCGACGTGGGGCCAGTCCGAGCCGAAGATCACGCGATCGTCACCCATGAGTGCGACGATCTCGTTCACGTCGTCTTCCCAGAAGGGGTTGATCCAGACATGGCGCCGGAAGGTGACGACCGGGTCCTCCCGGAAATAGCCGGGCATCTTGCGGGCCGTGCTGGCCAATTCACGCAGGAGCGGCGGCAGGAACTCGGAGCCGTTCTCCACCGAGGCGATGCGCACGTTCGGAAACCGGTCGAAGAGCCTTTCGAGGACCAGCGTGATCAAGAAGTCGTGCGCCGCCCGGTCGATGGCGAACATCCTCACGCTCGGGGGGAGACGTCCTTGGCGGAAATTGGCGGCGAAGCCTTCCGCCGCATAGCCATTCGTCGAAACGCCGGCGTCGCCGGCATGGACGACGACCGTGATGCCCGCTTCGTCGACCCGGGCCCAGAAGGGGTCGAACATGTCGGCCGCGGGGGAATGCGGGCCGGTCACGCCGATGGGGGCGGCGGGCCGGAGCACCACGGTCCGCGCGCCCTGATCCAGTGCCCACTCCAACTCGACCACGGCTTCGTCCAGGTCGGCCAACGAGATGTAGGGGGCGGCGAAGATCCGGTTCTTGTAGGCCATGCCCCAGTCCTCGGCCAGCCACCGGTTGAACGCGTGGAAGAGCAGGACGACCGCACCGGGGTCGTGCTTGAGCGCGTTCTCGTACATCATGCCGAGCGTCGGAAAGAGCCAGATCTTCTCCAACCCCTGCCTGTCCATTACCTCGAGGCGGGCGTCGCGGTCCCGGTACTCGGCACGGATGGACTCGGGCGTTCCCATCAGCTCGTGCGCGGAACGATCCCCGGCGTTGCCCCGGAAGTAGTCGAACAGAGAGCCTGCCGGCGCGATCGGGTCGAACGTGGGGTTGGTCACGGCGCCATTGATGTGGCCGCCGAGAGCGTGGTACTTGCGGCCGCCGATGTCGACCCATTGGATCACCCGGGGCCCGTCCTCGGGGCGGAGATGGCGCGTAAAGGCATCCAGTGCTTCGTAGTAGTGGTTGTCGGCGTCGAAGACCGGTGACTCGACGATGTGCATGGTGTGCCTTCCCGGGTCGGGGCGGTGCGATCCAACATGCAAACTTTAGGCGCCGGTCGGCCGGGCGCCCGCGCCCGGTCCCTCGCCCGCAGGTGGGCGAGGGAGGCGGTCACGCATCTTCACCCAGGGTGAGCCCCATGCGCCGGATGGCGTTCTCCCCCAGAATCCCTCGTCGTTCCTCGTCGGAGAGATGGGGAAGATGCATGAGCTGGTCGACCGTGCGATCGAGGTCGTACCAGGGGAAATCAGTGCCGAACAGGACGCGGTCGGCCCCGATGTCCCTGATCAGGCGGCCCAATTCATCTGCGGTCGGGGCTCCGGGAGCTCCCGTCCAGGCGATGATCTCGCAGAGGTCGAACGACACGCTGGGAAAGGCGGCTGCGAAGTCCCGGACCTGATGCCAGCTCGCCCCGCCGAGATGCGCCAGAAGCAGGTGCAGGCGGGGATGGGCCTCCATCACGGCGGAGAAGGCAAAAGGATCGGCCCATGGTGGTGATGTCCGTGAACTGCCCGAGTGGGACAGAACGGTGAGCTCACGCTCTTCGCACACGGCATAGATCTCATCCATCCGGGAGTCTCCAGGAAGGAATTTCTGCAGCACCGGGTGCACCTTGATCCCCCTGGCGCCCGCGTCGGCCGACCGCCGCAGATGCTCGGCACCCGCCCGTCCGCCGAGGACCGAAGGGTCGGCGGCGATCAACGGGGTCAGGTAGGGAGAGTCCTTCGCCGTGCGGAGCAGCCATTCGTTGTAGGCGCGCAGCCGTTCGGGCAGCCCCTGTTCATCGTCGTCGCCCATCTGCGCCAGTTCGACCTCCGGGACGAACATTCCGAGGACGACGCAGTGGGCACAGGGCTCTCCACCGAGCGCATCGAGGAGGTCGTCGACAGTTCCCCGCCGTTCGCCGAATTCGACGCCGGGGAGGTCGCCGTACTCCCAGATTTCGTAGCCGTCGCGCAGCGGATCATCGGCTCCGGCGAACAGGTGGACATGGACATCGACAACGGTGGGATCGCTCAAGGTCCGCCATGCTCTCACGACGTCGGCCGGATGCAGCTGTTCCGCACGGCGAATTCACGAGGCAATTACATGGAAGTGATCGCCCGGAAATACACCCGGCGGAGACTTTCGGCGCACGGCCCCGGCGTCGTGACCTGAGGATGGAAAAGTTGGCGACTGACCTGGTGATACGTGGCGGGCTGGTGATCGGCACCGACGGCGGGAGAGCAGCCGATGTCGTCGTCGACGCCGGATCCGTCACCGCCCTCACCGGGCCGGGGGAAGGCGGCCCGAGCCATCGCCTCATCGACGCCACCGGTCTGACCGTCTTCCCCGGCGCGATCGACGCGCACGTGCACTTCGACGCGCCCGGACGCGACGAGTGGGAGGGGTGGGAGTCCGGCAGTTTGGCCGCGGTGGCCGGTGGGGTGACCACGGTGATCGACATGCCGATCGACTCCGATCCCCCCACCATCGACGTGCCCGCGGTGCGGGCCAAATGTGCCGCCGCCGGCGCCTCGTCGTTGGTCGACTTCGCGCTCTGGGGCGGGTTGGTGCCCCAGAACAGGGCGTCGCTCGACGAGCTGCTGGGCTCTGGGATCGTCGGCCTCAAAGCCTTCATGTGCGACAGCGGGTGGGCGGCCTTTCCGCCCTGCGACACCGAGGTCCTTTCGCAGGGCATGGAAGCGGCGGCGCGGGCGGGACTCCCCGTGGCCGTGCACTGCGAGGACCCCTCGTACTTCGGCCCGGGGGAGGATGACCGTCCGCAAGAATCTGAGCTCTCGGCCGTGGCCGTCGCGTGCGAAGCGGCGGCGACGCGTGCCGCGCGGCTTCATATCGTGCACTGTTCGTCGGCCGAAGCCGTCGTGCGGGCCAAAAGGTGGCCGCGGGTGACGGTGGAGACGTGCCCGCATTACCTGGTGTTGACGGACGCCGATGTCGCCCGGATCGGCCCCGATGCGGTGTGCTGTCCGCCCGTGCGCGATGAAGAGAATCGCCTGGCCTTGTGGCGCGCCCTTCGCGACGGCCTGATTGATGCCATCGCCTCGGACCACTCCCCCTGCCCACCTTCGTACAAGGAACGACAGCCGCCCTTCGCCGGCATCTCCGGGGTGCAGACGACGTTGTCGGTCCTCCTCACGTCTGGCGCGCTCGCGCTTCCCGAGGTGAGCCGGCTGCGCACCGCGGCGGCGCGTCTGTTCGGGCTGGCGCGAAAGGGATCGGTGGCACCCGGCTACGACGCCGATCTGGCGCTCGTCGACCTCGACGCCACCTGGAGCGTGAACGGCGACACCCTGCGCGATCGTCACGCCCGCTCCCCGTTTCGTGGCGAGGTGCTCCGTGGCGTGGTGGAGATGACTCTCGTGCGCGGCAACGTGGTCTATGAGGCCGGCCTTCGGGCGAGCGACCCTGTCGGTCGGTTTCTCCTTCCGGAAAGAGAGCTCGCACTGTGACCATGTCCTACGCCGTCGACGACGCCGCCCTGATCGGTCTCGCAGTGGGTCTGGCGCGCACGCCGAGCGTGTCGGGCCACGAGGAAGAAGCCGTCAAGTTGGCCGCTTCGGCCATGCGCTCCGCCGGCTTCGACACCGTGCATATCGACGGATCGGGCAACGCCGTCGGCGCGATCGGCCCTCCGGATGGTCGGACCATCATGATCGACGGGCACATCGATTCGATACCGCTGCATTCGCAGAGTCGATGGACGGTCGACCCCTTCGGCGGTGAGGTGCGCGACGGCGTGCTGTACGGACTGGGCATCTGCGATCAGAAGGCATCGATCGCGTCGGCGATATGGGGCGTGGCCGCGGCAGCTCCGGTGCTCCGCCAGCGCGTCGTCGTCGTGGCCAGTGTCTGCGAGGAGGAGATGGAGGGCGGCGCTCTGGCCGAGCCCATCGACACCGTGCAGCCGGACTTCTTCGTCACGAGCGAGCCCAACGACACCCGGTTGTGTGTGGGCCAGCGGGGGCGGGCCAAGGTACAGGTACAGGTGACCGGTCGCGCCTGTCACGCCGGTCACGCCGCGGTCGGCCTCAATGCCGCCCACGCCATGGCGGCTCTGATCGGGGAGGTCGCGAGACTGCCCCGTCCGGCCCATCCCCGGTTGGGCGTGCGGGACCTGAACTGCATCGACGTTCTCTCCGACCCGTATCCGTCGGTTTCGACGATCCCGGGTCGGGTCACGGCACGGTTCGACTGCCGCTTCCTTCCCGGCGAGTCCCCCGCGTCCATCCTGCAGTTGCTGACGGCGGCCGCCGAAGAAGCGTGGTCGGGCTGGGGGGAGCAGCCGCACCTTGAGGTCTCGCTCGTCGAAGCGGTCTTTCGCACCTGGACGGGCGAGCAGTTCTCGCTGCCCGAGTACGCCGCAGCCTGGTGGACGCCGGAGGATTCGCCACTGGTGTCCGGCGCGATCCGCGCGTTGGAGTCGGTCGGTCTGCAATCGACGCCGACGCACTATTCCTTTTGCACGAACGGCTCGTATGCCGCCGGAATCTGCAACATCCCCACCATCGGATTCGGCGTCGGCGTCGAGTCGATGGCACACCAGGTCGATGAACATGTGACTCTGGACTCCCTGCGGCGAGGCGCGCAGGGGTATGCCGCGTTGGCCGCGATGGAGCTCTGAACTCAGCCGGTCGTGGCGAAGCGCTCGGCCAGCTCCCGCGTCAGTGCGGGCCACACCACGGGGTCATGGCCGGGTATGAGCGGGTAGCCCCGGCTTGCGGCGAGCTGCTTGAGCCGTCTGATCGGTTCGATCGTGGCCTCGGGTGGCACGTGGACCCGGCCGCCGATGGGGAGCTCGTTCTCGATGTTCTCCGTCAGGTCGGCCGCATCGAAGGCGAAGACGAGGCCGCCTCCTCCTACGGAGGGATCGAGGTCGACGATGAAGCTCTGGTGGCCCGGGGTGTGCCCCGCGGTCAGGACCGAGGTCACGCCCGGGGCGATCTCCGCGTCGCCATCGGCCAACCGCCAATCGATGGAGGGATCGTCGTAGTCGATGCGGAACATCGCGTGCTGCTCGGGGTCGGGATGGTCCGACATCCCGTAGTCGAGCTCCGCCCGTTGGGCATGCACCGGAATCCGTCCGGCGAAGTGACGCAGTCCGCCGGCGTGATCGTTGTGGAGATGGCTCAGACCGACCTCGTAGATCTCATCCATGAGGATCCCCGCCCCCGCGAGCGCCTCTTCGAGTGGCTCGCCCGGACCCGGCAGGACAGGACGGAACAGCGGGTCGCCGTGAAAGCGCCGTCGCAGCGCCGGGTCCCGAATGAGCGCGGGGTTGAAACCCGTGTCGAGCAACAGCCACCCTCCGTCGCACTGCAGCAAGACGCCCGGCACGGGTTCGCGCAACCGCTCCTCGGGCGGTGCGCCGTGGACCGACACGGATTTCGGAAGGTCCTCCCAACCAAGGGTCAACAGCACCACGCGGCGTACACCTGCCATCTCAGACCTCCCCGGGGTCGATCGTGACCCATCCGCTCGGTAGTGGCTCGTCCCGACCGAGACACAAGGCTGCCTCGCCGATCGTCGTGCTGCTGTCGCGGGCCGCGAGATGTCGCCCGACCTGCCAGCCGTTCGCCTTCGAGAACTGGGCTCCGCCCGGCGCCCCGCCACCCCAGACGGCGAGTGCGACCGGGCCGATGCGCACGAGTCGCGCCAGCGGGGGACCGCCGTCGGAGCCGGATCCGTGCAGTTCCGCGACTGCAACATCGTCTCCGGGAAGCGAGGAGGCGAGCCAATATTCTTCGAACCCGGGCCCCCGTTCGTACATCACGCTGTCCTTGCGGTGCACCGTCCCCTCATCGGGATGCGCCGGATCGCGCGCCAGGGAGTCGAGATCATGATGGAACGAGATGGACCCCTGCCCGACCTTGACCGTGCCGCTGAAGGCCTGGGGCTGATCCAATACATGGGTGGGCACATGGGTCGGATAGGGCGTGCGAAGGTCGCAGAAGAAGCGCCCCACCTGTAGCCAGAGGACATCGGCCACCTCTTGGGGAGGTTCGTCCGAGAGAGAGCGGCCGCCTCGCCGCCAGGCTCCCTGCAGATCGATCAACTCGCACGGTCGTTCGCCGGTCCGGATCACCCGAACATCCACCGTCGCAGGGAGGCGTGGAAACGCAGGAGGGGCTCTTCGTGGGAGTATGCCGTCGCGCCGATGCCGAACGCGGGTGACGACGCGCCGATCTGCATCTGCTCACATGCCTTCACGTCCTCGGACATGAAGGATCTGATCGATTCGACGAGCGCTCCGGCTTTGGCGGGGTCCGCCGCCCTGACCCGCAGGGTGAGCCGGGTGCGGTCCGCATCAATCGGCTGGGCGTCATAGGTCGCGAAATAGTCGTCCGTGGTGACCAGCATCAGGTTGGGGAAGAAGAGGTAGGCCCCGATGCGATGCCGCATGTGGTCGGGTACCCAGTCGAACGACGAAACGGCTCTGCGAAGGATCCTTGAGTGGTTCGAGGCTCCACCAGTTGTCGCCGAGGGACTCCCACGCGAAGGACCGGTGCTCGTAGGCGGCCAGAGACCGCGCGTGGAGATACCACAGGTGGTACACGTCGATGTGGTTCTCGACCAGGAGCTTCCAGTTGCAGGCCGCTTCGTACTCGACCCGGGCGACTTCTCGCAGGGGGCCGGAGAGGAAGGGGTCCAGCCCGAGGTCGAGGCCGGCCATTGCCTGCGCCAGCGGGGCGGCATCGGCGGACGGGTTCACGAAGACCATGCCTCCCCATTCCGCTACCTGTGCCGGATGCAGACCCAGCGTGCAGGTCGGAGAGCTCGGGAAACTGCTCGCGTTGCTGCGGGACGCGCACGAGTCCGCCGTCGAGCCCATAGCTCCACTGGTGGTACGGGCACGTCATGAAACGACCCAAGGTCCCGCGTCCCTCCAAGAGCGCGATGCCCCGATGGCGGCAGATGTTGTGGAAGGCCCGGAGGGTGCCCTGCTGGTCGCGCACGACCGCCAGTGGCACCTGCTGCACCGTCGCGGTGACATAGGAGCCGGGCGTTCGCCAACTCCTCGGCGTCGGCGACGATCGACCAGGAACGGGCGAAGACGTGGGCGCGCTCGAACGCGAGAACCGCCGCGTCGGTGTAGAGCCCGCCCACGGTGGGCGAACCAATAGCGAGCCGCTCGTCTTCGGTGTAGCCCAGGACGTCGGTGGACATGCCCCCTACACCGATTCGCTCGCGGGCAACGGTCCGCCGGCTGACTGTCTCGTCGAGATAGTCCGGTGTGGTCAGGCCGAGGCGGCGCATGGCCGTCCCGGTCAGTGCCTCGAGCACGCAGCGGTGGGCGAAGAGTGCAGTGATGTTGTTGCCCGAGTCATACGGCGGGCTGACCTCGACCACGTCCATGGCCACCATGCCGACCTCGGCGCACATGCGCCGCACCGCCCGGAGCACCTCAGCGCTCGTCAGCCCGCCCGGTTCCGGCGAGCCCGTGCCCGGGGCGTGGGCCGGGTCGACCGCATCGACGTCGACCGAAATGTAGAGGTGGTCCGCTCCTCCTGACAGTGCTTCGTTGATCGCCCGCTCCAGGACCGTGTCGAAGCCGTGGCGCTGCACCTCGGCCATGAAATGGGAGTGCATCTCCTGCTCCTCCATCCACGCCACGACGTCGGGCCCGGGCCAGTAGCCGCGCAGGCCCACCTGCACGAAGTTGCGTCCGAGTACCGCGCCACTCTCGATCAGGCGGCGCATCGGGGTGCCGTGGCCGGCGAGGACCCCCTGCATGTCGGGGGCGGTGTCCGCATGGGCATCGAAGTGGACGACGCCGATCTTCCCGTAGCCGTAGACGTCGGCCACCGCGGTGGCGGCCGGCCAGGTGATCCCGTGGTCCCCACCGAGGATGACCGGGAGCGCGCCGCCTTCGAGGATTTCGGCCACGAAGCTCCGGATGTTCTCGAAGGTGCGGTCGGTGCTCCCGATTACCACCTCGGCGTCGCCGTAGTCACAGACCGTGAGATGCTCGAAAGGGTCGACACGGACGTGGAGATGCGGCCGTTGGTGGGGTGGCGCGGCGAGGTGGTCGCAGGTGCGGATGGCCTGCGGGCCCAGGTGGGTGCCCGACCGGGTGGTCGCCGTTCCGTCCCAGGGCGCGCCACCGACGGCCACATCGATCGGCACCGGCGCGCAGGTCGGCCGGGGTGAGGCAGACCGGGAGCTTCATGAACGTCGGAATGCCCTGCCAGGCGAACTCCAGCGCATAGCGGTTGAGGTTGATGGGCCCCGGGGGGCGTTCGGTCAAGGCGATCTCCTCATTCGAGCGCGACGCGTGGGTCGACGGCGGCCTGCAGGATGTCGACCAGGGCGTTGATGACGACGTAGGCCACCCCGAGCACCAGCGTGACGCCGGCGATGGCGGGGAAGTCGGCCACGGGAATGCTCTGATCGGTGTAGAGGCCGATGCCGGGCCAGGCGAAGACCGTCTCGACGACCACCACGCCGGCGAACATCAGCCCGACCTGCAGGCCGGTCATCGAGAGGGTGGCGGAGATCGAGTTGCGGAGGGCATGCCGCAGCAGCACGACGTGGTCGTTCAGTCCCTTGGAGCGGGCCGTGCGGACGAAGTCCGATTGCATGGGCCGAAAGGAGCGACCCGCGGAGCACTCGTCCGATCGACACGGCGGGTCCGATGGCCACACAGAAGGCGGGCAGGATCAGGTGCTGGAACGCGTCCCACGTGATGCCCCAATCGCCGTGGAGCAGGGCGTCGACGACGAGCATCCCGGTGGGTCCGGTCGGCGCGTTCTGGGCGGCGACGTCGCCGCTGGCCGGGAGCCAGTGCAGATCGCCGTTGAGGACGAGCACGGCCAGAAGGGCGAGGAGGAAGGCCGGCACCGAGGCGCCGCTCAACATCAGCACGCGCAAGACGCTCGCGCCGCGCCATCGGCCGGCCGAGGCCAGGCCCAGGGCGAAGCCCGAGCACGAGAGCCAGTACCAGCGCCGCCAACGTGAGCTCGAGGGTGGCCGGCAGGTACGTGGCGAGGTCGGTCGCCACCGGTCGACGGGTCCGCAGCGAGCGGCCCAGATTGCCGTGGAACAGCCCGCCGACGTAGTGGAAGTACTGATCGATGACGGGCTTGTTGTAGCCGAGGATCGCCGATTCCTTGGCGATGGCGGCCTTCGAGGCGTTCGCGCCCAGGTAGGCGTGGACGGGATTCGTATGGCTGAGCTGCTGCAGGCCGAAGATGATCGCCGTCAGGACGAGGAGGATCACGATCATCGACGCCGAGCCGCTTCACCAGGAAGATGCCGAAGATTGCTCATGCGTTCTGCCCTGTGGCGTCCGCGATGGCGTCGCCGGACAGGTTGGCGCCCAGAGCCAGCAGGAACACGACGATCCCCGGCATGACCGGAACCCACCACTCCTGGAGGAGGAACTGCAGGCCGCGGGCGGCCATGGCCCCCAGTTCGGGCGCCGGGGCCGGCGCGCCCAGGCCGAGGAACGACAGCCCGGCCAGGGTGACGACCAGGTTCCCCACGTCGAGGCTGGCGGTGACGATGATGGCCGGCATCGCCCCCGGGAGCAGGTGGCGCAGGCCGCGCCGGACCGGGCCGGCGCCGGCCAGCGTGGCCGCCTCGAGGTGGGGGCGCGCCGCCAGGGCCCGTACCTCGCCGCGCATGATCCGGGCGTAGAACGGCCACCAGACGATCGCCACGGCGAGGAGGATGTGGAAGTAGCTCGGCGCCGAGGGCGGCGGCGATGGCGATGGCCAGCAGCGGGCTGGGCAGGGCCAGGAAGAGATCGGTGATGCGCATGAGCAGCGTGTCGACCCAGCCGCCGGCCACGCCCGGCGACCAGGCCGATGAGCCCGCCGATGACCACGCCCGGACGTCACGACGATGAGCACGCCGAGCATGCTCTCGCGCAGGCCGTAGAGGCACCCGGCTGAAGATGTCGTACCCGACCTCGTCGGTGCCGAGGAGGTGACCGGCGTGGAGCGGGGGGATGAAGGGAATGGTCGGCGTCGGTCGGGCCGTAGGGCGCGATGAGCGGTGCGAAGACGGCCAGGACGACCAGGAGACCGAGGAGGATGAGGCCGAAGCGGTCGACGTACGTCGCACCGGTGAACACCTTGCGCGCACTGCCCACCTTGGCCAAGCCGCGCCGTCCGGGCGACGTGGGGACGAACGCTTCAGCGACCGCCATCAGTGCGCTCCTCCCTGCGCAGCCCGGGCGAGAGACACCGGGCACGCCACCTCCCTCGTCGAGGGTCCACCGAAGGGCACGAGGGGAGCGGGAGTCTGCGGCGCAGGCGCTCGACGGCCATCGGGGCAGCGAGGGTGGAACTCGCACCCGCACGGGGGGTCGAGCGGGCTCGCCGGCTCCCCGTCCAGCCGGACCCTGCGACGGGCCAGGTCGGGCACCGCGGCCAGAAGGGCCTGGGTGTAGGGGTGCGCCGGGCTCGCGCAGATCTCGTCGGACGGCCCCAGCTCGACGATCCGGCCCAGGTACATGACGGCGATACGGTCGGCCACCACCCGGGCCGCCGCCAGGTCGTGGGTGACGAAGAGCACCGCCATGCCGAGGTCGCGCCGCAGCTGGCCGATCAGGTTGAGCACCGTGGCGGCGAGCGAGACGTCGAGCGCGCTCGTCGGCTCGTCGCACAGCAGGACATCGGGCGGTACCACGGTCGCCCGGGCCAGGGCCGCCCGTTGGCGCTGCCCACCCGAGAGCTGCATCGGCTTCGATTCGGCCACCTCGGGCGGCAGGCCGACCAGGCGCAGCGCCTCCTGCACCCGTTGCGCCCGCTCGGCCCGTGACATCGGCTCGGCGCGCAGCCGCTCGCCGATCAGCTCGCCGATCGTGAGCCACGGGGTGAGCGAGGCGCCGGCGTCCTGGAAGACCATCTGCGGTCGCGCCCCACGCCCGAATTCGATGGACCCCGAGTTGATCGGTCTGCAGGCCGGCGATGGAGCGCAGCAGCGTGGACTTGCCGCAGCCGCTCTCGCCCACCAGAGCGACCGCCTCGCCCTTGTTCACCTCGAGGGTCACGCCGCGCAGGGCCTGCAGTTGCTGGCGCTTGAGCGCCGCTGCCGATCGGGAAGCTCTTGTGGACATCGTGGACGAGGGCGGCGGGTGGCGTCCCGCCCATCAGCCCGAGTTCGACGTCGGCCCAGGGCTCGCGCTCCTTCTGGGCGATCGCCACCCGCGTCGGGTCGTTCCATCGGATGCAGGCCGCCAGGCGCAGCGGTGTCGGCCGGGGCGGAGACCGTCTCCAGCTCCGGCAGGTCGCCGTCGCAGTCGGCGACGTGGAACGCGCAACGGGGGGCAAACGGGCACCCGGGCGGGTGCGCGCGCGGGTCGGGCGGCTCGCCGGGGAGCGTGACGATCGGCCGGCTGCGGTCGGAGTCGAGGACCAGGCGGGAACGCAGCAGGCCTCGGTGTAGGGATGCACGGGACGCTGCAGCACGTCCTCGGCGTTCCCCGACCTCGGCCAGCCGGGCGCCGTAGAGCACCGCGATGCGGTCGGCCACCTGCGCGGCCACGCCGAGGTCGTGGGTGACCAGGATGAAGCTGGTCCCGAACTCGTCGCGGAGAGAGGCCAGCAGCTCGAGGATCTGGGCCTGCACGGTGACGTCGAGCGCGGTGGTGGGCTCGTCGGCGATGACCAGCGACGGCGAGCCGGCGACCGCCATGGCGATCATCACCCGCTGGCGCAGGCCACCGGAGAGCTCGTGGGGGTACGCCCGCAGCCGTCGTTTGGCCTCGGGGACGCCGACGGCATCGAGAAGTCGCAGCGCCTCTGCCTCGGTGCCCGCCGCCTCGGCGACCTGGCGGCCGACCCGCATGGTCGGGTTGAGCGAGGTCATCGGGTCCTGGAAGACCGCGCCCATGTGCTCCTTGCGCACCCGCCGCCCGTCTTCGCGCGACGGCCGTGACCATGTCGGTCCCGCAGACCATGGCGCGGCCCGAGATCGTCGGCCGGGGCCGGTCGGGCAGCAGGCCGAGCAGCGTCAGGCCGAGCACGCTCTTGCCCGAGCCCGACTCGCCGACCAGGCCGACGATCTCCCCGGGCATCACCTCGAGCGAGACGCCGCGCAGGGCGTGGACAGCGTGGCCGCCCCGCACGAACGACACGTGCAACGACGAGAGGGAGATGACCGGTTCACGTGCCGGCGACGACCCGGCGCGTGAGCCGGGGGTCGGGGGTTGTCTTCGGGTGCGCGGTGCGGAGCCTCGAGATGGTCATGGCCCCGCCACCGGAGCGCCCGTCACGTGACCCCCACCTCCTGGGGCCGGTTCACCAGGGGAGGCTCCTCGGTCCGTCCCCGGTCGACGGCGTTGCACATGGCGCGCACGATCTCGTCCAGAAGCCAACGGCCGAGCTTGGGCGTGGCCTCGGAGGGACGCCCGGTCACGCCGTTGCGGGACAGCGAGGGAGCCGTGTAGCGGAAGACGAGGCCCTCGGTGCGGTCGGGATCATCGGCCAGCGGCAGCTGGTCGAGGCGGACCAGCTCCGGTGCGATCGCCATGCATCAGCGACGTCTCGGCCCGGTTGGCGTGGACGTCCTCCCCGTCGGCCAGGGTCTCCGCGGTCACGGCCGGTGTCAGGGTCCACCAGTTCAGGACGCCGAACCGCAGCTCGGGACGCTCGTGGCGCAGGTGGTCGCCGGCCACCGCGAGCGCAGCCTTGATTGCCGAAGTGGCCGTTGACGGCCAGGACCCGCGAGATGCCGCTGGCGGCCAGCCCACTCGACCGCGTCGCGGATGAGATCGGAGAGACGTTCGGGGGTCAACGACAGCGTGCCCGGCCATCGCGGTCCCGTGGCCGTAGCTGCAACCGATGGGGAGCGCAGGCAGGACGGGGGCGCCGGTACGCGACGGAGACGGCGTGGCAGAGCGCCGTCGCGATGATCGTGTCGGTACCCGTCGGCAGGTGGGGACCGTGCTGCTCGGTGGCGCCGACCGGGAGAAGCGCCACCTCGCGTGGGTGGCCGTGCACGAGATCCCTGATCTCGGGCCAGGAGAGCTCCTCCCAGCACACCGGCTTCTTGGCGAGCGCCGTTTCGTTCATCGCATCAGAACATCGCGAGGTAGGTCTCGCGTTCCCACTCGGAGACACGGGAGTGGTAGCTCTCCCACTCCTCGACCTTCATGGCGACGTAGGCGGACACGAACTCGTCGCGGAAGACGCGTGCGTGACAGCGGGTCGGCCTCGAACGCCTCGATCGCTTCGAGCAAGTGTCCGGGGCAGCTTGGTCGCCTGCACGTCGCCGCCCTGCGGGCCCGAGACGGACCAGTCGTAGGTCAGGTCCTCGATGGGCTCACCCGGGTCGAGCCCTTCGGCCACGCCCTCGAGACCGGCGGCCAGGAGGAAGGCGGCGGCCAGGTAGGGGTTGGCCGCCGAGTCCACCGCCCGGTTCTCGATCGCCGGGCGGTTGCGGGGGAGGCGGAGCATGCACGAGCGGTTGTTGTCGCCGTAGGCGGCCCACGTCGGCGCCCACGACACCGTTCCGTCGGAAAGCCGGGGCTGGAGCCGCTTGTAGGAGTTGACGGTCGGGGTGCAGATGGCGGCCAGTGCCGGCGCATGCCGCATGATGCCGGCGGCGAAGCCGTAGGCCGTCTTGCTCCAGCCCCGGCCGCGAGTGTCTTCGGGGTCCCGGAAGAGGTTCTGTCCCGATTCGGGATCGGTGAGGCTCATGTTGAAGTGGGCGCCGGAGCCCCAGGCCTCGGTGTAGGGCTTGGGCATGAACGTCACCATGAGCCCGCACTGCTTGGCGATCTGCTTGGCCATCAGCCGGAACAAGGTCAGGCGATCGGCCGTGACGAGCGAGGGCGCGAAGTCGAAGTCGAACTCGACCTGCCCGTCGCCGCCTTCGTGGTCGAAGCTGAACGCCCCGAAGCCGCACTCCTTCATGGCCCGGACCATCGGGCGCATGAAGTCCATCATGTCGAGGGTCGCCTCGACGTCGTACGCCGCGGTCGGCCGGAGCCGGCCGGAGGGTTTGTACGGAGCGAGCTCCTCCGCAACCTGCGACGACCCGAGCCGGGCTTCCTGGAACGGCTGCACGACGTAGAGCTCGGGCTCGATGCCGAGCTGGAGCTCGTAGCCGGCGTCGCGCCGCCGCCTCGATCTGCCGTTTCAGGATCGAGCGGGTGCAGTGCGCGAACGGCTCCGTCCCGCCGAAGTACAGGTCGGCCGTCATATGGGCGAAACGCCGGTCCCACGGGAGGATGTGCAGCGTGCCCGGATCGGGCATGGTGACGCACTCGTCCTCGGTGGGCGTCATCTTCCCGAGGTTGCCCAGGCCCCGCGGCGTGTAGCGCTCATGCCCGGCCATGAGTTCGGGGAGGTGCTCGATCGGGACGCACTTGGACTTCGCCCGCCCGACGATGTCGATGAACGACGCGAAGACGTATTCGACTCCTTGCGCCGCCAGAGTCGGCCGCCAATTCTGCGTACTTCTCGTCAACGTCGAAACGTTGTATCCATAGGTGCGCTCCCTTACAAGGAGAGAGCCCGGTTGGTCGTAACCTCCCGGGCTTTTATCCCTCCGTGTCATGCCGAGGTCTCGGCATGTTCACCTCTCGGACCAGGCCACCTCGATGAGGTGCGGAACCCTAGGTGCGATTGAATTGTCTGAGGTCATACGGACGAGCTGTGTGGTCACCTCATTTCGTTCCGTTACGTGGGCGGTGGGTCATGACGATCAGCCGGGGTGCAGGGTCGACAGGTTCAGCATCTCGGGATCGGCGACGATGTGCGACTGCGGGATGCCCTTGAGCCAGGGTTGCGCCACCATGGTGTCGTCCTTGTCGGCAATGTTCAGCCAGCACCCGCTGCTCACGGCGTTCTCGACCACCTTGTTGTAGTCGGCGTCCGAGCCGGTGGCGACCGCCTGATCGTCGAGCGCCTCCTCGCCCGGCACGTTGCAGCTGAGGTATTCGAGGCCGCCGGAAGGGTCGAAGTTGATGTGGGTCCAGGTGTAGGGGTTGTACGTGTCCGGCCAGAAGTAGTCGATGAGCATGTTCGGTTGCGAGGCCTGCGCAGCCGTCGACGCCGATCCGACCGAGGCGTAGATCTCCGAGGTCTGGTACCCGACCACCTTGGTCGACAGGCCGTCAGCCTGCAGCTCGGCGCCGATGTCCTCGGCCAGGAGCTGATCGTCGGGGGCACCCGTGTCGTAGCCCGACGGTGAAGGTCTTCTCCGAAGAAGGGAGCGTCTTCACCAGCTTCTGGAGCTTGGACGGGTCGTACGGGATGTTCTGCTTCCCGTAGGCCGGCGGCAAGCAGGCCATTGGGGCCGGCCTGTTTCGGCAACGGTGGCCCGACCGGGGAACACCCCGGCGACGAGCGCCTGCGAGTTGATCGCTTCGATGCAGATCGAGGCGGTTCTGCTTTGTGGTCAAGAACCCCTTGTTCTCGTTGACGTACGCCGTCTCGGACTCCAGGGTGGGGAGGTTGTAGACCGAGACCTTCGAGTTGTGGGTGTACTGCGCGATGGCCGAGGTGGTCAGGTCGTGGAGGATCGCGTCGATCTGTCCGCCGTTGAACTCGATCTCCTCGGTGGAGAGGTTGTCGATCACCGGCATGTTGACCGTCGTGTAGTACGGCTTCGCGCCCCAGTACTGGGGGAAGGCCTTCATCTGGTACATCACGCCGACCTTCGACTCGGTCAACGTATAGGGACCGGTCCCGATGTCGTGGGTCTCGAGGTAGGTCTGGTCGTTGTCCGCGCCGGCGTTCGCCGCCAACGCCGTCGGGCTCTCCATGACCGGCCCGTAGGGCGAGGCCAGGTAGTCGAGGAACGCGGTGTTCGGGGTTTTCAGGGTGATGACCGCCGTGTAGGGGTCGGGCGTCGTCACCGATGCGACGTCCGACACCATGTAGGCCGGCCCGCCGTCCACGGCCGCCCGCCGGGCGAAGTCCGGCGCGATGGCGGCCGACGTGAAGGGTGTCCCGTCGTGGAAGACGACGCCGTGGCGGAGGTGGAACGTGTAGGTCAGCCCGTCCTTGGAAACCGACCAGCTCGTCGCCAGTTCCGGCTCGACGACCTTGCTTGGCGGTGTCCGGCTTGTACTGCAGCAGGCCCTGGTACAGGTTGCGGGTCAGGAGCAGGCCCTCCCCGGCGTAGTAGACGTCGGGGTCGGGTGGTTGACCCGGGTCCTCCAGGAAGCTCAGGTTCAGCGTGTGGCTCGTCGGGAAGGACGCCGCCGCGGCCGGGGCAGAGGTCGCCACGGAGACGACCGGGGCGGCGGCCAGGGAGGCAAGACCGGCTGCGACGAGCGCCCGTCGCAATCTCCCCGCTCCCCGTGCCACCGTACCGGTGTCCATCCGTCGGGCGATTCTGGCGATCATGCTGCTCCTTTTTCCCTGGTTGTCGATGGCGCCGCGTGCCGCGAACTCTTCGATGACCTCGGACGTGGTCCGGCATGCTCCGTGCTGGAGGTACTCCATGGCGCTGAGCGAGGCGGCATGGCGGGACTCGGAGGACCCGATGACGCAGTCGCTGACAACCCGCATGTGGTAGTCGTGCTGATGGCCGTCGGCGAACGTGTAGTGCACGCAGACGTCGGTCAACCCGCCGATGAGCACGAGCGTCGAGGCCCGCAAGACCCTTGAGCAGGATTTCGAGATCGGTACCGAAGAAGCAGGAGTACCTGCGCTTGGCGATGCTGTACTCACCTGCCCCGGGGAGCAGCGTCGGCCAGAACTCGGTGCCGGCATCGCCTTCGATGCAGTGGGCGCCTTCGTCGCCGTCGAGCTCGCGCCCGAAATCGACGCCGTCGGGTCGATGCGCTTCTTGGAAGAAGACGATCGGGACGTTCGGCAGCGCGGGCAGCCTCCACGATGCGCTCCGCCCGGCTGATCATCTGCGACGACCCGTCCATCAGGGTGATGCCCATTTCCTCGGCTGACATCCCGTAGCCGCGCTGGATGTCGATCACGATCAACACCGGTTGGCCGATGAACATCTGGAGCGTTTCGGTCAAGCGATCTCCTCGTCCGATGGATGGTGCCGGCGCCCTCATGTGGCGCAGCACCCCGATAGAGCGATTCAAACGCTCTTCTGTTTCGGACAAAGGACGAGAATATTTCCATACGATGAACACACTGGCGTCTTCGCGTGTGACGTGGCGTGCGCGCGGTCGCAACTGTCCGTCACGCGACGCTCACGGACGCGTCAGTTCTGGTTGCGCTCCTCGAACCGCGCCACGAGCGAGGGAAACGCGCGGATGCGCGGCCGGCGCGGACGCCACAAAGGCGCAGTGCCGCATCGGCCATGACCTGCGGGGTGGTGGCACGACGTCGCAACTGTGGACGGGCGGTGATCACACTCTCCACCAGGCCGAAGACGAGGTCGGCGGTGGTCGACGCATCGGCTTGCGGGAGCAATTCATCGCAATTCCCCGGGAAATATGCGAGGAATACTCCTTGAAAAGCTGTCGTCGTCGCCGCCAGAACCATCCGAACTGCGTGTTGCGGACCTCGGGGAGGAGTTGCAGGGCGCCCAGGTTGTGGGGCCCGTGGCACAGGTTCGCCACGTCCTCGCGGGCCAACATCCAGAGCGCGACGTCGGCGTCGAGGCTCCGCAGCGACATCCGTTCCGCCAGATCCAACGCCGGTCGCAGCGTCCGGTCGAGGAGTTCAGTGAGGATGTCCTCCTTGCGGGCGAAGTAGTGGAACAACGAGGCTTGTCGCAGATCCGACGGCCGATGCCGATGGCGCGCGTCGTCGTCGAGCTGTAGCCATCGCGCTCGAAAAGCGCGGCGGCGGCGGTCAGGATCTCCTCCCGGACGTCGCCGACCAGTTCTTTGGGAACCGCGCGCGGCCGACCTATGGGGCGAGTCCGCGTCCGGGACCGTGCTGAGTGGATTCATGTTAAGTGTGCGTGAAGCAGCGCTTGAGCCTCTGGCTTTCTATCACCCGATAGATAATCATCGCAACCAGTTACGGACCAGTCGATGAAAGGATGATGATGGCGAGCCCGTCGAGCGGCCAAACGGCGACCACGTCGGGCGCGCGCGACCATGCCCGGGCACAAGGCCGACACGGTGGTCGCGCACATGCCGATGGTGCCGGCGTCGACGTATCGGCCTGCGCCCGACGGCGTCGACCCTTCCCGCCTGGTCTGGGCCGAGACGGTCGCTCCGGGTGGCTACGCCCATCGGGTGCTGGCCTCCGGGTACCACGGTTCGGCTGCACCGATGTCGAGGGGGATGCGTGCGCGCACGTCCTCTTGTACCGAGCCGGACGAGCCTTGGGAACGACTGTGCGTGGCCGACACCGTCAAGGTGCAGTGGCAGGCCTACTCCTCGTCCGGCCAGCTTCTGCTTTCGGACCAGGGCCGGGTGCTGGCCAGCGTGACGGCTGACTCCTCGGGCTGTCACGACAGCATCTGCGGCACGACGACCCGGACCGCCAACGAGGCCCGGTACGGGTCCGGGAGTCCCGAAGGCCCGTCGCCCGCCGGCCGGGAGCTCTTCGTCCTCGCCGCGGCGAAACACGGGCTCACGCCGAGAGACCTGCCGCCGTCCATGTCCTTTTTCAAGGGAGTGCGGGTCGAGCCGTCCGACGGTCGGCTGACCTGGGTCGGCGGGTGCGGGCATCCGTCGGCGCTCGAACTGCGGGCCGAACTGCCGTTGCTGCTCCTGGTGGCCAATACCGCCCACCCCTTGGACCCGCGCCCGGTCTGGTCGGCGACCGCCCTCGAGATCCTGGCCTGGTCCGGCGCAGCCGACCGGCCCCGATGATCCGCTCTGGACATCGACGCCCGAGCGGAGCGCGCGCCTTCCTCAACACCGCCGAGGACCTGGTCGCCGCGCCGCGGCGGGCCGCCGACGGGAGCGCTATGAGTGCTCTGCGCAGCGACGTGGTGCCGCCGCGTGCGCCCTGGTCGGGCATCGTGCCGGCCGGCGCCACGCTCGAGATCGTCGATCTTCACGGCAATCAGGCGGTGGACTGCCTCTTCTACGTCGCCGCCGACACCACAGAGCGCTACAGCGCCCCCGATACCGTGGCCGCGCAGGGCTCCATCTTCCTCACGACGGGAAGCGAACTGCGCTCGAATACCGGACGCACCCTGCTGACCGTGACCGCCGACGACGTGGGACGTCACGACACCCTGGGCGGAGCCTGCTCGAAGGAATCGAACACGCTGCGCTACGGGCACCACACCCAATCTCAGCATGCGTGCGTGGAGAACTTCCTGGCTGAAGGGGCCCGCTGGGGTCTCGGCAAGCGCGATCTGGTCAGCAACATCAACTGGTACATGAACGTCCCCGTCGAAGAGGACGGAACGCTCGGCATCGTCGACGGGCTCTCGGCCCCGGGCTTGTCGATCGCGCTCCAGGCGCAGCTGGACGTCCTCGTCCTGATCTCGAACTGCCCCCAGATCAACAACCCGTGCAACGGCTTCGACGCCCACGGCCGGTGCGCATCACCGTCGAGGCGCCGTGAGTCGCACGTGCTCGCTCGGCCCCGTGCTGGTGGCCAATCGAGGAGAGATCGCCGTGCGGATCATCGCCAGTGCGGCCAAGCTCGGGCTCGCGACGGTCGCCGTCTATTCGGACGCCGATCGTGGCGCTCCGCACGTGCGGATGGCCGACCGCGCCGTCCGCCTCGGACCGACGCCGGCCCGGGAGAGCTACCTGTTGGTCGACGCCATCCTGGCGGCGGCGCACGAGACCGGGGCGGGCGCCATTCATCCCGGCTATGGGTTCCTCTCCGAAGACCCTGACTTCGCCCGGCGGGTGGAGGCCGCCGGCCTGGTGTTCGTGGGACCCTCGCCGGAGCAAATGGAGCTCTTCGGGGTCAAGCACACGGCCCGGGAGGCCGCGGCCGCGGCCGGTGTGCCGCTTGTGGCGGGGACCGGGCTCCTGGCGGACGCCGACGAGGCGGTGGCGGCCGCCGAGGCGCTCGGGTATCCCGTCATGCTCAAGGCCACCGGCGGCGGCGGAGGGATCGGCATCCAACCCTGCGAGGGCCCCGACGACCTCGTGGCCGCCTTCGCCCGCGTGTCCCGTCTGGCGGCAGGCGAACTTCGGCAACGGCGGCGTGTTCCTCGAGCGGAGGGTGCGACATGCCCGGCACGTCGAGGTGCAGGTGATAGGGGACGGCAAGGGCGATGTCGTCGTTCTCGGCGACAGGGACTGCAGCCTGCAACGCCGCAACCAGAAGGTGGTCGAGGAGGCTCCCGCACCGAACCTGCCCGACGCGGTGCGCGAGGTGATCGCCCACACGAGCGACGAACTGTGCCGATCCGTGCGGTACCGCTCGGCCGGGACGGTCGAGTTCGTCTACGACGTCGAGCGCGGCGAGGCGATGTTCCTCGAGGTCAACACCCGCCTTCAGGTCGAGCATCCCGTGACCGAGGAGGTGTGGGGTGTCGACCTGGTCGAGCTCATGCTGCGCGTCGCCGACGACGATCCGGAGGCGTTGGCGATCGCCCGCGCCGCCCGCCCCTCCGGCGCCTCGGTGGAGGCACGCGTCTACGCCGAGGACGTCGTGCGCGACTTTCAACCCAGCCCCGGGCTCATCACCGATGTCCGTTGGGCACCGGGGGTCAGGATCGACGGGTGGGTGGAGAGCGGGACCGAGGTCTCCGCGGCCTACGACCCACTCCTGGCCAAGGTGATCGCCACGGGATCCGATCGGCGCCACGGCCCTGCGGGCACTCGGCGCCGCCCTCGACGCACAGCACCGTGGCCGGCATCGAGACCAACCTCCGCTTCGTGGCCGCCGCCCTGGCCACGCCGGACATGCAGGCGGCCACCCACACCACGGCCACGCTGAGCCGAGGTCTCGTCTCCGTCGACGCCCGGCTCGATATCGTGCGTCCCGGCACACAGTCGACCGTCCAGGCGTGGCCCGGGCGTCAGCACTTCTGGTCCGTCGGGGTACCCGCCATCGGGGCCGATGGACGACCGTTCCTTTCGTGCGGGCAACCTGGCGCTCGGGAATCCCGAGGGCGCGGCCGGCCTGGAACTGACGCTCGAGGGTCCGGCGATCGTGTGCAGCGCGGACACGTGGGTGTGCGTGACCGGTGCACCGGTCGCCGGTCACGGTCGACGGCGAGCCGGTGCCCATGTGGCAGCCATTGTCGTGTGCCCGCGGGTCGCACTCTGGACGTGGGCCCCATCGGGCCCCCGGGCATCAGGGCCTACATCCTCTTCGCAGGGGGATTGGACCTGCCCGAGTATCTGGGCAGCGCCGCCACCTTCACCCTCGGCGGTCTGGGTGGGCTCGGCGGGCGGGCGCTGCGCGCCGGGCGACGTGCTCCATCCGATTCCGACCGGTGACCCGCATCCGGGCGCGAGCCCCGATCCCGCCGGCGGACATCCCCGAACTTCCGCAGGCCTGGGAGATCGAGGTCGTGCCGGGCCCCCACGCCGCCCCCGAGTTCTTCACCGACGACGACCTGGAGGTCTTCTACGCCACGGCATGGGAGGTGCACTACAACTCGGCGCGCACGGGCGTGCGGCTGTTGGGCCCACGTCCGGGTTGGGCCCGCAGCGACGGTGGCGACGCCGGGCTGCATCCGTCCAACATTCATGACACCCCCTATTCGGTCGGGGCGGTCAACTTCACCGGGGACCTGCCCATCCTGCTCGGACCGGATGGACCCAGCCTCGGCGGCTTCGTCTGCCCGGCCACGGTGATCAGCACGGAGCGCTGGAAGCTGGGGCAGTTGCGTCCCGGCGACACGGTGCGCTTCGTCCCGCAGCGGTCGGACTTCGGAGCGACGCTCTCCCGCGGCCCCGGTCATGACGATCTCTCGGGCGTTCTCGAGCGCCGGGACGAGGGCAGTGGTACGCCCGTCGTGACGTACCGCGCCAATGGTGACGACAATCTGCTGGTCGAGTACGGGGCGATGGAGTTGAGCATCTCCATGCGCGCACGTGTGCACGTGCTCTCCGAGCAGATCAACGCCGCCGGCCTCGAGGGGATCATCGACCTCACTCCCGGCGTGCGGACGCTGCAGGTCCATTTTGACCCGCGGGTCGATCTCGCTGCGGCGCGTGCTCGAGACCGTGTCGGCGCTCGAGGACAGCGTGCCGCCCACCGATCAGTTGGAGGTTCCGAGCCGGGCGATCCACCTACCCCTGTCGTGGGACGACCCGGTCACGCACGAGGCCACGGCGCGCTACGCCGCCGGGGTGCGTGACGATGCGCCATGGTGCCCGTGGAACATCGAATTCATCCGACGGATCAACGGCCTGCAGACGCGTCGACGAGGTGCGCCAGATCGTGTTCGATGCGACGTACCTCGTCCTCGGGTCTGGGCGACGTGTACCTGGGTGCCCCTCTGGCGACACCGATCGATCCGCGCCACCGTCTGGTCACGACGAAGTACAACCCGGCCCGGACGTGGACGGCCGACAGCTCGGTGGGGATCGGTGGCGCGTACCTGTGCATCTACGGCATGGAGAGCCCCGGTGGTTACCAGCTCGTGGGACGCACGCTGCAGATATGGCGAACCCATCAGCAGAGGCCACCATTCGAGGCGGGGACCCCGTGGCTCCTGCGGTTCTTCGACCGCATCCACTGGTATCCGGTGACGGCGGAGGAACTGCTCGACGCCCGGGCCGATTTCGCCGTGGGACGTTACGACGTGCGCGTCGAGCCGGGCGCTTCGGGTTGCGCGAGTACGAGGAGATGCTGGCACCGCGAGGCGGCATCGATTGACGACTTTCGCCAACGGCAGTCGGCTGCGTTTTCGGCCGAACGTGCGGCATGGGAAGCGGCGGGGGAGTTCGCGACGCGCGACGAAGTGGATGCCAACCCGCTCGCGGCCGAGTACACCCCGCCCGAGGGCGGCGTCGTGATCGGTGCCCCGATGACCTCGAGCGTATGGAAGGTCAACGTGGAGCCGGGGGACGAGGTCGAGGCCGGCCAGGCGGTGGTCATCATCGAAGCCATGAAGACCGAGACGTCCGTGCTCTCCCCCTGTGGTGGCACGGTGATCGATGTCGTCGCGGTACCGGGTGCCCATGTCGCAACCGGCGCTCCCCCTCGTCGTGGTGCGCCCGAGGTGAGCGTGGCCCAGAACGTGTCCCGATCGGCTCGCGCCGCCGCCGAGCGGTCGCTCGCCGCCATCGATGACGTGCGGCGCGAAGAGGTCTGGATCAGCCGCTTCCCGGCCGAGGCCCTCATGGCCGAGGCGGAGCGTATCGACGCCGCGGTGGACGCCGGCGCCGACCTTCCTCTGGCTGGATCGACGTTCGCCGTCAAGGACAACATCGATGTGGCCGGGCTGGCCACGACGGCCGGCTGCCCGGCGTTCGCCTACCTTCCGCACACCGATGCACCGGCCGTGCGCGCCTTGCGCCAGGCGGGCGCCGTATGCATCGGCAAGACCAACCTCGACCAGTTCGCCACCGGGCTCGTCGGGACCCGCAGCCCCTACGGGGCGGTGCGCAACGCCATCGACCCGACCCGGATCTCTGGCGGGAGCAGCAGTGGTTCGGCCGTGGCCGTGGCCCTCGGCCTCGTCGACCTCGCGCTGGGAACCGACACCGCCGGATCGGGACGCGTCCCGGCGGCGCTCAACGGGATTGTCGGCTACAAGGCGACCTTCGGTCTGGTCTCGACCACGGGGACCGTGCCCGCGTGCGCATCCTTCGACTGCGTCACTGTCCTGGCCCCCGATGTCGCCCTGGCCGAGCGCGCCATGGCCGAGCTGACGGGGAACCGGGGGGACGACGGGAGCCGTAGGGCGTACCCGTCGGACGTTCCCCTGGGCGCCTCGGGTCACCCCGTGATCGCCCGCGCCGGAAGCGGCGCGCTCGAGTCGTCTGGATCCTGCCGCGCGAGGCGCTCCTACGAAGCCGCCCTGGTGCACCTGGAAGGCCTGGGGTGTCAGGTGGTCGACATCGACCTCGAGCCGTTCCTGGAGGCGGGGCTCCTCCTCTATCCGGGGCCTTCGTCGCCGAGCGCTACGCCGCGGTCGGTGCGTGGATCGCCGTGCATCCCGGCGACGTCGATCCTACGGTCGGGGCCATCATTTCCGCAGCCGCCACATTGGGGGCGCCGCAGTTGGCGTCCGACACCGAACGCCTCGCCGTTCTTCGCCGCACCGCCGCCAGGGAGTGGCAGCGCGTCGGCGCCGACTCGTTGCTCCTCCCCACGGTGGCCCTCCACCCCACCCTGTCCGAGGTGGCGTCGGATCCGATCGGTGTGAACACCCGCTCGGGAACGTTCACGACGTTCCTCAACCTGCTCGACATGTGCGCCGTCGCCGTTCCGTTCGGCACCTGCGGCGGCCTCCCGTTCGGCGCTCAGCTGCATCGGGCCGGCCTTCACCGATCTCGTGCAGTGCGACATCGCGTCGCGTCTCGAACAGGGAGGTACCTTCCGCGCCACGTCCCGCCCGCCGGCGACGTCATGGCAGGCGCGCGACCATGGGCCGGCCGGTGCCGCCGGGGATCACGCTCGGCGTCGTCGGAGCACACCTCTCGGGTCAGCCGCTGAATCATCAGCTCACCGAGCGCGGGGCTCGACTGCTCGGCGGCACGACGACCGCCGCCAACTACCGTCTCTTCGCTCTGGACACCGTCCCGGCCAAGCCGGGACTCGTCCGCGTTCCCGCGGGTGGGGCACCGATCGCGGTCGAAATCTGGGAGCTCTCTCCCGCCGGTTTCGGCGAATTCGTGGCCCAGGTGCCGTCCCCGATGGTCGATCGGCTCCGTTGAGCTCGTCGACGGGACGCGCGTCCCCGGTTTCCTCTGCGAGCCGGTGGCCCTCGACGACGCGGTGGACATCACCGACTACGGGGGTTGGCGGGCCTACCTGAGTTCCGGTTGACCACGGGACGGGTCCGCGCCCGTAGCGTTATTCGTCACCGTAGAGGGCCGGCCGACGGCCCTCCTCGAGCAGGGTGCCGATGCCGTCCCTCTGGTAGGCCAGCTGGAGGTCGATGCGCTGGACGAGCAGTTCGGGCGGATGCATGCACCCGGGGACGGCCCGGGTCGCCTCCGCCACGACCGTACCGGTGGGGGCCACAATCCGGCTGGCGCCCAGCAATGTCGTCGAACCGTGGGCACCGCACTGGTTCGATTGGATCCACCACTGGCTGTTGGCCAACGCCAATGCCGGGTAGAGGACGTCCCACGCGGTCGCCCCCTCGACTTCGTAGGCCGAGGGGGCCACGACGAGACGCGCCCCGCGGAGGCCCAAGGTCCGGGCCACCTCGGGGAAGTCCCCGTCGAAGCAGATGACGATGCCGACCACCCCGAGCGTCGGGTCCTTGAACGTGGTGAGGCGGTCACCGGGACGGAAGATGGCCGGTTCTCCCGTCGGTGGGTAAAGGTGGGCCTTGCGGTGCCAGGCCACCAGTTCGCCGTGCGGGTTGAACACGAGGGCGGTGTTGTAGAGCGCACCGTCGTCGCCCGATTCGGGAACGCTGCCCGCCACCAGCCACATGTCCGCGGCCAGCGCCGCCTCCCCGAGGCGCTTGCTCCGCGGGCCGTCGCGAGGTTCGGCCGCCTGACGGGCGTCGTCGGCCAGGGTGGCGGGGTCGTAGCCGCAGGGCCAGAGCTCGGGGAGGACGAGGAACTCGACGCCACGCGTTGCGGCGAGGTCGATCATGTCGAGCGCGACTTGTTGGTTCCGCTTGGCCGCGCCGGGTGCCGCGAGCCATTGCGCTATCCCGACCTGAAGGTCGCGTTTCATATCGACACCGTGCTCGCCATCACAAAAGGGTCCCCCTCCTGTCGTGTTTCCACCGTAGGACGGGACCATTCGAGGGCGGTTTCGACTGCGTGAATGCACTGTTACATCGTGCCGAGAGCGTTGAGGACGCAACGCGTCCGGCCTAGCCTGCGCCCGACGCGCGAGTGGGAGGGCCGGACACCTATGGCAAGCCGGGTGGACATGCCGTTTGTGGGTATCCCCTCCTTTCTGCGCTCGCGGGTGCTCGGTCCCGACGATCCCGTCGACGCCGACCTGGTGATCCTGGGCGCCCCCACCGACGAGGGTTCACCCTTCATGCCGGGGTCCCGTTTCGGCCCCCGCTCCATCCGGGAGCACTCCCTGCGCTTCGTCACCGGTGAGCCCGGCTACTTCGATCCTGCTGCCGGCCGTCACTTCCTCCAACGCGAGATGGGCCAGGACCGGATCGTCGACCTCGGCGACGCCGACATCATCCCCACCAATGTGGCGGCCACGTTCGCCAACATCACCGATCTGGTGGCCCGGGCGCTCTCGCGCGGGGGCACGCCGATCGTGCTCGGGGGCGATCACGCCATCTCGTTCCCCGTGGTGCGGGCCTTCACCGACCCCCTCTACGTCATCCATTTCGACGCCCACCTCGACTACATGCCGTTCGTCCACGGCGCCTCCATGACCAATGCCCATGCGTTCCGCCATATCGCGCACATGCCGCACGTGCAGGGTCTGGTCCAGGTGGGTATCCGCAGCCTGCGCTCGACCGAGGTCATGTGGCGCGACTCACTGGCCGACGGCAACCAGGTCGTCACCATGAACGAGTTCCGCCACCGGGGACCCCAGGAGATCGCCGCGCTCCTTCCCAAGGGCGCCAACTGTTACATCAGCCTCGATATGGACGTGCTCGATCTCCCCCTGGTGCCGGGCTGCGTTTCGGCCGAACCCAACGGCATGCGCTATGACCAACTACGCGACACGCTCATCGCGTTGACGGAGCGGGCCCGGATCGTCGGGTTCGATCTGGTGGAGGTGAATCCCCAGCTCGATGTCGGCACCGGCGTCACTTCGTATCTGGCGGCCCATACGATCGTCGAGTTCCTGGGCCACCTCTGCGACAGCGCGTCGTGGAAGACGCTGCGCGTCACGCAGCCAGATGGCGCGCCGTCAACGTGACGAGGTCGTAGAGCACGTGCGCAGCGGCGATGGCGGTGATCTCGGCGTGATCGTACGCCGGCGCCACCTCGACCACGTCGCTCCCGACGACGGACGCGCCGTCCAGGCCGCGCAGGAGCGCCAGGAGCTCCCGGCTGGTCAGGCCCCCTGCTTCGGGCGTGCCCGTGCCCGGGGCGTGGGCCGGGTCGAGAACGTCGATGTCCACTGAGATGTAGAGGGGAGCGTCGCCGACCCGGTCGAGTAGCCGGGTGATCGTGGCATCGGTGCCCTCCCGGTCCACGTCGTTCGACGAAATCTGCAAGAACCCCATGGTGGCGTCATCGGCCAGGTCCCCGCGGCCGTAGAGGGGGCCCCGCAGCCCCACGTGCGCGCTGCGGTCCCGGAGGAGCAGGTTCTCCTCCCAGGCCCGGCGGAACGGCGTCCCGTGGGTGAAGCGCTGACCGAAGTAGGTGTCCCAGGTGTCGAGATGCGCGTCGAAGTGCACCAGGGCCAGCGGGCCGTGCTGCTTCGCGGTCGCCCGCAGGAGTGGGAGGGCAACGGTGTGGTCACCGCCGACCGCCACGATCCGCCCCCCTCCCCGGAGGAGCGCATCGGCTCCCGCTTCGATCTGTGACACTGCGGCCTCGAGATCGAACGGGGAGCAGCTGATGTCGCCCGCGTCGACCACCTGGGCCAGTTCGAACGGGAGGGCCTCCAATTCGGGATGGTAGGGACGCAGCAGCCGTGAACCCTGGCGCACGGCGCTCGGACCGAAACGTGCCCCCGGGCCGGTACGTCGTCCCCCCGTCGAAAGGGATACCGACAACGGCGATGTCCCACGTCTCCACCTGATCGATCGTGGGGAGCCGGGCGAACGTGGAAAGGCCGGCGAAGCGGGGCACGACCGTGGCGTCGGCCGGCCCACGCGGTTGACCGCCGGGGGGCGCCGGGTCAGTCATCGATGGCCTGATAGACCAACGCCCGCAGTTGCGCCCGGATGGGATAGGCCACGGAGGGCAGGAGCTGGGTCATGAACACTGCGAAGAGGTCCTCGGCCGGATCGACCCAGAAGGCGGTGCTGGCCGCCCCGCCCCAGTAGAAATCGCCTGCTGATCCGGCCATGGCCGTGGGGACCGGCCCCAGCCCCACCGCGAAGCCCAAGCCGAACCCCACGCCGTCGAACCCGGCTTCGCCGAACCCGCCGACAGCCAGGTCGGCCAACGTCGCCCCGCCGGGGAGGTGGTTGCTCGTCATGAGTTCGAGTGTCTTGCGGCCCAGGATGCGGCGGCCGTCGAGGTGGCCCCCGTTGAGCAGCATCCGGCAGAAGGCGACGTAATCCCGGGTGGTCGAGACCAGCCCACCCGCTCCCGAGAGGTAGGAGCGGCGGCGCAGATACGGGCTCTCCTGTCCGGTCTCGACCAGGGCGGGGGTACGCGCCGGCTGGAACTGGTAGAGCGCGGCTGAACCGCTCCGCCGACTTGCTCAGGGACGAAGAAGCCGGTGTCGGGCATGCCGAGTGGCTCGAAGATCTCCCTCTGCAGGTAGTCGTCGAACCGGTCCCCGGACATGATCTCGACCAGGCGCCCGACGATGTCGGTGGAGAGCCCGTAGTTCCAGTGGGTGCCCGGGTGGAACTTCAGGGGGTAGCCCGCCAGAAGGGTCGTGATGTCCTCGAGCGTCATCCCCTTCTTCTGCGCCTCACGGGCTTCCGCGAACTCGTCGTCGATCGGGTGGCCCGGAAAGAGCCCGCCCGGCAGGCCCGTCGTGTGCATGAGGACGTCGCGGACGTTCATGGGGCGGTTGGGCTTCACCGTGGTGACGGTCCCGTCGGGTTGCACCTCGCCCACCCGGAGGCCGCGCCACTCGGGGATGAAGCGGTGCACCGGGTCGGTCAGTTGGAACATGCCGCGCTCGTAGAGCTGCATGAGGGCGACGGACGCGATCGGCTTGGTCATGGAGAAGATACGGAAGATGGCGTCGTCGCGCAGGGGACGTCCCTGTTCGCGATCCATCAGTCCGAGCGACCGGTGATAGGCCGTGTGCCCGCCGCGTACCACAGTGATCTGACAGCCGGCGATCTTCCCCGGCGCGACGTAATTCTGTTCGAAGTGGCGGGTGATCCGCTCCAGACGGGCTTGGTTCATCCCTGCCGCTTCGGGCTCGACCTTCACGTGCGCCTCGTTCCTCCGCCCCGTCGGGTCGTCGCCCGGTTGCGTGTCCTCGAGAGTACCCGGCGCACGGGGTGCCTCAGTGAGCCGCGCGGTGCTCCCGCAGGTAGCCCGCGGTGTTCTCCAAGAAGGCGGGGACGTCCTGGGCCTTCGAAGTGCAGATCTCGCGGAAGTACTCCGGTACGTACACCTGGGCGGCACCGGCCGCCAGACCGGCGAGGATCGCATCCACGGCAACCGAAACGGGTTCGGCCGGCACCGGCAGGTCGGGGACGTCGTTGTCCGGCAGGCTGAACAGGGGGGTGTCGATCACTCCGGGGTAGACGACCATCAGTTTGATGCCCGTCTCCCACAGATCGATGGCCATCGCTTCGGAGAACGCCGTGAGCGCTGCTTTGGAGGCATCGTACGCCGCTTCTCCGGGGGCGCTCAGTTGGGCCGCGATGGACGAGACGTTCACGATGGTCCCCGCACCCCGGCCCAACATCTGCGGCAGGAGAGCCATCGTGAGGCGCATCGGGGAGAGGTAGTTGATGTGCATGACCTGGGTGATGGTGTCGATGTCCAGCGCGGTGACATGGCGGCGCTTGGGAATGCCCGCGTTGTTCACCAGCAGATCGATCCCCCCGAAGGCGTCGAGCACGTCCACGCTCAATTGGTCCACGGCATCGAAATCCGCCAGGTCCACGGCCCACATGCGGCTCTCGGGTGAATGCTCCATGCAGCGATCGACCACATCGGCCAGGAGCTCGCCGCGGCGGGCGCACATGCCGACAATGGCTCCTTGCGCGGCCAACGCCTCGGCCAGGCCGGCCCCGATGCCCGAGGAGGCACCCGTGACCAGGGCGCGACAACCCTTCAGTTCCAATCCCATCTCTCCACCCCCAGCATCTCGTGGGCCTGCTCGCCCACGCGGCACCGTACCGTATCGACGAAGGTCACTCTACGCAGCCGTGGGCGCGGAGGCCCGTTGACACTTTGTTGACGTTGGCGTCTTCGCCGTTCACATCGGTTGATGGCTGGACCAGCACGATGGCTTCATGGCAGATTTCCTCGCAGTTCTCAGCGTGGTCGCGTTCATCGCGGTCTTCTCGGCTCTCATCTGGGCATTGGGCCGGGTATGAGCGCCGTCCAGGCCGTCCTGCTGGCGATCTCGGGTCTCGTTCTTCATCTACCTCGGCGTCGCCATGTTCAAGCCGGAGTGGTTCTAGGTGGGTTTCTTCTGGACCATCGTCGTCCTTCTCGTCGCCCTGGCGCTGTGCTGGAGGTACCTCGGGAGCTACATGGTCGCTGTCTACGAGGGTCGGGTGCACTACCTGGGCTTCATCGAACGCCCGATCTACCGGTTGCTCGGTACCAGCCCCGAGAAGGAGCAGACCTGGAAGCGCTACGCGGGCTCACTCGTCGTCTTCTCGGGTCTCTCCATCGGCCTGACCTACGCCCTCTTGCGGCTGCAGGGCTCGCTCCCCCTCAACCCGCAACACTTCGGCGCCGTCCCACCGGCGCTGTCGTGGAATACCGCGACCTCCTTCGTCACCAACACCAACTGGCAGAACTACGGCGGCGAGGAGACGATGTCCTATCTCTCCCAGATGCTCGCGCTGACGGTGCAGCAGTTCGTGACCCCCGCGGTCGGTATCTGCGTGGCCCTCGGCGTCATCCGCGGGTTCTCCCGCAAGGGCTCGCCGACGATCGGCAACTTCTGGGTGGACACGGTGCGCGGCATGCTCTACGTCCTGACCCCCATCGCCATCGTCGCCGGTCTGATCTTCGTCGGCCAGGGCGCCATCGACACCCTGAACGGCCCGGTCCACATCCACAACGTCCTCAACGGGGTGAGCCAGACCATCGCGCTCGGGCCGGTCGGCTTCATGGAGGCGATCAAACAACTGGGCACCAACGGGGGCGGGTTCTTCAACGTCAACTCGGCCCATCCTTTCGAGAACCCGACCGGGCTCACCAACCTGCTCTCCATCATCCTGCTGCTCTCCATTCCGGTGGCGCTGACCTACGTCTTCGGCAAGATGGTCGGCGCCGTCCGCCAGGGCGTCGCCGTCCTGGCCGCCATGACGATCATCTTCGGGTGCTGGGTGGGATTCGCAGTGGCGGCCGAGCATCAGCCGAACCCGGCCGTGCAGGCGGCCGGCCTCGTCCACCAGCCGACCGGGAACACCGTGGGGAAGGAGACCCGCTTCGGCGTGCCGAGCTCGGCCCTCTTCGGCGTGGCTTCCACGCAGACCTCTACCGGATCGGCGGACAGCGCCTACGACTCGTTCACCCCCATCGGTGGCGGTGCGCTGCTCACCGGCATGATGATCGGTGAAGTCACCCCCGGCGGCGTCGGGCAGTGGGATGTACACCATCTTGATCTACGCCATCATCGCCGTCTTCCTGGGCGGGCTCATGGTGGGCCGAACGCCGGAGTATCTCGGGAAGAAGATTCAGGCCACGGAGGTGAAGCTGGCCGGCCTGGGCACCCTTGTCATGCCGATCACCGTCCTGGCGCTCACCGCGATAGCCGTGTCGCTCCATGCCGGAAGGGTGGCTCCCGAGAACGCCGGGCCGCACGGGTTCACCGAGATCCTCTATGCCCTCACCTCACAGGGCAACAACAACGGGTCGGCGTTCGGCGGATTGACCGGCGACACCACGTTCTACAACGTGCTCGGTGGGATCGACATGTTGATCGGCCGCTTCGGGATCATGATCCCGGCCCTCGCCCTGGGCGGCGTGCTCGCCGCCAAGAACCGGTGCCGGCCGGCGCGGGAACCTTCCGCACCGACAACCCGATGTTCATCGGGCTCCTCATCGGCGTCATCCTCATCGTCGGTGGCCTCACCTTCTTCCCCGCAGTGTCACTCGGTCCGATCGTCGAGCAGTTCAGCCACGGAAAGTTCTTCTAATGACCACTGTCAGCGTCACTCCGAATGCCCCCCGTGAGGCGCCCCACGGCGTGGCCGAGTCCCGCGGCCTTTTCGACCCGGAGATCCTGAAAGAGGCCCTCGTCGGCTCGATCACCAAACTGGACCCGCGGGTGCAGTTCAAGAACCCGGTCATGTTCGTGGTGCTCATCGGTTCGGTGATCACCTTGATCGAGTCGATCGCGCACCCGGGCAAGTTCAACTGGTCGATCACCATCTGGTTGTTCCTGACCGTGCTCTTCGCCAACTTCGCCGAAGCCATGGCCGAAGGGCGGGGCAAGGCGCAGGCCTCAACCTTGCGCAAGATGCGCTCGGAGACGATGGCGCGGCGCCTGCTCCCCGACGGCAGCGAGGAACTGGTGCGCGGCGGCGTCGCTGCACAAGGGCGACCGCGTGGTCTGCGAGGCGGGGGATCACATCCCCTCGGACGGCGAGATCATCGAAGGCGTGGCCTCGGTCGACGAGTCGGCCATCACCGGCGAGTCGGCCCCGGTGATCCGCGAGTCGGGCGGCGACCGCTCGGCCGTCACCGGCGGGACCACGGTCCTCTCGGACCGCATCGTGGTGGAGATCACCGCCGAGGCGGGCAAGACCTTCCTGGACCGCATGATCTCACTCGTCGAAGGGGCGAACCGGCAGAAGACGCCGAACGAGATCGCCCTGACGATCCTGCTGGCGGCCCTCACCATCGTGTTCCTTCCGGTGGTGGTCACCCTCCAGCCCTTCGGCCACTACGCCGGCGCCACGGTGTCGGTCGTCATTCTGGTCTCGCTCCTGGTGTGCCTCATCCCGACCACGATCGGCGCGCTCCTCTCGGCCATCGGTATCGCCGGCATGGACCGCCTCGTGCAGAAGAACGTGCTCGCCATGAGCGGGCGGGCGGTGGAGGCGGCCGGCGACGTGCAAACGCTGCTTTTGGACAAGACGGGCACGATCACCCTCGGCAACCGCATGGCGTCGGACTTCTTCCCGGCGGCCGGTCATACCGAAGAGGAGGTGGCCGACGCGGCCCAGCTCGCCTCGCTGGCCGACGAGACCCCCGAGGGACGTTCCATCGTGGTGCTGGCGAAGGAGCGCTTCAACATCCGCGAACGCGAGCTTTCCGGAGCCCACGAGTTCGTCCCCTTCACCGCCACGACGCGCATGTCGGGACTCAACGTCGACGGTCGGGAGATTCGCAAGGGCGCGGCGGATTCGGTGCGCCAATGGGTGGTCGATCAGGGCGGCTCGGTTCCCGACGGCTTCCAGGACATCGTCGATCGCATCGCCCGGGCCGGATCGACACCGCTGGTGGTGGCCGACGGCCCCACGATTCTGGGCGTCATCGAACTGAAGGATGTCGTCAAGGAAGGGATCAAGGAGCGCTTCGCCGAGCTGCGCGCGTCGGGTATCCGCACCGTGATGATCACCGGTGACAACCCGCTCACGGCGGCCGCGATCGCCCAGGAGGCCGGCGTGGACGATTTCCTGGCGGAGGCCACGCCTGAGGCGAAAATGGAACTGATCAAAGCGGAGCAGCAAGGCGGCAAGCTCGTCGCCATGACCGGTGACGGCACGAACGACGCCCCTGCATTGGCCCAAGCCGACGTCGGCGTGGCCATGAACACCGGAACCACCGCAGCAAAAGAGGCCGGGAACATGGTCGATCTGGACTCCAATCCGACCAAGCTGATCGACGTGGTAGAGATCGGCAAGCAGCTCCTCATCACGCGTGGGTCGTTGACCACCTTCTCCATCGCCAACGACGTGGCCAAGTACTTCGCCATCATCCCGGCCCTGTTCATTGTCACCTATCCCCAGCTGAAATCGCTCAACATCATGCATCTGCACAGCGCCCAGAGTGCGGTGCTCTCGGCCGTGATCTTCAACGCACTGGTCATCGTGGCGCTGATCCCACTGGCCCTGCGCGGCGTCAAATGGCACCCCTCGGGCTCGGCCGCCATCCTGCGCCGCAACGTCTTCATTTACGGCGTGGGCGGCATCATCGCTCCCTTCATCTTCATCAAGTTGATCGACCTCGTCCTCGTGGCGCTGCACGCCTACTAAGGAAAGTGACCATGCTCACCCAACTCCGACGTTCCGCCGTCCTGTGCCTGGTCTGCCTGGTCCTGTTCGGCCTGGTCTTCCCGCTGCTCGGTGTCGGCCTGTCCCAATTGTTCTTCAAGCACCAGGCGAACGGTTCGATCACGGCCAACGGCTCGACCTCGATCGGCCAGAACTGGGCCGCCACCAAGTGCCCCGGACATCTGGCCGGAAGTTGTGTGTTCCAGGGCCGTCCCGACGACCTCGGGCCCTATTCGAATGCGAATGCGAAGACCCCCAGCCCGGCGGGCCACCCCGGCGACGATCCCCTGGTGGCCAACGGTGTGCCGGGAGAATCGGGCGCGACCAACCTCGGGCCGCGTTCGGCTGAGCTCAAGAACTACACGAAGATCCTCATCGCCTACTGGCACAGCCGGGGTGTCGACCCGACGTCGGATCTGGTCACGACCTCGGGCAGCGGCATCGATCCCGACATCACGCCGACCGATGCCAAGGCCGAGATCCCGATGGTGGCGCGGGCCACCGGCCTCTCGGCCGCCACGCTGGTGCGTCTGGTCAACCAGCAGACGCAGGGCGCGGAGCTCGGCTTCCTGGGCTCGCCGTATGTGGTCGTCCTGCAGCTCAACGAGGCGCTGGCCACGTTGAAGAAGTGACCAGGTTCGATCAGTCGGCCTGCGGTCGGGCCACGAGTTGATACCCGATACCCGGCACCGTCCGCAGGATCCGACCCTCGTCGTCGTTCAGCTTCTTGCGCAGCCGGTGCATGTAGACGCGCACGTAATTCGACTCGGCTCCGTAGCCGGGTCCCCAGACGTCCTTGAGGATCATGTGGTGGGTGCACACCTTCCCGGCATAGCGGGCGAGATACGCCAGCAGATCGAACTCGCGGCTCGTCAATGTGAGCGCGGTCGTGCCCATGGTCGCCATGTGATGCACCATGTCGATCTCCAGCTCGCCGACCTGCATGATCTCCGCCGGATCCGTCCCGTTGTTCTGGCGCGCCGCGGCATGACGAATGGCGACCCGCAAGCGAGCTTCCAGTTCGGCCATGCCGAACGGCTTGGTGATGAAGTCATCGGCGCCGCCGTCGAGTGCCTCGACCTTGCGGTGCTCGTCGCCGTAGGCCGACAGGACCACGATCGGGATGTCGGAGAATGCCCTGATACGTCGACACACCTCCAGGCCGTCCAGGTCCGGCAGACCCAGGTCCAGGATCACCAGGTCAGGATGGAACAGTGCAACCTGCGTGATCCCGTCGGCTCCCGTGTGCGCGGTGGCGACCTCGTCACCACGCGCCGTGAGCCCGATGCGCAGCGCCTTGAGCAATGCGAGATCGTCGTCGACCACCAGCACCTTCGTCATAGACCGACGCGTCGATCACGCATGCGGGGCCACCGGTGCAACCGCGGGAACGGTGAAGAGGAACCGCGCGCCGTGGGTTGTCGCAGGGTCGATCCAGATGGTGCCGCCGTGTGCCTCGACGAATGCCTTGGCGATCGCCAATCCGAGGCCGGCCCTGCCCCCGCCACTGTTCTGGCTGAACATTTCGAAGACCCGCTCTCTCTCCTCGGACGCGATGCCCGGACCCTCGTCGGTGACGGAAATCTCCACAAACGGTATCGCCGGGTCGCCGACTACCCGGGCGCCGATGCAGATCGATCGATCCGTCGACGACTGGCGCGCCGCATTCTCGAGCAGGTTGGCCAGTACCTGGCCGATCAGCACGTGGTCGATGTCCAACAAGGGCAGGTCCGTGACCGGCTCCAGGCGCACACTGCTCCGGGGGACCAGGTTGTCGACTGCGGCCATCGCCTCGGCCACCACCTCGTCGAGCGGGATGAGCGCGGGTCGCACGGCCAGCGCACCCGACTCGATCCGCGTCATGTCGAGGAGGTTCGTGACCAGTCGGGCCAAGCGATCGGATTGCTGCTCGATGAGTTCGAGCAGATCGGCCCGATCCGTCTCGCTCAATCCCTCGCCGTTCTGGCGCAGGCTGGAGACGGCGGTCTTGATCGACGCCAGTGGCGTGCGCAGGTCGTGCGACACCGCGCCCATCATCGCTCCCCGCCAGCGGTCTATCTCTTCGAGGAGACGGGTGCGCATGACCTGATCCAAGAGCCGTGCCCGCTCGACCGCCAGAGCGGCCTGGTTGGCGAAGGTGCCGAGCAGCGCCCGGTCCTGCCGGGCGAACCGGACCTCTTGCAGCACCAAAAGGCCCACCGGTCGGTTGCTCGCTACCAGGGCCACGGCGATGCGACTGGCCGCCTCTCCGCCGGCCATGCCCAGCGAGCGGGTCTGTCCGACGTTGGAGGTGAGCGACGTCATCTCCTCGGCGCTTATCGCTTGACCGTCGCGTGCCGCCACGAACAGCTCCGGCCCGTCGGGCGGCGATCGGCGACGGCTCCACCGGCAGGAGCAGCGCGGTCCAGCGCGGGGCGAAGACGGTCTGCACCGTCGTGGCGATGTGATCGAGCAGCTCCGAAAGCGTGAAGTCGCCGATGAGGGCCTGGGAGAGTTCGAAGAGCCGGCCCGCATCCTGTTCGCGGCGACGGGCCTCGTCGCGTGCGGCGTTGAGGTTGGTGACGACTTGTGCCACCAACAGCGTCACGACCAGGTACACGACGAGCGCCCACCAGTTCGCCGCGTCGTGGACCGTCAAGGTGCCGTAGGGAGGCAGGAAGAAGACGTCGTAAAGGACGAATCCGACGATCGAGGCCAATGCGCCCGGGGCGAAGCCACCGGCGACGACGCCGACGACGACGGGAATGACGAATGCCAGGGCGGCCGTCGCGATACTGAGGTGGGTGCGGAAGGGCACCAATACGGCAAGAAGGGCGCCCTGGGTGGCCAGCGCGAGGATGGTGCCGACGACGGCCCGCCGGTGCGCCGCGCCTCCGGATGTGCATCGTTGCGCGTTGCGTCAGTCATAACGTCCTGGAGATAGGTTCACCTGGGAACGAGTGTAGTGACGAGCCTGTCGGCCGAGGCGAAACGAGTGATCGATGACCAACGCCATTGAACCCCAAGACCCCGACGAGGTGCGACCCACCGGTCGCTTCCGGGTGTACCTCGGCGCGGCCGCAGGTGTGGGCAAGACATGCGCCATGCTCGACGAGGGGTGGCGGCGCTTTCAGCGCGGGGCGGACGTCGTCGTGGGCTACGTCGAAACGCACAAGCGGCCGTACACCATCGAACAGCTCCGCGATCTTCCCGTCGTGCCGAGAAAGAGCATCCGTTATCGGGATTCGGTCTGGGAAGAGATGGATCTGGCCGCCGTCCTGGCGCGCCATCCCGACGTCGTGCTGATCGACGAGCTGGCCCATACCAACGTGCCGGGTTCGGGGCCTCACGAGAAGCGCTGGGAGGACGTCCTGGAGATTCTCGACGCCGGAATCGCCGTCATCACGACCGTCAACATCCAACATATCGAGTCCCTCTCCGACGCCGTGGAGCGGATCACCGGCGTCGGCATCCGTGAGCGGGTCCCGGACTGGGTCGTGCGCCGCGCCGATCAGCTCGAGTTGATCGATTCGTCGGCGGACCAATTGCGACGCCGCATGGTGCACGGCAACATCTACCCTCCGCCCAAGGTGCATGCCGCGCTCTCCGGGTTCTTCCGGATGGAGAACCTGGTGGCGCTACGCGAGCTCTCCCTGCGTTTCGTGGCCGACGAGACCGAGGAGGAGCTTCTGGAGTTTCTGCGCTCACGGGGGCCGTCCGCCTCGACCGAGGTGTGGGACACGGCGGAGCGGATTCTGGTCGCCGTGACGGGAGCGCCCGGAAATGACACCGTGATCCGGCGGGCGGCCCGTATGGCCGCCCGCATGAAGGGAGATCTGCTGGTGCTGCACGTCGTCACGGGCGATGGCCAGGCGACAACGGGCACGACCGACAGGCTGGAAGCAGCTCGTGCACGACGTGGGGGCGACCTGGGAGGTGGTGCAGGGCGACGACGTGGCGGCCACCATCATGCGGACGGCAATCGAGCGCCAGATCACGCAGATCGTGCTGGGCACCTCGAAGCTCTCGCGCTGGCAGTCGCTCACCCGCGGCTCGGTGATCCAGCAGATTCTGCGCATGGCCTCGGACGAGTCGATCGACGTGCATGTCATCGCCCGCATGACCGAGCGCAACGGACGCCATCTTGCTGACGACGAGGACTAGCGCGCAGAGAGCGGCGTCGGGCTAGCTGCGCCGCAAGTCGTCGAAGGCTGCTGCCGCAGCGGCGTTCGCCGCCGTTTGCATGCAACGGTTGAGGTGCGCCAGCATCTTGGCCCGCCGTGGGTCGCGGGCCAGGTACTTGCCGAGGGCCACCACATCCGCCGAACCGTCCGGCTTGCTCAGGGCGAAGACCGCTTGATCGATCAGGTTCTCATCGGGGCGATCGCTGATACCGCGATACACCGACCACGCGACACCCGCCTGTTCGCATGCCTCGGCCACGCCGGCCGCCTCCATGTCCACCGCCCCGTACCCCGATTCGAGGATGGGACGCCATACCGCTTCGTCGGAGAACAGGCCATCGGTCGTCATGAGGCCACCGTCGGCTGTCCGTGAGGGACAGGGGCCGCGTGTCGTAGCGCGGCCCATCGGGATACAGGCGGACCCGGCTCGGGACCATCAAGGCGCCGACGGGAAGGGCGGGGTCGAGTCCGCCGGCAATGCCGACAACCATGACATGGTCGAACGGGCCCGAGGGCCAGGACCCGTTCCGTGGCCTCACGTGCCACGGAGGGGCCCATGCCGATGACACCCGCCTCCACCGTCCACGCCCCGACCCGCCCGCAATGGGAGAACACGGCATCGTTCTGGGTCCGGGTCAAGGACCCGGCGCGGACCACGGCCTTCAGTTCGGGACGCATGGGCGCCAGTATGGCGACCCGCCTGGTCGCGCGATCCGACAACGGTCACCTCCCCATCATGGCCGACCACTCGGTAGCGTGGGAGGCGCAGCCCCAGCCGGCTGTCACGAGAGCGAGCGAAGTCGGAGGAAAAAGATGGCGAGCGCCGAACAGGTCGTGCGGGACTTCTGTGCCGCGGTGCGGGACCGCGATCCGGGCGCCTTGCGGGCGTTCTTCTCCGATGATGTGGTGTACCACAACATCCCCCTGGACCCGGCCGAGGGTATCGACGCCACCATGGACATGATGAACTCGTTCCTGGTCATGTTCGAAGAATTGGAATTCGAAATCCACCACCTGGCGAGCGACGGTTCAACCGTGCTCACCGAGCGGACCGACCACTTCACCACGAATGGGAGGAAACTTCCCCTGCCCGTCATGGGTGCCTTCCACGTCGTCGACGGGAAGATCACCGCATGGCGGGACTATTTCGATATGGGCCAGGTTTCGGCCATTCTCGGCGGGGACTGATCTACAAGCCGCAGGCGAAACGCGAGCTCCATGGGTGGAACCCGTAGCGCGCGTAGAGCTCCAGGGCCATTTCGTCCTGCACACTGGCCGGGGCTTCATAGGGCCAACCCGAAAGCCCGAACGAGCGCCATGTGCTGATCAAAATGCCATAGGCGCCGGACGGTGCGGCGGCACTGTTGTAGCGGTCGCCCGATTCGTGGACCCTGATACACAGCCAGTCCGCAGTGGCGACGCTGGTGCGGTCGGTCACCGCCACAACCGGTGCGGCAGCCGGTGCCGGGGCCGGTGCCGGGGGCGGTGTGACAGCGGCGGGCGTGACGGTTGCGGGCGTGACAGTCGCGGTCGCCGGCTTCACCGCAACGATCGCCGGCTTCGCTGTCGGCGTCGGTGAAGTGGTCGTTGTCGTTGTTGCGTCGGTGTTGCTGTCGGTGTTGCTGATCGTTGTTGGTGTTGTCACGAGGGGAATGCTTATCGGCATGGCAAAGCCTGCCAACGCCGAGGTGGACAACTTTGCGTGCACAACGCGTGCACGCGCACCTGTTGTCCCTTGCGCGGAAGCGGTTTGTCGGGCTCCCAGCGTGAAAATACCTGTGGTCAATCCTGCTATGACGGCCAATGCCGTTGTGAGTGCAATGCGGATCCGCACGGCACCTCCCTTCGTCGGGCGCGCGAGGGCGCCAGGCTCTGCTCGGTGGGGGCGGGCTCCGGCCATTGCATACGCGCCCCGAACGGAGAGCGGGAAGGCATCGTCCGTTCTGGCATGGTTGCCGCAGGGTGTGCGGCCGGTTGTGTGAAGGCCCGGGGGTTGTCCTCGGTGTGTCCTCGCTTTGTCGTTGTTCAGGCCGGTCCAGGTGGACAGGCGTGCCAAGACCCCGACAGGTCTGTGGTTGGTCGGAACAGCATCACTTACTGGGAAAATCCCGTTTCGACGGCTCCACCCATCGACCAGAAAGTGCGACTTCGTTTTGTGACGGGGACTGTAGCAGGAGGCTGCGACAACGCAAGCGCAGGAGAGAAAAAGCCATTTTACAAGGGATTATGAGCGCCCCCATTGTGAAGGCATTCACAATGGAGTATCGGAAATGGCTCTATTTGGCTCAATACGGCACCTTTGAAGTGGCGGTTATTGCGTCAAACAGCCCTGACGAGGGCTGTTGCGCAACTTCCGAATGGATCGCGAGACGAACGTCCCAGCGTGCTGGGGGTTTTTCGTGGTCGCGCGGCGTCTCAGCCGAAAGTGAAGTCGTAGGCCTGCACGCCGGGACTGACGCGCAGGTCCAGTTGGCCCGTCTGCAGCGCATTTCCCGAGAACAACGTGTAGAGGCGCGGAACGCCGCTGACCTCGATGGTCGAGAGATGTCGTCCGTTGAACGAGACGTCGACAGTGCCGGTTCCGCCCATGACGAGGTACACGTCGTTGGCCACGAAATGCAGATAGAGCTGCGCGTCGGATCCTGCTGTCGCTTCCTGCGAGTGTCGGTCCATGTTCCATCGAGTGCAAACGTATTGATCGGTACCGGATTCGGTGCTTTGTAGACGAGTCGGCTTGTCGTGCACGAGCGCGGTCCCGGCGGCGTATTGCGCTTCTTCGTAACCGATGTAACTCTCCGGTGTGGTCTGGTTGACGGGGGTCTTGTCCGCCACGTCGGTACGCGGCGGCAACGACGTCACGCCGTTGGCCGTGAGCAACGCGCGGATGTTGCTCTCCATGGTGCTGTACCCACCTTCGCCGAAATCGTAGGCACGCACTTCGCCGGTGGGGTCGATCAGGTACTCGGCCGGCCAGTACTCGTTGTTGTAGGCGTCCCATGTGTCGTAGTTGTTGTCGATGGCGATGGGGTAGTCGATACCGAGGTTGCCCGCCGCGCTGCGGACGTTGGAGACGACGTGTTCAAAGGCGAACTCGGGCGTGCTGACACCGACGACGACGAGCCCATCCTTCTTGTAGTCCTTGTACCAGCCTTCCACGTGGGGGAGAGAGCGCTGGCAATTGATGCAGGAATACGTCCAAAAGTCGACCAGGACCACCTTGCCCTTGAGCTGGGTCAGGGAAAGTGGCTTGTCGTCCGGGGTGTTGAGCCAGCTCACGATTCCGGTGAAGTTGGGCGCCATGCCCAGCTTCGGAAGGGTCGCCATCTTCGCCGTGGTCGCTGCCTTCTTGGCGAACTTGTTGGCATGCTCGCCGTCGAGTGCCCGGAGCTGCTTGGACACCGAGTCGGAGCTCTCGATGTGATTTTCGAGCGCCGAGGTGTACCCGGGAACGGCGCGTTGCAGCGGGTCCAGAAGGCCGAACGCGATGGCCAACGTCGTCACGAGAAGGACCGCTCCGGCGGTGCGCCGGATGATCGGCAGCTTCGTGCGCAGTTTCGTCCAGCTGGTCGTGGCCCGCTGGGCGACGATGGCGAATATGAGAAGGGGGAGCGACGCTCCCACCGCGTAGAACAAGGTGACGAGGAAGGACGACGGCGAGAAGCGGTGGTTGGCGGCGGCAGCCGAAATGGCGGCGAGGACGGGGCCCGCACACGGTACGAAGACCAGGCCGAGGCTCAGCCCGAGGACGAAACCGCCACCGGAGTCGGCGTAGCGTGAGGCGCCCAGCCTCATGAACGGTCGTTCGATCCACTCGCCGACGACGGAGATCATCAGGCCGACGGCGAGCAGCAGAAGGAGGCCGATGCCCAACCAGAAGAGGAAGTTCTGCGGCAATCCGATGGCGCTCAGCACCGTACTGCCGACCAGCTCGGTGAGGCTGAAGCTGACCACCAGACCGGCGATGATGACGTACGGCCGGGCCTTGCTCGTTCCGGCGGAGCCGCCGGCCACGACGACGGGGAGCACGGGGACGATGCAGGGCGAGAGCCCGGTGATCAGTCCGCCGAGGAAGGCGACGGCGAGCAGCTCAGCCATGAACGACGATCGGCCCCTCGCACGGTGGCGGCATGGATATCCCTCCGGTTCTCCCGGTCGAGAAGCATATCGGCGCCCGATGTCGATGAATCGTCACCCCGGTCACAGGTGGCCCGTCGTGGAGAAGCAGACTGCTCCCACATGATCAACGTCCACTTCGTCTACCTCGGTGCCGCCCTGGGTGCCGCCGGATCCCTCGTCTATGTGCGCGACACCCTCCGGGGCACGACGCAGCCCAACCGGGTCACCTGGCTCCTATGGGCATTCGCGCCGCTTCTCGCCTTCGCGGTGGAGATCCATTCGGGTGTCGGCCTGCGCGCGCTCACCACCTTCGTCATCGGCTTCATGCCTCTGCTGGTGTTCATCGCCTCCTTTCACAACTCTGCTGCGGTGTGGAGGATCCGGCGCCTCGACTACGCCTGCGGCGCCATGTCCCTCGCCGGTACCGCAGCCTGGCTCATCACCCGCAACGGTGTCGTGGCAATCGCGGCCGCCATCGCGGCGGATTTCATGGCCGGCGTCCCCACCATGATGAAGAGCTGGTCCAATCCCGAGAGTGAGACGGTGACGACGTATATCGGTGCGGTGCTCAATCTCGGGGATTCTGTTGCTGACGATCCAGCACTGGACCACCGAAGAGGCGGCGTTCCCCCTCTTCATTTTCGTCATCGCCTCGTTCCAGGTGGTGCTCGTCGGATTCACGCTCGGACCCCGTCTCCGCCGCCTCCGGGCTCGCCGTGCCGCGGGCCTCCGGGCCTGAGGTTCCGCGGACACATGCGGAGGGCCCGTCGAGGCAGGGTGCAGACTGGGCTGGTAGGAAATTCTTCCAGAAGCGTTACGACAACCAAGGAGCCGAACGTGCCCACCGCTCACGTCAACGGGGTCGACATCGAATACGTGACGAGCGGGGATCCCGCTGATCCCGCGCTGCTCCTCGTCATGGGGCTCGGGGCCCAGCTGATCGCGTGGCCCGAGATGTTCGTCGAACGGTTGACCGCCCGCGGCTTCTTCACCATCCGCTTCGACAACCGGGATTCGGGACTCTCCACCAAGTTCGAGGGCGTGCCGGACTTCATGGCCCTCTTCGGCGGCGACAGGAGCTCTGCGCCCTACCTGGTCGAGGACATGGCCGAGGACGCACTCGGGGTGCTGGACGAACTGGGGCTCGAACGGGCACACGTCGTCGGCGTCTCCATGGGCGGCATGATCACCCAGGCCCTCGTCATCAATCACCCGGCCCGGTTTCTCTCGGCGACCTCCATCATGTCGACCACCGGAGACGTCACCGTCGGCGCGCCGACCGGGGAGGCCGTGACGGCCATGCTGCGCCCGGCCGCAGCCAACAGGGAGGAGGCGATCGCAGCCAGTCTGGCCTCGAGCAGGGTGATCAGCTCTCCCGGCTTTCCCTTCGACGTGGACCTGATGACCCGGCGGGCCGCAGCCGCGTACGACCGCTCCTATTGCCCCGAGGGAACGGCGCGCCAGCTGGGAGCGATCCTGGCCTCAGCGGATCGGACGGAAGGGTTGCGACAGGTGAAGATGCCCGTTCCTCGTGATTCACGGCGAGGACGATCCTCTGGTCACCGTGAGCGGCGGCAAGGCCACCGCGGCGGCGGTGCCGGACGCCCGGTTGATCCTGATCCCCGGGAATGGGCCATGACCTGCCCGAAGCGACGTGGGACGAGATCATCGACGCCATCGTGTCCACCACGGCGTTGGCGTCGGTCTGAGCATTGCACGCCTCCGCCGGTCCGTCGCGGCGTGCAATGTATCGTGGCTGACAGTGACGTCATATTCCTCGCCCGCGACCGATGACGTCCCCACGCCGACCCGCGAGCCGGAGGCGGACGACCGGCGGGGTGTCCCGGCAGGCCCCGATGGTCGAGGCCCACCACCTGGTAAAGCGGTTCGGCGATTTCGTGGCCGTGGACGGGGTCGACTTCACCATCGCCCGGGGCGAGTCGTTCGGCTTCCTCGGCCCGAACGGTGCGGGCAAGACGTCGACCATGCGCATGATCTCGTGCATCAGTCCGGTGAGCGGAGGCACCCTGCGGGTGCTCGGCATGGATCCGGCCACGGAGGGCGCGCAGATCCGGGCCCGGATGGGACTGGTCCCACAAGAGGACTCGTTGGACCTCGACCTGACCGTTCTCGACAACCTCATGATCTACGGCCGTTACTTCGACATGCCGAAGAAGGTGATCAGGCAACGGGCCGACCAGCTTCTCGAGTTCGCCCAGCTGACCGAACGTGCCCACGACAGGGTGGATCCGCTGTCGGGCGGCATGAAGCGAAGGCTCACGATCGCCCGCGCCCTCATCTCGGACCCGGACCTTCTCATCCTCGACGAGCCGACGACCGGGCTCGACCCCCAAGCGCGCCATCTGCTCTGGGATCGCCTCTACCGCTTGAAGCAGCAGGGCGTGACGCTGGTGATCACCACGCACTACATGGACGAGGCCGAGCAGCTGTGCGACCGCCTCGTCGTCATGGACAAGGGTCGCTTCGCCGCGGAGGGAAGCCCGCGCCAGCTCATCGAGCAACACGCCACCAAGGAAGTGGTCGAGCTGCGCTTCCAGCCCGGTCAGCACGAGTCCATCGCGCCGCAGGTGGCCGGGCTCGCCGACGCGTCACGAGGTCCTCCCCGACCGGATCCTGCTCTATACCGACGACGGGGATGCCGCGCTGGCCGAGGTCGCGGCCATGGGACTGGTCCCGCAGAGCACGCTGGTGCGCCGCTCGACCCTGGAGGACGTCTTCCTCCGGTTGACCGGCCGCACGCTCGTCGACTGACGGCGAGAGCCCACCCGCGCATGTCGATCGCAGAACCCGCAATCTTCGAACACGGTGAGGTCGGTGCGCCCGCGCCGCTTCACGACGCCGATGTGGCTACGCGGCGCCCTCTACTGGGGCTACCAGTACAAGCGGACGTGGCGCAGTTCCATCTTCACCAGTTTCTTGATCCCGGTGCTCTACCTGACCTCGATGGGGGTCGCCCTGGGGTCCCTCATCGACAAGCACTCCCACGGCGTGGACGGCGTCACCTATGTCGCCTACCTGGCGCCGGGCCTGCTCGCCGCCACGTGCATGCAGATCGGCGCCAACGACACCATGTGGCCGGTCATGGGGGCGATCAAGTGGACGCGTGTCTACCTGGCCATGCTGGCTGCGCCGCTGAGCATTTACGACGTCCTCCTCGGCCACCTGGCCTGGGTGGCGGCCCGCATCGGGATCGTCGTGACCATCTACCTGGCGGTGATGGCGGCCTTCGGGACGGTCCATTCCGCCTACGCGATCCTGGCGCTGCCGGCCGGCGTCCTGACCGGGATGGCCTTCGGCGCGCCCATGGCCGCCTTCTCGGCCACGCAGGACAAGGACACCTCGTTCTCGACGGTGTACCGCTTCGTGGTGATCCCCTTGTTCCTCTTCTCGGGCACCTTCTTCCCGATCTCCCAGTTGCCCCGTCTCCTCCAGTTCCTGGCCTACGTCACGCCGCTCTACCACGGGGTCGCCCTCTGCCGGGACCTGACGCTGGGACAGGTCCACGGGTGGGTCGACGTGGGGCATGCCGCCTACCTGTCGCTCTGGGTCGGCGTGGGATATGCCCTCTGCCGCCGCACCTTTGCCAAGCGGTTGGTCGTATGACGGCCACCGACAGCCTCGACCGGGCTGGAGCGGCCGGCCGTCGCTCTGCGGATCGCCCCCCTCGCCTTCCTGGGCGGGCGCAACGCCGCCCGGGTGCTCGAGCGCAACATCATGGTCTACCGGCGGTCGTGGATCTTCATCGTCTCGGGCTTCTTCGAGCCGCTCTTCTACCTGCTCTCGATCGGGATCGGCCTGAGCCACCTCGTCGGCCCGATTCCCGTCGAATGGACGGCTGGTCGCCTACACGGCCTTCGTCGCCCCGGGGCTTCTGGCCTCGTCGGCCATGAACGGCGCCATGCTCGACTCCACCTTCCTGGTCTTCATGAAGTTGAAGATCGCCAAGACCTACGACGCCATGCTGGCCACCCCGCTGGCCGTGGGCGACATCGCCCTGGGCGAGCTGGGCTGGTGCGTGTTGCGGGGAGCGCTCTACTCGGGTGCGTTCCTGTGCATCATGGCCGCCCTGGGCTACGTCGTCTCGCCCTGGGCCATCCTCTGCTGGCCGGCCGCCATCCTGATCAGCCTGGCGTTCGCCTCGGTCGGCATGGCCGGGACCACCTTCATGCGGACCTGGCAGGACTTCGACATCGTCTCGCTGGCGTTCATCCCGCTGTTCTTGTTCTCGGCCACGTTCTACCCGTTGACCGTCTTCCCCGGCTGGCTCCAGGCCATCGTGCGCTGTACGCCCCTCTACCAGGGAGTGGTCCTCGTCCGAGCTTGTGACCTGGGAATCTTCACGTGGTCGCTCCTCATCCACATCGCGTATCTGGTGGCGATGACGGTCGGGGGCGTCATGATCACCAGCCGCCGCCTCGGTCGTCTGCTGCTCCCGTAGGAACGGCACACACGCGTTGGCTACCCTACGAGCGGAGGTCATCGGGCAATGAACATTGTGGTGAGCAACGTCAAGGGTGGAGTGGGCAAGACGACCACCGCCGTCTATCTGGCCGGCGCCGCGGCCCAACGGACGCGCGACGCCGTCTACCTGGTGGACGCCGATCGTCAGGCGTCCTCCGCCGAGTGGTTCGAGACCATGCCCATACCCGGGGTGGAACTGGTGGAAGCGCCCTCGGAGCGCACGGTGTCCAAGGCCATGGAGCGCGGCGACGGGATCGCGGTGGTCGACACGCCGCCGGGCGACGAGCGCATCGTGCGTGCCGCGCTGACCCGGGCCGACGCCCTCGTCATTCCGACCCGGGCCGGCGGGGTCGAGCCGAACCGGGTGGTGGCCACGCTCGAGATGACCCCGTCCAACATTCCGGCCGGCGTCGTCATCTGCTCGGCCCGGCTGGGTACCAGGGATCTGGAGGCCACCGTCGAATGGTGGGCCGAACTCGACGTGCCGGTGTGGGGGATCATCCCCGAGCGGGTGTCCATCGCGAGCGGTCCGGCCGCGCGCCTCTCCTTCGAGGGTCTCGATCTCTACGGCCAGGTCCTCAAGAAGGCAATGGGCAAGCGCCGCTGAGCCGCTCAGTTCGACGGCGCGTCCTCTGCATCAACGCCCGCTGCAGCGGGCTCTCCAGCCAGGGGGTCGGCGGCTGCCCGCGTAGCTGGGCCACCAGCTCGGAGAGAAACCACCGGCGCACGGCGACGCTGGCGGCCGAGGCCGGCAGGGTGAGCAACTGGGCCACCAGGCCGAATTGGTCCGCTTCGTCCAGCATGGCGTCGTAGAGCAGGCAGGCGCGCTCGGCGGACTGCGGGCAGCGCGAAGTGCCAGTCGTAGGTCGCCGCCTTGCGATCGACGACCTCCTGCCAGCCCTCGTCGACGCCGGGCCCGAGACCGCTGAACCGCGTCCCGATCTCGGAGAGAAGCGCGGTCAGCCGATCCGGGAGGACGGACTGGTTCGCCTCGCCGTGCTCCTTCATGAGGCGGAGCTCGCGGAACAGCGCTTCGTACTCCTCGCTGGCCTTCTGGAGCAGCGCGCACCGGTACGCCGATGAGGTGCACCGGGACGAGGGGTTGGGTGTCCGCCCCGTCGTGCAGCTCGGCCTGCGCCACGCCGATGAGATCGAAGCGGAAGGCCCCGTCGGAGACACCTTCGGGCACGACGACGTAGTCGACCGGCAGTTCGAACCACACGATCTTGCCGCCCATGACGGGCTGGACGCCCCAGTCCGAGGCCAGGGTGTTGAAGAGCGTGAGCCCCCGTCCGGTGGCGGCGTCGGTGGCGTAGTCCTTCAGCGAGGGGGCGACGGGACTGCTGTCGGCCACGTCGACCCGGATGCGGTCGGCCATGAGGTGCAGCGTCACGGTGAAAGGGGTCGCGGCATGCAGCACGGCGTTCGTCACCAGCTCCGAGGTGAGGAGGGCGGCACACTCGCTCACTTCGGCCGGGACGTCGCGCAGCTGTTCGGCGATCCAGTGGCGCGCCGTGGGCGTGCTCTCCACAATGGGCTCGAGGTGCAACGTGGACATTCCAGTGTGCTCTGTACCCACGAGCGCCGATCCTGTATCCCCGGCCGGCGGACCGAGGTAGCGCAGGGCGAGGACGACGACGTCGTCGGCCGTCTCGTCGTCGCCGAGCCGCGTGGCGAGCTCCGACGCCGCCCGTTCCGGCCAGCCCCCCGTGGCAACCGCGGTGGCGGCATCGGCCAGGCGCTGCATGCCGACGGTGATGAGCTCGCTGCGCCGCTCGATGAGGCCGTCGGAGTACATGACGAGCGTGTCGCCCGGGCGCAGCACGAGGTCGTACGCGGGCCGTTCGGGTCCCCCCAGTCCGGCCGCGACGAGGAGCGAGCTCTGCATGGAGGAGAACGCGGCGGCGCCGCCGCTGCCGGACGATCAGCGGGGAAGGGTGGCCGGCGTTGGCGATGCAGACGGTTCCGGATTTCGGGTTGATCGACCCCACCACGACCGTGACCACGCGGTCCTCGACCAGGACGTCGAAGAGGCGATCCAGCGAGGAGAGCACTTCGGACGGGCTCTGGCCGGCCACCGCGTAGGCGCGAATGGCGCTGCGGACCTGCCCCATGAGCGCCGCAGCCGGAGCGCCTTTGCCCATGACATCGCCCACGCTGAACATGACGTGGTCGTCGTCGAGTTGGAAGACGTCGTACCAGTCGCCGCCGACGTAGGTGCCGGCTGCACCGGCGCGGTACTCGGCGTCGAAGTGCAGACCTCCGACGGTGGGGAGGAAATCCGGGAGCACGGCGCGCTGGAGGACTTCGGCCACGACGTGCTCGCGTTGGAAGCGGGTCGCGTTCGACAGCGCCACGCCGGTGCGGCTGGCGACCTCGGTGGCCAGGGAGACGTCGTCGGGCTCGAACGTGCGACCGGGACCGTCGAAAAACGTCATGACCCCGATGACCTGTCCGTTGGCGGTGAACGGCACGGCGAGCGCCGGTGGCTTCGCCGTCGCGCCGCTCCCTCATCGCGTGCGACCTTGTCGGTGCGAGCTGGATACGGCCGGTCCGGTAGGCGATGGCGGCCGGCGCGTCGGAGTCGAACGGGATGTTGTCCGGGCCGATCAGGCGCGTTTCGGCCGGAGACTCGAAGACCTCGCCGGCCCGCACGCTGAGCCGCTGCAGCCCGCTTTCGCCCGGGACCTGCACCACGCAGGCGTCGGACAGCCGGCCCACGACAAGGTTCATCGTGCGCTGGATCACCGTGGTCGGGTCCAGGCTGGAGCTCAGCAGCCTCGTGACGTCGGAGAGCAGGGACAGGCGCTCCCGGGCCGCCTCGGCGTCGCGCAAGGCCTGGCGCTCCTGCTCGAAGAGCTGGGCCCGTTCGAGCGCCTGAGCCGTCAGCCCGGCCAGTGTCGAGAGAAACCGCAGCTCGGGCTCGCTCGGCTCGGGGCGGCCCACGAAGGCGAGGGTGAGAACCCCGAGCGACCCCACGCTCCCCATGAGCGGTTCGGTCACGATCGTGACCGGTTGTCCCAACTCCGCCATGACGGCGGGCACGATCTCGGGCGACACGTCGGCGTCGACGGTGCGCCGACGCCGCCAAGCTGGTGGTGAGGGTGCGTCCCGAGGTGAAGGTGGATCCGGACGGGGTGCGGTCGACCGGGATCAGGTCGCGTGGAAAGCAGGGCGGGGTGCCCGCTACTGGCCAGGCACGAGAGGGCCTGCGCCGCCGGCCACGGGCACGCGGCAGGCCGCCGATTGCGCGCCCAGGGCCCGGTGCCCGCTGGCGATGGCCTCTCGGGCCACCTCGCCCGGCGTCGTTGCCGCGGCCAGCGCCGAGCTCAGGTGGTGCAGGTGCTGGCTGCGTTCGAGATTGATGAACTCGGTAAGGGTCAGGCGGGCCCGCTCGACGGCTTGGGCCGCCGCTCCGGTGATGGTGAAGAGGAACCGCTTGTCGGCCTCGGTGATCGACCGCGGTCTGACCCACTGCACCACGACGGCGCCCACCGCATGGTCGGAGACGACCAACGGCACGACGGCGTAGGAGTTGAACCGGCCGGCCTCCAACGAGGCCGTAATCAGCGGCCGCTCCCCGCGTTGCTCGTCGACGGAATCGGCGAAGAAGCCCTGCCGTTGCGCCGAGGACCTGGGCGAGTTCGCCATCGGGCTCCATGGCCGCCACGAGCGGGCCCTCCGATTCATCGTCGCGATAGCCGAACCGCCGGTGTACGCACAGCACGCCGCGTTCGTTCGTCGTCGCGAATGCGGCCGCGTCGACGTTCAACTCGTCGCGCAGGGCGCCGAACACGGCGTCGGCTACCTGCGCGGGATCGGCCGAGGTCGTCAGCGCCCGCGCCAGCGCCTGCATGCTCTGCGCGGTCTCGGCCGCCACCCGGCGCCGGCGTTCGATGCGGGTCTCGGTGCGGGCCGACCACAGCTGCTGGTTGCGCTGGGAGCGGAGATAGGAGATCCACGTGGCCACCCCGGAACTGGCCACCAAGGTGAAGACGCGGAGGAAGTGATTCAGTTGGTCGTACTGGCGCGGCGGCGTGCTCAGAATGAGGGAGAAGACGGTGGCGTACAGGCCGACCAGCGCGGTGCGCCGCGGCCCGGCGAAGGCGGCCGCGATGAAAGGGCCGATCGCCAGGAACCCGATCAGTCCGAACTTGCCGCCGTAGATGGCATCGACGACGGCGACGATCGACACCCACAAGACCGCCACGGCGGTGGAAACCAGCTCAGCGCGGTCCCGCGGCGGAGCAGTCTCGGCTGGGTCTTCCTTCGGTGGTCCCGCCACGCCAATCCTCCCCCCGACAGCCAGTCGTGGGCATAGATGCCGAGCTACAACGCTATTGCGCCTTCCTCCCCGTCGAAACTTGCAGCGGGGGTTGTAGTGTGGTCCTCTACCCCGGTTGGGGCGGGAGGAAACATCCTGAGGTTTACTTTTGGCCCGGTTGGCTATAGGTCCCGCTGATCAATCGCTATTGCAGCGAACCGTGCTGGTGCGCGGCGTCGCTACCGTCGAGAACGAGGACTGGGGTGTGATGGAACAGGAGTTTCACATTGAGGAGCGGATCGATCGAGGCCTCCCGGTCATCGCCGTCGTCGGTGAGATCGACGTTGCCACGGCTCCGCAGCTGCGCGAGGCCCTCCATCAGGTGATCGCGCAGGGCCACCCCACGGTCGTGCTCGACCTGCCTCGGTGTCACCTTCCTCGACTCGACCGCCCTGGGTGTCCTCGTGGGCGGCCTCAAACGCTGTCGCGAGCTCGGCGGCGAGCTCCACGTGGTCGTGACCGACGCCCGGATCAAGAAGATCTTCGAGATCACGGGATTGGACAAGGTCTTCCCGATCGTCGACACGCTGTCCGAGGTTGTCGCGCCATGATCGAAGAACCGGAGTTCCCGGGGAGCTCGGCCCTGGGGGACGGTGATCGGGTGCTGCTGACGTTTCCCGCCCGCGGCGATCTCGTCGTGCTGGCCCGCCTCGTCGCTTCCGCCATCTCCACCCGCGTCGGATTCGACATCGAAGAGCTCGAGGATCTCCGCCTGGCGGTCGGCGAACTCTGCCTCCTCGCGCTGCAGGGCAGTGACGCCCGCCACGGCGATCTTCGGCTCGAGTTCACCGTGTCGTCCGCGGCCCTCGATATCGACTGCACCTTGGTCGGCGCCGTACCGGCCACGGCGGGGCGTCCCGCGGACGGGGACGAGGCCGATGAGCTGAGTGAGCAGATACTCGCGGCGCTGGTGGACGAGCATGGTCGTGAGCAAGCCGATGGGTCGGTACGGGCCTGGTTGCGCAAGCGGAGGAAGGAGCCTCTGGCGTGAGCCCGCGCGGCACGACATCCCTGCTCCCTCGGACGACGTGAACGAGGAAGTTCAGCCCGAAGAACCCGCATTCTCCGACGCGGAGCGGACCGCGATGATCACCGACAACCTCGGGCTGGCCCACCAGCTGGCGCGCCGGTTCCTGCACCGGGGTGAGCCGTTGGACGATCTGGTCCAAGTGGCGTCGGTGGCCCTCGTGAAGTCAGTGGACCGCTTCGATCCCGCCCGCGGCGTCGATTTCGCCGCCTTCGCCACCCGGACCATCATCGGCGAGCTCAAGCGGCATTTCAGGGACAAGGGATGGGCGGTCCGCGCCAGCCGCCGGGTCCAAGAGCTGTATCTCGAGCTCGGCCACGCCACCTCGACACTCGTGCAGCAACTCGGGCGGAGCCCGACGGTGGCCGAGCTGGCCGAAATGACGGGATCCACCGAGGAAGCCGTGCTGGAGGCGATCGAGGCGGGGCAGGGCTACCGGGCGACCTCCATCGATGCCTCCGAGAACGAGGACGATCCGCTCTCGGCCCGCATGGGCGAGCGCGACGTGCGGTACGACTCGGTCGAGGAACGGGCCCTTCTGGCCCCGGCACTGGCCATGTTGGCGCCGCGCGAGCAGACGATCCTGCGCATGCGCTTCGTGCAGGGTCTGACGCAATCGGAGATCGCCGCCACCATCGGCGTCAGCCAGATGCACGTCTCGCGGCTGTTGGCCAACAGTCTCGAGGAGTTGCGGCTCCACATCGACAACGACGCGGTGGATTGAGCTCTGCACCACGGCGAAGACGATTCCCTTCGTTTGAAACGCCGATTGCATCCGTATTCGACGCCGCAGTTGCGAGGGGCGTTCAAGATCGACCGGCATCGCCAGAATCGATGACGCATTCCTGATGGCCATTGGCTAGGGTACCTGCCACCAATCACCGAAAGGATCTCCATGACAGATCTGGCGGCGCCGGCGCAGAGCTCAGGCGACATCGGCGAGAAGGGGCTGAAGCACGGTGCGCTCGGGCTCATCTCCTCGGTCGTGGTCGGGGTGGCCTCGACTGCACCGGCCTACAGCTTGGCCGCCACTCTCGGATTCGTGGTCATCGCCATCAACGGCCTGCAGGCGCCGATCATCACCATCCTGGCGTTCGTCCCGATGCTGTTCGTCTCCTACGGCTACAAGGAGATGAACTACGCCGACCCCGACTGCGGCACGACGTTCACCTGGGGTGCCCGGGCCTTCGGGCCCAAGACGGGATGGCTCGGCGGCTGGGGCATCATCGCCGCCGACCTTCTCGTCATGGCCAGCCTGGCCCAGGTGGCCGGCCAGTACGTCTTCCTCCTCTTCAACGCCAAGGGGATCGGGAGCAACTCGAGCAGCGGTTGGGTCCTGCTGGTCGGGATCGATGTGGATCGTGCTGATGACGGCCATCTGCTACGTCGGCATCGAGATCTCGGCCAATTTCCAGAAGGCGCTGCTGGGCATCGAGCTCACCATGCTGCTCGTGCTCTCCATCGTGGCTCTGGTCAAGGTGGGCAACGGCACGGCACCGGCCTGGGCACCTCACCCCCAGCCTGTCGTGGTTCAACCCGTTCCATAACTTCACCTTCTCCGGGTTCATGGTGGGGTTCACGTTGATGCTGTTCATCTACTGGGGGTGGGATACCGCGGTATCGGTGAACGAAGAGACCAAGGACTCGCAGACCACACCGGGTCGCGCCGCCGTGTTGTCGACCGTCGTCCTCCTCGCCACCTATGCCCTGGTGGTGCTCTCGACCCAGTCCTATGCCGGCATCGGGACGAAAGGGATCGGGCTCGAGAACCCGCACAACACGGGTGACGTGCTCTCGGTCCTCGGCACCTCGATCTTCGGCACCTCGGGCTTCGCCAATGTCCTGACCCATCTCCTCCTCCTCATGGTCCTCAGCTCGGCCGCCGCCTCGACGCAGACGACGATCCTGCCGACGGCCCGCACGACCCTCTCCATGGCGGTCTACAAGGCGATCCCGCAGTACGTTCGCAAAAATCCACAAGAAATACCTGACGCCGACGGTCTCGACGTGGCCATGGGGGGCGTCTCGATCGTTCTCTATGTGACGATGAACTACCTCACGTCGGGTGGCGCAGTGATCGAGGACTCGGTGTCGGCCCTCGGGGTGATGATCGCCTTCTACTACGGCCTGACCGGATTCACCTGTGTCTGGTACTACCGGGCCACGCTGACCCAGAGCGCCCGCAACTTCTGGGTCCGGGGCGTCATCCCGCTCCTCGGTGGCCTGATCCTGTGGTTCTGCATGGGGTGGTCCTTCTGGTACTACTGGAACGCGGCGAACAGCTATACCAGCTGGAAGATCCCGGGCACGCAACGGGTCATCGGCGGCGTCTTCATCCTCGACGTCGGCGTCCTGCTGCTCGGCATCATCCTGATGTACGTGTACAAGGCGATCCGGCCGGCCTACTTCCGGGGCGAGGTGCTCAACCGCGACACGCCCACCCGGGTACCCGAGGACATCGGCGTGCCGGTCGGCCTGTTCGGCATCGAAGAGTTCGAGACGAAGACGGAGTAGAGGAGGAAGTGGATCTCGAACTCGGCGGGAAGGTGGTGCTGATCACCGGCGGCACCGATGGCCTCGGCCTGGCCCTGGCGCGGCAGCTGGTCGCGGAGGGTGCGGCGGTGGCCGTCTGCGGGCGCGACGAGGATCGCCTGGCCGCGGCGGAGCGCACCTTGGCCGCCGGCGGTGGCGACGTCCTGGCCCTGCAGGCCGACGTCGGCGTCGCCGGGGACATCACCCGTTTCTTCGACGAGGCGCGTGGGCCGGTGGGGGAGGATCGACGGGATCGTCCACAATGCGGGCCGTTCCGCCGCCGGACCCTTGGAGTCCAATGACGATGCGGTGTGGGAAGCCGACCTCCAGCTGAAATTGATGGGCGCGGTGCGCCTGACCCGGCTCTCGCTGCCGTACCTCCGCCAGAGCAAGGGCGCGGTGTTGTACACGTTGGCCATGGCGGCCAAGGCACCCGGAGCGGCGAGCGGGCCCAGTTCGGTCTCCCGTGCCGCCGGCATGGCGTTGATGAAATCGCTCTCCAAGGAGTTGGGTCCTGACGGGATCCGGGTCAACGCGATTCTCATCGGCCTCATCGAGAGCGGGCAGTGGGTGCGCGCCGCCGCTGCGGCGGGCGTCGAGCAGCCGGTCTTCTACGAGCGCCTGGCGGCGAACGCGGCGATCCCACTCGGGCGTATCGGGCGGGCGGAGGAATTCGCCGACCTGGCGTGCTTCCTGCTTTCCGCCCGGGCGTCGTACCTCACGGGGACGGCCATCAACCTCGACGGCGGGCTCTCCCCGGTCGTGTAGCAGTGCCTCGGGAGGCCGCCCGAGCCGTTTGTAGACTGACATCCGTGTCGGAGAACAGGATGACGGCGTGAGCACGCAAGTGACGATCATCGGGGGCGGGAGCTATCAGTGGGCACCCGAGCTGATGGCCGACCTGTTCGGCACCCCCTCCCTGGCCGGCATGCATCTGGTGCTCCAGGACATCAACCCGGCCCCGCTGCCGAAGATGGAGGCGCTGGCCCACAAGCTGGCCGAGGCCCTGGAGGCGAAGGCGACGGTGGCGGTCACGACGGACCAGCAGAGCGGCGCTGGAAGGGGCCGACTTCGTCCTGGTGTGTATCTCGACCGGAGGGTTCCGCTCCATGGCGGTGGACCTCGACGTGCCGGCGGCGCACGGCATCACCCAGACCGTGGGGGACAGCGTGGGCCCGGGAGGGATCAACCGGGCCCTGCGCAACATCCCGGTGCTCGTGGGCATCGGGCACGACATGGAAGAGATCTGTCCCGACGCCTGGCTCTTCAACATCACCAACCCCATGACCACGCTCACCCGTTCGGTCTGCCGGGAGACCAGTATCAAGACCGTCGGCCTCTGTCACGAGGTAGGGAACTTCACCATGGATCTGGCCATCGCCCTCCGCAAGCCCTGGGAGGCGGTGCGACCCTCGGTCGTCGGGGTGAACCACTTCCCGGTGCTGACGGCACTCGAGGTGGATGGCGAGGACGGCTTCGCCATCATCCGCGATCTGGTCGAAGAGGTCGGGGGTCTGGCGGCGCTCGCCCCGCATCCGGGACGCGAAGAGGCCGAGAAGTTCTCCAAGCTCGACTTCGCCCAGCGCCACATGCTCAAGCTGACGCTGCTCGAGCGCTGGGGCACCTTCCCGGCAGCCGGCGATCGGCACATCGCCGAGTTCCTCTCCTTCGCGCTCACCCCCGAGTCGGAATGGGGTGCGGCCTACAACATCGCCTTGACCCCGATCGCGCGCCGTGAGAAGAACGCCGCGGAGGACGTGGCGAATGTCGACGCCTGGCTGGCCGGCTCGAAGCCGCTCCAGACATGGCAATCGGGCGAGCTGCCCTCCCCGATGATCGAGGCCATGTTGACCGGCGTGCCCTTCGAGGCTCCCGTCAACACCCCCAACACGGGCCAGGCCCCCGACCTGCCCGACGGCGTCGTCGTCGAGTCGATGTGCGTCATCGACGGCGACGGCATCCGGGGCCGTGACGTCGCCCGGCTGCCCAGCCCGTACGCCGAAATCGTGCGCCGGCACACCGCCACCCAGGAGCTCACGGTCGAAGCGGCGTTGCGCGGTGATCGCGCCCTGGCGGCCCAGGCCTTCGCCCTCGATCCCCTGGCCGGACGGGGTGACCTGGGCACAGATGGACGCCATGGTGGACGAGCTCCTGGCCGGTACGGCCGAGTGGCTCCCGCAGTTCGCGTAACGTCACGCCGATCGTCTGTTCCCGGAGGGACACCATGCGTATTGGATTCATCGGTCTCGGCGCCATGGGGCTGCCGATGACCGGCCACCTCGTCAAGGCCGGGCACGAGGTGGCCGTGGCCTCGCGGAGCAGGGGTCCGATCGACGCCGCCGTCGCACTCGGGGCGCACGACGCCGGCACGCCGCGCCGCGGTGGCCGAGGCGTCCGAGGTGATCTTCGTTTGCGTCCCCAACTCGCCCGAGGTGACCGAGGTGATCGACGGCATGCTGGGCTCCCTCGGCCCGGGTCAGACGGTGGTGGACTGCTCGACCATCGATCCCGAGGTGGAGCGGAGCCCAGCACAGCCGGGTGGCCGCGACCGGGGCGCGCTACCTCGATGCGCCGCTGTCGGGCGGCACCGCCGGCGCGCGCAACGGCGTGCTGACGCTCATGGTCGGCGGGGATCCGGCGACCCTCGACGACGTCACGCCGGTCCTCGACGCCTTCTCCGGGCTCATCGTCCATGTGGGCGGCCCGGGCATGGGCCAGGTCGTGAAGCTGTGCAACAACCTGATCTATGCCGCCCAGATGACGGCGACGGCGGAGGCCACTGCACTGGCGGTGAAGTCCGGCGTCGACATGCACAAGCTCTACGAGGTGATCACCCACGCCACCGGAGACTGCGTGGCGGTGCGGACCCGCCTGCCGGTGCCGGGCGTGGTGCCGGAGAGCCCGGCCTCGCACAACTGGGAGCCCGGGTTCATGACCGATCTGATGGCCAAGGATCTCGATCTCGCCCTGGCCTACGCCGCCGATGCAGGCGTCCCCCTGGCCACGACGGCGACGGCCCGTCAGATGCTGACGGCGGCGCAGAGCGCGGGCTACGGGCGCGAAGACTTCTCGGCCGTGGCCAAAGTCGTCCTGTCGCTGTCAGGAGCAGGATGACGCATGCCGGCCGTTTGCCGACCCCTGCCGTCATTCTGGCGGCCGATCACCGGGCCCGCGGCGTGGTGACGACAGAGAACTACCGGGACTACGTCGACCGCGCTCGCCGAGGCGCTCCCCTCCTGCGACGGGATCCTGGCGACCGCGCAACCGCTGGCCGATCTGGCCGCGGCGGGCCATGTGACGCCGGCCCACCGTACGTATCTCTCGCTGAACCGTACGGGCCTGGCCGGTTCCGCCTTCGAGCTCGACGACCGCCTGGTGGCCACCGTGCCACGGGCCGACGCCGACGGATGGACCGGCGTGAAGCACATGACGAGGATCGACATGGCGGACCAACAGACGGCGGCGGCCCTCGAGCTCCTCGGGCAGGTGCTCGAGCAGGCCCGTGCGGCGGAGCTCGAGGCGCTTGTCGAGCCGCTGGTGTGGCGCGACGGCCGCGTGGCCCGCGAGACCGACGCCATCGTGCTGGCGGCGGTGATCGCGCACGATATGGGTGCGCCCGTCCTCAAGGTCCCGGTCCCCGCGGCCACGCCCGGTCAGGAACGCCAACGGGCCGTGGCCCGGGTGGTGGCCAGCGTGGGGGTGCCCGTCCTCTTCCTCGGCGGCCCGCTCGGCGACGCCGGCCGGGAACCGCTGCTCGACGAGGTGCGCGACGTGATGGAAGGTGGCGGCAGCGGGATGGCCATCGGCCGCGCCGTGTACCAGGACCCGGACCCGGGCGAAATGGCCGGACTCGTCGCCGGGCTGGTCCACCGATGATGATCCTCACCATCGACTTCGGGACCACGGTGACCAAGGTGGGCCTGTGGAGCGACGAAGGGCTGGTGGCGTTGACCCGTGCCGTCGTCACCACGGCGCACCCCCAGCCCGGGTGGGCCGAACAGGACCCGCTGCGCTGGTGGACCTCGGTGGTCATCGCCTGTGCCGAATCGAGGGCGCAGGCTCCCGCGGCGTTCGGGAGGGTCGACGTCATCGCCTGCTCCGGGGCGCGGCAGACGTTCGTCCCCGTGTCGCCGTCGGGGGAGCCGATCGGCAAGGGCATCCTGTGGTCCGACCGGCGCGGCGTGGCCGAGGCGCCGGTCCTGGCCGAGGCGCTCGGGGGCGAGGACATCAACCGGGCCCGCACCGGGATCCCGCTGGACGCCGGCGCCATGGCGGCCAAGCTGGCCTGGCTGCACGCGCATCAGCCCGACCGGCTGGCCCTCAGCGACGTGATCCTCTCGCCCCGCGACTTCGTCCTGCGGCGGATGACCGATGAGGTGGTGACCGACACCAGCTTCGCCTCGCGGAGCGGCCTCTACGACTTCGACGGCAACGCCGTGCGCGAGTTGGCCGGGCCGGCCATGGGGAAGCTGCCGAGCGTCGTGCCCTCCGACACCGTCATCGGCCGTCTCAGGCCGGTCCCGGGTGCCGAGCTCGGCCTGCGCCCGGGCACGCCCGTGGTGATCGGCGCCGGGGACCGCCAGTGCGAGGTCCTCGGATCGGGTGCCTCGGAGGACATCCCGATGGTCAGCTGGGGCACGACGGCCAACGTCTCGGTCCCGGTCCACGAGCGGCCGGTCCCGTCGCCGGCCGGTGCGGTGGTCACGAGAGGGGCCAGCGAGGGCTGGCTGCTCGAGGGCGGGCTCTCCGCCGCCGGCTCGTTCCTGGCCTGGCTCGGCCGGCTGCTCGACCGTCCCGTCGACGAGCTGGCCACCCGGGCCGCCAAGAGCCCGCCCGGGGCCCGCGGCGTCACGGCGGTGCCGTGGCTCGACGGCGCCCGCGCCCCATGGTGGCGAGATGACGCCCGGGCCGGCTTCGTCGGTCTCGGCGCCGTTCACGGTGCCGACGATCTGTCCCGGGCGGTGATCGAGTCCGTGGCCTGGGACGTCCTGCGCTGCATGGAGGTGGTCACCGCCGGGCCGGCTGGGCGGCAGCACGGCCCAGGGCGTGACGCTGGGTGGCGCCGGCACCGGGCTCCCGCTGTGGGTCGACGTGCTGACGTCGGTCCTGGGCATCCCCGCCGTGCGCCATCGCTCCGGTGAGGCGGCGTCCGCCGGCGCCGCCCTCCTGGCCGGCCGCGCCCTCGGCATGGGCCTGACGCTGGAGCAACTCGATCCGGTGGAGGCCATCATCACCCCGGACGCGGCCACCGTCGAGCTCTACCGGCGCATGCGGCCCCAGGTCGAGCACGTGGCCACGGCGGTGCTCGCGGCCACCGAGGAGTTTCCGTGGGCTGACGGCGGCCCCGGCCGCTAGGCCCGATGTTGGTCAACCTCGCCTACGGCGTCGACGGGCGGACGGTGGAGGTGCCCGACGACGCCACGGTGATCCTGCCGACGGAGCTCCCCGGGTTGGCCGACCAGCAGGGGGCCGTGCGCCACGCGTTGGCGCATCCGCTCGCCGGACCGTCGCTGGCCGACCTGGTCGGCCCGGGCGCGGTCGACCACGGGAGTGCCCCGGGTCGTCGTCGTGTTCCCGGACCTCACCCGGCCCGATGCCCAACCGGACCGTGCTGCCGCCGCTGCTGTCGCAGCTCGAGCAGTGCGGGATCCCCGACGCCGCCATCACCCTGCTCTGCGCCACGGGGACGCACCGTCAAGCGACGCCGGCGGAGATGGAGGAGCTCGTCGGCCCCGACATCGTCGCCCGCTACACCATCATCGACCACGATTCCGAGAGCGACGCGCCACGTCGCGGTCGGGCGAGGTGGACGGGACCCCGATCCTGTTGCAGCGCCAGTACGTCGAGGCCGACGTGCGCATCATCACCGGATTCGTGGAGCCCCATTTCTTCGCCGGCTTCAGCGGCGGCCCCAAGGCGGTGTGCCCGGGACTGGCTGCCACCGAGACGATCCTCGAAGCGCACCACCCGCGCCGCATCGCCGACGCCGGGGCCACCTTCGTCACCCGGCAGGGGAACCCGGTGCACGATTTCGTCCGGGCCGCGGTGGCCCTGGCCCCGCCGCATCTCTCGGTCGACGTGGCGATCAATGCGCGGACGCGAGGTCACCGCGGTGTTCGCCGGCCCGCTCGACGTGGCGCACGACGCCGCCTGCGCGTTCGTCGAGGCCGCATCAGTGAAGCGGGTGGCCGCCCCGTTCGACGTGGTGGTCTCGACCAACAGCGGGCACCCGCTCGACCGCAACCTCTATCAGGCGGTCAAAGGCATGGCGGCGGCCGAACGGATCGTCCGACCGGGCGGCATCATCGTGATGGCGGCCGCCTGCGGCGACGGCATTCCGGGCGACGGCGCGTTCGCCGAGGTCGTCGCCCTGGCCCGCACGCCCGACGACCTGATCGGCGCCGCGGGCGGGCCCGAACTCGACCGCTGGCAGGCCCAGGTGCTCGGAAGGGTGCTGCAACGGGCCCAGGTATGGCTCTACAGCGACGGGCTGACCGACGAGATGACCGCCGACGCACTGCTCGTGCCCGTGCACGACCTGGCCACCGTGGTCGGCGACGCTCTGGCTGCGCTCGGAGGAACGGGCCGCGTGGCCGTCCTCCCCGAAGGCCCGCTCACGGTGGTGACGGTGGCGCCGCCACGGACCGGGTACACCAGTCCCTGACATCCATGTCAGGGATAGAGTGCAGCCCCAGTGAACGAAGAGCCGCTCTTCGACTTTGCCGTCCCCGACGATCTCCTGCGCGAAGCGGTGCAGCACGCGCGCGATCCCGAGGTGCTGGCCGATGTCACGCTCATGCCGGGGACCGGTGACGGCAAGCCGCCGCCGCTGTTGGGCATCCTCCACACCTCGGGCTGGTCGCCGCTCGTCATGATGACCGTGGCGGCGCTGATCCCCGGCACATTCGGGAACGGCATCAACCTGATCGGGCGCAACCTGCAGGACTCGTTCCACATGTCCAACGCCTCGCTCGGGCGCGGTGGCCTTCGTGGCCCAGGTGGCCCAGTTGCTCTGGGCCGTGCCGCTGGCGCTGTGGGCCGACCGCGGGAGCCGCAAGCTGGTCGCCGGCCTCTCCCTGATCGTTTTCGCCGTCTTCGGCTCGGCCATGGCGCTCTCCCCCAACGTGTGGGCGTTCGCGTTCCTCTACCTGGTGGCGTCGGTCGGCTTCGGGGTGAACAACACGGTGCACAACTCGTATCTCTCCGACGCCTATCCCGTCGAGGGCCGGGGGCGGGTCTTCAGCTGGCATCAATTGTCGGACCCGATCTCGCAGACCATCGGCATTCTGATCTTCGGCTTCGTGGTCACCGTCGCGCACAGTTGGCGCTACGGGCTTCTCGTCGCGCTGGCCGGCATTCCCGTGGGATTCGCACTCTTCACCTTGCGGGAGCCCGAGAAAGGGGCCAACGAGAGCAGCCACATCCTCAAGGCGTCGGGCATGGACCTGCAATCGCAGCAGGAGGCGGCGCCCCGGGTCCTCCTCGGCTCCGCCATGACCAGGCTGTTGCGGATCCGGTCGCTCTACTACGAGCTGGTGGCGGTGGCCATCCTCGGCTTCGTCGGTACGGGCGCACCGCTCTACGGCAACCTGTTCCTGATCGACAAGTTCCATCTCGACACGGCGAGCCGGAGCGAGTTCTACGCCATCGTCGGCCTGGCCGCCTTCCTGGGCCTCCCCATGGCCTACTTCTTCGGCGACCGCTACTTCCGCAAGGCCCCCCAGCGCCCATTGGTCATCGCCGGCTTCTGCATCGCCGCCTACGGCTGTCTCTTCGTGGCCTCGCTGTACGTCCCGCAGCTCTGGATGGTGGGGGGGCTGCAGTTCCTGGCCAATGCCGCCGTGGCGCCGCTGGCCATCTGCATCTTCCTCACCCTGGCGGCCACGGCGCCGCCCGAAATGCGGACCATCTGTTTCGCCATGTTCGGGGTCTACTCCCTCGTCTTCGGGGGCTTCGCCGGCTCGGTGGTGCTCGGCGCCGTCTCCGACGCCATCGGGGGACTGCACGGCATCGTCGTGTCGCTCTCGATCATTGCGCCCGTGTCGCTCGTGGGCGGGTTCCTGCTCATCCTCGGCTCGCACAGCGTGCGACGCGACATCACCCTGGTCATCGAAGATGTGATCGAGCGCTACACCGAGGGCAAGCGCCGCCAGACCGGCGGAGAGATCCCGGCCCTGCAGGTGCACAACCTCGACTTCTACTACGGCACCAACCAGGTGCTCTTCGACATGAACCTCGAAGTGGCGCAGGGGGAGATGGTCGCCCTCCTCGGGACGAACGGGGCCGGGAAGTCGACCTTGCTCCGGGCGGTCTCGGGGCTCTCGCATCCCCACCGGGGTGTCGTCCGCCTCTTCGGGATGAACTCGACCTACCTCGAACCCGAGCAGATCATCGAACGAGGGCGTGGCCCTCCTGGTGGGCGGGAAGATGACGTTCTCGGGACTCTCGGTGCGCGACAACCTGCGCATCGGCGGGCCACACGCTGCGCCGGGATCGCGCCCGCGCCGCGCACGCGCTGGAAGAAGCGATGGAGGCGTTCCCGGCCCTCAAGGCCCGCCTCGACCAGCCGGCCGGGACCCTCTCGGGCGGGGAGCAGCAGATGCTGGCCCTGGCCCGGGTCATGATGACCCGTCCCCGGCTCCTCCTCATCGACGAGTTGGCCCTCGGCCTCGCGCCGATGACGGTGGACGTCCTCATGGCGATGGTGCGGCGCATCAACGAGGAGGGCACGACGGTGATCCTGGTCGAGCAGAGTGTCAACCGCGCCATCAGCCTGGCGGACCGTTGCTTCTTCATCGAGCGCGGGGAGATCCGCTTCGACGGCCCGACGACCGAGCTCCTCGAGCGCGACGACCTCCTCCGACCGGTGTTCCTCGGCACCGCCGCCACCGGACTGAGTTAGGTCGACGGGTCGATGCTCGCCCTCTCGGCTCCGAACTTCGTCCTCCTCCAAGGCGTCATCATCGGCCTCGGCTACGGGCTCCTGGCCGTCGGCCTCGTCCTGATCTACCGCACCAATCGGGTGCTCAACTTCGCCCAGGGACAGGTCGGTGTCATCGCCGCGGTCTTCCTGGTCAAGCTCACCGCCGACTTCAAGTTCGAGTACTGGTTCGCGCTCGTCCTCTCCATCTCCCTGGCGGCCGCGGTCGGCGCGCTGTCCGAGCTCGTGCTCCGCCGGCTGTTCAACCGACCGCGGGTGCTCGTGATGGTGGCCACCATCGGGCTGAGCCAGGTCCTCCTGGCGCTGACGGCGCTGCCGTTCATCCGGCCGCACAACCTGTACAAACCGGTGCCGGTCCCGTTCGACATTTCGTTCACCCTGGGTTCGACCATCTTCTCCCCGGGCGAAGTGCTGACCCTCATTGTGGCGCCGATCGTGGCCGTCGTGTTGGCGCTGGCCGTGCGCTCCACCAGTTGGGGGCTCAACATGCGGGCGATGTCCGAGAACGCGGACTCGGCCCGGCTCTCGGGTGTGTGGATCCGCCGGACCTCCACGCTCACGTGGACGGTCGCCGGCGCGCTCTCCGCCTTCACCGCCATTCTCAATGCCCCGGGCCAGACCAGCGCGCTGACGCAGGTGCTGAGTCCCGACCTCCTTCTCTTCGCGCTCACCGCCGCGCTGGTCGGGGCCATGATCAACCTCACGGTGGCCTTCGTCGCCGGCATCGGCGTCGGGGTGCTCTACGAGTTGTTGCAATGGAACGTCTCGTCGACGGCCAATCAGCAACTGATCCTGTTCATCGTGCTGCTCCTCGTGCTGCTGATCCGCGTCCGTGCGCTGCGCAAGGACAGCCGTTCGGCGGAGCGTTCGACGTGGCAGCACGGCGCGATCACGGTCCGGGCTACCGTCGACGCCCTGCGGCAGCGGATTTCGGTATCGGGCATGTGGGCGGCCGCGCTCGGCGCGGCGATCCTGCCCTCTTCTGCTCAACGTCGGGAACAACTATCTGTTCAGTCAGGTCTGTATCTATGCGGTGATCGCTCTCTCGCTGACGATCCTGACCGGGTGGGCCGGGCAGGTCTCGCTGGGCCAGTTCGGTCTGGTCGCGGTGGGGGCCCTGATGGCGGCGCACCTGGGCTCATCGGTCCCCTTGCCCCTGCTGCTGCTCTTCGCCGGAGCGGTCACCGCGCTCGTGGCCATCGTCGTCGGCCTCCCTGCGCTCCGTCTGCCGGGGTTGTTCCTCGCGGTGACGACGCTGGCCTTCGCCATCTTCATGCAGGCAGCGGTGCTGGCGACGCCGTGTTGGACCGTGCCGGGCCTCCACAAGACGCTGTGCACGGGATTGCCGAACCCCGCCTCCACGTTGATCGGCCGGCCCTCGCTGTTCGGGCTCGGTCTGCATTCGGAGCGCGCTTTCGCCTGGTTCTCCCTGGGCATCCTCCTGCTGTCGATCCTCGCGGTGCGGATCTGGCGCGACAAGGGCGTGGCCCGCCGACTGATCGCCGTGCGTGACAACGAGCTCGGCGCGGCGGCCATGGGCATCCCCGTCCTGCGGACGAAATTGATGGCGTTCGGTCTCTCGGGGTTCATGGCCGGCTATGCCGGCGTCTGCCTCGCATTCGCGACGCAACGGTTCAGCACGGCGACGTTCGATCCGACGGTCTCGTTCATCATCATCTCCATGGTCGTGATCGGCGGCCTCGGGTCCGTCGCGGGGGCGGTGCTCGGTGCGCTGTATCTCGAGGGCCTTCCGGCGCTCTTCGGTGCCAACCCGACGATTCAATTCCTGACCAGTGGCCTCGGGCTGATCGCCTTCATCCTCTATCTTCCCGGCGGCCTGGGTGAGCTTCTCCACCGCTCCGCCGACGCGTGCACCGTGGGCGTGCGTTTCGCCCAGGAGCGCTGGGCGGGCCGTCGCCCCGGGGGGCCGGCGCCGGGCGTCGCCCCGACAAGCGCGGGCGCAGGGCCCGTGCCCGAGGCTCCTCGTGCCCGAGGTCGTCGAGTCGTGAGCGGACCCGGGACCCGCAGTGGTCCGGCCCGGCTGACGGTCGAGAATCTCGGGGTGACCTTCGGCGGGGTGCGGGCGGTCGACGAGGTCACCTTCACGGCGGAGCCGGGCGCCATCGTCGGTCTGATCGGCGCCAACGGGTCGGGGAAGACCACCACACTCGACATGGTGTCCGGCCTGGTCACGCCCCACCACGGCACAGTGCGACTCGACGGAACGGACCTGGCCGAGTACCTTCCCGAGGAACGCGAGCGCATCGGGATCGTGCGCTCGTTCCAGGACTGCCGCCTCTTTCCGGAGTTGTCGGTGCTCGACGTCCTGATGCTCTGCGAAGACGTCAAAGACGAGGTGGCCGTGGTGTCGACGACACTACGGCTGCCCTGGGCCCGACGCGCCGAGAAACGGAAGCTGGCGGCGGTCGATGAGGTCATCGGCGCTTTCGGGCTCGAGCGCTTCCGGCACCACCGCACCGCGGAGCTCTCGACAGGAACCCGTCGCGTCGTCGATCTCGCCTCCATCATTCTCGCCGCCCCGCGCCTGCTCCTGCTCGACGAGCCCACCGCCGGTATCGCCCAACGGGAAGCTGAGGCGTTCATTCCGCTGCTGCGCCGCCTGCACCAGGTCGCCGATACGACGATCGTGCTCGTCGAGCACGATGTCCCGCTTGTCTTCGAGTTGTGCAGCAGGGTCGTGGTCATGGAACTCGGGCGGGTGGTGGCCGACGGGCCGCCCGAGGTGGTGCGCGCCGATCCGCGGGCGCTGGCGGCCTACCTTGGTGCGAGCGACGAAGCGATCTTCGCCTCGGGACCGACCGGGTCGAGTTCCAACGGCGTGTCCGGCACCGGACCGGACGTCGAAGGGCAGTGAGGATGGAGGGGCCATGACAACGTCGGACCGCAGTGGATCGTTTCACGCACCCAATCCGCTGGCGCCGTTGGGGCGCAGTTGGCGCCGCCTGCGGCGTCGCCCGCCCGCCATGCAGCTGCGCACCGCTGTCATCGTGATCGGCGTCGTCGTCGGGATCGTCGTGTGGCTCGCCCTCGCCCCCTCGGCCGGCGCCGCGCGAATCCTCGCTTGCCGCTGCCGGGGCGCCGACTCCGGTCAGCCAAGCCAGCACGAGCACACGCGGCGTCTCGACGCATGCCATCAATGTCGTGTTCCCTGTGGTCGCCATCAACAGCGAAGCCGGGCAGCTGGGTTTCGCCGAGGACAAGGAATACAACGAGCAGACCTATGCCATCCACCTCTACGTGAACCAGATCAACGCGGCGGGCGGGATCCATGGCCGCAAGATCAACCCCATCATCGTCAGCTTCGACCCCGCCAATGCGACGGAGATGCGCTCGCTGTGCGAACAGTGGACCCAGGGCAATCCTCCTGTGTTCGCCGTCATCGACGGCATCGGGACCTGGACCGGGGACAACGAGCTCTGCGTGACCCAGGAGGGGCATACGCCGTTGATCGCGGCCTGGACGACGACCACGAACTGGACCGATCAGGGTTCTCCCTACCTGTGGTGGACCGGGGCGGACCAGGCGCCGGTGCTGGAGGCGACGGTCCAATGGGGCGTTGCCTCGGGGCGGCTCGGGAAAGGCAAGAAGGTAGGTGTCGTCGTGTCGGACCAGGCCGGCGACCAGGCCGCGCTGCATTCGTACCTGTTGCCCGACCTCAAGGCGGCGGGGATCACCCCGCAGGTGTACACGGTCGCGGCCGGTCTCACCGACACGGCGAGTACCGACTCCGATGCGCAGCTGGCGGTGGAGCGCCTCAAGGCGGCGGGCGTGCAATCGGTGATCCCCATGTTGCCCGAGAACGCCTTCTTCCCCTACATCGGGGCCGAGAACCAGCAGAAGTTCTTCCCTCAGTTGCTGTTGAGCGACTACCAGTCGAGCATCGAGGTGGCGCTCGGCCTCATCCCCGTGCCCTACGAGGCCGCCCTCAACGGGCAGGAAGGCGTGACGACGGAGACCCTGGGCGGGTTCGACGATGCGCGCCCCGAGGCGCAGGGTGGCTACGACCCCGGGGTGCGCTCCTGTTACGCCACATGGCACAAGGCGCACCCCAAGCCGATCAAGGGGACCACGAGCTTCTACATCGAGGAGCAGGGGCCCATCCAGGGCTGGTGCACCTCCATCCGGCTCTTTGCGGAGGCGGCCACGAACGCCGGGTCGCAGCTGAACCGGCGCACCTTCGTCACCGCCCTCTCGAAGATCAAGAACTTCCCCGGTGGTCTCTCGCCGATCTGGACCTTCGGCCCCGACAAGTTCTACGGCCCGACCACCTACACCGTGGTGAAGATCCACAACAACGTGCCACCGTCGTCGCAATGCGACCTGAAGACCAATCACAAGCCGCAAGGCACGTGCTGGGTCGTGGTGCAAAAGTCGAAGCCGCTTCCCGGATAGCACGGAGGCCCGCGGCGTCATGCGGTGTGCTCACCAGAGCGCCGAGAGCGTCCCCGCCTCGAGCAGCACGAGGATCCCGATGACGCAGTACAGGATCGGTGTGGCCACGACACCTATGGCGGTCATGGACCCCCGCACGCGCGGGTGCCTGCCGGCCCACAGGATGAAGAAGGTGAGCAGCACTTCGCACGCGGCGAAGATGAGGAGCGTGCCGACCGTGCCGCGGACGTGCGCCACCCGGAACAGGGGTATGTAGACGGCGAGGTTGTCCCCACCGGCGCCGATCGTCACCAGCGTGGCGGCGAAGAAGCCGCTCCCGAACGCGCGGCGCGCCGTTCGGTCCCGGCTCTCGGCGTGCCGGAGCCCGACGAGCCCCCGGATCCCCAGCGCCAGCGGGACGAGGCCCAGGAGGCCGATCACCCGCGTGGAGATCTCGAACAAGAGGAGCGCCATGCCGAGTGACGCGAGGACGAGTGTGGCGAACCCGACCACCTGGCCCGCGGCGATCCGCCGGGCCCGTTCGGGTGGCGCCGTGGCGACCATGGCCACAGTGACCACCGCGTTGTCGAGGTTGGTGCTGGCGAACGCGCCCGCGGCAAGTCCGAGAACCGCCGGGAGGCCGGCTGACATCGGGTGCGGCTCGTCAGCCGGCGGTATGGGCCGGCATGGCCGGACCGAAGGGGCGGTCGCCGCGCAAGGTGACCCGGTGGGCGTAGCGGGGGGTGTCGCCGTAGTCGTCCAGCGCGTAGTGCAGGGTGGCCCGGTTGTCCCAGAAGGCCACCGAGCCCGCCTTCCAGCGGAAGCGACAGGTGAACTCGGGCTGCACGCAGTGGCGGTAGAGCATCTCGAGGATGGCGTTGCTCTCGTTCTTCGAGAGCCCCAAGAGCGCCTGGGTGAATTGCCCGTTGACGAAAAGACCGTTGCGCCCGTTCTCGGGATGCGTGCGGACGACGGGGTGCAGGGCCGGCAACAGCTTCTCGTGCCAGGTGCCGTTCCACTCGTAGCCGCCGCGGGCGTCGACGTCGGCGGCGAACCAGGGATCGTGGTGGATGGCGATGAGGCCGTCGCACATCGTCCGCACGACGGGCGCCAGGCCGTCGTAGGCGTCCTGCAGGCTGGCCCACATGGTGTCGCCGCCCACCTCGGGCGCCTCGAGCATGTAGAGGATCGATCCCATCGCCGGAGTCTCCAGGAAGGTCACATCGGTGTGCCACCAGCTGGCGCGATCGACCTTGCCGTCGATGGCGAGGACCTCAGTGCTCTCGTCGATGGCCGGGAGAACGGGATGGGCCTCGGTCACCTCACCGAACTGGCGCGCGAAGTCGGCCTGTTGCTGAGGGGTGAGGGACTGGTCGCGGAAGAAGATCACGTGGTGCGTGTTCAACGCGGCCCGCACCGCGGCGACCACCTCGGGTGCCAGTGCGACCGAGAGGTCGACGTCCCAGATCTCTGCGCCGATGGTGGGCGAGAGCGGGTGCACGCTGAGGCTGGTGGCGAGGGTCACAGGGAGAATTGTGCCCGAGATCTCGGACTCCCTCAATCCGGGCCCCGTGCGGGACCTACATTGAGCCGGGAGCACGACGCCGGGAGGAGAGGGGTGACGGATGAGTGGTGACGCGCCGGGGTTGGTCTTTCCAGCCCGCACACGCAACTATTCATCGTGGTACCAGTGGATGACCCGATTGGCTGCCACGCCGCACGAGGATCCCCTGCCCCGAAGGCGACCCCGACTCCATCTCGGCATGGCGCGAGCGCCGGCGCGCCCGCCTGATCGAGCTTCTGGGCCCCATGCCCGCTGCCGGTGCCCCTCAACCCCGAGACGCTCGAATCGGTGCAGTGCGACGGCTACCGCCGGGACCTGATCGTCTTCGACACCGAGGACACCATGTCGGTGCCGGCGTACCTGCTGGTGCCCGACGGGCGGGTCTCCGCCGGCGCAGCGGTGCTGGCCTGCCACGGGCACGGGCCGGGCAAGTCCCAAGCGGTCGGACTGGAGCACACCAATGCGCCCAACAGCGACTACGCCCTGCAACTGGTACGGCAGGGCTATGTGGTGCTCGCGCCCGACCTGCGTTGCTTCGGCGAACGGCTCGACTGGAATCCCGAGGACCACTACGCGTGCGACACCAACCTGGTCCATGCCGTCATGGCCGGATGGAACCCGCTGGCGCAGAACATCTGGGACCTCTGCCGCGCCCTGGACGTCCTCAGCGAGCATCCGCTGGTGGACCCCTCCCGGATCGGCATGGTCGGCCTCTCGTACGGCGGGAACCGTCACTTTGTTCACGGCGGCCTACGACCAGCGGGTCGCCGCAGCCGTGGTGAGCGGCTTCTTCTCCTCGTGGAAGGAGAGCCACAAGATGCCGTGGAACATGTGCGGATCGCAGGTCGTCTACGGCATGCTCGGCCGCCTCGAGCACGAGGACCTGGGCGCCCTGATCTCCCCCCGCCCGCTCCTCATCGAGACCGGGACCGAGGATCCGCTCTTCCCCCTGGCGGCCGCCACCGAGTCGGTGCGCCACACCCGCCTCGTCTACGCGCACGACGGAGCGGCGGACCGCCTGGAGCACGACATCTTCGAGGGCGACCATCAGTGGCACGGCGTGGCGGCCGTCCCGTTTCTCAACCGTTGGCTCTCGCACACACCGGAGCACGGCCTGAATCTCGGGCGGGCGGCAGTCCGCTCGACTGGTGCTCGCGTCGTAGGGTTGCCCGCATGCACGATTCCGTCACCGTCCACATGGCCGCGTCCCCCGAGAAGGTCTGGGAGCTGGTGAGCGATGTCACGAAGATCGGGCTCTACAGCCCCGAGACGTTCGAAGCGGAATGGTTGGAGGGCGCCACCGGGCCCGCCGTCGGCGCCAAGTTCCGTGGACATGTCAAGCGAAACGGCAAGGGTCCGACCTATTGGACCACCTGCACCGTTCTCGAATGCGAGCCCGGCCGCGTCTTTGCCTTCGGCGTCGGCACGCGCCGAGAAGCCGATCAACGTCTGGCGCTATCAGTTGGAGCCGCAGGGGGACGGCACCGATGTCACCGAGTCGTTCCAACTCGCCCAGACCGCGCCGCTGCGGGTGTACTGGGCGCTCCTCGGTTGGGCCCGCGGCCGCACCAACCGCAACGGCATGCAGACCACGCTGGAGAAGATGAAGGCCCAGGTCGAGTAGAGGTTCTGTTCGTGCGTGACGACAACGACGTACTGCGCCGGTCCTTCGGAGAGATTGCCGAGACGTACGACCGCCTTCGGCCCGGGCCCACCCGATGAAGCTGTGCGCCTGGCCCTGCGGGCCGACGTGGTCGACGTCCTCGAGCTCGGGGCGGGAACAGGGGGCCTGACGCGCCGACTCGTCCGCCACCATGCCCACGTGCGCGCGGTGGAGCCGGACGAGCGCATGCGCGCCGATCCTCCGTGAAGCGGTGCCGGCCGCGGAGGTGGTGGACGGGAGCGCCGAGGAGATCCCGGCGGAGGATGCATCGTTCGACGCGGTGATCGGTGCGTCGATGTGGCACTGGGTCGATGAGGCGCGTGCCCTCCCCGAGGTGGCCCGGGTGCTCCGCCCGGGCGGGACGTTCGCGTTGCTCTGGAACGGGGTCGATCGCTCCGTCGACTGGGTGCGCGCACTGTGGGCCGGGGGCAAGGAGCTCGGGCCCCGGGACCATGCCGGGGTGGACGCGGTCCGGCGGGCCCGCCACGAGGTGCACCTCGGCGCGGCCGATCCGTTTCTCGAACCCGCGCGTGAGGTCGTCCGATGGACCCGTCTCATGCCGCAGGATGATCTGGTCGGGATTGGCGGGGACCTACAGCGCGGTCATCATGATGGATCCCGGGGAACGCCAGGAGTACCTGGCGTCGATATCCCGGTTCCTCGACACGCATGAGGTACCGCGTCGAGACGGCGCCATCGAGGTGCCGATGCGCTGCCTCTGCTGGCGCACCTCTCGCCGCTGACGTCGCTCAGGCGAGCTGGCGCACGAGCACGTCGATGCGGTTGCTGACGATGGCGTCGACACCGGCCGCTCTGACCCGGGCCATGGAGCGGGGTTTGTCGACGGTCCAGGTGGAGACCTTGAGGCCGAGGCCGTGCACGGCGGCCACCCGTTCGGGCGTGACGAGCCGGAATATCGGGTTCCAGTACTCGGCACCGAGCTCGTGCAACAAGACCGCGGGAGGGGGATCCTGCGCCACCCAGGTCAGGCCGATTCTGGCTTCGGGGGCCAGGGCACGCAGATGGCGCAGGGCCCCGACATTGCCCGACACGAAGAGGGCACGCTCCATGGCATCCGCGTCCCGGGTCGCCGCGAGCGCCCCCTCGACGACGTCGCGGCCGGTGAAGTCCACCATGAGTGGGACATGGATCTCGTCGAGCACCTGGTGCAGCGTGGGGATGCGCTCGCTCCCGCTCCCCAGGGCCTGCACCGCAGAAAGGTCCAGGTCAGCGACATTGCGCTCCAGACCCCACAGCCGGGTGAGGGTCGGATCGTGCAGGACGACGATCGCCCCGTCCCGGGTACGCCGCAGGTCGATCTCGACCATGTCCGCCCCCTTTTGCACGGCGAGGGCGAAGGCAGGCAGCGTGTTCTCGCGGGCCGAGATCGGATCGCCGCGGTGGGCAATGGCCAGAGCCACGCCATTCATCTGACACAAAATGGGCCCTATCCGCCACTCCAGCACCCCGACCGCACCCGACTACCCTCTGCGGGGGAAATCGACGTTCCTGACTCTGGCCGCCGCCGCGGGCGGCGGTGGAGTCCTCCGGGGGGTACGGGACATGCCGAGGACGAAGGCTGTGCGCCTGGCACTCGTCGCTGCGTGCGCCGGCATCCTGGCGGCAGTGGTCTTCACCCTCGTCCTGCGCAGCATCGACGCACACGGCGACGCTGACCCAACCCCGTCACACGGCGACCCCGGAGACGCCGGGCATTTCGATCGCCCAGGAGAACTTCGATCTTCCCGACCCGTTCATCCTCACGGACAAGAAGACCTACTACCTGTACCTTTCGACGGCATTCGGCAACACCACGCAGAACATACCGATGTTCAGCGGGAGCCCGGGCCACTGGAGCGCGACGTCGATCGACGCGGTGCCCGATCTGCCCTCGTGGGCGGCACCCGGCCTGACGTGGGCGCCGGCGGTCTACAAGTTCGGAGATCGCTACGTCATGTACTTCTCTCCCTCGGTGGCCGGGACGAACCCCTTGCAGCACTGCATCGCCATCGCAACCGCGGCAGCCCCCAAAGGTCCGTTCTACGTCCGTCCGACCCCCTTCGTCTGCCAGCAGAACCTGGGCGGGGACATCGACCCGCAGCTCTTCGTCGACCCCCACGGCCCCAACGGGCCGGATCAACCCAACTATCTCGTCTGGAAGGGGGACAACAATTCGACGCCCGGAGACGGTGCGACGACCATCTGGGCCCAGGCGCTGAGCAACGACGGCCTCTCCCTCGGAGGGCAAGCCGGTCGCTCCTGCTCCATCCGAGCACGGCGCTGGGAGCAACCGATCCTCGAAGCACCGCAGATGGCGATGTCCCCCAACTCGACGGTGTGGATCTTCTTCTCCGCCGGCACCGGGTTCTTCAGCCCCAACTACGCCATGGGGGCGGTGAAGTGCGCCGGCCCCCTCGGGCCCTGCAAGGACGTCTTGCAGCATCCGCTCATCGCCTCGAACCAGCAGGGCTCGGGTCCGGGTGAAGAGACCTATTTCGTCGGTCCCGACGGCAGCGACTGGCTGCTCTACAGCCCGGTCCACACCGGATTTCTCCCTGAGCTCTTCCGCCCGGTGACGGCGACCCGCATCGGGTGGGGCAAGAAGGGCCCCTATGTGGCCGAGGCGGGGTCATTCCCCCGACCGTGAGTCGCTGCCGCGATCGGGCGTCCCGCTCCCTCCGGCGTACAGCAGGCGGGCCGACTCGGGCTCGAGGTAGATGGTGGCGTGCGGGATCGACCGCAGGATCGAGGCCGGGCAATCGGTCGAGACGCGGACCGGTCAGCGCGGCGCGCACCGGTTCGGCCTTGCGTGCCTCCGGGACGACGGCCATCACCTGCGACGGCGCGCAGCAGGGCGGGGACGGTCACGGTGACGGCGTGTGAGGGGACGGCGGCGATGTCGGGGAAGTGCCCCTCGTTGACCTGCTGCTGCCGGCATGCGGTGTCGAGCTCGACCACCTTGACGTCGAGCGGGTCGTCGAAGTCGGCCACGCCCGGGTCGTTGAAGGCCAGGTGCCCGTTCTCCCCGATGCCCAGGCAGCACAGGTCGAGAGGGTGCCGGGCCAGGAGGTCGGCATAGCGGGAGCAGGCGGCCGCGACGTCGCCCTTGCCCGTCGACGTAGTACGCCGCCTTCGGTGCTGCTGGTTCGACGATCCGTTCCCGGATCCACCTCTGGAATCCGGCCGGGTGGTCGGGCCCGATGCCGACGTATTCGTCCATGTGGAAGACGATCGTGTCCGCCCAGGGGACGTCCTCGGTCGCGGTCACGAGCGTCTCGACGAATGCGCGTTGTGAGTTCCCGGTGGCGAACATGACGTGCGCCACCCCACGCGCCTGCACGGCGGCACGCATGATGCCCGCCGCCTGGTCCGCGGCCGCCCGGGCCATCGTCGGCACGTCGTCGCAGACGAGGACATCGGCGCGGCCGAACGACGAGAGCGGAAGGGCGCGACACGGTGTTCAGCATGCCAGGTGCGGACTCGGACAGACTGGTGGCGGTGCGTGCCGTGACCCGACCCCAGGCAGTCGCATCACGCCGCGGCGTGGGAGGTGGTGCGCCGTCACCTGGCGGTCACCCCGGTCGTGCGGGCGCCGCAACTGGGCCAGAACGTCTCGCTGAAGGTCGAGACGTTCCAGCCCACGGGCTCGTTCAAGGTGCGCGGAGGATTGGCTGCGGTGGCGGCCACGCTGCACGACGATCCCGGGCGGGACGTGGTGGGGGCGTCGGCCGGCAATCACGGCCTCGGCCTGGCCTACGCCGGCGCGATGCTCCACGCCAAGGTCACGGTGATCGTGCCCCGTCTGGCGTCGGCGGCGAAGGTCGTCGGCCCTCCAGCAGTTCGACGTCCGTCTGGTCCTGCACGGCGAGGGCTACAGCGAGGCGGAGGCGCACGCGCTCGACCTGGTCGCAGCGAGAAGGCGGGCGGTACGTCTCGCCGTACAACGATCCCGACGTCATCGCCGGCCAGGGGACCATGGCCCGTGAGCTCCTCGACCAGGTGCCGAACCTGGGGACGGTCGTCGTTCCGGTCGGCGGGGGCGGACTGGTCTCGGGCATCAGCCTCGGCCTCCGGGGAACCGGCGTCCGCGTGATCGGCGTCGAGTCGGAGGCCTCGCCGTCAATGAGCGCCGCGGTCGCCGCCGGAACCATCGTGCCCATCACGGTCGAGCCGACGCTGGCCGACGGCCTGGCGGGCAATCTCGAGGCGGGTGCCATCACCGTCGGGATCCTCCTGGACAACGATGTCGGCATTCTGACGGTGAGCGAGGCGGACATACGATCGGCCATGGCGTTCTCCGCGCACAAGATGGGCCTGGTGCTCGAAGGCGCGGGAGCGGTGGGGGTGGCGGCCGTGCGAGCCGGCCTGATCCCACCGGACGAGGACGGGCGCGAGACGGTCGTCATCCTCTCGGGTCGCAACGTGGCTCCCACGCTCCTCGACGAGGTGCTCCATTCCTGACGTTCGCGCGGGCGACGTCACGCTCCATCGTCGACGTCACGGGCGAAGGCGAACCGCTGCTGCTCATCGCCGGTTGCGGGCAACCGGCGGCGGCCTGGCATCTCAGTGTGGTGCCGGCGCTGGTGGCGGCCGGGCTATCAGGTGGCGACCTTCGACAATCGGGGCGTCGCACCGTCTTCCTCGCCGCCTTCTCCCTACAGCGTGGAAGAAATGACGGCGGACGCCCTGGCGGTTCTCGATCACCTGGGCTGGACCGATCCGGTGCGGGTGGCCGGTCATTCGCTCGGGGGATGGATCGCCGAGACGCTGGTTCTCGATCATCCCCAGCGTGTGCGGTCGGCCGCCCTCATGGGCAGCGCCAACAAGCCCACGGCCTGGGAGATCGCCATCACCACGGTCGAGCGTGATCTGGCCCGACTCGACGTCGACCTCCCTCCGCTCTTCTACGCCACGCAGACGCTGCGCTACCTGCCCGATCGCGGACATTCAAAACGACGACGTCGTCAGCACGTGGCTGTCCTTCACGGCCGACCTCCCGGTCTGGCCGAATCCGGGCCGTCTCGGGCAGTACGAGGCGGCGCTGGCCTGGTCGACCGATCCCCTGCGCACCACCCGATGGCCGCGAGATCGCGGTTCCGTGCCTCGTCCTCGCCTTCGAGCACGACGTGGACTCTCCGCCGGCGAAGGCCCGTCAGGCCGCCTCGAGTCATTCCCGCGCTGCGAGTACCGCGAGATCGCCGGTTCGGGCCACATCGGCATCGTCACGCATGCCGACGAAGTGGCGGATCATCTCGTCAGCTTCTTTGCGCGGCATTGAGCGACCGACACGGCGCGACCTGGTCAGGGAGTGATGACGATGCGCTGACCTGGCATCGGTGTCGCTCCACGCGGCAGCGACCTCTGCGAGCGCGACGGGCCGTGCGTCGATCCGGAACGCGCCGTCGGCGATCGCCGCGGCCAGGGCGGGGAGTTCGGCCACGATGTCACGGGTCGGCACCGAGCCTTGGCCACTCCCCACGATCTGCAGGCGCGCCGCACGTAGGGCGGCGGACGGGATGGCCGCGGTGGGTCCGGCGACGGAGCCGATCTCTATCCAGGTGAGAGGGAGGCCGGGGTCGGTGCGGTGCAGTGACGATGGCGCGCATGGCGTCGGCTGTGGGTTGACCCCAGCAATAGTCGATGACGACGTCGACGTCGCCGGCCGCCTCGTCCGAGGCTGCGGGCCACGTCGGCCGGGTCGCCGTTGAGCGACACCGTGGCGTCGGCGCCCAGATCGGCCAAGTGCGGCAAGGCGTTCGGGATGACGGCCGGCGCCGATGACATGATCCCGCCCCGAGGTGGACGGCGATCTGGACGGCCAGCTGTCCGGCGTTGCCGGTCGCCCCCAGAACCAGCACGCGCTGGCCGGGTTGAAAGCTGATGCGCCGGCGCAGGGCGACCCACGACGACATGGCGGGGTTCATGGCCGCAGCGATGAGCACGGGATCGCTGTCCTCGGGCAGGACGACGCTCCGGCGCAGGTCGATGACTGTCTGTTCGGCCATCGCCCCCATGACCGTGTCGGGGAGGACGAAGTAGCGCAGGGTGCCGTCGGGGGCGCGACCCACGCCATCGATGCCGGGGACGAGGGGAAGCTCGGCGGAGCTGGTGTAGTGCGAGCCGTTCGGCCTGGGATCGCACCCTGGGGTGCAAGCCCGAGGCCATGACGTCGACGAGGACCTCATCGGGCGCCTGCGGCGTCGGGGCCGGGAACTCCTCGTAGGTCGGTGGTGCATCGAACGAGGTGACGACCGCTGCATGCACGCTGACTCTCCAGGTGGCTCTCGCCCGGGACGCGGCACGCGTCCAGATAGTTGGTACTCCCAACTATATTAGATGGTAATCCCAACTAGTGCAAGGTAGGCTTGCCGGGTCGACCGCGACCTCCGGACATGACGCAGGCCTCCCTCGACTCTGATGGACAGCCTCGTGCAGGCCTCCTTCGCGGTCATGGCGCAATTGAGCCAGGCCGCGGCCGCGCACGACCTGTCGCTGACCCAGCTGCGCGCCCTGGCCATCCTGCGCGATCGCAACCTGAAGATGGCCGAACTGGCGACATATCTCGGGTTGGACCGGTCATCGGTGAGTGGGTTGATCGACCGCGCCGCCAAACGCGGTCTGGTGCGCCGTGACTCCAGTCAGCGACGACGGGAGAGCGGTCCGTGTCAGCCTCACCCCCGACGGGCGCCGACTCGCCTGCGAGATGACGGACGAAATCGGCAACCTCATCATCCCGATGACCAGACGCCTCGGTCCGGCCGAACAGGAGCGACTGCGTGTCCTGCTGGACGAAGCTCTCGGCCTGAGCTGATCCACCGTCTCACCACGCGTGGTCGAACTGCGGCAGGCGCCCAGCGGCTTTCGCCGACATACTGGGTCCATGGAGTCCGATCCGCTCGACGACGCGCTGACGGCGTTTGCCGCCACGGCGCCCGACGTACGGGCCATTCGGTCTGTCGAACCACGGGCCGATGGCCGCCGAAGTGCTGGGGCAACTCGGCCACCGCGACGCCATCGGCGCGTGGGCGAAGGCGTACAGCGCGCGCCTGGACGTCGCGCCGCCTCCTGCGGAGAAGCCGTTGAGCGAGGCTGAGTGGCCGGCCGCGCTGGGGGTCGCCGAAAGTTTTCCTGCATGGTCCGCCCTCTTCGAGACCGAGCTGGCCGATCGGCCCATGGCCGCCGTCGTGGGGGAATGGGTACCCCGCCTCGTTCCCGGCATCATCGGCGCGGCGGCGCACGGTCTCATCCGGACGGCCCACGGACTACGCGCCTTCGGCGAGGCCGCGACGATTCCCCGCCGCATCGAGGTCGCCACCGGGTTGGCCTATTGGGCCTCGCAGTATCAGGAGCTGCCCGGGCCCCCGTTGCTCATCGGACACCAGGACGTGCCCCAGGCGCTGGCCGATCTCCCGTACCTCGAGGAGGAGACACCGCACGCGTTCCTGATCAGCGATGTCGTGGCGCACATGGCCGACATCGCTGACGAGTTCGAGCAGGGCGTCGCGTCTCTCGGACCCGGCGGCGATGCCGTGGCCGTGCTCGATGCCCTGGCCGTCGGCGGAGCCCAGGCCTATCTGCGCAACGTCGAGGACGGCGACGCTCATCGCGCTCCTGCACGCGGTGACCGCGCCGTTGGCGCTCGAGCTCGTGCTGCCCTGGCTCGCCGTGGAGGATCACGATGCCGCGTTGGCCTACGCCTGGCAAGCCGTCGCCTCGCTGCACGTCGCGTACGACGTCGAGCGGCACGGCGACGGCACGCCCGCTGCGATGAGCCTCTCCCGACGAAAGATGCCCTCATCGCACGCGCCGTGGAGTCAGGCGATGCGCACGCCCTCAAGCTGACCGAAGCTGCGTTGCGTTGCTACGCCAGGACGAGCGAGCCGGCCCTTCTGTTCGCCGCCGCGGATGCATCGGCTCGGCTGAGAGACTGAGCGGGGCGCCCAGACTCGCGCCGGAAGGCGTGAGTACCATCGGGCAAATGGAATTTCGCACGCTCGGTCGCACCGGTGTCAAAGTAAGCCCGCTCTGTCTCGGCGCCATGATGTTCGGGGCCTGGGGAACCTCCGACCATGACGAGGCGATCCGCATCATCCACCGCGCCCTCGATGCGGGGATCAATTTCATCGACACCGCCGACGTGTACTCATTCGGCGAGTCCGAGGAGATTGTCGGGAAGGCGCTCTCCCAGAAGAATCGGGAGAAGGTCATTTTGGCCACGAAGGTGCACGGCGTCATGGGTAAGGACCCCAACGCGCAGGGCAACTCGCGCCGATGGATCATGGCGGGATGTGAGAACAGCCTTCGTCGCCTCGGAACCGACTACATCGACCTCTATCAGATCCACCGGCCATCGCCCGATACCGACATCGACGAGACCCTGGGCGCGCTGACTGATCTGGTGCGGGTGGGGAAGATCCGCTACTTCGGCAGCTCGACCTTTCCCGCCCATGAGATCGTCGAGGCGCAATGGGTCGCGCAACGTCGGGCTCGTGAGAGGTTCGTCACAGAGCAGCCGCCGTACTCGATCCTGGTCCGTGGCATCGAGAAGGACGTGTTGCCGATGTGCCAGAAGTACGAGATGGGCGTCGTGCCGTGGAGTCCCTTGGCTGGTGGCTGGCTCTCGGGGGCCTTCGGCGAGGGCAAGGCGAACACGAGCCGGCGTTCTGCGATGGTGCCGCACCATTACGACATGAACGTGCCGGGCAACCGGCAGAAGGTAGAAGCGGTCACCGCCCTGAACACGCTGGCCGACGAGTCCGGGCTGAGCCTGATCGAGTTGGCGTTGGGGTTCGTTCTCGAGCACCCCGCCATCACGTCACCGATCATCGGCCCGCGCACCATGGAACATCTGGAGTCCCAACTCTCCGCACTCGAGCTGCGTCTCCCCAGCGAAGTCATGGATCGCATCGACGAGATCGTGCCGCCCGGCATCGATCTCAACTCCACCGATGTCGGATGGGTCCCGGCGGCAATCGCGGAGCCTGCACTCCGCCGCCGCCCCCGCTGAGTCTTCGCTCCCGGGACCCTCAGACCCGCTGCGCCCGACCGGGTTCCTGCCGGGCCATGATCTGGTGCTTCGGCACGGGGTACGCCGGCTTGTTGGCGGAGGCCTCCAAAAGGTCGAGCTGTGTGCAACCCTCCGCCAGGACGTCGGCCGGGAGGTCCTTCGACGTCGAGGGCAGCAACGGAGTCGACGCATCCTTGTGATGCATGTGCAGCGTCGAGGTCAGATCACCTGCGTGTTCCCGTCGCCACGTCGAGAGGTTCGGGGCCCGCACCCCGAATCGCTCCTCCAAGAAGCGGAGCTGTGAGGTGTGGTCGAAGACCTCTGACGCGACGTACCCGCCGCGGCTGAACGGCGAGAGCACGAGCATGGGCACGCGGAAGCCCATGCCGATGGGCCCTCGGACGCCATCGGTGCCGGAGGGCAATGACGATGCGGTCAGGTACTCGCCGGCGGTGCCGGGGGGCGCCGTCGGTGGGGGAACGTGGTCGAAGAATCCGTCGTTCTCGTCGTACATGTGGAAGAGAACCGTCTTCGACCACACGTCGGGATTGGATACCAAGGTCTTCAGCATCTGGCTGGTGAACCACTCACCGAGAGCGGGCGGTGCCGGGGGATGCTCGTCGTAGCCGTCGGGCGGGAGGATCCAGCTGACGGAGGGCAGATTGCCCGAGGCGACATCGGACACGAAATCGCTGGGGTATTGGGGCAGGAACGCCTTCTGATAGAGCGACGAAGAAGGGTTTTTGTATTGGCTGAAGTAGGGGAGGATCGCATCACCGACCAGGAGTCCGTTCTGCTCGAAGAAGGCCGGGGCGTACAGAGCTCCCTCGGGGTTGTAGACCTTCCAGCTGATACCGGCGTCTTCGAGCACCTCGGGCATGGTGGGCCAGCTTGCGCTCCAGATCGCACCGACATCCTCGTTGGTGGCGATGACGGGACCACCGGCTCTCCCCGCGGGATCGATGGTCCCCGAAAGCGCCATGAGCCGGTTCGGATGCGTGGGGCCCATGACTGAACAGTGGTAGTTGTCACAGATGGTGAAGGCATCGGCCAACGCGTAATAGAACGGAAGGTCCGCTCGTGTGTAGTAGCCCATGGTCAACACGCCGTTCTGGGGACCTTCGAACGCCGCGATGGTGTGGGTCTTTACGAAGTCCGCGTTGTGGCCTGCGCCGCGACTCAGATGCTCGGCGGCCCACGTGTGATTGAGGTCGTAGGTGCATTCGCCCATGCCCGAGTCGGACTGGAGGTGGAAGGGGAGCAAATGCGAGGACGCCCCGCCGGGCCACGCCTGGGCGAACGCAGCGAGCGAACCCTTCGGATGATCGTCGAAGCCGCGCACGCCCTTGTAGGCCCCGTAGTAGTGATCGAAGGACCGGTTCTCCTGCATGAAGAAGATCACATGCTCGATAGCGCCGAGGTCTGAGCCTGCCGCCTTGACCTTGGTTGCCGCACTGATCGTTGCGGCACTGGCGCCGCCTCCGCCCATCGCGGCGAGGAGCCCCCCGCCGCCGGCGGCCAGCGCGGCAGCAAGGAAGGTGCGCCGGTTCAGCTGCGGCCGTGAGCCGTTTGGGTCGAGGGGCGGCATGGCGAGGCGTTTCTCCTTTGCGCCGAGTCAGTCTGCCGCACCTGCGCGTCCACGCGCGTGACAGCTGTCATCGTGCGGGTCTTCGGCCAGCTACCCACCTACCTCGCGACGCTTTCTGGTTAGATTCTCCCCGGTGCAGAGGAGACCGGGGAGCCTCGCTCACGTTCTCCTGCTTGCTGTCGCTCTTCTGGCAGTTGGCGTGCTTCTTTGTTCGGCTCGCGTCTCCGCCGCATCGAAACTGCCACATCGCTCCACGTCCGCTCATCCGGACTGCAGCAGTCAACCGGGGCGTCCACGATCGGTGAGCGCCCCGATCATCGGGGGCAGCAGGTTTCCGATCGTTGCGGGAATAGATGCCAATGGGTGCGATGCATGGCCCTATGAACTCGCCTCGAGCCCCGGGATTCCGCGCACCTTCTTTGCCGGTCCCGGCTTTGCGCCCGGTATCAGGGCCTTTGAATACGGCACGCGGGAGACGACCGAGGTAATGAAGGGGGAGCAGGTGATCTCCGTCACCGATCCCACGAAGGAATGGCGAAGGGTTTATGCCGGCTACGACCTCTGTGACGACCAGACGGGGAAGACGGTGTGCGTGGCCCCAGCGGTCGACCCCCGGCCCGACGACCTCGTCTTGTACATACCGGTCGGCGTACTTCTTGCGGCCCTCGTGCTCTTCGTCGTGCACTTCCTGCGCCCTGCCGGACCGGTTCGCCGCCGCCGGCATTTCCACCACGCCCGCTCCCTCATCGCCGAGGGTGCCGCGCCGGCCAGGCATCCGCTCCCGGACACGATTGATGTCAGGCAGCTCCAACGGCGCCTGCGCCGCCTCGAGAAGTTTCTCAGTCCTGAGCTGTCGGAATCACAGCACAGGTGGTTCGTCGGTCACCTCTCGACGGGTCGTCACGGAATGGCACTCGAATCCCTGGCCCGGTGGCTCGGCGAATCCGGGACTCCGATACCCGACCACATCCGCGAAGAGGTCTTGTGGATCGCATCCTCGATAGAGATCGAGCGCGTCGTACGGCCGATTCTCGATCATCATGCGTACCGGGAGAGCGACCAACCCGGGTCCGTCCCGAACGTGAGCGACGGGTTCGACGTCCCGTTGGAGCAGTTCAAGCAACTGGTGGCAGAGGCGGTTGATTCGTTGCCGGAGGCGTTCGGGCGGGCCATGACCAACGTGGCCGTGACGGTCGAAGAAGAAGCGGAAGGACGGAATCTCTTCGGCCTCTACATCGGCCACCCGCTTTCGATGGCTCGTTTCCGGCAGTGGAGCATTCACCCCGACAAGATCATCATCTATCGAAAGACCATCTGCAACAGCTGTCGCAGCGAAGATGAAGTGAAGGCTCAGGTCTATCGAACGGTGATCCACGAGATAGCGCACCACTTCGGAATCGACGATCCCCGATTGAGCGAACTGGGCTGGTGATCGGGTCCCGGACTCCGGTTACTTCGGCCGGAAATGGACGAACACGCGGCCGAAGTTGTGCGAGTCCTTCTCGACCCGGTCGTAAAGGGCTTTGATTTCCTTTTGATCCAGGAAGCGCAGCACGCGTTTCTTCAGCTGGCCGCTTCCCTTGCCCGGGATGATCTCGACGAGCCGGATCTTCTTTTCCACTGCTTCGTCAATGACGGCTCGCAGCGCGCGATCGATGTCACCGCCGCGGTTGTAGATGTCGTGCAAATCCAGTTTGAGTTTCAGATGGACGCCACCAGATCGGCGTCGTTGTTACGGACGTTCCCCACCCGTGGGCTCACGGGGTGATGGATGATGGTTCCGACCGGCGCCGCGTGGACGAGCGCGGTGAGTTCGCTGATGTTCTCCCGGTCCGGGTCGAGCCACACGTCGAATATGTCGGGGTCGAGGATCACCGGCATGCGGTCATGGACGCCGTCCATGTCCTGACTGGCCGTCGTGGTGATGATGCTGCACGAGTAGATGGGCGGTGCGTCGGCCGGCCCGTTCCTGTCCCGCCACCATTCCGAAATCCCGGCCATGGCCAACGGTGCACCGTCGGCCCGGGTGAAGTAGTGGGGCTGCTTGCTTCCGCTGTTCTGCTTACGCCACTCGTAGAAGCCGTCGGCCGGGATGATGATGCGGTGGCTCTGGAAGGCGGAGCGGAAGGAGGCCTTGGTGGCCACGGTCTCCCCCCGGGCGTTGAAGAGGCGGCTCCCCGAGGTTGCGTCCTTGGCCCACGAGGGGATGAGTCCCCACCGGTACGGCCTGAGCGAGCGGGAGAGGTCGCTCTCTCCGGGTGCGCGTCGGGCGACGACGCCGAGTACCTGGTCAGTGGGGGCGACGTTCCAGCTCGGGTGCGGTTCGGGGTCCAGGTTGTCACCCAGATCGGCCTGGAAGTAGTGGGCCAGGCGGGCCGGAGGTGTGATGAGGGCGAAACGTCCACACATGAGGACTGCATTGTGACGTAATGGCGCTCCTCTTCGAACATGCCTGTGCTGAGCTGGTCTTTTTATCCAATGGGCGGCCCCGACAGGTTCTCTGTAGAGTACGAACATATGTTCGCTTTCGGTCCTCAGAAGAGCCCTTCCCCCCGTTCCCGGGAGCTCCCGATCGGATTGGCCGACCGGGTTCGGCCGTCTACTCCGGTGGCCGGACGGCTCCTGCCGGTACCGGCCCCCCTCGTCCCGCTCTTCCCCGATGGTGCGTTGCGGCGGGGGACGACGACCACCGTGGCCGGGTTGCCCGGCCACGGGGCGACCACGTTGGCGCTGGCGCTCCTCGCCGCGGCATCGCAGGCGGGGAGCTGGTGTGCCGCCGTGGGCTTACCCGACCCCGGGGTGGTAGCGGCCGCTGAGCTCGGCATCGACTTGCGTCGTGTGGTCTTCGTGCCGCACCCGGGCAGTGGATGGGCCGAAGCGGCGGGAGACCTGTTGCCCGGCGTCGACGTCGTCCTGGTGCGCCCGCCCGGTCGGGCCCGTCAAACCGCGGCCCGCCATTTGAGCGCCAAGGCCCGCGAGCGCCAGACGGCGCTGGTGGTGTTGGTGGATCACGGCAGCGACTGGCCGCAAGGAGGCGACCTGGCGTTGTCGGTGGGAGCGGTCGAGTGGGAAGGGGTCGGCCGCGGGTTCGGGCACCTGCAGGGGCGACGCGCCGAAGTGCGGGTGAGTGGACGGCGGTCGGCTGGGCGGGTCATCGAGTGCTCGCTCTGGTTGCCCGCCGGCTCGGGGATGGTGGCGGCGACACGAGTTGGGGCGACACGTGGAGAGAGCGGACCCGGGGTCGATCCCGATGACGGGCCCGAGGCGGCCTGAGGTGAGATGGAACTGGAACGGTTGGTCGTCATCTGGTGCCCCGGACTTCAGCAGGAGGGAGCGCGCGGAGAGGAAGCCCGGCGCTTCGTGCAGGTGGTCGCTCGCGCCGGAGAACTGTGTCCCTGGACGCATCCCGTCCGGCTCGGGGTCTGCGCCCTGCCGGCTCGGGGGCCGGCCCGCTTCTTCGGCGGAGAGGAGATGGTTGTGTCCCGTCTGGTCGAAGCCGTGGGAGAGGACGCACATGTCGGGGTGGCCGATGGGCTCTTCGCCGCCGTATTGGCCGCCCGCTCCGAGCTGATCGTCCCGGCGGGAGAGGTACGTCAGTTTCTGGCGCCCTGGTCGGTCGCCACCCTGGCCCGGCCCGAACTGGCGGTCACCTTGCAGCGGCTCGGTGTCACGACGTTGGGGCAGTTCGCCGCCCTGCCCTCGCCGCACGTCTCGGACCGTTTCGGCGCCGACGCCGCCGGCTGTCACAAGGTGGCCCGGGCCGAAACCGGTGAATTGGCCGGCATCCGGGATCGTTCCATCGAGCGCCGGCTGCGCGTGGCCCGGGGCGAGGATCCCGACCTGGGGGCTGAGCCACCGCCCTATCAACCCGGTTTCTTCGGCGGGGCCTCGGCCGCCGATGCCCGGGCCGCCCTTTCCTTTGCCCGGGTCCAGGAGCGGTTGGGTATCGAGGCGGTCCTGCTCGGAAGGGTCCAGGGCGGCCGCGACCCGGCGGAGCAGGCGACGCTGGTGCCGTGGGGGAGCCCGGAGGCCGGGATCGCCGGCTGGGGTGGGGCACCCTGGCCGGGGCGGTTGCCGCCTCCTTCCCCCACCCAGGTGCTCCAGGTGCCCCGGAGGACCGAGGTGGTCGACGACATGGGCCGTGCCGTGGGGGTGAGCGGGCGGGGATTGCTCAGTGGTGAGCCCGCGCGGCTCTCGGTCGAGGGCGGTCCATGGCAATCCATCACGGCCTGGGCCGGTCCGTGGCCGGTGACCGAACGCTGGTGGGCCGTGCGCCGGCGCCGGGCCCGGGTGCAGGCGGTGACGGCCGACGGGGTAGCCCGACTGCTCTGTACCGAGCGGGCACAGTGGTGGGTCGAGGCGCTCTATGACTGAGCGGCCGGTATGACTGAGCGGCCGGTCTACGCCGAACTCCACGCCCACTCGGGTTTCAGCTTCCTGGACGGCAGCAGTGACCCCGAGGAGTTGGTGGCCGAGGCCCATCGGCTGGGGTTGGCCGCGCTGGCCTTGACCGACCATCACGGCTTCTACGGCGTGGTGCGTTTCGCCGAGGCTGCCCGGGTCTGCGGCGCTGCCGACCATCTTCGGGACCGAGGTGACCCTGGCTCCGGCCGGGCCCCGCACCGGCGAGCCCGATCCGAGCGGGAGCCATCTCATTGTGCTGGCCCGGGATCCCGAGGGCTATGCCCGGTTGTCGACCGTCCTGGCCGAGGCCCACCTCGAGGGCGGGGAGAAGGGCCGGCCCGTCTTCACCCTGGAGGCCCTGGCGACGGCGGCGCGGGACAACTGGCTGGTGCTCACCGGATGCCGGAAGGGGGCGGTGGCCGCCGCGTTGATGGAGGCGGGGCCACGGGCGGCCTCCCGGGAGGTGGGCCGCCTGGTGGAGGCGTTCGGGAGGGCCAATGTGGCGGTCGAGCTGTGGGACCACGGGGATCCCCTCGACACGGCGCGTAACGATGCCCTGGCGCTCTTGGCCGCCGAGTGGGGGGTCGACGCGGTGGCCACCAACAACGTGCATTACGCCACGCCGGCCGGGTTCCGCCTGGCCACCACCCTGGCCGCCATCCGGGCCCGGCGGCCTTGGCCGAGTTGGAGGGGTGGCTCCCCTCGGCCCCGGCCGCCTGCCTGCGGGGGCCGGGCGAGCAGCTCCGGCGCTTCGCCCGCTGGCCCGGGGTGGTCGAGCGGGCGGGCGAGTTGGGCCTGGGCTGTGCCTTCGACCTGCGCCTGGTGGCCCCCCGCCTCCCCGACTTCCCGGTACCCGAGGGAATGGACGAGCAGGGCTACCTGCGCCAGCTGGTGACCGAGGGTGCGCTCGAGCGCTACGGGCCGCGGCACGACGAGCGGGTACGGGGAGCCTGGACCCAGCTCGAGCACGAGCTCGAGGTCATCGGCGGGCTGGGGTTCGCCGGCTACTTCCTCGTCGTCTGGGACATCGCCCGGGTCTGCCGCCAGCTCAACATCTACTGCCAGGGCCGGGGCTCGGCCGCCAACTCGGCCGTCTGTTACGCCCTCGGGGTGACCAACGTCGACGCGGTCGAGCTCGGTCTCCTCTTCGAGCGCTTCTTGTCCCCGGCCCGGGACGGACCGCCGGACATCGATGTCGACATCGAATCGAGCCGGCGCGAGGAGGTCATCCAGTACGTCTACGAGCGGTACGGCCGGCGTCACGCGGCGCAGGTGGCCAACGTCATCACCTACCGCCCCCGCTCGGCCGTGCGCGACGTGGGGAAGGCTTTCGGGTTCACGCCCGAGCAGGTGGACGGGTGGGCGTCGGGGATCGACCGGGTCAACCGGGGGGCGGCCGCGGCGGAGGCGGTCGGCGCGGCCGTCGGCGGTGGCGGTGAGGGGATCCCCCCGCTGGTGGCCGAGCTGGCGGCCGAGGTGCTGGACCGCCCGCGCCATCTCGGCATCCACTCGGCCGGCATGGTGCTGTGCGACCGGCCGGTGATCGAGGTCTGCCCCGTGGAGTGGGGACGCATGCCCGGGCGCAGCGTGCTGCAGTGGGACAAGGACGACTGCGCCGCCATCGGGCTGGTGAAGTTCGACCTGCTCGGGCTGGGCATGCTCGAGGCGCTGCACCGCATGGTCGACCTGGTGGGCCAGTTCCACGGCGACGTCGTCGACCTGGCGCACCTGCCTCAGGAACCGGCGGTCTACGACCTCTTGTGCCGGGCCGACACGGTCGGGGTCTTCCAGGTCGAGAGCCGGGCCCAGATGGGGACCCTGCCCCGGGTCGAGCCCCGCTGCTTCTACGACCTGGCGATCGAGGTGGCCCTCATCCGGCCCGGGCCCATTCAGGGCCACGCGGTCAATCCCTACATCCGGCGGCGGCGGGGCGAGGAGCCCGTCACCTATCTGCACCCGTTACTCGAGCCGATTTTGCAGCGGACGCTCGGTGTCCCGCTCTTCCAGGAGCAGCTGATGGAGATGGCGGTGGCTGTCGCCGGGTTCAGCGCGGCCGAGGCCGACGAGCTGCGCCAGGCCATGGCGGCCAAACGCTCGGCCGCCCGTATGGAGAAGATGCGGGCCCGGCTCTACGCCGGCATGGCCGAGCGGGACGTCGCGGGCGAGGTGGCGGACCAGGTCTTCACCGCGCTGGCCGCCTTCGCCAACTTCGGCTTTCCCGAGTCGCACTCGGTGTCGTTCGCACATCTCGTCTACGCGAGTAGCTGGATCAAGCTCCACTACCCGGCGGCGTTCACCGCCGGCCTCCTCAATTCCCAGCCCATGGGATTCTGGTCCCCCCAATCGCTGGTGGCGGACGCCCGCCGCCACGGGGTGACCGTGCGCCGGCCCCATGTGAACCGTTCGGAGGTCGGGGCCTCGCTGGAGGTCGACGCCTCGCTGGAGGTCGACGACGCGGGGTCGGGGTCTGTTCCGGCGAAGGATCCGGCGCTGCGATTGGGGTTGGCTTCGGTCCGCGGGGTGGGCGAGTCGGTGGCGGAGCGGATCGTGGCCGGACGGCCCTGGGCCGGGGGCGAGGATCTGGTGCGGCGGGCCGGAGTGTCGCGGGCTCAGCTCGAGACGTTGGCGGCGGCGGGCGCACTCGATGCGGAGGAGGACGCCACCGCGGCCTCTCGCCGCCGCCTGCTGTGGGCGGCCGGCGCCGCGGCACAGGGCACGCCGGACCGTCTGCCCGGAATTGTGGTGGGGGCCGAGGCCCCGCCCCTGCCCGAGCCGACCCGGTACGACTCGGTGGGCGATGACCTCTGGGCCCTGGGACTGGCGCCCGAGCAGACCGCCATGCACCTGGCCCGGGAGCGGCTCGAGGCCATGGGCGTGGTGGTGGCCCGCGACCTTCCGGGGTGTACGGACGGGGACCGGGTATCGGTGGCCGGCGTGGTGACGCACCGGCAGCACCCCGAGACGGCGCACGGCGCGGTCTTCGTCAACCTCGAGGACGAGACCGGTCATGTGAACGTGGTCTTCTCGCGCGGTGCCTGGGCCCGGTGGAAGCCGGTGGCCCGCCATGCACCGGTGCTCCTCATACGGGGCCGGCTCCAATTGGGGCAGGGGACGGTCAACCTGACGGCCGAGCGGGTGGAGGCTTTGGCGGTGGGCACATCCGTGCCGGCCAGCCGTGACTTCCGCTGAGCACCCCGGCCACTGACCGGGGCGGGTAGCGCCGGTTGATCCCCTTGATTCCGCCTGTGGCGTCTTGGCGCCCTTGTAAAACTGATCGCTAGACGTCTAGCTTTTGGCTTTTACAAGTACCGGCACAGCTCCAGTGCAACTTCGGGCCAACTTCGGGCGCAGCTCCCGGCGCCTGTTTGACGGCGGTGAGCGGCACAGGTGAGGGTGGTGACCATGAGCCGCACCCTCTCCAATATCGACCCGGCGCTCCGGCACTGCTGGCATCCGGTGGCGCGGCCGGCCGAGGTGACCGAGCAACCACGGAGATTCCTGCTCCTGGGAGAGCCGTGGGTGCTGTATCGAGCCGACGGGAGGATCGTGGCGTTCGCCGATCGCTGCCCGCATCGCCGCACCCCGCTTTCGATCGGGCACTGCGAGTCGGGGGTGCTCCAGTGCGCCTACCACGGTTGGCGGTTCGACTCTTCGGGCGCCTGCGTCGAAATTCCTGCGCTGGGTCCGGGCGCGACGTTGCCGCCGGCGGCCCGGCTCTCGCCGCCCGCTGGACTGGTCGTGACCCACGGCATCGTGTTCCTCGCCCCCGAGACCCCCGTGGCGCCGCTCGGCTCCATCCCCGAAGCCGACGATCCGTCGTTCCAGACCGGGGAGCTGCCAACCTTGGCCGTGCGGGCCTCGGCGGGATTGCTGGCGGACAACTTCCTCGATGTGGCGCACTTCCCCTTCGTCCACGCCGGGACGTTCGGCGCGGACGAGGCGGCCGAGGTGCCGCACTACGCCGTGGCGCGCGACGGCTGGTCGTTCACCATGTCCTACGAGCATTCCTTCGCCAATCGGGAGGATCCCGGCGTGGCGGCGGGCCTGCGGCCGCTGGTGCAGAATCGCCGCCTGACCTACCGACTCGATGCGCCATTCCATCTGAGCCTCCGGATCGAGTTCATCGAGGCCGGAGGGACCAACGTGATCGGATTCTTCCTCCAGCCCGAATCAGCCGATCGCTGCCGCATCTTCACGACGCTGTGGCGCGACGATCTCTCCGGCGATCCGTCGCGCATGGCGGAGGCCGTCGACTTCGAGGTGGCGGTGCTCCGTGAGGACCTCGTCGTCCAAGAGGCGTTCGACGAGCTGGTCCTGCCGTTGACCACGACCGCGGAAGTGCACACCCGGGCGGACCGCACGACCCTCGAGCTGCGGCGAGTGCTCTCGGACCTGGTCGACGCGGTGCAGGGCGACGACCGGTGACGGGCGTGCATGCTGCTCGACCACCCGGTGGTGCAACACCGGGTGGCGACGTTGCGCGACAAGCGGACGGACAGCGATGCGTTCCGGCAGCTGATCTCGGAGATCTCCCGGTTCATGGCCTTCGAGGCCCTCCGGGATCTGGGAACGGCCCCCGTCGTCGTCGACACGCCCGTGTCCGATGGCGCCCCGGGGCGCATGGTGATCGAGAACGTCCTGGTGGTGCCGGTCCTCCGTGCCGGTCTGGGCATGGTGCAGGCCATTCAAGAAGTCGTCCCGCTGACCGAGGTGGCCCACGTCGGGCTGCGCCGTGACGAGCAGACCCTCCATTCGGAGGTCTATCTCAATCGACTGCCCGCCGACCTCACGGGACGCCGGGTCATCGTCTGCGATCCCATGTTGGCAACGGGTGGTTCGTTGGTCCAGGTGTGCGACCTGGTGGTCGAGCGGGGCGCCCGGGAAGTGGTCGTCCTGTGCGTCATTGCGTCGGTTCCCGGGATTGTCGTCTTCCAGGCCGCCCATCCTGGGATCGCGCTCTACTGCGCTGCCATCGATCCCACGCTGAACGAGGTCGGTTACATCGTGCCCGGACTGGGCGACGCCGGGGACCGGCTGTTCGGGCCGCCCGACTGAGACGCCGGATTGAACAGTCGCCCCTGGGAGTGACTCCGGGAGGACGCTGCCCGGCGGCGTTACAGCCCGATGTCCTCGTGCCAGAGCTCGGGGTGTTCGGCGATGAAGGTGCGCAGTAGCTCGGTGCACCCCGGATCATCGAGGATGACGACTTCGGTGCCGTGCTCGGCCACCCATCGTGGCCACCCACGAAGTTCTCGGCCTCGCCGATCACGACCGCGCCGATCTGGAACTGGCGCAGGAGGCCGCTGCAATACCAGCAGGGCGAAAGGGTGGTCACCATCACACAATCGGCGTAGTGCCGACGCCGCCCGGCGTTGCGGAATGCCGCGGTCTCGCCATGGGTCGAGGGGTCGCCGTCCTGGACCCGCCGGTTGTGCCCGCGTCCGAGCAGCGTCCCGTCGCGATGGAAGAGGGCCGCGCCGATGGGGATGCCTCCCTCGGCCAGACCGGCCTCGGCCTCTTCGAATGCGACCGCGAGGAAGTCCCGGGCCAACGCCTGCGTGAGCGGCTCATTTGCGGACATCGGGCGCTCCGGCGAGAGTCATGTGCATGAGCGCAGATCGTACTTACGCCGCCATGGTCGGGAGCCAGGCGGTCGACCTGCCCCTGGTGCCCCTGTCCGACGACCTGACCATCGCCCTTCTCATCTGCGTCGATCATGGCGTGGCTTTCGCCGAGGTGGCCGGTCGTGAGCTGGCCGACCTCATGCGACCCGCAGCGCCGGAGATCGTCGTGTCGGTGGCCACCATGGGCATACCCCTGGCCATCGAGGCCAGCCGGGCTCTGGGACTCGACGACTACGTGATCCTGCACAAGACGCCGAAGATCCACTTGGGGGAGACGTGGTCCGAGCCGGTCACCTCCATCACGACGGACAAGCCGCAGCGGCTGCGCATGGATCCGGCCCGGGTGGACGCCGTACGCGGACGCCGTGTCGCCATCGTCGACGACATCATCTCCACCGGTGCGTCCACCCTGGCTGCCTTGCGCCTCGTGCGGCGCATCGGGGCGGAGCCGGTCGTCATCGGCACACTCATGACGGAGGGATCAGGCTGGCGCGTCAGCCCTGGGGGCGGACGCCGCCAAGGTCCGTTCGCTCGGGTCGATGCCACTGTTCCGACCCGCCGACGACGGCAGTGGCGAGCTGGTCGAATTCTGGGAGTAGCTACAAGAGCCCCTCGGCCTTGAGCAGGACGTCCTGCTCGTCGGCCTGCTTGCGCACACTGCTGAACGCCAGGACGAGATACACCAGTCCACCGACGCCGAAGCCCAGGAACACACTGAAGTCGGCGCCGAAGTTCTTCGGGTAATTCGTGGTGTGGTACGTGAGCTCGTTCAGCCAGTGCGGCAGCGTGAAGGTGGCGGACAGGGCCGAAATGGCGGCATACATACCGATCACCTGGGCGATCAGTGCGGGCCAGAAGACACCTCCCTTACGCCAGTAGAGGCTGTCGCGACCCGTCTTCTGCAACTCGCCCGGCACGTAGCGGTAGCGGCGCAGGATCCAGTCGACGATGAAGATGGCCGACCACGGAGCGATCCACACGATGACCACATCGACGAAGTCACTCAGGTAGGTCGAGAACGACGAGTTGAAGACGGCGTACATCGTGACGCCGAGCGCGATGATGCAGTCGACGATCACCGCCTGCTAACGCTTCACGGGGACCCCGATGGCTTGCAGAGTGACGCCGGACGAATACATGTCGAGGCTGTTGATGGCGAACAGTTGGAGCGCGGCGAAGATCATGAAGACCACGACGAACCAGGCCGGAATGATGCTCTGGTGGGCCAACGGCAAGAAGCCTCCGGTGCCCTGACCGATCCCGACCACGAACGTTGCGACCGCTGCGCCCAGCGTCATGATGAGGATTTCGGGGACCGCGGTGCCCAGGAAGACCCATCCTACGATGCCCTTCTTCGACGTGTCGGCGGGACAGTACCGCGTGTAGTCGTTGCCGCATTCGGTCCAGCCCAGGCCGCTCAGTGCGATGGTGAAGGCCAGTCCCTCGGTAAAGGTCTGCCAGTCCGCGCTGTGGGCTCCATGGAAGTGCGCGTGGGGGATGGCGAAGCCCAGCAGGATGGCGAAGAGGATCACGAACGGGATGACCAGGAACCGGAGCGACTTGACGATTGCCGCATGGCCGAGAAACGGCAGGATCCCCTGCACCAGCACGGCGCCGACGACCAGGATCACCTTGGCGGGGTCGCCAAAGGAGAAGCCGGCCTTGGTGATGAGCACGAGACCGGCCCCGACGATGAGGATGAGGCCCTCGACCTCGAACCCGATCTGCGTGACCCAGTTGAAGAAGGAGATCGGGCGCGAGCCGTTCGGTCCGTAGCTGGCCCGGTTGATGGCAAACACGGTCGTTCCCGTCTGCGGGCCCTGCAGCGAGCAGATCCCCAGTAGGAAAAAGGACAGGTTGCCGATGACGATGAGCGCAAGGGCCTGAATGAACGTGAACCGGAAGACGCTCATCAGGATGCAGCCGTAAATGAAGTACTCGACTTGCACGCTGGCGCCCGCCCACATGCCGAAGATGTCCCGCGGTCGGGCCCAACGCTCGCTTGGGGGAATGAAATCGATGCCGTGCTGCTCGACGTGGAACGGCTCCGACGACAGCGGATCGTGAATTATTGCCAGGTCCTCTGTGATTGCCACCGCGTTGCCTCCCTTGTGTCCGCCTCGCCCTGCACTTCCCCGCGTGCCGTGCGGTGCTCACCTTGTTTGGCGCGACGTCCCGCGTCAAGTGAAATTCCGTGAACAGCTCGAGAACTCACGTCGCCAACCGGCTCCCCACGTCGCCAACCGGCTCCCCACGTCGCCAACCGGGTCCCCACGTCGCGCGCCAGTGGGTGCACTAGAAAAGGTCATGGCTCGCAGAGGTGCCCTCATGGTCTGTGGGACGACGTCGGACGCGGGCAAGTCGACGGTGGTGGCCGGACTCTGCCGCCTCCTGGCCCGAGAGGGCGTGTCGGTGGCTCCCTTCAAGGGACAGAACATGTCGCTGAACTCAGTGGTGACGACGCGAGGGGGCGGAGATCGGCCGGGCGCAGTGGTTGCAGGCCGTGGCGGCGCGGCGCCGAACCTGAGGCAGCCATGAACCCCGTCCTTCTCAAGCCCACCGGGGAGCGGTCCTCACAGGTCATCGTCATGGGCCGTCCCCTCGGGACCCGCGAGGGGGCTGACTACCAGCGATCCAAGGTGGATCTGGTCGGGATCGTGGATGACGCCCTGGCCGACCTGCGCTCCCGCTTCGACGTGGTGATCTGCGAAGGGGCGGGTAGTCCGGCCGAGATCAACCTGCTCGACCATGACATCGTGAACCTGGGCCTGGCCGCGCGCGCCGGCATTCCCGCCGTCGTGGTCGGTGACATCCACCGAGGCGGTGTGTTCGCCCACCTCTACGGCACGGTGGCCCTGTTGCCCGAGGACCTCCGCCGATGCGTCAAGGCGTTCCTCATCAACATGTTCCGGGGTGACCCCGCACTGCTCGGCAACGCAACGGGACAACTCGAGGAACGCTGCGGCGTCCCGACGCTGGGCGTCCTGCCCTATCTGCCCGGACTCGTGCTCGACGCCGAGGATTCGCTGCACCGGATGTTGGCGGCGCACGTGGCCGAGTCCCACGCCGCCGGCGGCGGAACTGCTCGACGTGGTCGTGCTCCGGCTGCCCCGCCTGTCGAACTTCACCGATCTGGACCCTCTCTTGGTTGAAGGCGACGTGGCGGTCCGTTTCGTGGACCACCCTTCGGCCTTCGGGGACCCCGACCTCATCGTCATCCCGGGGACCAAGTCGACCACGGCCGATCTGGCGTGGTTGGACACGACGGGCTGCGCGACGTCGTGGTGGCGCGGCGCCATGCCTCTTCGCCCCCGACCATCCTGGGCATATGCGGTGGCTTCCAAATGCTGGGTCGGGCCATCGAGGATCTCGACGGGGTGGAGTCGGATGTGCCGACGGTTCCGGGCTTGGACTGGTTGCCACTGGTCACCCGGTTCGAGGCCGAGAAGATCACGCGGCTGCGCGCCGGAACCGGAGAGAGCGGCGCCCCGGTGCGGGGCTATGAAATCCGCCATGGCCGCTCGCTGCCTCTGGCCGGCTGGAGAGAGTGGCTCACCCTTAAGGACCACAAGCCGGTCGCTGGCGACGACCAGGTGGAGAGTGCATGCGATCCGAGCAGCCTGGTCTTCGGGACCTCCCTGCACGGCCTGTTCGAGGAGGACCGCTTCCGGGGGGAGTTCCTCAGTGGCGTCGCCCGTGCCCGGGGAAAGACCTGGCGCGCCTCCGGCCGCTCCTTCGCTGCGGCCCGTGAGCGGCAGATCGATCGAGTTGCCGACGCGTGCGCGGCGCATGTCGACACCGATGCGTTGTGGCGCATCCTCGAGGCGGCGCCCCAGCGCTGAACCGGCGATGTTCAGTGTCCGAGGAGGCGCTCCATCTGATGGGCCAGGCGGCTCGGGCGCCCCTTGCGCTGCCTCGGTCTGATCGGCCAGTTTCATGGTCCAGAGACCGGCGTTGACGCCCAGCCAGCGCAGTGGCTCGGGCTCCCACGCACGCGACCGGTGATTGACCCAGGGCAGGTGGGTGAGATCCGTGTCGGATCCGGTGATCAGGTCGGCCAACGTGCGCCCGGCGAGATTGGTCGTGGACACGCCGTCACCCACGTAGCCCCCGGCCCAGGCGAGGCCGAGGTGCGGATCGAAACCGACCGACGAATGCCAGTCACGTGGAATGCCCAACGGGCCGCCCCAGGCGTGGGTGAATTGCGAGGGGTCGAGCGCAGGGAAGAGGTCGACGAGGGTCTCGCGCAGCAGCTCGTGCACCGCAGGTGTCGCGTCATAGGACGGTCGCACATCGGAGCCGAAGTGATAGGGCGCCCCGCGCCCACCGAAGGCGATCCGGCCGTCCGCCGTGCGCTGCCCGTAAATGATCATGTGCCGGTAGTCGGTGAAGGTGGCGCGATTCTCGAGTCCCGCCTCGGCCCAGAAGGCATCGCCCAGGGGCTCGGTCGCCACCATGAGCGAGTACACCGGCACCAGCGTGCGCTTCTGGCCGGGCAGGGTCGAGGTCCAGGCCTCGACGGCACGCACGACCACGTCCGCCTTGATCGCCCCGGCCGTGGTGCGCACCAGCGGCGTGCGCCCCGGACCGCCGGCGATGATGTCGATGACCTCGGTGTGCTCGTGAATGGTGACGCCCCGGCGTTCGACGGCGTCCGCCAGGCCGCGGGCGAGGAGCGCCGGTTGGATCGCGGCGCAGTGCGGGGTGAACGTGGCGCCGAGCATCCCATCGAGGCCGATCAGCGAGGCGGCTTCGCCGGCCTCGAGCCAGCGCAGGTCTTCTTCCCCGAACCCCAGGGCACGGGCCTGCTCCACGTCGGCCAGGGCCCGGGCTCGCTGTGCCGGGGTCCGTGCCGCGTCGACCGTGCCGCCCTTGGCGAACTGACAGTCGATGCCCTCTTCGTGCGCTGCGGCGCCTACCGCGTCGACGGTGAACTGCATGGCACGTCGCATGCGCCGCATCGCGTCGAGGCCATAGAGCCGGGCGAGCGCGGTATCGGACGTGGAGAACAGCGCCGAGCACCACCCACCGTTGCGACCCGAGGCGCCGAACCCCACCACCTCCTTGTCGACCACCACGATGCGGAGCGCCGGGTCGGCCAGCGCCAACGCGTGGGCTGTCCACAGCCCGGTGAACCCGGCGCCGACGATGCAGACATCCGCCTGGAGGTCGCCGGACAGAGCGGGGCGTGGGGGCAGCGGGCCCGCGATGGCGTCCCACCAGAGGGAGAGATGGCGGTAGCCGTCCACCCCCTCTGGATCGCTTACAGGCGACTCCACGCCTCGGTGAGTACCTCGCGCAGTGTGCTGACCATGAAGTCGATCTCCTCTTGCCCGCAGATGAGCGGTGGCGAGAGCTGCACCACCGGGTCGCCCCGATCGTCGGCCCGGCAGATGAGGCCGGCCTCGAACAGGGCGCCGGAGAGAAAGCCCCGCAGCAGGCGCTCCGACTCCTCGTCGTCAAAGGACAGCCGTGTCGCCTTGTCCTTCACGAGCTCGATGCCGTAGAAGAATCCCGCCCCACGCACATTGCCCACGATCGGCAGGTCGTAGAGCGTCTCCAGTGCGGACCGGAAGACGCCTTCGTTCGACTGCACGTGCTGAAGGATCCCCTCGCCCTCGAACACATCGAGGTTGGCCAGGGCCACGGCGCAGCTCACCGGGTGACCGGCGAACGTGAAGCCGTGGAGGAACGACGCACCGGGCCTCAGGAACGGCTCCATGAGGCGGTCAGAGGCGATCATGGCCCCCAGCGGTGCGTAGCCGGACGTCAACCCCTTGGCCACGGTGATGATGTCGGGCTGGTAGCCGAAACGATCCGCTCCGAACCAGTAGCCGAGGCGACCGAAGGCGCAGATCACCTCGTCGGAGACCAGGAGCACACCGTGGCGGTCGCAGATTTCGCGGACCCGCTGGAAATACCCGGGGGGAGGGGGAAAGCAGCCCCCGGCGTTCTGCACGGGCTCCAGATAGACGGCCGCGACCGTGTCCGCACCCTCCCGGAGGATCGCCCGCTCGATCTCGTCGGCGGCCCAGCGCCCGAACGCCTCTTCGTCATCGGCAAAGACCGGCGCCCGGTAGAAGTTGGTGTTCGGGACCTTGATGGCCCCGCCGACCAGAGGCTCGAACGGTGTCTTGAGGTCAGGGATGCCGGTGATCGACAGCGCACCCATGGTGGTCCCGTGATAGGCGATCTCGCGGCTGATGACCTTGGTGCGCTGCGGTTGCCCGGTGATGCGGAAGTACTGCCGGGCCAGCTTCCAGGCCGATTCGACCGCCTCGGAGCCACCCGAGGTGAAGAAGATGCGGTTGAGGTCACCCGGTGCGTAGCCGGCCAGCCGCTCGGCCAGCTCGATGGCACGTGGGTGGGCGTACGTCCACAGGGGGAAGTAGGCCAACGTGCTGGCCTGCTTGGCGCCTGCCTCGGCCAGCTCGGTCCGCCCGTGGCCCAGCTGGGACGTGAAGAGCCCGGCCAGCCCGTCGAGGTAGCGCTTGCCGTGCTGGTCCCACACGTACGCGCCCTCGCCCCGCACCATGACCGGGACCTCGTGGGTCTCGTAGGCGCCCATGCGGCTGAAGTGCATCCACAGGTGACGGCGCGCCTGCTCGCTCAGGTCGGAATTCTCGGGATTGCTACTCATGATTCCTCCACTCGGATGGCCGCGACGGCGAGATTCGATCTCACCGCGTGCCCCATGTATATGTCTGCTTGGCCAGCTTCAGATAAAGGAAGCTCTCGGTTGAGCGCACCCCGGCGATGGAGCGCACCGAATCGTTGAGCACGTGCAGAAGACGCTCGTCGTCCTCGCAGACCACTTCGGCCAGGAGGTCGAACGAACCAGCGCACATGACGACGTAGTCGACCTCCGGCACGGCGGAGAGCTTGTCGGCGACGACCCGCACGTCACCTTCGACGGTGATGCCGATCATCGCTTGGCGGGTGAAGCCGAGCTGGAGCGGATCAGTGACGGCCACGATCTGCATGATGCCGGTTTCGCGCAGACGTTGGACCCGGCGGCGCACGGCCGCCTCGGAGAGTCCCACCGCTTCGGCGATGGCCCCGTACGGTTGGCGCCCGTCGCGCTGGAGGGCCTCGATGATGGCCCGGTTGGCCTCATCGAGCAAGCGTCGTGGCGCCGGGACCACCCTCGAGTTCCGTGTTGTTCAATTCAGCCGGCTCGTCCGTTTCGGACATGCGACTCCTCATTGCGATGGTCTCACCCGCGGGTGGATCGCAACCCCCGGTGTGCAGAATTCTTTCATACCGACACTATCAGTCAAGCAGAATTCGGCGTTTCACGTTAGATTTCTTGCGGAATCGCTTGTTGCCGAACCTCCGTTCTGTGATTCTCTAGTGGCGAGCCGACCACGAAGAACACGAAGAAGAGAAAAGGGAGCCCACGTGCGCAGGTTGCAGAACTTCATAGGCGGCGCCTACGTCGATGCCGAAGACGGTCCGACGGCCCCTTTGATCAACCCTTCGACCGGTGAGCCGTTCGCCGAGGCCCCGGTCTCGGGTGCGGCCGATGTCGACCGGGCGTTGCAGGTGGCGGCCGAGGCGTTCACCTCGTGGCGCCGGACGACTCCTTCGGAGCGGAGTCTGGCCCTCTTCCGCATAGCCGATGCCATCGAGGCACGGGGAGAGGAACTGGTCGCGGGCCGAGTGCGAGAACACGGGGAAGCCGTTCCAGCTGACAATGGACGAGGAGCTTCCGCCGGGGATGGACCAGATCCGTTTCTTCGCCGGCGCGGCACGGCACCTCCAGGGACTCGCCGCGGCGGAGTACATGGCCGGGCACACCTCCTTCGTCCGGCGTGAGCCGATCGGGGTCTGCGGTGCGGTGACGCCGTGGAACTACCCCTTCATGATGGCCATCTGGAAATTCGCACCAGCCTTGGCCGCCGGGAACACCATGGTGCTCAAGCCATCGGACACGACACCGGTCAGCACATTGCTGATGGCCGAAATCATGGCGGAGTACCTCCCGCCCGGCGTCTTCAACGTGGTCTGTGGCGACCGCGACACCGGCCGTGCTCTCGTGGCGTCTCCCGTTCCGGGCATGGTCTCGGTGACGGGTTCCGTGCGGGCCGGCATGGAGGTGGCGGCAACCGCGGCGCCGACGCTCAAGCGCGTGCACCTCGAACTCGGCGGCAAGGCCCCGGTGATCGTCTTCGACGACGCCGATCTCAGCGTCGCGGCCGCAGGCATCGCAGGCGCCGGGTACTTCAACGCAGGCCAGGACTGCACTGCAGCCACACGGGTGTTGGCCGGGCCCCGCGTGCACGACGACTTTCTCGCCGCCCTGGTGGAGCAAGCGGAAGGGACCGTTGTCGGCGGCACCGATGTCGAAGGCGCCGATTTCGGGCCTTTGAACAACCCCAACCAGCTGGAGCGGGTGAGCGGATTCATCGACCGGGTGCCGTCCCACGCCTCGGTAGTGACGGGTGGCACCGCCGTCGGGGAGCGGGGTTTCTGCTTCGCGCCGACCGTGGTGGCCGGACTCCGCCAGGACGACGAACTGGTGCAATCCGAGGTGTTCGGCCCGGTGATCACCGTCCAGAAGTTCAGCGACGAGGGCGAGGCGCTTCGCTGGGCCAACGGAGTCGAGTACGGACTGGCATCGTCGGTGTGGACGCGCGACCACGGGCGTGCGATGCGGATGGCGCGGGATCTGGACTACGGCTGCGTGTGGATCAACACCCATATCCCTCTGGTGGCGGAAATGCCGCACGGCGGTTTCAAGCGTTCGGGCTACGGCAAGGACCTCTCTTCGTATGGGTTCGAGGACTACACCCGGATCAAGCATGTGATGAGCAACATTGAGGAGTGAGCGGTGATCATCGGGATTCCCAAAGAAGTCAAGGACGACGAGTACCGGGTGGCCATCACGCCGGCCGGTGTGCGGGAACTGACCTCGGCCGGCCACACCGTCTACGTGGAAGCGGGCGCCGGGGTGGGGTCGTCGATGCCCGACGGCGAGTTCGAGCGAACCGGGGCGCGCATCGTCCCCGAGGCTGATGACGTCTGGGCCGAGTCGGACCTCGTGTGCAAAGTCAAAGAACCCGTGGCTTCGGAGTACAAACGACTCGGCGCACGTTCCGGCCAGACGCTCTTCACCTACCTGCACCTGGCCGCCTCCAGGGAATGCACCGACGCTCTGGTGGCCGGCGGAAATGTGGCGATTGCCTACGAGACGGTACGGCTGCCCGATAATTCCCTTCCGCTGCTGGCTCCGATGAGCGAGGTGGCCGGCCGGATGGCGCCGCTCATGGGTGCCCACCATCTCATGCGTCCGGGCGGGGGCCGCGGGGTGCTCGTCGCCGGCGTTCCCGGGGTGCGGGCGGCCCGGGTCGTCATCCTCGGGGCGGGGGTGTCGGGGATGGCAGCCGCCACGCTCGCCGTCGGCATGCATTCCGACGTCTACGTGCTCGACCGCAACCTGGACCGCCTGCGCGACGTCGACCACCATTTCCGCGGCGCACTCGAGACGGTGGCTTCTTCGCAGCATGCCATCGAGGAGATCTGCATCGACGCCGACATCGTGATCGGTGCCGTGCTCGTCGTCGGGGCCCGTGCCCCGCGACTGGTCTCTGACGCCCTGGTCGAGCAGATGCGCGTCGGCTCGGTGCTGGTGGACATTTCGGTCGATCAAGGCGGCTGCTTCGAGTCGACCCGTCCGACCACGCACTCGAACCCCACGTTCGAAGTCCACGGTTCGATCTTCTACTGCGTGGCCAACATGCCCGGGGCGGTCCCCCATACCTCGACGCACGCCCTGGCCAATGCCACGCTGCCCTACACCCTGAGCATCGCCGCGCACGGTTGGAAAGAAGCGGTGCGGGACGATCACGGCGTTGGCCGAAGGCGTCAACGTGGCCGCGGGGCATGTGGTGTACGAACCGGTCGCCGAGGCTCATGGTCTCCCGTTCACGCCGCTCGCCACGTTGCTCGCGTAAGACGCGCCGCAGCCACTGATCCGGCTTGCCGTGACTGCCGGCGGGAGAGCCCGCCGGGCCGGCCATGTCGGGCGAAGGACGGCGGCGGTGTAACCTTGCGGCATGTCCCTTTGAGCCCCGCTTCTGAGAGTTCCTGCGCTCGATCGCGCGGTCGAACTTCCCGCGTGGTGCTCGGGCCGACCAGCTTGCGCACTTCCTCTGTGGCGCGTCGTGCGCCCGCAGCCGCGAGCCGAATTCCCCCCTACAGCCAACAAACCCTGACAAGAGATATCCATATGCAACCCGACACCGCACACGCACAGGCACACCGACCCGGCCGCCCTCTGCGCATTGCCACCGCACTCCAGGTGATCGTGGCGGCCGCGAACGGGCTGGCCTATGTCGCGTTGTCGCTGCGCGTCTATCAGGAGACGCACTCGACCTTGGCCGTGACCATGGTGTTACTGGCGGGCGGGCTTCCCGTCGTCCTGCTCGCGCCGCTCTCGGGCCTTCTGCTCGACCGCCTGCCGATGGGACGCCTTCTGGCCGGCGCCGGTCTGCTCGTGGCCGCCGCCCTCACGGGTCTGGCCTTTGCCCATTCCCTGACCGCCACCGTGCTCCTCGTGCTGGGTTTCGGCGTGGCGGACAGCATCCTTCAGCCGGGGCTGACCGCGGCCGTCCCGCAGCTGGCCGGCAACGTCCCGTTGGTGCGCGCCACCAGCCGGCTGCAAGGCGCGACGATGGCCGGCACCGCGATCGGGCCTCTGCTGGCCGGCGTCGTCGGGAGCATCGGGGGGACGACGACGGCCCTCCTGCTCGGCGCGATGCTCTCCGTCCTCTTCAGCGTCGGCATCTCGACACTCGGCCTCCGGCATACCCGGGCCCCGGTGCCCCACGGGGCGGACGACGGGGTCGGGGCCGGGGTCCGTTACCTCAGAGCCGGACCGACCCATGGGGCTCCTCGTCCTCGTGGTGTCGGCCGTCATCGCCTGCATGGGCGTCACCATGGTGGTCGAGTTGTTCCTGGCCGAAAAGGTGTTGCACGGTGGGACCACCGGCTACGCCCTCCTCATCACGGCCTGGACCGGCGGCATGACCCTGGGTACCGTCATCGCCGGCCGTCTCCCCCCACGGCTCCTGGCGCCGGGCATCGTGGCCGGTCTGGTGGTGCTCGGGCTCGGCGTGGTCGGTTGTGCCGTCGCACCCACCATGTGGATGGCCATCGCGGCGTACGGGATCGGGGGCATCGGCGACGGGATTCAGGTGGTCGGGTGCGCGGACGCTTCTGCTGCAGCGCGCCCCCGAGCACATCGCGGGCCGCGCCTGCGCCGTGTTCATGGGCCTGACGTTCGGTGCCGTCTCCATCGGCATGGCCGTCTCGGCGCCCCTGGTCGCGCTGTTCGGCGTCCGGGGTGCACTTTTCGCGGCCGGTGCGGCCAGCATCTGGCGGCGATCGTGGCGATCGGGCTCCGGCTTGCACCATCTGCGGGGGGAGCCCGTGCCCGGGGAAGCCCACAGGGATCGGGGCAGGTTGCCGGTAGGTTGAGCCGCCATGCCCGGATCAGCCGTGACCCTGTCCGCCGACGAGGCCCGACGGGTGACCCTCTTTGCACAGGGCCTGCTCGGGCCGCGGCCGCGCGGAGGGCCCGCGACGACCGTGCGCCGACTGGGCGGCGTGCAGCTCGACACCATCTCGGTGCTGGCGCGTTCGCACGAGCTGGTGGCGTACGCCCGTCACGGCGCGATTCCCCGCTCTTCCATCGAGGCGGCGTACTGGGGGCCCGAGAGCCTCACGTTCGAGTACTGGTCGCATGCGGCATGCGTGCTCCCGCTCGAGGACTGGCCGTCGTACGAGTTCCGGCGCCGGGCCTTCCGGGCCCGCGGGCGCCGGTGGCACCGCCTCGAAGACGCGGCCGCCAGTTGCGCCGACGTCGTGGCACGCCTGCGCACTCGAGGGACCGCTGACCGCGCGTGAGCTCGGGGGGGCCAAGAAGGGCGGCACGTGGTGGGACTGGTCGGAGACCAAGATCGCAGCCGAGTGGTTGCTCGACACGGGCGAGCTCGTCTGTCGGGAGCGGCGTGGGTTCCAACGGGTCTACGACCTGACCGAACGCGCCATCCCCGCCGAGTTGGCGCAGGCGTGGACTGGACGGACGAGGAGTGCGCCATCCGGCTCGTGCAGGCAGCAGGTCGTTCGCTCGGCGTGGCCACCGTCGGTGATCTGGCGGTCTACAAGGGATTGCCGGTGAAGTTGGTGCAGCCGCGTCCTGGGCGACACGGACTTCGAGCCCGTATCCGTGCAGGGCTGGGAGCGGCCCGCGTTCGTCGCCCCCGGCGCCACCGATGTGCTCGCCCGGCGGGTCACGACCCGCAACGTGTTGCTCTCGCCCTTCGATTCGTTGACGTGGGACAGGGCGCGCACCGAACGCATCTTCGGATTTCAACACCGGCTCGAGGCGTACGTGCCGCGGGAGAAGCGCCGGTACGGCTATTTCGCCATGCCGGTGCTGGGTGGCAACAAGTTGGTGGGACTGGTCGACCCGGGCCGTCGCGGGCACACGTTGGTGGCCAAGCAGATCACGCTGCAGACGAGAGAGCGCGGCCCGCCATGTGGCGGCGGCACTCGTCGATGCCGCGTCGTGGGTCGGTTGTCACGACGTGGACATCGAGCGGGTGGAGCCCCGTCGAGCGGACGTCCGAGGTGAAGGCACTCGTCGCGGCGGCGCTCTGAGTGCCCTCAGTGATCGTCCTCCGTACCGCGCCGCGATCTCCTCGTAGGCGGCGAGTGATCCCCGATAGGGTCCGGTCTGTTGCGGGTGGTGGAGCACCAGTTGGTCGAAGCCCAGTTCCTCATAGGGGGCGGCCAGCTCGTCGAACTGGGCCACGGAGGTCATGACCGTCTCCGTCGGCGTCCACAGCAGCACCTTGGCGATCGTCGCAGGGTCTCGCCCGTGCGCCGCGCAGGCACTCTCGAGCAACGCGGTCTGCGCACGCACGGCCGCCATGGATTGCTCGTCCGTCCGCGGGGCCCGGGCCGGTCGGGCCGATCGTGACCCACTGCCGGCCGTGGCGCGCCGCCAGCGTCGAGACCACGGCGCCCGCCTGCGGCCACCGTGAGCGGGAACGGCGTCTGGACGGCCCCCGGGGTGCTGGGCGTCTCGGCCGAGGCGTAGTGGCGGCCCGTGATGGTGGTGCGGGTGTCGGCTGCGCCATCGAGTATCGGGTGCAGGATCTGCAGGAACTCCTCGAAGCGGTCCATGCGCTCGTGCACGCTCCACTCGGCCTGCCCGAGGGCCGTGGCATCGGGCCCGGCGCTCCCGGGTCCGACACCCAGGTCGAAGCGACCCTCGCTCAGGTCGTCCAGCGCCAACGCGTCTCGGGCCAGGGTCACCGGATGGCGGAAGTTCGGGGTGGCCACCAACGTCCCGATCCGTATCCGCCGTGTCACCACCGCGGCGGCAGCGAGCACCGGAACGGCGGCGTGCCACGGGCCGTCGGGCATGCCACCCCACCGGATGTGGTCGTAGGTCCACGCCGTGGAAAAGCCGGCCGCGTCGGCCCACTCCCATTGGCGCCGGGCTTCCTTCCAGCGATCGGACGGAAGGATCACCAATCCGACGCGCACGCCGGTCAAGCTACTGCAACGTTCTCGAAGCGTCGAGCGGGTGTCGCGGGCATCAGCGCCTACGGGCACGCGCCAATCGAGTTGTGCGCCGTGCTCTTGGGCGAAGGCGAGCAGCTGGCTTGCCGCCGCCCCTGGTCGAAGAGCATCGCGCCGAGGACATCGGACACGCCGTCGTTCGTCGTGTGCGCGACCGCCTCTTCTGCGAAGGCCGCCACCGTTCCCGCTCCTTCGGCGCTGATCCACGCCAGAGGACGTTCGTGTGAGGCTTCGTCGAGGAGACTCACGAACGTCTCGCGATCTTCGACACCCAGGTAGGCGAAGGCCCACGTGGTCACGACGATCGGCCGTCGTGCCGACGGGCAGCTCGTGCAACACGCTCGGGAAGTACCGCCGTGGCATCCCCTCGCAGGACCAGAGGCGGGTCCGCTCGCGCCTGGCGGATCGCGGCGGCGGTGTGTGCGAGGCGATTGGTGTCCGGCCACACGCACGCGAGGAGCCAGCGGGCGTCATCGGGGTCACGGAGGTCGATCGGGGAGCGATCGATGCCCACCCGGGATGCGAACGACGGAAGCTGCGGCGCAATCGGTGGACGGCCACCGACGACCCGGCACGAGAGCTGGACCGCGGCATCGGCGGGTCCGGTCGCCCCGTGCGTGCCGTAGTCGATGCGGTAGCTGTCGCACAGCAGGTTCAGGCCCGCGCTCGCGCCGACGTCGACCAGGGAGTAGGGGCCCGGCAGTTGCGACGCCACCCAGGTGAGTGCCGGGACCGATGATGGCGCTCCGGCCGCATTCGTTGGTCTGAATGTGCCGGAAGTCGAGCAGGGCCAGAACATCAGCTCTGGCGCGACCGGAGGAAGTCGAGGAAGAGCGGGCCGGGATCGCCGTCGGAACGTCCGGCATAGACCTCGGCCAACGGGTGGTCGGATCCCCTCGAGAATCAGGTAGTGCACGGCGGCGAGCAGCGCCGGAGGCAGATGGGCCGCGGGAGGTGCGGCCTGCACGAGCTCGAGGACTTCGTGATCCCCGGCGACGGCGGCGGAGATGCGCTCATAGAGCGGCGACGTCGTGCGGCAATGGGTCGAGAACCACTCCCACATGAGGGCGAAGTCTTCGGTCCGGCTCCCCATGGTCGGCCTAGAAGATATGGATCCGGCGACAACGGCCAGAATCGGACGTCGACCTTGCCCACGATCGACGATTCGAGAATGGGGCCCCAGTACCTGCTGTCGCAGGAGACCGTGCGATTGTCGCCCATGACGTAGACGTGGCCGGACGGGAACCTTGTAGGGGTGCCGCAACGCATACGGCTCCTCGGACGGACCGGGTGTGGTCGGCGGTTCCGCGCCGGCGGGGAACCACGGCTCGCTCAGCAGCTTCCCGTCGACGTAGACCCGTCCGTAGGCGAGCGAGACCGTGTCGCCGGGCAATCCGATGACCCGCTTGACGAGGTCGCTCACCGGCGGCCCCCCGCAATTCTCGGCGGGCGGCGTGGAGAACACGACGATGTCGCCCTGATGGACGCCGTGCAGGTGGTAGCTGAGCTTGTCGACGATGATCCGGTCGTTGATCATCAGGGTCGGTTCCATCGATCCCGAGGGGATCAGGTAGGTCCCGACGACGAAGGTGCGCAGGACGATGGCGATGATGACAGCCAGCGCGACGACGATCGAAGCCTGCAGGAGCACCCGGCTCATCGGAGGCCTTGGGTTGGGCGATCTTTCGGCTGTCCCGGCGGCGGGCTCGCGGGCTCGCGCGGTTCGGTGTCGATGCTCACGGTGCCACGCAGTCTTGCCGCGTCGCGCACCCTCAACGTGATCGCCATGCGTCGAGCGAGGTCGGCCACGGCGCGCCCGGCCCGCCCGGGGCCGACGGCGGCGTCACCGGTCGTGGTCCAGTGACCAGCCCGGCGCCCGCCGGACGAGAGAACGATCGAGCTGGCTCACCGTCGCGGCGCCACAGAGCGCCATGGCCCGGCGCAGTTCGGATTCGTACCACTGCAGGAGTGATCGCCACACCGTCGGCGCCACCCGCGGCCAGGGCCCACAGCGAGGGGCGTCCGATCAACACCGCCCGGGCGCCCAGGGCGAGTGCCTTGACGACGTCGGGCGCCCGCCGCAGCCCGCCGTCGACGTACACCTCCGCCCGATCGGCGACAGCATCGACCACCTCGCACAGGATGTCCGCGGTCGGCGGTGCGTCGGCCAGCTGGCGGGCTCCGTGATTGGAGACGACCACGGCGGCCGCGCCGGCGTCGACGCAGCGAACGGCATCATCGGCACGCTGCACGCCCTTGACCACCACCGGAAGCGAGGTGAGCCCGGCCAGCCATCCGATGTCGTCGGGCGTCAGGGCCGGCTCGAACTCGCGGGACACCGCCATGAACCCGCCCTCGCGGGCGCTCTCGGTGCTGCGCCGACGAGGTTCGGCAGGGCCAGGTCGTGCGGAAGGTGGACGCCGCCCCGCAGCTCGCGCAGGCGGAGTCCCGGCACCGGGGCGTCGACAGTAAGGACGAGTGCGCCGTACCCGTGGGCCTCGGCGCGCTGGGCGAGCTCGACCGTACGGGCCCGCTCGCGCAGGATGTAGATCTGCATCCAGCGGGCACCTCCGGGCGCCCCGGCGGCCACTTCCTCGAGGGAGCACGTGGCCAACGAGGACAGCACCATCAATGCTCCCTGCGCGGCCGCCCCTCTCGCCGTCGCCACTTCTCCGTCCACGTGCGCCAGTCCCTGGATCGCCGTCGGCGCGATCGCGACAGGCGAGCGCACGGCCGTCCCCAGCAACGTGGTCGACAGGTCCACTTCCGAGATCCCGGCCAACACCCTGGGGTGGAGTTGCCAGTGCGCCCAGGCGGCCACGTTCTGTTCGAGCAGCCGCTCGTCGTCGGCCCCGCCGGCGTAGTAGGCGTAGGCCATCTCCCCGATGACGTGGCGCGCGTCCCGTTCCAGATCCTCCAGCGACAGATCGAGGGCCAACGGGGGTCCCGGCGGCCGTGTGGGGTTCCCCGGTGGCAGGGTGAACAGGCACGGGGCGCATGGTAGGCGTCAGCGGGAGGTCCCGTGGGGTCTTCGATGACCCTACGATGCAATGCGGCACGAAGGGCGAGCGGAGGATGGTGGATTGTCGATGTCCGAACGAGTCATGGTGCGATCCGGGCTGTTCACCGATGGAGAGTCGCCGGCACTGCTCGGGAGCCGTTGCACGGTCTGCGGCGCCCACCACTTCCCGCGCCACGACACCTGCCCCTACTGCTCGACGGAAGACCCGGTCCCGACGGAGCTGTCGGGTTCGGGAACGCTGTGGGCGTGGACGGCGGTCACCTCCGCTCCGCCCGGGTATCAGGGAGAGATCCCCTACGGTCTGGGCGTCGTGGAGCTGCCCGAGGGGATCCGGGTCATCACCCGCCTGACCGAGGGCGATCCGGCGGCGCTGGTCGTTCGGCCAGGCCATGGAGCTCCGCATCGTCGCCGCTGCACACCGACGCCGAGGGCAACGATGTGGTGACCTTCGCCTTCGCTCCGCAGGACGCATCGTGACGGGCGTCGTCATCGCCGGAGTGGGGATGCATCCCTTCGGCCGTTTCGAGGGTGTCTCCACCACCGACATGGGGGTCCAGGCCGTGCGGGCCGCCCTCCGCGAGGCGGGGGTGGGCAAGGGAGGATTCCAGGCCGCGTTCTGCGGGACGGCGTACGGCGGCGTGGCCACCGGTCACAAGGTGCTGAGCCGCCTCGGGATGACGGGCATGCCCATCGTCGACGTGGAGGCCGGGTGCGCCAGCGGCGGCGCGGCGCTGATGTTGGCGGCCGGCGCGATCAGGGCCGGCCAGTACGACACCGTGCTCGTCTTCGGGACCGAGAAGATGCCCAGGGGCATCATCCGTTCGTCGTTCTTCGAACCGTGGCAGGAGGAGGCCGGTCTGGCGGCGACCCCGTCGTTCTTCGCGCTGCGGGCCCAGCGCGTGACGCATGACGTCGGGGGTGACAAAGGACCACCTGGCGCAGGTCGTGGTGAAGAACCGCCGCCACGGCGCGGCGAATCCCGGACGCGATGTTCCAAAAGGAGATCTCCGCCGAGGAGGTCCTCGCCTCGCGGGTCATCTGCGAGCCGCTCCATCTGTTCATGCTGTGCTCGCCCAACGAGGGCGCGGCGGCGGTGGTGCTGACCCGCGCCGACCGCGTCGCCGCGCCGTCCGTGCCTCCGATCACGCTCGCCGGCGCCGTCCTGCGCTCCCATCTGCCCGGCTCCGTGTTGAGCGAGTCCACTCCGTTGTCGGGTCTGACCGACGACACGGTTCCCGCCCCGACCACGTTGGCCGCCCGCGCCGCGTTCGAGGAAGCCGGTCTCGGGCCGGACGATCTCGACGTGGTGGAGTGCCAGGACACCGACGCGGCCCGCGAGCTGATCTCCTACGAGGAGATCGGGTTGTGTGACTCCGGGCGGTTCGGCCGAACTGCTGGTCTCGGGCGCCACCACGCTCGGGGGGCGGCTGCCGGTCAACCCCAGTGGAGGGCTGCTGTCCAAGGGTGAGCCGCTCGGTGCCTCGGCCCTGGGTCAGGTGGTCGAGTTGGTACGCCAACTCCGGGGCGAGTGCGGTCCCCGTCAGGTCGAGGGCGCGCGCGTGGCGCTTTCCCACACGGTGGGCCGCGGCGCCAACGCCGGTGTGGTCATCCTGACCCGCTGACGGTCACGGCGGGGCCATTCACGAGACAAGGACGACCTTCCCCAACTTCCCGCCGGCGGTGAACCGGTCATAGGCGGCGCCGGCCTCGGAAAGTGGAAACGTGGCGCAGACGGGGACCCGGATGCGACCGGCGACGAGGAGCGGAAGCACGTGGGCGGCGACGCCCGCAGCAACGTTGGCCTTCTCACGAAGGCTGCGCCCACGCAACGTGGCCCCGCCGATGCTCGCCCGTGCCCCCATCAGCTGCAGCAGGTTGATCTCCACCTTGGCCCCCGAGCCGACCCCGATCACGATGACGCGGGCGCCGATGGCCAGGTGCGGCAGGACCGTGGGCAGGCTGGCCGCTCCCACCAACTCGAGCACGACGTCATAGGGGCCGTGCGCGGCCACGTCGCCGGGGTCGATGACCGTGCTGGCGCCCAGGCGCGCGACCTCGTCGCGCCGCGCCGCATCGCGCACGGTCGCCACGACCGATGCCCCGGCGGCCGCGGCCAGCTGGACACCGGCCGTTCCGACTCCTCCGGCCGCGCCCGAGACCAGCACCCGCTCGCCCACGGACAGGTGCGCGTGGGTGAAGAGCGCGTCGAAGGCGGTCGAGAACACCTCGGGGAAGCCCCCGGCCTCGGCCCAGGAGAGGGAGTCGGGGACAGCCAGAGCATGGGACTCCTCGATCACGGCCATGGTCGCCTGCGCGCCACCCCCGACGAGGCCCATGACACGGTCACCGGGTGCGAATCGGCTCACCCGCGACCCCACGGCGACCACCTCGCCGGCCAGCTCCATGCCGGGGATGTCGGCCGGCGCCCCCGGAGGGGCCGGATAATGCCCGAGGCGCTGCATCATGTCGGCGCCGTTGAGCCCGGCGGCATGGACGGCGACCAGCAGCTCGGTGTCGCCCGGGTACCGGGGTCGTCGCGCTCCTCCCAGTGCAACTGGCTGTCCCGGATGACCACGGCGTCCATGTCGCTCACCCTAGACGGGGGCCGGCGTCCTGCCAGTACGGTCCTGCCGGCGCCGGGGCGCCGGGGCGCCGGGGCGCCGCGGCGGGGATTGCCGGTCCCGGTATCCTCGCAGGCATGGCCCTCTTCGATATCCCCGTCCACACGCTCCAAGGTGACGACTCGTCACTCGGCGCCTACGCCGGCAAGACGCTCCTGGTGGTCAATGTGGCCTCCAAGTGCGGGCTCACCCCGCAGTACGAGGGTCTCGAGCGCCTCCAGCAGACGTACGGCGACCGCGGCTTCACCGTGCTCGGGTTCCCGAGCAACCAGTTCATGGGGCAGGAGCCGGGCACGCCCGAGGAGATACAGCAGTTCTGCTCCACCACCTACGGCGTGAGCTTCCCGCTCTTCGAGAAGATCGACGTGAACGGCGACGAGCGCCACCCGATCTACGAGGAGCTGACGGCGACGCCCGACGCCGACGGCAACGCCGGCGACATCACCTGGAACTTCGAGAAGTTCCTCGTCTCGGGGACCGGCGACGTCATCGGACGCTTCCGGCCCCAGGTCGAGCCCGAGGATCCCGCCATCATCGACGCCATCGAGGCTGCGCTGGCCGCTTGAGGGCCCCATCGCCGCGAGAGGGTTTTGCGGCGTCCATCTTCGACATGGACGGGTTGCTCCTCGACTCGGAGATCCTGTGGCACGAGGCCGAAATCGAGATCCTCGGCGGGCTCGGCGTGCCCGCTTTCGGGCGACGGCTGCCGCGGCACCAAAGGCATGTTCGTCGGTGAGGTGACCGAGTACTGGCATGCCCGCTACCCGTGGGCGAGCCCGACGCCGGCCGAGGTGGCCGTGGCCATCGTCGATCGTGTCATCGCGCTGGTCCTGTCGAAGGGCGAGCTCAAGCCGGGCGCCGAGCACGCCATCGCGCTGTGCGCCGAGCGCAACCTGCCCCTCGCCGTGGCTTCGTCGTCGGAGTACCGCCTCATCGACACGGCGCTGGCGCACTTCGGCCTGCGGGAGCACTTCGTGCTCGTCCACTCGGCCGAGGACGAGCAGTGGGGCAAGCCGCACCCGGCCGTGTTCCTGACGGCGGCGGCCAAGCTGGGCGCCCCACCTCGCCGCTGCCTGGTCTGGGAGGACGCTCCCGCCGGCGTGTTGGCCGCCAAGGCAGCCTCCATGTGCTGTATCGCTGTTCCCGAGCACGGAGAGGGGCAGCATCCGGCCTTCGCGCTGGCCGATCTCGTGCTCGGCTCGCTCCTCGACATGGACGAGGAGCGCTTCGACGCGTTGTCGGCCCGGTCGGTTGCGACGGCTGGGAAGACGGCTGGCTGGGCGGACGGCGACCCGGGGAGGCCATTTGGGGACGGGGGTGACCTGATTCGGTTGCTAGCCTTCGGCGTAGGTCGGTCACCGCGCCCGCCCACGGCCATTAGTCTGGCCCGCCACGCCGTCTGGGCGCTCTCGTGCCCGGGCGGACAACCATTGAGCGTGCGTGTTCACACCTGTCCCCCCCGATACTGATTTCGTTGCCCTCGAGCAGGCCGAGCTGGCCCGCTGGGCGGCCCACCGCGTCTTCGAACGCTCCGTCGAGCAGCGGGAGGGCGCGCCGAAGTGGGTCTTCTACGAGGGACCTCCCACCGCGAACGGGATGCCCGGGCTCCATCACGTCTGGGCCCGCGTCTACAAGGACCTCTTCTGCCGGTTCCATGCCATGCGGGGCTCGTATGTCGCCCGGCGTGGCGGGTGGGACACCCATGGCCTCCCGGTCGAGGTCGAGGTGGAGAAGAAGCTCGGCATCACCGGCAAGAAGCAGATCGAGGATCAGGTCGGCATCGCCGAGTTCGTCCGCCTGTGCCGTGAGTCGGTCTATTCCTACGTCGACGAGTTCACCCGGCTGACGACGAGGATCGGCTACTGGCTCGATACGGATGCGGCCTACTGGACGTTGAGCCCGTCCTACATCGAGTCCGTGTGGTGGCACCTGCGCCAGCTGTTCGATCAGGGGCTGCTCTACGAGGATCTCAAGGTCGTCCCGTATTGCCCCCGCTGCGGCACCGCCCTTTCGAGCCACGAGCTGGGCCAGCCCGGCGTCTATACGGACGAAGAGGACGAGTCGGCGTACGTGCGGTTCCCGATCGTCGATCCCGACCCGGCAGCTGCTCGGTGACGCCACCGCGCTGGCCGTCTGGACCACGACACCCTGGACGCTGCTTTCGAACACGGGCGTGGCCGTCAACCCGGGCCTGACCTATGCCGTGGTCGACGGGCTGATCATGGCCGCAGACCTGGTCGACGACGTCCTGGGAGAGGGGGCGTCGGCCCGCATCTCGCGGCGGCTCAGCGGGGCGGATCTGGTCGGCCTGCGCTATGCGCGTCCCTTCGACGATCTGCCGGCGCCGAGCCACGCCGACGGGTGGCGCGTGGTGCCCGCGGACTACGTCACCACCGAAGAGGGCACCGGGCCTCGTGCACCTCGCCCCGGCCTTCGGCGAGATCGACCGCCAGATCGGCCGCGAGAACGGGCTGCCCTCCCTCAACCCGGTCGGCCCCGACGGGCGCTTCACCGACGAGATCGGGTGGTTGGCGGGCCAGGACGTGCGGGCGAGCAACACGGTGATCAACGACCGCCTCGAAGAGGCCGGGCTTCTGGTGCGCCGTTATCCCTACGTGCACTCGTACCCGCATTGCTGGCGCTGCCGCACCCCGCTCATCTACTGGGGCAAGCCGAGTTGGTACATCGCCACCTCCACCCGCAAGGACCAGATGCTGGCCGAGAACGCCACCATCGACTGGCACCCGGCGCACATCCGCGACGGCCGGTTCGGCGAATGGCTGTCCAACAACGTCGACTGGGCGCTCTCGCGTGACCGCTACTGGGGCACACCGCTGCCCATCTGGCGTTGCGGTCGCGGGCATCTGCACTGCATCAGCTCGCTGGCCGAGCTGTCCGAGCTCTGCGGTCGTGACGTCACGGGCATCGATCCGCACCGGCCGGTCATCGACGACGTGGTCTTCGACTGCCCGACGTGCGCCGAAGCCGGGATGACCGACGAGGACGCCGTCGCCCGGCGGGTGGCGCCGGTCATCGACGCCTGGTTCGATTCGGGGTCGATGCCGGCGGCGCAGGTCGGCTACCCCCACGCGCCCGGGTCCGTCGAGGCCTTCACCTTCCCGGCCGACTTCATCTCCGAGGCCATCGACCAGACGCGGGGGTGGTTCTACTCGTTGTTGGCCGTCAACACGTTGGTGTTCGGGGACAGCCCCTACAAGCACGTGGTGTGCCTGGGCCACATCATCGACGCCGACGGCCGCAAAATGTCCAAATCACTGGGGAATATCATCGATCCCTGGACGATCCTCGACACGCAGGGGCGCCGACGCCCTCCGTTGGTGGATGTTCAGCCAGGGCTCCCCGTGGACGCCGACCCGCGCCAGCCTGTCCGCCATCGACACGGCGCTGCGCGACATGTTGCTGAAGCTGTGGAACACCTTCAGCTTCTTCACCACCTACGCCTCGCTCAACGGTTTCGACCCGGCGGATCCGGCGATCCCGGCGGCCGAGGATCGCGGTGCCCTCGACCGCTGGATCCTTTCGCGGCTGGCCAGCACCGGGGTCACCGTCACCACCGGGCTCGACGCGTACGAGCCCCTTGATGCCGCGTCCGCGCTGGCCGGCCTGGTCGACGACCTCTCGAACTGGTACGTGCGCCGCAGCCGGCGCCGCTTCTGGCGCACCGATCCCGACGCCCCGGCCGGGGACACGCTGGCGGCGCAGGCCACACTGCACGAGGTCCTCACCAGCATCTCGCTCCTGCTTGGCCCCGTTCTGCCCCTTCGTGGCCGACGCCATGTGGCGCGCGCTCAGCGGGGTCGACGAGACGCAGTCGGTGCACCTGGCCGACTGGCCGGTGCCCGACGGATCCGCGATCGATCGTGACCTCGAGGCGCAGATGGAACTGGCCCGCAGGCTGACCTCGCTGGGCCGGGCGGCCCGCAGCGAAGCCGGGGTCAAGGTGCGCCAGCCACTTTCCCGCGCGCTGGTCTTCCTCCCGTCGGACGCGCCGGCCATCCTCTACGACATGGTGGCCGAGGAGCTCAACGTCGACGAAATCGACGTGGCCGACGAACTGAGCGAGGTGCTCGAGTTCGAGCTGGTCGTCGAACTTCCGCACCCTGGGACCGCGCCTCGGCGAGCAGGTGAAGGAGGTCAAGCCGGCGCTGGCCGCGCTCGACGGAGCGGCAGCGGCGGCGGCGCTCGAAGCCGGAACGTCGATCACGCTCACGCTCTCCGGCGGGCCGGTCGAGCTCGGTCCCGAAGATGTGCAGCTCCGCGTGCGTGGGCAACAGGGCTTCGCCGTCTCCCGGGAAGGGGGAGAGGTCGTCGCGCTCGATCTCACGCTCGACGAGTCGCTGCGGCACCGCGGTCTGGCCCGAGAAGTCGTCCGTCTCCTCCAGGACCTGCGCAAGAACAGCGGGCTGGACGTCTCGGATCGCATCCATCTGCACCTCGAGGGGCTGGACATGATCGAGGAGTACTTCGACTACATCGGGCGCGAGGTGCTGGCCGTCTCCATCACGAAGGGTCCCGGCGAGGGCGCGGGAACCGTGCTCGACCTCGAGACCGACGAGGGTCCGCTTCCGGCGCGCGCCTGGTTGCGCAGGGCGCAAGGGCCGGAGGTAGCTCACCGCCTCCGGCAGTCCCCGAGGGTTCAGCAGCGCGGTTGCGAGGAGTTTCGTCAACGCCACGCGTCAGCGCGGCACGATCCGTCTCGTCCAGGGGCGCCATCAGGTGGCGGTCGATCCCCTCGATGTGCTCGCCGATGGCCCGACCCAACGTGGACTCCCCGGCCGGGCGTCAGCACGACGTGGACGCTGCGGCGATCCGAGGGGCAGTTCTTGCGGGCGACCAGTCCGGCCTCGACCATACGGTCCACCAGCCGGGTCACGCCGCCCGGTGGTGAGCGCCACCTCAGCGCTCAGCTTGCTCATCGTCAGGCGACCCTCTTCGGCCCCGCCGATGTGGATGAGGACGTCGAACCACACCAGTGGAATGCCGACGGACTGCTCGAGCTCGCGTCCGAGCAGGTCGGTCAGGCGACGGTGGGAGCGCACGAGGAGGCCCATCAGCTGCAGCCGCTCGTCGTCGATACTGCTCAGGACGCCACAGGTGCCGCCCTCGGCTTCGGGAGCAGCGTCCGCCTCGACGTCGTATTCGCCCTGCTCGGGGAATCTCACGGTGCCCATACGTGCTCCTCAATCTTGCTCGACTCTACCAGGATCCGCCGTTTACCTGATTGACAAGTATCTGTCTAGTCAGATACTATCGTGTCAGAGATCACAACCGCCATAGGAGGCCCCATGTCAACCGAAACCATCACCCTTCCGAAGCCGGGAACGTACACCGTCGACCCTGCGCATGCCGAGGCCGGCTTTGTCGCCCGCCACCTGATCGGGACCAAGGTACGGGGTCGCTTCACCGAATTCTCCGGGACGTTCACCGTCGCCGAGAACCCCGAGGACTCGACGTTCGAGGCCGAGGCGAAGGTGGCCAGCATCGACACCAACCAGTCGATGCGTGACGACCACCTGCGCACCAACGACTTCTTCGACGCCGAGAACTACCCGACCATCACCATCAAGAGCACCGGGCTCAAGCGGGTGACCGACGCCGAGTGGAAGCTCGTCCACCGACCTCACCATTCGTGGCGTCACCAAGCCGGTGGTGTTCGACCTGGAATACCTGGGCGAGGGTCCGGCCATGCAGGAAGGCAAGACCGTGGTGGCCTTCTCCGCCACCGCGGAGATCGACCGCCGTGACTTCGGCGTGAGCTTCAACCACTCCCTGCTCGACGGAAGCGTCGTGGTCGGCAACAAGGTCAAGATCGAGCTGGAAGCAGAAGCCGGCCTGGCGGAGTAAGCGCAACGAGGCACGGCCCGGGTCGTGCGTAGAGGACGGCGGTACGCTTCGCCGCGATGCGCACGAACCCGGGGCCGAGCCTGCCCGCCGTGGCGGCGACGTCCCCTGCGGGACAGCGCTCGGCCGTCGCCGCCGCGGACGACGCTATGTCCTGGCCGTCGATCTCGGAACGGGCGGGCCCAAGGTCGCGGTCGTCTCGGCCTCCGGTGCGCATCGCGGCGCATGCGTTCGAAGCGGTCCCGCTCGTGCTGGGTGCCGACGGTGCGGCCGAGCAGGACCCCGAGCAATGGTGGCGTGCCATCGTGGCTGCGGCACGGCGAGCCGTGGCCGAGAGCGGCGTGCCTCCCGAGAAGATCGTGGGCGTCGGGTGCACGGCGCAGTGGTCGGGGACGGTGGCGGTGGGCGCAGACGGCCGCGCCATCGGTCCCTCCATCATCTGGATGGACTCGCGCGGCGCCAACGCGGTGCAAGCGTGTGGTGCGCGGCGCGGCTGAACGTCCAGGGGTACTCGGCGGCCAAGGCCGCCAGGTGGGTACGGCGCAGCGGCGGGCATCCCGAGCCTTTCGGGCAAGGACCCGGTCGGCCACATCCACTTCCTGCGTGAAGAGCGCCCCGAGGTCTATGCCGCCACCGCTGTCTTCCTGGAGCCGGTGGACTATCTCAATTTCCGGCTGACCGGTCTGGCGCGCGCCTCGCTACGACTCGATCACCCTGCACTGGGTCACCGACACCCGCGACATCAACGCGGTGCGCTACGACGACGACCTGATCGCGCTGGCCGGGCTCGAGCGGCGCACGCTGCCCGAGCTCGTGCCGACCGGCAGCATCCTCGGGGGCCTGACGCCCGCCGCCGCGGCCGAGCTCGGGCTCCTGGCCGGCACCGCGGTCGTGGCCGGTACGCCCGACCTCCATTCGGCTGCGGTCGGGTCCGGCGCGGTCGAGGACTTCGCAGGGCACCTCTACATCGGGACCTCGAGCTGGATCAGCTGTCACGTCCCCTTCAAGAAGACCGACGCCCTGACCAACATCGCCTCCATCCCCTCGGGCCTTCCCGGCCGCTATCTCGTGGCCGACGAGCACGAGACCGGGGGTGCCTGTCTCACCTGGCTACGGGACAACCTGCTGTACCCCGGCGACGCGCTCGACCCGGGCGCCGCGCCGCCGCCCGATCTCTTCGCGACGTTGAACGACATGGCGGCCGAGGTCCCGCCCGGGGCACATGGTGTCCTCTTCACCCCGTGGCTGAACGGCGAACGTTCTCCGGTCGACGATCACACCATCCGGGGCGGCTTCCACAACATTTCGCTGTCGACCACCCGCGCCGACATGGTGCGGGCGGTCTTCGAAGGCGTGGCGCTCAACTCGGCCTGGTTGCTCCGCGCCGTCGAGAAGTTCACGAAGAGGCGATTCGCCTCCCTGGCCTTCGTGGGCGGAGGAGCGAACTCCGACCTCTGGGCGCAGATCCACGCCGACGTCATGGGATGCGCCATCCGCCAGATCGCCGACCCGGTGCTGGCCAACGTGCGCGGCGCGGGACTCCTCGCCCATCTGGCGCTCGGTCACATCACGGCTGGCCGACATTCCGGCCATGGTGGCCGTGAAGGCCGTCTACGTCCCGGACGCCGACGCCGCCGCCGTCTATGCCCCGCTGCGCAAGGAGTTCGTCAATCTGTACGACAAGACGAAGGGCATCCACAAGCGTCTGAACGGCCACCGTGTGAGCGGGGCGGTGGGCTGAGGCCGCTCAGTTTGAGGCTGCTCAGAGTCCCCTACGCCCGGAGGGAGGAGCAGCAGGTCCTCGATCTGCAAAGGGTCGCCCCAGTTCTTCGCAGCAGCGCGGATGCCTTGGTCGGTGGGATCAGGCTGGCCCGTCTCCCGGTTGAAGAGGGAGATCCGGTAGCCCAGGGCCTCGAACCCGTCGAGGTACTCCTCCCCGCTGATGCCCGACACGCGCGGCAGCATCTCGAGGCTGAACTCGGTGGCGACGATCGGGTCGGGACGTCGTGAGGATTCCCTGTGCCCCGGCGACCACCCGCCCTTCCGCCCCTTCCACGTCGATCTTCAAGAAGTGCACCGGTCCGTCGACCAGGTCGTCCAGCGCGAAGGTGGGGACGATCTCGCTCCACCCCGAGGCCAGGCTCGACGGATCGGCCGAGACCAGCCCGCCGTTGGAACCGAAGTGCCCGGACAGGTTCGACCACCCCCGCGCCCGATCCAGGGCGACGGGGAACAGCTCGACGTTGTCGGCCTCTGTTCGCCTCGACCGAAAGGAGGATCAGGCGGCAGTTCTCGGAGCTGGGCTCGACGGCGACGACGCGGCCCGCGCTCCCGACGAGGGAGGAGGCCAGCAGTGTGTACAACCCCACGTTCGCGCCGACGTCGACCACGGTCATCCCGGGCCGGCAGAACTGCCTGGAACGTCGGCACGAGATGCGCCTCGTAGTCGCCATTGAGCAGCGGGCCGGCTGACCGCGCCGTCGTCACGGTCGAGGAAGATCGTCATGCCGTTTTCGAGCTCATGGGTGACGATGTCGGAGGGCCCGAAGCGGATGCTCACGGGCGACGGGAAGAATTGCCGATCGAACGTGGTCAAGAGCTGTCGCAGCCCGTGCAGGTCGACGACGGAATCGCCCACCAGCCCGTAGGCGATCGCATGGAGATCGGACGGCTCCCTCGACGGGTAGAGCATGGACAGGGCGTCGTCGAGCGCCAGGCCGGCGCGGGGCCCACTCGCCGGACGTGTCGGCCGGCACCATCCCGCCGAGCAGCGAGACCAACTTTCGCCGTACGCGGTCGAGCTGGTGGGGGAGGCGGACGTGCGGCCGGCCGAGAGGGTCCGGCATCAGATCCTTTCGAAGTTACGGGTGAGCTCCCAGTCCGAGACGTGGCGGTTGGCGGCCTCCCATTCCTGCTGCGCCGTATTGAGAAGGTGGTGGTGCACGTCGGGGCCGAACGCCTCGGCGGCGACCTCCGAGTTCTTGAGCTCGTCGATGGCTTCGACCAGCGTGGAGGGGATCCGGGTGACGTCGGTGGCGTCGTAGGCGTTCCGCGGGTAGGCGTCGGCGAGCTCGAGCTCGTGATCGATGCCGTAGAGGCCGGCCGCGATGCACGCGGCGATGACCAGGTACGGGTTCACGTCGGCCCCGGGCACGCGCGACTCGATCCGGCGTCCCGCCCCGTGGCCGACGACCCGGAAGCCGCAGGTGCGGTTGTCCTCCCCCCAGACGACGGCGGTGGGGGCCCAACTTCCCGGCACGTAGCGCCGGTACGAGTTGAGTGTCGGGGCGGCGCACCAGGCCAACTGGCGTGCCGCGTGGAGCTGGCCGGCCAGGAACTGCCGCCCGAGGGTCGAGAGCCCGGTCGGGTGGGAGGCGTCGCCCATGAGCGGCTCGTCCGGTCGCGCCGTCCCAGAGGGAGTTGTGCACATGGCACGAAGATCCGACGTCGTCCATCGTCCACTTGGCCATGAACGTGGCCGCCCGCCCCTCCTGCGCCGCGATCTCCTTGATCCCGTTCTTGAAGACGAGGTGGCGGTCCGCCGTGTCGAGCGCGCCGGCGTAGGTCACGTTGACCTCGTGCTGGCCGCGGCCGGCCTCGCCCTTGGAGAACTCCACCGGGATGTCGGCCG
>CAVWKU010000017.1:0-58952 GCA_963755665.1 uncultured Acidimicrobiaceae bacterium
GTCGCGCGAGCGGATAGGAAGCCAAACGGCGTTGCTGGAGCCAATGGCCACTCTCTCGCCACCAGCTCTGGATCTCTCTCAACGCAATGGAGCGTGCGAAGAGTCCGAACAATGGGCCTCAGGCGCCAGTTCGGACCCTTTGACCGATTCCGACCCACGCTCCTAGGCCGCGCCGACGCAGCTGCCCTCTCTCGGGACCTATGGTGGGCGCACATCACGAGACGGCAGCGCACAGCGAGCGCGCCGGCAGCTCTTCCGGGGGGCACATGAACAAAATCAAGCTTGGGTTCTTCTCGCTCTCGCACCACTCGCCCGACGGCGACGACCGGGGCTACCTCGAATGGCACCAGCTCGACCACATGCCCGAGCAATACCAGCTTCCCGGTTTGGTGTTCGGCGCGCGCTGGGCGTCGACCCCGGCCTGCGAAGCGGCACGTGCCGCCGCGGTGGACGATTGGGCGCAGACAGCGCACGTCGTCTGCTACCTGATGGGCAATCCGCTCGACGAGACCATCGACGAGTTCTTCACGTTGGGACGCGTACTGGCCGAGATGGGCCGCTACTCCCAGGCGCTACCCAAGCAGTACCTGGCAGGACTCCGCCTGCTCCATTCTCTCGCCTCGCCGCGCGCGCTCATCTCCAATGAAGTCGTCCCCTTCCGCCCCAACCGGGGGATCTACCTCATCGTCGAAGAGACGGGCGACCCCGCGCTACAGGACGCGTACATCCAACGCATGCACACCGACGTCCTGCCCACACTGGTCGCAGTACCGGGGGTGGCCGGCGCCCTGGCCTTCGGGACCACGCCGGCGATCCGGCGCAACACCTTCAGCCCGGGGTCGTACCGCATCACGAGCTGTTATCTCGACGATGATCCGGCCACCGTCGGCGAACGGTTGGCGCCGGTCCTGAAGGAGATATGGAAGGACGCCCCGGTGCGACCCGTCCTCGCCGCTCCCTTCGAATCCATGATGATCTGGAACTGGGATCGGTTCGGCCCCGCAAAAGGCTGAGCCCTCCAAAGGCTGAGCCCTCCAAAGGCTGAGCCCTCCAAAGGCGCCCTCCAAAGGCTGAGCCCTGTAAACGTTGCGCCCGCAAGTCGGCGACCGCTCACGCCGGAGAGGCGTCGTCCCGCAATTTGACCGAGAAGGTAAGTGTCGCCGCCGCCACGTGGAGGTCGTCAGCACCGAGGTCGTGCACATCCACGCGGACCACGGCGCTCCTCCTGCCACGGCGCAGGATGTGCGCCACCGCCCGCACCGGGCCGACCCGGGCCCCGGCGAGGAAGCTGACCTGCATTTCGCTGGTGGCGTTGCGTAAGTACGCCTTCTCGCCCCGCTGCAGCGAGACGCCGGCCACCATGTCGATGAGCGTGGCCAGCAGCCCCCCTTGCAGCACGCCCGAACTGTTGACGACGCGCGGCGTGACGTCCATCTCCATGGCCCAGTCTGCGCCGTCGACGACGACGTCCCTCCAGCTGAAGGACTCGAACGCATGTCCGGCGGCCAACTCGATCCGGTCGCTCCGGGGTCACCGAGGTCGGGACCCCGGCAGCAGAGTCATCCAGGGTCACGGGGTGACCCCTACTTGGGGCTCTTCGGCCCGAAGCGGATGGCGCCATCGATGCGGACGACCTCGCCGTTGAGGTACGAGTTCTCGACGATGGACTGGACCAGCTTGGCGTATTCGGCCGGTTGCCCCATGCGCTTGGGGAACGGGACGGCCGGAGCCCAGTAGGCCTCGACCGCGTCAAGGTCCTGTCCGTAAGCGGGCGTGATGAACGTTCCCGGGGCGATGGTCATAACCCGGATGCCGACCACCGCCAGGTCACGGGCGGCGACGATGGTCAGGCCGATCACCCCGGCCTTCGCCGCCGCATACGCCACCTGGCCGATAGTGCCCTCGTAGCCGGCGATCGACGCCGTGTTGATGATGACGCCCCGCTCGCCGTCGGCCAGCGGCTCGGACTTGGCCATCGCCGCTGACGCCAGGCGCAGCACGTTGAACGTCCCGACGAGATACGGGTCGATCACGTTGCGGAAATCCTCCAGCGAGTGCGGCGTCCCGTCCGATTTCAGCGTCCGTCCTCCCCCGCCGAACCCCCCGTGCACGGCAACCGAGATCCGGACGGGGCCCATGCTGGCGGCCGTGTCGAGCGCCTCTTGGACGCTCGACTCGCTGGTGATGTCGGTCTTGACGAACTTGACCGAGTCGCCCAACTCCTTGACCATCTCCTTGCCTTTTTCCTCCGCCACGTCGGCGATGACCACCTTCGCCCCGGCTGCGACGAGCCGGCGCACCGTCGCGCCGCCCAACCCACCGGCGCCTCCAGTCACGATCGCTGATGCACCACTGATCTCCATGCGAATCCCCTGTCTCTCTCGTTCGAAGCCGGCGGACACTTGTAATTTCTGATTGCTCGAGTTCTAGCGATCAGAAATTACAAGTCATTCGAGCCCCGATCCCCAACTCGTGGGAACCTGGGCCCTCCCCGGTCGGCGGTCACACTAGACCACGCCGAGCGGGCGCAACCATGTCGCTCCGGGACCGGCGTGTGCGCCTACGTGACGGTCCCTACGGGCTGGGCCGTGCCTCCAGGCTGGGCCGTGTAGCCTCCGGGCTGGGCGTCGTCGCCTGGGAAGCCGTGCCGGCGGCAGAATCGACGCTGTACGCGAGCTCGACCACCCCGGCCGGCCAGGTGTGCGCGTCCATCAACGTCAGGGTCGTATCGGTAGGGAGTTCCGGGGTGAGCCGGCGGCCGGCACCGGTGAAGATCGGGAGCACCATGAGACGGATCTCGTCGAGCGCGCCGAGGGCCCGGAAGGTCTCGATCGTTGTCGGACCTCCGACCAGGTGGACATCGCCACCCTTGTTGGCCGCACGGAGTCGGGCCAACAGTTGGCTCGGATCGCCGTCACTGTCGATCACGACGCCGTCGGGGGTGCCGTCGGGGAGATGCGATCCGAGGACATGACACCTCGAGGTCCCCCCACGGCCAGAACGGCGCGCCCAGGGCCGGTTCGAAGGTGGTGCGGCCCATGAGGACGGCGTCGCATCGAGCTTGGAGCTCGTAGAAGCCCAGCGCTCCCGCGTCCCATCCGCTGAAGGCGAGTTGGACGGGCCAACCATCGGGGGTTGTCACAAAGCCGTCGAGGCTCGTGCACATGCGGGTGAGGATCTTCATCGTGGCGCCTCCGTGGGTGCACCGCCGCGGATGTCTCCACGGAGAAAGGTCTCCACCACAGGCGCGACCAGCTCGCTACGGCTGATGTCCATGTGGGTCGTCCCCGGGAGGACGGCGAGCTGACCGTGCGGGAGAAGCTCAGCGGCCTCCGCCGCATTCGGGACGAGAACGAAGTCGGTGTCGCCGATCAACACGAGCACCGGGACCTCGATGGCGCGCAGTTGCTCGTCGCTCCAGCCTCCGAATCCGTGGACCATGGCCCACGCCTTCTCCGCGAATGCGTCGAAGTGCGACGGGTCCGGCGCCACCGCTGCATAGGCCTCGCGCATGGCGGCGACGTCAGCCTCGGTAGGGAGTCGTTCGGGGTCGACTTCGCCTCCCCGGTCGTTGCGATGGTCGGCCGAGGCCACGATGGCCCGCCCGATGCGATCGGGATGGCGGACGAGCAGCTCGTAGGTCGTGAGCCCACCGAGACTGAACCCCATCACGTCCGCCCGCTCGAGGCCGAGATGGTCGAGGAGACCCACCACGTCGTCGGCGAGCCGATCGAAGCTCATGGGGCGGTCGATGTCGGCCGTGCGGCCGTGGCCCTGCAGCTCGACGGCGATGACCCGGTGATGCTCGGCCAGGACGGGGATGGCGACTCCGAAGCTGAGCTGGATCGTGAGCAGGCCTCCGTGGAGCAGGACGAGCAGCGGACCCTCCCCGTATTCCTCGAAGTAGAGATGGAGCCCGTTGACATCGGCGTATGGCATACCCAGGAGACGATACGAGCCGACGTCACTCATCGCTGTATATTTCGTGAAGCGCACCAAGATGCAGCACGACAGGGGGATGCACGATGCGGTTCAACCACATGGAACTGACCTTCGCCCGTGGCGCGCTGAACGAGGAGACACGGGCCGACATCGACCGCTTCTACGGCGACGTCCTCGACTGGCGGTGCGGCCCCTACGACCTGTTCGGGCAGACGGGCCACCTGCTGGTCCCCGACGAGGGGCAGTTCATCCTGCTGATGGAGGTCGACGAGCCGATCCATTCGCCGAGTTACGACCACCTCGGTCTCCTACTGGACACCCGTGAGGAGGTCGACGACATCCTCGAGGCCTGCCAGCGTTACCAGGAGAAGGACGACCGTCTGCAGCTCAAGAACTTCGACGACATCGTGACGCCGGGCGTGACCCAGCGGGCCTTCTACGTCCGCTATCTCCTGCCCATCTGGTTCGACGTCTGCGCGCTCGAGTACCCGCCCGGAGGTGGGCCGCTCGAAGCAGTGGCGCTTCACCGAAGCGTAGGCCGCGACGCAGGAAGATTTCTGAGCGTCCCTCGTCGACCGTCGCTCGGGCGACCGGCTGTTCCGGGCTGTCCCGGCTGAACGGGTTGTGCCGGCACGGTGGAGTTGGCTGTACGGTTGGGTGCAGCAGGTTGCGCCGGGATCGGGCAGCAGGAGGGGAGGCTGAATGATCGAAGACTGGTCAGCAGGAGCAACGATCGGGGGGCGACCGATTCCGGCACTGCCCGACATGGAACGACTGCGCGCCGAGCGGTTCGCCAAAATTCAGGACCAGCTCGAGGCCCAGAACATCGACGGCCTCGTCATGCTCGGCTCGGCCGGCGTCGCCCACACGACCGGCGCGGACGCCCCGGGCGAGGACGCCGGGAGGGCAGGCCTTTTCCGGGCCGTCTCGGTGGTCATCGCGGGCGAGAGCGCGCCGCACCTCTACACGCCCGTTCCTCGACGGGGTACCGCCGGAGTTCCCGGCCGACCACGTGCACGGACCGCTGTTCCCCGACCTCGACGACGGGATCCATGAGTTCGTCGATGCGCTCAACGGGTACTTTCCCGCCGGCGCCCGCCTCGGCGTCGACGAGCAGACCCACCCCATGTTGCGTGCGCTGGGTCATTTCGAATGGAGCGACGCGAGCGGCGTGCTGGGTGCCGCCAAAATCCTCAAGACGCCGGACGAGGTCTCGGCCATCCGCGAGGCCCAACGGATCACCGAGCAGGCGATGGAGAGCGCCCGCGAGGCCCTGCGGCCCGGCATGCGCCAGACCGAGCTGAGCGGCATCTTCCTCCGCCGCCTCTTCGAGCTGGGCACTACGGCCAACGCCATCGACCCCATCTGGCAGGTCATGACGCCCGACCAAGGCCGCGGGCCCCTGGACCACCCACGGCGACCTGGCCTACCCGATTTCGACGACCGATCAGATCCTGCGCGAGGGCGACGTCATCTGGGTCGACGCCGGCATCTGCCACCAGGGCTACGCCTCGGACTTCGGCCGGACCTGGATCACGAGCGCCCACCCGGACCTCACCGAGCGGCAGACGTCGCACTTCGAGCGCTGGCGCTCCGTCGTGGCCGCGGCCCGTGACATCCTCAAGCCCGGCGTGTCCGCCCTCGAGCTCGGCCGGGCCGCCATCGCCGCCAACGACGGCGTGAAGCCCTGGATGGAGCACTTCTACCTGGCCCACGGCATCGGCACCGACAGCGCCGAGATGCCGCTCATCGGGACCGATCTGGGCGACGACTTCGACGGGTCGCTCATCATGGCCCCTGGCATGGTCCTCGTCTTCGAGCCGGTCATCTGGGACGAGGGATACGCCGGCTACCGCTCCGAGGACATCGTGGCGGTCACCGATACCGGATGGGTGCAACTCAGCGGACTGCGTTACGACCCGTTCGAGACTGATCCCTTCGAGGTGGTGGCATGACCGGGACCATGGCCCTCGAGGACGGCGCCCGCGTCGATTTCACGAGGCTCCGCCAGGAGCGCCGCCGCCGCGTGTTCGAGGCGGCGGAGAGCGCCGGGCTCGATGCGCTCGTGCTCGGCCGTGCCGGCAACGTCCGCTACGCCACCGGGGCCCGCCAGCTGTGGCGAACCGGGGCCAACCCCTTCGCCCCCCTCTGCGTCGTCATCCCCAAGACCGGTCGGATCCACTTGCTCTCGACCTGGGACGACGGGATCCCACCCGAGATCGGCCACGACGACCTGTACGGCATGTTCTGGAATCCGGCGAACCTCATCGCTGCGTTGGCCGGTATCCCCGGGCTCACCGAGGCGCACCGGGTCGGCACCGACTCGCTCACGCCGTTCTTCGCCGAGGTTCTGGCGGGCATCGTGCCCAACTTCGAGCTGGTCGACGCCTCGGGGATCCTGACCGGGCTGCGGGCGGAGAAGACGACGGACGAGCTGGCGTGCATCGAGGTGGCGTGACCCTGGCCGAAGCGGGACTGGCCGCGCTGGAAGAGGCTCTCCGGCCCGGCGTGAGCGAGCGGGACCTCCTCGGCGTCTACGTGGAGACCGTGGCCGCGCTCGGTGCACCGACGCCGCCTAGCGAGAGCGTGGTCTTCGCCACCCCGCGCCAGGGCCCGGTCCACTACCGCTCCCTGGCCAGCGACCGCATCATCACCAGGGGCGAACTGGTGGTCCTCTCCCCCGGCGCCCTCTACGCCGCCTACGAGGGCGGGGTGGCCCGCACCCGGACGGCCGGGGCAGCGCCCTCCCTCGGAGCCGTGGCCCTGGCCGATCGCTGCCACCGGGCCACCGACGCGCTGGTGGCCGCGTGCCGACCCGGCAACACGGGCGCCGACCTCTACCGCGCCTGGGAGTCGACCGGCGAGCGGCCGTCCGAGATCGCCCTGGCCTACGGCATGGGCATCGGCACGGAGACCCCGATGGTCGGCTTCGGCCGCAGTGCCGGCACCACCCTGCACGAGGGCGCCATCCTGAGCGTCCAGGCCTGGGTCAGCGAGGAAGGGATCGGTGGCTTCTTCGAACGCGAGATGGTGCGCGATCGGTGCGCACGGCCCCGAGTTGCTGACCCGGAGCCAGAGATGAGGGCCCGAGCGAGCCGGGTGGGCGAAGTGGGCCAAGCGGGCCAAGCGGGCCGAGTGAAAGGTGTTCACCCATGAGCGTCACTGACAAGGCCGAGAGCGGCGGCGCCACAGATCCCGGGGGCGCCAGGGCGGAGGTCGATTTCGACCAGTACTCCGACGAGTTCGCCCAGAACCGCCACGCAGAATGGGCGAAGATGCGCGCCCGGTGCCCGGTGGCCTACAACACCCAGTACGGCGGGTTCTGGGCGGTGAGCGGCTACGACGAGGTGGTGGCGGTCTCCCGCGACGGCACGACCTTCTCCTCGCTCTACGAGGATCACCCGGTCGACGGGATCGACTACATCGGGATCATGGGCGTCCCCCGCATGCCGGGCGTGCCCTCGGCGAAGATCGCCGAAGCCGAGGGAGCCACGCACGTCGCGCTCCGCCGGTTGCTGAACCCCTTCATGCTGCCGTCGGCTGTGGCCGAGTACCGCCCGTTCGCCGAGCAGTGCGCCACCTGGCTGCTGGATCAGAAGATCGCCGACGGCCACATGGACATGGTCACGGACTTCACCAACCCGGTGCCGGCCATCCTCACCATGAAGATGGTGGGCCTGCCCTGCGAGAGCTGGCCCTATTACGCCGAGGTGTTCCACGCCATCAACGCGTACTCGACCGATACCGAGGAATACGCCCGCTCCCTGGAGATGATGGACGAGATGATGGCCGAGCTTCTCAAGGTGGCCGAGGTGCGTCGGCACGATCCCAGAGACGACATCATGTCCAAGCTGGTGGCCATGGAGGTCGACGACGGCCGGCACTTGAACGACGAGGAGCTCATCGGCGTGCTGTGGAATCTGATCGGTGGAGGTCTCGACACCACGACGTCGTTGACATCGCTGTCGCTTGCTGCACCTCGATGCCCATCACGAACTGCGCCAACGACTCGTCGATGAGCCGGACCTGTTGATCCCCGCCACCGAAGAGTTCCTGCGGTTCACGTCGGTCAACGAAACACTCAGTCGTACGGTGACCAAGGACGTGGAGCTGGGCGGCCAGAAACTCAGCCGGGGCGACTTCCTCGTTCTGAGCTGGCTCTCGGCCAACTTCGACGAGAAGGTCTTCGAGCGGCCCGACGAGGTGATCCTGGACCGTGCGCCCAACCCCCACATGGCGTTCGGTGTCGGCCCGCATCGCTGCATCGGGATGCACATCGCGCGGTCTCTCTTCGAAGTCATGATGCGCGAAGTGCTGGCGCGCATTCCCGACTACGTGGTGGACCGCACGGCGACGGACTTCTACAAGGGCAATCCCGAGCTCGCCGGCGTGGTCGCCATGCCGGTGACGTTCACGCCGGGCGAGCCGGTGGGGGTCGAGAGGCCGTACTAACCCCGAGGCCGTACTAACCCTGAGGCTGTACGAAGGGTGGCCTTCCTACGGAGAGAGCACCCGTCATCACGACGCACGGTTTGCCACGTCGGCTCCTGCGGACAAGGTCTAGGGTGATGATCCATGGAGTCGTGGGAGCTCGTGATCAGGGAGTGCTGTCGCGACACGCTGGCCCTCTATACGCACGCGGGCGACAGGTACCGCATTGAGGAACTCGGGTCGGCCTTCTGCGAAGACGGTGTGCTGGAGATCAGGGGCGTCGAACCGATCGTGGGCCGAGCGGCCATCGTGGCAACGTTCAGTGGTGACACGAGCGGCTTGCAATCACAGATGGAGGCCGCCATCGTTGAGCCGCAGGAGCCGGCGTCCTCGCCCGATACCGGTGCGAACTGCGGTGCGGTGCCGGTGCCGGTGCCGGTGCCGGTGCCGGTGCCGGTGCGAGGTACATCCTCCGCCACAACGTGACCAATATCCGCTTCGAATCCGTGTCGCCCACGGAGACCACCGTCGCGAGCTACTTCCTCGTCGTCACCCGGAAGGGCCTCGACCACGTGGGGCGGTACCGTGACCGGATGGTTCCCGTCGGCGAGCAATGGCTGATCGCCCACCGATTCGTCTCTGTCGACTGGCGCGCTCCGGACACGCTGCCCTGAGGGGCGTCAGTCCGCGAGGAAGGCCTCCACCGCTTCGATAAAAGCATCCTCCTGCTCGAACATGGGGTAGTGGGCCGCCCGATCGATAACGACGAGCGACGCGTCATCAATGAGCCGCACCATCTCTTCGGCGTAGCTCACCGGCAACAGACCATCGTCCGCGCCCTGCACCACCAGGGTCGGCGCAGTGAGATAGCGCAGCCGGCGTCGTAGCCCGCGCTCGGCGATCGGCCACATGAACCGGGTGGCCGCTCCATAGTTACGCGCTTGGAAGAGAGAAGCGGCCTGAGGGTCGTCCGGGTCAGGCACGAAATTACTGGGCTCGGGGTGTGGTCGGTTCGCGGGATCGTGCCATTTCGCCTTCAACGCGAGGTCGCGCGCGCCGAACGGATCCATGGCGGGTTCTTCGTCTATCCACAGGCCGAAAGAATCGACGAGCACCAGCCGTCGCACAACGTCGGGTGTGATCGCGGCGATTTCGGCGGCGATCATTCCGCCGATCGAATGGCCGACAAGATCCACCGGGCCCGCGTCGAGATCCTGCACCAGGGCCCGGTAGAACAACACCAGATCGAGCAGGTCGTGGATCTCTTCGGAACCGACCGAGGTCCCGTAGCCGGGTTGCTCCGGTGCCCAGACCCGGTGACGTTGTGCCAGTCGGCCGAGGAAGGCCGCGTCTCCCGGATGCCGCTCGTACCCGTGCAGGAAGAGCAAGGGTGGCCCTACGCCTCCTTCCCACACGTCGACCTCGAACGGACCTGCTGCGTGGCGATGCATCTTCCCCAGGGTCATTCCCCTCCTCTTGCCGAAGGTTGCGGCAGCGAATTTGAGCACTCACCCAATAACCGAGTATTGATGCTATACAGAACGCATTGCAACGAGCGAGGCCTCCACGACGACGTGGGGAACGGGTGGACGCGCCCGCGGGAGGCACCGACAGGGACGACACCGACAGGAGGGCCCGTGAGGTTCCACTGGTTTGCGCAGCAGTACTACACGGGGCTGCCCGAGGACTACGCGAAGTCCATCCACAGTTCGTGGGTTACCGCGCCCACTGCCGTCGCGGATTCGACGCACGTCGGCGAGGACTACCGCATGTACCTCCGCCTGATGCAACACGCCGATCGACTGGGATGGGATTCGCTTCTCCTGAATGAACACCACCAGACCTCGCTGGCCATGACGCCTTCCCCGAACCTGATCGCCGCCATCCTCGCCGTCACCACAGAAAATTCGGCGATCGCCCTCTGCGGCAACTCGCTGGCTCTCTACAATCCTCCGCTGCGGGTGGCGGAGGAGATCGCGATGCTCGACTGCCTTTCGGGCGGTCGGATCATTGCCGGAATCGTGTTCGGCACACCCATGGACACAGGGTTTGTGTACGGCGTGCCCCCGATCGAGCTCCGCGACCGCTTTCACGAGGCGCGTGAACTGATCCATCGGGCGTGGACGGCGGAGGCGCCATTCGCCTTCAACGGACGCTTCACCAAGCTCCGCTATGTCAACCCGTGGCCGCGGCCGCTCCAGAAAGACATACCGATCTGGATTCCCGGATCTGGCAGCGTGGAAACCTGGGACGTGGTGAACGCGCTCGACTACTGCTACGGATATCTCTCCTTCCATGGCACGCAGAACGCCAAGCCGATCGTTGACGCATTCTGGGAGCACACGGAGCGCAACGGGGCCAATATGAACCCGAACCGGATGGCCTTCACACAGATCATCTGCTGCGCGGACTCCGACAAAGAAGCGAAGGCGCAGTACGCGGATGCCGTGCGCTACTTCTATCGTCAGAACCGGGTCGCCCTCGAGTTCGCAACGCCGCCGGGCTATCTGTCGTCGGCGTCCCTACGCCAACAACTCCTACGCCAGCAGGTGATCTCGTCAGAGGAACGGCAGAAAGCCGATCGGGGAGAACTCGATTTTTGGGAGTACGACGAACTCGGCTACATCATTGCCGGGACGCCCGAGCGGGTGGAGCAGCGCGTCCGCGCGCTTGTTTCGGATATGCGGATCGGCCAACTGATCACGTGTATGCACGTGGGCAATCTGTCAGAGGAGGTCGCTGCACAGAATAATGAACTCTTCGCGACTCGCGTCATCCCGAAACTACGGAACATCTGGTCCGAGTACGAGGATCGCTGGACACCGCGTGTGAGCCAGGAGCGCATCGCTGAACGATTCCCGATGCCGGTCTCGGCCTGATCCTGCCGGCGTCTCGGGTTCTGGTTGACGGGTGCCGCATATCAAGCTCGAGGCATTCGAGCTCTTCTACGAAGTTGTCGGCGAGGGTCCGCCGCTTCTGCTCCTCTCCGGTCTCGGGGCGAGTCGGCTCGGCTTCGCCCCGGTCGTCCCCGCCCTCGCACGGCGCTACCGGGTCATCACGTGTGACAACCGGGGAACCGGGCGCAGTGGCGTACCGCCGGGTCCCTACAGCATCGATCAGATGGCCGCGGACACGGTGGCACTCATCGAGCATCTCGGTCTGGCCCCGGTCGCCGTCATCGGATGGTCCCTGGGCGGCACGATCCTGCAATCGCTCCTGATTGACCACCCCGAGTTGCTCACGGCGGCCGTACTGCTCAGCACGCTCCCCTCCTACAGCGATCTGCAGCAGTACTGGCTGGACGGCGTGCTGGCGTTGCGTCGCATGGGTGTCGATCCGTTGGTGGCCGCCACAGCGGGGGCGCCGTGGATATTCACCCCCTCCACACTCTCCGATCACGACCGGGCCATGCGGATTTTGAGAGGGCGTGCTGATGATCCGGAGGCAACCAGCAATGAGGCCTTCGAGGCCCAGGCCGCGGCGATCCGGTCATTCGATCGCCGAACCGAACTCGCGACGGTGACCACGCCGACGCTCGTGCTCGTCGGGGCCGAGGACGTCTTGACCCCGCCCCGCCAATCGATCGAGATCGCCCGACGCATTGGCCGCTCCACCCTCGAGGTGCTGCCGCGAGGGGGTCACGGCATGCTCCTCGAGTACCCCAACCCGACCCTGGGAGCCATCAACTCATTCTTGGAGCGCCATCTGCCGGCCTGATCGTTCGGGCACCGCTCCGGCCGCTCGGGCGACCGGGGCGACTCAGGACGGCTTCTCCGGCCCGCCCCAACAATGCACGGGCAGCCTCTGATCCATCGAGCAGGCGGTTGGTGCGATAGCTCGCGCGCCAACCTTCCGGCGTCCGCACCAACTCCCAGCGGTTCACCGCCACGCGCCAGAGTTCGAAGCCGCCCTCCCCGTGCCGGAACACCCGGGAGTAGCACGTGGCAACCGCCCGATGCCCCTCTATGAGGATGTGCGGCACACCCAGCACATGGGCCGCACCCCCGGCAATGAGCTTCTGATGGAATTCGCCCTCCACCATGCCGGCGATCTCCGCCCGCCCGGTCCACACCGCCGAATCCGTGTCGTAGACGCCATCCTCTGTCCAGAGGGCGGCGGCGGCCTCGCTCTGCCCGCTGTCGACGGCGGGCCCGTAGGCACTGATCAACCGGATGATCTCGCGCTCGTCTTCGAGCACCCGGAGTGTCTCTGCAATTCGCAACAGCTCCTGTTCAACATTTGCCATACCGCTTCCTCTTTCTCTCTTCTGCGTGCCTCTGGCCACGTGCCCGGGACTCGCGACGACACCCTCCTGTCACCGTTGCACAGATGAAGAGGTGTGCGCATCGCCCAGGCGCGTTAGCGTGCCCGACGGCAGTAATGATCCCGGGCCCCTCATGTGGGCCCGACACCGAGATCTGGGGGAACCAACATGGCGAACGAAAGAAGAGTGGCTCTGGTGACGGGCGCCAGCCGGGGCGTGGGTCGGTCCATCGCCATCGAACTGGCCAAGGTCGGTTTCGATGTCGCTGTCACGGCACGCACGGTCCAAGAAGGCAGCGGGTTCGACATCGGCCATGACGGAGCCGTCCGCGGCCTGCCCGGCAGTGTCGAGAACACGGCTGACGCCGTCCGCGAGCAGGGCCAGGAGGCGCTGCCGGTCCGTATGGATCTCTCCGACCCGCTCTCCATCGGGCTCGCCGTGGGAGAAGTGCTCGCCACGTGGGGCCATGTCGACGTTCTTGTCAACAACGCCATCTACACCGGGAAAGGGGCCCAAGCCTCGGTGCTGGACCTCGAGTTGGCCGATCTGCAGGAAGAGATCGACATCGACATCGTGGCGCCACTGACGCTGATCAAGCTGCTCGTTCCCGGCATGGTCAAAAGGGGCAAAGGGACCGTCCTGAACGTCACCTCCGGCGTGGCCTACACGGATCCGCTCGAGATGGGCAGTTACGGCATCGGCTACGCGGTTGGCAAGGCCGGCCTGTTCAAAGCCGCCGGAATTCTGGCCGTCGAATTGGGCGACAAGGGCATTACCGCCTACAACGTCCACCCCGGCTTCATCGCCACTGAGCGCATGGCCCTGCACACGGCCGAATTGGAAGGTCTCGACCTCTCGTACGCCGCCCCGCCCGAGGTCTGCGGCGCGGTCGCAGCCTGGCTCGCCAATGACCCGACCGACAACCCGCCCCGGAACGGCACGAACATCGAGAGCCAGCAGTTCTGCGCCGAGCGCAACCTTGTCCCCGAGTTGGACGCCCGCCGGTCGCTACGCCGCCGGTGGCGGAAGGGCCGGCAAAGTGGCGGCGGAGAGTTGAGCCTGCGCGCCTGCGTCGTCGGCACCTCCTTCGGCGCTCGCATCCATGTTCCGGCACTCCGGCAGGCCGGCTTCGACGTCGTTGCCCTCGTCGGTACCGATCCGGCCAAGACGGCGCGCCGCGCCGACCGCTTCGAGGTCGCGCACGCCTGCACCTCTGTCGGGGAGGCGCTCGCACTCGGCCTCGACGCCGTGTCCATCGCGGGGCCGCCGGCCACGCACGCCCCCTTGGCGTCCGAAGCCATCGCTGCCGGCTGCCACGTCCTGTGCGAGAAGCCCTTCACCCTCGACGTCAGCGAGGCCGAGGAGCTGGTGCGTGCCGGCGAGGCCGCCGGTGTGGTGACGATGCTCGGCCACGAGTTCCGCTGGTCGGTCGCGCAGTCGACGATGGAGTGGGCGCTCGCCGAGGGCCTCATCGGCACACCGAAGTTGTTCGTCAGCGCCTCGTTCATCTCCATGCTCCGCACTTTTCCCATGCCGGAATGGTGGTTCGATCCCGCACGAGGCGGAGGTTGGTTGAACGCATCGGGCTCCCACCGCATCGACGCAATGCGGCAGTGGTTCGGGGAGTTCGAAGCCCTCAGCGCCGGCCTCACATCGACGAGTGATCCTCCGTTGGGCGTCGATGACACATTCGACATTCGGGCCGTCATGCGCAATGGGGTCGACGTCTCGTTGGTGCAGAGCGGCGCGGCGGCCGGGCCGGGAGCAGGGATGACACGCGTCGTCGGGACCAACGGCACACTGTGGGCCGAAGGGGACGCGGTGCACATCGCCACGGACGACGAACCGGCGGGACGGGTCCTCGATCCCCCCGCCACTCTGGCCCTCCCCGACGTCAGCGCCCTGGCCGGCGGACAACTGGCCGACATGACCTTGATGGAACTCCCGCCCTATATCCGCTTGACGCAGGCGTTCCGACGAGCCATCGAGGGAGCGCCGCCCGAACCTGGTCCGCAAGCGGCCACGTTCGTCGATGGACTCGCCTGCATGCGCGTGCTGGCTGCCGTGCGCGAGTCCGCCGCTGACGAGGGACGATGGATCACAGTCAGTACCGAGGAAGGTGGGGGAACATGAGTGGAGCAAAGCCAATTGTGGTCGGCGTTCTCGGCGACCGTCCGGGCGAACAGAGTGCGATGGTCGGCGTCATGCGTGAGGTGGTCGAAGCTGCCGTCGCTTCGGGGAGAATCGATCGGCCGGTCGAATTCGTCGTGGACATCACCGATGGCCTTCCCGAGGGCACGGCGGCGAGCCTCACCGCCGGCTTCCATCGACTGGTGGCGCAGGACGCCCTCGTGATCATGGGGCCGACGGTGACCGACAATGGTTTGGTCGCAACCGAACTGGCCGATGAGTTCCGCATTCCTTGCTGCAACTGGACGGGCAGCGATCGGACACGGAGCGAGTGGATGTTCCACTACCAGATCGGATCGCTGGAAGAGGAGCCGCATCTCATGGCGGGCCATCTGGCGTCGCTCGGTCACAAGCGGGTGGCGTTGGTGCAGGACCGCTCCCCCATCGGGAACCGGTACGGCGCCTTCTTCGAGAACGCAACCGAGCGACTCGGCCTGCAGATCACGTCCAAGACGCTCATTTCGCCCGTCTCGGGTGACCTGTCCTCCGTCGTGCGCGACGTGCGCGGGAGGGGACATCGACGCTCTGGTGTATCTCGGCTTGGGGCTCTCGGCCGGCACGCTCGGGCGCGCCATGGCGGAGGCCGATTGGCATCCTCCCGTCTTCGCCAACTCGGCGCTGATGTTCGGCTACGCCTTTCCTCAATGGGTTGAGAACTGGGAGGGCTGGACCTACGTGGACGCATGGTCCGAGAAGAACGAGCGCCTCCAGGCTCTTCTGGCCTCTCGGCCCGACGGCGCCACGGTGTTTCCGATGACCGTGGCCGCCGGCGACGACATGGGGCGACTTCTGGTCGAAGCGTTGGCGGGCGCGGAGATCCTCACGCGTGCGTCGGTGAAGGAAGCGTTCGAGCGCATCAAGTGCCTGCCCGCCACGCTGGGCGAGCCCGGGACCACCTTGGGCTTCGGCCATTGGGACCGCGCCGCACTCAAGGGTGGCTTCATCCTCCTACGGCAATGGATCGGCGGGCGCTCCGTCGTCGTATAGGAGCTCTCAGACCTTCATGATCCGCGCCATGTTGCCACCCATTACCTTGGCCGTGTCCTCGGGGGACATGGTCTCCTCGACGACCTCGGAATAGGCGAGCGGGTCGGCTAACCCTTCCATGTGGGGAAAGTCGGACCCGAACATCACGTTGTCGACACCGATCAACGCGGCCAGGCCTGCAGGGTCGGGCTCCTGGAACGCGTGGACGAAGATGTTGCGCTTGAAGACCACCACCGGGTCCTCCTCGAACATTTCCGGACTGCGCTCATAGGCCGCTTCCATCCGGCCAATGAGTGGGCGCACCCACTCGGTGCCGAATTCGGTCGGGGCGAAGCGCAGGCGCGGGAAACGAGTGGCCAGGCCGTGACCGATGATCGACGCCACCCCGTCGATGATGGCGGACTTCTCGGAGGCCAGCGTGAGAAAGGCCGCTGAGCCGTTCAGCCCCGGAATCCCACCCGGTTTGAACGGCCTGAACTCACTGTTGCCGAGCCCTTCCCATTCATTGCTGTAGCGCTGATAGCCGGAGTCGGTCTGATGCATCCCGACCAGGATGTCCGCCTCCTGGACCGCCTCCCAGAACGGATCGAACTCGGGCAGGGCGAACGAACGGCGGCCCTTCCATGTCGGCACGGGCGCCGTGTGGAGGAGGAACGCCTTGGCCCCGTTGTCGACCACGAAGCGGAGCTCCTCGAGTGCCCCCTCGAGCACCGAGAGGCTGATCATCGGGGTCGGGTACATGGCATCGGCATAGTTGAACGTCCAATGCTCGAGCATCCAGCGGTTGAACGCATGCAGGACGACCTGAATGGCGTCTGGATCCTCGGCCAGTCGCTCCTCGATACCGGTGGCGAGTGTCGGCCAGATCATGGACTTGTCGATGCCCATGTCCTTCATGAGGGCCAGCCGCGGCTCGGGATCGAAGAAGGCTTCGACCGCCGGAATGCCGCGCCGATGCTGCGGGTCGGCCGCTTGACCCCCGGGGGGAGCCACTCGGGCGAAGGTGGGATTGGGGATGAAGTCGCTTATTTTGTCCTTGATGGCGACCTTGGTGCGATTCCCGACGTCGACGTACTTGATGATGCCGTCGTACTCGGGAGGAAGGAACATCGTCAAGGCATCCCGGTTTTCGTACATGTGGTTGTCGGCGTCGAACACCGGATAGGGCAAGCGCCGCTCACGCATGTAGATAAACGCATCTGACACGTACTCGTCAGTCATGGTCCTCCCTTACGTGGGGATCGGTTTCTATCCCGCCTTGACATGGTACCGCCGAGAATCACCCGCTGCTGGGCAGATGCCCAATATAGCAAGAGTGGGGGTGGGATGGCATATTCGTGTCGGGTTCTACTGGGCAACTTACCGGGAGGAGGGCCCCTCGAGCCCCCGGACTGCGCACGGAAGACCGCTCGGGTCGCGCAAGAGCGACCCTCCAATGGCCCCGGGGACCCCTGCGCCCGGCAGTAGGCTCACAGTCCAAGATCTACGTGAGTAAGGAGTCGTTACATGTCCGAGGCGGGAGACGCAACGCGATTGGCATTGCTCGACGCGGCCGAAGAACTCCTGATTACCAAGGGTGTGGCGGGCATTACGACCCGCAAGGTTGCGGACCGCGCCGGGGTGAACCAAGCCCTCGTCCACTACCATTTCGGTACCATCGAAGAGCTGCTTCTCGCGACGCTCGAGCGAGTCGGGATGCACGTGAAGGAGCGTTCCCAGGAGATCTATCGCAGTGACGTTTCGTTCGTCGACGGCTGGTTCGAAGAGATGAACGTCAAGATCACCGAGGACTTTGATCGCGGCTGGGGGAAGGTGTGGTTGGAAAACCTGACACTCGCCGCGAATCGACCCAAGATCGGCAAGCAGTATGCGAAGACAGCCACCATGACACGCAAGCTGCACGAGCAATACGTCAACGAGATGCTGGACCAGCTGGGAATCGACAGGAAGGAATATCCGGCCTCGGGCATCGTCACGCTCCTGGACGCCATCACTTCAAAACTCATTTTGGACCGCCTCGTGGGGATCAAGTCGGGACATAAGGAGCTCCTCGCCATGCTGCACCGGGTCTGGGGTCAGATTGAGGACGGGATGGCGCGGTGACAGGACGCCCGGGTCCGGACTGCTGCCGGCCCGTATCCGGTCGCACCGTATTCCAGACTCTGTCGTACTGATCCCGTGATGGGCGGCGAGCGCATCTCCCCCGGCGAGGAGCCCAGGGCCGGTGGCACCGACCTTCCTCCGTCGCCACCGCGTGCCCTCGGTGGCATCCGTATCTGCGACTTCTCCGGCCAGTTGGCCGGGGCCGGGGCGACCCGTTTCCTCGCTGCCATGGGAGCCGAGGTCATCCGCGTGGAAGATCCGGTGACGCAGGGCTCCTGGGACGTGTTGCGCGGCGCACCTCCCTTTATCGATGAACGCCGAGGTCGGGAGTTCGGTGGCGCCTTCAACAATCACAATGTGGAGAAGCTCGGTGTCACCTTGAACCTTCGGCGAGAAGCCGGCCGAGAACTCCTGCGCGAGCTGGTTGCGGTCTCCGATGTCGTGACCGAGAATTTTGCGACCGACGTCCTGGCCCGACTGGGCTTCACGTATGAGGAGTTTCGTGCGATCAAGCCCGACATCTTGTACGTGTCCAACACCGGATTCGGGCACGACGGCCCGTATCGCTCCTTCAAGACCTGGGGACCGCTCGTCCAGGCATGCTGCGGGCTTGCATTCTCGACCGGCCTGCCGGATCGCGACCCGGCAGGCATCGGCTACTCGTACATGGACCATCACGGTGGCAATTTCATGGCCATCGCCATCCTCGCCGGACTGCTGCATCGCAATCGGACCGGGGAGGGCCAGTGGATCGATATGTCGTGCACGGACGCCGGCGCCCTGCTGAACGGACCGGCGCTTCTCGACTACACGGCCAACGGACGGCCGTTACGACGACCCGACTCGCCCGACAGCAATCGGAGCCAGATCCCCCTGATGGCGCCGCACGGGATCTACCCTTCGCACGGCGAGGACAATTGGATCGCCCTTGCGTGTCGCCACGACCGCGACTGGGAGAGAATGGCCACTGCAACGGGGGTCGAGTGGGCGACAGAGTCGCGCTGGGCCACGCTCGCCGGGCGTCTCCTCGACGAGAACGAACTCGATCGACTGGTCGCAGACTGGACGAGCACGCGTGACCGGTTCGCACTCGCCTCCACACTCCGCGAGGCGGGCGTGCCCGCAACGGCCGTCCAGCGTCCAGAAGAGCGTATTGAGGCGGACCCCGCCACTTCGCAGTGGGGACTTTGGCCGACGGTGACACATCGAGAGATGGGCCGGGTCCGCGTCGATGGCATTCCCGTGCACTTCTCCGAAACGGACTGGGTCATCGAGCGCGGTGCACCGTGCCTCGGCGAGCACAACGAACGCATTTTTGGCGATCTCCTCGGCCACAGCAGGGACGAACTGGCAAAGCTCCGGGAAGAAGGCGTCGTATGAGCAAACAGGCGACCGGAGCTCTGACCGGACTGCGCGTCGTCGAGCTGGCGAGCGAACACGGCGCGTTTGCCGGAAAGATGCTGGCCGACCTCGGGGCGGAGGTCGTTCTCGTCGAGCCGCACGGCGGGCACGTCACACGTCAATTCGAACCCTTCCTCGACGACGTGCCCGGGGCCGAGCGCAGTCTCTGGTGGTGGCATTACAACACGGGCAAGTTGGGCGTGACCCTCGACCTCGACGACGCAGCCGACAGCCGACGATTCACGGAGCTCGTCGCATCGAGCGATGCCGTCCTCGAAGGTGAGATGCCCGGCCGTCTCAGCGCACTCGGGCTCGACTATGCGGATCTCTCCCCTGACCACCCGACGTTGGTCTGGACCTCCATCACGCCATTCGGGCGAACCGGAGCCCGGGTCTGTGAACCGGCCACCGACCTCACGATCCTGGCGGGGGCCGGGGCGGCGTGGAGCTGCGGGTACGACGATCACCGGGTCCCACCCGTGCGGCCCGGGGGGAATCAGGGCTACCACACCGCATGCCTCTGGGCGGTCGAGGCCACGATGGCCGCCTTGTACGCCAGCCAGACGCTCGGCCTGGGACAACACATCGATACGAGTATGCACGCCGCCACCAACGTGACCACCGAGGCCGCAACCTACGAATGGTTGGTCGCTCAGGCGACGGTGCAACGCCAGACGTTCCGCCATGCCGCGGTGCGGCCCACCCCCGAACGCCTCCTCACGGCTTCCGACGGGGGGCAGGTCATTGTCGCACTACCCCGGTATGCCGCAGAGTTCCGCGCTCTCGTCGATTGGATCAGCGAACTGGGCCTGGCCGGCCAGATCGACGATTTCTTCCTCCTCGAGCTGGGCGTCGAGCGTGGCGGCGTCGTCGTTGCGGACGTCGAGACCGATGCCCTGGTGGCGGCGATCTACCAGGCCGGGAGCGACGCATTGCGGTATCTGGTCGAGCATATGCCGGCGCGGACATTCTTCATGGACGCACAGCGTCGAGACCTCCCCGCCGGCATACTCTTGGCGCCTGAAGACGTGATGGAGGATGAACACTTCATCGCTCGGGGCTTCCCGGTCCAGGTCCACCACGAAGACCTCGAGCGATCGTTCACGTATCCCGGCGCTCCCTTTCATGCCCCCGCATCACCGTGGCAGGTCCGCAGCCGCGCCCCCCATAGAGGGGAACACAATGAGGCGGTCTTTTCGAGGCTCGGCTCGGAATCCGCCTAGGCGGCTACGGGTGATCCGGGGCCGGCGTGAAACGGAAGAGGCGCTCGGCGTTGCCACGCATGATCTTGTGGCGGTTCTCGGGCGAGATCCCCGCCAGTTGCTTTTGCGCATGCTCGAGGCAGTTGGGCCAGGTCGAATCGCTGTGGGGATAATCGGTTTCGATCATGACATTGTCGTAGCCGATGGCGTCGAGGTTCCGCACCCCGTGGACGTCGTCGATGAAGCAGCCGAAAATGTGCTGGCGGAACGTCTCCATGACCGAGAAGCCCTGCAGGTCGATGGCCGCCCGCTCGTCCACCTCGACCCGACCACTGAGCGAATCGTGCCGAACGTCGCCGTTGGCGATCCAGTACTGGTGCTTCTCGACGACCTGCGCAGCTTTCTCGAGAAAGAATGGCATCCACCCGATTCCCCCCTCGGCGAGTGCAACCTTGATGCCCGGGAACTTCCGCACAATGGGGCTGAAGATCCACTCGATCATCGCACCGGCGATCAGGAGCGGAGGTCCCCATGACATTGTGACCAGCATGGGCGACTCGTCCGACATCGTGAGCCGCTTGCTCGATGAGCCGATATGCATGCACAGGACGGTCTGGGTCTCTTCGCAGGCCGCCATCAACGGATCCCAGTGGCCGCCCGGATCCTGAATTGTGGGAAGCCCGAGCATCGCCGGGTTCTCGGAAAACGCAACGGCGGTCGAACCTCGCGCGGCATTCCGCCTGACTTCCGCCGCCGCCAGGGTCGGGTTCCAAAGTGGAATCAGCGTCAGAGGGATGTACCGGCCGGGTGCCCGGCCGCACCACTCGTCGATCATCCAGTCGTTGTAGGCCTGCACGCAAAGCAACGCCAACTCACGGTCTTCGGCTTCATTGAAGACCTGCCCGCAGAAGCGGGGGAAGGAGGGGAAGCACATCGACGCGAGCACGCCCGCTCTGTCCATGTCTTCCAGACGAGCGACGGAGTCGTAGCAGCCTGGCCGCATTTCGTCATAGGTGATCGGCTCGAAACTGAACTCCTCGCGGGTCTTGCCAGCCACGGCTCCGAGCCCGGGAGTGACCATCCGCTTGCCTTCGTACACCCAGGCTTCGCCGTCTTTGCGGCGTACCAGGCGAGGCGCAGCGTCCTTGAACTTCGCCGGCACACGGTCCTGCCACACATGGCCCGGCTCCAGTACGTGGTCATCGACAGAAATGATCCATTCTGTCCTGTCCACGTCCATCTGCGACCTCTTTCAGTGCTCCATTGGCGCCAGCGGCCGGCCAAGCCCGATCATCGCAGGCCGGGCACAATCAGCTTCTTGACCCCGCTGCGATGAGACGGTCGAACTGGTTCCTTTCCATCACCTCTACCGACTGGAAACGGATCTCAATTGTCAATTATTAGGGCATATGCCTAACATGAAGGAAACACGGTGTCAAGCCGGGCATACGCCCAAATCGCACTGTTGGAACATGGGGAGGTTGGGCGCGTGACGGACATCGAGTTGCCCTGGATTACGGATTGCTACATCAATGCCAATCCCCCGCACTTGCATCTGGACTGGTCGCTCTCCCAAGCCACGTACGGCCACAACCGTTCCGGGCCGCAAACAATTGAAGAGCTCATTGAGGACATGGACCGCAACCACATAGACCGTGGCCTGCTTGCCCCTCCACCAGAGTCGGCCATGGGTGATCAGGAGCTCGGCTATCGCTGGACCCTCGAAGCGGTGCAAAAGCACCCCGACCGCTTCGCACTCAGTGTCCGCGTGCACGCCGAGGAGGGCATGAAGGCGGTGCGGCACCTCGAAAGTATGGTGCGCAACGATGGAGCACGGGCCCTGCGCATCGTGCCGTACCGGGACGGGAAGAAGGCCAGCCACAGCTCATACTTCCCCGTCTATGCCAAGTGCGTCGAACTCGGGATTCCCGTCACGATCACGACCGGTATGCCGCTGGTGCAACGACGTGGGATCGTGCAGGATCCCAAGCACCTCGACAAGGTGTGTGCATTCTTCCCCGAGCTGGTGATCGTCAGCGCGCACGGTGGCGCGCCCTGGACATCGACGCTGGTGCAGCTCCTCAAGACCTGGCCGAACCTCTATCACATGATTTCCGCCTACGCGCCAAGCCGCTATCCGCCCGAATTGGTCGCCTATGCCAACTCCAAAAGAGGCTTCAAGAAGGTGCTGTTCGCCAGCGACTACCCGCTCATGCCCTTCGAGAGAACGCGACGCGAGCTACCGGACTGCGGGATCAGCGACGAGGTCATGCCGTGGTTCACCGTGAAAAACGCAGCACGGGTGATCTGGGGCGAAGAAACCGACGACGGCGCTGTCGGGTGAACGACCTTGCAACCAGGATCGGCGCGTTTCCGAGGAGGTTCGCACTTGCTTGACAGCCTCTGTGTGCGATGTTAGGCATATGCCTTAATAGTCAGAGATCGCGCGCCCAGGCGATGAAGGCAACCAACGGGATACGGCGCCGCGCATGGGTGGACGCAGCGTGATGGAGGCACTCACTTCTCACTTCCCGGCGGAGCAGCACGACGTGTCCACGCGGCCCGGGAACCGATGAGGAAAGAAGGCATCGATGCTTGATCTCGTCCTTCGCAACGGATTCGTCGTTGATGGCTCCGGAAGGCCCGGCATGCGGGCCGACATCGGTATCGCCAATGGCCAGATCGTCACGATCGGCCGAGTCGAGGGCAAGAGCCACCGCGAGGTCGACGTCGACGGCCTCCTGGTGATCCCGGGATTCGTGGACCTCCATACCCACTATGACGCCCAGGTGTACTGGGATCCCCTCCTTTCACCCTCTCCCGCACATGGTGTGACGACGGCGATCAGTGGCAACTGCGGACTGACCTTGGCCCCCATGAAGCCTGAGGATCGGGACTTTTCTGTTCGTCTGTTGGCCAATGTCGAAGGGATCCCGAGCGAGGCCATTGCGGCCGGAGTCGACTTCACGTGGGAGACGTTCCCCGAAATGATGGCGCAGCTCGACAACACCCCACTCGGCATCAACCTGGGCCTGATGGTCGGCCATTCTGCGATCCGCCGCAACGTCATGGGTCCCGCCGCTTCCTCGGCAGAGGCCAGCGGGGCGCAGCTCGAGGAAATGTGCCGGGTCCTCGACGAGGCCCTCTCGGCCGGAGGCTTCGGCTTCTCCACGGCCACAGCGCCCACGCATCGCGACGGGGACGGGTGCCCCACGCCGCCCAACTTCGCCAGCGCACAAGAATTTATCGCCTTGTCGGAAGTCTGCCGGCGCTACCCCGGCACGTCGCTGGAGTTCATCGCCCGCTCGAGCCAGGCTGGGTTCGACGAGGCGGACAAAGAGCTGATGGCGAACATGTCCGCCGCCGCCAACCGCGTCCTCAATTGGAACACACCTGTCATCAACAAGGAGGACCCGACGCTCCACGTGCGCCAATTGGAAGGTGGCGCAATGGACGCCGCAGCCGGAGTCTGCGTCATACCGATGATGATGTCGCAGAACAACCCGCTCTACTACGACCTGCGTCGAGGATACGTCCATCGGACGCTCCCTGGTTGGGGGTGGCTCTTCGAGAAGGACCTGCCCGATCGCATCACGGCGCTCAGCGACCCGGACGTGCGCGCCCAACTTCGCGAGAGCCTCGAAGGGTCGAACGTCAGCTCGACGGTCATGCGCTTGCGCAAGTGGGGCTTCTACCAGGTCGTTGAAGTCGGCCCGCCGTCACTGCAGGATCTGAAAGGGAAATACATCAGCGAAATTGCGGAGGCACGAGGAACGGACGCGTACACGACGTGGATGGACCTGCTCGTCGAGACCCAGTTCGATGTGGGCTATGCCATTGCGTTCTACCCCGGCGAGGACGAGTGGGTGACCGAAGCGCGTCGAGCGTTCCTCTCTGATCCGCGGGTCATTGTCGGCGCCTCCGACAGTGGCGCGCATATGGACATGCTCGTCGGAGGGAGCTCGGCGCTCCGGACCCTGATCGAGTGGGTCTATCAGCGCAAGGGCTTCTCCCTCGAGCGCATGGTGCACCTCCTCACCGACGTCCCTTCGCGCCTCTATGGGCTGAGGACGAAAGGCCGTCTGCAGGTCGGATTCGACGCCGACCTCGTTGTTCTCGACCCTGAACACCTCGCCGTCAGCCCCATGCATGTGGAGCGGGACCTTCCCGCCGGGTCGCCTCGGCTGATGTCGGGCACCACTGGCGTGGTCCGCGTGATCGTCGCGGGGACCGACGTCTACGTCGAGAACGTCGCCACCGGGGAGAGGCCGGGCAAGCTCCTGCGGGCCGGGGTCGACTCGGACACCGTCACACCGGCGGACTGGATCCATTCGATCCAGCAGTCTCCGACGGCCAGGTGACGGCGGCGGAAAGGAAAGGGCGGAGATGAGCGACCTTCTTGAAGACCACGTGGGCACAAGTCAGCGCACGGTCGCGACAAGCCTCGTCTCAGGGGACGGCCACCTCGAAGTCACGATCGAGCCATGGATGAAATTCGTCCCGGAGAAGTACAAGGATCAGGCGCCGCGGCTCGTCCACCTCCCCGAAGGTGGGGAGGGGTGGGTGGTGGAAGGCATGCCCATGTTCCACAACGGCATGAACCTCGCCGCCGGGCGTCCGTCCGTGAAGCTCCGCGGCGAGTCCTATTGGGAGCCCGACGGCACCCCCGCTCCGGGCACCGGACCCGCGGAGCAGCGGATACGGGAGCAGGATGTCGATGATATCGACGCCGAGGTGCTGTACCCGCCCGTTTTCATCAGGCGCTGCATTGAGGGGATCTCGGACCGCAACGTCTACCTTGCCTTGGTGCGCGCCTACAACGAGTTCCTCGCCGAATTCTGTTCCCTTGATCCCCAGCGCCTCATCGGCAATGCAACAATTCCGGTCACCGGCATCGACGATGCCATCGCCGAGTTGCGCCGCGCCAAGGAGTTGGGCTTCCGCAGTATCTCACCTGCCGCGTTCCCCAGCGGAGAGAGCGAGCCCGTCGAAGGCGACGACGCGTTCTGGGAAGTCGCATTGGAGTTGGAGATGCGCGTCTCCCCACACGGTGGGATCGGCGGGGTTGGAGTGGGCAATGTGATGCGATCGGCGACCGCCACGTTCGACTTCAACGAAGCCCTCTCCCAGCGGGCGAGCAAGGGGCTGGCCACCACGCTGGCCCAGATCATCAATTCGGGCGTCTTCGAGCGGATTCCCGAATTGCAGTTCTATATCGCCGAGACCAACGCGAGCTGGCTACCCTACGCGCTGTTCATGATGGACGACTCCTACAGTCTCTTCGAAGAGTACTTCGGGCGCACCTTGCAGATGCTGCCGAGCGAGTACGTCTGGTCCCACTTCCACTTCGGCATCGTCCGCGACCCGCTGGTGGTGCCGATGCTCGATCTCCTCGACCACACCCGGCTCATCTGGGGTTCCGATTTTCCTCACTGCGTGGGCTCATGGCCGAACTCGCGGCAGTTCGTCGATACGGCATTCAAAGACGTCGAGCCGGTTGTCCGCGACCGAATCGTGCGCGAGAACGCTGTCGAGTTCTTTGGCCTCACGCTCTGACGATCCCACCAGTTCAGCACCAGCAAATACCCATGAGTCCGACGGCACATGCCGATGTGGAGGGTCGCCACCCTCTCCCTCACATCAGTCGATGACCATCGGGAGGAGGACAACGGAAAAGCAATGAGTGAACTGGCACCGGGCATCCACCGTACGGCCAAGACCGCCCCGACCCGGACGGCCATCGTCTGCGGGGACACACGGGTGACCTTTGCCGAACTCGAGACGATGGTCAGCACCGTCGCCCGCAGCTTGCGCGCGGCCGGACTCGAAGCAGGTGATCACGTGGCGGTGCAGATGCACAACAGCATCGAGCTGTTCGCAGTGTGGAACGGCGTCGCTCGCATAGGCGGGGTCGTCGTGCCTATCAGCTACCGGCTGACCGCGACGGAAGCCGCCTACATCATCAACGATTGTGCGGCACGAGCACTCATCTACGACGACGCCGAGGCCATCGAATCGGCCCTGCCCTCCCTGTCCCATCTCCTCGCCTGGTGGCACGTCTCCGACGAAGCACTGTGGAAGAACTCCGGCGAACCATGGCTGGAGACTCCGTTTCTCGAGTCGACGGTCGCCACCATGGCCTATACATCGGGGACGACCGGGTGGCCCAAGGGAGTGATCAAACACGCCACGGCGGCACCCGGAGGCCTGCTGATCAGCGAGTTCTTTCTCAAATACTGGGACTTCCGGGCGTCGGATGCGCACATCTTGACGGGACCGGCGTACCACGGCGGTCCCGGCTCGTATGCCCAGCTCCACCTCATGGTGGGCTCCACCCTGGTGATCATGCCGCGTTTCGACGCCCGGACGTGCCTGCAGCTGATCGAGAGCGAGCACGTCACCACCGGGTTCATGGTGCCGGCCCATTTCATCCGGATCCTCGAGGAGCAGTGGGATGCCTTCGACCTTTCCTCCATGCGCCTGATCGTCCATGCCGCGGCCGCATGCCCTGAGGCAGTCAAGCGCCGCATGTTCGAGGTCTTCGGTCCCGGTGTCCTCTGGGAGTACTACGGAGCGATCGAGGGCTCGTTCTCCATCATCTCGCCCAACGAGTGGCGCGTGAAACAGGGCAGTGTCGGGCGACCACTCCCCGGGGTACGAACCATGATCCTCGACGACCAGGGCGAGGAGCTCCCTCCCGGCGAGGTGGGGATGATCTATTCGACGGGGCTCCCCGGTTGGACCTTCGAGTACTTCAAGGACCCACAGAAGACGGCGGACGCGTGGCACGAGGGGTACTTCACGGCCGGGGACATGGGGATGATCGACGAGGACGGGTATCTCTTCATCGTGGATCGGCGCACCGATCTGATCATCAGCGGTGGCGTCAACATCTATGCCGCCGAGGTCGAGGCGGCGCTCATCGAACTCCCGGTCGTCGTCGACGCCGCCGTGTTCGGCATACCCGACGGCGCAATGGGTCAGATCGTCCATGCCGTCGTCGAGGTGCGGTCCGGCGAGGACGTAACCCCTGAAAAACTCCTGCAGGGAGTCGAGGGCTCTCTGGCGAAGTACAAGTGGCCGCGCTCGTTTGCCTTCGTCAGCGAACTGCCACGTGAACCCAGTGGGAAGGTCAAGAAATTCGAGCTCCGTGAGGCCCACGTGAAGGCGGCCGACGCATGAAGAGCCGACGCATGAAGAGCCGACGCACGAAGGAGGGGATGTCGCGATGCCGGGTGCGCTAGACGGAGTGCGCGTCCTCGAGTTCTCCGAGGCCATTGCCGGGCCGCTGGCCGGGATGCTGCTCGGTGACATGGGGGCCGACATCATCAAGGTGGAGCCCCCGGGAGGTGAGTCCGGGCGGCACGTCGTGCAGTCGGCGGCCGATAGTCGAGGCTTTCTCGCGCTCAACCGCAACAAGCGTGCCCTGTCGATCGACCTCAAGAGTGCGGAGGGCCAGGCCATCATCCACCGGCTGGTACCGACCGTCGACGTCGTCCTCGTGAATTTCCGCCCCGAAACGGCGACGGCACTGCGGATCGACTACGAGACGTTGCAGCCGCTCAACAACCGCCTCATCTATGCCGAGATCACGGCGGTCGGGCGAAAGGGCCCCTCAGCGCATGTCTCGGGCTACGACGTGATCGTGCAGGCGATTTCGGGGCTGATGGCCGCCGGTGGTCGTTCTGATCAGGAGATCCCCCTTCCCATCAACCCACCGGTGACCGATCTGACCACCGGCACGGTGATCGCCTGGGCGGTCTCTGCGGCGCTCTTCGCAAGAGAGCGCACCGGGGTGGGACAGAAACTGGAGACATCCCTGCTCGCCGCCGCGCTTTTGCTCCAGGGCACGCAGTTCCTTCGCGTCACCGGTCCCCCACCGGACCCGGATTGGAGCCGGTTGACCTACCCCTATTACCGCCTCTACCGAACGGCTGACGGCATGGTGGCCTTGGCGGCGGTGACCCCGAGCATGCGTCGCCGTTTCGAGGAGGTGGTGGGAGTCGTCCATCCGCTGCATGCGCGCAAGGATGTCCCGCGCAACAGCCCCGAGGCAGAGGCCATGACGGCCCAGTTCATTGTGGACCTGGGAAACGCCATCGCCCGAAGGACCACGGACGAATGGATCACGTCCTTCGAGCAAGCCGGCGTGCCCGCCGGGCGCTACCGCACCGTCGACGACCTCGTCGACGACCCGCAGGTGCGCGCCAACGACCTGGCCGCCGATCTCTTCCACGACGACGTCGGTGCGCTCACCATGGTGGGACCGGTCGTTTCCATGTCGGGTACGCCGACCGCGGCGCGCACGGCATCCCCAACCGTCGGTCAGGACAACGAAGCCGTCCTGACCGAAGTCGGTTACTCGTCAAGTGAAATCGTCCAGCTCATCGAGCGTGGGGTCCTCTCACGGCGCTGAACGGCGCCTCGCCCCACACGCCGGGCGAGGATCGGACGGCGCCCTCCGGTCAGGACGCCGTACCGGGAATCTCTTTCCCGCAGAATGCCTTGCCGCTCTTCGGGTAGGGAACGTACTCCTTCCCGTTGAACTGCACGTAGCTGAAACACTGCGTGGGCGGGTTCTGTCCGAAGTGCGCAAAGCTGATGGGCCCCGTGGCCAGACCGCTGTCCGTCCAGTTCGTCACCTTGCGCAGTCCGGCGATAAATGACTGGCGGGTCGGATTCGTTCCGGCTACCTCAAGACCCTGGACCATCAGATTGGCCGCCGGCCAACCGTCTGACTCGCTGTTGCCGGGCAGCCCCCCCTGGTAGGCCGGATCGTATTTCTTGAGGTCGGCCAGGAACGCCACGCTGGCGGCGTTGGTATAGGTCGGCGACGACGAGATGCCCGGAAAATACGCCCCCTTGGCGGCGGCCTCGTCTGCCTTGCTCTGGAAGATGTCCTGTGTCGGCCCAGCAGCAAAGAGAATCTTTACGTTGTTGAGACCGGCCTGGTGGAGTGCCGTGGCCATGGCGAGACTCGAGGACAGCACACACGCACATTCAGCGGTGTCGCAGCCGTCGGCCTTGAAGCTCAACGCGAACGCAGTGAAGTCCACTGAACCGAGCGGCACGATGGTCTTGTCACATGGCTTCAGACCGTCCTTCTCCACGGTCTTGTAGACACCGTTTCCGAAGGAGATCGCCGACGGGACGTTCGACTCGACGTAGGTGAACTTGTGGACCCCGATTGACTTGTAGAACCCTCCATCATCGTAGGCGTCCCCGTTCACGCTGCCGTCTCCTGTGATGGAAAACAGATTGGTATTGGGCTGCTGGTCCCACTCCGATCCATCCAATCCCGTGCCGGTGACGGGAACGTCCTCCTTGTTCAAATACGGAGCTGCACCGAAGAACGCACTGCTCAGTTCCGTGATTGCGAAGACGCCCTGGTTTTCCACCAGGTTCTGGGCGGCCGTCTCAGCTCCGGTCGGGCTCGATGCCGCGTCGGCGGTGACCCAGACGATTTTTCTCCCGTCGATCCCGCCCTCGGCGTTCAGTTGTTTGAAGCGTGCCTCTATAGCCTGCGCCGCTGTACCGAAGCTGGAGGAAGCCGCACCGGTCTGATCGGTCAGGATTCCGATCTTGATCGTCGTCGGTGTGATGCCAGGTGCACTGGCCGTGAGCTTCGGTGTGCTCGCCCCGGCCGAACCGGTGGCGAAACCCCCGATCATGGCTGACGCCGCGATCACCGATACGCCGACAGCGACCCTCATTCGCATGAACCGCTTGCGCACGATCCCCCCTTTACTCGACGTAGCCGCACTTCATGCAGCCACAACATGACGCCCCCTCATCTGAGAGGAAGATGACCCCACATACTAAGCATACGCCCAAATCGTAACACGACTGTAACATGACCTTACCGTAAATATCGACAATCAGGGAGGTCACCCCCTCGTTGTTTCCGGGAAAGCATCTCGGCGTTGCGATTAGGCTTACGCCCAAATGTAGCACTCCCCACCGTCATGGAGGAAACACTCGTGATCGCTTCGGACCGTCTGGTTACCCCCACGTGAGCACGGCCGCCGGACCCTTGACCGGAGTGAGGGTGCTCGATCTCAGTTGGGGCATCGCGGGCCCCGTCGGCGTCATGCTCCTGGCCGATTTGGGAGCAGACGTCGTGAAGATCGAACCGCCCGGCGGTGACCCCTTCCGTGAGCAACCGGCATACCACGTGTGGAATCGCAGCCGTCGATCAGCGGTGATCGATCTCAAGGCAGACGATGGCCGCGAAGTGTTTCTTCGACTGTGTGCCGGCGCTGATGTCGTGGTGGAAACATTCAGCCCGGGCACCATGGGTCGCCTGGGTCTTTCGTACCCCGAACTCGCCCAGCGCTTCCCGCGCCTGGTGTACTGCTCGGTCCCGGCCTATCCCCCCGGTCACCGGTTCGCCGATCGACCCGGTTGGGACGCACTCGTTCAAGCCCGCTCAGGAATGCAGAACGAGCAACCGGGCTGGCGGCCCGGTCCGGTGTTCCTCCACTTCCCGGCACCGAGCATGGCTGCCTGCTTCCTGTTGGCGGCCGGCGTCCTCTCCGCTCTCATCCACCGGGAGCAGAGTGGACGGGGCCAGCACGTGGAGACCTCCCTCTATCAAGGTGTCATGGCGTATACCACCATGATCTGGCAGGAACACGAACGAGCTGATGCGGCGTTCCGCTCGATGATGGCGAAGACCTATCCCCCCGGCGTCCATCAGACTTCGCTCTTCGAATGCGCCGACGGGGAGTGGATCCACGCCGCCACGATGAACGGGCGAACCCCCACGCGCTCGGTCGAGGAGATCCTCGGCCTGGAACCGGTGGATCCGGTGGCCCTCTACAGCGATCCGGCACTGCGTGCGTTGCACGAGTCCCGGCTCCGCCAGGCCTACCTCCTCTGGCCCCGCCAAGACCTCATCGAGGCATTCCACCAAGCCGGCTTGGGGGCCGAGGCGGTGGTCCCCATGGAAGATGTCTTCACCCATCCCCAGTTCGTGGCCAATGGACTGGCCGCCACCGTGGTCGATCCCGAGCTCGGCGTCACGACCCAGGTGGGGATTCCGGCCATCCTGAGCGGGACCCCCGGCGCGATTCAAGGTGCGCAACCCCACGTCGGGGAGCACAGTCGGGACGTGCTGTCCGAAGCCGGATATTCGACGCAAGAGATCGAAGATCTGGTCGAAAGCGGCGCCGTGGGAGTCGGTTCCTGATGGGGCCGCTGAGCGGCGTGGTCGTGCTCGACCTCGGTCAGTACCTGGCGGGTCCCTATGGCGCCATGATCCTCGGCGACCTCGGGGCCGAAGTCATCAAGGTGGAACCGGTGCGCGGCGACAGCATGCGGATGGCAGGCATGGCCTTCCTCGGCTGTCAACGTGGCAAGCAGGACATCGCTGTCGACGTGAAGGATCCCGACGGTCTGGAAGTGGTGATGCGGCTCGCCGAGATAGCCGATGTGGTCCATCACAACATGACGAAAGGAACCGCCGCCCGTCTGGGAATCGATTACGCATCGTTGCAGGCCCGTCACCCTGACCTCGTCCACTGCAACACCTACGCGTATGGAGCCGAGGGCCCGCTCTCGGACTTCGGCGGACTCGATCCGCTCTACCAAGCCGCATGCGGCATCGAATACGAGGCGGGACCGGTCGGCGAGGGCAACGCCCCCCTCTATCTTCGCTTCGGGATGACCGATACGGCGAACGCCATGGTGTCGGTCGTCGGCGTGTTGGCCGCCCTCTACCACCAGCGCCGCACCGGCGAGGGCCAGGATGTCTGGACGTCTCTCCTCAACGGCGCCGCGCTGTTCGGCTCGGATGTCTTCCTGGTCGACGGCGAGCCAGGCCCGGTCCGTCCGGGCCTCGACCGCAACCAGACGGGGGTGTCACCGTGCTGCCGTCTGTACGAGACCCAACAGGGTTGGATCCAGTTGGCCGCCTTCGGTCCAGGACAGTGGGCCGCGCTCTGCCGTACCGTCGGTCAGCCCGACCTCGACTGCCACGACACGGTGGCGGCCCGCGTCGCGGCGCGTGACGAGATCGAACCTGTCCTCGAGGAGGCTTTCCGAGGCCGGACCGCCCCTTCCTGGCAGGCGATCCTCTCCGACGCCGGGGTGGCCGTCGAAGTAGCCATCGACACGAACGACGGCGAATTGGCCCTCTACGACGCCGACAACGAACGCCTGGGCCTGGTGGCCGAATATGCCCATCCCACCTTGGGCCGGATGCGACAGTTCGGCACACTGGTCGACTTCTCCGAGACGCCGACGGGGCCCTACGGGCCGGCGCCGCTCCTCGGACAACACACCCGTCCCCTCATGCTCCGCCTGGGCTACTCGACCGAAGAGATCGACGACCTGTTGGAGCGGGGCATCATTTACGAGACCGACGCGGACTATCCCTTCGCGCAGTAGCGATCCGCCGTTTCTCTTCTTGGCTCTTCGCTACCTGGTGGGCGCGCTGCGAGGGACGTCCCGGAACGGCGTGTCCTTGTCGACGGTGCGTTCCCGGGGCATTCCGAGTACCCGCTCGCTGATGGCATTGCGCGCCATCTCGGTGGTCCCTCCGGCGATGCACGAGGCCTGTCGCATCAAGAAGCGAATGCCTCGTTGACCGAGGTCGCTGTCTTCGTCCGACCATGCCACCGCGTTGGCTCCCACGAGCTCGAAGCAGATGGTCGAGCTGCGCACCGCGGAGGTTCCGTACCACAGCCGCGTAATCGCTGCAGCTTGGTTCGTCATCGATTCGGTACGGATTCCCTCTGTGATGTGCTGCGTGAGGGCATTCCCCACAAGTGAGAGGGCGTGTGCTTCACCGATCAGCTCCTTGACGCGGGTGTCATCCAGCAGGCCCTGACTTCGGGCAAAGGGGAGCAACGCCACCGCCCCTCCGGTCGGGTCGAGCGCCACGGCCGGTCGCCCCGCCGGGGAGGTCACGTAGGGCGAACCGCCCGAGATGGTCCGCTCGTGGTACATCCACCGTGTGCCGACGGCCCATCCCTCGTCGATCTGACCGATGCGCTGTGAGTCCGGCACATGGACATCGGTGATGAATTCCTGACAGAACTCCCGGGAGCCGTTGAGCATTTCGATGCGATGGATCTCTATGCCGGGTTGGTGGATCTCCAGCATGAACACGGTGAGTCCCCGGTGCTTGGGAACATCCCAGTTGGTCCGGACCAGGCACAGACCCCAGTCCGCCCACCAGGCTCCGGTGGTCCAGATTTTGGACCCGTTGAGGACCCACTCCTCTCCGTCACGCACGGCTGTCGTGAGCGCACCGGCCACGTCCGAGCCTCCGCTGGGCTCCGACAGGAACTGCATCCAGAGCGTCTCTCCCTTGAGGATCGGGGGGACGTGACGTTGCTTCTGCTCGTGGGTCCCGAATTCCAAAATGACGGACATGCAAGGAGTGAGGGTGGGGACCTGCGTAGTGGCCGGGTAGTCGTAACCCCGGATCTCCCGGTTGAATGCTTCTTGGTGGGCGATGGTCAGGCCCTGGCCTCCGTAGTCAGCTGGTACGCAGATTCCAGCGAAGCCGCCGTCGAACAGCCTGCGCTGCAGGTCCCGGTCACGAGAAATGCGTGCGAGCTCCTCTTCGTCCGAGTGCCCGGCCGGCCGGGAGCGGCCCCCGCGGTCCTGGATGCGGGGCATGTTCCCCGCCAGCCATGTGCGGGCGCGGGCCGTGAAGCTCTCGACGCTCTCCATCGTGTGGTCCGCCATCACGTTGTCCCTCCTCGGGCCGCGAGAATGTCAGTCAGGCGTATGGCGTGCTGACTCGGAGTTCCGAAAAGGGCGGCGTTCGTGGTCACTCGCCGCAGGAAGAGATGCAGGTCGTGGTCGAAGGTGAGTCCGATGCCACCGTGCAACTGCACACAGTCCTGGAGCAATTCCGGCCCGTTGCGGCCTACGTAGAATTTACCGGCGCTCACCAATTCCGTGCGGTCGGACGTCTCCCGGTCAACTGCATCGGCCGCCTGGGCGGTAATGGCAAAGCTTGCCTCGAGCCACAGCTTCATATCGGCGAAGCGGTGCTTGATTTCCTGGTAGGAGGCCAAGGGGCGGCCAAACGAATACCGGTTGAACGCCCATTCCACCGTGGTGTCGAAGGCCCAGCGCATAGCGCCGCACATCTCCGCCAGCTGGATGGTGACCGCCAGATCGGTGAGCCAATCGACAGCACTCTGGGTGTCTTCCGGTGCTCCAACCAGAGACGAGGTGGGGAGTTGCACGCCGTCGAAATCGAGTCGGGCGAAACGCCGGGTCGTATCGAGGCTGTGCAGCGGGTGCCTTGTCAGATGGGGCGAGTCGGCCGGCACGAGGAACTGACGCAGTCCGGTTTCGCTGCGCGCCGTCACCAGGATGTGCGCGGCATGCAGACCACCCTCCACGGGTGACTTGGTCCCCTCGAGGCGGAAACCGCCCTCACTCTCGGTGGCGAGGAGTGCAACGTCTCCGAGTCGGTCGTGCGGGGGGGCTTCGGCCAGGGCCCATGCCCCTGCGGCCTCACCACTCAGCAACTCCGCGAGCGGCCCCGTTTGTTGCTCCTTACTCCCCCACCGACCGAGCGCGGCGGCGGCGACGTTGCTTCCCATCAGCGGACCGGGTGCAGCGTGCAAACCGAACTGATACGCAACCAACGACAGGTCCTTGACACCCTCTGCACTGATACTTCCGCCACCGGCTTCGGCGGGCACAACCAGGGAGGTCCATCCCAGCTCGGCTCCCTGCTGCCAGAATGCCGGCTCGTACCCTGACGCGTCGGTGACCAATTCCTTCAGCTTGGCCGTGGGACACGACGCATCGAGGAACTTCTTCGTCGTCTCCTCGAAGAGCTGCTGATCGGAATTACGTTGAAACATGGGATGATGTTATGCGACTCGACCTATTTGAATTTAGGTGACGGAATCGAATTAGCGTTCATGGGCACTCGCCCAAAACCATAGCGGTTGGGCTGTCCAGGGGGCGAACGTGTTCGACGAGTGTTTCGGAGATGTCAGTGCGACCGTCGATGACTCCTTCGTCGCGACCGTCGAGATCCACCGGCCACCCAACAATTTCTTCGAGACGGACGTGATCGAATCATTGGGTGATGCCTACGCCGTACTCGATGCATTGGTTGAGTGCCGGGCGATCGTCTTGTGCTCGGAGGGTAAGCATTTCTGCGCCGGGGCCAATCTTTCCGGGAGTGCGACCGACGGCCGATCCGTAGGACCGGATCTGCTGTACCGGGAAGCGGCCCGGCTTTTCGCCGTCAAGACCCCTGTCGTGGCCGCGATCCAAGGAGCGGCGATCGGCGCCGGCTTCGGTCTGGCGTGTTTGGCAGACTTCCGGATTGCCTGTCCAGAAGCCAGGTTCTCCGCCAACTTCGCCCGGTTCGGGTTCCACCACATACTGGGGCTCACGGTCACGCTTCCTGCCATCGTGGGCCAGCAGCACGCCCTCAATCTGCTCTTCACCGGTCGAAGGGTCAAGGGGGACGAGGCTTTGGCCATCGGGCTCAGCGATGGGCTGGTCGCCCAGGATGTCGTGCGCGCCGAAGCGCATGCGCTGGCCGCGGAAATCGCTTCCTCCGCGCCGCTCGCCCTACGATCGATCCGCGCGACCATGCGAGCGGGCATGGTCGAGCGATTTCGGGTGGCCTCCGAGCATGAGGCCATTGAGCAGGAATGGCTCCAGTCGACCTCCGACTGGACAGAAGGGGTCCGCGCCGCCTCGGAGGGACGCCCACCACAGTTCAAGGCTCAATGAGCTCTCGCTGGCAGGCACGGTACCCCTCTCCCGACCTCGCTCGTCATTACCGGGAATCGGGTTGGTGGACCGACGACACGTTGGCCGACATTGCCGTGTACGGGGTCAAGGACGCGGCGGGGGTCACGTGCCGGGTCCGCTCCCGGATCCGCCCGTACGTCGGCACCATCGGAGGCGTGGGCGAAATGGGTCGCCGCCTCGCCGGTGCCCTCGTTCACCACGGCATCGCCCCCGGAGACGTCGTCGCCTTCCAACTTCCGAATTGGGCTGAGGCGGTCGCCTGTTTCTACGGACTCCTTCCCCTCGGGGTTGTCCTCATTCCGATCGTCCATATCTACGGGTCCAAAGAGGTGGGACACATCCTCCGCCAGAGCGGCGCGCGGGTGCTCATCACAACGGATCGCTTCGCCCGTCAGGACTACGTGGCGAATCTTGAGGCTGCCCTCCCCGATCTGCCCGACCTCGAGCTGGTGGTGATGGTCCCGACCGAAGACGGCCCGATGCCATCGTTGGGTCCGACCGTCCTTTCGTGGTCGCAGGCCCTCGATCTGGGCGACCCACCGGAGCAACCCACGCGGGTGGATCCCGACGTCCGGCGATCATCGGTTACACGTCTGGCACCACGGCGGAGCCCAAGGGGGTCATCCACACGCACCGTTCGTTCCTCGCAGATCGGCGTACGTGGGGATCGTTCATGGCGCAAGATTCGTCGGAGAGGCCTCTCGTCACCCCCACCGCGAACATCACCGGATCACCGGTCGGGCACATCACCGGTCTTTCGTCAGTGATGAATCCGCTCTTCGGCAAAAGCCCACTCGATCTCATCGACGCCTGGGATCCCACAACAGTGCTTGCCGCCATGGCCGATGACGGTGTTGCGTTGCAGGGAGGCCCGCCCTTCTTCCTCCTCAGCTTGCTCGATCACCCCGACTTCGAACCGGACGTCCACCTTCCCTACATCGCCCGGCTGACGATGGGCGGAGCGCCGGTCCCTGCGGAGGTGGCCCGGCGGGCGATCGCCCTCGGCATCTCCATCGTCCGCGCGTACGGGTCTACGGAGCACCCGTCCACGACGGGATCGGTGCACTCGGATCCGGTCGAGAAGAAGAGCTTCACCGACGGACGGATCATGCCGGGCTCCGAGATCCGATTGCTCGACCCGGACGGCCGATCGGTTCCGACCGGTCAATCGGGGGAGATCCATTCCCGCGGACCCGAGCTCTTCGTGGGGTACATCGATCCCGCGTTGACGGCCGCGGCCATCGACGCCGACGGCTGGTACGACACCGGGGACACAGGATTCCTCGATCCCGACGGCTACCTCACTCTCACCGACCGCAAGAAAGACATCATCATCCGGGGCGGCGAGAACATCTCCGCCGCTGAAGTAGAAGAACTGATGGCCGGGATTGACGGCGTGGCGGAAGTTGCCGTCGTGGCTGCCCCGGACGCCCGCTACGGAGAACGTGCCTCCGCAGTCATCCGGTTGTTGCCCGGCGTTCCGACCTTCGGTCTCGACGCCATGCGCTCCCACCTGGAGGCGGGCGGGTTGGCCCGTCAGAAATGGCCCGAAGAGTTGCATTTCGTCGACGACTTCCCCCGCACCTCCTCGGGAAAAATTCAAAAACATGTGTTGCGGGTCTCTCTGCGGGAAGACCAGGGCCGACTCCCTTTCGAGCGCCCTCCAGCGACGATTTCGTAGCGCTTGCCTGCAGCTGAGCGACGATTACTGGGCGACGATTACTGGGCGACGATCGACGATCAGTTGACGATCAGTTGTGACAAGAGTTGGGCGAGTGCTAAACAATTGGTTGCAGCGCAAGCTCGGACCGGGAGGGTGAGTATGCAACTAGAAGACATGATCATGGTCAGCGTCGATGATCATCTGGTTGAGCCGCCCTCCATGAGCGACTACTTCCTTGACCATTTCCCGGCCAAGTACCGGGACCGCGTGCCCCGGGTCATCCACCGCGAGAATGGCACGGACGCGTGGCAGATAGAGGGCAACGAGGTCTCGAGCTTCGGGCTCAACGCCGTTGCCGGGCGGATCCCCGAGGAGTGGGGGAACGATCCGGGCTCGTTCGATGAGGTCAGGAAGGGCACGTGGGATGTCCACGAGCGGATCCGGGACATGAACGTCAACGGCGTCCTCGGCGCCATGTGCTTCTCGTCGTGGCCGGGTCTCGGAGGCCAATACTTTCTCCAGAGCGGGGATCGGGAGTTGGCGGGCTGCATGATCCGGGCCTACAACGACTGGCAGATGGACGAGTGGTGCGGGGTCTATCCGGGACGGCTCATCCCGCTCGCCCTCTCCGGATTCATCCTTGGCCCCGAGTGGATGGCCGGAGAGATCCGGCGCATGGCGGACAGGGGCTGTCACGCCACGTCGTTTCATTCGGACACGCATCGATTCGGGCAGCCCGACCACCACGGCGACGAGTGGGATCCCGCGTGGCAGGCCTGCCAGGACACCGACACTGTCATGGTCTTCCACTTCGGCAGCTCGCCCGAGTACATGCCCCGTTCGCCGTTCGACACCATGATCCACACCATGCCGTTCAGCACCGGGGTATTCGCCGCTGAGTTGTTGTGGTCGCCGGTCCTGCGCAAATTCCCCCAGACGAAGTTCGCCCTGGCCGAAGGTGGCATCGGTTGGATCCCCTACTGGCTGGAACGGGCCGACTACACGTACGAGCGACACCACCGCTGGACGGGTCAGGACTTCGGCGATCAAATGCCCAGCCAAGTGTTCAAGGATCGGGTGCTGACCTGCTACATAGACGACTACACCGGCCTGCGCCTGCGCCACGATATCGGCATCGGGAACATCGCCTGGGAGTGCGACTACCCCCACTCGGACTGCACCTGGCCCAATGCTCCCGAATCGGCCTGGAAGTCGTTTCAGGCCGCCGGTGTGCCCGACGACGAGATCCACCAGATCACGTGGGAGAACGCATGCCGGTTCTACAACTTCGACCCGTTCGCCTACCGGGACCGCGCGCAGTGCACCGTGGGCGCGTTGCGGGCCGAAGCGACGGACGTCGACATCACCCTCAAGAGCTACGGCATGAAGAACCACGGACCGCAGGTTGCCGCATTGCCGAGCTGAGGCCTGCGCAGGAGGCGCTCACAGCACACGCGTGTCGTGACCGGACCAGTACGTGTCGCGTAAGCGACGCTTGTAGAGCTTCCCGTTCGGGTCGCGAGGGAGTGCGCGTACAAAGTCGACCGTCCGCGGGCACTTGTACGCGGCCAGGCGGGAGCGACAGAAGGCAATGAGCTCGTCGGCCAGGTGGTCATCGGCGTCGGCCCAGACGAGAAGCTGGACCACTGCCTTGACTTCCTCGCCGAATTCCTCGTTCGGTACGCCGAAGACGGCGGCGTCGGCGACCTGGGGGTGCATGACCAAGACGTTCTCCGCCTCCTGGGGGTAGATGTTCACCCCGCCGGAGACGATCATGAACGTCGCCCGGTCGGTGAGGAAAAGGTAGCCGTCGTCGTCGAGGTAGCCCACGTCGCCGAGAGTGCGCCAGCCCTGCTCGTTCTGGATCGATGCCGTCTTTACCGGGTCGTTGTGGTAGCGGAACGGTGGGCCCCCGTCGAAATAGATCCTCCCCGCCTGACCGCTCGAGAGCTCTCCGCCGTCCTCACCGAGGATGTGCACGGCAGAGGGTTTGCCGACAGACCCCGGGTGCGCCATCCACTCCTCGGGTCCGATGAGCGTCCCGCCGATGCCTTCAGTTCCGGCGTAGTACTCGTAGATGATGGGCCCCCACCACTCCAGCATCTGCACCTTCACCTCGACCGGGCACGGTGCGGCGGCGTGGATCACACACTGCAGGCTGGACAGCTCGTACCGCGCACGCAACGCCGGGTCGAGCTTGAGGAGACGCACGAACATGGTCGGCACGAACTGGGCGTGCGTGACCCGGTTTTCCTCAATCAACCGGAGCGTTTCCTCCGGCTCGAACCGCTCCATGAGCACGACCGTCGCTCCCATACGGAGGACAGCCATCGTGTAGGCAAGCGGAGCACTGTGATAGAGCGGCGCGGGCGACAGGTACACGCTGTCGCCGTCCATTCGATACAACGAGCGGAGCCCTTCTTCTGTCGCTGATTGTGCGAACGAACCCGCTTCGCCCGGTAGCGGCCGGCGTACCCCCTTGGGGCGCCCCGTGGTGCCCGAGGAATAGAGCATCTCGGTGCCTTGCGACGGCTCCGGTGGATCGCTCGCCGGGGCTGCGCGCACGGCTTTTTCGTAGTTGTCGTAACCGGCCAACTCGCCGCCGACCGCGAAGCGGCGGCGCACCCCGGCACCCGCCTCCGATGCGGCCAATGCGGACGCCAGCGCGCCCGCTGCGGCATGGATGAACACGGCCTTCGCCCCGGAATCCTGAACGATGTAGGCGATCTCGTCCGCGGTCAAATGCGTGTTCACCGGCGTGTAGTAGAGGCCGCTGCGCTGGGCGCCCCAGGCGACCTCGTAGAACTCGATGCAATTCGGCAACATGATGACGATGCCGTCGCCCCGGCGGAGACCGGCCTGATACAGCAGGTGGGCCATCTGGTTCGCGCGGCGCGACAGCTCGCCGTACGTGGCTCTCTGGCCCGAGGAGACCACCACGGCCATTCGGTCGGGTGTCTCGCGGGCGATGTCTGCGATGTCCATGCGCGTCTACATCCTCGACCGAACAGAGTGAAGAGAGCGGGCGTCGATCACGGATAGCGGGATCGGCTCACATCCAGGTGATCGACTTGATCTCCGTGAATTCCTCGAGGCCGTGGTGTCCCCACTCGCGGCCGATGCCACTCTGCTTGAACCCGCCGAAGGCGCCGTCCTGGCCGATACCGGCCATGGTGTAGCCCCAGCCGGGCCCTTGGCCGTCACCCGGGCTCGGCGCGGTCACGTCAGTGCCGCCGACCCCTTGGGCGATGACGGTTCCGGCCCTTATCCGCCGGGCGACATTGAAAGCCCGCGCCGTTGATGCAGATTCGACGCCTCCTCCGAGCCCATAGATCGAGTCATTGGCCAACCGCACTGCGTCGTCGTCTTTGCCCGAGTACGGCACGACCGTGAACACCGGGCCGAAGATTTCCTCTTGCGCGATACGCATGCCGTTGTTTCCGACGAAGACGGTGGGCTCGTAGAAGAATCCCTTCTCGAAGCCTTCCGGCCGTTTGCCTCCCGTGAGGAGCTCGCCCCCCTGCTCGTGCGCCGACGCAACGTAGCCCTCGACACGTTGGCGCTGCTGCTCTCTGATCAATGGTCCGAGCACGGTGGAGGGATCCCGGGGGTCGCCGATCTTGACCGCGGGCACGGCTGCGGCCAGGCCGTCCTTGTAGGCGTCGAGGAGGTGCTCGGGCAAGAGAAGCCGTGTGCCCAGGATGCACCCTTGGCCACAATGGGTCAGCACCCCCCCGAAGCCGATCGTCCGCACGTGCTCCTCCGACACATCGTCGAGAATTATCTGGGCACTCTTGCCCCCGAGTTCGAGCTGCAATCGCTTCATGGTGGCGGACCCGTTGGCCATGATCCGCCGGCCGGTGGCGGTCGAACCGGTGAACGCGATCATGTCCACCATCGGGTTCGTGGTCATCTCCTCCCCCACGTCCCCCCCGCCGGTGATCACGTTGAAGACCCCCGGCGGGATGCCGGCTTCTTCGGCCGCCTGGGCAATCAAGAAAGCGTCCAGAGGTGTCCAGGGGTGTGGCTTGAGCACAACGGTGCAGCCGGCGGCCAGCGCCGGGGCCACTTTGACCACATTGAGCATGAACGGGAAGTTGAACGGCGTGATGGCTCCGACGACCCCGACCGGCTCCCGGAAAAGCGCTGTCCCCGACATGCCTCCCGGCCCCGCGCTGGGAGCTCCAGCCTCCACCCACTGGACCACATGTTCGATCTGCGCGGCATTCGAACGGAACATCCCGATCGATCCACCGGCCTGGACGTAGTCGGTCAAGAAACCGGTTGTCCCGGTCTCGGCCACGATGAGCTCACGAAGCTCGGCCGAGCGTGCTTCGAGGATTTCGGCCATGCGGATGAGGACTGCGGCCCGCTCGGCCGGCTTGGTAAAGGGCCAGGGACCTTCGTCGAAGGCCTTACGGGCCGCCTCGATGGCGCGCACCGCGTCTTTGGTGGTGGCCTCGGGAACGCTTCCGATGACGTCCTCCGTGGCCGGGTCGATGACGTCGATTGACCCCGCTGCCTCCCCGGTGGTCCAGTTTCCGTCGATGTACAGTTCGAAATTCCAGCTCATGTCGCCCCTCCTTCTGGCTCGTCCGCCAACGGTATGCCCCTGCAACCATTCAAGCACATGCCCAAATACGAATCACCTCTCGCTGACCGGACCACAGTGGCGGAGCTATTTGACACAAAAAAATTTGGGCGCTGGACTAAACAGGTGTGGAGGCGGCCGACCATCAGCGAGAGAGCGGGTACCCACCTATGTCCATCCGACGACGGTTGTCCATCCGACGACGGTTGTCCATCCGACGACGGTTGTCCATCCGACGACGGTGAGCCAGCTTCGCTCAACCTTGCCATGATGGGCGAGTCGTGAATCTGACGCTCACCGAGGAACAGGGAATATTCCACGAGGCAACGAGAAAGTTCTTGGAGGCAGAAAGTCCACTCTCCACCGTTCGCGCCCTCTGGGAGGGTGCGGATGGATTCGAGCGTGACTACTGGCAACAGGCCACCCGTCTCGGTTGGACGTCCCCCCTCGTGCCCGAAGCGCAAGGCGGGGGCAGCGTGTCGGGCCGCCCGGTCCAGGACCTCGCCATCGTGGCCGAAGAGATGGGGCGAACGGTGGCACCCGGACCCTTTCTTCCCGTCAATGTGGTGGCATGCGCACTAGCCGAGGAAGCGGACCCCGAACGACGGTCCGGACTGATCCCCGGGCTGTTGTCGGGAGAACTCGTCGCCACCTGGGCGGTAGCCGAAGAGGGCGGGGCGTGGGCGGGGCGTGCTCCGGTCGTCGCTGCGGGCCTCGAATGCGCCGGCACGGACGTGGTGGTCTCCGGAAGGAAGAGCTACGTCGAAGCGGCAGCGCAGGCTGATCACTTTCTCGTGACGGCACGCTCGGCGAACGGATTCACCCAGTTGATGATTCCGCGCGAGACGCGCGGCGTCGAGGTGATCCCGGGTCGGAGCATCGACATGTGCCGGCGCTACGGTCGTCTCAACCTGGACGGCGTCCGGGTCCCGTCGTCGGCCGTGCTCGGGATCCCCGGTGGCGCGGGTGCGTCGCTCGAGCGCCAGATCCAATTGGCGATCGCCCTGCAGTGCGCCGAGACAGTGGGCGCAGCCGAGCGCGCCCTCGAAACAACGATCGAGTACGCCCGCGATCGGTTCGCCTTCGGCCGACCGATCATCTCCTTCCAAGCGTTGAAGCACCGCGTTGCCGACATGTTCCAATGGCTTGAATTCTCCAAGGCCATCGCGGAAGCCCTGGCAGCCGAAATCGATGCCCGGGGCGACGAGGCAGCCCGACTGGCCAGCGTGGCCAAGGTCTATGTCGCCGACCACTGTCTCGACATTGTGGACGAGTGCGTGCAGATCAGTGGCGGAATCGGCGTCACCTGGGAGCACCACGTCCATCTCTACTCCCGGCGCATCGTGGTCAATCGTGCGCTGTTCGGCACCCCTGAACAGCACAAGGTGCGCCTGGCCACGCTCCTCGAACTGGAGGACCGATCATGACGTCGCTCGATGTGGAGAGTCTCTCGAGTTTCCGGTCGCGGGCTCGGATCTGGATCGAGCGGAACCTGCCTCCGACGAACGACCCAGGGGGGATCGACGACAAGACTCTGCAAAACCTGATCTTCGATGCCGGCTTCGCGGGAATCGCCTTTCCGGTCCAGTACGGAGGGGCCGGGCTTACGTTCGAGCACCAGAAGGTTTTCTTTGCGGAAGCCAAGGGCCACCGAGTCCCCATGGGATTTGGCGTGTCGATCGGCATGCTGGGTCCCACGCTCCTCGATTTCGGTTCCGAGGCTCTCAAGGCCTTTCACCTGCCGCGCATTCTGCGCGGCGACGAATTGTGGATCCAACTTCTCTCAGAGCCGACAGGTGGCTCTGACATGGCCGGCGCGCTCACTCGATTGACTCGCGACGGCGACTCCTACGTGCTCAACGGTTCTAAAATGTGGAGTTCCGGAGCGCTGTACTCCGACTTCGGGATGTGCCTGGCCCGTACCGATTGGGAGGCGCCCAAGCACCGCGGCCTTTCCATGATCGCCGTGCCATTGCAGGGGACGCCCGGCGTCCAGATCGATGCCATCCGTTCGGTGACCGGCCTCCCGGGGGAGTTCTGCATCGAGTTCTTCGACGACGTCACGCTCCCGGCCGAAAACCTGATCGGGAGAGAAAACGAGGGGTGGACCGTCGCGCAGAGGCTTCTGTTTCACGAGCGGAACGCCGGCAACAACATCGAGCATGGCGTCGGGCTCTTCGGTATCTCAGGAAACGCTCCCGGCGTCACGGTCGACGAAATCGCCGAGGGCATCCGGCACCGTGGCATGTATGCCGACCCCGCGCTCAATGAGCGAGTGGTGGAGGCGTACATCGAGGCCACGGTGAGCCGCCGTGCGGGAGAACGGGTGATGTCCGGCCTACGATCCGGTGCCCTCAAGGGACAATGGGCTTCCCTGCTGAAGCTCCATCTGGGAGTCAACTCCAACCGGGCCGCCAAGGCTGCATTGGCGACGTGGGCGGCCGACGGTGTCATCTGGGACGGAGCCGAGAAGACGACGGGAAATGCCGGAGAGATGTTCCTCAAATCGCGAGGATTCTCCATCGCGGGCGGGACCAACGAGATACAGCGGAACATCGTTGCCGAAAGGCTCATGGGCCTTCCGCGGGAGCCGTCCTTCGATGTAGACCTTCCCTTCAATGAAGTCTTGCGGAAGCGCAAGAGCTTCTGATTTTCCAAGAAAGGAGCGGGTGCACTTCATGGCTGGCCACGTCCGATCAGCCGAGTCGCTCCTCCCACCGTTCCCGCCCACGTTGCCCAATGTGTTGCGGCACGCGGCGGAGTGCTTCGGGGAGAAGGAATTCCTCGTGTGCGGAGAGCGGTGCCTGACGTTCCGCCAAGCCGACGAGGAATCGGGGAACCTGGCACTTGGCCTCTTGGCGCTCGGGGTGGGTAAGGGGACCCGGGTGGGCATCATGATGGCGAATTCGCCGGACTGGATCCTGAGCTGGCTGGCCGCGGCCCGCATAGGAGCGCTGACGGTGCCGATCAGCACCCTGTACCAAGCCCCCGAGTTGCGGTGGGTGCTCGAGCACTCTGACATCGAAACGCTGCTCATGGTGGACCACTACCTCACTCACGACTACATGGCGCGGCTCGAGACTGTTCCGGCGTTGGCGGCGCAGGTCCAACCCCCTCTCTTCGTGCCCCAACTCCCCTACCTGCGTCATGTCGTCGTGTGGGGAACGACGGAGCGCCCGTGGGCCATCCCGGGCCCCGACGATCTGGTCCAGCTCGGAGAACGGCAACACCTGGATCGGCAGTTCCTGGCCGCCGTGGAGGCGCAGGTCGCGCCAGCCGATGATCTGACCATCATCCACACCTCGGGGAGCACATCGCAGCCCAAGGCCGTCGTGCATACCCACGCAAGCGTCGTCCGCCTCTGTTATGCCCTGTTGGCCACCGGTTGGCAAAATATCCACTCCGATGATCGCTTGTATTCCAGCGTGCCCTTCTTTTGGATCGGAGGAATCAACTCGACCGTGCTGCCGGCGATGTTCACCGGTGCCCGCATCATCATGACGGCCTCCCCCGCCGTTGACGACGTCCTCGATGCCTGTGCCCGGGAACAGGTCACCACCATCAGTGCCGTGACACCCCAACTCCGGGCCCTGGAGGAACGAGCGGCCAGCCGCGGCATCGACCTTCCTCACTTGCGATCACGCCTTCGCCAGTTCGACGAGGCGGGGGATCTCATTCCCCTGGAGCTGATCCCCAATCCCTTCGGCATGACTGAGACCTTCGGACCGCACGGATTGGAGGCAGAGGGCACCAGGCTCCCATCCGACAAGGCAGGGGCATATGGCCGCTCCCTTCCCGGTATGGAGCGCAAAGTCCTGGATCCGGCCACTGGCGAGGAGTGCGCGGCCGGTGAGCCGGGCGAGCTCTACGTCCGGGGGTTCGCGCTGATGCGCGGTTTCTACAAACGACTCCCCGAGGACACGTTCGACCACGACGGCTTTTATCCAACGGGCGATCTCTGCCGTATCGACGAGGACGGCTTTCTCACCTTTGAGGGCCGCCTCGGGGACATGATCAAGACCAATGGTGCCAACGTCTCTCCGCAGGAAGTCGAGGCCGCGCTCGAAGGACACCCGGAGATCAGCGAGGCGGTTGTCTTCGGGATCTCCGACTCCACCCGCGGGGAGGCGATCGTCGCCGTGATCGTGCCGAGCAATGGAGCGAGCGTTGACGGTGAAGGCCTGCTCGAGCACGTCCGCTCCCAGGTGTCGAGCTTCAAGGTGCCGCACTTCGTCTTCGCCATGCGCCACGAGGACATCCCCCGCACGGACTCCACCAAGGTGAAGAAACATCTGCTCAGAGAGTTGGTGCTCACCCATTGGGACCAGTTCCTCGCCACGGCGACCCAATCGCCGATGGCGATAACCGAGCCGACGTGACGAGCAAGGATCTCGTCTCGATCGCGGGTGCGTACGAACATCCCCGGCGGGTTATACCCGACCGCAGCGTCCCCCAGATTCATGCCGAAGTGGCGCTCGGAGCACTCGCCGATGCGGGCCTGAGCCTTTCCGACGTGGATGCATACTTCTGCGACTCGACCGCCGGCTTCGGCCCGGCTTCGATGGTCGAGTACCTCGGGCTGCACCCCCGTTATATCGACTCCACCGAAACCGGTGGCTCTTCGTACCTGGTGCACGTCGCTCACGCGGCGGCCGCCATCGAAGCCGGGCGGTGCGACATCGCTCTCGTGACCATGGCCGGTCTGGCCCGTACGCGTGGCGAAGCGCCCATCGCAAAGCAGACAGGATCTCCGGAGTCGGCCTTCGAGACGCTCTGGGGCATGCTGCCCGTCACCGCATACGCCCTGGCGGCGCAACGCCACATGTTCGAGTTCGGTACGACGAGCGCCCAACTGGCCGAGGTCAAGGTGGCGGCTTCCCTCCACGCGCAGCACAATCCACTGGCCTTCCTGCCAAAAGCCGTGACGGTGGAGGAGGTGCTTGCCTCCCCCGTCATCAGTTCGCCTCTGCACCGGCTCGACTGTTGTGTCATAACGGACGGGGGCGGTGCCGTCGTGGTGGTGAGCCCCGAGGTCGCTCGTGACCTCGATCGACGGACCGTCACAATTCTGGGGCGGGCCGAAGCAGTGAAGCATACGAACAACGGGCGCATCGACCTCACCTCTACCGGAGCGGCCACGACCGGCCCCCTGGCTTTCGAGGAGGCGGGTGTCCGACCCGAAGATGTCGACTACGTGTCCATCTACGACTCGTTCACCATCACGGTGATCGAGACCCTCGAGGACCTGGGATTCTGCGAGAAAGGGACCGGGGGACGGTTCGTGCTCGACGGAGCCCTCGTGGCGCCTCATGGGAGGCTTCCCTTCAACACCGACGGCGGGGGCCTGTGCAACAACCATCCGTCGAACCGGGGTGGAATGACGAAAATCATCGAAGCCGTCCGACAGCTGCGGGGAGAGGCGCACCCCGCCGTCCAGGTTCCGGACTGCGAGATCGCGCTCGCCCACGGGACCGGCGGGTCGATCGGCACCCGGATGGTCAGCGCCACGCTCATTCTCGGGAGGGAGGACGCGTGACGGCATCGCAGCTCCCCGCGCCGGCGCCCGAACAGAACCCCGAGACGGAGGGTTTCTGGCACGCCACCACGGAAGGCCGCCTGCTCCTTCCTCGCTGCGACACCTGCGGAGTTGCCATCTGGTATCCACGAGAACTGTGCCCGGACTGCGGCACCGACTCGGTTACCTGGACCGAGGCTTCCGGACTGGGATCGGTCCACAGCTTCAGCGTCGTCCACCGCAGTGCGGGGAGCTACCAGAGTGCGGTGCCGTATGTCGTCGCCTACGTGGAGCTTCTGGAAGGGCCACGGATAGTGACCAACATTGTCGGGTGCGATCCCGACCAGGTGCACATCGGTCTGGCGGTTCGCGTGGTGTTCTGTGACACAGGAGAGCGCAGTGCGCTGTATCGCTTTGAGCCGGTGGAGGAGGAGTGACGGAGTTCGCGCAGCCTCTCGCGGGGGTGCGAGTGCTCGACCTCAGCGGTCGCCCGGGAGCGTACTGCGGGAAGATGTTGGCGGATCTCGGCGCAGACGTCGTGAAGGTGGAGCTGCCGGCCGGCGATCGGTTGCGCCGTTCGCCCCCGTTTCGCGACGGCGAGGAAGGACCGGAGTCGAGCCTGCTCTTTGCCTACTACCACCACAACAAGCGTGGGATCACCCTTGATTGGCAGCGTGACGATGCACGTGCCCTCCTCGAGGAACTCGCGGCCTCGGCAGATGCGGTGATCGCGTCGCCAAAAGGAGAACGTCAACATCAACGGCTCCACGGCTTCATCGACGATCCCCCGTCTCTCTCGTGGGTACCGGACGGCACGCTGACGTGCTTCATCACCCCCTTCGGCCTGACCGGTCCCTATCGCGACTGGCGGGCCACGCCCTTCACGTCGTTCGCCATGAGCGGATTGATGCACCCGGTGGGATCCCCCGAGGGTCCTCCGCTCGCCATTCCGGGACAGCAGCTTTATGACGAAGCGGGCGCGTGGGCTGCCTTTCTGGTGCAGGCGGTGCTCCGGAGCCCTCTCGAATGTCGATCACAGGTGATCGATCACTCTGTGCATGAGGTTGGCCTCTTCCACAAGCTGGGTAGCGAGCAGTACGTCGTGAACGGACGGATCAAGACCCGGGAAACCAACTTCGGGCCGCCGCCCGGGGGTATCTGGAAATGCCGCGACGGTTCCCTGGACGTCGGCGCCCATTCGACCCACCATTGGGACCTCTTCGTCGACCTGCTGGGAAGGCCGGAGGTCCTGTCGGATCCCCTCTATCGCGATCGGAACATGCGGGTTCAGCTGTTCGACCTCCTGACGGAGGTCATCGCGGACCTGATGTCGACGCTGAGTGCCAGAGAGCTGGTCGAGGCCGGACAAGCGGCCGGATTGCCGTGCGCGCTCTCCCAGAGCGCAGCACAGTTCGTGCAAGAAGAACAAGCGCAGGCGCGGGGGTACTTCGTCCGGTCCTCCCGTGATGGAACGGGATCCTTTGACATACCCGGGGCGCCCTTTTTGGCTGCACCATCGCTGATCGCCTACCACCGATCAGCGCCCCTTCTCGGGGAAGCGAACGAGGACCTGTATGTACGCGAGTTGGGACACTCGAAGCGTGATCTCGAACGTTGGCGGTCCGATGGTCTCGTTTAGCCCGACGCTGGCCCCCTTGCTCCATGGGGTCCGTATCCTTTCATTCGGCACGGTTGTGGCGGGCAACGTGTGTCCCCTCGTTCTGGCGGAACTCGGCGCCGACGTCATCAAGATCGAGTCGAAAGATCGTCCGGAGGCGCTACGCACCTTCGACTCGCCCAACCAGTTGGAGCTGTTCGAGCCATCGGGGGTCCGGACGACGGCGTTGTTCGCTGGGCTGACGCGCAGCATGCGCAGTATCAGCATCGATATGGCCGTTCCGGAGGGCCGTGACACATTTCGGTCATTGGTCGGTCGGGCGGACGTCGTCATTGAGAACATGGGCCCGGGCAAAATGGAAGCATGGGGTTGTTCTTTCGCACAGCTTTCGGCACATAATCCAACGCTGGTCATGATTTCGATTTCCGGCTACGGAAGATCCGGCCCACTGTCGAGCTTCCGGGCCTATGCCTCGAACATCAACAACTACCTCGGACTGACGTCGGCCTGGGCGCTCGACGGGACGCATTTCGATTTCGTCGCGGGTATCCACGGCGCCAGCGCGGTGGTCGCCGCCTTGGCCGAGGTCGACCAGGGTGCACCCGGGGTCTTCATCGATATGGCACAGACCGAGACGGGCGCAGCGATCATGGCACCCCTGTATCTCGATTTTCTCGCAAACGGGCGGGAATGGAACGCAGCCCCCAACGAAGTGCCGGGGGCGCTTCTCTCGGGCGTCTTCCCGTGCGCAGGGTCCGACGCCTGGGTGGCGATCGAGCTCGAAGACGCAGACGACTGGGACACGATGTGTGCTCACCTCGACCGGCAGGACCTACGGCTGGGTGACCGTGGACCCCTTGCACCCGTCGAGGCTCTCCGCGACGCCATCGGAGCCTGGGTCCGCCTTCTCACCCCTTTCCAGGTGACCCTCGCACTGCAGAAAGCCGGTCTCGCGGTCGCTCCCGTGCAGGACAGTGAGGATCTCTGGCGTGACCCACAGCATCGGAGTCGCGGTTCTTTCGTTGAGGTATGGCACCCCGACATCGGATCGGTCGAATACCCGGGCGCTCCCGACCGGCTGAGCCGGACTCCGGGACGGGTGGTGCGTCGAGGCTCGAGGATGGGCGAGCACACGCGTGAGGTGCTGGTGGAGTGGTTGGAGTTGCGCGACGCCGAGCTCGGGCGTCTCGAAGCGGGGGCGCGGTCTGGCAATCGGCGGAGGAATCGGCGCCGGAGTCGGTGGAGGAGTCGGTGGCGGGATCGGCGCCGGAGTGAGGAGACGACCAGTGGCCGGCATCAATGAGGGACGGATCGCCATCGTGACCGGCGCAGGCCGGGGTATCGGCCGGGGTCACGCCTTGGAGTTGGCACGCCAAGGGGCCAAGGTCGTCGTGAACGATCTGGGCGTCGAAGTCGACGGTGAGGGGAGGTCGGAAGGTCCTGCAGGCGATGTGGTCGACCTCATCCGATCGGAGGGAGGGCAGGCCGTGGCCAACGGGGAGGACGTGTCCGAGTGGGCCGGTGCAGGCAGGTTGGTGCGTCTCGCCATCGAGACATTCGGCGGCCTCGACATCGTCGTCAACAACGCGGGGATCCTGCGTGATCGGATGTTGGTGAATATGTCGATCGAAGAATGGGATGCAGTGATCAAGGTGCACCTGCGGGGGACGTTCGCGACGGTCCGCTGGGCCTCGGAGTATTGGCGTGAGCGAACAAAGAGAGGAGAGACCAACGACGCCCGGATAATCAACACGACGTCTGCCGCCGGCATGTACGGCAATGTGGGCCAGGCGAACTACGGGGCGGCGAAGGCGGGCATCGCCGCGTTCACCATCATCGCGGCCACCGAATTGGCGCAGATACGGCGTGACCGTCAACGCGATTAATCCGGGAGCCCGGACTCGAATGACCGAGCAGGCGCAGCCCGGCTCGTACACACCGATTCCACCGGGCCAATTCGATTTTTCCGATCCCGAGAATGTGGCCCCACTCGTCGCGTGGTTGGCATGCCCCGAAGCGGCCTACGTGACCGGAAGGGTGTTCTCCGTGCGGGGCGGACAGATAAGCGTGGCCGAGGGCTGGCGCGCCGGTCCATTGGCCGAAAAGGACGAGCGATGGGATCCGGCCGAGCTCGGTCCGATCGTGGGGGACCTCCTGAAGCGGGCGGCTCCCAATGCAGATCTTTTCGGCGTGATCCCTTCAAGCTGATTCAAGCTGAACTCTGCGAGCTCATCCTTTCAACCTCGGGGTTTCGGCCAGGGACCAGCAACGTCAGAGTGTGCCGTTCCAATCCTTGGCGTCGCGAAGAACCTGACTGAAGGGCTTCTTCGAATCGAAGCTCGGTTCCCGCGGCATCTCCAGGACCCGCTCGGCGATGGCGTTCCGCTGTACCTCATTGGTGCCCCCGGCAATCGACGGCGCCCGCCCATTGAGGTACGCCGTCGAGGTTTCCCCTCCATGGGGGTCGGCGAGGTCCCACGTCGCCGCAGCGTCCCCGCCGATCTCCATCCCGATGCGCGCTCGAATCGGCAGGTATGTGCCTCGAAAAAGCTTGCCGTAGGCGGCAAGCCCGGGCCCGAGTCGGTCACGACGGGCCATTTCCGCGATGCGGGATGCCAGCACCTTGCCGACGTAGTCGATCGTGTGGGCTCGGGCGAGCTTCTGTCTCACCACGGGGTCCCGGATGCGGCCGGTTGTCCGGGCGAGCCGCACCATGTCGGGCGCCAGCGGGCCGGGACCCGACCGCGGATATGCCGTCGCTCGGACGGCCGGCACCGCGCTCATACACCAGCATCGTCTGGGTGACGGTCCAGCCCTCGTTGACGACACCGATCACGTCGGCCTCGGGCACGACGACGTTGTCGAAGAACTCCTCACAGAACTCCGACGTCCCACCTATCTGTTTGAGAGGCCGAATCGTGAGACCCGTGGAGGTGCAGGGCACCACGTACCAGGTCAGGCCCTTATGCTTCGGGGCTTCCCAATCGGTGCGGGCAAGGCACAAGCCATAGTCCGCCAGGTGGGCCAGCGTGCTCCAGACTTTTTGTCCGTTGAGGATCCACCGCTCGCCGTCCTTGGTGGCGCGCGTGCGAATGCCCGCCAGATCGGAGCCCGAAGAAGGTTCGGAGAAGAACTGACAGACGAGCGCGTCGCCCGCCAGCACCAGCGGTACGAAGCGTCGCAGGAAATCCGGCGAGGCATGGGTCAGCATTGTCGGGACGCAGATGGAAAACGTCGTTGCGGTAAGCGCACCGAAGTCCGGCAGTGACGTATACGGCCGCCTCCTCGAGAAAAGCAGCTTCGAACGACTGCGGGAGGCCCTGGCCCCCGTACGCCACCGGCCAGGAAATACCGGCGTAGCCACCCTCGAAGAGCTTGCGCTGCAGCGCCCGGTTGGCGGCCATGACGTCCGGTGTGTAGTGGTCGATCCCATGGACCTGTGCCGGAGCGTCTCGCCGACTGAGGTTGCCGGCCAACCAGACCGCGAGCCGTAAGCCTGTACTCCTCGATGGCCCGGTGATCCGAGTCCTCCGTTCGCCGGGTCGTTCACGGCCTCCGCCTCATATTCCGTGAAGCCGGCAGATCCTCTCACGGTGCCAGTCGGGCTGGCCGAAGAGGACGCTGTTCGACGTGATACGCCGGAGGAACAGGTGCAGGTCGTGCTCCCAAGTGAAGCCGATCCCGCCGAACACCTGGAAGCAACCTTGTGCAATGTCGATTCCGGTGTCACCGATCCACCATTTGGCCATGCTGACGATCTCACCGGCGTCGGCATCGCCGGCCTGCAAAGCCCGAACCGCGTCAGTGGCAATGGCCTTGCCGCACTCAAGGGAGAGGCTCATGTCGGCCAACTGATGCTTTACCGCCTGAAAAGACCCGATCGGCCGCCCGAAGGCGATCCTCTCGATCGCATAGCGGCGGGTCATCTCGAACAGAGCGTCGAGAGCGCCGACTGTCTCGACGCCGTGAGCACGCACGCAAGCTCGAGTTGGCGCGCGACGTCCTCGCCCGCACCTCCCGGCGCGCCCACGAGAGACGAGGCAGGGACCTCCACCTGCTCGAACACCACCGACGAGAGTTCCTGCGTGATGTCGAGCCCACCCAGAGGTCGAGCCGAGACACCGGGCGTGTCGCCCGCCACCAGAAACTGACTGCTCCCCTCCGGACCCTCTGCCGTCACGAGCAACCAGTCCGCGCCGACGCCCGCTTGGACCACGGCTGCTCTGCCTGCAAGTTCGAAACCTGCCCCGCGCCGGGACACGTTGATCACCGCATCTGAACCGCTGCCAAAGCATCCACCGAAGGCCCACGTGGCGACCGACCTCGCCACGGCATATGGGCCCGAGTGCCGGAGCTTGTTGGGCCACGGAACCCGCGCCGACCAGTGCTGCAGCGACGACATTCATCGAAGCGAGCGGGCCTGGTTGCAGAACCCGGCCACGCTCTTCAGCGACAAGGGCCAGATCGCGCAGGCCATCGCCAGAAACGCTTCCGCCGCCGTGCTGTTCGGGAACGAGCAAGGCAAACCACCCGAGCTCAGCGGCCCTGCTGAGATAGTCGGAGGGGCAGACACCGGTGCCGTCGGCAATTTGTCGCACCATGGAGAGCGGACATGCCTCACTGATGAATACGCTCGTCGTCGCCCTGAGGATCTCTTGGTCGCTCGTAAGGTCAAGTTCCATCGATCATCGATCTCGGTTCAGCCCAGCTCGGTTTCGCCGGCGCCCGTTCGGCTCGCCAAACCAAACATAATCTCGCGGTCTTCGTCGGCGCTCGACATGTGCCGCACTCGGCGAGGTCGGCCAGAGCGCGATCTCCGATGCATCCGGCCGAACTCGTGCTGGTGGAGGAGGCTGACCTGGTGAGCGATGTGGCCTACGGACCTGGGGCACCTGTGATCCTTGGGCGAACGTTCGGACCGGTGGACCGAGCCGCCTCGACTACGGTAACGTTCCGAGCGCAGGGCTGGGCATACGCCCAAACCTGCGACATTGAACCTAGACTGAACGTCGCTGGTCGATTGGTGTTCCGGGCGAGCCGACGGAATCGGGGGATGCGGTGCTGCAGTATGTGATCGCTGGCCTGGTACTCGGGGGAATCTACGCGATCGCCGCTTCCGGACTGGTTGTTACATTTCGATCGACCGGAATACTGAACTTTGCCTTCGGCGCTATCGCCTACTCGTTGGCACGCTTCTACTACTACCTCAACAGCCAGGAGCATTGGGCGATTTTGCCCGCCGCCTCCTGTCGATCCTTGTTGCCGGCCCGGTCATGGGCATCGGGTTGTACTTCGCCCTCTTCCGGCGCCTCAGGCTGGCCCGACCGCTCATCAAAGTGGTGGCAACCATCGGTGTATCGGTGGCGATCCCACCGTTGACCACACTCATCTTCGGCAACCAGACCATCCTTTCGGCCCCGGGTCTCGCTCCCCAACCGGTGCGGGTATTCAGGTTCCTCGGGGTCCCGGTCACGATGGACCAGATCATCGTCTACAGCTGCGTGGCCTGTCATCGTCATGGTCGGGGCTCTCGTCCTCCACTACACCGACGATCGGCCTCCGGGTCAGGGCCATGGTGGACTCACCGGCGATGACGTCGCTCTCGGGGACGAATCCGGAGACCGTCTCCATGGGCGTATGGGCCGTCAGCACGTCGCTTGCCGGACTGGCCGGGATACTGGCGGCACCGACGATCGGCTTAGACCCGGGCCCTTTCACCTTGCTGATGGTGGCGGCGTTCGCCGCCGTCATCGCGGCACGGTTGCGCAACTTGGCCGTGGCCGTAGCGGTGGCGCTCGCCATGGGTATAGCCGGCGCCCTGGTGCAGTACTTCTTCACCAATTCGACCTCGCTGTCCGCCGACGTGGTGCCGGCCATACCGTTCATCGTGACGGCGATCTTTCTCTTGTACTACATGGTCCGCGGTACTGGCGTCGACGAATCAGAAGGCGTGGGCGGGGCCCTCGACCGAGCGATACTGCCGCAGGGGGACCTGCCCGGTCGATGCCACGTCCGACCGCCCTCCGGCCGTCTTCGGCTGGCAGGTTTCGTTGTTGGGGTTTGCGTTCGTCTGCCTTCTCCCGCTCATCCTCACGTCGTTCTGGGTCGGTCTGATCGGTGAGGGCATCAGCCTCGGGATCATCTTCCTGTCGTTCACGCTCGTGACCGGTGAAGGCGGGATGATCTGGCTTTGCCAAGCCACCTTCGCCGGGATCGGTGCGTTGACGATGGCCCAGCTCGCCGCGAACCATGGCTGGCCCGTCATGGCCGCGGTGCTCGTCGGAGGGCTCGTGGCCGTGCCCTTCGGGGTGCTCATCGGCGTCCTGACCATCCGGCTCGGCAACCTCTACGTCGCCTTGGTCACCTGACTGTCGGCCTGTTGTTCGACGATCTGGTGTTCAGCCAGCAGATTTTCGTCAACTTCGGATCGGCGTGAACGTCAACCTTCCTTCGTTTACCTCCAGCCCGAAGGCCTTCGCCTACTTGGCTCTCGGCATCTTTGCCGTCGTGTCGCTTCTCATCGTCAACCTGCGACGGTCAACCACCGGACTCGCGCTCAACGCGGCGCGGTGGAGCACTGCGGGCGCCAAGACGATGGGGATCAGCGTGTTGCAGATGAAGGTGTTGGTCGCAGGTATCGCCGCCTTCGTCGCCGGGGTGGGCGGAGCAATGTTCGCGCTCTCGCTGGGTAGCGCCCTCCCGACCAATTACTCGACTCTGGGGGGTCTCGTGTGGCTCGCCATTCTGGTATCGCTCGGGATCCGCTCAAACATGGCGGCCCTGATGGCCGGACTGTCGGCGACGATTTTGGCGGGGATCGCACTGGTCTATCTTCCGAGCGCCTTCGGGCAGGTCACGCCCATTCTCTTCGGCTTGGGAGCCATTCAGGTGGCCAAATACCCCAACGGGGTTATGACCGAGAATGCACGCCAGGTCCTGTGGTGTCTGGGAGAAGCTGAGGTATCGATCGAAGACCCCTCCGGACGTCCGAAGTGCTCGATGATCCGCTCGCCATGCCTCGCCGACGACGCCAGATCTCCTCGTCGGCGCGGAAGGGCGAAGACCGGTGTCGGCGGGACGGTCTCGTGACCACGCTGGTGAATGCGCAGTCGACGTCAACAACCATGACTTCGCTGTCGGCAACAGGTGTCACTGTGCGCTTCGGCGGGCTTGTCGCCCTGTCCGACGTGTCTATCGATGTTCCTCCGGGGACCATCATCGGGCTCGTCGGTCCGAATGGCGCCGGGAAGTCCACACTCTTCGGTGTGCTGTCCGGCCTACTCCGGCCCGCGCAAGGCCGGGTCTTCATGGGAGGCGAAGACGTCACGACTGTCAACTCGCAAACCCGGGCTCGGCGCGGGTTGGCGCGCACTTTCCAGCAGCCCGAGCTCTTCATGGGACTCTCCGTTCGGGACCACCTCGTATTGGGGCACCGGGTGCACTATGAGCGTCGTCGATTCTGGAGTGACCTCGTTAAGTTTCCGGGCCATTTTCCCACCGACGAAGTTCGAGAACGAGACAGTGGACAACCTTCTCGATCTCCTGGGTCTGACACACATCGCCAACACTCCCGTCGCCGTTCTTCCCCTTGGGTTATCCCGGTTGGTGGAGGTAGGCCGGGCCCTCGCCACCCGCCCTACCGTGGTGCTCCTCGACGAGCCCCTCTCCGGCTTGGATTACAAAGCCACTGAGAAGTTGACCGCAGCCTTCGACGCGTGGTGGGGACCAGCGAGGATGGGTTGTCGCTCCTCATGGTGGAGCACGATGTCGCTTCGGTCCTCGCCCTGTCGTCCAAGATCTTCGTCCTCGACTTCGGTCAACTCATCGCGCAAGGCACCCCGAGCGAGATCCGGGCAAACTCAGCGGTGCGGGCTGCCTATCTGGGTGACGAGGACGTCGTGCCACCAGGGAACAGGGCGCCGCGGGGTTCGGAGCCATCATGACCGGGGTCCTCTGGGCGAACGGTCCTGAGAGGCTGGACCCCTGCTCCGGCCAAGTGGTATCGTGCCCATGACGCCACTCCCCTCCTCGCCGGCGGTCACCGAGTTTCGCACTCCGGTGGCCGAGGATCCGGAGGTCACCAAGTTCCGCACCGCTCTTGTTGAATGGTTGGGTGCGAACCTCACGCCTGACGTCCTAGAGGCGGAGCGAGCGGTCTCGGGCGGAGAAGACCGTGTCGTTGTGCTCAAGACGTGGAACGCCCAGCTGGCCGACGCGGGTTGGGCCGCCCCCTCGTGGCCCGAGCAGTACGGAGGGCGTGACGCTGGTCTCCAGCAACAACTCGTCTACCTCGAAGAGATGTCCCGGGTAGGCGCGCCAGGCCCGATCAACGCGATCGGCGTCTCGAACATCGCGCCCGCCATCATGGCGATCGGCAGTGAGGAGCAGAAGGAAAGATTCTTGCGCCCGATGTTGCGCGGGGACGAAATCTGGTCCCAGGGGATGTCCGAACCCGACGCCGGTTCTGACCTCGCCTCCTTGCGGACCTCGGCGCGGCCCGACGGGGAGAGCTTCGTCGTCAACGGGCAAAAGACCTGGAACAGCATGGGCAACTACGCCGACTGGTGCCAGCTCTACGTCCGCACTGACCCGGCCGCACCCAAACATAAGGGGATCAGTTGCCTCCTGGTCGACATGAAGACGCCGGGCATCACAGTTCGGCCGCTGCGCACGATGGGCGGGGACTACCTGTTCTCCGAACTCTTCTTTGACGAGGTGAGGGTTCCCCGTTCGGCCCTCCTGGGCCAACTCAACGAAGGATGGCGGGTCGCGGTCACCACACTCAGCCACGAGCGGGCCGGCGTCGCCCGGCTCCATCTCGGGTTGAGCACGCAGTTCCACGAATTGCTCGTCGCGGCCCATCGTCGCGGACCTATCACGGATCCGCTGCACCGGGACCGCCTCGCCCGTCTCTACACGTCAATCGCTTGTATCCGCTATTCCACGGCGCGCGAACTGGCCAAGATCGACCGGGGCGGACTGCCGTCAGCCACCATGGGCGGACTGGCCAAGCTGTCCTGGGCTCAAGCAACCAAAGAGTTGGCCGAACTGGCCACAAGCATCCTGGGTCTTGAAGCGCTCACAGGGCCGTGGGCGAAGAACCTCGCCATGTCTCCCTCTACGTCCATCGCCGGCGGGACCAGCGATATCAATCGCAACGTCGTGGGAGAACACGGACTGGGATTGCCGCGATGAGAGATTCCATGCGGGCGCGTGCCTCCGCCTCGGCTGGCTTTGACCAAGACGATGAATGAGCAGATGCAGTACACGGCCATTGCGGCGAGGGGGCGCCAGCCGG
>CAVWKU010000018.1:0-181486 GCA_963755665.1 uncultured Acidimicrobiaceae bacterium
TGGGTAGGGCGCTTCGCAGGAGCGTGCACCCGCTCCGTGCGAGGCGCCAACGATTTTGAGGCCCGAGCGGCAGAGTTGGAGACGTCATGGCACGAACGCCTGGGGCCCGTTCGGGCGAATTCAGCAGTCGACTTGGTTCTGCGAATCCTTCCGGGAGCCCCGATTCTCACCGTGGACGGCGCAGCCACGCTGATTGGTCGTACATTCAACCCTGCGAACGAAGCGATCCAGCGCCTCGTCGAGGCCGGCATTCTTCGGCAGGTAAATGTCGGCCGACGCAACCGGGCCTACGAAGCACCCGGCATCATCGCTGCCTTCACCGCCCTGGAGCGTCAACTGGCCAGCCCCGAGGGGAACACTCGCAGGAGTAAGCCCGCGCGGAGGGTGCCCGAGCGACGGTAGACATTCAGCTATTTGAATCTCTGCAGCCGATCTACTTCCACGTCGTCAATCGAGCTGCTCAGTGATAAGGGCACCCGACTCGCCGTCTCTGTCCCGTCGAACTTCACGCGGACATGGGAGCCGTCGCAGTGGGGCTTGGTTGCCGACTGACCGCAACGGCAGAGCGCGCAGGTCTGCTTGGCCTCGAACGATTCACCCTCCTGCCATTCCCGCGAATCGTCCTGATCATCGGCCACGATGGACTGGCGGGCCATCGGCACCAACGGTCCCCTGATCGGTCCCGAGCGCCTTGGGCAACTGGCGGACGAGGCGGACTGCTTGCTCTGTCTCAGCGGGTGTGTAGCGCCACGTGGACGGCTTCCCCGGGCATGACTCCATCTTCCTTTCCAAGGTATGGAGTCTCCAAGGAACCCAGGGCGATTCATCGAGCCGTGACGCACATCGCCGACGGCGAACAGTCCTGGCATGCTGGTCTCGAAGGCCAGAGGCTGGCGGCCGAGCAGCCTGAACGTGTCGCGCAGCTGCGTCTCCGTTAGATCGGTGTCGGTGAGGATGAAGCCGCTTCGGTCAAGGAGGACGCCCTCGAGCCAAGACGTCGCCGGCACGGCGCCTATGAAGCAGAAGAGTCCCACGCAGGGCACGCTCTCCCGAGTCCCTCCGATCCTGTCGGCGAGCAGGATCGAGTCCAGATGGTCGCCACCGTCGACGCCGACGACTTCGGTGCCTAAGTGCAACTCGATACAACTGTCGGCGAGGATGCGGTTCGCGAGGTAGCTCGACATCTCGATTCCCAGATCGTGGGCGCGCACGACGAGCCGGACTCGCAACCCGCGACTCGCGAGAAAAAGGGCCGCCTGCCCGGCGGAGTTGGCCCCACCGATCACGGCCACCTGAGGGCCGTTAGTCCCGCACGCACGGGCTTCAAGCTCGGTTGCCGCGTAGTAGATGCCGTTGCCCTCGAAGTCCGCCCACCGCTCGAGATTTAGTTTCCGGTAGTGGGCGCCGCTCGCGATCACGATCGAGCGGGCCGAGACCTCGCTCCCGTCCGACAGGGTCACCACAAGGTCATCCGCCATTCGCAGTGACGTCACCTCGACCGGACTCTTTATCTCGGCCCCGAACTTTTGGGCCTGCACCAGCGCCTTGGCAGTCAGCTCCGCGCCGGCGAGGCCGGACGGGAAGCCGAGGTAATTCTCGATACGTGCGCTCGCGCCGGCCTGCCCGCCTATGGCAACGCCTTCCAACACCAGCGTGTCCAGTCCTTCAGAGGCGCCGTAGACGGCAGTCGCCAGTCCGGCGGGTCCAGCACCGACGACAACAATGTCGTAGACCTTCCCAGGTACAGAGCGGTACGCAAGCCCCAGCTGTTGCGCCAGTACGCTCGGGGTCGCATTGCGGAGAATCCCCGTCGGGGTGATCACGACCGGGAGGTCTGTCACGTCGAGCCCGAGAGACTCGAGGAGTCCGGTGCCCATCGTCGGTTTCGACGTCGAGCCAGCTATGCACCACGTTTAGACGGGTGGCCCAGTTGCGGAGTTCCAGCGTCTCGGCCGACGCCGCGCCGCCGACGATCTGGAAACTGCGCGCCGCTTCGCTCGTGCGCAGGAACTCGCGCCGTGCCATGAACGCCCTGAGAATGACGTCGGACAGCTCCGGGGCGTCGGACATAAGCTGTCGGAAGACCGGACGTGGCATCCGTTGGATCACGCCGCCGACGGGCATACGTGCCGAAAACATGGCAGCCTGCCCGGTCAGCATGTCCAGCTCGCCCAGGAACGAGCCTGGGCCGAAGACCGCTATGACCTGCTCCGGCAGCCCGAAGGCCGCGAACCTCACGACTTCCACATCGCCGGCCTCGATCAGAATGAAGTCATAGTCGACATCCCCGGCGTTGCCCAGGGACGCGCCGGGGTCGACGACCGTCTCCGTGGAACGCTCGCGGATGAGGTCTAGCTGCGACCCGGTGAGGTCCGGAAATCCGCCCGGGATTTCCGGCGTCGCCACGGCCGCCGTCTCGGCGTTCGCTCGTTCCAGACTCACTGGGGTTCTCTCCCGGTCGCTCATACCACTACCTCTCCTCTTTCGGTCCCTTCAGGTTCCCAGCCGATGCTCGGGAGCGGATTACTCGGAGAAGGGCTCCTCGGCAAGGTGGCGCAGGACCCGTTCGTTGAGGGCGGCGAGGGTGTCGAGTTCGGCGGGTGTGAACAGGTCGATCATGTGTTGGCGGACATGCTTCACGTGCTGGGGGGCGGCCTCCTCGATGGCGCGGCGTCCGGCGGGCAGAAGGCAGACCATGACGCTGCGGGCATCGGCGGGGTTGGGTTCACGGACGATCAGCCCTTGCTCCTCCATACGTCGGGCCTGGTGGGACAGTCGGCTCTTCTCCCATTGCAGTAGTGAGCACAGCTCCTGCGCTGGCATGCGACCGGCGGGGTGCTCCGAGAGCCCAGCGAGGATCTTGTAGTCGGTCGCGGTCAGTCCGGAGTCCAGGAGCAGGTGGCGGTGCAGGCGAATGTTGAGCTGATCGCTCGCGTGCACAAAAGCCCGCCAGGCGCGGTCTTCTTGGGGATTGAGCCAGTTCGGTTCGGTCGTAATGAGTCCATGCTACTTAAGGTTGATACCTTCAACCAATGGCACTATGGTTGAAGGTATCAACCTCTTGCCCGGACCAAGCGTGTGTATGACAACGGAGATCATCGCCGTCGTCGGTTGCCAGCGCGCAGCTCCGTATACCGCCATTTTGCTGTCGCCCGTCGCATTCCTGGCCTCCGAGGAAGCCTGCTTCATCACCGGCAGCGAACTGTTCGTCGACGGCGGCATGGCGCAGGTCTGAAATGCCTGACTTTGGCCACCACCTCGAGTTCGCTAGTTTTCCCGAACCGAAGAGCACACCACCGACCTACGCCCTCGATCTGGCCATGCAAAGCGAACGATGGGGCTACGACTTGGTCGCCATCCAGGACCACCCCTACCAGGGCGGCTACCTCGACACGATCACGCTCATGAGCTGGGTCGCGGCCAAGACCGACCGGATCCGGGTCGTGTCCAATGTGCTCAACATGGCACTGCGGTCCCCAGTCATTGTCGCCAAGACCGCGGCCACCCTTGATCTGCTCAGCGACGGGCGCTTCGAACTCGGACTGGGCGCCGGGTTCTTCTGGGACGCCATCGAGTCCGTCGGCGGACGGCGTCTCAACCCAGCGCAAGCCACCACCGCACTGGAGGAGGCCATCGACATCATTCGCGGTGCCTGGGCCGCTCATGACCCCACTCCGCTGGACTACCGCGGAGCGACCCACTCGGTAGCCGGAATGCAACGAGGTCCTAGTCCGAGTCATCCGCTGCCAATCTGGATTGGCGCGTTGAAGCCTCGCATGCTCGGACTTGTCGGTCGAAAGGCCGATGGGTGGACGGCCTCACTTGGGCAGAATCAGTCCCGTAGCGAATGGCAGGCGGCCAGCAGGTTGATCGACGAGGCTGCAAGCGAGGTCGGTCGCGCCCCCGCCGAGATTCGTCGGATGGCCGCCATCGTCGGCGCCTTCGGGTCCTCCAGTTCGTTTCTCGAGGGGTCCCCTTCACAGTGGGTTGACCAACTGCTTCCTAGTGTCATTGAAGACGGGGTCGGTACCTTTCTGCTCGCCGCCGACGACCGACCGACTCTCGAACGATTCGCCGCGGAGGTCATTCCGGGGCTCCGCTTAGCAGTTGATCACGAACGTCGTCGGAGAGGCTCGAAATAGCGTCGCGCTCGTACCCGACGCAGGCATTCGACGCGCTCGACGTGGACCGGACCAGAAGAAACTCCAAAGGAAGGAAGCGCACACATCATGAGCATCATCAGCATCATCGGCCTCGGGACCTATGCCCGCGCCATCGGCACCCGGGGGGTCGAAGCTGGCCACGCCGTCGAGGTCATCGGCCGTGACGCGGCCAAGACCAAGGATCTGGCCGCCGCTCTCGGCGGCGGGACCACGGCCGGGGCATTCGGCACCGCCCCGGCCGGCGACATCGTCATCCTCGCCGTGCCGTACGCCAGCGCCGTGGCGGTCGTCACTCAGTACGGGGACGCGCTGGCCGGCAAGGTCATCATCGACATCTCCAACACCTTCACCGCCGCCGACGACACCGAGCTGGTCACCCCTGACGGTTCTTCCGGCGCGCAAGGAGATCGCCAAGGCCGTCCCAGCGAGCGCGCACGTCGTGAAGGCGTTCAACACCGTCTTCGCCCACGTCCTGGCCCTGGGCAAACCGCTAGACGTGCTCTTCGCCGGGGACGACGCGCGGGCAAAGGCGAGCGTGTCGGCGTTCATCGAGACCCTCGGGCTGCGCCCACTGGATGTCGGCAGCCTGGAGATGGCGCACTGGCTGGAAGGGGCGGGCCTGCTGATGATGGGCGCTGGCCGGTCACGGCGCGGGGTTCAACATCGCCCTCGGCGTCGACCTGCTCGGCTGAGCGCACCCGCGCCACCATTTCTTCCGCCACATCACTCACAAGGAGCAGCCGCATGCGCGTTTTTGTCACTGGCGGGACCGGCCATACCGGTTCGTACATCATCCCCGAGCTCATTGCCGCCGGGCACGAGGTCACCGGCCTGGCCCGGTCGGACGCGGCGGCGGCCGCGGTGTCCTCGCTCGGCGCGAAGGTGCGCCGCGGCGACCTCGAGGACCTTGAAGGGCTCATGGAGGCAGCCGCGGACTCTGACGGTGTCATCCACGTCGCGCACAGGCAAGACCTGCTGCCGTTTGGCGGGATGGACGCCGTGTCCGCCGCGGAGCTCCCGGTCATGCTCGCGTACGGCGAGGCTCTGGCGGGAACCGGAAAGCCGCTGGTCGCGGCGGGGAGCATTGGCTCGTCCGGAAATATGGGCCGCCCGGCCACTGAGGAGGACCCGGCCCTTCCCGTCGGCGATGAGCACAAGGGCACCCTGCGGGTTCGCAATGTCGTGGAAACCGCCGTAATCGACCTCGCTGAGCGGGGAGTGCGCTCTTCGGTCGTGCGGATTGCCCTTATCGCGCACAGCACGACCGATCGTGCCGGCTTCCTTCCCATCCTTATCGCGCTGGCGAAGGAGAAGGGCTTCGCCGGCTACCCCGGCGACGGCGCGAATCTCTGGAACGCCGTGCACGCCCGCGATGTCGCTTCCTTGTTCCGCCTCGCGCTGGAGAAGGGCGCCGCTGGCAACTACTGGCACGCGGTTCAGGACGAGGGCATCGCGCTCCGCGAGATCGCCGAATCCATCGGCAGCCACCTGGACTTGCCCGCGGTGAGCATTCCCGTGGACGAACTGATGGTGCCGGGGTACTTCGGGCTCCTCGCCAACATAGTCACGCAGAGTTACCCGGCGTCCAGCCTCATCACGCGCCGGACCCTCGGCTGGGAACCTGCCCAGCCCGGCCTGCTCGCGGATTTGGACAATGGCCATTACTTCCCCGCCAGTAGTTCTGTGCGCGACGCAAACGACGTGCCGGAACTGAGCACAGAGAAGATCGCCCAGGTTGTCCGGTCGTATATCGAGTTGGCGGGACACGGGAGTGCTGACGGACACCGGAGTGCCGACGAAGTGGCGGCTCTCTTTGCCGACAACGCAATCTTCGGTCCAGCCGGCGGCGACGTACAACGCGGGATTGAAGCGATTCGCAGTGCCTATCACTCAATGTGGGACGGCCGAGAGCAGAGAGTCGACCTCGTGTCGCTGAACGTGTCCGGCGGAGAGGCAGCCGTTCACGTGCAAGTCGTCTTTTCCGGCCAGCGTGTAGACGTTATCGACGTGATGACCTTCGACGAAGACGCCAAGATTTCGTCCTTGCGGACTTACATGGGACCGTCCAACGTAGTCACGCTGTAGCGAAGCCCCTGTGTCGCCAGCGTGGTCTGCAGCCTGGTTGTTAATTACACATAGTGCAGTTCCTCTGGAAGGAAAGTGAGAGTGTGACAACTGTGGGAATCATCGGAAGCGGAAATGTCGGCAGCGCCCTGCAAAGTCCCCGCAATGTTTGGGCATTTTGACGATGGCCAGGAGGGGTGAACGTTTATGACAGGAAGCGGCGAACTTGAGCTACCCGGCGAGTCAGGGAAGGCCAAAGGGAGTGGTATGGAAGTTACGATTCAATCGCTGATCCTAGTGGTGGGCGATCTAGGCCACTCGATTGAGTTTTACTCGGGCGTGTTTTCTTTCCCGTTAGTCGCACGGCGGCAGGAGGTCGCCGTCCTTCAGATCAACCAGGCGAAGCGGTCGCAGGCCCTTGTGCTTCGCGAGAATGACCGTGCAGTACATCCTGGGGGTGGCAATGTCGGAATCAAGATTCTTGGATTCGAGGTGGCCTCACCCGAAGAGCTCGAAATAGTCGAAAAGAGACTCGTCGAGCGCGGCGCTTATGTCAGAGACCTCCGGAGAGATTCGGCTAGGACCGTTTTCGGCGTCGATCCGGACCGCAATGCCATAGGGATCACCGCTGGTTTGGCGGGTCATCCGCCGCGAATGGCGGAATGGTCCGACCCTGACGAGATTATTGAGGCAATCGCTCACTGACGGTGTCTCTGCATTACTTCGAGTAGCGGAAGCGTTGCGACGGGCGGCATGGATCGGCCCGGATAACGACCGCTCGTACGATGCAAACCGATCGGAGTCATCTATGAAGTTCGGAATGATAGGGGCGGGAACGCTTTCACAAGCCATCGCTGGCCACGTCGTTAAGGCCGGCCATGATGTGATCTTCAGCAACAGCCGAGGCCCGCGGTCCCTGGGCGACGTCGTGGACCGATTCGGTCCGTGCGCCTCCGCCGGTACCGTGGCCGAGGCGGGTGCCGCGGACTTCGTCGTGCTGGCAGTGCACTGGACACGGGTGCGCGACGCGACCGGCGAACTGCCCGCCCGGGAGGGTCGGATCGTCATCGACGCCACGAACCAATGGGTGAGCCTGTCCCCCGTCTTCGTCGCTGAGCATCTCGAGATCGGCGGCAGCGAGCTGGTTGCTTCCCTGATCCCTGGAGCCCACGTGATCAAGGCTTTCGACAACATGTATGGGCGCTACGTCGCGGCCGATCCCGTCACCGAGGCCGGCCGCCGGATCTTGTTCTACGCGGGCGACGACAAGTCTTCCAAGGAACTCTTCCGGTCTGTCGTCGCGGGTTTCGGATACGCACCGGTCGACCTCGGCCCGCTTCGGATGGGGCGCTTGATGCAGGTGGACGGCGGACCTCTGACCGGACTACACGCTATCCGGGACGAGAGCCTTGGCTAGCAAAAGTCAAGATCATCAACTCCAAGACTGCCTACCTGCAACCCGGGAAAATCAGTTTGGATGACGAAGGCGAGAGATCCGCTTAGCGATCGGACTCCAATCGGTGAGGCTCAGAACGACGTGTGGTGATGAAGCGGTGGATGGCCTCGTTGGCGTGATCCTGAAATGACGGGTTGGCCAGGTCGGGGAGGAAGTCTGCTTGGTTGAACAATGGGACCTTTAAGCGTGTTGGCCGCGCTGGCGTAGAACACGCCGCTCGATAGGGTCGGGTCGGTGACGCCGTCGACCAGTCGCTTCGCGCCCACGTCAAGTTTGTGGGAGAGACCCAGGGTGGGCATGACGTATTTGGCCGCTATACGCATCGGCAATGGGAGGTCACTGGCTGCTTGGGTGCCGGTGGTGTTGCCGGGGCTCACGGTGATGAAGCGGCGGTCGGGGTGTTGGCGGGCCAGGTAGGCCATCCATAGGGCGCCAATGTACTTGGCCTGCCCGAAAGCTAGGTTGAAGTCAGCTTTTTTGCCGGCGAAATAGCTGCCGTCGATGACAGTGGCGAACTCGTCGGCGGAGTGAGAGACGAACGTTGGCCCCTTCATCCGCAACTTCGGGACCCCCCTGACTGCTTCACTTCCGGCCAAGACCGCAACCTCGCCAAGCCGATCCTCGGCCAGGAGCCCTTCGAGGAGGACGACGTGGCCAAGGACGTTCGTCGCGAACACGGTGGTGACCCCGTCAGCGGTCAAGTCCATCGACTGCGGGCCAATGACACCAGCGTTCATGACCAGCGCGTCGACGGATCCGTTGATGGCCGCAAGGCCAGCGCGGACCGAACCCAGATCGGCGACGTCCATGACAACGATGTCGAAGATGCGCCGGCCGGTCTCCGCTTCGAGCTCGGCCTTTGCCGCTGTCGCCCGGTCTCGGTTCCGGCACGCCAGGTAGATGCCGCGCCATCTCGGGACGTAAGGCCAGTTGCCGGGCCACATCCTTGCCGATACCGGCGTTGGCGCCCGTGATCAGCACGGTCTTTCCTGGGAGTGTGCTCATTGGTATTTCCTCTCGTTTTCTGTGGGCCTGGTCGGGCAGGATGGCTCTCGCCGGGTTGCGTCCACCGGTTCTCCCGGGTTGCTATTGGGCTCTGGAGCCACCTCGATCAGCTGGGCAGGCCGTCGAGCAAGCTGAAACGGGCATCCATCGCGATACTTCGGACATCGATCAGCTGCTGGTATTCAGGCGAGTTGTACCACTTGAGGGCCGTCTCACGGTCGGGAAACCGCATGAGTGCTCCTGAAGTGAGCGAGCCATCGCCGTGCAGGACTTCCCAGTCACCGTTGGCGAGAGGCTCGGCTCCGTACTCTTTGGCCGTCCGTCCGCCGTTAGCGGCGTATTTCTCACGATAAACATCCGGGGTCCTTGACGGTGAATTCGACAATTACGTAGGCGCTCATGCGGATGCTCCTTCGTTGTTAGTTGTGATCTGTTCTAGGTCGTTACTCTTAAACGTCGACCCCGGCAGACCGCGTTACGTCGCTACCCGGCCTCCATCGACCGCAAGTGTGACGCCGTGAATGAAGCTGGCGTCATCACTGGCCAGGAAGACGATCGCCGCAGCAAGTTCCTCGGGCTCAGCGACGCGACCTGCTGGTGCGAGTGCTGCGAGCTGGTTCACCATGTCGTCGGGGACTGCCTCCATCATCCGGGTGCGCGTCGGGCCGGGGGAAACGGCATTGACCCGAACACCACTCGGGCCGTATTCGGCGGCCCAGGCCTTCGTCAACAGTTCGAGAGCCGCTCGGCTGGCGCCATACAGAGCCATGCCGGGCTGTCCGAAGCTCGCGACCATCGTGGAGATGTTGACGATCGAGCCCCATCCGCGTTCGGCCATGGCTGGCGCCAGGGCCGCGACGAGGAAGAACGGAACCTTGACATTCAGCGCAAAGGTCTCGTCGAACTCTGCTTCGGTGGCTGCGTTGCTTGGTCCGAGGAAAGCGATGCCGGCGTTGTTGATGAGGATGTCGACATGACCGCTCGCCCGCCTCGGTGGCCCACTCGACCAGGTCCTGGGCCGATTGCAGATCGCTCAGCGTAGTGAGCCGGAACGTTGCGCTACCGCCGCTGCCTTCGATCTCGGCGACCACCTCCTTGGCTCGTTGTTCGTTGCGTCCGATTACCAGTACGTGAGCGCCGCGGGCCGCCAAGGCGATGGCCGTAGCCTGTCCGATCCCGCTCGTCGAGCCCGTTACCAGAGCGGTCTTGCCCTTTAAGTCTGTCATGCGTTGCTTTATCCTCTCGCTACAAAATGGGTTGTACGACTCACTCTGACAGCTAAGTACTGGGTTGTCAAACTCAAAATCTTGCTAACATCGGTGGATGGTCAACGAGACGAGTGACTCGCCGAGGCTCACCCCCAAGGGAGCACGCACCCGGGCACGAATAGTGGAGGAGGCCGCCGCCCTGATCCATGAGCGCGGGGTGGCGGGCACCACCTTGGAAGACGTCAAGGTGGCGGCGGAAGTCAGCGGCTCGCAGATGTACCACTACTTCCCCGACAAGAACGAACTCGTGCAGGCGGTCATCGACTACCAAGCCGAGAGCATCGTCAATCGGCAGCGGCAGGCGCTCAGCGGCGCGAACGGAGTCGAAGCCTGGCGGAGCATGGTGATCACCGCAGCGAAGCGCACCAAAGCAAAGGGGGGCTGCCAACTTGGCTCGCTCGTTGGTCAACTCGCCGAGAGTGACCCCGAGGCCCGAGCGCTCATCGCGGCAGGGTTTGATCAGTGGGCCGCTGCCATCGGCGATGGACTCAGATCCCTTCATGCCGACGGGAAACTCCGGTCCGACATCGACCCGGACGACCTCGCCATTACTCTGCTCGCCACGCTCCAAGGAGGACTTCTACTCTCCCAGGTGCAACGGAGTACCCGCCCGTTCGAGACTGCCGTTAATACCCTTCTCGCTCTTGCCATCGGCAGATGAGCCCAAGCCGGGTGCGTTCACAGCCATCGCCGAGGTCGGCTCACTGGTCTTGGATGATGCACGTGCATCCGCACGAAGCGCTTGCGGACCCGCTGCCGTTCGTGATGCGGGACACCTCGTCGCTCCCAGTGGGTTGCTCAGGTCTGGCTTTCCGTGAGCTCATTCAGCCGACCCTGACTGCTCGTGCCTCTTGGACGTGGACCGGCCTCGGCAAGATGGACGGAATTCGATGACAGCTCCTCGCGTGGGGGAGACGTTCCACCTCGACCTCGACGGGACGGCAATCGCCGGCCGCTACATCGAAGTAGATCCCCCGCACCGCATGCTGCTTAGATGGGACCGTCAAGGAACCGACACAGCGACGTCGACACCTACATACATTGAGATCACGCTCACCCCGACGGGTGACGGCACAAATGTGAGGGTGCAATTCTCCGGCCTAAGTGCGGGGGATGCCGCGTTCTATCCGCAACTCTGGGCGCGTCACCTTGACCAGATCGCAGCTGCCTTCGCTAACGGGGATCGACCACCTCACCAAATGCGAGGCTGGTCGCCGAGCCGCCAACAGGTGAGTTGGACAGCCGGTACGCGCCTTGCGAGGTCGCGATGGGGGCGGGGAACGTGACCTTATGTGACCCTATCGAGCTATTTCGCGTCTTTGGTGGCGTCGCATTGAGTGCTCCTGCACAAACTCAATGGTCTTCGGCGGAAGTGTTGGCGCCAATGGAAGGACTAACTACGACCCAGAAAGAGCACGGCAATGAGGAGTGCGATTATCACCGTATTGAAGGCAAAAGCGATGAGTGTGTGGCCCGTGACAATCCGACGGGTCAGGGTTGTTTCGATCGTGACATCGGATGATGAAAAGGTGGTCTGCACCTGAGCTGCGAGGTACACGCAGTCCCAGAAGACGACGCCTTCGTCACCGGGAAACGTGAGCCCGCCGGCCGTTGCGGTAATGCGTGCATAGTGGACGGCATAGGAAACCACGGTCACCAGCCACGACGTCGCCACCACGCCAGCACTGAGCGCAACCACCCAAGGCTGCTTGAGCAGGCTGGGTGAAAAGACGAGGATGGCAACCGACCCGATGGCGAGACCAGACCACTGGGCGGGAATGTTGGGCCCGGTTCCGGCGAATGTTGCTTGGAGCTTGGACAACCGTCCGGTCGCTGCAGTCCCCGCGAGCCAGCGGGCCAATGTGCCCGAGTCGGCGTCCTGAAACACTGCGAACGTCGTGATGAAATAGGCCATTGACGCTAGGGAAGAGAAGACATAGAGGGCGATGACGATGGCATCGCCCGAAATGGGCGTGCCGGAGAGGCCAAGGTACAGACCCACCGCAACGACCGTGGAGCCGGCACCGATTGCCGCCGAGAAGAGCAGCCGCTCAAAGTCTGACACGAGGGTCGTGGGGTTCGTGTCAGTTCGGGATTAGTGGTAACGATCACGGTTCTCTCCCCAGACTCGATCACCGAAAGTCCCCAGGTGTTGAGCGGGATGGTGAGCTTGTGTTGAGTGTAAGTCAGGTTGTGGCGGTTCCTCCTTTCGTTTGAGTGGCGCCGGGAAATCGGCGCCGGAAATGTGAAGATCGAGTCAGGTGCCGACGCTGTTGGGCTCGTGTTCTTGGGCATGCGAGATGAGCTGATCAGGCTCGACGCGGACGTAGCAACGATCGCACCGGTGATACACATGCCAGCGCTCTGGAAGCAGCCCCAATGGCGACTTGGCCAAATGGAAGATCGACGTGCTGTAGGTGACGGTGCAGGTTGGGTGGGCCGCAGGTTCGGTCATGATCCGGCCACCGCCCGTCGAGTCGCTTCGGCCCGGGCTCGGTGACTGCGCATCCGGTAGCTGTCGCCGTCGATGTTGAGCACCACGCTGCGATGGAGCAATCTGTCCAACATGGCGCCGGCGATCATGGGATCGTCGTTGAAGACCTTGCCCCAACTGGCGATCCCGAGATTGGTGGTCAGCGCGATGCTGCCCTTGAGATATCGCTGGCTCACCACCTGGAACAGCGCGGCGGCGGCCTCGGCCGGGAGCGGGAGATAACCCACTTCATCAATGATCAACAGCCGCGGTCCGGCATAGAAGCGCATCGTCGTCGCCCACCGGCCCTCGAGTGCGGCGCGGTGACAACGCGCTGCCAGATCGGCCGCTGTGGTGTAGTACGTGCGCATTCCGGCCGCCACCGCGGCGTGGCCGAGCCCGACGGCCAGCATGGTCTTGCCGACCCCGGGCGGCCCGATCAACAACACGTTGGTGGCGTCCTCGACAAAGCGCAGGGTGCCCAACTCGTCGATGGTCTTTTTGTCCACCGACGGCTGGGCCGAGAAGTCGAAGTCGGCCAAGGTGAACGGCGAGGGCAACGAGGCGAAGCGGGCCAGGCTCGCCCTCCGGCGCTCGTCGACCGAGGCCACCTCGACGGCGAGGAGTCGCTCCAAGAAGTCCTGGTGGCTGAGCTTGGCCTTGAGGGCGTGGTCAAGTACTTCGGGCAGGGCCTCAGCGGCTGCGCTCATCCGCAAGAAGGCCAGGTGTGCCCGGAGCTTTTGGTATTTGGAGTTCTCGCTCATGCCGATGCCTTCTTGGCCTCGGTGGTCCCGGGGAAGGCCAAGGCGATGATCTCGGCCATGGCGTCGAGATCAACGCTCGGCTCGGTACTCGATGCCCCGAGCAGGCGGGCCCGCTCGGCTTGGGCGGCTTCACCGGGAGGCTTATTGGCCTTGCGGTCACACGGACGAGCGGTGCTGAACTGGCTGAGCACCACCGCTTCGAGGGCGGCCCGGTGCGCCTCGGTGCGCACCATGGCGCCTGCTCCAGCACGGGCCAGGTGGTGCGAGACGAGCTCTATGCCGGCGGGCGAGAAGATCTCGAGGCTCGTGGTGCCGAGCCGGTGCCGGAGGGTGACCTCGATCCCACCGAGCCCCGGAGCCACCGAGTAGCGGTTGCCCCGAAAGGCCACGCTCGCCTTGTCGTCGACGATCTTGTGCACCTCGATGGTGGCCGGGTAGGGCACCGCCGGCAACGCCATCAGCTCCTCGGCCTCGGCCAGCTCGCCGACACTGGGCCACCTCGGCCGGCCCTCCTCGTGGGTCAGCTCACCGGGGTCGAGGTAGCGCCCGGGCGGACGCAGCCGGGCATCGCCGGTGCTCGACCAGAACCGGTCCATGCTCACCTGCGCATCGGCCTGGTTGCGAGCGGTCATCGTGCGCCACCACCGGCCGCAGCAGAACTTCACGCCACACTCGACCGCACCTTTTCGATTCCCGCGTCGGGGCGGACATGGCGTCACGATGGCGCCATAGTGCTTGGCCACCGGGGCGAAGCTGGCCTGGACGTCGGCTGAGCCGGGCACGATCACCGTGGCCAGGCGGTCGGTGCGCCACGTGCGGGCGGTGCCGCCCAGGCGACGCATCACCGCATCCATGGACTCGATCAGGTGCGGCTGGTCCATCGACTCGGACAGCACCCCGCGGGTGCGTCCCGAGTGCGACAGCGTGCCGAGCAATCCATAGGCGGTCCCACCCCACGGAGCGTTCCGCCGCTCGAACCAATCCCACTGAATCTCCTCGCCGGCGGGATGGTCGATCTCGATGGTCTCTCGGCCCTTGACCCCCGAGCATGCCTCGCAGTGCGGCCGCAGCCCGGCCAAGCGGATCTGGCGGGCGAAGCTCACATAGGACGAGGGGTACCCGAGGGGAACGACCTCGTCGAAGAGGGCTGAGGCCCACAGGTGCGGGTCGTCGACGAACCGGGCGGCTACGTAAGCCCGGTACTCGTCGAGCGGGTCGGGATTGGCCGCACGGCGGACCCCTGGTGTCCGTTCGCCCGACAGATACGACCGGACCGTTTTGCGATCACGATCGAGATGACGGGCGATGGCCGAAATCGACCACCCCCGATTGAACAATGCGCTTGCTTCCACGTCTTCTCCCACTGACAACATGGTGTTGGGCTCCTCGTGCTGGTCGGCTTGACACCGCCAGCATCGAGGGGCCCACCACCCGAATGGCGGACCCTTCAAATGGCCCACCACCCTGCTCAAGGGTGGGGAATTTCAGTGATCGAGAGTGGGGAATTTCAGAGATCCGCAGCATTAGTAGCCACGGCTGAGTTGGCGTCCCCTAGCGAAGAACTTCGACGAGCAGTATCCAGGCGTTCGAGGCGGCGATACTGATAGCCAGCATGAAGGCGACTGGGATCCAATGCAGCCCTCCGCCACCTTGGAGCAGCAGAGTGATGCCCGCAAGGGCGTAGGTAATGACCAAAGACAGAGCAAGGAACAGGCGCAGATTGAATGCGGCGGGTTTTACGTGGGACTGCCGATACGCCCTCACTGCTCTTGCCGGGGAGATCCCCGATCCTGCCGCGCAAAAGATGAGAAACACCGCAAACACGGCACGCCTGACGGACGGATCAAGCCCCACGATGCTGACGGCGAGAATCACCAGGAGGGCGACAAGCGACTCCAGCGCCCGGCCGGTCAGGTACGTGCTGCCAACCGCCTTCTCCACCGCGAAGATGTCGCGCAGGTTGATGCTCACCGCCACGAAAATGAGCCCACTCAACGCGGCTGCTGCGCCGGCGGAAGCGATGAACAAGTCGTGCCAAGGTTCCACGTTGTATGCGCCGAATCCCATGACGTGACTACGCCCCGAGGACGTCGTCGAGCCAGTCGTACATCCTCTGCTCGAGGAGCGAGCGGCCCATCGGCTCGACGTGAAGGTCCGCTCCCTCGGCCTTGGTGAAGGGTACGATCACTTTGGTGCTACTCAGCCCGTTGAAGAGCTCATTGGACTGGCCCTGCCAGAACTGCTCTCCCTCGGGGTCGGTGATCATGACCGGCGCGGTGATGTTCTTGACGAGGTCGCCCAGGCGGAACTCTTCGACCTTCTTGAAGGTGGCAAAGTCGGACGGCTGCTTGCCATAGGGCTTGGCCCGCCAGGCAACCTCCTGCTCCATGGCGCGGCCCCACTGCGAACGAGCGACGGTCATCGCTGCGTTGAAGTCCTTCTCGTCGTCGGCTTCGAGCATGGCAACGAGCTCGTTAGGGATGTTGTCCTTCCACTTGGTCGACACGTCGACCACACCTGGATCGGCGACGACCGCCGCCAGTCGGTGCTCAAAGGCGGCGGCCCGAGGCACCCAGTAGCCGCCCTGGCTCGTTCCGTAGAGCACGATCTTGGAGGAGTCCACCTCGGGGCGCGCAGTCAGGAAGTCGACCAGTGGCGTGATCACATTTTCCCAATCGGGCCGGAAGGGAATGCCTCGCTGGAACAGCATGCTCTGTTGGCCCGGACCGTCAAAAATCACGGTGTTGTACCCACGGTCCAAGGCCGGTTGTCCGAGTCCCGGCCAGAGAAATGTGCAGGCGGCATCGCTGCCGTTGTTCAGAATGATCGTTGGGCGGGCAACACCGTCATCGGCCGGAAGGAAGAGGTAGCCAGGGAGGTCGCCTTCCTCGTAGGGAACTGCGATGGGGATAGCGGGCGGGTCGAGCAATCCGACGTGGAGGTCGAAGCACTTGCGATGCTCGGCGAAGATCTCGGTGAGTTGTGCGTCCGCGTTGTCGGTCCCGTCGACGAAGACGTTGGCGGCGGCGTAATAGACGGATGCTCTCAGATAGGCATTGCGAGCGCTGACCTTGTGGCCGCCCTTGAGCGATTCGTCGGCGATGACCTGGATACGAGCAGCCAGACCGCGCCATTCCGCCACCCAACTGGTGGCGTCCCCGTCAACGACGTTGGCCACAGCCGTGAACATCTCACCCACGTCTCCGGCGCCGTAGTGGACGAGAACGACTCGTCGTCGCGGCGTGTCAGCTTTTGCATCAGCAGGGCGTTGAGAAGACATCACTCGCAGACATTGCCCACGCAGCGGACGTCCCTGTGGGCAACGTCTACTACTACTTCAAAACCAAGGACGAACTCGTCGGGGCCGTGGTCGACGCGTACACCTTGGAACTTCGGACCAGACTCGCGGCGCTCGCTCGCCATCGCACTCCAAAGGCCCGACTGAAGGCACTTGTGCGGGAGTTGACCGACCAGCGGGAGCTTGCGGCGCAATATGGCTGTCCAATGGGAACCCTTTGTTCTGAGCTGGACAAACGCCATGACGATCTGGAACGCGCCGCAGCTGAACTTCTCACGCTCTGCGTTGATTGGTCGGAACAACAATTTCGCTCGATGGGACGAAGTGACGCGCGCGATCTCGCGGTTGCCCTCATCGCCGCCTATCAGGGGATCTCATTGCTTACCAACACGCTCCGAGATCCCGAGCTCATGGCTCGTGAAGGCCGCCGTCTTGATCGGTGGATTGATTCGCTTACCTGAATGGCTCGCCGACGAATGGCCTCCGTCCGACGAACGTGAGGGACCACGCCGAGCGAAGTAACGCCTCGTGGTCCGAAGCTTAAGAACCTTGCGACGGGCTCCGGCCACCTTCCAGGCCAACACCCAGCGGAGGTCCGACTACATCGAAATCAACTGGTGCCGGACGGCCTGAGAGGCGTGACCTTACGTGACCTTATCGAGAGGGAAGTAGAGGGATCGCGAGGGAACCTGAGGGATTGAAAGCCCCCGACCAGGACCACCCTAGAAAATACCCTGGTCAAAAGCCGACGAACTCAATTGGGGCGGCCGTCCAGTCGAAGCGGGCCAGGCTCCGGTTGACTTATTCCTTCAGCTGGTTGTAGAGCTCCCATGCGCTGCGCTCGACCCAGTTGCGGGCGAGCCTGCCCGTGGGCGTGACGGCGAAAATGGCAGTGCCGGTAAACGCCACGGGCTTGCCGTCCGCCGGCAACCCGAGCATGCCGTTGTTCCGTCCCGTGATCCGAAAGCGCGACGCCACCCGGGAGCCGTCGAGGTTGGAGAACGTTTCGATCATCTCCCACCTCAGATCGGCGATCCGGGACTGGAATCCGGCAACCCAGGTCTTGAAGTCTTCGGACCCGGTGATGTCCACGGCCGCACTGGTGATGATGAAGTCTTCGGTGACAAATCGATCGATCGCTGCCGGGTCACACGCCGCCCAGACCTCCTCCCAGAAGGATGGACTACATAGCCTTCCACCCGCTTGTTCTTCGCGGCAATCGACACAGGTTCACCACCAATGAATCCCGGGTTCCTGATGCCTTTGGCAGCTCCAGCGGAAGTATCCAACGCAGGCGACCAACGAGAGGGTGTCGTGTCGGCTGCACGTAGAGACTCATCATCACTCCGACTGGAGACTATTGGGCGATCGACTGCATAGTGGGACCCGGGGGATCCTTCGAGACCGCGGAGCCCGACGATCACGAGACGCACCATCTGGGCGTTCGAAGAACAGTCAGCTACGGAGGGGATCCGGGCTCTACTGACTCTTTGTGATCGACCTCGGGAGTCATGGACGCCATCGCCTGCGCCTCACGCCACGGCCGCGCATAGGCCAGCCAGAAGGCGGCACCGGCAAACAGCGTGACACACAGGACCCAACCCAAAGCAGTCGTCCCGAGGCCCACATATTTGAGACCCGATGCGAAGATGACAAACGTGATGGCGGGCCGGATGTACCTGTCGGGAGCTCTCGATGAGATAAACGAGCCCACGATCACGGCTGGAACACTCCCAATAATGATCGACGTCGTGACAGAGAACTCGACGTGTCCGAAGGCGAGGGCACCAAGGGCGGCAGCAGCTGTCAGGGGAACAGCCTGGGTGAGGTCGGTGCCGACCAACTGGTTCGCTCCGATCATTGGATAAAGGAAGAGGAGCATGACGATCATCAATGACCCTGATCCGACCGATGTCATGCCCACGACCAAACCACCGACCATTCCGATGGCAACAGTGGGGAGTGGGCGTACTTCGAGTCCATGAATCACTGCAGTCCGACCGTCGCCACTTCGGCGGTCGAGCAGGTATCGGATCACCATGGCCGCAGCCCCGATCAAAAGCGCGGCGCCCAATGCCTTCTCGATGTTTGCCTGTGAGGTCTTGGCGTGCCCCAAGAGGTGAAGGAGGTAGGCGCCCAGAAAGGCCATCGGCACCGATCCGCATACCATCCATCCGACCAGGCTGAAATTCACCGTCTTCTTCGTCATGTGCACCGCAGCCCCAAACGGGCGCATGAAGACGGCCGCAACGAGATCGCTCGAGATGGCCGTCGATGGCTTCACATTGAACAAGAGAATGAGCATGGGCGTCATCAGCGCCCCGCCACCTGCTCCGGTCAGCCCGACGAGGAACCCTATGACGGCACTCCCGAGCACAATATACGGATCGATGTTCATGCGATGCCCTCATGTCCAATCACTGCCGCGCACAAAGTACACGGGTTTGCCTGAGTCAACTGCCAACTGTGCTTGACCATTGCCCCGACTGCTTGGTGGTGACGCATCGTGTCGATCGTGAGGCTTCGCTTTTCTGGATTACACCAATCGCAGAACTTGGCCATCGCTTGGGGTGGTTGCATGCGAAGCTGGCGACAGCGCTCCGATCAGAGTGCCGGGCGAGGTGTTGTGACCAGCAGGACGATCGAAGTAACGAGAATGGCGCCACCTACTGCGATCAGCCCGACGCGAGCCGCTCGGAGGCGAAAGTGCCCTGAGATTCCGACCAGGAAGAGGACCGAGGCCAAAAAGACGGTGGTTCGGACGTAGTCATCTGCATGCGCCCCATCTGCCGCACCTTCGTCGTAGAGGTCGTCGGCTTCCTTGTCGAGATGAACGGTCTGGGCTCGCTCGGGCTGGACGTACTCGGGCATGTAGGTCGGGCCCTTCGGCGCCGTGGGGTTGGTGAACGGATTGGTGGCAATCCAGGCGTTGAATGCCACCAAGAAATTTGGCCGGAAGCGGTGCTCGGCGACGGTCATCGCCGCGGTGTTGCCGTCCACATAGGCCGTGAACCACGCGTTGAACGTAGAGGAGTCAAAATTCTTGGTTTCGAGCCCCTGCAGTTGTGTGCGGCTGGCGAAGTTCCGGACTGTTGCCGCTTTTGCAAGCTTGAGTGAGGATTCGGTTCCCCACTTTGAGGAGGCGAACCCCGAATAGGCGGCGAGGACGGCCACCACGGCGAGAAGTATCGCTTCGACGATCGTGAGACCTCGGCTGGAGTGATCCCCCGATTCCGCATGTTCACCGTGCTGATGTTCCGCGATTTCTTTGCCGACCTCTGAAACCGACAAACCCTCAGGCATAGGGGGTATCCAGATCAGACGAGCGTGAGGTGGCTCGATCCTCGTCTGTCATCTCATGGATGGGATGTTTGTGCAAGGTTCCCTCCGAGGTACCGGCGAGCGAGCGAAGCGATCTGCCTCACACTATTTCACGGAACGAGCTGGCCGGTGCTTGGTGGAAGACGACGATCGAATGACGAGCTGACCGAGCGTTTCGATGCCACGGCCTTGGCCGAGAATCGATAGGCGATCGCCCACGACTAAGACGGTGTCTCCATTGGGCACGAGCACCTGGTCTGCTCGGCTAACTGATGTGATCAGGAGACCTTTGGGGAGTCCTGCCGAACGAAGAGTGAGCCCTGCGAGAGGTGAGTCAGCGGCAATCACAACCTGTGACACTGCGGTCAATGCGCCGACTTCGGTTGCTCTCTCCGCACTGGCTATCAGTTCTTGGCGGTAGGCATTTGCGACATCTGAAGTGGACAACGTGCCAACGATCCGTCGGTCCTCGTCGAGCACCGGCACCCAGGACAACGGCGCTTCGGTCAAGCTCTCGAGAGCCACATCGAGCGTGCTCGCTGCGGAGATGGCGGGTGCCGCAGGGTCTACGCAGTCACTGACCATCTGTTGCTCGTTCCCTTCATCGCGCGTTGTCAGGTCCATGGTTCCGATGAAGCGGCCCGCGTGGTCGGCGACCGGTGCACCTTCAAGGCCTAAACGACCCAACTTCCGTCTTGCTATGTCCGCGCGTTGACCCGCGGTCAGCACCAACCTCGGCGTCGCCATTGCTCTCCTGGTCGGTATCGAGGCCAGAAGCGGCAGTCCGGCGAGAAGGCGCTGCGCTGGTGCATCGGCCCGACTCTTGAGCTGGCTGCGGTAGATGGTGTCGTCGTTGCGGCGGACGATGAGCCACGCGATGCCGACGGCCACCATGGCCGGGGTGAGGATGGAGAGATTTCCGGTCATCTCGGCCACCATGAGCATGACCGCGAGAGGCGCCCGTGAGATGCCCCCGAAACAGCTCATCATGCCGATGATCACATAGGGCGCCGGGCTGTGACCCATGGAGGGGAACGTGGGCTCGAAGAGGCGCCACACCGAGGCGCCGAGAAACGCTCCGATCACCATGCCTGGACCGAAGATCCCGCCCGAACCTCCAGAACCAATGGAAAGCCCGGTAGCGACGATCCGGGCGAAAGGCACGAGCAAGACGATCCACAAGGGAATCGTGAGAAGTCCTTGACCGAGGCTGGTTTGGATCCACCCGTAGCCGGTGCCGAGAACCTCGGGGATCGCGATACCAATGGCGCCGACCAAGAGGCCCCCGATCGCCGGAGCGACCCACCGGGGCACCGGCAGTCGGTCGAAGAGGTCGGCGATCCCATAGAAGCCCTTGGCGTAGAGAAGGCCGATCAGACCAGCAAGCACGCCGATCAGCGCAAACCAGATCAACTGCGCAGGGTCGGTGAAGTGGTAGGTCCCCACATAGCCAAACAGAGGACCGAAACCCTCGACCAAGCTGAAGACCACGTAGCTGACGGCTGATGCAATGAAACAGGGCAATAATGCGGCAGGTTCGAAGTCGTCTCGGTAGAGGATCTCTGCTGCCAGCACCGCACCGCCCAGGGGCGCCCCGAATATGGCCCCGATACCCGACCCGATGCCCGTCGCCACGGCGATGCGGCCGTCCGCCGGTTCGAGTTCGAGCACCCGGGAGAGTAGGGACCCAAAACCAGCACTGATATGCCCAGTCGGTCCCTCTCGCCCCCCTGAACCGCCGGAGCCGATCGTCAAGGCCGAGGCGACGATCTTGACGATCACCACTCGAAATCGGACGCCACGGGGGTTGTGATGCACTGCGGAGATCGCCGCATCTGTGCCGTGGCCTTTGGCTTCGGGGGCGAAGCGGTAGACCACGATCGCCCCGAGCAGTGCTCCACAACCAGCGACCAGCGGAAGGGCCCACGGACGAGCCGCCGCGGAAGATGCCATATGACCGCCCTCGCCGACCGGGGTTGGTACCTGGTAGCCCGCGAGTACACCCAAGAAGAGGTGGGTGCAGGCAACCAAGGTTTCGTAGAAGATAATGGCGCCGAGTCCGGCCACCGCGCCAATGACCACACCGAGCGTGACCCACTTCTTGAGATAGGAGGCCGACGACACCCAACGGGCCGCGCGGGCCGAAAGGGCCCGGAGCCTCTCGGCCGCCGGGGGACGGAGTGCTGATGTTCCGCCTAGAGGTCCCACCCAGTGCTCCAGTCCTGCTCGGGCACTTCACCGGCGGACTTGGCCAGTTGCGCCAGTGCGGTGGCGACCGAGCGTTGCGTCTTGGGTGGGATCGACGCCAAGAGGTCAGTTATCTCCTGGCGGCGGCGGGTTGACACGGTGTCGACGAGATGTCGTCCCGCTTCGGTCAACCCAATGCGCACCTGGCGACGATCGCTGCGATCAGTCCGTCGTCGTACCAATCCCTTCTTCACCAAACGTTCGCACAGTCGAGATGCGGTTGGTGCAGTGACCGAGACGGCCTCGGCCAACGCTGCCATGGTCTGGGGTCCCCGAGAGGCAAGCACCACCAACGACCGATATTGGGTGAGGGTGACGTCTTCCCCGGCGTCAGCGAGCGACCTTGCGGCGATAGCCACCAATACACGGCTGGCGCTGAGCACGGCATCGACCACTGCGTCCTGCGCAACGCCCGGTGCAGAATCGTTTACTTGCATCAGCTAAGTATTGCATAGCCTATGAATATCGTGCGAGTTTGACTTTCGGGTCACCACCTACTCATGAGGCTTAACGATTCCCCGCTCCAGCGAGCACTCAAGTTCACCGGATGGCAAACTAATTACGTGCGAACACCGATCGCCTGCACCCTCACCCCTGAAGCAGTCACGGATCGTCTCAGCGAATGGCAGCGTTTCCTCGCTGAGTCGACGGGCGCCGTAGAGCGAGTCAGCCAGCAGCGTCTACGGATCCGACTTAACGCGTCTACGAGCGCGACTTTAGGCGCCATTGATCTCGCGCGGCGAGAGAAGGCATGTTGCTCATTCTTCGAGTTCTCGATCGCAATAGAGGAGGAATCATCTTGGTTGACCGTGGAGGTCCCGCCGGATGCGATTGATGTTCTGAATCGGTTTGTGTTGCTCTTGCCTCAAAAACGTTGACCCACACATTGCCGGTAGGCAACAGGCGATCGTGAACCTGCGACTCATGAGGAATTCGCCCAGACCCGTTCTTCGATGATCAGCTCGCAGGAATGATTGCAGCTCGTAACGATGGACTCATGGGCCTGAGCCCAATGGTGCGACAGTCGTTCTGATGCACGGCAAGGGCTTTTGGCGGTTAAGACCTCGTCAATGTGATGGAAGTGCTGACACCCGCTAGTTGTCGTCGTTGCTCAGCGATCCTCCTCAAGAAGCATGTCCGTAAAGGCAAGCGCGGACGGCGACGCTTCGTGCCTCCGAACTGCGAGAAGTTCGGGCGTAAGCCTCGGACGGATGCGGCGGATGGCGATGCCGTCGGTGTTGACGGCGCCCGCGACAGAGTCGGATATGAGCGTTGCCCCTAAGCCAGAGCGCACTAATTCAATCAGAGTTGAATGGTTCGAACACTCGGCTGCAGTAGGCGGCCGTTTTGCGAGCCGTTGAAACATGTTGTCATGTGCGAGACGGGCGCGTGTCCCGGGTAGCGGAGCGATGAATGGAATATCGCTCAGGAATTCCAATGTCACCGACTTGGTGGCGGGAGCGAGAGGCTCACTGAAAATAGCGACCATGTCCTGGGATCCTGCTGCAACGCCGACAAGATCGGCTGACGTCTCTGAGGAGTGAATTATGCCGATGTCGCAGCGTCCATCGTGAATGGCGTCGATCACGTCTCGATCACCCGAGGGATCCTCTATCAGAAGATGGATGCCCGGATAGAGACGATGAAACTCGACAACAAGGTGCGCCGTCTCGATGACCGCGGTGCGGACCCCCATGATGTGCATTTCTCCACTGAGGACGCCAGCGACCGCCCCTGCTGCCGCTCGGCCATTGCGCACTTCGGCGAGCGCCCGACGCGCCGGATCGAGAAATGCGTTGCCGGCTGGCGTCAGTCGCACCCTTCGCGAGGAACGGTCGAAGAGTCGCAAACCGAGTTCACGTTCGAGCCGGGCGATGGAGTGGGAGAGCGCTGGTTGGCTCACGTGGAGTGCGGCAGCCGCGTCGGTGAACGTCCCGTGATCGGAGATGGCCACTACAGCCTCTAAATGACGTATATCCATAACTTATTCATATCGTGCATGTAATGACTGGACAAATCTTATTGGACGAATAGCTCACAGAGCGCAATCCTTACGGTTTCGAGTGAAAGGGGGGAAGTGGATACTTCGCCGGTTTCAGGAGCGTTGGGAGCCGAGATTCGAGGAGTGGATCTCCGCTCACTGAGGGAAGACCAGATGGGTGAGGTGCTCGAGGCGCTTCACCGCTACCAGGTCATCTTCTTTCGTGGAGCCAATCTGACGCCCGACGAGCACATGGAACTGGCCCGAAAGTTCGGTGAGATAGCGATTTTCCCGCTTTCTCGCCTCAACGGTGCAACTGAACCGACATTTCAGGTCATAACCGACGGTCCCGACAGCCCCTCCCAAGCCGACCATTGGCATACTGACGTTACATATATCGCCACACCACCGAAATATGCGTTACTCCAAGCCGAGGTGGTACCAGAGAGTGGAGGCGACACCTTGTGGGCTTCGTTGACTGCTGCGTACGACACGCTCTCTCCCACGATGCAGAGTCTGCTCGCGGGTTTGAACGTGGTCCACGACTGCCAAAGCTTCGTTGCCGGCATGCGGATGAAGAACGCTGGGGCGAATGTGGATGTCCTTGCCAACAAGATGCTCGAGGCATACCCACCTGTCATCCACCCGCTGGTACGAACGCACCCTGATACTGGACAACGTGCGCTTTTCATAAGCAGCGGATTCATGCGACGTATCGACGGAATGAACGATGACGAAAGCCGAGCACTGCTCGATCTTCTTGCGGACCACATCAAAGACCCACGGTTTCACTGCCGCTGGCGGTGGCGGCCCGGAGATCTAGCTATCTGGGACGAGCGATGCACCAATCATCGAAGCGCCGGTGATTACTTCCCGCAGAGCCGAAGTATTCGCCGTATCGAGATAGCGGGCGATCGGCCCTATTTCGATGTGGCGGCTTGAATAGTCCGGCGGTTCCTGATTGAGGACGTCTGGGCCTGGTCCGAGAGGCAGCCGAAATCTACTAGCGATATCCGCCGGGTTCGCAACAGCGATAAATCCCAACTTCTTGTGCGCGCTGAGTCACCAGGTGGCCGCAATGTACCTCGGCCACATTGACGAAGAAGAACCGGCGGACAAGGTCTATCGCTCCGAGCACGGGCGACCTGTCTAACCAGCGACCATGTCGATCATCGAGCGAAGCACCATCTACCAGAAAGATGAACCAACGAGATGAAAACGAAGGCCAAGCAGACTAGTCAGCGGATAGCGATCTGGGTGACAGCCCTTGGTCTAGCTATGAGCGCACAGGTCCTCGTGGCGATGAATGGCGCAGCGGGTGCCTCGTCGACGGCCAGCGGCGTTCTCACGGTCGGATACGACTTGTCCGGGAGCACCGTCCCAGTCGAATTCGACCCGGCGAAATTCACGGTTGCCTCCGGCTACCTCACCTACGATTTGCCGAGTTACGGGGCCCTCCTGCGGGAGACCCCGAGTGGCGACTTTGTACCTGACCTCGCTTCAAAGGTCGCCGTCATCAATCCATCGACTATTGACATAACAGTGCGGCCAGGAGAGGTTTTCTCAGATGGCACCGCGTTTACGGCGGCAGCGGTCAAAGCCGGGCTCGAGCGCAATATAGCGACCACCAACAAGTCTGGGTTCAATACTTCCCTCTACGACATCTCATCGATTGACGTGACCGGGCCGGACTCGGTCGTCCTCAACTTCTCCCAACCGGAGGCGAACACCTTCTACCCACTCTTGGCCAACCAGGAGGCCTTCATCGTCTCCCCGAAAGCAGCTGCGGCAGGGACCCTCGGAACCGAACCGATCGGAGCGGGGCCCTTCATGTTCAAGAGCTATGCTCCTGCGCAAAAGCTCGTCCTAGTCAAAAACCCGAAATACTGGGACGCCAAGAACATTCATCTCTCGGGTATCACTTTTGTGTCTGTGCCCGCCGGTCCCCAACAGGTGAACGCCCTTGAGTCGGGTGAAGTTAATGCATTGGACGGGTTGCCAACCAGCGACATCCCGGCGCTCACGCAACAGAGTTCGCTCCAGGTCACGTCAGCGTTCCAAGACGGAGGTATGTACTGGGTTCCCATGTGCAAGTCCTCAGGTCCGCTGGCCAACGTCAAAGTACGGCAAGCATTGAACTACGCGATCAACCGAGTGGCGATCAATCAGTCGCTCCTGTACGGCAAAGGACAACCAGCTTGGTCCCTGTACCCTTCGAGCTTTGCGCTCTATGACAAGAGTCTCACCAACTACTACGCATACAATCCAGCAAAAGCGAAGAAGCTTCTCACCGAGGCAGGATACCCACACGGTTTTTCCACCACAATCCTGCCGTTGCCCGAGCCGGCGACCGATCAGGTGGCGACCGTTCTCCAATCGGAATGGAAACAGATCGGAGTCTCGGTGCAGATTATCCAGTCGGCGAACTACGTGAACGATTTCTATGTTCGCCACATTGCCGCCATGGCAGTGAACCCCAGCATTTCGACAGGTCTGGGAAAACTCAACCCGTTCATAACCGGTGAGATCGGCGATGATTGCAATTACAGCAATCCGACTTTAACCGCCTTGATCGCGAAGATCACTTCGCTTCCGCCGAGTAGTCCCCAGCTCAAGACGGCGTGGGACCAGGCCCAGGAATTCATCATCAAGAATGCATTGATAATCCCGGTGGACTACTTTCCGACCGTGGCCGCTGCGAGCAAGACGGTGAAGAATCTCCAAAACGTTCCGTACATCGGCGGCGTCCTGAGCTATTGGACCATGGCGGTCTCGTGAAGCTCACCCCAAGAGCCATCCGACCAACCGAGCGACCTGAGCTTGGGCTCACCTTAGAAGGCAGTTCGCCACTTTTTCCAACTTCGCGCAAGCCCGCAGAGGGTGCGCCCAATGTGGTCGTGATTGTGTTTGACGATATGGGCTTCGCCCAGTTGGGATGTTTCGGTTCGGACATGGACACTCCCAACATCGACCGGTTGGCCGCCAACGGCTTGCGCTACAACCGATTTCACGTGACCGCCCTTTGCTCGCCCACCCGAGCCAGTGTGCTCACCGGCCGTAACCATCATGCAGTGGGCATGGGGTTCTTGGTGGACACCCCTCTCGCCTTCCCCGGCTACACCGGAAGGATCCCCAAGTCCGCGGCCACCCTGCCACGGACATTGCGAGATGCTGGTTACAACACGCTTGCTGTAGGGAAATGGCATCTCCTACCTCGGGGCGAGCGGTCTCCGGCAGGACCGTTCGATCGATGGCCTCTTGGAATGGGCTTTGAGCAGTATTACGGATTCCTCCAAGGTGACACCAACCACTGGACGCCCAATCTCGTCTCGGGCAACCGTTACGTCGATGCCCCGGCCCGACCCGACGAGGGATATCACCTCACGGAGGATCTCGCCGACTCAGCAATCCGCATGGTGATGGATCAACACCATGCCGCGCCAGATAAGCCCTTCTTTCTCTACTTCGCTCTTGGCGCAATGCACGCACCTCACCACGTTGCCGAAGAATGGGTCACGCCCTATCACGGTCGGTTTGATATCGGCTGGGACCGATGGCGCGAGGAATTGTTCGCTCGGCAGGTCGAGAGCGGGATAGTGCCGCCCGACACGGTCCTTACTGAGCGACCGTCGTGGGTTTCCTCTTGGGATGAGCTCAGCGCCGACGCCCGACGGATGCATACTCGTGCCCATGAGGTGTACGCCGGATTTTTGAGCCACACGGACGCACAGATCGGACGGCTGCTTGCAGCCCTTGATCGCATGGGAGAGCTCGACAACACACTTGTGCTGTTGTTATCAGATAACGGTGCCAGCGCCGAAGGTGGGCGCCACGGAACCATCAATGAGCACCGCTTTTCTGCCCGTCTGTCAGAGACGGTGGAACAGAACCTGGCTCGCCTTGACGATTGGGGTGGCTTCCGCTCCTACAACCACTATTCGTGGGGATGGGCTTGGGCGGGCAACACGCCACTCCGACTATGGAAGCGCTACGCATGGTTGGGCGGCACGAGGACCCCGCTGATCGTCAGTTGGCCTGCTGGCATAGGGGCCGGAGGCGAGATCCGCGACCAGTTCTGTCACGCCATCGACATCCTTCCGACCGTCCTCGACGTGTGTGGGATTGAAGCACCCGATGTCGTGGACGGCATCTCACAGCAGCCGATTGATGGCGCCAGTTTTGCCTTGAGCTTTGACGACGCAGAGGCACCTCCGCTTCGCCGCACGCAGTACTTCGAGATGTTGGGTTCGCGCTCGATCGTAAGCGGAAAGTGGAAGGCAACAACGGATCACGTATCGCAGGGAGTCGTCGACGAAGAGGAGCTGATGACCGGCAGTCGGAGCTTCGCAACGGACCACTGGGCTCTGTTTGACCTCGAAGCGGACTTTTCGGAATCCGTAGATGTCTCAGCGCAGCATCCAGAGGTGGTCCGTCGGCTACAAGAACTGTGGCTGTTGGAGGCCGGGCGCAACAACGTCGTGCCGATGTCCGACGGTCTTACCAACCGGATTGGAGCAATCATTCCCGGCGACTACCCGGTCGGCAATCGGAGTGTGTTGCGGCCAGGCGCATCACCCATTACCGACGAGTCCATTCCGTTCTTGTCCTTCGGCTTCGAAATATCAGTCGACGCCGAAGTCGAAACTAGGGGAGCGGAGGGGGTCCTTTTCGCCTTGGGCGACTGGAACGGCGGCTACGCGATGTATTGCGTAGAAGGCCTACTCCACTTCACCTTTTGTCCCGCGGGACAACCTGTCACGGCGAAGTCCTCTGATCCGGTGCCGCCCGGGCGCCACCGTCTTTCGGTTACGTTCAAACCAAACGGAGGAGTCGGCGGCGAGTTCGCCTTGGCGTGCGATGGCACACCGATCGGCTTGGCACCTATCACGACATCTTTGCCCTTCGCCCTCCAACACGGCGGAGCCCACCTTTGCATCGGTTACGACCGCGGATTTCCAGTGTGCGATGACTACGAGCCTCCGTTTCCCTGGCAAGGGACAATCTACGACGTGACGTTCGAGACTCCGCGCCTGGACGGTCTAAATCCCTCCGACGCTCGCTCCGCTCTCCATTCGGATTGACGGCGCAGGACCTCGTTTAGTCGTTCCGGTGATGGGCGCGCTACGTCTTGATCCGCGCCCGAACCTGCATGACGGACTACTGGCCGGACGCTCCTCTTGAGACCTGATCACGATGAGCGCCGATCCAGTGGCAGCAGCCTAAGGTCCAGTTCTTCGAGTCGTCGCTCCAGGTCCATTTACGCAGCTTGCGTCCAAGGTCAATTCAGTGACACGGGCACAGTTCCGCTCCGCGACCCTGGTTCCACTGTCGATCTCAGTCAACCTGATTCTCCGTGTCTGTGATATCGCACCCCATGACGTACTTCCAAGATGACAAGGAGCAAGACGCACAATCCAAGAAGAATCGAGCCCGCTACTACGATGAACTTATCCAATCTCTCTTGATCGATGTATTTGCTACAGAGGTCATAACCGATAAGCCCTATCAATCCGCCCAGGGTATTCGTAATCACATCGGTTATGTCTGTCGCCCCAATCGCAAAGATGTACTGAATGGTCTCCGCCGCAATGCTGGCCGCGAGCACGACGAGTAGCTTGCTCCAGAATTTCAACCGCTTGAAGTTGACGCTCAACAACAACCCTAGAGGAACAAACACAAGAAGGTTGTCGACTTCCTGGCCTGAGCTCCCAGAGGATTTCGAAAACGGCTCGAGGTTCAAGCTTCTCTTGTCATAGTGCAACACGGAATCGATATGAACGGAAAACTTGAACAGGATCAGCCATGCCAGGACGACCGAGTAAATAACAAACAGAACTCTCGCTAGCAATTTCACGAAGGGATTTTGGGCGGATTACCGACAGCGAACATCGGCATGGACATAACGAGCGCACATAATCGAACGCCATATCGGCCTTCTCTGTCTATCGGTGCTTCCAAGGTCTTCGGCGGGTGGGCTAAAGGCTGCCATAGAGTTTCATGAGCGCTGATGAACTCGGGCCGTACGGCCAGTCCTCTGATGATCATGTGGCGGTGTGCGGTGGCACGAAGGGTAGTTGCACCGTGACGCAGAGGCCGCCAGCGGTCCGGGGAGTGAGGGCGAGGGTTCCGTCGTGTGCTTGGGTGATGCTTTTGACGATTGCCAGGCCTAGGCCGATACCCGTGTGGTCGGTCCGTACGCGTTCGGCGCCACGCTGAAACGGTTCTACAAGCGTAGTAACTACCTGTGGGGTGAGCTTCTCCCCGGTGTTCTCAACAGTGAGCACCACACTGTCGGCGTGAACGGTGGTCGTGACCCACACTTTCCCTAGCGCAGGCAGATTGTGGACGATCGCGTTCTGCACGAGGTTCGTAGTCAACTGCAGCAGGAGCGCCTCTGAGCCCATGGCGGGGGTCACGTCGCATGAGGTCTCGATGGTGACGTCACGCTTTTCGGCGAAGGGAAGGAGTGTTTCAGTTGCTTCTTCCGCTATGAGGGACAAGTCGACGATTTCTGGGGTGAAGGACTGCTGATCGGAGCGGCTGAGTAGGAGCAGGGCCTCTGTGAGATCGATTGCTCGAGCGTTGACGGCGTGGAGGCGGCTTATCAGTTCACTGGTGTCGAGGTTCGGATCGTTCCGGGCTACTTCGAGAAGTGCCTGGGAGATGGCTAACGGGGTGCGCAGTTCGTGGGAGGCGTTGGTCGCGAACCTCTGCTGTTCGGCGACGTGCGACTCGAGCCGGGATAGCATGGCGTCGAAGGCGTCGGCTAGCTCCCGGAGCTCGTCTCTGCGTCCCGGTAGCGCGATTCGGTGGGAGAGGGAGCCGGTCCCAGCCGTGCGGGTGGCGTCGGTGATGCGAGAAAGGGGTGCGAGCATCCGCCCGGCGAGAAGCCATCCTCCGAGGAGACCGACTACCAGCAGGGACACCCCCAAGATGGCCGCGGCCGGAGCGAAATCGCGCAAGAGACCGCCACGGCCGGGCGATACGAAGACGGACGTGCCGTGGACGAGGACTGTCTCACCCCGAGGCACGTATCGCAGGAGGAAGACCCACACGGCGCCGAGCAGCAAGCCGCCAGCGATCACGAGGAAGCCGGCGTAGCTGAGGGTGAGTTTGAGACGAACGCTCAAGCCAGGGGCTCTATCCACATTCTCCTCCCTCACCGCTGGTGTTCGGTTCAGTGTCGATGCGGTACCCAACGCCGGTCACGGTGGCGATGATCCAGGGCTCGCCGAGGCGTTTGCGCAGAGCTGAAACGGTGATGCGCGGGGCATTGGTAAAGGGGTCTGCGTGTTCATCCCACGCCCGCGCCAGCAGGTCCTCGGCGCTGACGACACCGCCTTCGGCAGCGACGAGGACTTCGAGCACTGCGAACTGCTTCCGGGTGAGCGCGACGTAGCGGCCGTCGCGGTAGACCTCACGGCGGAAGGGATCCAGACGCAGACCTGCGAGCTCTCGCACGGGTGGTCTGTTGTGGGCCCGCCTGCGGTCGAGCGCTCTGAGACGGAGTACGAGCTCTCGGAGCTCGAACGGCTTGGTGAGGTAGTCGTCGGCGCCGAGTTCGAACCCAGTGGCCTTGTCGTCGAACCGGTCGGCCGCCGTAAGCATGAGGATGGGCAAGCCGCTGCCGGAGGCGATGATTCGTTCGGCGATCTCATCGCCGGAGGGCCCGGGAATATCGCGGTCGAGGACGGCGATGTCGTAGGCGTTGATCCTCAGTAGCGCTAGGGCGGTGTCGCCGTCACCGGCGATGTCGGCGGCGATGGCTTCCAGCCGGAGACCATCGCGGATGGCTTCTGCCATGTAGGGCTCGTCCTCAACGATCAGCACACGCACGCTCAGAGGAGCCTACGCCCCCGTGCATATCGCCGGCGTATCGAAAAACCCATACGGGCTGGTAACACCACGCGGGGTTTATTAGAGGCGTGACCCACACAGCACCGGCACCAATAGCGGATCGCCGCACCCGATCGCTGACGACCTCGACCTCCAATGCATCTGACCACCACGATGCACCCGCCGCGGCAGATTCCGCCCTCCCAAGAATGGGAATCACCATCTATGGATGCGGGAAGGACGAGGCCGTCTCCTTCCGAGATATGGCGCCTCGGCTTGGCATCATGCCAACTATCACCGATGCAGCAGCATCTGAAGCCAATGTTGAACTGGTGTATGAGAATCGATGCATCAGCGTCGGTCACAAGACTCAAGTCACAAATTCCACTCTTCTTGCGCTCAGCCGAGCCGGCGTGGAGTACATCTCCACGAGAAGCGTTGGGTTGAACCATATCGACGTGCAATGCGCGCAGAGGGTGGGCATCTCCGTCGAGGCTGTTGCATATTCGCCCGACAGCGTGGCTGATTACACGTTGATGCTCATTCTGATGGCCGTGCGGAACGCCAAATCCACCATCAGCCGTGCTCAGGTTCACGATTACCGATTGGCGCACGTACCCGGAAAAGAACTACGCGACATGACCGTTGGAGTCATCGGGACTGGGCGCATCGGCGCAGGCGTGATCCACAGGTTACGAGGATTTGGATGCCGTGTCCTGGCCTACGACCGATATCCCAAAGCTACCGCCCAGTATGTGCCGCTCGACGAGTTGCTGCAGTGGAGCGATGTCGTCACACTCCATACTCCACTTAACGCGGAAACGCACCATCTCCTCAATCGTCGACGTATCGAGCAGATGCGGTATGGGGCATTCATCATCAACACGGGACGCGGATCACTTCTCGATACCGAGGCGCTTCTTCCGGCGCTGGAAAGCGGTCAGCTTGGTGGTGCGGCATTGGACGTCCTCGAAGGCGAAGAGGGGGTCTTCTACTCTGACTACCGCGAGAGGGCGGTCGAGACCCCGCTGTTGTCGCGGCTCCAACAGTTGCCGAATGTGCTAATCACCCCGCACATCGCCTACTACACCGAGCACGCGTTGAGCGACATCGTCGAGAACACGCTCATCAACTGCCTCTGTTTTGAGAGAAGAGTGGCATGGACCGGTTGAAAGTCGCGATCATCTTCGGAGGATCTTCCGAAGAACATCCCATCTCAATCAAGTCTGCGCGAGAGGTCTCAGAGAACCTCGACCTCAAAAGATATGAGCCGTTCTACATCGGGATCACGAAGAGTGGAGCCTGGAAGCTGTGTGACGGCCCTGACGCGAATTGGGAAGACGGCTCTTGTTGTCCAGTGCTGCTATCACCGGACAGCCATGTGCACGGATTGTTGGTTCTGGAGCAGGGGCGCTACCAGACGATCCGATTGGACGTGGTGTTCCCCGTTCTCCACGGCAAACTCGGCGAGGACGGCGCGATGCAAGGCTTGCTAGAGTTGTCCGGCATCCCGTATATCGGCTGCGACGTCCAAAGTTCCGCTCTCTGCATGGACAAGTCCCTCGCCTACGTCGTCGCGAGAAGCGCAGGAATCGCTACGCCAGAATTCTGGACCGTCGCAGGGAACGAGCACATTGACCCTGGCCGGTTTACCTATCCCGTCTTCGTAAAGCCGGCCCGATCGGGTTCCTCGTTCGGCGTTAGTCGCGTGCGTCAAGAAGAAGAACTCGTCGGCGCGATGGAAAACGCTAGGCAGTTCGACTCGAAGGTGTTGATTGAAGAGGCGATCGTCGGCAGCGAGGTCGGGTGCGCGATCCTCGGGAACGAAGGGGAGTTGATCGCGGGCGAGCCAGATCGCATCTCGCTATCTCATGGGTTCTTCAGAATCCATCAGGAGAATGATCCCGAACGTGGTTCTGAGAACGCAACGTTCATCGTTCCCGCCGACATCTCGGCAGAGGCGCGGGGCCTGGTCCAGCAGACAGCAAAGGCCCTTTATCGAGCTTTGGGATGCAAGGGACTGGCCAGGGTCGACCTGTTCTTGAAGGAAGACAGAACGGTCGTCCTGAACGAGGTCAATACGTTGCCGGGCCTGACCTCCTACAGCCGCTATCCGAGAATGATGGCGGCCGCGGGTTTGTCGCTTGGTGAAGTGGTCGACCGGATCGTGTCGTTGGCATTGGCCGAAAGAAGCTGATGAATCGCGATTTTGTCTTCGTCGACGAGGCTGTACCGGGAATACGCTGGGATGCCAAGTACGCCACCTGGGATAACTTCACCGGCAAGCCGGTAGACGGATATCTGGCAAATCGAATAGTCGGCACGATGGCTTTGTCCGCAGCCCTACAAACGACGCAAGAAGCCGCAGCCTCACTTGGATTCGGCTTGCTTCTTTGGGACGGATATCGCCCGCAACGCGCCGTAGATTGCTTTTTGCGTTGGTCACAACAAGTGGAAGATGGTCGGAGGAAACAACGGCACTATCCGAATATCGACAGACCAGAGATGTTCGAGAAGGGATATGTGGCCTCCAAGTCCGGCCACAGCCGGGGCGGCGCGATCGACTTGACGCTGTACCACTTGGCTACTGGTGATCTTGCTCCGATGGGCGGCGACCATGACCTGATGGACCCAATCTCACACCATGGGGCAGAAGGAATCACCCCGGACGAATCAAGAAACCGGCAATGCCTGTGTTCCGTCATGGAGGACTGCGGCTTCACTTCTTTCCATTGCGAATGGTGGCATTACTCACTGAGCGACGAACCGTATCCAAACACCTATTTTGACTTTCCCATCGGGACGACACGTGCGCGTTTCGGCGTCTGAACTGACGGCCCATTTGGGCGGCGAGCTGGTCGGGGCCGATATCAGCATTCAGGGAGCGAGCATCGACTCCAGGACGATCCGGACGGGGCAGCTCTACATTCCAGTCGTGGCCGAACGCGACGGCCACGCCTTCATTCCGGCGGCCCTCGAGGTGGGCGCCGCGGCTTACCTCACCACGCAGGAGCCGGTTGGAGGGACGGCCATTCGCGTCGCCGACACCGCCTCCGCACTGTTGAGTCTCGGGGAGTTCGCCCGCGGTCGCGTCGGCGGGGCCATCGGCATCACGGGGTCGGTGGGCAAGACGACCACCAAGGACCTCCTGGCCGGCTGTTTGGCGTCGACGGTCCGTATCGCTGCGAACGAGCGGTCCTTCAACAACGAGCTGGGCCTTCCCCTGACTCTGTTCAACGCGCCGGACGCTACGGAGTGGGTGGTCCTAGAGATGGGGGCCCGGGGTGCGGGGCAGATCGAACTGCTCGCCGAGATCGCACGCCCCGATGTCGGCATCGTGACCAGGGTTGCCATGGCGCACATGGAATCTTTCGGTGACCTCGACGGCGTGGCCCGAGCCAAGGGGGAACTCGTGGCGGCGTTGCCGGCATCGGGTCTCGCAGTGTTGAACTTCGACGACCCCCGGGTCCGAGACATGGCGTCGTTCAGCGCATGTCCGGTGCTGGGCTATGCGGTGAGTGCCGGCGCCGAGGTGCGGGCCGACCACGTCACACTCGACCAGGACCTGCGTGCACGGTTCCGCTTCTCGTCGCCGTGGGGGCGAACGGAGGTCCGGCTTGCGGTTCACGGAGTGCACCAGGTCGGCAACGCGCTCGCCGCAGCGACCGTCGCGTTGTGGTGTGGGGTCCCCATCGAAACGGTGGCCGAGGCACTGTCGGTAACCCAAGGTTCGCCCTTGCGCATGGGTCTCCGTCGCGCGTCCGGCGGCCCCGCTTTCATCGTCGACTGTTACAACGCGAACCCTGCGTCGGCCGAGGCGGCCGTGCGCTCGCTCGCCTCGTTTCCGAGCGAACGCAAGCTGGCACTCCTCGGGCTGATGGCCGAGCTGGGGGACTACGGCGAGTCCGAGCATGGCGGGATCGCACTGATGGCGCAGGACCTCGGGATCCAGGTCGTGGGATACGAGACCGGGCTCTACGGTGAGGCGCGCGTGACCGGCATCGACGAAGCTGTCGCTTTGTTGCGGACGATGGGCCCGGAAGACGCAGTGCTTATTAAGGGCAGTCGCGTGGCGCGGCTAGAAGACGTGGTGCGCGCCTACCGGGAGGCCGAGGGCGGACCATGACTCACCCTATGCAGCGGTTCGTATCGTGGAGGAGAGTGCTTGCAACGCCGTCGAAAGTGTTCGACCTGAGTCGAAATGGGTCCGACTGACCTCCAGAGCCCGGCTGCAGTGCGCATGTCGCGGGCTGATCCTGGGTGGCTCCATCTTCCGTCGCCTCAGGCTCCATCTCCTCGGCCCCGACTGCCGGGACAAGGTCTCGAAACTTCAGCGCCATCATCGTCATCGCCTTTTGTCTGCCGATTCAGGTCCGGACAACTCCCGGCAGGTTTCTCGCATTCGGTCGAAGCTGAGGTCGACCCGCTCTCCAAGATTGCTGTCGCAGCCCTCGGCGATCCAAGACTCGACCGCCGAGGCCAAGGCGCCGAGCCCGACCCTTGCTGCAAGTGAGCACCGTTCGTCGGTGGGTTCGAGGCCGTTGCGCTGCGCCAAGGCCTCGACAAGGACAGTAAGCCATCGTTGGCCACTGTGATAACTCAGGCCAATCAGGAGATCAGAAGTTGCAACGATGCGGGCCTTTCGCGCCGTGCGCTCGGAATTGACTTCCGCTACCCATTCCGCTTGAAGCGCCCGCCAGATCGCGACCAGGTCGTTCTCCGATGCTGGTCGATCGACAATTGTTTGGCGAATTGCCGGGAGCTGTATGCCGTGATCTCCCAACAGGACGTCGGCCTTGGTCGGAAAGTACCGGAAGAACGTGGTTGTCGAAACTTCAGCCCGGTCAGCGATCTCGTCAACCGTCGTGGCCTCGTAGCCTCGCTCCTCGAAGAGTGCGAGGGCCGCATCCTCAATGGCCAGCCGAGTCTTCACTTTCTTGCGTTCTCGGAGGCCGTTCCTCCGGACCGAATCCGTTGCGAGCGCCCCTTGTGTCGCCATCGTGCTGAGAGTACCATGACCGACACCCAAGTGGTAGTAACTATTTTTTGTAACTTACTCCCTTTAGTCAGCGAGATGTGTATAGGTTGGCGGTCAGGGTGATTGGTGAGCCGTGGGGATATAAGGAACGGGATGAGCGCAATGCAAAATCGTCGGCAGATCTTGTTCTCTACAGACGGACACGCCGGTGCCGACGTCCTGGCCTACAAGCCCTACCTCGAACAGCGCTACCACCAGCGTTTCGATGAATGGGCAGCCACCTATCACGACGCCTGGCTTGAAGGACTTGACCGAAATCGCGACCCCAACCATCGCATCGGAGTTGCATCGGCCGAGGCTCCGGCCAATTGGGATGCCAACCTGCGACTGAAGCTTCTCGACGGGCAGGGCATCGCCGCCGAGGTGTTGTTCCCGAATACCTCGCCGCCCTTCTATCCGTCGGGGGCAGTTACTGCACCCGGGCCTCGTACACCTGAAGAGTACGAACTGCGTTTCGCCGGGATCAAGGCGCATAACAGATGGCTTGCCGACTTCTGCAGTGAAGCCCCCACGCGGTGGGCCGGCTTCGCGCAGTTGCTCCTTGAAGACGTCGACGCAGCTATCGCTGAAGTCAATTGGGCGAAAGAGGCGGGACTCCGTGGTGTGCTCTTGCCCAATGATCACGTCCTGCGAATGGCGAACCTCTACTACCCGCGCTACGACCCGCTGTGGGCTGCGTGTGCCGAGGTCGGATTGCCAGTGCATCGGCACACAACTTTTCCTACCGAGTCCGTCGACGTGGGCGGTCCTGCGTCAGCACTGGTCGGCATGACCGAGATGCAGTTCTACGCGATGCGCTCCATCGGCCACATGATCCTTTCGGGTGTCTTTGAAAGGCACCCGAGTTTGAGATTCGTCGTCACTGAGATTACGTCGGCGTCGCAAGTTCTGTCCTACTTGGGTGGACTCGACATGATGCTGACGGTGACCAACCTCGGTGAGCATTCGCCGATGCATGAGCACATCACCGACGCCGTCCGCACCCTCAAGGCCTCGCCGAGTGAATACTTCGCCGGCAACTGTTACCTGGCCGGACCCACCCACGACCTGCGACAAGCCCTTGACCTGGGCGTGCCCAACCTCATGTGGGGTGCGGACATCCCTCACTCAGAAGGCACCCACCCCTTCACCGTCGAAGCCATCCGGGTAATGCTCTGGGACCTGCCAGAAGCCCGGCGAAACGAGATTCTGGCTACAAGAGCAGCAACTCTGTACGGGTTTGACCTCACGGTTTTGCAGGCCGTTGCCGACCGCGTCGGCCCAACCCTTGATGAGCTGGCGACTCCTCTCGCGCCTGAGGACTACCCGGTTTACCCAGACCAAACGCGCTGCACCATCTTCAACACCGGGCTGGCGCGGTTGGCCACGACCCGGTGAGTGGAGATCAAAGTGGTCCGAATGCCCATAGGAGCGGGTTCAGGAATGGGCCCCGCTATGGGGCAAACGCTTGCACCGAGGGGTTTGCTCTTGGTCGCAGACTTCCACCGCAAAAGAGTTGAGAAGCTCAGCCCCGATGACGGACCGGGATCGCACACCGCAAAAAGCCAACTGTGACTTGGAGGGAATGAAATGAGTGAACTGCGATTCGACGGTCGCTCCGTGATCGTGACGGGTGCTGGTCGCGGATTCGGGCGTAGCCACGCGCTTCTCCTGGCCTCCCGAGGGGCCCGAGTCGTCGTGGCCGACTACGGAGTCAATCTGGACGGGACCGGATCCTCACCGGAGCCAGCAGAGCAGGTGGCCAAGGAGATCGAGGCGGCGGGTGGTGAAGCAGTGGCCTGCTTCGCCTCCGTGGCCGAAGAAACGGGTGCCGCCAAGATCGTTCAGACGGCAGTGGACGCCTTCGGCGGTCTCGATATTTTGATCAACAACGCGGGGGTGGCCGATCCTGACTGGTTCGAGGACACCGACATGGAACGGTTCCGACAGATGAACTACCACCAATACTTCGGCACCGCGTACATGTGCAAGGAAGCATGGCCGCATCTCAAGGCGGCTAAGAACGGCTGCATTGTGAACACGACGTCGGAGGCCGTCACTGGTTTCGTGCCGAAATGTGTGAGCTACAGCGGAGCCAAGGGCGGTGTCTTCTCTTTCACGCGCTCGCTCGCTCTCGATGCCAGGCGGCTCGGACTGAGAGTAAATGCGGTGGCTCCCCGCGGGAACACCCGGATGAACGCGCCCGAGGTTATGGGTTACTTCTACGACGCGCCGCCCGAGACGTTCGATGGCATATTTGACGAAATGAAGAACGAGTACGTGTCACCGGCTGTCGCTTATCTGGCCCACGAGTCATGCTCGCTCAATGGAGAGACGCTCATCAGCGGGGGGCTCGGAGTCATGCGACTGGCCATGATCCAGACCAAGGGGTTCCATGCGACTGGCACCATTACCCCCGAAGACGTCGCCGCGAATCTCGATGCAATCATGGACACGACCGACGCCCCGATCAGGGATTTGGAGAATCCTCCCCTTTAGACCTCCTCCGAATCGTGCGATCGAGGTGCATCCCTCTACAGACGGACGAGTACGTACATCGCCAACTCAGGGAAGGACTGGTCACCATCGGGGGCAAGGGCCGACGTGCTCGACGACAGAGTTGCCCGGGTGGACGATAGGCCCGTTCATGGAGTCGGCTCCACAAGGCAATCGAACGCAGCGGACCCGGTGTCGGGAACCCGTTGCTGCCCCCATGCCTCGATGGGAAAGGAGACCATGATCATCGAATAGAGGAGATGGAGGAGATTGAGGGCGTTATCGGGGAGCTCAGGGTAGGCGAACTGGTCGCAATAGGCAATAGCGGCCTCCGCTCTCGGCGCAATTGCATCGTAGAAAGCCTCCAGCTCAGGCATAGGGGTCGCCAGGCGCTTTTCGTAGCGTTCAGGCTCCGTGGCTAGGCACCATTGCTCTGCGAACGGCTCGAGGTCGACGAACTCGGCAGGGAGCCGCGGCATCAGTGGGTCACCGACTGCGCCTTCTCGGCGTCTGTGACCCAGTCATTGACCACCTTGTGGAGATGGCGGCACAGGACTTCCTGATCGTTCAGGTGGAAGCGCTCGACGTAGCCGGACTCGATTCCAATTTGCGTGGCTTCGAGGGTATTGGCGTCTTGAAGGGCGAACTCTTTGAAGGTCACGGCCGCCATTTCCTGGGCGATGCGCTCTCGGACGTTGGTGGCGGGAAGAAAGTAGACGTTTCCCTCGAACACGTGGGTGTTGTGCGAGGTTGGCCAGTAGTGGTAGGTGAGATACCACCCTTGGCTCCAGAACAGAATGACGAAGTTGGGGAACAACTGGAAGGAGTCCAAACCCCAGGGATCGCATCCTGCAGGATTGATCCCCGGCGGCATGTTTCCGAGGTCTACGGTGTCCCAAGGACCGAAGAGTCCGCTACGAGTGACGCGTTCCATCGGTTTGACCAACTCGGAGTCCATCTCCCAGAAGCGGACCCCGGAGGTACTGACCACGCGATGTGGGCCGTCTATTCCGTAGTGTGGTGCCTCGAATCCAGCCTGTCGCGCCATGGAGGAATACTTCTCGGGTGACTGCTTCGCGTGCAGAACGGGTGCGTGGTAGAACTCGGCGAAGGCATCCATGAAGAGCTTCCAGTTGGCGGCGACGTTCGTGCGGTAGCCAAACCGAGCCGTCATTCGCTCAAAGGGGTAGCCCTCCAAGGCGGTCACCATCGGGCCGAGGAACTCGATGAGCGATTGCTCTGGTTCTGTGGCGACGTTCACGAAGATGAATCCCGCCCAGATCTGGCAGTGCACCGGTACCAACCCGTAGAGGCTCTCATCCAGATCGAAGAACTCGGCCTTTTGTTGGACGAACGCGAGCTCACCTTCAAGGTCGTAGCGCCACCCGTGGTACTTGCAGGTGAATTGGCGGCAAACGCCGCTGGTCTCCTCACGTGGGTTCTCGTTCCAGACGAGCTTGTTTCCTCGGTGACGGCAGATGTTGTGAAATGCGCGCACTTCTTGATCCTTGCCACGAACGATGATCACCGAGGCGTTCACAACGGCGAGCTCTCGGGTGAAGTAGCTCCCCACCCGCGGCAACTGCTCTACCCGGCCCACGTTGAGCCAGGCACGCCTGAAGATGGCTGTACGTTCCTTCTCGTAGAAATCCGGAGACGTCGAGTCTTCGTAGGACACCGGTCCCGTTCCGAGGTCTGGGAAATGCTGGGTCCAGCTGCCTTCGGCTGGTTTGGGGAAACGAGGCACGCTAATCCTCCGATCGGTTGGACGGTTGCTTCACTGGATTGGCTCGTCGCCCAAAATGGTGGTGCGGAGCATCTCTCTAGGAGAGTTTGATTGATAATGTCCGGCGCGATGCAGGACCCCTCGGTTGTCCCAAATGACCGTGTCACCAACCGACCAGTGGTGCCGATAGATGCGATCTGAGTTCGTCGACCTCGTCAGCAGGTCGTGGAGCAGAGCACGCCCCTCCTCGAGATCCATGTCAACGACATAATCGGCAGAAGCACCGAGCACCAGCGAACGCCGCCCACTCCGGTGGGTCCACACGAGTGGGTGTTCCGACGTCGACCGCGCTCGCCAGAGGGCCAGCTCTTCGTCCGTCGGTTCAGGATGCACTTTCCGTTGAGATGCTTCAAGCGAGTGGACGACCCGGAGCATCGCAAACTGCTCCTTCTCGCATGCGGTGAGATCTTCGTAGGCGGCGTATGTGCTGGCGAACTCGGTATCACCTCCCTCGGAGGAAACGGCGACCGCCGTCAACATTGTCGCCATCTGTGGACACTCATCCTGTTGGCCATTGCATCCGTCGATATGCCAATGAAACGTTCCGTGCAGATAATCGGCGGCGGAGTTCTTCGAGGAGTCCAGGGTTACGCGATAGATGCCCCGCACGGGGTGATGGCCCGGCGCGCAGTCGACATCGCCCCACTTAGAGCACACCTTGATCTGTGTCTCCGGATCGAGTCCAAAGTCGCGGAACACCAAAACGCCATAGGCGTCGATCGCCCGGAGGACTTCAGAGGCAAGTTGATCATTATTCACCAACGCCCGAGCATCGAGCCCGATGACTTCTGCGCCGATCGTGTCGGTCAAGCGATCAAAAGCCACTGTCGTGCTTTGTCTCATGGAAGTGGCTCGCTTGTGCGATGGAGCACTGCGTCAGCCGAATCGACCGTCTTGGGCTGGCCGAAGATCTCGACCGCCACCGACACGAGAACCAGGGAGTAGATGAGCTGCAAGAGGTTCGTCACGTCCTCGGGAAGGGTATCGAGCGTATAGCGGTCGCAATAGTCGACGGCGGCCTTTAGGCGCGGGAATGCCGCATCGTAGAAGGTAAGGAGGTCATCCATCGAGCTGGACATGCGGGTGTCCCAGCGCTCGGGCTCCGTAGCCAGGCACCATGTCTCGGCAAAGGGTTGCAGATCGACGAAGGGCGTCGGGAGGACTTTGGTCACGACACGATCTCCGTAGTACACCGACGATGATCGGCCACCCAGTCCCCGACGACCTTATGGAAGTGCCGCACCAGGACTTCTTGGTCGCTGAGAGGGAACTCCTTCACGACGCCGGTCTCGAGCGCGGCTTGAGTTCCTCCCAGCATGCCTGCGTCTTGGAGAGCGAACTCCTTGAAGACGACCGTCGCCACTTCGTGTTCCACGCGCTCGCGCACCGAAGTCGCCGGTTGGAATGCCAAGGTCGCCTCAAAGCGGTGCGAGCTGGGCGATGTCGGCCAGTAGCGGTAAAGCAGGTACCACCCGCCGTAGATGAGGAGTTCGATGTTCGGGAAGATCTGGAAGTTGCTGATGCCCCAAGGCTCGACCCCTCCAGGGTTGAGCCCGGCCGGAAGCTCGCCGAGGTCGGGGGTCTGCCACGGCCCGACGAGGCCACTTCGGGTGGCTCTTTCGATGGGATACATCGCTTCCGGGGGCAGCGCCCATCGTCGGGCTCCCGCCGTACTGACAACACGGTGGGGACCTTCACACTGGAAATGTGCGCACACGAAGCCGGCCGCCGGGTCCCGCACCGCGCTCGGAACCTGCTGCGGGTGCAACGAGGGAACGTGGTAATACTCCTGGAAAGCGTCGGCGAACAGTTTCCAATTGCTGTTGTTGTCACCAACAAAGTCATAGCGTTCCGTGATGCGGTCGAATGGGTAGCCGTCGAGCGCTGTGATCATCGGGCCGAGGAACTCTCGAAGCGTCTGACGTGGGTTGGCGTCGAGATTGATGAAGATGAACCCGTTCCACACATCGCAGTGGACAGCCGCCAGACCCAGGGTGTCCTTGTCGAGATCAAAGAACTCCGCCTCCTGCTGGACAAACGTCGAATCACCTTCGAGGTTGTACCGCCACCCGTGGTACTTGCAGGTGAATTGCCGGCAGACGCCCTTGACCTCCTCACGAGGGAAGTCGTTCCAGACCAACTTGTTGCCACGGTGCCGGCATACGTTATGGAAGGCCCGGATCTGGCCGTCCAGACCGCGCACGACAAGGACAGAGGCGGCGGCGATCTCGATCTCCTTCGTGAAGTACGAACCATTCCTGGGAAGATCCTCGACACGGCCAACGTTCAGCCAGGCACGCTTGAATATGGCTTCACCTTCGAGTTCGTAAAACTCGGGCGACACCGAGTCCTCGAACGAGATCGGGCCGGTGCCGAGTTCGGGGTAGTGCTCCGTCCACGAGCCCTCGACGGGTTTGGGCCAAATCTTGTGCATCTTTAGTTCTCCAGTCCCGGAAGAGCGTCCGGACCGACCTCAGCTACTCGATCCGGCTCCAGCCCGGCGCAGTTGAGGACCAGCGCCAGGCACAAATAGCTCCCCACGACGAAGAGCGACTCAAGTAACTGCTGCTCGTCAAAGTGGCGTGCGAGCCGTTGCCAAGCGGCATCGTCGACCCGATAACCTTCGACCATCTGATCCGTCGCCGCAAGCATGTCTTTCTGGCGGTCTGACCACAGCTCGGCATCGGCATGACCGACGATGCCGGCAACCTGTGGGGCCGTGACAGGTTGGGTCACAGGACGGATCCTCCGTTGACCCCGAGAACTTGCCCCGAGATGTAGTTGGCGGCGTCAGAGGCGAGAAACGCTACCGTCGCCCCTACATCATCAGGGGTTCCAAGGTGACCCATTGGGATGGTCGCAGCTATCTTCTCATTCGGAGGGAGATCGCCCTCTTTCTGAAATCGGTGCTGCATCGGCGTCTCGATGCCTGAAGGCGGGATGCAGTTGGCAGTGATCCCGTGGATGGCATACGCCCGAGCGAGTGACTTTGTCAGGACGATCACGCCTCCTTTGGCCGCCGCGTAGTGGGCGTTGAGAGGAGACCCTCGCTGAGCACTCGATGATGAGATCGTGACGATCCGCCCCCAGCCTGCCTCCACCATGTCAGGGAGCGCCGACTGACAGCAGTGAAACGTACCCGTGAGGTTGACGTCGATGATGCGACTCCATGATTCGGGCGTGATATCAGCAAACTCATCGAAGGCGATTAACCCGGCACAGGTCGCCAGGACTTTGGTGGCTCCGAGTTCCGCCCTGACTTTCGCAAATGCCTCATTGACACTCTCTCGGTCTGCCACATCTACCTGCAGGCCCAGCGCCTCTGCACCGTCGGCGCGCAGTTCATCGGCGACTCTTTGGGCTCCGTCACCGTCGATGTCAATGATGCCGAGGCTGTGACCTGTAGCAGCAAGGTGGCGACACGTTGCTTCCCCGATTCCTGACGCACCACCAGTGACAATCGCCACCCGAGGACGCTTTTCCCCACTCTCAGAATTCACCGACACCCTCTTACCCGTAGACCACTCTGACGGCTGGCGGGTCTGCGACGCGTCGGACAGTGACCCGCAAGTTCGGGTCCGTCATCGGCGATGAGGACATTGCATGGCAGCGAAGGTGAGCAACGCCGCCAATCACAACTCGCAACGTGACGTATTGACCCAACCGGTACGCGAATCTGCCCGGTCCCGCTGATTGGCTTCGAGAACGAGCGATCCGGCGTCGGCAGTTTCGGGAACAACCTCTTTGATCCGGAGTGTGAAAAAGCGTGGCCGGGGCAACCCAGAGTCAGTGGTATCAGGAGATCCGATTTCAAGATGGACTGCTGCACCACGTAAACCCCCGGTGACAACTAGCTCTTTATCGCTCGATGAGTCGAGTTCACCATATGATTAACATATCGAGAACCTGGGCGCAACCAGCAGGCTGATCGGAGTTCCATGCCATCGATGCGAGACTGCCGCTATGGCCGCCCGTAGAGGAAATGTCGGTGACCCGACGGCACGCTCATCGCTGCTCGACGCTGCTCAGCAGCTAATGGTCGAGGAGGGTTACGCCGCTGTCACCGCCAGAGGAGTTGCAGCGAAAGCGAATGTAAACAGTGCCCTCGTCTTTTATTATTTCGAGACGATGGACGGCCTGTTCATCGCCTTATTTCGAGCGCGGTGCGGAGCGGAGTTTCGTCCGTCTACAGCAGGCCCTTACCTCGGCACAGCCCTTGTGGGGCTTTTGGGACCTCATTCATGATCGATCAGGTTCAGCCTTGACGATGGAGTTCATCGCCTTGGCCAATCATCGAAAGATGATTCAAAAGGAAATCGCTGACTACTCCCGAAAATTCCGAAGGGCGCAGCTTGAAACCCTTTCGGCAGTGCTCGCGGACTACGGGATCGATCTCGAGCGATGGCCAGCCGCCTCGCTCATTCTTATCCTGTCGGGAATTTCACGTTTCTTGCTGATGGAGGAAGCCTTCGACGTCGACATCGGCCACGCCGAGACGGTTGCCCTCATCGAAGAACAGATTGGACTGCTGGAAGGTGATCGCAGCGTGGATGCTCAGTCGCCAGTCCGTTCCTGATGCCTGGGTTCGCAGCGAACGGCCGGACCGCAGGTAGGCTGTCTTGCGAATCGAGCTTCAGCTCAAGCCAACGTAGCGAAGAGCGTCACGTAGAAGCCCGTTCTCGTTTCCAGGAGACATGATCACTTCTGCGTCAAGGAGGGTGGCAACAGCGAGAGCTTCTCGTGAAAGCAGGTTCAGCCCCTGACCGGACCATCGACTTGATGCGCCATCATCGGTGCGACTTCCCGCCAACTGAGCATCAGAGTCCGTTCGGGGAGTTCCAGGACAGCACGCAGAGCCCGCTCTCGGTGACCCGGTGGCAACGAGAGAAGCGGCACCGAAAGCGCTGCACCCGCGCCACGAACAACTGCTTGGCACAAGCGCAAATACCAGCAGCCTGTTGTGAATACCCGGTCATCGGGCCAATGAATTCTTCGCGCAAAAGCGCTGAAAGCGTCTGATCATCAACCAGGATCGTCAGGAATCGCCCGATCTACTGGTTCGCGAGTTCTGGATCTCCGAAACCGGACCGAGCAGCGACCCAGTCGGCTCGTGCGAGCAGTGCATTACGGAGCTCGCCCACACCCCCGGGAACGAGCAACATCGCGTCGCCCAGATCAACCCACCCGATAGTCCCGCCTTCGTCGAGTCCCCAGCGATGCCGAGTTCGAGCGGGTAACGCCATTTGTCCTCGGTCGCTTACTTTTATGTCACCCGTCTGTGCCACTTCGCCTCACAATGCAGTTATCCCGATTGCATTGTGTACTCGGTCTCTCCTTTCCGTTCCTTAGGGCCTTACGTTCAGGTGGCAGACAACTCCGCCACACTGCGTTCGCGCACGCCCTGGCGTGAGGCGTTACAGATCGCGTTGCGTCGCTCCCTGTCAATGGTCGTCCCAAGAGGCGCTTCGCAAAAGAGCGGCGAGGAGTTCAGCCTCGGAATGCACGCCGAACTTTCGATATATGGCAGCCAGATGATTCCGGACCGTGCTGGGGCTCAGGAACATCGAGCGGGCGATATCAGCAGGACGTTGGCCGGCTACAAGCCGAGCCACTATCTCGGTCTGGCGGGCAGAGAGCTCACGGCCCTGGGGGAGCCGGGTCAGTGCCGGCAGGGTATCGAGGACCTTCATGGCTTGCACTTCGAGGGCGGCATGACGAGCGTGCTCGTCGAGAGGGATGCCAGAGGGGCCGGTAGATGCCTCCGACGGCCCTGCGCTGATCATGATGCCGAGCCTGGGTGGTTGGTGTCCGCACATGGGGACCAATAAGCAGTAGCGGTCCTCCCAACTGTCTTTTCCGGCCCGGATCCGGGTGAGCAACGTGATGGCGACATGGTCGGCAGCGGTCCGGGCGGCAGCGGTTACGAACTCCTGGGCCGCAGACGGGTGCACTAGTCCCAGGAGGGGAAAGCCTCTGAGCTCTGAGCCCTCGGCACCGAGGAGCTCGGCGTCTGCGCTCATATATTCGATCTGCCAGTCGTGATCGGTAACGGCGAGGACTATTCCAGAAGTCTCCATCATGAGCGTTGCAAGCGGGGTGGAAGGTTCCGATATTGGGATCAGGACCCACAGTCCGAGCGGGTTGACAGAATCCTCAATGCGGCGCCCCGAGACGTTGACAGTCACTTCGGAACCATCGGGTCTCACGATCCGGCGTCGCACTTGGTACCCGTCGATCACTTTGGCCGCCATGGCCGAATAGCCGGTTCGAGCCGCGTTGCGGTCGATCGGATGGATATGGGCAAGGATGTCGCTGCCGAGAAGCTCGCCGGCTTCGGCACCGAATAATTCCTCCGCCTTTCTATTCGCGGCGATGACCGTGTGACTGTGGAGCTCGGTCAGGATCGCCGCGACCGGCAGGTCTTCAAGTGAACGAATCAGCTCGGCTTTGTTCTCGACAGGCATCGTGCCTCCCGAATCCATGTTAGAAGGACCGGGGGGTTGCGGGCCAGAGGTGATCATTGCCCAGGCTCAGGTGATGTTTGCCCATTGAGCGGCCGGTAGGAACCAGTGATACTCCCACCTGATGCGTTGTGTCGCTAAATGAGCCAGGCGCCTGTCCGACCCACCGAGACGACGATCCCTACATCGGATGCATTGCGGGCTGCGGGTGATCGTGGTCGCCCTGGACAGCTGAACTCTCTACGTGAACGCCGCAACGACCCGCTGGCAGGTGGAGTGATCCGACGAAGGGAGCAGCAGCACCATGGAAGCCGCAGAAGGACCACGCACGGTTGCCGAGGGCGCTCTTTCCGAGTTCGCCCTTAGCTTCTCGGAGACGGCACGGATCCTGTTCGCGGCGGGCAGCGTCACCAACACCCTCCTCAGCGTGGTCGATCTCGCTGTCTCGACCCTTGAGGGATGCGACTTTGCCGGCCTCTTCCTGATCGACGGCAGTGCGGTCACCACGCCGGTGCACACCGATCCCCTCGTCGTCGAAGTCGACACCCTCCAGCGCCGAACCGACGAGGGGCCCTGCCTCGACGCCATCGCCCAGCGGCTTACCTTCTACGCACACGACCTGAACGAAGACCCACGCTGGCCCCACTTTGCCCCCCAGGCGATCAGGGCCGGGGTACGCAGCGTGCTCGCCATGCCCCTCTCGGCGGACGCCCAGATCGGTGCCCTCAATCTCTACGCCCGCTACCCTTCCGCCTTCGGCGTCGTTGACCGGGCCAAAGCCGCGATTTTGGCATCGATGGCCGGCCTCGCCCTCTCCATTGCCCAGTCCCATGAGGACGAGGAGCGCCGGGCGGCCGAGCTCCAAACCGCTCTGTCGAGCCGCGAGATGATCGGCGCGGCCATGGGGATCCTCATGGAGCGTGAGCGCATCACCGCAGAGCAGGCGTTCGATGTCTTGCGCCGGGCCTCCCAACACCTCAACGTCAAGCTACGCGAGGTGGCGCAGAACCTGATCGAGACAGGTGAGTACCCCGACACAGGCAAGCTCCATTCCCGCGATCGTGGAGAGGGGCGAAGCAGCCCCTCTGGGGAACCGTTCTGAATGACGTGCCAGGCACTCTGATTCTCCATTGACATCGGCGTCTGACTCCGGGCAGGGCGCAGCCCTTCGCTCGAAAATGCTGGACGACAATCCCGGTCAATGGTTGCGAGGTCTCTTGGGTGTCTTCTGCCGCCATTGGCATCTACACGGCGTTTGTTGCATAACGGCTACTTCATTTTCGAATTCTGTCCACAAAGACAAGTAAAGACACGCCAGGCCAGAATCAGACACCAGGTCAGCAATGGCACGCGCCCGCGGCTCGGAGTCGTAACCCGAAACGTGACCTAATGTGAGTGACCTATTGAGCGTCGATGTCCCGTCGGTGGAATCGCGTAGCCGCAGTAGTCGAGTTGTCATGAGGGAGCGACGAAGAGGCACCAGACTGCCTCACGGTAGTTTTCCTCGATAATCCGAAGTCAGGCGATTTCTACGCTTGGACGGAGTCTTGGTGCACTCGGACGCGCTCCGTCACACCACGGGCACGATTCTGCGTTGTCTGCGGGTGCAGCCTGATTTTCCGACGAAGACAGTTCCCCATTGATCGCGCTCAAACAGCGGATGGCTTGCTCCATTTTCTCCTCAAGTGTTGGGTGCTGGACGGCACGGCCGAATGACGCACCAGAAGCGGGCAGCGCTGGACCCACCACCACCCTGGCGATACCGGGTGCATCTTGTATCACCGTCGCTGTCAGGCAAGCGACACCCCTATTCGACACTTGAGTTGCGAAGGAGACGACGTGTGCTTCCGGGAAAGCCGATAAAACGGTGTATCCCAGCGTCGTACCCGCTCGCAACGTAGCGGTGTACACGGATTCGGGGGACGAGTTGTAGGTTGCGGACTCCGTCGTACTCTCCGTCTGACGGTTACTGGACAGCGTGTTCTATCACCTTCAATTCGCAGGTGTACCGCTCGCCCGGAAATAGAGTCGGAAAGCGCCCACTTGTCGCAAAATGTTTACCTCTGCGTCGCGGTGCGGTTACTTCCCCGGGTTCACGGCCCAACCAGTGACGCTCCGAGAGCGGCCTTGGAGAGGGAGAAATGCCGACGTCCAAAAGACATCGTTGGCATTTCGCTCGGAGCTCCTTACCTGTGTATGTACACAGGGCAAACACAAGGAAAACCCAGTGCTTTGGGCCTTGAACCGGTTCTTACTCGGACGTAGAGTCATTGCACAGGTCCACAGTTGGTGGACACGTTGCGCTCGGCGGACCGTGCCCCCCGCAGTTTCAGGGCATCTCTATTCTCACGTCGAGGGAGCATGATGACGACAGCGTCGAGGCCCGTGATTTTCAGTCATGGCTTGTGGCTTCACGCGAGTTCCTGGCAGCCGTGGCTGGACCTGTTCGCCGGTGCCGGCTACACCCCGACCGCTCCGGGCTGGCCCGGTGACCCGAACACCGTGGCTGAGGCGCGCGAGCAACCCTGAGTTCCTTGCTGGGCACGGAATCGACGAAGTTGCCGACCACTATGCGGAAATCATCGCCGGACGGGACAGCCCTCCGATCTTGGTCGGTCACTCCTTCGGGGGGACGATCGTCGAGGAACTCCTCGGTGAGGGGCTGAGCGCTGCCGGCATTCGATCGACGCGGCGCCGATCAAGGGTGTGCTGCCAGTCCAGGGTTCGCCGACCACATCAAAGGAGGTCGGAACGATCCCGAGCAGCTACACCGAGGGTTCGGGGACAATCCAAAGCGGAACGACAGCCACCAGCCGCCGAGTAGCCGAGGAGGGACCCTCATCAGCGAGGGACGCACCAGGTCGCCGGCCTGGTGGTGAGGTTCACGTGCCCGAGGCACTGTCCATTTCCCACAGCAGATCGAGCAATCGAACCGCCTCCCACGACCGATTGCGGCGGCCACGACATCCTTTCGTAAGGGGTTCCTGTACGAAAGGATAACCCAGATCCTTTCGTAAGGAGCAGACGGACAAAATCGACGAGACCTCGCTATTGGCGTCACACGCCCGGCGTAAGGTCGGGACGTGGTGGATTCCGATCGCCTGAGGCTTTACCGATATGTCACTGCCCCCGAGGCCGCTGACTACATCGCCATCATGGATCGATTCACTGATGCCCTGTTCGCTGAGTGGTCCGCTCAGGACGTGATCGCGCAGGGGGTCGACTTGCCGGTGGATAGCGTCGCAGCTCGCTGCCGGTATTTGGCCGAGAATGGCAACCTGCTGCTCAGCCCGCGCGAAGTGCGGGTCACGACCATCGCGGAGTACCAGAGCCAACCTGCCCGGTACACCGTTTCTGCACTCGGTGCCCGACTGCACCGCGAAGTGACCGCCTTCCTTGCCGTGACCGGAGGAGCGCGGGAAGTCCCGCGGGAGCTTCTGGCGCTTGTTGCAGAAGGTTTGGCCCGGCTCGACCCCGGAGGGGAGCCCGAGTCCCTGGCCGGCGCCGTCTCCACCATCTTCGGCCAGTTCCACGAGTTCGCGGCCTCGGTCACGGACTTCTACACCTATATCGGATCCGTCCTGACCCGCAGCGACCTCGACGGCGAGGAGTGGGCTGGCTTCAAGAGCCTCCTCCTCGACTACCTGGAGAGCATTGTCGAGAGCGTCCGGCGTCACAGTCATGCCATATCGGACTGCCTTGCCCTCCTGCGCCCCGAATTGCCCCGGTTGCTCGACCGGATCTCGGAGAGTGATGGAGCCTTCGCCGCCTTGCAGGCCGCCAGTCCAGGTGGCGAGGACGTCGAACGGGCGCGAGGCCGGACGCTGGCCGATTGGGACCAACTCGAGGCGTGGTTCATCGGACCGGGGGCACGCCAGTTACGGGATGCGGCGCACCGGGCGGTCGGCGCCATGCTCACCAGCCTCAAAAGGATCAATGCCTCCGCGACCAATGAGGTGTCCTTGCGCCGCCATTATCTCAAGTTGGCAACGTGGTTTGACGCTGCGGCCCCCCTCGACGCCCACGGGTTGGCAGCCGCCGCATTCGGCCTGTACGGGGTCCGACACCTGGGGGTGGTGCTCGACGAGGACATTGCCGAGGCGGTGCCCGCCACTATGAGCTGGTGGCGGGCACCGCGGGCACCGGTACCGGTCTCCCAGCGTGAGCGCGGCGATCGGGCGGCGCGAGGTAGCGCATCCCGACCGCCGGATCACACCGGCCAGAAGCGGCTCCTGTTGGCGGCACGGGAGGCCGAGGCCCGGCGTCGGGAGGCCGCATGTGCCGAGCTACTGGCCGTCGGCGGGCGTCTCGCCGAGGCCCGGCTTTCGGGCGGGGCCATGTCCGTCCTCCTCGAGTTGCTTTCCAACGCCACGTCCGAGGGCCAGGCCACGTTGCCCGACCACGATGTCAGGCTCCATGCCACGGCGTCCCCGGAGTCTGTGCAGATCGCATCCGACATCGGCGACCTCGTCGTGCAAGAACGAGCGCTGGTCATCGGGCCAGCGGGCGCGGTGTCGGCCGCAGATGCCGACGAGCATGACGATGCGAGACAGGGGGCGGTGTGAACGACGACGAACGTCGCGACGCGGCGCGACTGCTCCTGAGCACCCCCCTCGTACTGGCCGAGCGCGACCCCGACGGCCATCGGTCGATCCGTCGCCACGCCGACACTCTCGCAGCAATGTTCCGGAACTACCTCGGGTATCGACTGGTGGTTGAAGCTCAGTTCGCCCGTCTGTACAAAGCGGGACTGGGCTCCGACGGCCGCCCCCTGCTCCGGCGATCCAAGGCGGTGTTCTCACCCCGGGATTACACCTATCTGGCCCTCCTCTGTGCGGTCCTGCTCACCAGCCGCCAGCAAGTGCTGCTCTCGACGGTCGTCGCCGATGTCCGCCACGCGGCAGCGGAGGCCGACATCGATCTCGGCGACGACACATTGACCGAGCGCCGCGCGCTCGTGCATGCACTCGGCCGACTGATCGAGTGGGGGGTGGTCCATGAGGACGCCGGAACCGTCGCCGAATTCGCAGACGATCCGGGCAAGGAGGCCCTCCTATGGATCGAGCACGAGATTGTGCGCAACATTCTGGCCATCCCGCTGCGCGATATCGAATCCCCCGAACAGCTGATCCGAGCAGCCACCGAGACGGATCCTGATTCGATCCGGCACGCCGTCCGACGTCGGATCGTCGAGTCGCCGGTGGTCCTGGTGGACGAGCTTTCTGAATCCGAGCGGCTGTGGCTTCGCCAGTACCAGAGGCGTGAAGCCCAGATCCTCGAGGAGAACTTCGGACTCCGCCTCGAAATCCGTTTGGAGGGGGTCATGGCACTCGATCCGCAGGACGAGCTCACCGATCTGAGATTCCCCCGGGACGGCACGCTCGGACAGGCCGCCCTTCTCGCAGTGGCCGAACTGGTGGAGAGGCTGATGCCAGATGCGGGGTCCGGCACGGCGCCGGTGCCCGATGGAGAGCTCTCCTCCGTCGTTTCCCGGCTCCTGACTGCGCGCGCCCGGGCGTGGTCGAAGGAGTACGTCGATCACCCCGAGCGCCTCATGGCCGATGTGGAGGAGCTGTTGGTCGACATGGGCCTGCTGGAGCTCGACGAACGCGGTGCGCTCCGGTTGCGCGCCGTCGCCGCACGGTTCGCGCCCGAGCAACAAGTTGTCACCCCACAGCTTGCATTGGAGGAAGTGTGACCGATCAGCTCTTCCGCCCTGCGCCTCGCGCACAACCGGGTGCGACGGTGGCACCCCTCCTGCCGGCGGAGCGCGTCGGCCGGTGGGTGCTGCACCGCGCCGGCATTATCAACGTCTGGCAGTATGACCGGACCGAGCTGTCCTTCGCCGGCGGACGCGTTCTTTTGCGGGGGAAGAACGGGGCCGGGAAGTCCAAGGCGCTCGAAGTTCTGCTCCCGTTCCTGCTCGACGCCGACACCCGGGCCATGGACGCGACGGGACGTGACCGGACCACCGTCTACTGGCTCATGACCGACGGCCGCGAGCCGGGAAATCACGTCGGCTACGTCTGGCTCGAGCTCCGCATGACCAGCGAGAGCGGCGAAGAGCGGTTCTGTACGATCGGTGCCGGCCTGAAGGCATCGACGTCGACCCGCCAACCGGCAACCTGGTTCTTCCTCACCGAGGAGGCCCGAGTGGGCGTCGATCTCCATCTCGACCCGACCGTCTCGGTGGAGAAGCTGAAGGAGCGCCTGGGGGCCGAATCGGTGACCACAGCCGCCGAGCATCGCCGACGTGTGGCGACGCATCTGTTCGGTCTCCACGACGAAATGCGGTATTCGAACCTTCTCCATCTCCTCCGACGCCTGCGCGACCCGAACATCGGGAACCGGATAGAGGCCGGGGAGCTGGCGGCCGTCCTCCGCGATGCGCTGCCGCCGCCGTCGGGCGAGGCACTCGAGAAGGCGGCTGACCGCTTCGATACCCTCGATCAGGTCCGCGAGCAGCTGGCGCGCACGGAACGCACGGCGGCCGCACTGGCCCGGTTCCTCGACACCTACCAGAGCTATGCCCGTGGTGTCCTGGGCGAACGCTGTCAGGCCGTGCTCGGTGCCGATGCCGAGCACCGCGGAGCCGTCCGCGACGCCAAGCGGCTGGCCGGCGAGGCCGATGCCGCCGTGCGCGCCCGCGAGGCGGCGGATGCCGAGGTCGAGCATCTCTTCGAGGACGAGAACAGGGCGAGGGTCGAGCTCGACGGGCTCCAGGCCAGCGAGGCCTACAAGGACCACCTGCATCTCGACGACCGGCGGCGCGCCGTCGCGGCCAAGTTCGAGACGGCGCGCATCGCGCGGCAGTCCGCAGAGGCGGCCGGACGGGCGGCCCGGCAAGCAGCCGATGACATGGAGCGGGCGACGGATCGTGCGGCGGAGGCCGAACGCAGGGTCGACGACGGGCGCGCCGTACTGGTCCGCCTGGCCCGGGAGGCCGGAATCGACCAGGCGGTTGTGCCGCGTGAGGCCGAAGCCATTGCCTCTGCGGTGGCCGTCGCCGATGGCCGACGACGCGCCGCCGGACAGGTGCGGGTGCTTGCTGAACGCGCCGCCGAAGCAGCGGTCCTTGCAGCGCAGACCGACGAGCGCGCCGCCCGCTCCGAACAGGAGTTGAGCGCCCGCCAGTCCGAGGCTGACGAGGCCAATCTCAACTGGGTGACTGAGAGCCGGGCCTGGCGTCAGGCGGTCACCGACTGGACGCACGAGGACCGGCCCGACCTCGCGGACGGGGAATTGGGGCCACCACCGGATTGGGAACGCCTGCACCGCGCCATGGGCGAAGGCGGGGCCATCGCCGAGGAATTGGCGGAGGTGTCCGAGTTGGCGCTCGCCCTTCTTCTACCCCTGCGTGAGGGTGCGCGTAGCGCCGAGTCCGGAGCCCGGGCAGACGTCCGCGAGGCCGAGCGTGCTCTGAAGGTGATGGAGGCCGAGCGGGCGCGACTCGAGGCCGAGGAGGAGGCGCGTCCGCCGGCCTCGCGCTTTCTCGACGCCGAACGCGACGAGCGGGCAGGCGCGCCCTTTTATGAGCTCGTCGATTTCGTGCCTGACTTGGACGACTCCGCTCGCGCCGGGCTCGAGGCGGCGCTGGAGTCGTCCGGTCTGCTCGACGCCTGGGTTGCGGGGAACGGGCTCGTCGTCCATCCGTCGACCCACGACGTAATTCTCCGTTTGGACGCGCCGGTGCTCCCCGGAGGCGTGCCGACTCTGGCCGACGCCCTGACGGCGGCCCGTCCCGAGGTGGCCCGGCTGCTGCGGACCGTGGGACTGGGGGACAGCGGCGACAACCCGTGGATGGCGACCGACGGGCGGTGGTCTATCGGGCCACTCCGCGGAGCGTGGACGAAAGTGGAGGCTGAGTATCTTGGCGCAGGCACTCGCCGCGCCACGCGTGACCGCCGACTGGCCGAGACGGCCCGCCGCTGTGCCGAATTATCGGTTGCGCTGGCGGAGGTCAGCGCCCGATTCGAAGCGGCCCGAGGGGTCAGGGAACGGCTCGACAACCTGCCGGCGACTCTGCCTCCCGACACGCTCGTACGCCGGTCGGCCTCGACCGCCCTTGCGTTGGCCGGCGTCGCGTCAGACACCCTTGCCCGGGCCGAGGAGGACCGCCGGCGCGCGCAGCTGGCGCGCACGACGGCAGCACACGCCCGGAGCGAGCTCACCCACGCCGCGAGCCTTGACAGCTTGCCGGTCACCATGGACGGGCTCAGCGCTGTAGAGAGGGCTGCAAGCGATATGGCCCGTGAACTTCATGGGTGGGAACGGCTGTGGGCCGAGTGGGATGGACGCGCACACGAGGTCGCCGAGTTGACCGCTCGTCACGCCGAGCGGGTTGTGTCAGCGGATGCAGCCGCCTCGGGGGCCTCGGCACTCGAGCAGCAATACGGCAACGAGATGGCATCGCTCGCTGCTCTGGAAGATGCCATCGGCGCGACGGTGGCAGAGGTACTCGCTGCTGTCGACGCGTGCCGTGCATCATTGGAAGTGGCGCAACAGGCCCTTCCTCCGGCCCGGGAGCGAGCCGGGAGACTCGGGGTGAAGGCGGGAAGTGCGCTCGCGCAGGCCTCGACCGCCGTCGCCGCGGTCGAAGTGGCGGACTCTGCTGTGACGGCGGCGGGCGAACGGCTGCACCGGGCCGCTGTCCTCCCGGGCGTCTCCGTCGCCGCATGCGGGGTCGAATGGGAATGGGATGCCTCCGGCATCGTTGATGCCGCCAGGGCACTGCGGGCCCGCCTCGGGGAGCGACCCGAGGGTGGTGCGGCATCAGACCAGGTGGTGCTCAACCGCTTTCGCGAGCTCGAGGACGGGCTAGCCGGGGGCTACGACGTGGTGGCCAGCGAAGACAACGGTGTCAAGTACTTCCATGTGGTGGACGACGCCGGTCGCCAGCCGCTTCCGGCGGTGGCGGCACGCGTGGCCACCGAGGCGGAGCAGACGAGAGGCCGGCTCCTGGCAGACGAAAGGGAAGTGATCGAGCGGTTCCTCCTCGGAGAGCTCGGCGAGGAGATACGTGAGCGCCTGCTCGAATCCCATGACCTCGTGCTGGCGGCGAATCGCGCCCTTTCGGGCGTCAGGACCTCGCACGGCAAAGGGGCTCACCTCAACTGGCAGATCGATCCGGAGGCATCGCCTGCAGCGCGGGAAGCGACCCAACTTTTGGTGATGGCGCCGCGAGCAGCGGAGGAGGACGCCAGGCTACGGGACGCACTGATGGATCTCATCCGCGCGCAACGAGAGAAGGATCCGTCCCTCGGCTACCTGGCCCACCTGCGTGAGGCGCTGGACTACCGATATTGGCACCGGTTCAGCGTGCAGGCGGTTGACGACGCCCGGCCGGGCTCCATGCGGGTCCTTTCGCCCCGCCTGGGTCTGTCGCAAGGCGAGCAACGCGTCCTGTCGTACCTGGCGCTGTTCGCCGCCGCCGCCGCCCACTTCGACGGGCTCGGCACAGTGTGCCCACGGCTGCTGCTGCTCGACGATGCCTTTGCCAAGGTCGACGAGCCGACGCACGGGCGGCTGCTCAAATTGCTGATCGAACTCGACCTTGACTTCATGCTCACGAGCGAGCGCATGTGGGGGTGCTTCCCCGAGGTGCCGAGCCTCGAGATCTATGAAGCCCTGCGCGAACCATTGGTGCCAGGTGTGGCGCTTGTGCATTTCCGCTGGGACGGTCGCCAGCGCCACCTGATCGGGATGTGAGGAACTTGGCCAGTGCCGACATTCGATGACCCGGGTCTCGACCGTCTGTGGGACGCGTTGGCCCGACGGCTCCAGCGCAATGGCCTGGCCGTAAAAGGATCGGTGACACTCTCGGGTCTCTCTCGTGGCGAGCGGTTCGCCCTGGCCGGGTTGATCGGTCGCCCCGTCGACGGGGATCGTGCCCGCCTGGACCTGGCCCTGCTCGACGCCCGCATCCGGGCGACGGGCAGTGCGCCGGGGCTGGTCGCCGCCACGGCGGTGCGCCGGGGACCGCTGGTTGACCTCCCGGGCCGGCGGGCCGATGTTGCCGCTTCCCGCACTGCGGTCTGGACCTCGGTTCGGGAGGAACTGGCCAAGTCCGGGATGGCGACGGCGCCTTGGGTGGAAGCGTGGATCGAGAGCGCCCGTCCCGTCGTGGCCCGGCTCCCGACGATACGGGCGACGGAGGCGATGGCGACGGCGGTGCGCTGTCTCTCCCGACTGCCATGGAATGGTGAGCGCCGCGGTCGAACCGAGTTGGCGGCCTCTCTGGTCGGGGACAGCCATGCGCTCGACGATGGGACTCTCGTTTCGACGCTCGTCCTCCGTGCCATTGCAGCGCGCGTCGGGAGCGCGAGTCCGACGTCGGCCGCCGATCGTCGTCGACTCTGGAATCAGGCCGGAGTCTCGGGCGATGAAGTCTCGACGACGGTACTGACGCTGGGGCTCTTTCCGCCGGGTCCCTCGCCCGCTGCTGAAGCAATGAGGCTCCGCACCAATGCGGGATGTGAAACCCACCTCACGCTCCGCGATCTCTATCGCCTGGACAGATGGGTATCGGTGGGAACGCCAGTGTGGGTCTGCGAGAATCCCCGCGTCCTGGAGGCGGTCATGGACGCGCACGCAGAACGCTTTCGTGCTGTGATGGTCTGCACTGCAGGCAATCCGACTTTCGTCGTCACTTCACTGCTGGCGCGCTTGATTGAGGATGGGGCTGTCCTTCGTTACCGGGGAGACTTCGACTGGCCCGGAGTGGCCATCGCCAACCGCGTGGTCACTGACTTTCGCGCCGTCCCATGGCGAATGAGTCGGGCGGACTACGAAGCCGCGCTGGCCGGGGCGGGCAGGGGATTGGCCGACCTTCCGGCGCTCGAGGGGCGCCCTGTCCAAGCCGTATGGGACGCAGAACTCACCGTATCCATGGAGAGGGCGGGGAAGTCCGTGCACGAGGAGGCCCTCCTCGACCGTCTGGTGGCCGACGTGACCGAGGGGGGATCGAACCCGAGCCCGCAATTGTGAGATCGGTACCTCGGAAACCCTGGGCGTTGGCTCGAAGCACTATCTCAAGCTAACTTCATTTTGCGCTGCGGTTTACGACCGTGATTGGCACGGGCAACCGCCGGCACCATCAATCGCACGCAGGGACAAAGGGAGATAAGCATGAAGACCGTTCTTGTCACCGGCGCCACAGGACTCGTCGGCGCAAATGTGTGCGAGCGATTGCTCAAGCAGGGCGATCGTGTCCGTGCCATCGCGCGCAAGCCCGAAGGTTCCGACGCCCTCGCACTGGGCGAGCTGGGGGTGGATGTTCGCCGCGGCGACCTCGCCGATGCGGACTGTGTGAACGCGGCCACCGACGGTGTCGACGGGGTGATCCACTCAGCCGCCCTGCGCGGAATGGCGGGGGTGACGATCGCCGACAGCGTCTCCGCCAATGTCACGGGCACGATCAACGTGCTGACAGCAGCACTCTTGGCTGGCGGTGTGCCGGTGGTGCAGTTGTTGACCGGCACCTTTTTCAACGTATGGGATGCGCCGCAAAGTGAGCGCTCTCCCCTGGACCTGTTGTTCATCAACAAGGACCCTTATTCGCTGACCAAGCGGCTCGCTTTCCTCGAGGGCCTGGCTCGCGTCGAGGCGGGGCAGGACATCCGATTCATGCAGCCTGGCGCGGCGTATGGTCCGTCTCCGTGCCTGGAGAACGCCATGTTTCAAAATTTCAACACCGGGTTGGCCTTGGCCATCCGCGGTGAGGTGGATCCCAAAATGCCCATGCCTCTGGCCTACGTACTGGCCGACGACTGTGCCTATGTCTCCGTCGCCGCACTCGAGAAGGGCGTCAAGGGCGAGCGCTTCCTGGCCAAGGGGCGTCAACAAGATGTCGCCACCATCGCGGGCATTACAAATCGAGCTTGCGAGATCGCCGGCGTTCCGCATCGCGTCGCAGAAGTGTCCAAGGACCAACTCGACGATCCCGACGTCGTTGCCAAGTTCGGCGCCACCATGATCTCTCTGGCCAAACGCACGTATCCCGAACCGCTCTTCGACAGCAGCATCACCGAAGAGCGGCTGGGCTACATCCCGACGTCTCTGACTGACGGCCTTACCACCACGATCGACTGGATGCGGGGTAACGCCTTCATTTAGAGGGCGTGAACGATCCTGGATGAGCGCTACAACGGGGTCATGACCATCGTTCACACAGTGGGGCACGGCACACTCAGCTCCGACGAGTTCGCCACGTTGGTCGGAGGGGCGCGCGGTCGACCGCATCGTTGATGTGCGGTCCTTCCCCGGTAGCCGTCACAACCCACAGTTCGGTCGTGAGGAGATGGAGCGGTGGGTGCCAAAGGCGGGGATCGGTTATGTCTGGATACGCGGGCTGGGGGGCCGCCGCCGACCAATCACTGGATCAAAGCACGCAGCACTACGAAATGACGCTTTCCGGGCCTATGCCGACCACATGGAGACGCATGCTTTCTCGGCTGGTATCGAGGACTTGTTGGTACTCGCCGAGGCATATACGCCGGCTGTGATGTGTAGCGAGTCTCTGTGGTGGCGTTGTCATCGTCGCTTGATCGCCGACTATCTCGTATTGGTGCGAGGGATCGATGTCGTCCACCTGATGCACGACGGCCGTTCTGCTCCCCATGTACTGACCGAAGGGGTGCGCCTCGCCGGCGACGCACTTGTCTACGACGTCGGGGTCACACCACCGCTGTCGGCGAAGCTCTCGATGTAGGACACGGTGGCACTCGTTGCCCACATGAATGGCTCAACGGTGCGCTCGAATTTGCGTCAGCAAATGGCCACCCTGGATGGCCGAAAGCACACCGTGGCGAGCTCGTCCGGGTTTGGTGAGGCGGTGCCAGTGAGAGGTCCTGTCTCATCGGCAGCGGCCACGTCAACGGCGGCTTGCGGGGAAACAGCCTCGCCGGTATATTACTGTACCGTCTGGTCAGTACAGCAACTGGCGGGCATGCTCCGACGGCCTGTTGATATTCCGTTTCGGCGTGCTCATTCAGCAGCTTTTGACGCGGGGTCGTTCCGTTCGACGGTCACATTGAGTTTCGGGGAGGAAATGAAGAATGCGCACCAGAGTCTTTCGGGGTCTGTTCGCGAGCGCTGTGTTGCTCGGTCTCACAACGGCGCTGTCGGGAGCTGCTTCAGGACAGGCTTCAGCGGCTCCGGCGCCCATCACCCTCGCCTACATCACGTCATTGACCGGTCCGGGCGCGTCCGAGGACGCGGGAACGCAATCGGGGTTCCTCGCTCGCATCGACCTGCAGAACGCAGAGGGTGGTGTGAACGGCCACAAGATCGTACCGCTCGTTATCGACGACCAGACCAGCCCCTCCGAAATCTCGACGGCTGTGCAAGATGCGATCTCCAAGGGAGCGTTCGGCATCGTCTCACAGAGCCCAGTGTTCTTCATTGCCGCTAAGTATCCGCAGCAGGCCGGCATCCCGGTTACGGGTTCCTATTCCGATGGCCCTGAATGGGGGGAGCAGCCCTACACGAACATGTTCTCCTCCGACCACGGCAGCGTCGACCCCAAGTATCCAGTCAACACATTGGTCGGAGGCTTTCTCAAGTCTCACGGAGGCACCGTCATCGCGACGTACGGCTACGGCATTTCGCCGCAGTCGGCAGCCTCGGCCAGGGGAGCGGCGGAGGCCTTCAAGAGCGCTGGAGGCAAGATCGGTGTTGAGGATCTTTCGGTTCCGATTGGGGGCACGAACTTCACCACAGCAGCACTCACGGCCAAGCAAGCTGGCGTGAACGCCATGACACCGAGCATGGACAACAACTCCAACTTCGCTCTCGCCACTTCCTTGGAGCAGGCCGGGGTGAAGCTCAAGGCCACCCTGTTCGCCACCGGCTATGAACCAGACGTGATCAAGTCGCCCGCTTGGGCAAGTCTGCAGGGGGACTACTTCCTCAGCGCGTTCCGTCCGTGGTCGCTGCCCAATGCCGGTACCAAACAGATGCAGGCGGCAATGGAAAAGTACGCTCACTTCTCGAAGACGCAGTTTGCGACGTATGGCCAGGTCAACTCATGGGCGGGTGCGGACCTCATGATCCAGGGACTAAAAATGGCTGGTTCTAATCCCACACACGCAGCTGTCATCAAGGACCTGCGCAGCATCAAGGCCTACAACGCGAACGGACTCTTGCCGATCACGGTCAACTATTCAACGGTCTTCGGCCATGATCCGCCGACCTGCTCATGGATTGTGAAGGCAGAGAAGACGGGCTTTGTCCCTGTCTCGTCCAAGCCGTTCTGCGGTAACGATATTGCCGGTACCAGTACGCTCAGCGGGTCTTAGGGGAACACGATTCCGCACTCGAACTTGTCTGGGATCAACGCCAACTAGACAGATGACCCAGGTCGATCTATCTCGTGTGACGTAGGGCGACGATCGTCCGCGCGTCGGCGGCGGTGGCGGTAACCATGGCTATGAACAAGGGCGAGATCGGTGATGCCGATGACTCGCAATGCCACGGGATGGTCGCCGGTGCGGAGCAGGCGGGCGGCACGAGACGGAGCAGTCGCTAAGGCGATCCCGATGAGCGATGTGATGACCCCGACGCTGGCGGCGGACGCGGCAGAGTGCCCGACTCCGTGCAACCGTCATTCTGCCCTTAAGGAGTGACGCGGTCGAAACTGGTCTCTGACAGCGGGGGACCGCGCGATTGCTGGTTTGCCCACGTCCAGAACGGGTAGCACCTGAGTGCCCCCGCAGGCGGACCTCGGCGCTGGGGTTTCTGTCCTCTCAACCTGTCCCGAAAGGTGCTCCTGATGGCCACCACCCCCAAACGAACCACTCCTGCGCCTCGCAGAGGGGTGGTTTCCTCTGGTGCACCGAGCGACGCCGTGGCTCCTACCTGGGCACAAAGTGGTAACGACCTCACCACATCCACCGGTGTACCCGTGGATGACACCGACAACAGCCTGCGCGTGGGCGAACGCGGTCCCACGCTCCTTGACGACTTCCATTTGCGCGAGAAGATCATGCACTTCGATCACGAGCGCATTCCCGAGCGAGTGGTGCATGCGCGTGGTGCAGCCGCCCACGGGACTTTCCGCCTCACCGAGTCCATCGAGAATCTGACTTGCGCGCCCATTCTGTGCAAGACGGGTGTGAGCACGCCGACCTTCGTGCGTTTCTCGACTGTCGCCGGGTCTCGGGGCTCAGCCGACACGGCCCGGGACGTGCGGGGGTTTGCTGTCCGCTTCTACACAGGTGAAGGCAATTGGGACCTGGTCGGCAACAACATGCCGGTCTTCTTCATTCAGGACGGCATCAAATTCCCCGACCTGATCCATGCGGCCAAGCCCGAGCCCGACCGTGAGATCCCTCAGGCCCAGACGGCACACGACACCTTCTGGGATTTCGCCTCCCTCGCCCCTGAGTCGACCCACATGCTGATGTGGGTGATGTCGGACCGGGCAATCCCCCGCTCGTACCGCACGATGGAGGGGTTCGGGGTCCACACCTTCCGCCTCGTCAACGCGCGGGGCAAGACGACGTTGGTGAAGTTCCACTGGAAGCCGGTGGCCGGTATGGCCTCCCTGGTGTGGGAGGAGGCTCAGAAACTCGGCGGCATCGACCCGGACTTCCATCGACGGGACCTGTGGCAGTCGATAGAGTCGGGCTCCTATCCGGAATGGGACTTCGGTGTGCAGGTCTTCCCGGATACCGAGGACCAGGAATTCGAAGGGATCGATCTCCTTGACCCGACGAAGCTCGTCCCCGAGGAGCTCGTACCGGTCCGGATCATCGGGCGTCTGACCCTCAACCGCAATCCGACCAACTATTTCTCGGAGACCGAGCAGGTGGCGTTCTGCACGGCACATGTGCCACGAGGGATCGACTTCACCGATGATCCCCTTCTCCAGGCGCGCAACTTTTCCTATCTCGACACCCAGTTAACCCGGTTGGGCGGGCCCAATTTCGATCAGTTGCCGATCAATCGGCCCCAGTCGCCGGTCAACACCACGCAGCGTGACGGATTCGGCCAGCAAGCGGTTCATGAGGGGGTCACTCCCTACAACCCGAATTCTTTGGGCGGTGGATGTCCGTTCCCGGCGGGCGCCGCCGGATATGTCGCCGTCCCCCGCCAGGTGACGGGTGCGAGGTTGCGGGTGCGCGCCCAGTCGTTCTCCGACCACTACTCGCAGGCCACGCTGTTCTGGGAGAGCATGGCCGCACCTGAACGCGAGCACATCGTCTCGGCCTTCTCCTTCGAGCTCGGCAAATGCCTGAGCACGGAGATCCAGGATCGGATGCTGACCAACCTGGCCAACGTCGACGCCGAGCTGGTCGCCGGGGTGGCCGCGAGCCTGGGGAGGCCGGTGCCGAAGGGGAAGCCGGCCAAGAACGTCGATCCGTCCCCGGCGCTCTCACTGCTGCCGGAAGGCCCGGCGACGATCGAGGGTCGGGTCGTCGGCATCTTCGTCGGCGATGGCGTGGACGGGGCCGGAGTCGCAACGGTACGCAAGGCACTCGCGCGGCGGGGGCTCACCTGGTGGTCATCGCGTCGCACGGCGGCACCGTCGACGGCGACGCTGGACCTCTTGCAGTGACCAAAACCATGCTCACTACTCAGGCCGTGGAGTACGACGCGTCTGGTGGTGGCCGGGGGCGCAAGTGCCGAGGTCCTGGCCCGGGACCCCTACATGGCCGTCAACCTCGGAGAGGCCTACCGCCATTTCAAGACCATCGCCGCATGGGGCGAAGGCACCGAGGTCCTCGACGGTGTGGGTCTGCCCGCAGATGCTCCCGGCGTGGTGGTGTCCACGAAACCCAGTCGGTTGTTCATCCAGGAATCTCATCGAGGCCATCGGTTGGCATCGCCATTGGGAGCGCACGCCGGACGGCGCAGTCTGATGGGGGGCGACGGTCCGCGCGTCGACGCACTGCGATGAGGGAACGCGGGGTGTGCATGCGGCTATCGTGGACGGAACTGCTCCAGTTCGCGCGAGAGGCGCCGCACCTGCCGTTGCCGGGTGAAGGAGGTACACGGCGGCGATTCGAGACCCTCGCCGAATGGTCGGCTCGCGACCTTTCTCTCGGCCGTCTCGCCGAAGGCCATGCCGATGCACTCAGTATCTTGTGCGAAGCGGGTCAGCCATTCCCTTCGACGTCGAGTTCCTACGGAGTTTGGGCCGCTCGCGCCGGGCGCGGTGAGATGCGGGACAGTGGCGACACCGGTTGGGGGCGGGTGGCGCCTTTCGGGGACTAAGCCCTACTGCTCGGGCAGTAGCCACCTGGGTCGCGCTCTCGTGACTGCGGACGCACCCGATGGCTACCGCCTCTTCGACGTCTCCGTGGCGGCGCAGGTCCTTGCGGTGGCACCCGGCGTCGTGGCTCGCCGTCGGCATGGCCGACTCGGAGAGTGAGACCCTCACGTTCGGCGGCCCAGTACTTCCCGAGTCGGCCGCTGTCGGACCGCCAGACTTCTATCTGCGACGACCGGGGTTCTGGTCGGGATCGGTCGGGGTGGCCGCATGCTGGTACGGCGGCGCCAAGGGCCTCGTCGACACGCTGTTGGGCACCCTCGGTCCTGATCCTGGGGATCATGCCCTCGCAGAAACCGGGCGCGCGGTGGCCATCCTCGCCGGGACTGGCCGCGTTCCTCGAACATGCGGCGGACGCCATTGACGCCGACCCATCAGACCGACAGGGCCAGGGTCGTCGGCGTGCCCTGTCGGTGCGGGAAGTGGTCCACGACGGATGCCTCCGGGTGCTGGCGTTGGCGGCGGCGGCCGGGGGTGCCGGACCGCTGTGCCACGACCACGCCCAATCTCGGAGGGCGGCCGATCTCTTCGTCTATCTGGCCCAGCATCATGGTGGCCGGGACGCCGCAGCACTCGGGCAGGTCGCCCTGAACGAACACGCATGAGCTTGATCGTCGATGCGGAGAACCTCGGCACCACCGAAGAGGCGTGGGTTGCCTCGGGCCGCCTCCAGGAACTCCCGCTCGTCGCAGTGCCTGAGGCGCACCGGGCGCTGATCGTGGCCCCCCATCCCGATGACGAGGTGCTCGGGGCAGGTGGGTTGCTGCACAGGCTCCTCGCCGCGTCAGTCCACATTGACGTGCTCGCTGTCACCGACGGAGAGGCATCGCACCCCCTCTCTGCTGCGGCTCGCGCCATTGACTTGGCTGCCATCCGCAGCGCCGAGGTCGTGAGATCCCTCAGCCACTTGGGTTGGGACCAGCCCGAGGTGACCCGCCTCAGCATCCCGGACGGCCACGTCGGCCAATTCGAGGACGACGTCGCCGATGCGATCCGTCTTCGCGTCCGCCCGGGCGACCTCTGCATCGCCCCCTGGGCCCGTGACGGTCACCCCGATCACGACGCTGTGGGCAGCGCCAGTGAGGCCGTCTGCCTCGAGGTGGGCGCCACCTTGCTTTGCTATTTGGTCTGGGCATGGCACTGGGCCGACCCATTGGGGGCGGACCTTCCGTGGGATCGACTGGCCCGACTGAACCTCGGGACGACCGAGAGGGACGCCAAGCGTCGTGCCGTGCGTGCCTTCCACTCACAGATTCACCCGCTCGGGCCAGATCCCGAGGACGCTCCGATCCTGCCCCCTGCCGTCCTGCGTCGATTCGCACGCGACTATGAGGTCTATGTCGTCGCCCCGGAGACACTGCGATGACCTCGACCGACCGGTCGTACTTCGAGGAGATGTACTCCGACAACCCTGACCCGTGGGGATTCGAGTCCCGGTGGTATGAGCAACGAAAGTACGCACTGACCGTGGCCGCACTTCCGGAGCCGTTCTATCGCTCCGGCTTCGAGCCGGGTTGCTCGGTGGGCGTGCTCACCTCCCTGCTGGCACCGCGGTGTGAACGCCTCCTGGCCACCGAGGTGGTGCCGTCCGCTCTGGCGCGTGCGGCGGACCGGATGTCCGGAGTCGAGCACGTCGTCTTCGAAAATCGTGCGATACCCGAGTCCTGGCCAAGGGGGCCCTTCGACCTGGTCGTCCTGAGCGAGATTGCCTATTACTTCGATGCTGCGACACTCACCGAAATCGTCGCACACCTCGTGGAGTCGACCGTGGCGGGAGCGACGGTGGTGGCCGTGCATTGGCGCGGGGAGACCGACTATCCCTTGACCGGCGATGAGGCGCACAAGATCCTCAACGCCAGTCGCGACCTCGATCTCCTCGTGCACCATCTCGAGGACGACTTCCTCCTCGACGTGTGGTGCACACGGCCGTGAAACGCCTTCATGCGACGTCCCGCACCCGTTACGTCGGCATTGTGGTACCCGTGCATGACGAGGAAGAATTGCTCGGTGGGGCGCTGGTGGCGCTCGAGGCTGCGGTGGATCAAGTGGCCCAGAACACCCGATGCCACATCGTCTTGGTGTATGACGAATGCCGGGATCGCAGCAAGCATGTAGCGAGTGCATGGAGGCGAAATGTCCGGCCGCATGGACTCGTGCACAGGGTGAGCGAAATTGAGATTGATGCCGGCAATGTGGGAAGCGCCCGGCGAGCCGGGTGCGCGCTCGTGCTCAGTGCCGCGGCGGTGGCAGACGTCTCGCCGGAGTCCACCTGGTTGGCCACGACTGATGCCGACTCGAGGGTCCCGCAGGACTGGCTCTCCGCTCAGATTGCTAGCCACGAGGCGGGAGCCGACGTCTGGGCGGGCACTGTCGGCGTGCGCGATTGGACATACCGAACGGAGGGTACGGCGGCCGAATGGCTTCGGCTGTACGAGGAGGAACCGCAGCCGGTCCACGGAGCCAGCTTGGCCATCAACGGACAGGCTTACGTGGACGCGGGCCAGTTCGCTCAGCTGACTTCGGGTGAGGACCGCGCTCTTCTCACTGCGGCGTCCACGCTTGGCGCCCGCTGCCACTACGACCGGACCGCTCCCGTGATGACAAGCGCCCGCCGCCAGGCTCGGGCTCCTCACGGCTTTGCCTCGGCGCTGCAGAGGATTGAGGAACAGATACGGCCCGGGCATGGGCCTTCAGTGACCGAGGAGATTTCCGTGTGAATGCCTCCCGACGGGCCGCTGTCAGTGTTGCATGCTCTGGCGAGCGAGCCGACTCTCGCTCGCCACTCCGAGGAAGCTCTCCTTATGACGGCAGCCGACGACCTGGCAGTGGTGCGCCACGGCGACGGTTACGGGATGCATTTGACTTGCTCGTTGATCTCATCAGCACCGGGTACCTCGATCGCGAACGGGAGGGGCGTCGAAACGTGTACCACGTCAGAAGCAGCTTGCCCCTCAGGCTCCCGTTTCAACGCGATCTCGATGTCAAATCGCTGTTGGCCATTATGGCGACATCCGAAGGCCCCGTCGGCGGGACGTCGTCGACCGAGGGGGAGTAGGAGGGGGAATAACCACTCGGACCGGCGTGCCGACGACGGGAGTGCCACTTCCTCCCGCCGTCGGCAGTCGTCTCCGGACGGGCCGGCTATGCCGTGGAGGCCAGCTTCTGGGGTGGCGTGGAGACCTTGCCCTTGTACGTCACGATCGGGCCCGATCCCACATTCGTGGTCTCTATCGGCCCAACTGCGTTGCCACCGATCCAACTACCCGACGGGGTCACGGCTGGCGGCGCGCTGGTGCTGAGCTTCACGACTTCGGCGCCTTCGTAGCCATAATGCACGGTGCTCGTGTACGAGAGCGGCACGTATCCGGGCGTCACGAACTTCTTCCCGGACTTCGCAATGGCCGCAAGTAACCCGGCTCGGGTGGGGTTCTTCCCGGCAGCTTGTAGGGCCTGGATGAAGGTGTAACCCAGCGCGATGCCGTATTGCGTGTTGCCGTCGAGTCCGGACTTGGCATACAGGCTCGGCGCGTACTTCTTCAGTATCTTCGTCTCAACCTGCACCCAGGGATTGGAGACGTCGTTTTCCGGAGCGAAGTAAGAATCGGTTATCACTCCGTTCAGCAATCCAGCTGCGGCCGTCGCTTGTGCAGCACTACCTCCGCCCTTTGCGGTGAACGACGACAACAGCGGTCCTACGGTCGGGGCATCTGCACCGACGTTCGAGATCACGTATTGAGGGGCGTACCCGATTGCCGCGGCAGGGAGCATCGCCAGAGCGGTGGCGGCGGGGATGGTGGCCATGGCCACCACCTGGGCCCCGGCTGCTTTCAATGCGGCAACCTGATTCGACAGAGGACCGGCCAAGGTGGAGGCGTCATAGGTTTGGCGTGATACCACCGACGCCGAGGGGATCTCCATGTTGAGCCCCTTGATGAAGTCCTGGCCGAACTCGTCATCTTGCGTCAGATAGCCGACCTTCTCTCCGGCAAAGTGAGCCTTGATGTAGGCGCCGAGGATTTTTCCCTCAACGGTGTACGGTGGTTGCCAACCACTGCTCTCGGGGTATTTCGAGCTGCTCCAGCAGTTGCAGCCCGACTCGATGAACAGCTGAGGGACTTTCTGCGAGTTCAAGAAGCTCTGCACCGCAGCCTGGGTGGGGGTTCCGAGCGATCCGACATCGGCGAAGATGTTGTCTTGAAGGACAAGCTTCCTCGTCAGTGTCGCGGTGTTCGCCGGGTTGTAGCCGTCATCCAAATAGGTGTAGTTGATCTTGCGCCCGTTCACGCCACCATGGGCGTTGGCCCAGGCGAAAATCGCATTCATGGCGGGGGCGATCTCGTCGTAGCCCGGGGCCGCCGGCCCCGTTAGCGGAACGGTAGCGCCGATGGTAACGCTCGAAGATGTCACCCCTGGTGTCGAAGCGGCGCCCGCCGAGGTCAACAGGACGGTCGTTCCCAGTGTGAGCCCCATTACGCCGGCCGCCAGGACGCGTACCCAACGGCCAATCTGTTGGTGGTTTTTGATTGTCACTACTTCTCCTTTGCTCATGGTGGACATCATCGGCCATCGCGATCATCAACAGGAAGGTAACTCGCGGAGACTGTTGCTGGGGATGGTGGGGGAGTTGTCCCCGCAGTCACCGGGCGCGACCAGCGCCTCGTGACACGTAGCCAAAGCCAGCGAAGTCCCCCTTGGATCCCCGTGGGAGCGACAAGCATCGCCACTATCAATACAGCTCCGAAGATGATGATGGCGAGGTAGGCGCTGACTCCACTGCCGAGCTTGAAGTGCCCGGAAAGCGACGTGGACCATTGGGGGAGATACACCATCAAGATGGCCCCCCACAACATCCCGATGAGAGTGCCGGTTCCCCCGACGACCATGGCGGCCAGCAATTGGATGGAAAGAGTAAGGGGGAATTCCCCGGTATTCACCACACCGGTGGATAGGCCCAGGAAGGCACCGGCCAATCCGGCGCAGCCCGCGCTGATCACGAATGCCGTGACCTTCGTGCGTGCGATGTGCACGCCGGCCAGCGACGCCGCTATTTCGTCGTCGCGGACCGCACGAAATGAACGACCGAAGCGACTGCGGAGAAGGTTGGCCAAAAGGACGAGCGTCAAAAGTGCCCCGGCAATTTCGATCCAAGCCAACCACTGTTCGGGATTGATGGTCCCGGGTGCGGTGGGCGTTGTCGTCGTGAGGCCCTGATCGCCACCGAAAGTACCGTTCCACTTATCCGCTATCGGAGGAAGGGCCAGTGCGAGGAGGAGGGTCATTCCGGCCAGATAGGGTCCTTTGATCCGGGCGGCCGGAATCCCGATCACCAACCCCAGGACGGCGGCCGCCCCGATGGCTGCCACCAGCTCAATCACGAAATTGAGCTGCGTGTGGTTCATGAGAAGGGCCATCGTGTAGGCGCCGACCGCCATGAACGCACCCTGCCCGAGTGAGATCTGCCCGTTGACCCCGGTGAGGAGACTCAAACCTGCCAGGGCGATCAGATACAGGGCAATCTCTCCGACGAGGTAGTCGTTGTACGGGCTTAAGGCGGACGTGAAGAAATACAGGATGACGCCGGCGCACACCGCCAGCGTCAGGTGACGGAGCAAGGGTTGGCGCGGCAACCGGAGTTTGTGGAACCACGCCCCGTCTGGTCCATCACTCGACGGCGTCGGAGCGTCCGAAGTGATCCGGGATTGCGCGACTTGGGTCATCTCACACCCGCCGGGCCGGCGGTCGGGCAAAGATCCCCTCGGGCCGTGCCATGAGCGCGACCATCAGCAAGACCAATGCTCCGAGCGGCTGGAGCCCCGACCCCAGATAGCCCCCCACGTAGGAGGTGCACAGCCCGGTGATCAATCCACCGACCAGGGCGCCCACAGGGCTTTCGAGACCCCCGATCACGGCTGCGGTAAATCCATAGACCAATATGAGGTCCATGAAGTAGGGCCCAAATGAACTGGTCGGTGCCACTAGCATGCCAGCCAAGGCTCCGGCCACTCCGGCGAGAGCCCAGCCCAATGTGAGAAGGATGCCCACGCGCACCCCGAGCAATCGAGCGATTTCCCCAGCAAAGGCGGATGCTCGCATGCGAAGCCCCAGGGAGGTGGCTCGGAAGAGCACAAGGTTGGCTGCCATGAGTACGAGAACCGCAATAACGATGAACACGTCGAAATGCGAAAAGGCGATTTTGGTGTGCCCGACCACAAGCCCGCTCTGGGAGAACGCGGCAGGAAAACCACGGCTGGCATTGCCGTAGATTGCGCCGGCAATCCCTTCTAGAACCACCAAGAGCCCGATGGTCACGATGACCGGATTTAGTTCCGGCTTGCCTTGCAGTGGACGGATCAGGACGCGCTCGACGAGCGCCCCGAACACAAATCCAATGGCCAGCACCAGCACGAACGTCCACCAGTAGCCGAAACCGCGGTTGAGAAGGCTGAAAGCGATGAACGTCGTCATCATCGCCATTGCCCCTTGGGCGAAGTTGATGATTTTGGTCGCACGAAAGATCAGGACGAGCGCCAGGGCGAGGGACGCGAAGATCATTCCCTCGGTGATGCCGTTGAGCGTGTAGTTAATGAAGAGACTCACGTCTACGCCTCAAAAGCCCAAGTAGAGATGTCGTAAGTCACTATTGCCGGCCACCGACGCCGCTGAATCGCTGATCACAATTTCGCCAAGGTTGAGCACGACCGCCCGCTGCGAGACCGACAGAGCACTTTGCGCGTTTTGCTCCACCAGGACCACCGTCATGTCTGTTCCGAGGGTCTGGTCCCGGAGTAAGGCCATCAACTGCGCGGTGACGATTGGCGCCAACCCCAAAGAGGGTTCGTCGAGCAAGAGCAATCGGGGTCGTGTGATCAGCGCTCGGCCGATCACCAGCATCTGACGCTCTCCACCCGAGAGGGTTGATGCATGACGCCGGCGGAACCCGCTCAGGCGGGGAAACAACTCAAATGTGGCTTCAATCGCTCCTTGCCGCTCCTGACGGCCCATACACCACAGGGTGGCCAGACGCAGGTTTTCCTCCACGGTGAGTTCTTCGATGACGCCTCGCCCCTCTGGAACATGGGCAACACCGCGGCGCGCGATGTTCTCGACGGCCCGTCCCAGTAGTTCCTCCCCTTCAAAGCGCACCGAACCCGACCGAGACTTGGCCAGTCCGCTAATGGTGCGCAGCAAGGTGGTCTTTCCCGCTCCATTGGCGCCGAGAATTGCCGTGATGGCTCCGGGTTGTGCGTCGAACGTCACTGATCTGAGAGCGATGACCGGCCCATAAGAGACACTGAGGTCTTGCACTTCAAGCATCGTCCACCACCATGGACACGGTTGAGGTTGTGTTGACGTCGGCTCCGAGGTACGCCGCCGTCACCGCAGCGTTCGACCGGATCACCGCCGGTGTGCCATCGGCGATCACCTGGCCGAAGTTGAGTACGACGATTCGGTCACAAAGAGACATGACCAGATCCATGTGGTGTTCGACCAGAAGAATCCCCATCCGAGGGGCGAGACTCCGTATCAACGTGGCCAGTTCATCCATACCATCTTTTGAAAGCCCGCTGGCCGGTTCGTCCAAGAGGAGCAGACTGGGCTCAGCCATGAGCGCACGTGCCAGCGCGGTGCGCTTCTGAATCGCGTAGGGCAATGTGGAGGGAAGTTGCCGTGCGTAGCGGCCTATGTAGAACTGATCGAGCAGTTCACGGGCGTCGGCAGCCACGCGGCGCTCTTCCCGGCTCGAGCGCCAACTCCCAAGGAAGGCGGATCCGATATCGCATCGCAGGCGGGCTTGCGCACCCAACATCACGTTTTCGAGAACGGTCAGACCGCCGCAGAGTCCGATCCCCTGCAGCGTCCGGGCGATGCCAAGCTTGTTGAGGTCGTGTGGTTGGTGATGAGCAAGTGACGCGCCGTTGTAGGTGATCGAGCCCGAATCTGCCCGGACGAAGCCACAGATCACATTGAACAAGGTTGTCTTTCCCGCACCGTTCGGCCCGATCACCCCGACCACCTGGCCGTGGTCAGCCGACATCGAAACGTGGTCCAAAGCGAGAAGGCCTCCGAATCCGACGCTCAGTTCTTCAATACTGAGCGTCGGTCCTCCGTTCTTTACGGATGGACGATCCTCGATCACGATTTCGGTCATCCGAAAATCGATGACCGAAGTCGTTTGGCAGTCCACAAGGCACACTCGTTCGGCGACATCGCCAACCACCCCCCCAACTCGTCCCACCAGACTCTACAGACGGGACCAAACGAGTGCGCTGACGTCGCTGAGGCGGGACTCTGGAGTCTCGCACTGACGCCGTACCGTGAATCCCGGAGGTGCCGAAGAAAGACGTTTCGGTGCGCTCGAGAACGACCCGTGCGGAGGGCCGGTCAGGGAGCTTCCGCCCTCGACCTCATTTTGAGAAGCCCAGGTCAGACCAGGTAAAATCGCCACAACGCAGTCTGGATACCGTGGGCTGGGTGCGAGAGAAGAGGAACGATGCGTCGCCACGTCGCCGGAGAGAACAGATGACGACCGCAACCCCCCGTAGCCAGTGTGCCTATTAGGTTCGTGGTATGGACAGGACGACTGACGCCCAGCTCGTCGACCAGGTGCACGCGGTGCTCGCCGCCCCCCGTCCTTGGAGCGTCACCCAAGTCGGAGAGGTCGTACTGAGGCGAAAAGCCATTCGCTACGACGGGCAGCTTCCGGAGCATCTGTTGCACGACCTGCTCGACGCGATGCACGCATATCTGCCAGGTGTCGGAGTCGGATTGGCTGCGCCACAGATCGGCATTCCACTTGCCTTGGCGGTAATCGACGACCCAGCGGATGTGGACCCTGAGGTCGCTGTTGTGCGCGAGAGGCTGCCACAGCCACGGCTCGACCTGATCAATCCTGTGGTCACACCGCTTGGATCCGATCGGTGCGCTTTCTACGAAGGCTGCCTGAGTGTCACTGGGTTGACGGCTGTCGTTTCGCGATATCGGCGGGTGCAACTGTCTGCGCAGGACCGAAACGGGCGTGGGTACGAACTCGAACTCTCCGGTTGGCCGGCCCGCATCGCCCAGCACGAGACAGACCACGTCAACGGGGTGCTCTACCTGGATCAGGCCGAACCACGGTCGCTATCAACGAATGCCGCCTATGAGCAGCACTGGAGCGAACCCACTCCCACAGCAGCGTCCACCGCGCTGGGCTTCCCTCTTTGAGTCCACGGCGTTCAAGGGTGTGGGCCGCAGTTCGCTTTACTCGGATCTCAGGACGAGCGCCGTCGGAGTGTGGGCAGCACTGCGTCCTGGCAATGCTGCGACCAGGTTGGCGATCAGCAGCGCTCCCACGGCCACCAAGAGGATCACGAGGCCGGGGATGGTTGACTCGACGACCGCCGAAAGCTGGTCGGCGAACAACCCCCAGAGCAAGCGCCCGAGAGCGATGCCCAGTGGGATGCCAACGATCAGACCGACGAGCACGATTACCGTCGACTGCCAGGCGACGGCTGCAGCCAGCTGGCGCTGGGTGAGCCCGAACGACTTCAACAGAGCCAGCTCGCGGCGACGTTGTCGCACCGATGCCACCAGGGTCAGCCCGAGCGCCGCCAACGCTCCCACCGCCAAACCGCCGGCAAGCAGCGCGGGTGTCGTGCCCATCGCGCGGTAGTTCACAATCTCCGCCGGTCGTTGCGCATTGAGGAGCTGAAGGGTTCCTCCGGCAGCATTCGGGCCCTCCGCCGCGATCACCTGTGGTGTCAGAAACGCGTGCAGTCCCTCCTTCGCTATTTTGGCGAGAGATCGTTCAGCGGCCACGGGATTCGCTCCGGGACGGATGCGTATGAACACTGCGTTCGGCCCCGAATAAGGACCGAATTGGTCGAGGAGGTCCGTCGGAACCGCAGAAGTGGGTATCACCGCTCCGGTGGCCATCGTCGGATGGACCCCCAGCACCGTACCGATGGTAGGGAGTGTCGCGGTGCCGACGATCACCAGCCGCACTTTCGGTATCCCGTCTCCCTGGACGACCACCGTGTCGCCGAGTTTCTTGTGGAGTTGGGCGAGGGTCGCCGAACCGAGCACGATCTGACCTCTGCCGTCGATTCGGCGACCGGAAAGGACCGGTGGTGTGATCGCAGCATGCGCGGACTCTGCGAGAAGCGGCACGATTTGCCCGTCGACCTGCACGGTCCCGAAATACACCCCGGTCGTCGCCGCCACGGCCTTGTCGCGTGACAGGAGAGGGTGCACGATTGCCGTCGGGACCGGTCCGTACCCGTCGGTCGAGTAATAGGCGTAATTGAAATTCCATCCATAAAGATCCGGATGCGAGATCAGCGTATTGAGGCTCGCCCCGAAGGTCAGCGTGGCGACCACCACGGTGATGGCCAGAATCGCTCCGACGATCACCGAGCGGACCGGGGCCGTGCTGCGCCCGTGCCCACTCTCCAGGGCGAATCGAAGTCCCGTCACGCCGGACACCGGCAGGCCCGAGGCGAGGGCGAGCTGGACGAGGCGGGATCGGCCCCCGTCGACCGGTCCCTGGGCCCTGACGCGATGCGGCGCCTGCCGGTACGCAATGACCATCGCCCACCCGCCCACGACGAGAATGAGAGCCAGAACTCCGAGACCGATGACCGTCCAGTCAACGTCGACGCCCGGGGAGACGACGGAGCGAACGGGCCCGAACGGCGCCAGCGGAGAGAGGGAGACGGCCAATGCCGCGGCGAGCAACGATCCTGCGACGACGGCGGTGACGATCCCGATCAGGCCGTCACTCGAGGTGATCGCCGGCCCTGCCCCCACCGCGCGTAGAACCATCATCTCCCCGGCATTGGCCCGGACTTGTCGGGAAACAAGTTGTACGCCGATGAGGATAGCGGCAAGCGCTGCGATGATGCCGAAGGCGCCGAGGGCGACCGCCTCTGGTCTGATGGCCCGCTGAGCCTCCGATTCGATCGTGGCGGTGTTGTAGACCTGAAGTTCCTGCGATCCAGCGGAGGCGGTGAAGGAGCTGGTCGTCAGCAGGTGGGCGTATTCGTGTTCCACCGTGTCGTCGTACCGGCTTCCCCCCGTGATCTGGATCCCGTCATAGGTACCGGACTGGCAACAGGCGGCGAGCTCATGGGCCAGTGCGGGCGTACCGAGGAGGAAGCCTGTATTGCCGCGGTCGATGTCATCTTGGATGACTTGGGTGTTGAACACGCCCACCCCTACCAACGTGACGTGAATAATGCGGTGCGGGGTGAGACTGTGTTGGGTGGGCGTCCAGACCCCGATGCTCACATGAGAGCCGACGTGCAAACCCAAGAAGGCGGCCGCGGTCGGAGTGGCAATGACTTCGTCGGCCCGGGACGGGTCCGCTTCTCTTCCTGCGGTGATGGTCACACGATCCTGGTGTGCATATTCCCCGTCCTCGCTGGCAATCAGTTCCACCTGGGCGAGAAGGACAGTGCCGATGCCCCCAGCCGGGGTGAGGGTGGCGCCGTTGTAGGCGACCGCGCAACTGACCCGCCCGACGTGGGGCAGACGGGCAATTTCGGTGATGAATCCCGACGCGCATGCCACCGCAGTCCCCGGTTGCACAAGGAGATCCGACGGGTTGGTGCCGGCCAGAAAACCGGGATACGACGACTCGGTCCGCCGCCCGCCGGCAATCGCCCCCATCGCGATACCGCCGACCAAACCGATCAGGAGGACAATTGCCAGGTAGCCACCCCACCGGCGCCGGAAGGTGCCCAAGAAGCGGTACCAGGCGACCCGCAACGCGGGGCTCATCGAGACCTCCCAGGGCTTCCGAAGCGGACAATCGGTTGAGTGTGGCCCACACGGGGTGCGCTGTCGAGGTGGGTAGCCGCACGACGCGGCCTCGTGTTAGCACCCCCTGATCTTTGAGGGCCTGCCACGTTCCACCCGACAACTATCAATCCGACCCGCCCGGTAGCCTCGACCCGATGGTATCCGACCCCTCGACGCGCAGTCGTCTCCGAAATGTCCGGAAACCGACCCGAATTGAGACCATGGCCGAGTTGGCCGTCGGGGTGGCCTTGGTGTCACTGGCGGCCATCGCCGGATTGGCGTTCATCCATCGACCTTGGCCCAATCGACTGGACGTATGGGGCGACCGTCTGATTCCCATCGATTTGAGTTCACGCTGGGCCCACGATTTCGCGACCCTCGGGTCGATGAGAGCCCTGCTCGTCGGAGTGGTTCTCGTCTTTCTCATCGGAATGCTGCGTGACCGTGTACGGGCGGTCGCGTGTGCCGCAGCACCGTTGATGGCGGTGCTCATCGTGCAGGAGATTGCCAAACCCCTCGTCGATCGCCATAACGTTCTCAGCACTGGTCTTTCGTACCCGTCGGGGACGGTCACGGCGGTGGCCGCACTGGCGACCGCGCTCACGTTGGTGACGCCAGGGAAGGCCCGCTTTCCGGTAGCGCTCCTCAGTCTGCTCGCCTTAGCCGGGACCAGTGTCGCGGTCATCGTGTTGCGCTGGCACTATCCGACGGACGCACTCGGGGGCATCGCGGTCGGGGTGGGATCGGTTCTGTTGGTGGACGCGCTGTTGCACCTTCCCGGGCTCATTGCCGATATGGTCCGAACTACCCCTCCGGGTGCGGCAGCCGGCAATCGCCAGGCCGGTACTTCCTGGCGAAGTGCGCTCAACTAACGAGCGCCGCCTCTTTAGAACTCCAGCTCCAGGCCGGCAAAGCTTCCTGACTCCCGCCACTCCCCGAGTAGCGCGACCCATCCCTGCAGATCGCCCATACCGCCACCCCACGAGCCGCTGCGGGGGTTGGCGGCCCGAGGATTCCCCTCGAAATTCTGTCGGGACGGGGTGCAGGATTCCATCACTTCGTACGCAGCCACGTAGGTGCTCAGGACTTGTGCGACGTATTCGTCCTGCGCTTTCTGAGAGACGTCGAATGTCCGGACACCGCGCTTCTCGAGGAGCTTGACCGTTGCTCCGACGTGTGCGGCCGCCTCCACGTTTATCAGGGTGAAGTTGACGCTCACCACGGATTGTTGACCGGGAGAAGGCATGATGAACATATTCGGGAAGCCCCTGGTCAAGAAGCCGTGAAGCGTCGCGGGACCCTCGGCCCAGGCATCGGCCAGGGAGTTGCCCTCGCGGCCGATGATGTCGTGAGCGGCCCGGCGGGGAAACGGCGTCACTTCGGCTTCGAAACCTGTAGCGAAGACCAAGAGGTCGAGCTCGTAGTCTTCACCGTTGCAGATGAGGCCGGTCTCGGTGATCCGCTCGATCCCAGCTGGGCAATCGACGAGGGTGACGTTAGAGCGATTGAACGCGGGAAGGAACTCGTCGTGGAAGCACGGCCGCTTGCACACGTAGCGGTAGTAGGGCTTCAAGACCTCGGCCTTCTCGGGGTCGGTGACAATCTCGTCGATCCGGGCTCGGTGCTCCTCCATGACGGCGAAATCCTCGACCTCGGATCGGTACGCGAACTCTTCCATGGTCATAGGTGGTTCTGGGCGCCGACTCCTGGTCCTTGGCCAGTTTTTCGTCCAGCCGTCATCCACCAGATCAGTTTCGCCGGCACCCCGCAGGACGTCGTGGAAGTTGTACATCCGTTCGCGTTGCCAGCCCGGTTGCGTGCGGAGCTCCTCGGCGAACTCGGGAGAAGTCGGGCGGTTGTCCCGTACCCCTACTGGCGCCGGCGTGCGCTGGAAGACGTAGAGATGTTTCGCTGATTCGGCGAGGTGCGGTACGCATTGCACGGCGCTCGCGCCGGTCCCCATCAGCCCGACGATCTTGTCACCGAGTTTGTCCAAGTTCCCGTCGGGACCTCCGCCCGTGTAGGCGTAGTCCCAACGCGCTGTGTGGAAGGACTTCCCCTTGAAGAGTTCCATACCCGGAATATCCGGAAGCTTCATCAGATTCAGGATGCCGACCGCCATGACAACGTAGCGGGCCCGGACCTCGTCGCCCCGGTCGGTGTGGAGGATCCAGCGCGCGAGCTCCTCGTTCCACGTGGTCGAAGTCGCCCTCGTGTGAAAGAGGCCGTCGTCGACGAGATCGAACTTCTCGGCGAGCGCTTCCAGTTGCTCCCGGATCTCGTCGCCGAAGGCGTAGCGGGTCCTCGGTATGTAGTCGAGCTCCTCGAGCATCGGGATGTAGACGTACGATTCGACATCGCACATGATCCCCGGGTAACGGTTCCAATACCACGTCCCGCCGACACCGCCTGCTTCGTCGATGAGGCGGATCCTCTCGATGCCGGCTTTGCGCAACTCCGCCCCTACCGCGAGACCTGCGATACCGGCCCCGATGACTGCGACATCCACGTCATCGGTAATCGGCTCCCGATGCACGAAGGGCGTAAAGGGGTCCTCCCGGTATTTGGCAAAACTGGTGCTCCTCAGGTCACTGATTGCGGAACGGCCCGCCACCAGACGCTTGTCACGCTCTTCGAGGTACTTCTCGTGGACGGCCTCCCGATCGAAGCGAGCTGCGCCTCCGTCATCTTTCGTGGTATTCACAGAGAGATCCTCTCACCGACTTCAGCGCGCGAAATAGCCGCCGTCGACGGGGTAGTAGGCACCGGTCGAGAATGTAGATGCATCAGAAGCCAAAAAAGCGGACATCTCTGCCACCTCCCAGGCATGACCGAGTCGGGGAATCGACTGGAAGGAAAGCATCCGGTCTCGAATTTCGGGGATGGCCGCTCCACGTTGGCTCATTGGTGTGTCCATGTAGCCCGGTCCGACGCATGTGACACGGATGCCGCGAGGGCTGTATTCGAGAGCAGCGGCACACGTGAGACCGAGCACACCGTGCTTCGCCGCCGTGTACGCCGCCGACGCTTCTAGTCCGGCGCCCGACATGATGGAGCCGATGTTGACGATCGATCCTCGGCCGGCCTCGAGCATCGGCGGCAACTCCGCTCGCATACAGTAAAAGACACTCTCGAGGTTCATCGCGATGAGGCGACGCCAGTCCTCGACCGTTGTATCGGCAATGTACGTGCCTTCCGGGGTGATCCCGGCATTGTTCACTGCGGCGTCGAGTCTCCCGAATTGCTCCAATGCGGCCGCCACCATGGCGAAGCAGGCGTCGGGATCGGTGACATCGATCGCAAAAGAAACTGCCCGGTCGCCGATCTCCTCGGCCACCTGTGCCGCGCCGTCTGCGTTGCGGTCGGCGACGAGGACATTCGCACCGCGCTCGGCCAGGAGCCGGGCGGTCGCTTCACCCATTCCCTGCGCAGCCCCGGTGACGATCGTCCCTCGCCCCGTCAGGTCCAACCGTCCCAATGATGCTCCAGACATGCCGACCATCCCTCCCTCGGGGTTGTCGCTGCGCTCGACGCAGTTGACCGGCCCGTTTCTGCGAGACCTTACGTGCGGACGCACCCCGGGAGGAAGGACTGAACGGGTGCGCCGGGAGAGTCTCTATGCTCGGGCGGGATGAGCTCACCGACCGTGACACCGCTCTCAGGCCAGCTCCAGACTTCAGATCGCGATGCGAATCATGCCCGTCGATGGTGGATTCTGGCGGTCTTGGGCGTAGCCCAGCTGATGGTGATACTCGACAATACGATCGTCAACATTGCGCTTCCCACCGCGCAACATGACCTCAACTTCTCCAACGCCGACCGCCAGTGGGTGGTGACGGGTTACTCCCTTGCGTTCGGCAGCCTCTTGCTCCTGGGCGGACGCATCGGCGACATCATCGGGAGGAAGCGGGCGCTCCTCATCGGACTGATCGGCTTTGCCTCGGCGTCGGCGCTCGGTGGTGCGTCGCTCAACTTCCCGATGCTGGTCGCGGCCCGGAGCATTCAGGGCGCGTTCGGAGCGCTCCTCGCCCCGTCGGTCCTGGCCCTGCTGACGACCACCTTCACCGATCCGACCGAGCGGGGGAAGGCTTTCGGTATCTACGGGGGTATTGCCGGAGCGGGCGGGGCGATCGGGCTCCTCCTCGGCGGCTTGTTGACGTCCTACGCCTCGTGGCGCTGGACTCTGTTCGTCAACCTCTTCTTCGCAGCGATCGCTGCCACCGGTGCCCTGCTGTGGTTGAAGAACGACAAGGCAGCCGACCGCGACCCCATTGACATTCCCGGTCTGCTGCTGGTGACCGGGGGCCTGTTCTCTCTCGTCTACGGATTTTCTCACGCCGAGACCACAGCATGGACGAACCCGTTCACCATCTTCTTCCTCGTTCTCAGTGTCGTGCTCCTGGCCATCTTCACCTACGTCGAATCGCGCCGGACCTACCCGTTGCTCCCCCTTCACATCGTGCGCAACCGAACCCGGGGCGGCTCACTCCTGGCGATGCTCTTCGCCAGCATCGGCGTCTTCGGGGTCTTTCTCTTCCTGACCTACTACCTGCAGGGGACGCTCGGCTTCAGCCCCGTAAAGACGGGAGTGGCGTTTCTCCCCCTGGTCTTCGGTCTGGCCGGCATGGCGCAGGTGTCGAACCGGGTGCTGCTCCCGACGGTTGGACCCAGGGTCATCGTGCCGATCGGCCTGCTCATATCGGCTGTAGCGATGTACCTGCTCCACATGATCAGTGTGCACAGCTCCTACGCCACCCAGGTGTTGCCGTACGTGACGCTGCTCGGTGTCGGCTTCGGGCTCAGCCTCGCCCCTTCCTTCAGCACCGGCACGCTCGGGTTGCTGCCCCACGATGCCGGCGTCGGTTCAGCCACGCTCAACACCAGCCAACAGGTCGGAGGGTCTATCGGCACCGCACTCTTGAACACGTTGGCTGCGGGCGCAGCCACCGCGTACCTCGTCGGGAAGGTGGCCAGCCCGGCCAACGTGAGGGCGGCCGCGGTGCACAGCTATGCGACGGCGTTCCTCTGGTCGGCCCTTATCTTCTTGGTCGGAGCCGTTGTCGCGGTACTCGTCTTCCCGAGCGGCAACCTCGCCGCCTTGGCGAGTCCTGACGGACCGGTCGAGCCCCGGTAGGGCGGGGCCAGCGGGCTTCCCGTGCCGATGTCAGGAACTTGAAGCAGTCGATGTGCCCGGTATGTCGCTTCCGCAGGTGGGCGTCGTGCTCGTGAGCGCGAACCCGGATTTCTTGGCCTGAAGGATCCACTCACAGGTGTGCTTCGCGTCATGACCGAAGTCGGTCGCGTAGTCGAATGACGTCGGCAAAAGGCCGTTGGCGTTGTAGGAGGTCACACCCCGCAACGACTTGATGACAACGGCACTGGTGGGATTCTTCCCGGCGAGCTCGAGGCCCTTGAGCATCAGGTCGGCCCCGACCCACGACTCGTAGATGTTGTACGTCGGAAAGTCGGAAGGCGACGTGTGCTCGTACTTCTCGAGGGCCGACGCCATCTGCTTCGTTGCCGCGTCAGGAGCACCGAACGGTCGGAATTCGGAGAAGAAATAGGCACCTTGCAGATCACTCCAAGCAGGCGAGTTCACCACTGCGGGCTCGTAGCCCGTCGGGAGGAGCACCGTCTTGAGCTTCACGCCGGCCTGCTTCATCGCTGTCACGAGGGCGAAATCCGAATTGTCGTCCATGCTGGCCCAGATCGTATTGACGCCCGCCTGCTTGGCGGCAAGAGCTTCGGTACTGAAGTCCACGCTGCCGTAGGGAACCGACGTGTCGAGCACACCCACCTTCAAACCCGCATGTTTCGACGAATCTGCAAAGCCGGTGGCTGAGCGAACGGCGCTCGGCGAGATGCCGTATCCATACGAACCCACCACGCTGCCGCCGAACTTCTTGACAAGAATTCCGTAGAGCCCACTCACCGGATACGTTGGATCGAGACTTCCCGCGTCCGAGGAGAACATGTTGGTGTAGGGCTTCTCACCCCACTCGGGACCGTCGAAGTACCCGCCCGTGACCGGGATTCCGGCTTGCTGCGCATACTTGGCACCGTCGAAGAAGAGCGGGCTGACGGCGACGATTCCGGTGACGCCCTTGGAAATCGCCTCCTGTACCGCCGTTGCATCGGAGGAGGGATTCGTCTGGTCGTCAATGACAATTCCCTCGATCTTGTGGCCGTTGATGCCACCCATGGCGTTCTGCAGAGCGATCCGGGCGTTGAAACCCTGGGCTGTCGTCGAGAACTCGCTGGCCGCCGGACCGGTAAGCGACGTAACGAGGGCGATCTTGATCGGCGCGGGCGCCGCCGACGCGCTCCCCCGGTCGCGGCGAGTGGCGTGAACGCCGCAGCCAACAGTACGGCAGCTGTCACAAGTTTTCCTCGACGTGAACGCATGTTCCCCCCTAGTGATCGAGGGGAGAGGCTAGTCAAAGGGGGCGACCGTGTCCGCCGCGAGCCCGAGGTGCGGTCAGCCTTCAGGGAACTCCTGCCGCCCGTCGGGGTGGCGAGCGAACCGGGGGTTCGATCGCGCGTGCACCGGGTCGGCGGCCTTCCAGGGCCATCCACCGAATCCGGTGCGCTGGTAGTCGCGGTAGGCCTCTTCGATCTCCTGCCGGGTGTTCATGACGAACGGGCCGCCCATCGCCACGGGTTCACCGATCGGCCGACCCTGCAGGATGAGGGCCTGCGCGCCCTCCTGCCCGGCGGCGACAACGACGGGGATATCGGATCGCAGCACGGCTCCGATCGGTGCCTCGAGCCTCGTTCCGTCGATCTCGACCGCGCCCTCGAACACGTACAAGGTCCGGACGGTTCCGCTCTGCACAGTGGGAGGAAGGGACCATTGCGATGAGGGCTCGGCCAGGAATTGCCAGATGGCCACCTCTGCCCCGTCCTTCGAGGCCCATGACTCCGGCGGGGCCGGTAAGGGCTTGATGTCCCCGAAGGCCCCGGCCACGACCGTCACCTCCGTCGAGCGACCAGCGTCGTCTTTGAGCACTGTGCCCGGCACGTCCTCCCGCCACAGCATTGTGAAGTACGGGTCGACCATTTTGTCGGTCGCCGGCAGATTCAGCCAGATCTGAAAGAGCTCGGAGGTGTTGGGTCCGCTCTGGTCCCGTAGAGGGAACATTTCGGCGTGCTGGATCCCGCGGCCCGCAGTGAGCCACTGCACATCGCCCGCCCCGTACCGTGCCGTTGCCCCGAGTGAGTCGGAGTGGTCGATGATGCCCTTGCGCACGAAGGTCACGGTCTCGAAGCCACGGTGCGGGTGCTGGGGGAACCCGGGCACAACGCGTCCGTAGTACATGCCCCATCCGGGAGAGGCAGGATCGGTTTCGGGTTCTCGTTGCCCTTCAGTTGTCACAGGTCCCATGTCCGCGTCGCCGGCGGGAAAGTGATCGACATGGTGGACGGTCACGATGAACGGGTCAGTGGTGGGCCAGGGAAAGCCCAACTCGAGGGTCTTGAGGACCACGTTTTCCATGTTGCGCTCCTTTTGGCTAGCAGTTGTTCACATGCGCGGGCCGCGCGACGACCCACTCTTCGATTCGTTGCCCGATCTTCGCCGCCGCCGCACCCAACTGGCGTAGTTGAGCCGGAGTGATCGGATCGACGACGAGTTCACGGACAGCCCGTACGTGGTGCGGCGCGGCCTCGACGACCTTCTTCAGGCCGGAATCCGTCAGCACCGCCTCCGTCGCCCGGCCATCGGTGGGGCAGACCTGACGGGTGATCCATGCCCTGTTCTCCATGCGGGAGACCACGTGGGAGAGCCGCGACAGCGACGAGTTGGTTCCGGCGGCCAGCTCGGACATTTGCAGCGTCCGGTTATCAGCCTCCGACAGAAGAGCCAGCACCACATACTCATAGAGGGTGAGGCCGGCGTTGCGCTGGAGATCACTCTCCATGGCCGCGGGCAGCTTCATGAACAGCTGGACGACGCCCCGCCAGGCACACTGCTGCTCGTCGTCCAGCCACAGCGACTCCATTGCAGGCTCCTCCTGATCGATCGGCTCCACGGCGTCCATCCTAGGCGATGATACTTGACGAGTCAAGTAAATGGGTCTATCATTCACTTGTTGCTTCAACTAATTGAGGAGTGCCGCCATGACCACCCTGACCGATATCCCGACACGGACGCTCGGCAAGCTCGATGCCGGCGGACGCGCCACCCTCTTCACCGACGCCCGCACCGCGAACACGTTCTCGGACACTCCCGTCAACGACGCGGAGCTTGCCGAAATCTGGAACCTGGCCAAATGGGCGCCCACCGCGGCCAACACCCAGCCACTGAGGATCCTTTACGTGCGCCCCGGGCAAGGAAGGGATCGGCTGGTCACGCACATGAACGATGGCAACAAGGCCAAGACGGCGTCAGCTCCCGCCGTGGCAGTCCTGGCGGTCGACAACCGATTCCACGACTACATCCCCACCCTTCTGCCGTTCCGGCCTGAAATGCGAGACATCTTCGAGGCCAACGACGAGATGAGAGCCGGTACCGGGACGTTCAATGCCACCCTGCAGGCGGGGTATTTCATCCTCTCGGTCCGGGCTCACGGCCTCGCCGCGGGCCCTATGGCGGGGTTCGACGCTGCCGGCGTCGATGCCGACTTCTTCCCCGACGGGCGGTGGCGCTCAATTCTGGTTGTCAATATCGGTCACCCCGGCACCGATCCCTGGTTCGAACGGCTTCCGCGCCTCGACGATGAGGACACAGTTCGCTGGGCCTGAGACCTCGGCGGTTCAGCTCGACGTTCGTCCCCGCATGAATCCCGCGCTGCCGGTGCCCCAGACGAGGACGAGGACACCGTAAAGGCCGAGGGGGGCCGCCGCCCTGGGGCCGAATGCCGCGGCCGCCAACCCGGCTGCGATGGCAAAGTCCCGCATCGACATAGTGAGGAGGAGCGACTTCTTGGCGGGGATACTGGCCGGCCGCCTGACAAGGAGGCCCACCCCGGCCGAAGCAGCCAAAAAAACCACAATGGCCGCGAGAACGCCGAGGTACGCCAGAGTGAAGTGCACCTCGGCGGCCACGAGCGCGACCAGGACAGCCACCGACAACGTGCTCGTGGCCGCGGCGACGCGCGCAGTGTTCCCCGGTAGCCCGAAGCGGGAGCGGATCACGATGCCGACCGCAAGCGGTACGGCAACCACCCACAGAAGGTTGAGGAGAATATGCCAGGGGTCGAGCGCCGTCCCCGATGCCTCAAGAGCCAGAATCGGTCCGGCTAGAAGGACCGTGAGCACGGTCGAACCGATGAGCACACCACCAGCGAGCGCGATATCGCCCCCGGCCATCGCGGTCGTGGCTATGGACGCGATTTCGCACGGAGCCAGGCCGATCGTCGTGACACCGTCGCGTAGGTCGCCTGGTCCTATGGGCTGGGCCACCAGCCAGGAGAGCGCCGGCAGGACGGTAATGCCGCCCAGCAGCGCGAGGCTGAGAGGTCGCCAGGCGGCGGGAAGCCGTCGGAGGCTCCGAGCCTCAACAGAGAGGGCGGTGGAGAAGACCAGAATCACCAGGAAGACGTCAATTCCCTGGTGGCGGTTCAACCAATCGAGCGGGGCCTGGAGCGTGAGACCGACGACGGCCGCGACGGACACGATGACCAGCTCGCGGTAGGCGTTGAACATCTCGTAGCCACGGCGGGGCATCGTCCGTCCTTTTCGCCAGCTCGGGTTGGCGAACCTAGCGGGCCAGGGTCAGCTCCGGTCGACCGGCCGGTGTTCACGGTTTATTGACAGGAAACCGGTATTCCTGTCATGAACTGGGTGTTAACCTGTAGGAAACAATTCAATGCCGCCCGCCGAACAGGCGACGTGGAGGTCAGATCCACCATGTTCAATCGAATTCTCCTTGCTGTCGACGCTTCGAGCTCGAGTGAGGCCGCCGTGAGCTTTGCCATGGCGATGGCCGCGCAGTCCTCGGGCACCATCCGGGTTGTCCATGTAAACGAGTATCTCGTCGGGGGCCGGGGGTTTACCGCCGAGACGCAGGCCGAGGCGATCAACCATCTCGAAAATGCGGTGGCAGCCCTCCGCGCGGCAGGGATACCGACGGAGGGGTCGCTCTATCTCACGAGCTGCTTCGGGGTGGAGAGCCGGATCGTGACAGCGGCCCACGACTGGTCGGCCGACGTCATCGTCCTGGGCTCTCGCCGTCGTCGCCGTTTTGCCCGGTTTGGCGGAAAGGGAATACGCGAGCGGGTGACCAGCCTCACCGCCCTTCCGGTGCTTACCGCGCCTGCACCGCTGGAGGTGACGAACGGGAGGCTCCCTCGTGTGGACGAGCTTCCGGCAGCACAGCTGGCGGACTTTCCTTCCATCTCCATCTGAACCGTCGGTCATTCGACCGGACTTCCGGCCCACCCCACGCTCTTGGCGAGGTACGGATCGATGAAGGGCGAACGGTAGCCGTCCTCACGCCAGATGACGGGAAAGAAGGATTCGTCCATCTCGTCGTCGCCGAAACGCTTGTAACGGCTGTAGAGATAGCCCGTCGTGGCCGGGTGAAAGCGGGCCTCGGATGACATGCAGTGGGCGACAAGTGAACGACGCGGGCAGGAGAGACCGGTTGACATCGGAACCATGCCAGGTCCAACCGGCGTGGAACGCGCCGCCACCGGCTGCCACCTCCACCGGAACGAACTCCGGCTTCTCGCCGTGTGCATGCGCCGCCATCCGGAGTTCCCGGTGGGGATCATCGGGACCGTGAAACTCTTCGATTGTCCTCCAGCGGGCCCACTCGCGGGAGCCCCGGACATACTCGACCGTTCCCTGAGCGGCCGACGTGTCCTCGAGGGCGATCCAGCAAGACCGACTCCGACGGTATCGCCCATTGTTCGTAGCTCGAGTCCTGGTGGAAACCGAGGGCCTCGGCGGGAGGCTTCCACAAGACGTTGTCCTGGCTGAGCCGCACGCCGGGCCACCCTCCCAGGCGGGCGCAGGCACGCCCGATGTCCTCGCGGAGGACGACACTGGCCACGTCACGGTCGGATTTCCACGTGTTGCAGATCTGACGGGTCAGGTGCTCGGGATCCCGTCCGGCCCGCCAGTTCCACTCATCGGGATACAGGCCGGTCTCGAACCGGCCCGCGAACAGATCCTCGTAGCGCGCCAGGGCCCGTAGCTGCAGGGCAGGATCGACGATCCGGTCGACGATCACGAAGCCATCTCGGGCAAACGAGGCGATCTGCGTTTCGGTCAGCTCGAATGGCGGGTCCTCGACGGTCACCGGATCATCCCCGTACTCACACGTTCCCGAGGTAACGACGTCGTTCCTGATCAGAGACAAATCGCCCACAGGCCCGCGCCTCGACCATGCGGGAGGCGGCATAGTGCGACACGAACTCCGACCCGAACAGGGCGTGGGCGGCCGCGCTCGGGCGAAGCGTTCAGAAGCATCTATGAGATCCCGGGAGCGCGCGGCCGGTCACCTGCCGGCGGCCGTCGTCAGGTGCCGAGATTTGTGGCGGAGCTTCCAGGTTTTGTTCAATTCCCCATACGGCGGCACCGAGCAACATCGCGGCGCAGAGGTGTGCGTTGACGTCGGCCCCGGTGTCCGCAATGAGGCGGGCCGACTGTGGCTCGTCGGCCACGACCCGAAGGGCGCAGCTGTAATTTCCGATGCCCCAGGTCGCCGCGGTGGGCGCCGAATTGCCCGGGCCCGAAGCGCCTGTACGAGTTCGGGTTTGGCGCCGCCATGACCAGAAATTCCGGGAGTATTTGCGCGATGCTCGCGATCGCAGCCAAGGCCGTCTTCGACAGTCCGCCGCCGCGCTCCATGAGCGTGGGGACCTGCCGATGTCGTCGAGCGCAGGGACAGGCTCGGATGCCCGCCAGACCGGGAAGTCGTCGCCCAGCTGAGCCATGAATGTGGAGACCAGCCCACGCTGGGCGAAAAGAGCCTTGGTGAAGACCTTGGCCCATGCGCGTTGTCGGCCGAACGGATGGCTGACTGGTGGGCTACGGCAAGTTCGAGACAGCCGCGGCCCAGTTCAGCACATCGTGATCGATCGGGATATCGCCTGCCGTCAGTCCCCCGATCAGACCCCGATCATCTCCGCCTCACTCGCCATCGTCTGGGACGACCAGCATCGGTTGGCCGACATGGCGGGCCGTAGCTGGTCGGTCTGCCATGGAATGCCATACCGCGTCGATTTCAGTGCATGAACATTCGGTGAACCGTCGTCAGGCAGCGCTTGGCGAACGACGCTCGTCCGCTTCGAGCGTCATCGGAGCCTCCGAGCGTGTTCGGGATACGCGTCACCTCTTTGCCTGCCTCAATGGCCTCGTAAATATTCCCGTCCTCTGGTGGACCGGGGTCGATGCTCTGGTCCAACCCGTCGCGCATGGCGACCAGAAGGGATGCCATCGACAGATACGGGTTCACGGCGGAGTCCACGGACCGGTACTCGAACCGACCTGGGGCACTCACCGCAGCGCGGTCGTCCGATTCTGGAAGCCCCAATCGGCGAACACGGGAGCCCAGAACCCCGCGTCGGCGAAGCGCCGGTAGGAGTTGACGGTGGGAGCGGTGATGGCCGTCAGCGCACGGAGGTGCGTCAAGACCCCGCCGATGGCGTGCAGACCCACCTTGCTCGGCATTCGAGGATCGTCACCTTCGGGCATGAACATATTCACGTCGTCCTGCCACAGTGAGATGTTGTGGTGACACCCGTTGGCCGACACGCCCATGAACGGTTTGGGCATGAAACAGGGAAACACACCGAACTCGCGTCCCACCTGGCGACAGACCTGGCGGTACGTGGTCAGCCGGTCCGCCGTTTCCTCGGCGCGCCCGAACGTGAAGTTCAGTTCCAGCTGACCCGGAGCATCCTCGTGATCCCCTTGAATCATGTCGAGGCCCATTTTGGTGCTGTACTCGATGACCTTGTGGATCACGGGTTGTAGTTCGGAGAACTGGTCGATGTGATAGCAGTAGGGCTTGGTCATGCCCTCGACCGACGGTGTACCGTCCGGGTTCGTCTTGAGCCACATCATTTCCGGTTCGCATCCGATATACAGCGTGAGGCCGGTGTCGGCGGTGAACTGCTTGTGCAGGCGGTGCAAATTCCTGCGGCAGTCCGAAGTGAGGAACCCTCCGGGTTGGTCAACTTCTTCGCGGCCCCGGAAGAGCGTGCAGAAGACACGGGCGACCTTGGGATCCCACGGCAGGACGCAGAATGTCTCGACATCGGGCAGACCCACCAGCTCGGCTGCCTCGGGGCCGTAGCCGATGTAACGCCCGTGACGGTCAGTAAAGAGGTTAGCGGTGGCCCCGTACACCAGCTGGAACCCCTTGTCAGCCACGGATCTCCAGTGCGCAGCAGGGATGCCCTTGCCCATCACCCGGCCGGTGACCGAGACGAATTGAAAGTAGATATAGGTGATGCCGTCAGCTTCGATCTGTCGGGCAACCTGCTCGATGAGGTCAGCGCGCCCGTCCGCCGCAACGAAGCGCTCGAGTTCGGTGGTGGTCATGGTGGGGCCTGCCATCTGTAGAGAAACTCTGTTCACTTAGAGTAAACAGATCAGAGATTTCACGGCAAGAGCAGCCGCGTGTCCATCTTGTTAATTGAGGATGCGTGAAACCCCGAGGTCAGGTCCGGTCATTCCCGTACACGGTGACCGAAAGGAACCGTATGGGGAGCTTGACCAGTTTGGTGGGCCCATGGGGAATGTCGCCCTCGAACTGCAGCGTGTCGCCTTTCTCCATGCGGTAGTGCTCTCGCCCGTAGCTGTACTCCAAAATGCCCTCGAGCATGTACAGCATCTCGATCCCGGGGTGCTGGAAGAGTGGGAAGACCTCGGTGCTCTCCACCAAGGAGACAAGCAGCGGCTCAATGCGCTTGTACGGCCCCCGTAACGTGCCGAGTAATTCGTAGGTATGTCCCGCCCGGGTCCCTTTTCTGACGATCTCGGGCCCACTTCCCGCTTTGACGAAGACGGCATCCCGTTCCTCGGCGAGGCCACGGAAGAGGGAGGTCACCGGCATGTCGAGGGAAGACGAAAGGCGCTCGAGCGTCGAAAGGCTCGGCGATGTCTGTGCGTTCTCGATCTTCGACAACATGCCCTTCGAGATCCCAGTGCGCTCCGCCAATTGGCCCACGGTCAGGCCGATCTCCAGTCGTCGGCTGCGCACGTGATTGGCGATCACCCGGCCGAGCTGACCACTCGGACCATCGGTGCCGTCGGGCTCCCTGTTCACGACCTCTACGTTCGGCGCCGTTTTCCTGGCTCGGGTGGCCGTCGTCGCAGCGGCGAGTTTCTTGGTCGATCCCCGCGCCTGTTTCGCAGGCGTGACCCGCGTCAGCTTCCGGGGTGTTTCCTTCTTCGGGCTGACGGCGCGAAGACCCGGCGCGCGCATGCTCTGTCGACTGGCCACGACGGACCAATATATGCCCCCCCGCCTCGGATTCCGGGGAGGCGTACCGGTTCAGCGCATTTGCCCAGCGCCAGCGTAGGGATGGGGGCTGACCAGGTGGTCGCCGGAAGCGAATCGGTCCCAGCGGAAGTCCTCAGCCTCAATGTCAGGGTGGCGGCTCGTGCCCTTCGTCATGATGTCGGCCATGAGCTCGCCGACCGAAGGGGAGATCTTGTAGCCGTGACCGGAGAACCCGGCGCAGATCCATAAGCCCTCGATCGGAGAGGCGGAGATCATCGGGTTGTAGTCCGGCGTGACGTCGTAGCAGCCCGCATACGAAGACTTGAGGCGAGCGCCGCTGAAGCCCGGAAAGCGCTGTTCGAACTTCGGGATCATGTGGAGCAACTCGTCCTCGGTGACCCGCTCCCGGTAGCTGTCGGGATCAGCCCACTCAGGGGTGGAGTGGTCGCTGTCGCCCACCAGAATTGAGCCGGTCCCTTCCCTGCGCACGTATTGCAACGAGGCGAGGTCGGAGAAGACCGGTAGGTGCCCGATCGGTCTTCCGGGGTCGACGAGAAGGATCTGCGCTCGTTGCGAGCGGATGGGGAGTTCGAGCCCCACCGGTTCGGCCAGGGCGACAGACCACGGGCCGGCGGCCAGGACGACATGTCCGGCCGCGATACGTTCACCGTTGGCAAGGCGAACGCCGGTGATCCGCCTGTTCTGTTCCTCGATGGTCGCCACGGCGCAGTTCTGGCGCAGGCGAGCGCCGCCCCGGCGGGCGGCCACGGAAAAGGCATGCGCTGTCAGATGTCCGTCGCCGTAACCTCCGTGGGGTTCGAAGGCGAACTCGGCAAAGTCACTGAGGTCGGCCGCCGGCCAGAGCTCTTGCGCCGTCTCCGCTCCGACGAGCTCCACCTCCACCCCGATGCTCTGGTGCATGCCGACGTTCGATCGTAGGGCGCCGAGATTCCGTGCTCCCACCCCGACGAGATACCCGGTTTTGTGATAGCCCGATTCCGCCCCGAGGATCTCGACGGAGTGTTCGAGGACGGGTTGGGCGCGCCACGCCATGGCGGCCAAGGAGCGGATGCCATAGTGACTGCGAACGATGCCGCTCGATTTTCCGCTGCCACCCGAGCCGACGGCAGCCCGGTCGAGGACCAGGACGTCGTTGACGCCCAGTTCAACAAGGGCGCGGGCGGTGCTGAGCCCGGTGACGCCGGCTCCCACAATGAGAACCTCGGCCGATGTGGCAGCTGACACCTTTCCTCCTAGGTGGGCCAGCCGGGGATCCAATTCGTGCCGGCGAGAGGCACGCGTGCCATGGCCGCCGCCTCCACGGTGAGGGCGACCAGATCTTCTGGTTCCAGATGATGCACGTCGGACTTGCCGCACGCTCTGGCCAGGGCTGTGACCTCCATGGTCAGTGCCCGCAGATAGTTCGCCACCGATGCGGCGGCGTGCTCGGTCTGCAGTCGGGACTCGAGCACCGGATCTTGCGTGGTGATGCCGACCGGGCAGCGCCCGGTATGGCAGTGCGCACAGTGCCCCGAAGTGGTTCCAAGGGCTGCGTAGTCCGCTTCGACATCGACCGTTTCACCGCGGGGCGTGCGGTAGGTGTTCCGGTTACACCCGAGGGCCAGCAAGGCGGCCACCCCGATCGATACGGCGTCGGCGCCGAGCGCGAGAGCCTTCGCCACGTCCGCCCCGGAGCGGATGCCCCCGGAGACGACGAGCTGGACCTCGCCGTTCACGCCGACCTCTTCGAGCGCAGCGGCGGCCATGCGGACGGCGGGCAACGTCGGGATACCGGCATGTTCGATGAAGACATCCTGTGTGGCGGCCGTCCCTCCTTGCATCCCGTCGACGACGACCACGTCGGCACCCGCCGCCACGGCGAGCTTTACGTCGTGGTCGACCCGGGTGGCCCCCACTTTCACGTAGACCGGGATCGACCACTCCGTGGCCTCGCGCAGCTCCTCGATCTTTATCCGCAGGTCGTCGGGCCCCACCCAATCGGGGTGCCGGCTCGCTGATCGCTGGTCGATGCCGGGGGGCAGCGTGCGCATGGCGGCCACCCGGGCGTTGACCTTTTGCCCGAGCAGCATCCCCCCACCACCGGGCTTCGCTCCTTGGCCGACGACGATCTCCACCGCGTCGGCCTGACGAAGGTCCGCCGGGTCGAACCCATACCGGGAGGGAAGCACCTGATAGACGAGGAGAGAAGAAGCCTTGCGTTCTTCGGGGGTCATGCCCCCGTCACCTGTCGTCGTCGACGTCCCCACGGCAGTGGCGGCACGACCAAGGGACTCCTTAGCCGTCGCGGAGAGGGCGCCGAAGCTCATGCCGGCGATCGTGATGGGGATCTCGAGCTCAATGGGGCGTGTTGCATGGCGAGTCCCCAGAACGGTCCGGGTCTCGCAGCGCTCCCGGTAGCCCTCCAGGGGATAGCGTGAGACCGAGGCGGTCAGGAAGACCAAGTCATCGAAGGTCGGCAGTTTGCGCCGGGCGCCGAGCCCGCGGATCGGGTAGTGGCCGCTCTCGGCCATCTGGTGGATGCGGGCGACGACCTCGGGAGGGAAGCTCTGATTCGTCTGCGCATCGAACGGATCCGCCGTCATCAGTAAGCACCATGGTTGTGCGTGGAAAAGTGGTAGAGCCGGCGGGCGGACACCACCTTGGTGACACGGGACGGATCGATATGGTCGAAGCCGATGTCGTGGACCAGCTCCTTGACGGCGAGGAGGTCGTCATCTGTCATTTCTGCGACCACCGCATCGGCCCCGAGTGACGCAATGCCTCCCCCGACGTAGATGATCGCCTCGTAGAGAGAGTCGCCCAGGCCGGGCCCGGCATTCCCGCCAATCAGGATGCGACCCGCCTGCGCCATGAATCCTGACATGGCGCCCGCGTCACCGGCGATGGCCAAAGTGGCGCCCTTGAGGGATATGCCGGCGCGCAGCGATGCGTCCCCCTCAATCACGATGATGCCACCGTGGGCACTCGAACCCGCACTTTGCGACGCGCTCCCACGGACGCGTACCGATCCTCCCATGAGGTTCTCTGCGACCGACCACCCGACGAAACCGTTGACGACGATGTCGGGTCCCGTGCCGTCGCTGCATCCCCCGAGACCACCCAGGAAGTAGCCGGCGTTCCCCTCGATGCTGATCGAAAGCTGTGACGAAAGGCCGACGGCCAGGTTGTGGCGTCCCCGCGGCGCCAACAGCTGCGCCCGGCCGCCTGCAGGGAGGGAGCGCAGCCGTTGATTGACCGCTCTCGTCCCCAAGGCCTCGCAGTTCAGCGACTCCATGTATAGACCTCCTCGGGTTGGGGCTCGAAGACCACTGCCGATGCGATGCCGGGGAGCTCGGCCAAGGCCCGGTACTCGGACGCCACCGCCACATATCCGTTCGCTTCGGCCACGACGGCCGGCTTACAGGCGAAGGGGTCCCTGACCACCGACATCTCACCGGCGGTCGAAATCACGAGCGTGAAGAAACCGTCCATCTCCTTCATGACCCAGCGGGTGGCCTCTTCGAGGTCGTCGCCCATTGCCAGTCGACGGGCCAGGTACCGTGCCGCCACTTCAGAGTCGTTGTCCGAATCGAATCGGATGCCGTTGGCCGTCAGGTACCGTCGCACGGTGGCATAGTTCGAAAAGGATCCGTTGTGCACCACGCAAAGGTCCCTCGTCGGGACAAATGGGTGCGAGTGCAGGACGGTCACCGCCGACTCCGTGGCCATGCGCGTATGGGCGACGGCTAAGTAGCCCGACCAGCGCGACGCCGTAGCGGGCACAGGTCGCGGTGGGGCGACCGGTGTCCTTCAGGACCCTCACACGCAATCCGGTACCGAGCACCCGTACCAGAGGCCAGGACGTCATGATGGACAGCGTGAGCTCGTCCTCGACCGCTTCGGACGCATCCACCACCATGCCCGCACCAAAGGCCTGGAGGTCAATGGCCGTACCGAATCGTTGCGAGAGTGTGTCGCCGATGTGGTGCCAGTCGACGGGCTCGTCGCTCCCCAGCGAGATCTTTATGGGGCGGGTCACTGACTTGGCGGCCCGGTCAGGCGGAGGATCGTCGTCGTACACGGCGATCCCGGATGAATCGGGGCCGCGCTCATCAAGCGCCTCAATCATGGTGACCAGCATCGACCCCAGTTGCGGCTGGAGGCTACGGTCCCGAATCAGCAGGCCGGCTACACCGCACATGCCATACCTCTTTCCGTTCCTTCGCTCACGCGCAGTGCATCCTATCCGAATCAGAAGGAGACTCTGTTTCCTTATAGGAAACAGAGTCTCCTCACCGGTGGTAGTTGGCGACGTAGTCCGGTGCCGCCAGATCGAATCGGAGCGCAGGGTCGTCCAACGGAGCCTGAATCCGACGAACGAAGGGAATGACCCCGGCCCAGATTGAGAGGTCGTAGTCCTCCGTTTCGTCCGAGGGCCATCCCGTGCGGACTTTTGCGGACGATTCGGCGAGCGGGAGCTTGAGCAGCATGGTGCTCCGAAGCTCCTTTTCGGTGGGCGCCCGGGCGTCGAGGGTCCGTCCGGGAATGATGTGCTCCACCAGACACTCCAAGCCGATGCGCTTTTCTTCCAGATCGCGGACTTCGGTAGCTTTTCCGATAATCACCACTGAGCGGTAGTTGATGTCGGTGTTGTAGGTGGAGCGGGCCACGACGATCCCGTCAACGAAGGTCACCGTCATGCAGATCTCCACGGACGGCGACCGGGCAGCACGAAAGAGCCTGCTGGCGGCGGACCCGTGGAGATACACCATGTCATCGACCCGTCCGTAGGCCAAGGGAATGACGACCGGGAATCCCTTGTCGGTCTGGAGGCCCACGTGGCACACGATGCCCTCGTCCAGAATGGCGTCGATCGTCGGTCGGTCATACGCGGCGCGGTGAGCGTAGCGGTGCAGGGTGGTGCGTTCCGAGACCGCTTCGCTCACGGCTGGGTCTTCCTTTCTCCCGTCGAACGGGATGTGGGTACCCTCGATTATGACGCGTCGCCGGTCCTTGTCAAGAAACGGTGTTTACTACAAGTAAACACCGACGTGCAGGACGACTTGTTAACAGAGGAGCAACATTTCGCAACAGTGTGGAAACCATGTCCTGTTTCCCATGAGGCAACATCGTTGAATAGAGCGGAGTCGTGAAGGAACGAGCAGGAGGCTATGTGGAGTGATGAGCACTTCCGAGTTCGGACCGGTTACGAACAAAGAGGAACTCGCGGCAGCGACGAAGCGCGACGGGGTCGAGTTCCTTTTTGCGATGTTCGTGGACATGCACGGGAAGCCCTGCGCCAAGATGGTGCCCGTTTCAGCCATCGATGGCCTGATGACCGATGGTGCCGGCTTCGCCGGGTTTGCCGCCGGTCCGATGGGCCAATCCCCGTCGTCCCCCGATCTTCTGGCGATGCCGGATCTCAGTAGCTATATGCCCGCACCATGGCGTCCGGGGCTGGGCATCATCCAATGCGACCCGTACGTGCTCGGTGAGCCCTGGCCTTTCGCGCCGCGCGTCATCTTGCGCCGGCAACTTGATCGATTGGCCGCTTCCGGACAGACGCTGAAAGTCGGCGCCGAGGGAGAGTACTTCCTCGTCCGAAGGTCGCCCTCGGGTGGAATCGAGGTGGCCGACCCGTTGGATCGGGCCAAAGCTCCCTGCTACGACGCTCGAGCCCTGACGCGGATGTACGACCACCTCACCTCGGTCTCGCGCCACATGAACACCCTGGGCTGGTCCAACTACGCCAACGACCATGAAGACGCCAACGGACAGTTCGAGCAGAACTTCACGTATGCCGACGCGATGACGACAGCTGACCGGATCATCGTCTTCCGCTACATGATCCACTCGCTCGCCGCTGAAGCGGGGATGTTGGCCACGTTCATGCCGAAGCCGTTCTCGAATCTCACGGGCAACGGCCTCCATATGCATCTCAGTTTGTGGGGGGAGGACGACACGGAGCTCTTCGCGGATCCAGCGGACAGCCGAGGTCTCGGTATGTCGAGCGTGGGCTATTCGTTTATCGGAGGCCTGCTGGAGCACGCCCAAGCCCTTGCCGCGGTTGCCTGCCCGACCGTCAACTCCTACAAGAGACTGGCGAGTGGCGCACCGGACTCGGGAGCGGCGTGGTCGCCGGTGTACGCAACCTACGGCGGAAACGACAGAACCCACATGCTCCGGGTTCCCGACCCGGGCCGGGTCGAGGACCGGTGCATCGACGGGTCGGCCAATCCGTATCTTGCGCTGAGCGCAATTGTGGCGGCGGGCGTCGACGGGATCGAACGGGAGCTGAACCCGGGAGATCCGTGTGAGCTCAACCTTCTCAAGCTGACGGAGCGCGAGGCCGCGGAGCGGGGACTCGTCTCCATGCCGATGACGCTCTGGCACGCATTGGAGCACCTCGAGGCCGACGACGTCCTCAGGGAGGGACTCGGGAAGACCCCCGAAGGCGACTACATCGACTATTTCGTTTCGGTCAAGCGCGCGGAAGCCCGGTCGGCTCATGCCGAGGTGACTTCATGGGAACTCGAGCGTTACTTGAGCGCGGTGTAACCGTCCCAGACCACAGCAACACCTAGTCCCCGAGGAGAGGACAAATGAGCGAATCAGGAACCGCGGTAGGTGGCGCACCGACCGAAGTCGCCACGTCGCTGAGTAGAGGGACCAACTGGTGGGGAGCCTTCGTCATCGGGTTGGCCGGGACCATTCTGGTCACCGGTATCGTCCCGGCCGCCGTGGCGGCCATGGGAGCGGCGGCCATTCCGGCCATCGCACTCGTGGTGGTGATCGGGCTGATCGTCTGCTTGTGCATGGGCGAGTTGGCCGCCCTTCTCCCGCACCGCACCGGCGGCATGCCTTCGTACGCCTACGAGAGCTTCCATCCTGTGGGGAAGACGACGGCCAAACACATCGGCGGCGTCTCGGGGTGGGGCTACTGGCTGGGCTGGTTCCCCGTGGCACCGATCAACATGTTGTTGGCCGCCGGGTACATCGCCGTGCTCTTCCACGTGCCCCTGGGACGGACAGTCCTCCCGCTGGGAGACATCGGTGCGCCCGTGTCGATCGGCGTTCTCCTCATCACCTTCATCGGGCTGATCGGCCTCTTCATCCCGTGTTACCTGGGCATCCGGCTGGGTGCCACCTTTGCCACCGTTCTCGGCGTGGTCTCCATGGTCCCGTTGACGCTGTTGGTCTTTCTGCCGATCTTCAAGCCGAGCAGTTTTCATTGGAGCAACATCTCGGGATTCCACTATGCCGATCCGAAGACGTCCGGAGCCGTGTTCTTCTTCGCATGGATCTTCGTGATCTCCTGGAACGCCATCGCCATGGAGGCGGCTGCCTGCTACATCGGTGAATGCCGAGACCCGGCACGAGATGCCAAAATCGCCCTCACCGCAGAGGGTCTCTACGGGGTGTTCATCTACATCGCCACCGCGGTGGTCTTCGTAGGCGTCCTCGGCTCGTCGCTCAAGACGGCGGATCCACTGACCCTCTACACAACGTTCACCGACCACATTTTCGGAAACGCAGGGTGGGTGAAGTACATCATCGGCATCCCACTGGTCTTCGCTCTGCTGCTCTCCGTGCTCAACGCCATCATGGGTGTCGCCCGGTCGTTGTTCCAGGCCTCGGAGGATCGCCTGCTTCCCCGGTTCTTCATGCACCAGAACAAGCACCACGTACCCGACCGAGCCATGATCTTCAACGTCGTCTGCGCCATGATCGTGGGGCTCTTCGGTTCCCCGCTCCGCATCTACATCTTCTCGAACGTCGGCTACATCGTCGCCGTGGCTGCCTCGCTGTACGGATATTTCCTCATGCGCCACCTGCAGCCCGAGCGCAAGAGCCCGTTCCGCATGCCGGGGTTCTTCAAGTGGATCGCCTTGGCCTGCGCGCTGTTCCTCACCTTTGACTACGTCGTCGGGGGGTACAACTCTCCGGACGTCGTAGTCGGTCCGGGCCAGGGCCACTTCCTCTACTTCTTGGGCCTGATCATCGTGGCGGCGTACGTGCCGCTCTACTGGTGGCGCAAGATAAGCGACCGCAGACTCGGTATCTCCTCGGAGGATGAGCTTCCCGTTGTGGTCGGCTCACCGGGAGGCATCGACCTCGATCCTTCTGCGCCGCAGCTCGAGATTGCCGGTATGCCCGAATCGACCGCGCTGCCGACGATCTCGGCCATGAGCACCGACACGGATCTGTGACAACCGTCTTGGAAGGTCCACAGCCCGCTTCCGGCCTGAGCCGGTTCGGCCGCCGCAAGTTCGACAAGCAGCCGACACAGTCCGCCGCGGTGCTGATCGCAGCGCCCATGGGGGACCCGATCCCAGCCGCGGCCGTGAAGGAGGCTCTCCGGCTTAGCGGCGGTGAGGCGGTGGCCGTGGTGACCATCGCGCGGATCCACGGATCGTCGTTGGGGCTGCCGAACCCCGGCCTCATGCCCACCCGCAGAGAGATGGCGGCTCAGAAGAGCCAGGTCGAGAAGGCCGTCCGCCAGATCGAGAAGGGCGGGGGTCAAGCCTGGGGTCAGATTGCCGCATCCCGCAAGCCGGTCAAGACCATCGCCGCAGTAGCCAAGGTGCGCGGCGTGCGGCACGTTCTTGTGGTCAGCACACCGCAGACGAAGAAATGGCGTGAGGTTGTCGAGGGCAACATCGTCAAGGACATATCCCGCAAGCTCGGGTCCGACGTCGATGTCGTGGGTGTACATCCGTAGTCGAAAGCACCGCAGGAGGAGTTATGGGCATCTATCTCAGCATGCAACGCGTCCGATTCTCGAGTCCCGACGCGTACGACAAGTTCAGGACCGTCTTCAGCAACGTGCGGCACCATCTCATGAGCAAGCCGGGGTTCATCCATCTGACATGGTGGGAGCACCCTGACGAGCCGGGGTGGTACAACGAGATCAGCATGTGGGCCAGCAAAGAGGCCGTCAATGATTGGCACATGGACACCTACCACAAGCACGCCAAAGAATGGGCGGCCAATGGGGCCATCATGGAAGACATCATTTCGAATTTCGAGTTGGTCGGGACCCGACTCTTGCGGATATGCCCGACCTGCGGCACGCTGCAGGATAAGCCCTATGACCTCCTGGCGGAGTTGAAGACTCTCGGTGAGCCGTGCCCCAAGTGCGGCTTCGTCTTCCCGGTCGCCGAAACCACGGCAAACAGTACGACCGTGGCGAAGGACGTGATTTAGTTCGCCGGGATGTTGCGCCCGACGAGCCAACTTATGGAGGCCAGCGCATCGCTGACTGTCCAATTCGGTGTGCGTTGGTGTTTCAGTTCCTTAACCCCGCCGTTGTCGAGCAATCCCTCCAGCGATTTCTTGAGATGTCCGTGGAGATTGGGTGCGTTGGCATCGATAAAACGCTCACGTCCCTGGGGGTTGATGAGGATGTACCCGTCGGTGTGGTCGACGTCATAGGTCAACGGTTTTCCGGTATACCAATCGAGCTTCGGTGGTTGCTCCTCGGGCACGATCTGGACGGAGATTCCGAAGAACTTCCAGAGCGCGTGAAGATTCGCCGGCGTGCCCGTCAGCAGCGGCCAGTCGGCACCGAACTCCTTGGAGTAGGCCCGGAGCCTGGCCGGCGTGTCGCGCATGGGATCGACCGTGATTTCCATGAAGACCACCTTGTTGCCCAGCCCGGCGGCCCGGGCCTCGCTCTGCAACGTGATGAACGCGCCGGTGACGAGCGGGCACTCGTCCTGGCAGAGCGTGAGGAAGTTGGCCAGCACGATGTACTTCCCCCGGTAGGCGGCGAGCGATGTTGCAGTCCCCTTGGAGCTGATCAGTGGAATGGCGGGAACCGGACGGTCAACGACGACACCCTGGCTGGCCGGCGGCGCTGCAGGCACTCCCCCACCGCAGGAAGCGAGAGTGAGACTTGCGCAGAGCACGATCGCCGCACCAGCCAACATTCTCCGGCCCGTGAGCACAGCGGGCACCGTACTACTACGACCCGTAGAGGAACAAAGCGGCTGGTGCCGCACGGGGGTCACCCGCAGCGAGCGCACCCCGACATCGGGCCTTCTTCCTACGACCCGACTGCCGACGTGTTCGAGTGGCGGTGAACGCCAACGTCGCGTCGGCGCAACCGGCGGAGGTCGAGCCGGACGACGTCGTGATGACGACATAGTCGTACTGGGCGTTCCCCGGCCACTGCCACACCACCAGTTCCGGTTTCGTGGTCACGGCGGACGCCGCACCGAGCTCGGCCGACTGGTTGGCACTGGCGAGGCAGCTGAGGGCGGCATCGTTCTGCACCACCACCCCACTGAGCAGGCCGACCACGGTGGCTCCGGGGAACGGCGGCGTCACCCCCGCCGCCGCAGTCGTCGAGGTGACGCCGCTGTCCGCAGGAGGCAGGGGTGCCGCGCAGCTCGCGCTCGGCAACGAGGGAGTGGCCACCACGCAGAGCGTGACGCTCTGGGCGGTCGGCGCCGGCGTCGACGGGTCGCCGCTTTGGATGGTGGCCAGGGACTCGGCCTCGAACGCCCCGACGATGGACGCCACGGGGACCGTCGTGCTCGTGGTCGTCGTTGCGGCCGCGGCCGCCGCAACGGGCGGCGCCGAAGTGGTCGTCGTGGTGGTCGAGGGGACGGCGGGGGTGGCGTAGCTGATGGCCGGTGCGACCCCGTCGAGGGCGCTGACCATGGCCGGGTCGGTTCCCTCCATGCCGAGGGCCCACACCCCCACGCCGCGCAGACCGTCCTGATCGGCGAGATGGGCGATCTGGTAGAGCGACGTCGGATCATCGAAGAACGACTCGTGCCACTGGGTGCCCACCTGGTACGCGGTCCATGCCGTGTCGGTCACCGGGTCCCAGTACAGCGGGTGCCCACTTGTTGTGATGGCGCTGTCGTCGAGCGTCGTCGCCGGGCCCGTCGCGGTGGCGCTGAGCGTGTTGCTCGTGGTCGGCCAGTCGATGCCGAAGAAGGGTGCGCCCAAAATCACCTTGCCGGGCGGCACGGCGGCGGCGTACTGGGTGGCGGTGCTGATGTCGCTGAAGAGGGACGAGGTCAGCGGAGATCCGGCCTGTGCCGGGGCGGCCACGTTGGGGGAGTACTCCATGACGAAGAAGGCGTCGACGACGCCCGCCAAGGCGGCGATGTCGTAGAAGCCGCTGGTATCAGCCGCGGCCGAGGCGTAGGTGTCCATGGTCACCTGCCAGTGCGGATCGACGAAATGCAACGTATCGGCGACCGTCGTCACCAGGGAGGTCAGACCGGCCTGGTCGCCATTGCCTTGTCCTTCGAGGTCGAGATTGACCCCGTCGAAGTTCTTCGCCCCGATCGCTCCGATGAGGGCTTTCGCCAGGGTGGTGGCGGCGGCCGGGTTGGAGGTCAGCGCATTGAGGGAGGACTGGTCGAAGTCGTTCACCGTGAGGACGACCCGTTTGCCAGCGGCGTGGGCCCGGGTGATCAGGGTGGAGAGCGCCTGGCTCTCATAGCCGTTCCAGCCCGCCCCCGACTCGTTCAAGGTTCCATTGGCGTTGATGCCGACGGAGAAATAGGCGAGCGTGGTCAACCCGGCCACGTTGAACCCCGCGCTCTGGCCCAGGCTCCAGTAGGGGGCGAAGCCGAAGACTTCGCGCGGGGCCAGGGGGGGAGCAGTGGCCACCGAGGCCGGCGCGGCGGCGGGAGGCACCGTGGCGGGGGGAAGGACGGGCGCCTTCGGCGTCACGGGACTTTGGAGTTGCGGCGACTGAATGTTGGCGACCGGTGCCGAGCGGGGAGTGGGCGCGTTGGAGCTTGCGTGGCCGGGGAGGAGGAAACCGAGAGCGAGGGCCAACGCCAGCACGCAGACCACGGCTACGGCGATGCGCCCGGTCGCGCTCGAGATCATCGAGCGAACGCCCCCCCTCTTCACGTGGCGCCCCCGGCTACCCCAGCGCATGGTCGACTCCACGGCCAGACGGGCGGCAAACCTCAACGCAGGCTAACTGCGGGCGGGCTCCTCGTGGCGGGTGGCGCAACCGTCCGATCATTTTCGTGTGGGCCCGGTCTTCGGGGTGCAGAAGGATGGTGAGCTCTCTCGCCTGTGATGGGGGGTTGCGCTCGGGGGCCCTGCGGGCAGGCACCCTGATCGCTCGCCCACAGGTCTATTACAAGGAGAGGTTTGCGAGCAAAGGCGCTGTGCCGCAGAGTGTCGAAAAGGTGTCCTCGGTGACGCGGCGGCCGCGACCAACGGGCGTTGCACGGTCTTGCCGCGAGCTGATCGGAGAACCGTCGCTTCGAATTACCCGTGCAACATTTCGATGCGGCGCGCCAGGTTGACGGCATGATCACCGAGGCGCTCATAGAACCGCGCCAACAAGGTCACTTGCGCGCCGATGGCGCTGGGCATCGTCTCGGCTGCGATCTCCCCGATCAGCCGGTCGTGGAGGATGTCGATCTCCTCATCGTCATCGTGGAGGGACATCGACCGGGCTGACCGGTCCGCATAGGCATCGGCGGCGTCCCGCCACATTTCGAGGGCCACTTCCGCCATCCGTTGCACAATGCCCCGGCTGAGTGGGCTCATTTCCGTCCCGAGGCTGGTCACCGCCCGCTGGGCAATGTGCTCGGCAAGGTCTCCGCTGCGCTCCAACTCGGGCAGGATCAGCAGGATTCCCACCAAGTGCCGTAAGGACGCGTTCGGAGTGTTCTCGTCATCGATCTGTCGCCAGACCATGAGTTCCACTTCGGCGGTGAGGTCGTCCACCGCCTGGTCGCCCTCGACCACCGCCGAACCGACCGCGGTGTCATTGCCCAGTAATGCCTCGGTGGCTCCGGCCAGGGCCTCGGAGACCAGGGCGAAGAGCTGGATCACTCGGGCTTCGATGGGGTCGGGTCGGGGAGGTGTCGGATTCATTGCAACCGCACGCTAGCTGGATAGATAACCAAGATTTCTCATTATGTTCGCGTAACGTTCATCTTTAGATGGTCTCGGAATTACCCAGGGCAGCCAGAGTTGCCCTGTGCTTACGTCGCGAGCAGGAAAGATCGTTTCGCCGGACATGCAGGGCGTCGCGGGTGAGGTCGGCCACCCCGGCCAGGGGCATACGGTCACCGACCTTCTGAACGAAGCTCCGACGAGCAAATACCACCGCCGGACCGTCATCATTTCGGGCGTCGGATTCTTCACCGATGCCTATGACCTCTTCGTCATCGGTACGGCGGCCGCCCTCGTGGCGGTGCAGTGGCATCTCAGCACGCTCCAGACCAGCTGGGTCACCGGAGCGGCGATCCTGGGCGCTTTCGTGGGCGCCTTCACGTTCGGACGCATTGCGGACGTGATCGGGCGTAAGAAGGTCTATGTCACCGTGGCAGTGATCATGATTTTCGGGGCGGTTGCCTCTGCGTTCGCGCCCGACTTCATCTTCCTGGTCATCGCTCGGTTGGTCCTCGGCTTGGGAATCGGGGGCGACTATCCCGTCTCGGCGGTGTTCATGAGCGAATACTCCAACCGACAGGACCGGGGTCGCCTGGTCGGCCTCGTCTTTTCCATGCAGGCACTGGGTTTGATCGTCGGGCCGCTGATCGCGCTCTTGCTGTTGACGTCGGGCATCGGCGACGGCCTGACCTGGCGCATTTTGCTCGGTCTGGGGGCTCTACCGGCCGGAGCGGTCGTCTACCTGCGCTCCAAAATGCCCGAGTCGCCCCGCTACCTGGCTCAGGTGCAGGGCGAATCGGCGAAGGCGGCGCAGGACCTCAAACGCTTCTCCGACGGCGTCATCAGCCAGCCCACCGATTCCGCCTCGACCTCGGGGCGCCTGAAGCTTGGGGCGTTCCTGTCCAACCCCCGCATGCTCAAGCTCATACTGGGAACGGCCGGAGCATGGTTCCTCTTCGACTACGCCTACTACGGGAACACGCTGTCGCTTCCTGCCATTTTGAAGGAAGTCAATCCGACCGCCACCCTCGAAACCAAGCTGCTGTGGTCGCTCGGAATGTTCGTGGTCTTCGCCGTCCCGGGCTATTTGCTCGCAGTCAGCAAAATGGACCGAATCGGTCATCGGCGTCTGCAGTTCATCGGCTTCTCGGTCATGGCGTTGTGCTTCGTGACGTTGGCGATCATCCCCGCGCTGACACAGCATGTCGCGCCCTTCTTGGGCATCCTCGGTCTGAGCTATTTCTTCATTCAGTTCGGTCCGAACATGACCACCTTCGTCATGCCTTCAGAAGTGTTCCCGGTGAGCATGCGCACCACCGGCCATGGCATCGCGGCGGGTATCGGCAAGTTAGGTGCATTCGTCGGGGTCTTTCTGGTTCCGGTTCTCCAGGACCACATCGGGTTGCGCGGCCTCCTGGCCGTGGCCGGAGCATCGGCTGTGCTGGGGTTGGCCGTGACGACCCTCCTCCCCGAGCCGGCGGGGAGGACGCTCGAAGATGTCTCCGCGGACGACGTTGTTGTTCGACGGGGTCGAGTGTCCTCAGCGGGCCCTCACACAACGGCTCCGCAGTCAGGACGACACAGGTCCAAGGTGCGTCCACCCGTTGAACGTGGGCGGATCGATCAGATGCTCGGTTAGGGCGGCGGGGATCTAACGGCGCGATGCGGCGCGTGCGGCGCGAAGATCTGACGTGACCGGCTGTTTCCTGACCGGCTTCTTTTTGGCACGGTTCGCCGGCTTCGCCCTCGCGGCTGAACCACAAGCCACATCCTCGACGAGTCGATCGAAATAGTTGTCGAAGATCAAGACCAGGTCGATAGCATCCGGATCGAGATGCCACTGCAGCACTGTCCCCTGGACAAAACCGATGACCTCCACCGCCAACCCCTCTGGGTCGATGTCCTTCGAAATGGAGCCATCACGCTGACCGTCACGCAGAGTTTTCGCGATCAGGGCGCGAAAACGCCGGTGACGTACGACGAAATGTTCGTGGGCCGGGAAATCTGCGTCCAGTGCCTCGGCCGTCATGACCAGCGTCAGACGTGAAAGGTTGGCGAGAGCGGAGTCAGAGGCCAGTTCATGGGCCCAGAAGCGAATGGCGCCCAGGCGGTCGATCCCGCTCTTCGCGTCCATCCGCGTCGTGCGCGTTTCGTCGATACTGTCACTGACGGCGACGACCTCCATAAAAAGGCCGTACTTGGAGCCGAAATGATGCGTAATAGCCGGAATGGACACGCCGATCCGTTCCGCGATGGCGGCCATCGGGGTCCCACGCGACCCTCCCTTGGCGAACAGATCAACTGCCGCATCGAGGATGTCCGATCGCTGTGAACGTCGCCCGTTGGTACGTTCAGCGCCGTGGCGCGGGGTGTTCTTCGCCCTTGACGGTGGCGCTTTTTGCATGACCGGAGGGTACTCCCTCGACGTGGCGATGCCTTCTACTGGAGACCTTGACATTTAACTTAAAACTCGTAAAGTAAGTACTGTACACTTTTAAAGATACAAGTCAGGATGGCGACCGCGCTTGGGGGGATCCCTGGTGGCTGGTCCACTCGAGATCAGCGACCAGGAGCCTGCATGACCCCACGGATGGTGCCCGAAAGCCAGTTCGGCCGAACTATTGGCGAAAGTGATCTCGGGCCTCCACCTTCACCCCCCGTTCTTCCCAATGGTCCGAACGTCGTTGTGATCTTGCTCGACGATGTCGGGTTCTGCCAGCTGGGGAGCTTCGGCTCGGACGTGGCCACGCCGAATATCGACCGATTGGCCAACGGTGGACTGCGCTACAACCAATTTCACGTCACCGCCCTGTGTTCGCCGACACGGGCCTCGCTTCTCACCGGCCGCAATCATCACGCCGTAGGTATGGGATTCGTGCCGGATATCCCGATGCGGCTCCCCGGCTACGCCGGCAGGTTGCCGGCGTCGGCAGCGACGATGGCCCGGCACTTTCGTGATGCCGGGTACTCCACTATGGGTTTCGGCAAGTGGCATCTCACGCCCCGTTGGGACCGAACGGCATCCGGACCATTCGGTCACTGGCCTCTCGGACAAGGGTTCGAGCGCTTCTACGGATTCCTGCACGCCGACACGAACCAGTGGACGCCGAACCTGGTCTCTGACAATCACTTCGTCGATCCGCCAAAGAGTCCCGACGAGGGGTATCACCTGACCGAGGACCTCGCTGACGTGGCGATCCGCCAGCTGTCCGACCAGCAACATGCGACGCCCGGCAAGCCTTTCTTCATGTACTTTGCGACGGGCGCCCAGCATGCCCCGCACCAGGCTCCCCCCGAATGGATCGATCGCTACCGGGGGAAATTCGACGGCGGATGGGAGCGCTGGCGCGAGGCGGCATTCGGACGCCAGTTGGATCTCGGCATTGTCCCTGAGGGCACCCAGTGCACCGGGCGTCCGCCCTGGGTGCAGGAATGGGATGCCTTGCCGCCCGAAGAACGCTGCCTCTTCGCTCGCATGCAGGAAGTCTTCGCGGGCTTCTTGAGCCACACCGATCACCAGATCGGTCGGATCCTCTCAGCTCTCGAGAGCAGGGGGCTCCTGGACGACACGATCGTCGTGTTGCTCTCGGACAACGGGGCTAGTGCGGAGGGGAGTTCAATCGGTTCGCTCAACGAAGGCCGTTTCACTCTCGGCCTCGATCGGTTGGAGGACAACGTGGCCCACATCGACGAATGGGGAGGTTTTCGTCTGTACAACCATTACGCCTGGGGTTGGGCTTGGGCGGGCAACACACCGTTCCACTTGTGGAAGCGTTACGCCTGGCTCGGCGGGACCCGCGTGCCGTTGATCGTCCATTGGCCGGCAGGGATCCGAGCCCTGGGCGAGGTCCGATCCCAGTTCTGCCATGTGGTCGACCTCATGCCGACCTTGCTCGACGCGTGTGGCGTGTCCGTGCCCGCCGTCGTTGACGGGGTCGCCCAGCAAGCGGTCGACGGGGCGAGCCTGCGGCTCACTTTTGACGAGGGTGACGCGCCGGCTCCCCGACAACAGCAGTACTTCGAGATGCTGGGCTCTCGCTCGATGTACCTCGATGGATGGAAGGCGACAACAAATCGCGTCACCAGCGGCGTGGCCGATGAGCAGCGACTGATCGAGGGAAGCGCCTCGATCGACGACGACACATGGGCGCTCTTCAACCTCGAGGAGGATTTTGCAGAGGCAAACGATCTCTCCGACGCTCACCCCGAGCTCGTACGACGCTTGGAGCAGCTCTGGTGGGCGGAGGCCGGACGCAACCATGTGTTGCCCATGGGCAACTGGATGGCTCGAGCCTTGCCCGACGCCGTCATGGCCATGTCGCCACCGGCGCGCCCCCCGATGCGTCGCAAGGTCTTTCTTCCGGGAGCCGGACCGATCGCTGATGAGGCCGTTCCGATGCTGGCATTCGGCGGGCGTATCGAGGTGGACGTCCAAATACCCGAAGGCGGCGGCCAAGGAGTGCTCTGTGCACAGGGAAATTGGACCGGGGGTTGGGCCCTGGTCGTGACGGATGGTCGGCTTGCCTTTCTCGTGAATTCGCTCAGCACCCCGTATGCGGTTCGCTCCGACGGCACCCTTCCCGCCGGACGCAAGATGATTGGTGTCGAGTATCGATTGAACGCCGAAGGTCCGTCCGAGGTCTCTCTGTGGGTGGATGACAACCGAGTTGGAACAGGGGCGTTACCAGCGGGGACTGTGTTGGGTGGCCAAGCGGATGGGAATGCTCTCCGGCTTGGCTACGACAGCGGGTTTCCCGTGAGCGACGAATACACCCCGCCTTTCCCATGGACGGGCGAGCTGCATCACGTGGTGGTTGAAGGGGGACCGATGACACGGTCGCACTTCGAGAGAGAGATCGCCGACATTGTGCATCGAGACTGACGCGGTGTCAGGCAGGCGCGAGGCAAGACCATTGGGAACGAAGACGACGTGAGGCAAGTCATGGAACCTTTTGAGACGCCGTTCGAGCTGCGCAAGGCGAGACGGGGCACGTTGAGAAGGTCCCTTTGTCGGCGGGCGCCCGCACTTGCGCTGGCGCTGGCCCTCTTCGCGACCTTTGTTGTCAACGCGGGCGGCGTTGTCGCGGCTGGGGCAACCAGTAGTCCCAGTGGCGTGGTGACCATCGGCGAGGACCTCACCGGTTTCAGCAGCGAACCCGTGACCTTCGATGTCACGAAGTCTCATGTCGCAGCCGTGCAGGACCCGTGGGACATGGCGATTTATGGCACCTTGCTGCGTCCGACCCCGGGCAACGGTTATCTTCCCGAATTGGCCACCAAGGCAACGATCGTCGGTCCATCGGAAATCACCCTTCAATTGCGTAAGGGGGTTGTCTTCTCCGATGGCGCACCCTTCACTGCGCAGGCCGTTGCGGCGGGGATCTTGCGCAATAAGACCTCGGACGCTCCGGCGTTTGACGCAACCCTGCAGGATGTGTCGAGCATCGTTGTCACAGGACCGTTGTCGTTGACGATCCAGTTCTCCCAACCCGTCGCTGGGGCGTTCTACCCTCTGCTGGCCAGCGAAGAGACGTTCATCGCGTCCCCGAAGGCCGTCGCGGCGGGAAATCTCGCTACAAGCCCGACAGGTGCGGGACCTTTCGTTCTCAAACAATACGTTCCAGCACAGAAGATCGTCTTGGTTCGCAATCCCAAGTATTGGGACGTCAAGGACATCAAGATCAAAGAGCTCGACTACGTGAACGTGCAAGTAGGCCCGCAGCAGGTGAATGCCCTCGAGTCGGGGACAGTCAACGTCACCTCGATACAAGCCACCGATGCGCCGGTCGTGCGGGAGAATCCGGACTATGTCGTCGCATCGGGCGCCGCACAGACCCAGTCGCTGTGGATGCCGGTCTGCAAGTCGTCGGGGCCGCTGGCCAATGTGAAGGTCCGCCAGGCCCTGAATTACGGCGCCGATCGCACGGGAATCAACCACGCGGTGCTCCAAGGTCTCGGCCAACCCCAATGGGCGATCGTGCCGAAAGGCAATCTCTACTTCGATCCCGCGTTGAACGGTTACTACGCCTACAACCCGAAGAAAGCGAAGCAGCTCCTGGCCCAAGCCGGGTACCCGAAAGGTCTCCCACTGTCGGTGATCGTTACGACCTCCAATCCGGTCATGGCAGAAACGGCAACCATTCTGCAGGCGCAATGGAAGAAGATAGGTGTCGATCTGACGATCGTTCCGAGCACGAACTTCGTGAGCGACCTCTATCTGCGCAAGCTCGCGCCCTTGGGTCTCAACCCTGAGGTTCGGGGAGGTCTCGAAGGCCTGACGGGGCCCTACAGCCTCAGCGGGGGGACGGGGGATCTTTGCGATTACAACGATCCGACCCTGAACGCGATCACGAGCCAGATCGGCGAATTGGCTCCCCAGAGTCCCAAGGCCATTGCCTTGTGGCGACAGGCCCAGACCTACATCGTGCAGAACGCCCTGTCAGTCTGGATCGACTTCTCCCCTTACATCTACGCGTCGGCCAAGAACGTCCATGGCGTGTCCTTCATGCTGCAGTACGCATTGCCGGTGCCCTACTTCTGGTCGCTGTCCGTGAGCTCGTCCTGATCAGTTCAGTTCGAGCCCTTCGAGGTCACCCGAGGAGCGCCACTTCCGCAGAATCGTGAAGAAGGACTGCGATCCGCCGCCGTAGGTGCCCCCGAACCAGCCCGGACCTTCGCCCGGCTGTCCTTCATTGTTGTAGTAGCCGGGAGTGCACTGCTCCTGAAACCTGGTGGGTCCCTGGCTCGCTTCGAGCACGCGCAGCCACTCCTCTTCTGCGGCTTCGGTCGGCTCCACGGTGCGGGCGCCTGTGCGCAGGGCGGATTCGACCACGTAGGCGACATGAACACTCTGTTCGTTGTAGAGCTCCGTGAAGTTGGGACTGATGCCCGACTGGATGCCCCCCATGAAGAAACAGTTGGGGAAGCCTCGGCTCATGTAGCCATGGAATGTGGCTGTTCTCCTGCCCCACTTCTCGCTCAGTCGCAGACCATGGCGGCCCGTGAGGTCGCAGCCGGCACGCCGGGTGTACTCGGTGCCCACCTCGAATCCCGTCGCGAAGATCAGGCAGTCGAGGGGGTATTCGGTGTCATCGACGATCACTCCCTCCTCGCTGATGCGCTCCACGCCTCGTCCGTGGGTATCGACCAATCTGACATTGGGGCGGTTGAACGTCGTGAGGTATTCGTCATGGAAGCACGGCCGCTTGCAGAACTGGCGGTACCACGGTTTGAGCGCCTCGGCCGTAGCCGGGTCGTGCACGAGAGCGTCGATACGTGCCCGAATCTGCTCCATTTTGGCGAAGTCGGCGAGCTCCATTCGTGCGCCGAGCTCCTCGGGGGACAGGGGGTCTCCGTTGAGGGCGGCAAGACCCGACAGCTTCCCGAGGATCTCCGTCCACCCGTCCTTCACCAGGTCCTCGTCCTGGCGCCCGCCGGTGACGATCACGCCGAAGTTGTCGATCCGGCGTTGCTGCCAGCCGGGTATGAGCGAAGCCGCCCACGTGGGATCGGTCGGCTGGTTCCCACGCACATCGATCGACGACGGTGTGCGCTGGAACACGAACAGTGATTTCGCCCACTCACCGAGGTGTGGAACGCACTGCACCCCGGTCGCACCGGTGCCGATCACGCCGACGCGCTTGTCGCGCAGCTTCGTGAGACCGCCTGTGGTGTCGCCTCCCGTGTAGCCGTAGTCCCAGCGACTGGTGTGGAAGCTGTGACCGGAGAACAGCTCGATCCCGGGAATGCCCGGCAGCTTCGGTCGGCTCAGTGGTCCGATCGCCATCATCACGTACCGTGCGGTCATGCGGTCATTGCGGTCGGTGCACACGACCCACTCGTCAGCACTGTCGTCCCAATGCATTGAGGTGACCCTGGTCTGGAAGCATGCGTCCTTGATCAGGCCGAAGTGCTCGGCGATCGCCCGGGCGTGTGCCTGAATTTCGGGTCCATGGGCGTACTTCTCAGTCGGCATGTAGCCGAGTTCTTCGAGGAGGGGCATATAGATGTACGACTCGATGTCGCACTGCGCACCCGGGTAGCGATTCCAATACCAGGTCCCGCCGACGTCGTTGCCGTCGTCCACCAGGCGGATCGACTCGACTCCTCCCTGGCGGAGTCGCGCTCCGGCGAGAAGGCCGCTGAATCCGGCTCCTACGATCAGCACGTCCACATGATCGGTGAGGGGATCGCGCTCGGGACGGGTTGGCGCGTGCGGGTCGGCGTCGAAGCGGGCGAGCGCACCGGTGATTTCCGTGTACTGCCGATTGCCGTTGGCCCGCAGGCGCTTGTCGCGCTCCTCCCGGTAGCGGCGGCGCAGCACGTCCGCATCGAACGCGGGTGGCCCGGTCGTGGTCATGTGCTGTCCTCGGGTCGGGACTCGCGACCGAGGTCGTCGACGAGCTTCTTCGCCGGAGCCAGGAGCATTGCTCCCTCCTCCCATCCCTCGAGCAGGCTCACCAGGAGCTCGACGTCCTTCGTGAGAGCCGGTCGCAGAGGGGAGCGGCTCATGGGCTCGAGCGAGCCGGCATTGACGAAGAGCTCGAGTCCGTAGCTGCGGCCTGATCCGCTCCGCAGGATCGTGCCGAGCGCGGCGGGGTCGAGGCCGAGCTTCCTGCCTACCTCGAACACGTCGTGGGCGATGCCTATATGAGCGGCGAAGACGGCGTTATTCAGGAGCTTGGCCTGCTGTCCGGCGCCTACAGGGCCCAGATGGACCGCGAGATTCGAGTAGGTCGCGATCACCGGGGCCGCTTCCCGGTAGGTGGCTTCTTCACCTCCGACCATCACCACCAGCTCGCCGACCGTCGCTTTGGGCGCACCGCCGGACACCGGTGCATCGAGAACCCGGAGCCCGAATCTGTCGGCTGCCTCCTTGCTGATCTCTGTAATCTCCTGTGGCGACACCGTGCTGTGACACATGACGATCGCCCCGCTGGGCATGGTGTGCGCTGCACCGCCCTGGCCGAACAACACCTCACGTGTGCCGTCCGCGTCGAAGACACATGTGGCGAGGAGGTCCAGGCCGGCCCCGAGGTCAGCGACGGAGTCGGCGATCGTCGCCGCTCCCTGGCGGAAAGGTGCGAGTGCCTCCTCACGACGCGCCCACACCACCGTCTCGTAGTTGCCGCTGTTCGCAATCCGTTCGGCGATAGGCGCCCCTTGGCTGCCGAGCCCTATAAAGCCGACGCGCATCACTCTGATCCCGATCTGTTCCCCGAGTTCACAAGCACGTTCCGCTCAGGTCATCTGGTAGGTGGCCATGACTTGTTCCGGCATCAACTCGGCGTAGTGATGCTCACTCAGTTCGACCCGTCGCAACGTACGGCGGATGCCCGGCGGGGGATCGGCTCGCCCGTGCTGCAGCGCGATGTTGTCCCAGACGATGAAGTCCCCGTTCCGCCAGATGTGCTCGTAGCTATGGACACCGGAGTAGAGGTGGGCGAAGAGCTGTTGGATGAGCGCCTCCCCTTCACTGTCGTCGCGTTCGACAATGCGGTCGGTGTGGTTCTCGTTGAGGCTGAGGACGATCTGGCCCGTGCGAGGATGGGGACGAAGGAGAGGGTGTTCGGTACCGGGCCACGAATCCGGGGCAGCGCTGCTGCGTTGTCGGTCCGAGAAACTCAGGGGCCAGAGCAACAGGACGTGCAGACCCTCGATTTCCTCCCGAAGCTCTGGGGGCAGTGCAGCGGCGGCGGCCACGACGTCGACGAAGACGGTCGATGTGGCGTTGTCCGTCACATCGACGGCGTAGAGCGACAGGCCGAGCAGGGGGTAGGGCGAGCAGGCCAGATCGGAGTGGTACGCCAGTCGTCCCAACCCGGCCCCGCCGAGTTTAGGATCGACGGAAATGAATGCTTCCTTGTGGTCGTCGAGCACGGGACCGAACCAGCCTGAAGCCCGAATCTGCTCAGCAGTCGTCAGCTGTTGATCAGCGAAGTGCAACAGATGATGCTCATCCCACAAGGATCGGAGTTCGTCGATCTGGGACTCCGGGATCTCACCCGACAGGTCCACATCCACCCGAGCACCGAACGGGATCAGCGGCTTCCATGCCAACGACTCCGACATCCCTGCCATCACCTCCCCTTGCGCCCGCTCGTAGAGGGGCGGCGATTCAGACTAGTACCTCAACTTCAGTCTGTCATCCTGAACTGTAGGTACAACATGCCTGCCGCTTCGCAGGAAGGAGTATCTCCGCTCGGCCGTGGTCGGGAGGGCAGAATCGCGTTACCCCGCAATCGGCCGAGGGGCTGAGCAGCGCGGTTACGGCACGCAGCGGGCGCGCATTTCGGTACAGAAGGCCGGGGCGTGTGAGGACATCGAGCAGGAGGAGAGCATCGCAGTGACGGACATGATGGATGGAATCCGCATTCTCGAGGTGGCCGAACATACTTTCGTGCCACTTGCCGCAGGCATTCTGGCCGACTGGGGTGCCGATGTCATCAAGATCGAGCACCCCGAGCGAGGCGATGCCATGCGCGGACTCGCGGCGAGCGGGGGAATCAACGTCGGAGGTGGAGGCGTCCACGTCCTGATGGAGCATGCCAACCGCGGGAAGCGCAGCCTTGGTCTCGACCTCATGAACCCCGAGGGCCTCGAAATTCTCTACCGACTGGCTGAATCGGCGGACGTGTTCCTGACGAACAAGCTGCCAAGGGTGCTGAGCAAGCTGAAGATCGATGTCGACGACATCAGAGCCAGAAACCCGAACATCGTGTATGTCCGGGGGAGCGGATACGGACACCACGGGCCGGACGCTGATGCGGGTGGCTACGACTCCCTCGGGTACTGGGCCCGGTCGGGCAACGCCGCGGCGGCACAGATGCCCGAGGTCGATCGCATGCCGGGGCAGACCGCACCCGCCGTGGGTGACTCCATCGGTGCCATGTTCATTGCGGGGGGGATCTCCACTGCACTGTTGCACCGTGAGCGGACGGGTGAGGGGTCGGTCGTCGACGTGTCGCTTCTCGCCACCGGCATGTGGGCTCTGAGCGCGGGGATCGCCATTTCCCAACAGAGCGGGACGGCCTATGTGGGAAACCCACCGGAGATGAGCGGCCGAAGGAACCCACTCGTCGGTCTCTACCGCGCGGCCGACAATCGCTGGATCTCGCTCTGCATGTTGCAGGGTTTCCACTTCTGGCCCGAGGCCGCCACTGTGCTCGGCCATCCCGAATGGGTGGACGACCCCCGCTTTGCTAGCAGCGATCTCCTCTTTTCCAACGGTGCCGAGGCGGCGGCCCTCATAGCCGAGGCGTTCTTGACCGCTGACCAGGCGACCTGGAAGCAGCGCCTGCAGGGAATAAAGGGCCAGTGGGCACCGGTGCAGGACACGCTCGACATCGCCGACGACCCCATGGTGGAGGCGAACGGCTACCTGGGAGAAGCCAGAACGGCCGACGGGATCGCCTTCACGCTGGTCTCCACTCCGGTGCAGTTCAACGGGCGACCGGCGCTGCCGAAGGGAGCCCCGGCCTTCAACGGGCAGGGCGACGACATTTTGCGATCAGAGCTGGGGCTGGACGAAGAGTCGATCATCGATCTGAAGGTCAAGGGAATCGTCGCCTAACACCGACTTCACCGAGGTTCCAGGCGGAACGGGGCGGTGTAGCGTGAAGTCCATGGACCACAACGACATGATCCTCGTCAGCATCGATGATCACATGATCGAGCCCCCTGACATGTTCGAGAACCACGTGCCCAAGAAGTGGATCGACGACGCACCGAAAGTGGTGCACGAGGGTGGCATAGACGGGTGGGTGTTCCAGGGCGAGCGGACGAGCACGTCCTTCGGGATGTCGGCGACAGTGGGCTGGCCCTCCGAGGAGTGGGGCTTCAATCCGGGCACGTACACGGAACTGCGGCCCGGATGTTTCGACGTGCACGAGCGCGTACGCGACATGAACGCCAATGGTGTGCTCGGTTCCATGTGCTTCCCGACGATGGCCGGATGGAATGCACGGACATTCGCCGAATCTCGCGACAAGGAGATCGCTCTCGTCATGCTCCAGGCGTACAACGACTGGGCCATCGACGAGTGGTGTGGGTCTTATCCGGGCCGCTTCATCCCCCTGGGCATCGTCCCCATGTGGGACGTCGAAGCGGCGGTCGCCGAGGTCCGTCGCATCGCCAAAAAAGGCTGCCGCTCGATCAGCTTCCTGGAGACCCCCCATGTCCAGGGCTTCCCCAGTTTCCTCTCCGGGTACTGGGACCCGATGTTCGCCGCGCTGAGCGAGGAGAACATGGTGCTCTCCCTCCATATCGGGGCCGGGTTCGCAGTCATCCAAAGGCCGGAGGAGGCGCCGGTCGACCACCTGATGGTCCTCGCCTGTCAGATCAGTGCGATCACTGCCCAAGACCTTCTCTTCGGGCCGACCTTGCGGCGGTTCCCCGACCTCAAGGTGGCGCTGTCGGAGGGCGGGATCGGCTGGATCCCCTTCTACTTCGATCGGATCGACCGCCATTTCTCGAACCAGGAGTGGCTCCACAGCGATTTCGGCGGGCGGCTGCCATCGGAAGTCTTCCGCGACCACATTCTGGCCTGCTACATCACCGATCCCTCCGGCCTCCTGCTGCGCGACCGGATCGGAATTGACGGCATCGCCTGGGAGTGCGACTACCCCCACACCGACACCACGTGGCCGAAGTCGCCCGAGTTCGCCTGGAACGAACTGCAGCAAGCCGGCTGCAGCGATGAGGAGATCCACAAGATCACGTGGCAGAATGCCTGTCGGTTCTACGACTGGGATCCTTTCGCGCACACCCCGAAGGAGCAGGCTACGGTCGGCGCTCTGCGGGAGCTCGCGCGTGACGTCGATACGACGAGGATGTCGCGTGTGGAGTGGCGCAAGCGCAACGAGGCAGCCGGCGTCGGAACGCTGTGAGGTTTCCTCAGGTCTTTTGACTTTGTAGGCGGGCCCACTCCTCGGCGGCAACCTGGTTGAGCACCTCGGCTTTGGCGAACCCCGAGTAGGCCGCAAACTGCAGGATCAGTTCGTTCATTTCGGGCAGGGAGATGTCACCCGAACCCAGGGCTGACCCGATGTGCGAATGGATCGGCGTGAGGGCGTCCGAGACGCCGACACAGGGGACCGTGACGAAGCGGCGGTCGACACGACTGAGGCCCGGTCGCTGCCAGAGGTGCCCGAAGACGAAACTGAGGATCCCGGCCTGATAGTACGGCGAACCCCTTCCGGGCGACGGCACGAGATTGATGTCCTCGAAACATTGCTCCCCGCCAGCGAGACGGGTTTCGTGATCGGCCGGACCGAGGGAGGACGTCGGGTACTCGGGCCAGGGCTGGAACGAACGGCCACGTTCCTTCTGCAGACGTCCATGCTGTGTGCGCAGGCTTGTCTCTGCCTGTGAGGCCTTGGGCCAGCCGCAGTACACCGCGAAATGCAACGTGAATTCGAGCAGCTCTTCGATCGTCAGATCGCCGGTGGCCAGCGCGGCGTACATGTGATCATCGATCGGCCCTGTGGCGTCGGCGGCGCACACACAGCTCAGTGTCACGAGCCGACGTTGCTTGCGGGTGAGGCCGGGACGTGCCCAGATTTGACCGAAGACGAAGTCCAGAGTGGTTACTTCAAATGGCGTCGTCGGCGTGACGGCCTCGGTCGCCATCACGGCACGGTACGAATGCGGTTCGGTTGCCACGGTGCGACTCCTCTCGGCGAAGTGGACGAAACTTACGACAATTGACTTAACAGAGCAAACTCTGCTTTTCTTACACCCGTGCCCACCGCTTCTGCTGCGCCCGTCCGCACGTTCGGACCGTCCACGAAGGAGACCGTGGTCCTCACGGCGGAGCGCTTGTTCGCTCTCCACGGCGTCAACGGTGTCTCGCTCCGCCAGATCAGTGCTGAAGCAGGGATGGCCAATCACTCCGTGGTGCAGTACCACTTCGGCGACAAGGGCGGTCTGATCGACGCCATCCTGGTGAATCGGCTGACGTACCTCGCACAACGAAGGTCACTCCTTTTCTCGCGTCTCACGACTGACCACATTCGATCCGTGGCCGAAGCGCACCTGTTGCCGGTCATGGAACTGACGGAGCAGTCGGACTGCTACTACCTGATCTTTCTCCAACAACTGCTGCAACGGGGACGCCTCGAGCGTCCGTTCGAGAGGCTTCCGGCGCGCCATAAGGCGTGGCGTCGTTCGTATGAGAAGAGAATGACGCCGCTCCTGCGTCACGTCCCGTCCACACTTCGCCCGCTGCGCATCGACCAGGCCTCGGCCCTCTGTCTGCACAGTTGCGCGGACAGGCAACGCTCTCTCCACGCGGGCGAAGCGGTCGCCTCCTTCGACCTTCACGTCAGTCATGTTCTCGACGGTATGGAGGCGTTCCTGTCCGCCCCACCCTCCGTGGACACGCTCGAGGCGCTGAAGGCCTCTCCGGGACGCTTCACATCGATGAGCGCGCTCCCATGAAGAGCTTCGTGAATGTCGCCGACTCAGTTGCCGTCATCAGCGGGGCGGGAAGCGGCATCGGGAGAGCCGCAGCCCTCTCCCTCGCGGCCCGGGGTGCTCGGGTCATGGTGTCCGATCTCGTTTCGGATCGGGCCGAATCGGTGGCGGCCGAAATCATCGCAGCCGGCGGTTCTGCGATCGCGCAGGAGTGCAACGTCGGTGATATCAGTGCTCTCGAGCAGGTGCGCGAGCGCACACTCGAGGAGTTCGGGCAGATCGACATCGTCATGAACAACGTGGGGGTTATCGCGATGGGCCCCCCCGAGACGCTCCCTCTCGAGGAGTGGGAACGCGTGATCGATGTGAACCTGCTCAGCATCGTGCGGAGCAATCTCACGTTCCTCCCCTTGCTGTTGTCCCAAGGCCGGGGGCACATTGTGAATACCGCGTCAGCTTCCGGGCTCCTGGCCTACGGGTATGACCGCCTTCCTTACGTCGCCACGAAGCACGCCGTGGTGGGACTCACCGAGTCGCTCGCCTTCTACCTTCGGCCGCGCGGGATCGGCGTCACCTGTCTCTGCCCCTCAGGCGTGATCACCAACATCGTCGAACAGATGACCAGCTTCGGGGAACCGATCACCCCCCGGGCTCCCAGCTACCCGATCGTCTCGGCGGAAGTCGTGGGCGAGCTCGTGGCGGACGCGATCACCGATGGCCGGTTCCTGGTCCTGACCGCGACGGAGGTTCAGGATGAGCTCGAGGAACGCACGACGGACATTGAGGCGTACATCGACAGACTGAGTGCACCGGAGCCGTCGTGACCGACGCTGCGCCCGCGCGTCCTCGCATACACCTCACCTCCGAAGAGGCGTGGGACTTTGTCGAAGGGGCCCATACCGGGATCTTCGGCACCCTGCGATCAGACGGCGTCCCGATCATGCTGCCCATCTGGTTCGTGGTGATCGAGCGGAAGATCTACGTGCGCACGAGCGCCGACTCCAAGAAGGCGAAGCGAGCCCGGAGGGACCCCCGGGCTTCGTTCCTGGCGGAGCGGGGCGAGCGCTGGGCTGAACTCCAAGCGGTGCACATGGTCGGAGAGATCGCCGAGGTGGACCTGGAGTCTGCCCGCGGCGTGGAAGCGGAGGAGAAGTTCACGGCCAAGTACGCGGCGTTCCGCACGGACATGCACGGATGAGCGAGACCACTCGATCCCGTTATGCGACCCGACGGGTCTTCCTCGAGTTCGCATCCGATGGGCGCATCCTGAGTTGGGACAATCGGAGATTGGGCTTGTGAGCGAGTACCCGGGATTCCTCGTGGCACGACACGATTCGACCTGCCTGGTGACCATCGACAGGCCGGAGGCGAGGAACGCCCTCACTTCAGCGATGCGGCGCGACTTCGGACAATTGTTCGCGAGTCTCGACGCGGACGATGCAGTGGCGGCGGTCGTCCTGACCGGGAGCGATCCCACGTTCACGGCGGGAGTCGACCTGAAAGAACGGATGGCCGGAGGTGTGCCGCTCCCCAGGGTCCGGCCCAATCCCGGCGAGGTGCTGCGCAGCTTCTCGAAGCCGGTCATCTGCGCCGTGAACGGGCCTTGCGTCACTGGAGGGTTGGAGATCGCCCTCAGCTGCACGTTCGTGGTGGCATCGGAGCGTGCCGCGTTCAAGGACACTCACGCCCGTTTGGGCCTCATGCCGGGTTGGGGTCTCTCCGCCCTGCTGCCCCGGGCGATAGGCCAGCGCCTTGCCGTCGACATGACGGTCACCGGTCGCGTCGTCGACGCCGCCGAGGCCCTGAGGATCGGCCTGGTCAACACGGTTGTGGCTCATGAGGAACTCGTTCCGACGGTCCTGGGTCTGGCCTCGGCCATTGCATCCGGCGACACCGCCGCCATACGCGCCGCCATCGCGCTCTACCGTCACGGCGATGGCGCCACGTTGGAAGAAGCGTTGCATTACGAGTCGGAGGCGGCTGACGCGTGGCGGACCGATTCGACGCGCTCGCTCGAGCGTATGAGCGATATCACCGGCAAAGGTCGGCCCGCGACGACCTGATCTCCCGACGCGACGGAGTTCACTGGTTGACGGTGTAGCCACCGTTCACCGGATAGGTCTGGCCGGTGATCCACGAGGCGTGCGAGCTCGCGAGGAAGGCGACCATCCCGGCGACGTCCTCCGGTCGTCCGAGTCGCCGGACGACGTACCTCTTCAGCTGTCTCTGTAGGCGTTCGGCCACTTCGGGAGCGTCCCTCGCTCGTTCCTCGAGCCCGGTGGTGTCGACCGTGCCGAGCGAGACGCAGTTGACCGTGATCCCGTCGTTACCGACCTCGCGTGCCAGTGCTCGCGTGAAACCCGCCGCACCGGCCTTCGCCGCGGCGTAGGGCGCCATGAAGGCCTCCCCTACGCGCCCCGCATCCGAAATGATCGTGATGACCCGCCCTCCGGCGTTCGCCACCATGTGGGGGAGAACGACGCGGGTGCAATGCAGCACTCCGTAGAGGTTGACGGCGAAGTAGCGGTCCCAATCGTCCGGTTCGGTCTGTTCGAATTTGCCAAGAACGGCCGAGTTGCCCCCTTCCCCGGCACCGCCGTTGCCGGCATTGTTGACGAGGATGTCGACGCCCGGCATGGCTGCGATCGCGGCCTTGGCGGACGAGTAATCGGAGACGTCGAACGGGCATGCCTCAGCGTCGCCGCCCGAAGCTGCGATCTCTTTCGTCACCGCTTCTGCCCTTTCGGCGACATAGTCGTTCACAAGAACTCGGGCCCCAGCGGACGCGAGAGTGCTCGCGATCGCGCGTCCCACCCCTTGCCCGCTTCCGGTGACGAGTGCGACGCGGCCACTGAGGTCGATGGCAAATGTCATGGAATATCGATGAGTTCCACGGTGACGCCGTTCGGGTCGTGGACGACAGCCATCTGTGTACCGACCGAAAGCGTGATCCTGGAAGGTGTTCCGCCGAGGCCCAGGGAGACCAGGCGGTTCAGAGCCGGCTCAATCTGGGTGTAGACGGATACCAGGAAGAACCCGACGGCCGGTTCCGGCGGCTGCGCTGGAGCATCCGCCATCCCGCCTGCGAACTCCACGAGCTCGATGATTCCGGCATCCCCGCTGCTCGGATCACCGAGGAAGATCGAACGCAACCGCGCTTCGCGCGCCGAAAAAAGGGTCGGCCAGTCGCCGTCAAAGGTCTCGTCCATCTGTTGGACGAAGCCGAGGCCGTCCTGCCAGAAGCGCAGGCTTGCCTCAATGTCCCGCGTGCAGATCGCTGTGTGGTGGATCTTCATTCCCCCTGCTTTCAGCGCCGGCTTCGTTGGCCGACGCGAGAGTTCTGTTAGATTGAACGCAAAGTTCAAACTAACAGAAGAGGTGCCATGCGACCAGTGCCGGCCAAGATGGCCACCAAGTTGATGTTGGCGGCCGATCTCTTTGCCGAACGCGGCCTTGACGGCACGAAAACCGAGGACCTCGCGGCGGCGACCGGCATCCCGAAAGCGACACTTTACTATTACTTCGAAGGCAAGGAGCAGGTACTTTCGTACATTTTCGGCGTCGTGCTCGACGCCGTGGGACGTGCCGTCGCCTCTGCGACCGAGAGTCCGGGTGATGCACCCGAGCGGATGCGCCGATTGATAAAGGCCCACATCCGGGTATTCGCCGACTACCCCCGAGCGAGTCAGGCACTGCAGTTCGATCTGGGCCGGGCCGCCCGTTTTCCCGATGTGGTGGAGCGCTCGAACAGAGCCTTCATCGAGCCGGTGACGGCGCTCATCCAGGACGGGGTGAATGAGGGAGCTTTTCGTGAGGACCTCCAGCCGCGACTTACCGCTGTGGGGATCCTCGGACTCATCAACACGAGTTCCATGTATGTCATCAACCGCGACGTCGAGGTGACCCTCGAAGAGATCATCAACGACATTTCGGCCTTCGCGTTGGGTGGACTGCTCCGGGGGGCGCCGCATGAGTGCGGGCGAGCAACCGGCCACGGCCGTGGTCGTAGGAGGTGCCTCGGGGATCGGCGCGGCCGTCGTCGAGGCCTATCGGGCTCGCAACGTGCGGGTCGTCGTCTGGGACGTCGCTGATGGCGCCGACATCTTCTGCGATGTGCGCGATCCGGGCTCGGTCGACAAAGCGATGCGCACGACGATCGAAACCGTCGGAGTTCCGCCCTGGGTCACCATCACCGCGGGTGTGGGTCACGGGGGACTCCTGGTGGACGAGGATGTCGAGGCATGGGATCGGGTCATGGAGATCAACACCCGCGGACCTTGGCTGGTGATGCGGGCCATGGCTCGGGCCATGATCGAGGCCCAAGTACCGGGGTCTCTGGTCGCGACCTCGAGTGTCAGTGCCCACCTCGTCGATCGGGCCATGGGCGTCTATTGCGCCTCGAAAGCCGCCCTGAGCATGATCATCCGGGTCGCTGCGTTCGAATGGGCCGCCCAGGGCATACGGGTGAACGGCATCGGACCCGGGGTGACGGCGACACCCATGCTCGGTGGGGCACCGACCGACTCGGGTTGGGTGGCGGCGGTGCAACGCCGGACGCCGCTCGGTGGCCTGGGTACGAGTGAGGATGTCGCTGCCACCGTCCTGTCTCTCCATGACCTGAAATGGGTCACCGGGCAAATCGTCGACTGTGACGGCGGTCTCTCGCTCTACAGTCCCATCGATTCTTTCGGCGAGGCGTTGAAGGGCCTCAATGGGTAGTGCGTCCCCGTCCGTCACCATTGTCGGTGGCGGCTTCGGCGGGATTGCCGTCGCGGTCAAGCTGAAGCGGGCCGGCATCGGGAACTTCACCATCTTCGAAAAATCCACCGGCCTCGGTGGAACCTGGTGGGACAACGTCTACCCGGGAGCGGAGGTCGACGTCGGATCCCATCTCTATTCGTACTCCTTTCACCGTCACGGCTGGACGCGGACGCACGCGGGGCAGGCCGAGCTCCAGCAGTACCTCGAAGAAGTTGTCGATGCGTTCGACCTCCGTCCCCACCTCCGCCTCGAGACGGCCGTGGGGCGGGTCGAGTGGGATGAGACGACCCACACCTATACCGTCACCCTGGCTGACGGTGAGACGTTTGCCAGTCAGGTGGTGATCAGCGCAGTGGGGCTCCTCAACGTTCCGCGCTACCCCGACTGGCCCGGTCTGGAGAAATTCAAAGGCCCCAAGTTCCACACTTCGCGTTGGGAGAACCACCATGACCTGGAAGGGAAACGCGTCGCGCTTGTCGGAACCGGATCCACGGCTGCGCAGGTATTGCCCGCCATCGCCCCCATCGCAAACCAGGTCACGCTCTTCCAGCGCGAGCCCGGTTGGGTCATTCCCAAGGGGGACCGGGACTTCACGGACGAAGAACGGGCGAAGTTCTCGAGTCCACTGGCATATCGCCGAGAGCGCCTCCGCCTGCTCTGGCAGATCGAAAAGGGGCAGATCCGGGGGAGCATCCATCGTCCCGGCACCAAGGTGAATGCACTGCGCGAAAGCCAGTGCCGGCTCTACATGGAGGCCGTCTTCAAGGATCGGCCCGATCTTCTGCAGATGGTGACGCCCCAGTACCCCTATCCGGGTAAGCGACCGGTCCTGACCGGCACCTTCTATCCGGCATTGCTGCGGGAGAATGTCGAACTCGTCCCGCATGCGGTTGCCTCCGTCACCGCAACCGGGATCGTCGATGACGTCGGCGTCGAGCATCCCGCCGACGTGCTAGTCATGGCGACCGGGTTTCAGCCGACGAACTACCTGTCCACCTTCGACGTCGTTGGCCGCAACGGCGTGTCGTTGCGGCAGAAGTGGGATGGGGAACCCCGCGCGTTCCTGGGTATCACGGTGCCGGGATTTCCGAACTTCTACATCCTCTACGGACCCAATACAAACGGTGGTGAGATCGTCTCGCACCTCGAGCGTCAAGCGGAGTTCGTGGTGCGTGCGTTGCGACGTATGAGGACGGGCAACGTCACTGCGATCGAAGTGCGCCAGCGCCCTTTCGAGCTCTATAACCGGTGGCTGGAACGAAGCATGGCGAAGACGGCTTGGGTGGTCTCCAACAACTATTACAAGTCCCCCTCGGGCCGGGTCGTCACCCAGTGGCCGTACGGGACGCTCCTCTACGGCCTGCTCACCAAACTGTTGGGGCGTGTCTCCGAAACCACCCGGACGATCAAAAGATCCGATACGTCTGCCGGGAGTGGATAGGCGAAGGCTCGGCGATACCGGGTCGGAAAGGGGAGGAACGAGTGGGAGATGTCATTGTCGTCATAGGGCTCGGGGGAATGGGCACGGCATGCGCTCGACGCTTGGGGTCCGGTCGCCAACTGGTTGTGGCCGATGTCGATCCGAAGAACCTCGAGAAGGAGACGGCCGCTCTCGAAAAGGACGGGTATTCCGTCGTGTCCCGCACATTGGACGTCACGGACCAGGCAGCCCTCGCTGATTTCGCTTCGAGTGTGAACGATCTTGGAACGCTGCGTACCCTTGTGCATACCGCTGGTCTGTCACCGACAATGGCACCGGCCAAACGAATATTGGAAGTAGACATGATGGGGACGGACCATGTCCTAGCGGCCTTCTTGCCGATCGCGGACGTCGGAACCGTCGCCGTGTGTATCGCCAGCAATGCGGGCTACATATCCGGCCTTTCGCCCGAGCAAAAGAGGAATCTGGCGTCGGCAAAATCCGAAGACTTGATGTCACTGGTTGCTTTCGCCGAGGCATTGGGAGGCGGGGCTTCCTATTGCGTCGCAAAGTGCGTCAATCTCCTGCGGGTGGAACAGGCCGCGATACCGTGGGGCGCCAAAGGCGCACGCGTGGTGAGCATAAGCCCCGGGCAGACGTCGACAGCGATGAATCGGAAGGAAATCGAGGAGGGAGCGACGGAAGCCATGCAGCAACAATTGCAGGTTACGCCGCTCCGACGCTTGGGCACGCCGCACGACATCGCGGCAGCGGTCGAGTGGCTGGCAAGCCCGGCAGCCTCTTTTGTGACCGGGTGCGATCTCCGGATCGACGGTGGTGTGACCGGTGCACTGTACGGGTTCGGAATGGGGTGAGCTCGCTTCAGGGACGCATGTAATCGCCACCGCACACGTCGAGAACTTCCCCGGTGATCATGCGGGCCCGCTCGGAGACGAAGAAGGCGATTGTCTCGGCGACGTCCTCGGGCCATATCCAATCCGGCAACGGTCCCGACGGCCGCCACGTTTCGTCCCAGCGGTCCTCGATGAACTTCGTCCCCCGCACGACTCCCGTAGAGACTGTGTTGCAGCGGATGCGGGACGGCCCGCCCTCGTGCGCGATGTCCCTGGTGAGTGCCTGCAGTCCCGCCTTGGCGGCGCTATAGGGCATGTGATGGGCACCGCCCCGATCTGCCCCGAAGCTGCTCACGTTGACGATGGCGCCACCCCCGGCGTCGCGCATGTGCGGCATCACCCTTTTGGCGAGCAACCACGGAGCGGTGAGATCCACCTCGAGAATACGATCCCAGTCATCGACCTCGTAGTCCCAGATCGATGCCAGTTTGTTGACGGCGGCATTGTTGACGAGGATCTGAATAGGCCCGATATGTTCGGCCACGTCGTCGACCACCCGGGCAATGTCGTCCCGAGAGGACATGTCGAGGACATGGCCGACGACCGGGGTCCCGAAGATCGCAGCCATCTCGTCGGCGACCTTCTCGGTTCGCTGCCGGTGTTTGTCGGTGACGACGACGGTGGCTCCCCCTGCCGCCAACCGGCGAGCTGTCGTCTCTCCGATTCCACCGCCTGCGGCCCCGGTGACGAGGGCAATCTTCCCCAGGAACTCCTGAGGATCCGGCTCCGGTATCGGGAGCTCCCGCTCAGACCACATGTGTCCTCCGTCGTTGGCGCCGCATGTCCTAGACCCGGGCGAGGTGGACGGGGGCGCCGTCGACGTCGACGTCGACCCGGTAGATACACGCTCCGAGCTCCAGGTCGTCGCGTTCATCGTCTGTCACGACATAGAGCGTTCTGCTCGACGTTGGCCCGAAGCACACGCTGGTGGGCGACCCCGTGGGGATCTCGAGCTGATCGAGAACATCCCCATCCGGTGAGATGCAGGCGACGCCACCACCTCCGTAGAAGGCGATCCAGATCATCCCGTTTTCATCGACCGCCATGCCGTCGGGCGCGCCGGGAAGGGATGCCGTCGATATGGTCCTCATCATCTCCGGGCGCTCACTGCCGTCGAGTTCGAACACCAGAAGGCGACGACCAGCGCTGTCAGTCTGGTAGAGCACGGAGCCGTCGGGTGCCACGGCGTTCCCGTTGGGTACCGCACCATGGAAAAGCGATACGCCGGCGTGCTCGCCGGTGACGAGGATGATGTCTCCCTGTCCGTACTCCCCGTTTGCGGTCATTCGCTGCGCGCCGACGAAGAGACGACCTTCGGGGTCGGCGCCGATGTCGTTGAAGCCACCCACGGTCAACCCCTCCATCGGTTCCACGTCGTCCCGGGCGAAGATGACACGCGAAACTCCGTCGTTGACGTGCGACAGGTCCCGCCCCGAGACGACAATGCCGCCCTGCGCGTGCAGGCATATGCCGCCGACGCCTTTGCGCTTAGGCACGATGACCTCGACGTGGCCTTCCGCATGGAGGCGGTAGACGCCACCGCCCCGCACATCGCTGAAATACAGGTCCCCTGCGGCATCGACCGTCGGACCTTCGATCGTGCGGAAGCCTGAGGCCATGAGGGCGATCCGGGGCGAATCCATCAGACGGGGACGCTAGTGCAACCCCGCGTCGAGTTGCACTGACATTCCAAACTTGCTGGGAGCTCTTTGCCCACTGTATGACTGGACATACGGTCTCAGAGCCTGTACTCTTATTCCAAACGGCACGCACACAAAAGGTGTGGAATCGTAGGGGGGTACGCATGTGCCGGATGACATGACGAGACGTGGATGGATCGGCACGCGGCTACTGACGTTGATCGTGGCCAGCGCTCTGATCGGAGCCGTTGGCGTCATGGGTCAACAGGCCGGAGCGACGACTGCGGCCCCGGTGATCCTCGGCGACATCTGCACCTGCTCCGGCCCCCAAGGAGGGGAAGCACAGGTGGAGTCGGGCGTCCTGCAGGCTTGGGCGAAGTGGACCAATGCCCACGGCGGTATCGCCGGCCACCAGGTCCAGATCGTCATGAAGGACGATGCCGAAAACCCGAGTACGGCGACAAGCGATGTGGAGACGCTCGTCCAGCAGAACCACATTGTCGGTCTCCTCGACACCAGCACCGAGGACCCCGCCTTCGCTGCGTACATTGCGCAACAGAAAGTTCCCGTCTTCGGCGACATAGCGAACGGGACCCAGGCTGCTGAGACCAGTCCCGAATTCTACCCACCCGGCACGACGCACACCGCCAGCATCCTGTCGGAGGCATCGGCCCTGAAGACGGCGCATGTCAAGAAGGCGGCGCAGTTGTACTGCACCGAGGTCGCAGTCTGTGCGTCTTCCGTGCCGGAATTCAAGGCCGCCCTCGCCAGGTACGGCATCCAACTCGTTTACGCGACCGGCATCGGTTTTGCTGCGCCCAACTACACGGCTCAGTGCCTGGCGGCCAAGCAGGCCGGCGCCACGGGCATGTTCGTCGTCGACGCGTCGACCGTCGCGACCAAGGTGGCAACGAACTGCGCACAACAGGGCTATGAGCCGACGGAGCTCGGTGCCTTCGGTACGGTGGCGAGCACGTGGGTGACGGCGCCCGGCATGGAAGGGAATATCGACGTCCAGTCGGATTACCCGTGGTTCGTCCACAACGCGGTGACCAAGGAGATGTACGCGGCGATCGACAAGTACGATCCCGCTGTCCTGACCAATGCCAGTTTCGGCCCGATAGCCGTCCAGGCCTGGGTCTTGGGCGCAGAAGCCGTGGCGGCCGGTCGAGCGGGCCACCTCGGAGCCACGCCGACCGCCGCCCAGTTCACCAACGGGTTGGAATCCTTCAAGGGTGAGACCCTCGGTGGTCTGGCCCCGCCGCTCACGTTCGCCAAAGGTAAGGCGCATCCCGTCCCGTGTTTCTTTCTCATGGGCATCAAGAACGAGAAGTTCGTCACCCTCAACGGGGGCAGATATGCCTGCGTCGGTTAGTCGTTTGAGCTTTCCGGATCAGAGCAGGAAAGAGAACAGCGGGGACCCTGGTGGGATCTGCTCGATCTGCAGCGGGCTCGCTGCCATCCGGCCGAGCAGTCCCTCGAGTCGATCGGAAGAGTCGAGATCGATGCCGACGAGTGCGGGTCCGGTCTCCCGGTTGTTCTTCTTCACGTATTCGAAGACCACGATGTCTTCGCCATCGCTCAATACCTCGTCGAGGAAGCGGCGAAGCGCACCGGGCTCTTGCGGGAACGTGACAAGAAAGTAGTGCCGTAGCTGCTCGTGCAGGAGCGAGCGCTCGACGACTTCCTCGTAGCGGCTGACGTCGTTGTTGCCACCCGAGAGGATACAGACGACCACTCCCTTCGAAAGGGAAGCGATGGGGCCACGAAGGGCGGCGCTGGCGAGCGCCCCCGCGGGCTCCGCGATGATGCCCTCCACCTGGTAGAGATCGAGCATCTCGGTGCAGACCGCGCCCTCGGGTACTTCGACGAGCTCGTCGACGAGGTCACGGACTATGGGATAGGTCAGACTTCCGACGCGTCCGACCGCCGCACCATCGACGAATGTATCGATCTCCGAAAGGACCACTGGTCCACCCTGCGCGAGAGCGGCAGTCATGCTCGCCGCACCCGAGGGTTCAGCCCCGATGATGCGGACGGCCGGAAACCGTTCCTTGAGCCACAACGCGATTCCCGCGATGAGCCCGCCACCTCCAACCGGAACGACGACGGCGGCGAGGTCCGGGCAATCCTCAGCGACCTCGATCGCGACAGTGCCCTGGCCGGCGATGGTTCGTTCGTCGTCGAAGGGGTGGACGTAGATGGCGCCTGATTGGCCGGCCTCCGCAATTGCCGCTGCACTGCTCTCGTCGTACGTACTTCCGACGATGATGAGTTCTACCCACCCACCTCCGATGGCGCGGATCCGCTCGCTCTTTTGGCGGGGTGTCGTGGTGGGTACGAAGATCCGGCCTTTGATCCGTAGCCGGTGGCACGCATACGCCACTCCCTGTGCGTGGTTACCGGCACTGGCACAGATCACGCCACGGCTCCGTTCAGCGTCGGGCAGCGAGGAGATGAGGTTGTAGGCGCCCCGCACCTTGTAGGAGCGCCCAATTTGAAGATCCTCACGCTTCAATAAAACTGAAAGGCCTCGCTCGGCACTCAGACGCTCGCTGAATTCGAGCGGCGTGCGACGCGGGACGCCGCGGAGTCGTTCGGCCGCCCGTTCGATATCGGTGGCATCCATCGACGCAGTCTCCCACTGTGGGTCATGCGGAGAAATCGGGTACGGCCTTTCGGAAGCTCTCGAGCAGCTGGATATGGTTGTCGACGCCCCGCAGTTTGCCGCTCATCGTGTTGATCGTCAGATGCGTTGCGCCGAGTGCGTGCCACCCCGCGACTTCAGTCGCCCAATCTCCTTCGTGACCAGGTCGTAGCTGCATCCTGACCTCGAGACCGATTGCGGTGCCCCGTCCGTACTCGCGACAGAAACTCCGGAATCGGTCCGACAATTCCAGGGTGCGTTCGCTGGTGGGGCTGTCGAACTGGGGAATCCACCCGTCCGCCAACCCGCGATCCGTCGCAGGACTTTCTCGCGCGAGGGCTGGTTGAATGCGGGCCGATCGCTGCCACCGCCGAACCAGATGGGGACGGGTCGCTGCACGGGCATGGGGCACAACCCGACGTCGGGGATCGAGTGGTAGTCACCCGAGAAGGTGAAGGCCTCTTCGCTCAAGAGCCCGCGGAGCACGGCGACCTGCTCTTCGATCATCTGACCGCGTGCGGCGAATGGTACGCCGAGCGCCTCGTATTCGAGCTCGTTCCAACCGGTGCCGATCCCGAGGCGGAAGCGTCCCCGGCACAGCACGTCGAGGCAGGCGGCCTGCTTGGCGACCAGCGCAGTCTGGCGCTGCGGCAGGATCAAGATCCCCGTGACGAAACCGAGCTTCGTCGTCACGGCGGAAAGGAACGAGAACAGCACGAAGGGGTCGTGGAACTGGGAAGAGAGGTCATACGGCTTGTCCCAGTCCGGACGCGAGGCGGTGTTGGCCCCGACCACGTGGTCGAAGGCCAGAATGTGGCCGAATCCCAACTCTTCGACGGCGTTCCCGTACCGCGCACCGCTCCGGGATCCGCCTCCATGTGGGTCTGTGGATAGATGGTCCCGAGTTGCATGGCGGTCACCGAGGTTAGACGACCGACTCCAGGGGAGTTCGCCCTCCGTCAGTCCCCCGATGATGAGGTGCGGTAGTCGCCGAAGGGCGCGTCCCGGTTGCTGAGGGCATCGGTCAGCCCGTGAGCCTTGATGTCGGCCAGGAACGACTCCATCGTCTTTTGGTGAATCCCGAGAGCGCATATTTCGGTTCCGACCCGAATGGCGGTTCGGAGCCCCATTACCTCCATGGTCCGGTGCACCAGCCTCTTGTTGAGCTGGATCAGGTCTGCGGGCATCTTCGCAATCCGCTGCGCATAGGCGATGACCCTGTCGTCCAGTTCGGATGCCGGGAAGGCGGCATTGGCCCACCCGAGCCGAACGGCTTCGATCCCTGAGATGGAATCGCCCGTCAGCATCATGGCCATCGCCGTCCGCATGCCCATGAACCAGGCGTGGAAGTGCATGTCGGGAACGCCGAAGCGGACGGCGGGGTAGCCGATCTCCGCATCCTCGGCCACGAAGACGAGGTCACATCCCGTCGCCAACTCGCTCCCGCCGGCGAGGCAATAGCCGTGCACCTGGGCGATAACCGGCTTCGCCAGATCCCAGATGCTCATCCAGCCCTCGGTGACATGACGCGGCCATTGCCCTTCGCCGGCCGCCGTGAAGAAGGGGAGCGGCACCCCTTCGTTGGCGCCACCCAGTTCGTATCCGGCCGAGAAGCACTTGCCCGATCCCCTGAGGACGGTCACGCGCACGCCCTTGTCGTCGTCGGCGTTGTGGAGCGCTTCGAATAGTTCTCCTCGTAACGCGTTGCTCAGCGCATTGCGCTTCTCGGGTCGATTGAGCGTTATCCGCCTGACGCCTTCGGCGGGATCATCGAGTAGTACCAGACTTTCTGTCACGGTTCACCTTCCATTTCATTGCACGCCCACAGGCGTGGTCGTCATTCAGGGACGAATCGACTGGATTGCTCAGGTTGCTGCAGGAGGTGTTTCATGACCTTGCCCGCTGCGTTGTGCGGCAGGGACGGCACGAAGGCAACCTTGTTCGGCACCTTGAACGCCGCCAGTTCGGCTGCCACCCACGACCGGACGTCTTCCTCTCCGACGGCGGTTCCGGGACGGCGCACGACGAACGCATGGGGCTCTTCCCCCAAGGTGGGGTGGGGCGCTCCGACAACTGCGGCCTCGAGGATGTCAGGGTGCTCGATGAGCCGGTTCTCTATCTCGACCGGATAGATGTTCTCTCCGCCCCGGATGATCAGGTCGCTCCTTCGCCCTCCCAGGTACACGAATCCGTCCCGTATGAAGCCGTGATCGCCCGTGTGGTACCAGCCGTCCGCTTCGAGAACGGACCGCGTTGCTTCGGGATCCTGCCAATACCCCAGAAACGTCCCGGCCGAGCGAAGGCAGATTTCCCCGACCTCACCCTCGGCCAGGACCACGTTGTCCGAGGGGTCGCGGATCTGTATCTCCACCGTCGGCCCGGGTTGGCCGATCGAGTCGGGGTGATCGAACGTGGCTGCGCTCTTCAACGACGTGCCGCAGGACGTCGTTTCTGTCATGCCGTAGCCCACGGTGCGCTGGACAGCGGGCAGCCGCTGCTCCAACGCACGCAGAAGCTCGGGTGGCCAGACGGACCCGCCGCCGGCGACCCGCTGCAGCGACGACAGGTCAAAGCGGTCGAGCTCGGGCCATTCGAGGAGCCTCCACAGTTGGGTCGGCACGACGGACCACATGGTCGCTCTGTGTTTTTGAGTCAGTTCGAGGTGTACGTCCTCGCGCCATCTCCCCGGTTCCGCGAAGACCGTTGTGATGCCCGTGAACATGCCGGCGATCAGTTGCCCGCTCAATCCCGACGTATGGAAGAGGGGCATGGAGGAGATCACGCAACCCGACGACGCGGGTGGCGCCGGAGCCGCCCCCTGGCTGAGCGCCCGCACGTACATTTCGGCCCCGCCGAGGAGAAGGGCCTGGCCGAAGTGGATGTTGTTGCGGTGGGAAAGTACCGCCGCCTTCGACCGCCCGGTCGTCCCGCTGGTGAACAACATGAGCGCAGGCTCATCCTCGTCGACGGGGACGTCGGGCAGCGTCACGCCGGGGCGGGGATCGAGGTCGATCGCACCATCCTCGAACACCCCGATCGGGGGTGCCCCGCGGGGCGACCCTCCAGGCGATCCAGTCGCCGTCGATCGCCCAGAACGACGTGGGGCGATGTCAGCGTGAGGGCGTGCGCCATCTCCGCACCGGTCCACCAGCCGTTCAGCGCGACGACAACTGCGCCGAGCGAGAAGGCCGCCCACATGGTGATCACGTATTCGGCACAGCTGGCTGACGCCAGCGCGACCCGGCCGCCCTTGTCCACGCCGTAGCGGTCCTGGAGTTGCCGGGCCACGCTGGCCACGGTCGGCACCATCGATGCGTAGCTGAGCGTGCGACCGGGGAAGACGAGGTAGGGCTGCTCACCGAACTGATCGGCCGCCGCAACGAGGAGCTCCCCGAGGTTGCGGTGTCGACGGGCGAAGACCCTCAACGGAGTGCCCGACACCATCTCTTCGACGAGTTCGAAGGGGGCACCGACCCCGGTGATGGCGTCCAGTTGGCTCTCGCTCAGGGAACCGTCGGGCCAGCGCAGGGTCAGCCCGGACTGTTCGGTCATGCTCCCCGCCCCCTCCTCTCGCGGCCCTGTACCGGGTGCGTCGAACCCGCCGGGAGCGTACTTCCCCGCTCTGTTGCTGACCAGTGGTCGCCGGTCCCACCCCTCCGACGTCGAAAGCAGCACGCGTCAGATTGACCGCAGCGAGCACTCACCTCTAGCGTGGCCCGCCCAGGCCGAACTGCCAGGGGGAGAGACGACATGGGCATGCCAAAGGACGTCGGAGCAGTGGATCTGATGATCGCGTTTCCGCACGCAGACGCCAGCGTCGAGGACTACACCTTCCGGTCGTTGCTCCACGACGAGGGGAGTGCCGACATGGTGTTCCCGGTGGAGTACATCTTCAAGGACGTCCCCAACCACCTCGAAGAGGGAAGCGACCCCATTGCGGTCACGTTGGCCGAAATGGACAAGTGCGGCGTTGCCATCGGACTACTCGGTGGGCTGGACGGGCTCTCGAGGAGAGCCCTCAGGGACCACCCCGACCGGTTCCGCCCCAGTATCCATGTGGATCCGAATGACATCACCGGGTCGGTGCGCGAAATCCGCGCGGCGCACGAGGAATTCGGGATCAAAGCGGTCCAGTCGTTTCCGGCAGGCTGTGTCCCGCAGGTACCCGTGAGTGACCGGCGTTACTACCCGGTGTACCAGACGTGCATCGACCTCGACATCCCGATGATCACCAACGCCGGGGTCCCGGGACCTCGAGTGCCCATGGACTGTCAGGACGTCCGGCACTTTGACCAAGTGTGTTACGACTTTCCCGAGCTGCGGATCGTCATGCGGCACGGGGCGGAACCGTGGGAAGACCTGGCTGTCAAACTCATGCTCAAATGGCCGGGCCTCTACTACATGACCAGCGCGTTCGCCCCCAAGTACTACCCCAAGGCGATCATCGATTACGCCAACACCCGGGGCGCCGACAAGGTCATGTATGCGGGGTACTACCCGATGGGGATCAGTCTCGAGCGTACGTTCAACGAGATGCCGAACGTTCCCTTCCGGGATCACGTATGGCCGAAGTTCCTGAGAGAGAACGCCATGCGTGTCTTCAAGCTGGACGAATAGCGCCTCCACGCACCGGCAACGGGGCGGAGGACGCCGTCCCGGGTTGCCATAGAATGGACGTGTCACGAAGAACCGGTCGGCGCGTCTCCGTCGGCACCACGAAAGGGGATCATCCCTGATGACTGCGACCACAGGTGTCGCCTCAACCGATGGCTCGGATGCCGCAGAGAGGCTGACGATCATTTCGGCCGATTGCCACGCCGGGGGCAGCCACCGGCAGTATCGGGAGTACCTCGACCCGGCGTATCTCGAGGATTTCGACGCGTGGAGAGAGAAGTACAAGAACCCCTTCCGGGACCTCGGCGACCAGCGCCGCCTGCGCAACTGGGACAACGAGATGCGCAACACCCAGCAGGAAGAGGATGGCATCGTCGCCGAAGTCATCTTCCCCAACACCGTTCCGCCGTTCTTCCCGAGCTTCGTGCTGTTCGCCCCGCCACCGCCGCCCGAGGATTATGCGCATCGCTTGGCCGGTATCCGCGCCCACAACAGGTGGTTGGTCGACTGGTGCAACGAGTACCCCACCCAACGCGCCGGCATCGGGCAGATCTTCCTCAACGATCTCGACGACGCGATGGCCGACGCCCGGTGGATCAAGGAGCACGGACTCCGAGGGGGGCTCCTTCTCCCCAACATCCCGCCGGACGTGCACTGGGTGAAGCCTGTGTACGACCCGTACTACGAGCCCCTGTGGTCGCTGTGTGAGGAGCTCGAGATTCCTGTGCACAGCCATGGTGGCATCGGATGCCCCGACTACGGCCCCCACCCGGTGTCCCCACTCCTCTACATGTCCGAGGTGAGTTTCTACTCTCAGCGGCCGTTCGTCCACCTGTTGCTCTCCGGCGTCTTCGAACGGCACCCGAGGCTCAAGTTCGTCATGACGGAGATGGGTGCCGCGTGGCTGCCCCCGGTGCTCGACCGCATGGACACGTTGCTGGAGACCGTCCGAGGTGTCGGCGCAACGGGAGAGATGCGGTTCAACCAGGACGACGTCCTTCCCCGGTCGGCCACCGACTATTTCAAGCAGAACTGCTGGATCGGACTCTCCATACCGAGCAAGCCCGATCGGAGCGCCATCGCCCGTCTCGGCGTCGATCGGATCATGTGGGGCTCGGACTACCCGCACGACGAGGGCACCCATCCGTACAGTCGGGAGAACCTACGGGCGATCTTCGCAGGCACAGAGCCCGCCTCGCTGCGCCGGATCCTCTCCGAGAACGCCGCTGAGCTCTTCGACTTCGACCTCCAGGCACTCAAGCCGCTGGCGGACCAGTTCGGGCCGACCCTGGAGGAGATCACCAAGCCCCTCGACGGCCTGCCCGACGCGCCGAACGAGGCCCTGCGCAGGGCCGTTGGCGAAAACTTCTGATCAACTCCTCCCGGAAGCGGGTGTGAATTCCAGGTAGAGCTCTTTGAGCCCACGGAGCATGTAGGTGGGGTCGTACTCGTAGCGACGCTCTTCCACCGGTCCGTGGTGCTCCTCGGAGATGCGGATGTCAGCCATCCGGTCGAGGAACCGGACGATCGTGGCGTGTGTCTCGGCACGGGCGAGAGGCGCTCCTGCGCACGTGTGGATCCCGTGTCCGAAGGCGAGGTGTTGGCGTCCGTTGCTCCGGTTGAGTCGGAACTCGTTCGGGCACTCGAACTGGCGGGGATCGCGGCTCGCGGCATCGGTCATCACGAAGACGGTGGTTCCGGCCGGCATCTCGATCCCACCCAGCGTCACCGGGATCCGGCTGAGCTTGAAGGAGCCCTTCAGCGGCGCCTCGGTGCGGAGCATCTCTTCGATGAACGGCATGACGAGGTCCGTGTCTTCCCGCAGCTGCTGCTGGAACTCGGGATGGTCGCCGAGTGTCCGTAGACACATGCCGATGAGGCGCGCCGTGGTCTCGCTGCCCGCGGAAAAGAGATTGGCGGCAATCCGCATGACGTCATTGACGGGCGGGAGTGAGCCACCGGGAAACCTGGCCTGTGCCATCTCCGTCATGACGTCATGCTGGGGATCGGCCCGGCGCGCCTCGATGTAGCGCGTGAACTGCTCGTAGAGATACTCGAGCGGTTTGTGCTCCATCCTCGCTGCACGAACTTTCGTCGTCAGGTGCTGGAGGAACGCGTCCCTGTCCTCGTCGGGCACACCGAGGAGATCGGCGATCACCATCAGTGTGTAGGGGATTGCATAGTCGTGCAGAAGCTCACACCCGCCCTTGTCGATGAAGGTGTCGATCGTGTCGTCGGCGAACGACCAGAGGAAGGCCTCGTTCTCCTTGAGCCGTTTGGGTGTGATGAGACGCATGAGCAGTCCACGCTGGGCCGTATGCTCCGGAGGATCGAACGAGGGCAATTGGTCACTGAACGGCAGCTCGTCGCGGTGCTCCTTGATGATGTCGGTGATGTCGTCGCCTTCGAGCGGGACCGACATCTTCACGAAAGGCCCGCTCACGGTGTTGCAGTTCGACCATGACTTCTGGTCGTGGTAGACGGAGATGACTTCTTCGTGACCGGTCACGAGCCATACGTCCCAGAGCGGGTAGTACCACACGGGTCCGTGGGACCTGATCCAGTCGTAGAACGGGTACGGATTCGCCGGCAGTTCCTTGTCCCGGAACAGGTCTATCTGCGAGAAATCGGCGGTCGTCGTCACGAGATCCTCCCAATCGTGCTGGCCGTTGGCGGTTCCTTATTGAAAACAAGTGTGCCACTAAACCGCCGGTGCTGAACAGTGACGTCCGGGAGGACCTTCGCCGCGGCGTGGAGACCGGCCGGTACGGGGCCTATCGCTCGACCGTGAAGGAGTGTTCACCGACGTGCCCGTGTCGCAAAGAGCAGCGACTCTCTCCGTGGAGCTGCGTGACCATAATCCAGCCGCAGCGACAGTCCGCTGCTGTCACGGTCGGCAGCTCCGCCACGCATCCGCTCACCGTCGTGGGGGGGAGTCGTTCCATCACGCCTTAGCTCTCCCGGACGATGAGATCGTGCGCGATGGCATGGTCCGCGTAGAGGGCGAGAGTCCCGGGTGCAGCCTCGGCCCTGAAGGACGGCGCCGAGCTCCACCCGATCTCGTGGTAGGCCCGCTCGACCGTCTCCAAGGCTGGCGAAAGATTGAGATAGGGGAGGTAATTGTTCAGGCGGTGCTCGAGCCAGTACCCCATGTTGCGATAGCCGAGGCAGAAGTCGCTCCGACGGAGCGCGATGTCGAAGTGGCCGCCGAAGTGGTTGAAAAACGCGCCGACGAGCTGCTGCGAAGGGGGATCTGCGACGGAGGGGTCGATCGACGGCGAGATCACCTCCACCGGCACCGGGCGGCGAGCAGCGGGCCTGCTGGACGACTGGACCACGGATGCGAGCAGGGACGCATAATCGTCGCTGTGGTCCGCTTCGCGCTCGTCCAGAATTCTCCTGGCGGCGGACTCGATAGCGACCCGGCGCCGGCGCACGGCTTCGAGAGCATCGTCGAGAGCAGACCCGGTTCGCGCCGAGTGTGCACCGATCTCTTCAAGTCGCTCGAGCGCTTCGTAGATCGATGGAGCATCGTTCTCCCACGTATCGGACAGCGACCGGGTGGGGAAGGCGGGATCCGGATTGATCGCGAGATACAGCCGCTCGTCGTCACTTCCGATGCTCTCGGCGAGATCGATCGCGCGGTGCAACGGCTCGTTGTCCACCGTGCCTCCGTGCGTGTACCAGAACAACCCGTCTTCGGGGAGACCCAGATGTCCGGTGCCCTCGCACTGCCATTCGTCGCCCGGGTGGTGTTGCAGCATGGCCGGGGAGCCCATGACATCGGATCCGGCGGCGATCACGGCATCGGCGTAGGCGACATACTGCTCGGGTGTTGCCGTGCCGGTCAGTGTCACGATGTACCAGTCGGCGTGCGGAGAGCCGCCACGCGTGAGCCCGGCGGGGTCAGTGGGGCTGAGTGCCAAGGAGAGCCAGATCGGCTCTTTTTGGCGTCGGGCCGGGGGTCCGCCCCCTGTCGTCTCGTGAGAGGAGGTTTCCCCCCGGGCCGAGGTGAGAAGTCCCACCGGGTCGCTCCCTTCGAGAAGTGCCCGTGCGGCGAGCAATCCGGTGGTCGACCCCGCTGAAGCGGAAGCGATGGAGTCGATGACGAGCACGTCCTCGCCCAGCTCCTTCGCGGCCACGACCAACGCGGCCAGGGCGCCACCCTCGTACGCAGCCAGTGCCGGGTCACCGGGAATGGTCAGGGAAAGACGAAGTCGTGACAACGTTGCTCCATTCGTTTTCTCGAAGAATGCTGCAGGGCGCTCGTCGCTTCGCCGTGGTCGTCGGCGCGGCAGGGGTAGAGGACAGCGAGCGTGAGATTCTCTCCTCCGTCGTGGCGTCCGACTTCGGACCATCCGTCGAAACTGAAGTGGTCCAAGCAGGTGGCGTTCACGACGAGGGCGCCCAGCCATTCGGTCGCGATCCATCTCGACGCAGGCTCGGAGATTCCCTCGAAGATCGCTCCGCTCTCTATCCGCCCTGTCCGGATGGCACGGGCAAGATCAGGAGAAAGATCGACGAAGGCCGCTCCGGATCGCCAGACCGTGATCTCCCCCGACTTCCAGAGCGGGCCGATGAGGAGGAGGTTGCTCACGAGGAGGTCGTCGGGGACGGCACGGACGCCCACGTGGACCGAAGGTCGCTTCATCCCTCCATGATGGAGACGCCCACTCGCACGACGCTCGCGGTACTCACAGAGGGGCGATCGACCCCTTTTCGGCGTGGTCCAGCGTGAGTGTGCCCTCGAGGAGGGCAGCCTGTTGCGCGGGTGTCCAGGGAGGCTGAAAAAGGGACCGGTCCCGCTGGCGTGAGCGGAAGAGATTCGTGATGTAGTTCATGCGGTCGGCAAAGCTGGCCCAGTTGCGGGATCGGGTCCGGCTGAACTGTCGATCGGAGAGGTCGTAGCACGTCAGGACCGCTTGCAGTTCGGGTTGGACGATGTGGCGGAGTAGCTCGGGGAAGTCGAGGTCGCGGGTGGAGCCATCCAACGAGGGAATGGGCTTGCCCACCATGAGTTCGGTCATCCCACCGGGGATGGGGAGCTCGAGAGCCAGAAAGAACCTGGTGGCAAAGCGTGCATAGAGGGTCGAAAAAGGGGCGGCAAGACCGCGGCCAATGGCTGCGACAACACCGGGCTTGGGTCCACGCATGAGACGATGAAGCCATGACGTGGTGAAGAGGGAGAGCGTGGCCGTCAGATAGCCCTCCACCCGCGTCTGTTCATACGCACCGAGGAGCAGATTGCCGAGTAGGACGAGCTCGGCCTTGGCCTTGAGGTCCGGTTCGCTGATGGCGTCGAAATAGGCCCGCATGCCCGCCCGGAGTGTCTCGGGGTCCGGAGGTGCCGTGGCCAGCCAGCTGGGGTCCAGATGCCGGAGTCCCGCGAGGAATGCACGCACATCGGACCAGTAGTCGTCGAAATCCGGTTTGCCGGATCCGGCGGCCGCCGGAGCGAAACACTCGAGAAAATGACTGACGGCGGTACCTATCTCGAGGAAGACCAGACGGTTTCCGACGGCCAGTGTCCGATAGACGGCTCCGTGCCCCCGGCACAAGAGAGCTTCGGAGAGCCCGTAGAACAGCCGGCGCAAGGGAGCCGGAAAGGGCCGAAGGAGCTGGTGAATGAGTCCGTGCTCGGGTTGTCGGTCGATACACGTACCGATGGTCCTCGAGGACCAGGTGGCAAAGGTGCACCAGTTGGCGTCCCACTCCCCTTCGTCGTCGTTGCTCGCAGTCAGTCGGGCGAGTTGGAGCGAGAGGTCTCCGTAGGCCAGGGTGATCCTGTGGTTGCGGAGCTGCAGGGTCTCGAGGGGTTCCCAGAGGGGAAAGCCGGCGCTGGCGATGATGTGCACTTCAGTTTGGGTGATCGGAAGGGAAATGGGGGCGGCGTGGGCCTCGGCCGATTCGGTGGTCAGGTCCACCGCATGACGGTCACGCAACCGGACATCGGAACGACGCACTGCTCGTCCGATGCGCAACCTCCGCGCCGCCGTGGTCATCGTGTTCGTGACCGGCCGCGTCTCGCCCGCTGACGGAGTCGCAGCGCCCGGCGTCGTCCTCGGAGTCGCCCCCGTAACCCGACGCCCGGCCGGTCCACCCTGGTATGGATGCCCAGGCGAGCGATCGTGCCGGCACCGATGTGCACCTTCGTGGGACCTTCGCCGAGGATGCTCCGGTCGATCCACATGCGGATCATGGATCGTCCCAGCAGACGAGAGGGCGCCTGCAGGAGTGCTCTTCCCGGGGCGAACCGCGCGGTGGCCCGATTCAACGCCGCCAGCACCAGGAGCGAACTTCCCCACCAGGCGCTCGGCGCTACGGCCAGCATGTCCCCCACCTGATCGCCGACCAGGTGGCGTACCATGGTCCGCGGCAGTTTTCGAAATCCCCAGGGCATGGAAAGTTCCATTTCGTCCATGAGCACATCCATAAGGTGGCATCCGGCCGCGGACGGGGCGTGCAGTTCTGTGCTGATCACATCAGTCAGAGCTTCGGCCTCGCTTGGGACCAGCACGCGCTCGGCCTCGGCGATACCGAGGAGGTTCCCGATGGCCGCCCATAATCGGAGGTAGCACTCCTGGTCCGACGGACCGAGTGGGATCCCCATGTGATCGAGGGCCCCGAAGACGACAGAAGTGAAACTGAGGAGGGTGCCCAGAAGATCCTCCTGGTTGACCGGGACACCCAGGACACCGGTGTCCCAGGCCTCGCGCGAGCGGTCGGCTGTCATGGTGAGCCTGGCCCGGATGACGGCGTGCAGGAGCCGGACTTCTCTGACCGAGCGGTACCCGCTCCCTCCAGGTGCCAGCGCCTCAGGCTCGCTGACGCAGAGAAGCATCTGCCCGGTCTCGGCGATCCGCCGGGCCACCGTTTCGGGGTCCGCCAGTTGCGACATTCGCTCGAGCACCTCCACCCCCCGGGCGGCGGCATAGGCGAAGGGGAGCGATGCGCAGAACAGACACGTCACGATGTCGAGACTCCACTCCTCGAACACCTCCTGCCCCCGCCCCACCATGGCTTCGTCGATCCATGGCGGGGAGGCCTCGACGTCGTCGACCCACGCCGTCACCACGTCGCTCTCGTCGAGTCGACGAAGGGTGCGGGTGAGGGCGGCCAGGACCTTGGCTGCTTCGCCGGGCGACATTCCGTGCACTTGGGCTTGCACGACCTCGTCCGCGACGGGGTCACCGACACGGCGTAATGAGCGAAGGTCCTCGACGTCGAACATGTACCCCGGTGTCTCCTTTTCACAGTTCGGGTCTTCACGGTTCGTGCTCTTCACAGTTCGGGCTCCGTCCATCTCCAGCCGCAACGATCCCGGAGCGGAGCACGCGGGAGCGCCACGCACCGGGGCGCACGGTGCATCGTGTCGCAGCGGACTGACGCGGCGCTCACATGGACGCAGTCTCCCAGACTCCCGTTCAACGAGGCATCTCCACTGGGCACCCCCGTTCGCTGTCGCGTACAATCGGGCCCTCACAGACAGGAGGAGCGGCGGGTGATTGAAGTCGGCCTCCTCGGTGCGATCGTGGTCCAGGTCGATGACAACCGGGTCGATCTCACCGGGGTGCTGGAGAAGGCCCTTCTGGCCCGCCTTTCGATCAACCCGGGGAGCACCGTCTCGCAGTCCCGCTTGATCGACGACCTTTGGGGAGAGACCCCGCCGGCCAACGCGGTGGGGAGTCTGCAGACGCTCGTGTACCGGCTCCGAAAGGCCCTCGGACCTGCCGGTTCGGCCATCACTCGGGTTGACAATGGCTACAAACTCGATACGCCGGCGGATCGTGTCGACGCGGCGAAGTTCGATCTGCTCGTGGAGCGGGCACGCCGGGATCCCCTGACCATGCAGTCCATCGGTCGGGGATTGTTGACCGAGGCCCTCGGCCTCTGGCGTGGCCCTGCATTCGAAGGACTGGACAGCGTCCCCTTCGTGGCCGCGCGTCGCGCCGGCCTGGAGGCCGCCCGGATGTCCGCTCTGGAAGGACGGATCGCGGCTGATCTCAATGCCGGTGCGGGTGGCGAGCTCGTGGCCGAACTCGAAGGCCTGGTGACGGAACATCCCTTCAACGAGAGCTTCTGGGGTCACCTGATCGTCGCCCTCTACCGCAGCGGATCCCAAGCCGCCGCTCTCCGTTGCTACGAGCGGGTGCGTGTGCTCCTCGACGAAGAGCTGGGCCTCACGCCGTCGCCGGCGTTGGCCGCGCTCGAAAGTGCCGTCTTGATGCAGGACCCTTCGTTGCTCGCCCTCGATCGTCAAACCGCACCACTCGTCGCTCAGGAGAGCCCCCGGAACCCCGGGGGAGTGTTCGAGGTCGTGACGATCGTCGCGACCAATGTGGAGGGTCGGGCCCACCTCTGGGGAGATGCGCCGACGACGATGGCAGAGGTGATCCGAAGCCATGACTCCCTTTTGGCCGCCGCTGTGTCCGGCCGGGGAGGACGGGTCTTGAGCAGCACCGACGGGACCTCGTATTCGGTATTTCACCAACCCTCCGATGCAATCGCGGCGGCGCTCGAATTTCAGCTGGCGGTCGGGAGGGAGCCGTGGAGCGGCATCGAGAGCTTGCCCGTTGCGGTGGCCGTGCACACCGGGGAGGTGGAGGTCGACAACGGGAACGTGTTCGGGTCCGTTCTCCACGTCGCCTCCCGGATGACACATGCCGCCTACGGGGGTCAGGTGGTGGTGACCGCCACCACCGCTGAACTGACACGGGATGGTTTGCCGGGTGGTTGTGAACTTCTCGACCTGGGCCACTGGTCGTTACGCGACATCTCGCGTCCGCTTCATGCCTACGAGTTGCGTCACCGCAACTTGGGTACTCCGTTTCGTGCGTTACGGGGCGCCCGGCCCGGTACCGGAACGCTGCCGCTGCATTCCACCAGTTTCATCGGTCGCGAGACCGAAATGAACAGGCTGACCGAAATACTGGACGCGTCGCAGATCGTCACGCTCACCGGTGAGGGTGGGGTCGGAAAGACGAGGCTTGCCGCGCAGTTCGGTCGTGCCCACGCATCTCGCTTTCCGGGGGGAGCCTGGTTCTGCAACGTCTCGTCAGCCACGACCGACGATGAGATTATCGAGCGGGTGGCCGCAGCCATCGGATTGCGGGCGGCATCGACCCAGGAGCTACGGCGCGACGTGGCGGACTGGCTCAAGTTCTCGCAGGCGTTGTTGATAGTGGACAACTGTGAACACGTCGCTGGTCGGATTCCGACCGTGCTGGGTCTCGCACTCGAAGACATCGGTTCGACGAAATTGATCTTCACCAGCCGGCGCGCGTTGAACATCTACGGCGAGCACGTGATGCGCGTCCATCCCCTCCGGCGGGCCATGGATGACGCGGCCGCATCGACCCAGGATCCCCGGGTCACTCTTCTTGTCGAGCGAGCCCGGGCGGCCGGGGCTCCGGTGGATGCGGGAGACCCGTCCCTGACCCAAATAGCGGATCGCGTCGACGGTCTCCCGTTGGCCATCGAGCTTGCGGCACGCCGCCTTACCTCCATGACACCGCCGGAATTGTTGCTCCGATTGAACCGTTCGTTCGATCTGCTCACGGCGCCCGAGGAGGAGCCGCATCACCGCCAGGCGCTCCGGGCCACCCTCGATTGGTCGTTCGGGCTGCTCGACCCGACCTCGCGACGAATGCTGGCGGCACTTTCGGTCTGCGAAGGAGGGTTCGGCCTCGAGTTGGCGGAAGCTGTCGGTGGTGCGATCGGGCTCTCCGACAGCGAGGTGGCCCGTGCTGTCGCCGACCTGTGGGATCAGTCGCTCCTCTCGACGGAGGGCTCGGTCCCCGGAAGAGCCCGCTACCGGATGCTGGCCCTCATCAGGGATTATTCGTCAAAGCAGCTCGATCTGGATGGAAATCGCCCGCCGGCGGCCCACGCCCACGCCGAGTATTTCGTCAACGTGACCGCCAGATTGGGTACGTGTCCCTACGGTCCCCAGGAGCTCGAGGCGGTTGTTGCCACCGAGACGGAGTTCGACAACATCCGACAGGCCTTCGGGTGGTGTGTGGCGGAGGAACGCTGGGATCACGCGAGGGAAATGCTCGACTCGTTGGTCCCCGAGCTCGTCCTGCGCGATCGCATCGAGATAGGGCGTTGGGCGGCGGAGACTCTGGCTGCGCTCGGCGGGACGCAACACCCTGTCCGGAGCGTCGCCTCAGCCCTGGCCGCGAACATGGCGCTGGTCGAGGGTCGGTTTGCGGATGCGGAGTCGCTCGGGCGGCAAAGCCTCGAAAGCGAGCATCGAGTGGGAGGGCCTCCCACGTGGTTGTCCCGCAACGTCGTCGCGCTCCTGCGTGCCGCAAGCGGGCATTTCGAGGAGGCCGAGGTGCTTCTCGATGAGCTGACGGGTCTCACCGCCACCACTGGCGATCCCATGCCCGGGGCCGTCGCGTTGTTCGACCGGGTGCTGGTGGCTTCCTTCTCGCCGAACCCGATCGAAGGTCTCGGTTGGGCGGAGGAGTTGGTCTCACTCGGAGACGCATGGGGGAGCGCCTGTCTGCAGGCGATGGGACTGGTTTCAGTCGGCCGTGCCCTTGCGGCCGACGACGGAGACCGGGCGCGCAGCGCCCTGACCCGGGCGGTCACGTTGGCAGAGGCCAGCCGGTGTGGATTGCTGGCCGATCAAGCGAAGAGAGTGCTCAGCGAGATCGACGCACTGGCCGGGGTCCACGAAGATGGATTCCGCGGTCTGGCCGAGCTTCTCCGTTTCGGCCACTCCGGGGACCTGTCGCAGCAGCTGCAGACGGTGGTCAGCGCACTGGATCCCCTCGTGAGCGTCGACGCCATCGAGATCGCGACGGTCTTGTGCGGGGGACTGAGCCATACGGCGCTCGGCTCTGCCGCCCAGTGCGAGAGGGTGTTGGCGCTCTCGCGGACTCGCCTCTCGAGCCATGCGTACCGCACCGCGTTCAGCCGCGGATCCTCCCTTTCGGCAACCCAGTTGGTGGCCATGACCGCCGGCGAACTGGAGAGGCTGGCCGGCCACGGGGACGACCAGTCCCGCACCGGCGGCTTGCCGGGGGGCCGCTCAGCCACAAGCTGTGAGCCAGCTTGACGAGCGCTGTGCCAGCGACGAATCATTGAGGGCGTGAACTGCTCCTTGCTTTCCCCTTCGGTCCGGCGCGCCCCCATGCGCCTCGCCCTACCGGCCCCCGCACCCGCGGCGGCGCCTGCGACAGCGGCAGCCGCGTGACCGCTCCGCGCATACCGGCTGCTCGGATCGTGTTCTCGGAGCAGGATCGCCAGGAGATTCTGCGGATGATCGACCTGTCGCTGCAGGACGGCTCCCTGACGCTGGGACCGCGCACCCGCGAGTTCGAGGAGGCGTTCGCCCTCCGCCACGGCGTGCCCCACGCCGTGGCCGTGAGCAGCGGGACGAGTGCCCTCGAGATCATCTTCCGGACCCTGGACGTCAAGGATCGCGAAGTGGTCATTCCCACGAATACGTTCTTCGCGACCGCCGCCGCCGCACTCCATGCGGGCGGCATTCCCCGCCTCGCGGACGTCTCGGCCGACACCCTGGCCCTCTCGCCCGAGACGCTCGAAGAGGCTCTGACCCCGCAGACGGCCGTGGTGGTCCTCGTCCACATCGGTGGGTTCATCACGCCTGAGATCGACGCCATCAGGCACATCTGCGACCGCAGGGGAATCGTCCTCGTCGAAGACGCCGCCCATGCCCACGGCGCCAGCTTCGCCGGCCGTCCCGCCGGGTCGTTCGGCCAGGCGGCAGCCTTCTCCTTTTACCCCACCAAGGTGATGACCAGTGGTGAAGGAGGGATGATCACGACCGGGGACGACCGGGTGCGGGACGAAGCCATCATCTACCGCGACCAGGGAAAGGCCGGATTCCTCGGCGGCGACCACGTCCGTATGGGCTACGCCTGGAGAATGAGCGAGCTGCACGCAGCGGTCGGGCTGGTCCATCTATCCCACCTGGATGAGGCCATCGCCACCCGGCGTCGGGTCGCCGCCCGTTACGACGAGGCTCTGGCGGGCATACCGGGATGCCGCCCGCTCTCCATCCCGGCGGCGTCGATCTCCAACTTCTACAAGTACGTCGTCCTTCTCGACCCCGGAATTGACCGGGCCGACGTCAAACGCGAGGTCTCCGAGCAGGGGGTATCACTCTCGGGTGAGGTCTATGCCTCGCCGCTGCACCGCCAGCCGATTTTTGCCGACCTCGACCGCAATTCGTTTCCGGTGGCGGATGACGTCTGCGCCCGCCATATCTGCCTGCCGGTGCACTCCGACATGACCGATGACGAGGCCGACTACGTTGTCGGAAGCTTGGCGTCCGTGCTGGCGGCGCGGACCATGGAGGAGGCGGCAAAATCGTGAAGGTCTCTGTGACCGGCGGGTCGGGATTCATCGGGTCGCATGTGGTCGATTACCTGGTGGCCGACGGTCACGAGGTCGTCGTCATCGATACCAGGGCACCCCATCGCCCCGACGTCGGGTACTACGACGCCGACGTGACCGATCTGACCGATCTCCTCAAGGCCACGGCCGGGAGCGATGCCGTGTTCCACCTGGCGGCGGTGGCCAATGTCAACGATGCCCACGCGGATCCGGTCGGGACCATGGAGATCAACGTGGTGGGCACATCGCGGGTGTGCGAGGCGGCCCGGCGCAACGGGCTCGGGCGGGTGATCCTGGCCAGCACGGTCTGGGTGTACTCCGCCGCCTTGGGGGACGGACCCCTCCGGGAGGAGACACCGCTGGCCACGACCGGCAGCGCCCACGTCTACACCGCCTCGAAGATCGCCGCCGAGCTGGTCGTCTCGAGTTACGGGGAGCTCTACGGGCTGCCTTACACGATCTTGCGTTACGGCATCCCCTTCGGGCCCCGCATGCGCAAAGAGCTCGCCATTCCCCAGTTTCTGCACCGGGCCCGCGCCGGCGAAAAGATCACCATTCACGGCGACGGCCTGCAGTTCCGCAACTACATCTATGTCGAGGACCTGGCCGAAGCTCATGTCCTGGCGCTCGGCGAAGAAGGTGCTGATCAGATCTTCAATCTCGAGGGCCCAGCGCCGGTGAGCATCCGGCATGCCGCCGAATTGGCCTGTGAACTGGTCGACCCTCTGACCGAAATCGAATTCACCCCGGCTCGACCGGGCGACTACGCCGGTCGCGTCATTTCGGTCGACAAAGCGGATCGCGTCCTCGGCTGGGTGCCCCAGACGTCCTTCGACGACGGCATGCGGCGCTATGTCGAGTGGCTGGCTGACGAAGACCCCGTAGAAGAGCCCAGCACCGCGTGAGCTCCGCCGTCCGACCCTCGTCACGGTACGGGTGGACGGCTCGGGCACTCGTACCGATCGGCGTCGCGGCCGGCGCACACATGATTCCCAGCGTGGTGAGCCTGGGGCAGTGGACACCGCTCCGTGTCCTGCCCGGCGATCTCTGTCGGTGGCGGGGGCCTCACGCGGACGGAGTAGCGCTGACCTTCGACGACGGTCCGGACCCCCGCACCACACCCGACGTCCTCGACCGCCTGGACCAGCTCTCCCTCCTTGCGACCTTCTTCTGTCTGGGTGAGCAGGTGGTGCGGCATCCCGAACTGGTTCGAGAGATCCGCCGCCGGGGACACCAGGTCGAGACCCATGGATTCAGCCACGCCCATCATTTCGGGCGTACCCCGCGTTGGGTGCGGGCGGATCTCGATGCGGCGCTCAGCGCCTTGGAGCAGGTCGGTATTCACCCCCGCTGGTTCCGCCCACCGTACGGTCAGACGACGGGAGCGACCATGAGGGAAGCCCGGCGCCATGGCCTTCGTCTGGTGTTGTGGTCTGCTTGGGGCAGGGAATGGGACGAGCCCGATCCGCGCAGCGTCGCCCGTCGCGTACGGGAGGGGGTCGGCCCCGGCGGAATCGTCCTCCTCCACGATGCCGATGGGCAATCGCCGCCCGGCTCGTCGCGGCGGGCCACCGAAGCCCTCGAACCGATCGCCGAGGATCTCCACCGGAAAGGTCTGAAGGCACTCACGCTCGATTGCCTGGTCGGTTCGTCCCGGTGAGTGTCAAGCGGGCCCTGTTCCTTTCGGGCAAGTTCGGCGCCGGGCACGACACCCTGGCGGAGGCGTGCGCCGAGGCGCTGTCGCCCTATGGCGTGGAGAGCAGGATCGTCGACTGCATGCCCATGCTCGGCGGAGGAGCTTCATCCGTCGGCAACTGGGTCTTCCGCAGCCTGCTGTCCATCACACCGGTGTACGACGGCTTTCACTTCTCGCAGCTCCGGGGCAACGGGCTGGTGGGCCGGCTGATGGATCGTGCCGCCGTCAAGGCCATGTTGCCCAAACTCGTCAAAGAGGTCGAACGCGACGCGCCGGACATGGTCATTTCGGTCTTCGCCACCGGGGCATCCGCCGCGGTCCACCTCAAGGACACGCGGCCCGACCTGGCCACGGTGGTCTTCATGACGGATTCGTTCGCCTACGGGATGTGGGCCCACGAGGGGACCGACCTGTTCCTTGTCACCTCTCAATTGGCGGCTGCATCGGTCCGCCGCTACAACCCCGACGCACGGGTCGACGTGGTGGAGGCCCCGGTGCGTCGGGATTTCTACGCGGCCCCCGTTCAGGCCGACGCCCGGACGTCGCTCGAGATTCCCCATGACGTCGCGTGTGTCCTGCTGATGTCGGGGGCGTGGGGATTGGGTCCTCTTGACGAGGTCGCTCGGGCGTTGGCAGTCGAAGGGTGGTGGGTGCTCGCCGTGAGCGGGACCAACGAAAGCCTGGCCGACCGGTTGGCCGCTGTCGCCCGCCACTACCCGACGGTGATCCCGTTCGGCTACACCGATCAGGTTCCCGCATTGATGGCGGCGAGCGACGTCGTCGTCACCACCTCGGGCGACACGTGCCGGGAAGCCCGGGTCATCGGGCGGCGCATGGTGCTGCTCGACGTCGTGCCGGGCCACGGCCGCGAAAATCTGATGCACGAGTTGGAGTTGGGCGATGCCGCGGTCTGCCTCCCCACGCCGGCTTCGGTCGTGGGCAATGTCCGCCGATTCCTCGACGACCGGGGTTGGGAGCCGCAGCGCACGACGACCGACTGGGGCAACGACTTCATCGATGCGCTGGGGAAGGCGGGCATCACGCTCGGGCACGACTGACGCGCCGGCCGATTCGCCATCTCACTCAGGCGGAGCGTCCTGTTGGGCGGCATCGATGAGGCGCTTGGAATGCGAGCGGGGTGACAGCATTTCGGAGGACAGATCATCGTCCCCTTGTATTCCCGAAACCAGTGGCGAGTTCGCCAGCGAGGCGGCGCCGACGAACATGATCAGCAGCGAGAGTGCCTCCAACGGGCCGAAGGCACCCGAGGTGCGAAGGCTGTCGCCGTAGAGGCCGATCCCGAGGGCGATGCTCACCAACGGGTCGACGAGCACGAGGGCCGTTTGTGAGGCGGCGATGGGACCGGCGTGGTAGGCGTTTTGCGTCAGGAACAATGAGAATGCCCCACAAACCGCGACGCCGTAGGTCTGCCAGTGCAAGAACATATGCACCCAATCGGCTGCGATGTAGTCACTCATCGTCTTGATGAGCGAAGCAGTGAGGGCGAACCCGACCGCGCCGGCCACGCCGAACGCCGCCGCCCGCCACCAGCGCGGGCCACGCAATGCCGCCAAGGTGGCCAGCAGCGCGGTTCCTCCGCAGAGGGACCCGGCCACGACCCATTCGAACGTCGTGGGCACGTCGTTGCCTCCGCCTGGTTGCGCGAAGATCAAGAACCCGGCCAGGCCACCTGCCGCGCCCGCACAGCCGAACCATTCTCGCCAGCCGACCCGGAACCGGAACCAGGTGACCAAAAGGATGACCAGGAACACCAGCTCGGACGTCAGGATCGGCTGCACCTGGCTCAGGGTTCCCAGGTGTAACGCCACAATCTGCAGAGGGACCGTGGCCACGATGCAGGCAAGACCGAGGAGCCACACGCCGCGCTTGAGCGCGTGCGTCAGAAGGCTGAGTTTCAGCGTGTCCGATGCAGGGGCGTTTTCGATGCCCATGCGCTGGAGGACGCTCGCCAGTGCATTGGCGAGCGCGCACGCCGTGGCGAGGAGGTAGACCACTGCGTTCTTCAGGTCTCCGGGTGGGCGCGCAGCGCGAAGAGGGCGGCGAGGTCCCAGAGAGCGCGAAAGTCCGACGGCATCGGAATTGTCTACCAGGGCCCTCCTGTCGGGTCGCCCCGCAGGGGTTATCGGGCTCTTCGAGCCAGTTAATCAGACTTCCAACGCCGGTAGAGGTCGATCAGATCCTGCTTTGCTTCCGGAGTCAGCTCCTCCACATCGATAGCCCCCGCCAAGGCAATCGTCGCCCTGATCTGCTCGAGATAAGCGGAGCAGTTGGGGCAGTCGTGGACGTGCGCCTCGAACCGGCGCCGATCCCGGCGGGAGAGGGATCCTTCGAGATAGTCGGTGACGAGCTCTACGGCTTGCTGACACACCAAATCCTTCCGTCGCAGTGTCAACACCGTTCAGTCCTTCTCGACTTTCGCATGGAGGATCTCCCGCAAGCGAGCGCGCCCTCGATGCAGAAGGATTCGCTGATTTCCGCTCGAAATGCCCAACGCAGCGCACACCTCATCGTTAGAGAGACCTTCCACATCTCGGAGGAGAACCACCTGGCGCTGACGGGGCACCAGGTCTTCGAGAGCCGATTCGAGGACCGGCACCAAATTAGCAGCGTCGAGACGGCTCTCACTGTCCTCCCGCCATCGATCCAGGGGATCGGCCCAATGCCCTTCGGCGTCGAAACGGGTCGGATCGACCGAGTGGAGTGACTCGATCGGCATGGTCGGAAGCTCTTTGGCTCCAGCCGATCGCGCCCGATTGACGAGGATGCTGAAGAGCCACGTCTTGAATGACGATCGCTCCTCGAATCGTTCAAGCCCGCGCACGACACCCATCCATGTGTCCTGGACGATCTCCTCTGCCACCGCTTCGCTGGAGACCATCGTGCGGGCGAGGCGCAGCATCGGTTGGTGATACCGCGCAACCACCATGACGAACGCATCCTCGTCGCCGTCGCGAAGGCGGCGGAGCTGGTCCATGTCGGTCTCCACGGCGCGCAGCATAAGTCGACCTTCTCCGGATAGCAGCGCGCCCACCACCACATGTAGTCCCCGCCCAACCCGGTTCGTTACGGCCAGGGGCAAATCAGCCCGATCCCGGGCGCCGCGTAACGCTTCGTACGAATTCGGGACTGAATGAAGGAAGCCTTATTCGTACAACAAGGAGATGCAATGAAGAGATTCACTCGTCTAGCCCTGGGAGCCGGCACGGCGCTGGGGCTATCAGCCTTTGCCGCACCTCTCGCGGCCGGCGCCTCAGGACCCTCTTATGGGCCGGGCTACGGCGCCAGACCCCAACATCCAGTTTTTGTCCAAACCGACAATGTGGCGGGAAACCAGGTGGTGGCCTATGACCGCGGCGCCAACGGCGCCCTCACCCAGGTCGCGACCTATTCCACCGGTGGGCTCGGTGGCGTCCTGAACGGCTCACAAGTCGATCATCTCGGCTCGGAAGGCTCTCTTACCTATGATGCGGCCGATTCGTTGCTCTATGCCGTGAATGCCGGGAGCAACACCGTCTCGGTGTTCTCGATTCGCGGGGACCAACTGAACCTCCGTCAAGTTGTCGGTTCCGGTGGCACCTTTCCTGTCAGCGTCGCGGTGCGTGGCGATCTCGTCTCGGTGCTGAACGCGGAGAATGGGGGCTCGGTTCAGGAGTTCGCCTCTGTGTTCGGCCACCTTGTCCCACTACCCGGATCCAATCGGAATCTCGGTTTGACCATTCCTACCGACGCCACGCAGTTCACCCATACGCCGGGTCAGGTGCTCTACTCGCCTGATGGCTCCCAACTCATTGTGACGACGAAGGCGACGACCAATGCCATCGAGGTCTTCAACGTCGGGTTCTTCGGACGCTTGTCGCCGTCGCCGGCGATCACTACAGAGGCAGGGACTGTCCCCTTCGCGCTCGCGTTCGACCGAGCCGGACATCTGGTGGTGGGGGAGGCGGGGCCGAGCGCGCTGGCTTCGTTCGACCTCAATCGCAACGGGACCCTCACACCGATCAGCGTGGTGGCGAGCGGTCAAACGGGACTGTGCTGGGTTACCGCAACCGGCTCGTTGCTCTACACGGGCAACACCGCCGCCAACTCGACCAGTGGTTACGTGACGAATGGCGCCGGCCAACTGAGTCTACTCGGCGCCACCCCCACCGACCCGGGCACCGTCGATGGATCGGTCTCCTCGGACGGTCACTACTTCTACGCGCAAACCGGTGGGAAGGGGATCGTCGATGAATTCCAGATCAACACCAATGGGAGCCTGACGGAAGTTGGATCGGTGTCGGTCTCCGGCGCAGTGGGCGGTGAAGGAATCGCCGCCACATAGCACAGAGCTCATTCGAGCGACGGTGCTCCATGCGGTGTGGGGGCACCGTCGCTCGTGATGGCGCGTCGCCATCCTGCCTGCGAATCTCGTCTTTTGTGCCTCCTGTGAGCCAAGGTAGGTTCGGGTATGGCAACGGGAATCCTGCTCGACATCGACGGGGTGTTGGCGGTGTCATGGAAGTCGCTCCCGGGCGCAGCGGAGACGCTGGGGTGGCTGGCGGAACAGGGGATTCCGTTCCGGCTGGTCACGAACACGTCATCGCGGTCGCGCCGCCAGATCGCCGAACTCCTGGCTGATGCCGGCGTGAACGTCGACGCTTCGGCAATCTTGACCGCGGTGACCAGCGCGGCGCGCTACCTCGACGAACGCTACGGGGATGTGGGTTGTCTGGTTGTCAATGAAGGCCCGTTGGAAGAGGATCTCGAAGGTGTCGAGATTGTCGATGCTGCGCGCGCCGGTGTCATACTGCTGGGCGGCGCTGGCCCGAGCGTCGGGTACCAACATCTGGACGCAGTCTTCAAACGAGCCATCGACGGGGTGCCGGTGGTGGCGTTGCACCGCAACGCCCGGTATCAGACAGCGGAGGGACCGGCGCTCGACATGGGAGCGTTTATCGTCGGGCTGGAAGCCGCAGCCGGCATCGAGATCCCAATCGTCGGCAAGCCGGCACCGGCGTTCTTCCAGAGCGCGCTCGACGATCTCGCCGTCGGCCCGGCCGACGCGCTCATGGTCGGCGACGACATCGGTTCTGACGTGCGTGGCGCGCAAGCGGTCGGCATCACCGGCGTACTCGTCCGGACGGGTAAGTTCCGGCCGAGCGACCTCGACGGTCCTGGTCAGGCGCCGGATCACCTCATCGACGACATCGGTGTCCTCCCCGACCTCCTCGCTCACCTGCATGGTGCACCGTGAGCCGCCGGCTTCCAGGAGTCCGACGGAAGCCGATGGGGCCGGCCCGTCGATGCTGTTCCCGGTCCTGACGGTGCCCTCGAATGCCGCCTCGTCAGGTCTGCAGCCCGGGATCGCCGAGCTTCGCGTCGACCAGCGCGCGATGGTCGGCCTCGTTGCTGACCGCGTAGGCCCGGGCGAACTCTGCGATGGCCCGGTCGAACTTCATGCTCTTCCCGAGGTACGCCGAGATCATCACGGCATCGCCGGTCCGGGCGTGCGAACGCGCGAGGACCCACGCGCACAATCCCCCGTAGCGGGTGAGGGTCCCGACATCCATGTCCATGGGGTTCCCCTGGCCCTTGGAGTCCCAGAGTTGACGGATGTAGTAGTGGTGGCCAGTCGTAGGACCCTCGGCCCAGCCCAGGAAGACGTCGCTTGCCGCCTGGACGAGGCGCTGTCCGACGACCACGCGTTTGGCATGTTGCCCGTGTGCCGACGGGACGACGTAGGGTTCCAGGACCGACTGCTGCGCTTCTTTCGCCTGAAGGACGATGAAGTCGGACCCGGGATTCTCCCGCCCCGCCATGAGGGCGATCCAGCACCGGGTGCCCACGCTCCCCACGCCCACCACCTTGCGGGCGACGTCGAGGAGCTCGAACCGGTCGAACATGTAACGCCGGTCGTCGGTGAGCGTGCCACGGTAGTCCTCGATCAACCCTTGCACCTCCTCCATGCCGCGGCCCGTCTGCTCGAGGTGCACGAGCAGCGGCGGGTCATCGAGGAATTGCCGCCGGCCGTCCACGACGTGCGTCAGCTTGGCGACCGCGCGGAGGTGGTCCTTGCGGCGCGCCCGCTTGATCTCCCGCACGACGCCCGAGCGCCTGCGGATGGGGAAGTGCTCGACGACGCGTCGGATCTCGGTCCGCTCGTAGAACAGGTCCAATGTGTCCCAGGTCGCGTAGTCGGCGAGCCGCATGCGGTACGTGCGTGCCGCCGCCAGGACGATATCGTCGGCATCCACCAACCTCAGGCCTCGCTGGCGGGCGACTATGTGCAGGCTCGCGCACAGGCGCTTCACGTCCCATTCCCACGGGCCGGGGATCGTCTCGTCGAAGTCGTTGATGTCGAAGACCAGGTTGCGCTCCGGGCTGGCGAAGAAGCCGAAGTTGTTGATGTGCGCGTCGCCGCAGGCCTGGACGTAGACGCCCGTGGTCGGCGTGGTGGCGAGGTCCATGGCCATGACGGCGGCGGCGCCTCGGAAGAACGAGAAGGGCGACTCGGCCATCCGTTCGTAGCGCAGTCGCCCGAGCTCGGGCAGGCGCGTGGCTGCTTGGAGCTCGAGCACCTCAAGAGGGTCATGGCGCGCCGGCGAAGGACTCCATTCGGCATGCGAAGAGCGCGGTACAGCCGAGCGCAGTTCCCGTCCCGCTGCGCGGCGGTTCTCGACCGACAGCCGCTCGACGCCGAGAGGACTCATGGCCGCACCTTACCGTGGGCGTCTGACCGTGGACGGTGGCCGTCGCTTCACATCGGAATCCATCGACTCCGGCACCGTCCGGGTCATCAGGAGGACGCCCAGGCACATCGTGACGAAGGTAATGGCTCCCAGAGTCAGGTCCGTCGGACTGTCGGTGAACCGCTCCCCGTACAAGTGGATGCCGAGCACGATGCTGATCAACGGATCGACGATCACGAGGAGGGGTTGTGACACTCTGAGTGGTCCGACGTGCAGGGCAGACTGCGTGATCACCACCCCGATCGCTCCGGTCACGGCCACGGCGTAGATGGGCCAGCGGGCGAACGTGCCGCCGATGCCGTAGTGCGTGAGGACGTCGGTGGTGGTCTTGATGAACGTCGCCTCCAACCCCCACACGATGCCGGCGGCCGTGGCGAAGAGGGCGGCTCGTCTGGTCGGAGAACCGCGCAACGCGAAAAGAACGAGGACGGCCGCAGCTCCACCACACGAGAGGATCGAAGACGTCCAGGCGTGTGAAGTCGCCACGCTCGATCCGCCACGAGGTTCAGCGACCACAATGAACACGGAGATCGAAATGCAGGTCAGAGCAGCCGAGAGCCATGCGGCCGATCTGATCTCCTGGCCCAGCCAGACACGCCGCAACACGAGCGCGAAGACGAGCTCGGTCATGAGCAGGGTCTGGACGACAGAAAGAAGACCGTTGTGCAGTGCGAGCGCCTGGAAGACGAAGGCACCGATGAGCGCCACCCATCCGAAGAGCCACAACGGGTTCCCCACGAGGTAGCGAACCAGACGCCATCCTTTGACGCCCTCGGTGTCGCGGGTGCTCGCAATGTGCTGCGTGACGACATTGAGCGCGTTCGACAGGGCCGCGACCAGCGCAAACAGGGCGCTCATGGACGCAACCGGTACATATGCGTATCTGCGCTGCAGTATCTGCACGCGAAACTTGCCACCGTTCAAGTCTCGCACCGTTCCCTCGCCCGGATCGAGAAGAGAGATGTTTCACGACCAGAACGAGCGGGAAGATCGCGAAGAGGCCCATAGGAGGATGGATCGATGGCCCACCACCGCACCGGAACGCGTCACGAGTGGCTCGAAGCTCGGCTTCGGCTTCTCAAGGCCGAAAAGGAGCTGACCCGGCTGAACGACGACCTTGCTCGCCAGAGGAGGGAACTGCCCTGGGTGCCCATCGACACGCACTATCGCTTCGACACGCAAGACGGCGAAGCCACTCTGGCCGACTTGTTCCACGGCCGCTCGCAGTTGCTCGTGTACCACTTCATGTTCGGTCCCGACTGGGACGAGGGGTGTGAGAGTTGCTCGGGTATCGCCGACGGCTTCGACGTGACGCATCTCCATCTCCAGAACCACGACGTCGCGTTCACCGCCGTCTCTCGTGCACCGCTCGAGAAGCTGCTCGCCTATCGGGCCCGCATGGGCTGGACCTTCCCGTGGGCGTCGTCGCTGTCCAGCGAGTTCAACTACGACTTCCACGTCACGATCGATGCCGACATCGCACCGGTCGAATACAACTTCCGGGGTGTGGAGGAACTCGAGCGACGCGACGTTGCGTGGCGGGAATGGTCGGGCGAACAGCCCGGTATGAGCGCATTCGCGCTCGAGGACGGCATCGTGTACCACACGTACTCGGCCTACGCTCGTGGCTGCGACGCACTCTGGACCATGTGGCAATGGCTCGACCGTGCGCCGTTCGGCCGCAACGAGGGCGATCTCTCGTGGTTCGATCGCCACGACCGCTACCACGCCAGCTACGAATGACCGTCTCGCGCGTCGCCCGATTCGCCACGATGTGAAGGGGATGCCGCACGGCCGGGGCGGTCGCCGTCGACTCCTGCTGTTGGTAGATTCAGAGTACAGCCGCGATCGGCTGTTCGCCAGGTTCACGGCCGTCTCCGGAAGGCCCTACGAGGGGAAAAGGAGCGGCCGATGGCGGGGGGAGGCGGATCCGGCGGCGCAGCGATTGTCGGCCTGGGCATTACCGACGTCGGCAAGGTCTACGGCCGTAGCGTCACCGATTTCGCTGTCGATGCGGTCCAGCGGGCGCTGGCCGATTGCGGGTTGGACCCGTCCGACGTGGACGGCATCATCACGAGCTACGGCATGTCAGGTGCATTCGGGAACGTGCCGGCATCGTTGGGTCTGCGCAATTTGGGGCTCAACGTCAACATGTTCGCTGCAGGCGCGACGGCCAGTGCGGCGATCCAGTACGCCGCGACGGCGGTGACGACCGGAATGGCCAGGAACGTCGTCTATGTCCATGGCGATGCTCCTCTGCAGGACCCGTCGGTGCCTTCGGGCTCTTCCTACGCCACCGGCCAGAGGCTGACGGGCATACGCACAGTCGCACAAGCGGTCGGATTGACCAGCCCCAATTCATTGTACGCATTGGCAGCCAGACGGCACATGAACACGTTCGGGACGACCAGTGAGCAGCTTGGTGCAATTGCTGTGGGGCAGAGGGCTTGGGCCGCGGGCAACCCGATCGCACGATTCCGTGCGCCGATGAGCATCGCCGATCACCAGGGTTCCCGCGTGATCGCCGATCCGCTGCACCTCCTCGACTGCTGCATGGTCTCGAACGGGGCGATCGCCTTCGTGCTGACATCGGACGACCGGGCGCGGGACCTGCCCCAGCCACCTGTCCACGTACTCGGCTGGGGGCAGGGGCATCCGACCTATTCCATGACCCGTGGTTGTGAGTTCGGCCTGGTGTCCGGAGCAGGCCGGTCCGGGGAAACCGCCCTGCGCATGGCTGGTGTGGAGCTCAGCGATATCGATCAGGCCCAGATCTACGACTGCTACACGTTCACCGTTCTGATCACGCTGGAGGACTATGGCTTCTGCGCCAAAGGCGAAGGAGGGCCCTTCGTCGCCAGCGGCGCCCTCCACCCGGGAGGATCCTTTCCCGTCAACACGGGCGGAGGGCAACTCAGTGCGTACTACCTCTGGGGCGCAACCCCACTCTCAGAGGCCGTCATTCAAGGTCGGGGGCACGGTGGCGACCGGCAAGCGGCGCGCAACGACCTGATTCTCGTGAGCGGGAACGGGGGAATTCTCGACCACCACGCGACACTGATCCTTTCCCCCCATAGGAAGGGGTAAGAGGTGCCCATCGCCAAGAGGGATCCTGCGTCGTCCACGTACTTCGACGACCTCGGGGCGGGGCGACTCTCGGTGCAGCGTTGCGAGGGCTGTGCCGCGTGGATCCCCCCCGGAGGTGCCTATGCGGATCCCCCGTTGCGCTGTCCTGTCTGTGGCGCTGCGACCCTCGTGTGGACTCCCACGCAGGGAACCGGACGATTGATCAGCTGGACGACCGACCCCAAGTTCCCGAGCATCTTCGACGGATCGCCCGGTCAGACAGCCGGTCTGGTCGAGCTGACCGAGGGACCTTGGGTCATCGCAGCGGTGGCCGTGCCTCCTGATGAGCTGGCCGAGGGGGTCGAAGTTGTCTTCGACAGCATCGTTCCCTCAGCCGGCGGTGAGGCGGTTCCCGTGTTCCGGCGCCGCTCGCGCCACTAGGGCTCCGAGGCTTCCTTCGATAGTGTCCACGCAATGACCAAGCTCGGGCGCGCCCTCATCGGAGATACCTCGTGCCACGGGGAGATCGAGCACGACCGGTTCTACGTGATCGTCGGTGATGTCCTTGGCACGTACCGACGTAACGGACAATCGTTCCCACTGGAGGATGTCACGCTCGGCACGCCGCTCGACGGTGTCAGATTCTTCAATGTCATGGCCGGTTTCGTCGAGCCCGACACGGCGCGTGACCCCGGGCGCCTCCCGATGTGGTTGCCCAAAGCCACGGCATTTCCCACCGGCGATCATGGGGAGGTCCAGGTGCCGAATGTACTGACCGGGCCACTGCAGATGGAATCCGAATTGGCCCTCGTCGTCGGACGACCACTGCGGAAGGCTTCGGTGGCCGAAGCTCATGACGCCATCTTCGGCTGGACGGTCTTCAACGACTTCACGGCGACGGAGTTCGGCTTTGGGCAGATGACGCCCCTGTGGGCGACGGCCAAGTCGGTCGACGGATTCACGTCCTGGGGACCCTGGATCCGTCGTGATCTCAGCGAGGAGCGGGTGATGCAGGGTCTCCGAATTTACGGCTCCGTGAACGGCGAGAAGCGCCAGGAGGGGAACACGAGGTGGTTCGCCTTCACCCCGAGCGAGATGCTCAGCCACGTCAGCCACCTCGTCGGCCTCCGGGCCGGCGACGTCCTGGCGTTGGGTACCCCGTACCCGGCGCCGGACGTGATCGTCGGTGATCGTGTCGTCTGCGAGGTCGAGGAAGTGGGGACGCTGCACAACTACGTCGTCGCCGACGATGGCAAGGACCCGCAGATCTGGCCGCGATCGGCATCGGATTGAACCTCGGAGCTTTCTGCGGGACAGGGCGTGCGCCAAGCGTCGGGGTTAGCATCGATTTAGGGAGGAAATGCGATGGGGACGAGTTGGGACAAATCTGTTGATCTCGCCATAGTGGGGAGTGGTGGGGGAGGCCTCATCGCCGCGATGGCGGCGGTGGAGGCGGGTTTGGAGCCGCTCGTCCTCGAGAAACAGTCGGTGGTCGGTGGTTCGACGGGCATGTCCGGTGGCATGGTATGGATGCCGAACAATCCGCTGATGCGGGCGGCGCGGATCGCAGATTCGCATGAGGACGGTCTGGCATACCTGGCGGATGTCGTGGGCGACGCCGGGCCGTGCTCCTCGCTGGCCCGGCGCGAGATGTTCCTGCGCGCCGGCTACGAAATGATCACCTTCATGCAACGCAAAGGCATCCGGTTGGTACGCAGCCAGGGCTACTCCGACTATTACCCTAACCACAATGGCGGCAATTCCTCCGGCCGAGCCGTCGAGGGAGTCCCATTCGATGCAGCGGAACTCGGCGAGTGGAGCGACAGACTGCAACCCGGCTTCTCCAAGAATTTCGGCCTTGTCTTCTTGACCAACGAGCTCCGCAATGTCCAGTATTTCAACCGTTCACCCGTGGCATTCGCGGTTGCCGCCCGGGTGTTCGCCCGTACCGTCCTGGCCCGGGTCCGGCGTCAGACACTTCTGACGAACGGCGCCTCTCTTGTCGGGCAGATCATGAAGGTCCTGATGGCCGACGGCGCCTCGGTATGGACGGACGCGGCCGTCGACGACCTCGTGGTCGAGGACGGCCGCGTGGTGGGCGTCCGGGTCACCCGACAGGGGTCCACGACCATGATCGAGGCGAAGAAGGGCGTGCTGCTCGCCGCGGGCGGCTTCGCCCACAACGAGGCCATGCGACGAAAGTACGGTGGGGACCAACCGAATGAAGCGCAGTGGTCCATTGCCAACGCCGGTGACACCGGTGAAGTTCTGGAGACGGCGATGGGTTTGGGAGCGAAGACCGACCTTCTCGACGAGGCGTGGTGGCTCCCGTCCCCGACAATGGCCCTCGGGGCGTCCTCCTTGGGCGCCGCTCGCCAACGTCCGGGCACGATATTCGTGGACGCCGCAGGGCGCCGGTTCTGCAACGAATCCAACTCGTACGTAGAAGTCGGCAAGGCCATGTACGCGGACCAAGCAGTACCCTGCTGGCTGATCTTTGACGACGGCTACCGGCGCCGCTATTCCCTGACCGCAGCCTCGTTGCCCGGGCGTCTGCCGCAAGAGTGGATCGACAAGGGCTTGGTACGCCAAGCCGACACGCTCGAAGGTCTGGCCGCACAGATCGGTGTCGATCCGGCCGGACTGGCGGACACCGTCGAGCGTTTCAATGCCAACGCGGTGAAGGGCATCGACCCTGACTTCGGGCGGGGAGAGTCGGCCTACAACGATTGTCTGGGTGATCCCGGCTATCGGCCGAATGCCTGTCTGGGTCCGCTCGACCAAGGGCCCTTCTACGCCACCGAGATCTACCCATCCGATGTCGGCACCTGCGGTGGATTGCTCACCAACGAGTATGCGCAGGTGCTCGACCAGTCGGACGATCCGATACCGGGGCTCTATGCGACGGGCAACATCACCGCCACGGTGATGGGGCGCACCTACCCGGGCGCCGGCGCCAGCATCGCCAACACGATGGTGTTCGGTTTTGTCGCAGCTCGTCATGCTGTGGGAAGACTTACCCCCGAGCGGCGCCACAGGGGACCGACCTCGTTGTAGAGGGAACGGGCCGGAGGCCCGCCCCCGGGCGAGGCCTACGCTGCGACGACGAACAAACGCTGACTCAGATCACTGCCCAGGGCGAGCATGTGTCCGTCAACGTCGAGCATGAGGGTCCCGTCTGGACTGCGCGTGGTCACGGTTGCCGTTGCGCCCGGAATGAACCCGGCATCGTCGAGGTAGCGCAATGACGCGCCGTCCTGTTCGACCGCTTCGGTGAGCCGCTCGAATCGCACGGTCTGACCCGGCATCGCTTCGGCGAGGCGCACCTGTGGCGAGGGAGTCGAGGATCGGTTCGCACTACCGGGTATCGGGTTGCCGTGTGGACACGTGCTGGGATCTCCGAGAAGTTCCACCAAGCGGGCCTCGACCTCGTTCGACATCACGTGCTCCCACCGACCGGCCTCTTCGTGCACCAGATGCCATGGCAAGCCGATGATGTCAACCAGCAGCCTTTCGGCCAGTCGATGCTTACGGATAACGCTCTGCGCGACCGCCCGGCCCTCCTTCGTCAACGTGATGTTCCGTCCACTTCGGCTGACATATCCGTCGGAGCGGAGGCGATCGAGCATTTCGGAGACCGAGGGAGCTGACTTGCCCAGACGCTCTGCAATTCTCGCCTGTAGGACGGGGGTGCCCTCCTCGATCAACGACTCTATGGTCTGGAGGTACTCCTCCACCGGTGGATGGTGCTCGACCGGCTGCGAGGTCTCGGGGTGCGGGGCTGGGTTAGCCACGGATTTGCTGGGCCAGGTAGTGGGCTTCACCGAGCTGATCGATCAACGTCAGTTGTGTCTCGAGCCAGTCGGCGTGTTCTTCCTCGCCCTCCAGGATGTCTTCGAGCAACTCGCGGCTCCCGTTGTCCAGCCGTTCCACGCTCAGGACGATCCCGCGGTTCAGCCGGTCAATGGCCGCCCGTTCAAGTTCGAGGGCAAGCGCGAGTTTCTCTCCCGCGGTCTCTCCGATGCCGATGGTGCCGAGGCGCTGCACATTGGGATGTCCGTCGAGATAGAGAATGCGCTCGATGAGCCGATCCGCATCCTTCATTTCGCCGATCGACTCGGACCGGAATTTCTCGCCCAAGTGGGCGTACCCCCAGTTGTCGAACATTTTGGCGTCCAGGAAGTACTGATTGATAGCCGTGAGCTCCGCGGTGAGCACCTGATTGAGAAGCTCAATAACCTGCTCGTCGCCTTGCACCCGCCTCCTCACCATTTATCGCTGATCTATCGATCGTAGGCGCTCGGGGCCGGTGTCCGGCGCGGAAAATCGCTCAGGCGGCGGAAGTCGCCGACACCGGGTCGGCGAACGGCGCTCTCGCCTGGAGCAGCGCCTCGAGGAGTCCGTGACATCCTCCGCATCCACCCCCGGCCCGGCACCGGTCGGTGACCTCGGCCACGCTGCGGGCGCCCGAGGCGATCGCAGCGTCGACCGTTCGATCCGTCACCGCTTTGCAATGGCAGACGTACATCGGTCTCTACGCCCCGACCTGGGTGCATGTGGCCGTCTGCGTCACATGGGGAACTCCCGATGCAATCAGGTCGGCCGCCATGGACAGCGGAATCGGCCGTGTGACGGGCAGGCGGAAGCCCACGCCGACAACTTCGGCCCGGTACGTCGTTCCGTCGTGGATGAGGCGTACCCAGTCGACCCTGCTCAAACCGGTACGGCCGACAACGCTTCCGGTCGGTACCGCTGCGCTCTTGGGTCGGGGGGCGATCAACACCACTCAGAATGTTAGGTGAGCCGAACTCCTCTGTCAAGGGTGGCCTTCCTAGGCTCGTTGCCGGCCGGGGAGTACGCTTCGCAGTTGACATCGATGTCGACGTAGTAGGAGGCCTGCCTGATGGGACACGAGGCTGCGCAGCATCCGGACAATGGCAGCGATGGTGCGGGGGCGGGGAAGGCTCCACGCCGGGGCATCAAGCTCTTCCGGGCCCGCGACGCCGTGCCCATGGCCGAGTCCGGTGCCATGTCCGCTCCTCACTTCGATGCAGACGACATGCAGGCCCTGGCCGCTGACGGACCACGGCCCAAAACGGTGGCGATGGGGATAGAAGACAAGCTTGTGTTCCAGGGCGAAGGTCCCGAGGGAAGCAGTCTGGTGCGCGCCTGGTTGGGCCCGCACTATGTGCTGCCCCGGCACTCGCACAGCGGTGACTGCTTGTATTACATCGTCGAGGGCTCGATCACCATGGGGGCCCAGACGCTCATGGCGGGGGACGGGTTCTTCGTACCGTCCGATGCCCCGTATGCCTATGAGGCGGGCGCCGACGGGGCAGTGGTGCTCGAGTTCCGGACGCAGACCTCTTTCGACATGCAGATTCCCGGGGGTCAGCTCGAGCGGTGGCGGAGGATGGCGACCGTTGCGGAGGAGCACGGCGAGCACTGGGTCGAACTGCGCGCCAAGGCCGCAGTTTGATCCCGTGCGGCGCTCGTTGCTCGCAGAGAGGGCTGATGCGCGCGTCCGCACTCACCGGAGCAGGCGGGTTCGAGGTCGTGCAGCTCGACGACCCGACGCCGGATCCCGGACGAACTGGTGCTGCGCGTCCAGGCATGTGGGATCTGCGGCACGGACCTCAAGTCCTACAAGCGTTTTGCCGCAGGGTCGGTGCTCGGTCACGAGTTCTGCGGCGAGGTCGTCGCGGTGGGCGGCGGCGTGGAGGGCTGGCATACCGGGCAGTTCGCCGCCTCCCTTCCTCTGCGCTCCTGCGGTGCGCTGCAGATGGTGTCTCGATGGGGAGCCCGGACACTGCGAGAAGATCGATCCACTCGGGCTCGGCGGGTCCCCGGGGGGATTCGCCGAGTACGTGAGGGTCGCCGCCGTCATGTCCGTCCCCCTGCAAAAGGAACTCGGTGCGTATGGGGCGCTCGTGGAGCCGCTCGCCGTGGGCCTCCATGCGGTGGCCGCAGCCGACCTTCGCCCGGAGCAGCGTGTGCTGATCATCGGCGGGGGCAACGTCGGCGCCGCGGTGACCACGTGGGCGCGTCGTCTCGGTGCGGGCGAAATAGTCGTCAGCGATCCCTCCCCTTCCCGTCGGGCAAGCGCCTCCGCCTTCGGCGCCACCACTATCCACGATCCGGGGGCGGGGGCGCCTGAGGGTCTTTTCGACGTCGTGTTCGAGTGTGCCGGTATGCCCGGCCTCGTGCAGACCGCGATCGATGCCGCCACCGTCCACGGACGGGTGGTGGTCGCGGGGGTCTGCCTCGGTCCCGATCAGATCAGCCACATCCCGGCCGTCATGAAGGAGGTTCAGGTCAGCTATGCGGTCTACTACCGCACGGACGAGTTCGCCTCCGCCGCCCGCCTCCTCAACGGCGGCACGTTGGACCCGACGAGCTTTGTCAGCCGCACTGTCCCCTCGACGCCGTCGCTCAGGCATTCGACGATCTCCAGTCCGGGTCCGACGACCGGAAGGTACTGATTGATCCGGGCGTCTGAATCCCTGCCTACGAAAGTCCGAATTGATCGTGGTAGAAGGCGAAGTCCTTCCGGATGGCGTCCATATCGAGGCCATACGCCGCCGGGTCGGGCCGGTTGCCCTGCCGCCGCTCCTTGGCGCTCTCCTCCCACCATCCGCCATGCGATTTCGGGTGTCGGGGGTGAGTTCGTCGCCGAGTTGGGCGTAGAGGTTCTCCATGCAGCCGATCGGGTCGCTCTGCATGTCGTTGAAGGAGACGTCGACGAAGCGGTCCTCCCGCCCCTCGTTGCGAAACTCGAGAGTCGTCGAATCGACTCCAGCCAGATCATGTGCTCGTGGCGACCGAGCGCCAGGCAATCGAACGAATCAGTGAGTGGCGTAGAGAGCGCCTTCTTTGACGGCGCACACGGAGGGGATGACGCTCGTGATGTCGCGGTGGGTCATCACGAAGCGGGCGTCGGGATAGACGGCATCGAGGCCCTCGGATCGTCGCCATGTGCGACGGCGTCTTCAATGACCACCGCACGGGCGGGCAGCTCCACTGCAACAGCTTCAGCACCCGCTTGTGGTACCGATACGTCGGTTCCATCTCGCAGGTCAGGAGCCATTCGGTGTAGCTCGGCAAGATGGCCATGCCCTGGAACAGTTGCGAATGGAAATCGAGCCCCATGAGAAGCAGGCACTCTGACGGGCCGGTGGGCGAGCTGGGCAACATGCCCACGAAATCGGGGAACATCTGGTGCGACATCTCGATCCCCGCCCGACTGACTGCAATACGGGGATCGGTGTGCTCGGTCGCGGTTTCCGGGGGTGGGCAGGGCGACGAGGCCTCCCACGTCCTGAGTGAGCGTCGGGACTGGTCGCAGGCCAGCAGGAAGCTCAGCGCCGTTGATCCCGTTCGGGGCAGGCCGATGCCGAAGAGGGGAGCGACGATCTCCTGCTGCTCGATCTCGGGGTACTCGGCGTACCACTTCTCGATCTCGAGCCGGCTGGACAAGAGCCCGACGATCTGGTCGGCGTAGACGGCTTCGCCCAACTCGTTGAGGTTGCCTTCGGCATTCAGAGCTCCGACCAGGGCCTCGAGTCCCTCGCTGCCAGCCGTCGGGGCCGAAATCTTCCGCCTCTGCACGCGCGCACGCCTCGCGCGATCAACTGCTTCTCATCGATCATCGACATCCCCCCGTCACAACGGTTATGAAGTGTTCAGCCCTCCAGCAGTTCGACCGGAATGGATCGCTCCATCATGCCGTATGTCTCCTCACCGTCCCATCGGTAGCGAACCCCGGCTTGTTGCAAGGCCGGAGGGAACTCGGGCAATCCGCCCGGCATGCAGGCGGACAGAACCGTTTCGCCCTCGATCCGGACGTCGCCTTCCTTCGTTCTCAGGGTCAACGAGACATCCTCGCCGTTCGGTTGGAGCCGGCGCAGCCACGGTGCGTCAACGAGGACTGCGGGGATCATGCGTTCGCCGTCGAAAACGAAAGCCTCGTTGTAGGTGGGCTCGTCGGGCCGTTCCGGGAAGGCGAGGGCCCCGAAGCCCTTGCCGCTCGGAAACAGCGCGCTCGGCCAACAGTGACCCCAGAAGCCCCCGACATCGCGGGTCCCCTGCCGGTGGATCCGCAAAGCGGTTCCCGAGAACACCCACTCGTCCCCTCCGAAGCGCACGCTGCCCTGCGCCGTGCACAGCTGCTCGTAGCGGGGGCTGATGAACGCTCCGGCGAATCCCGAGTCGAAAAGCTCCTTGGATTCCTCGCTCAGCGTGCCCGATACCCATGGGGGGACGGCGCAGGTCAATTCCACCTCGACATGGAGGGGCACCTGCGGGCCTGCGTAGTCGCCCTTGGCCAACGCAGCTGCCGTGGTGTCGAGGGCATCACCGTCATAGGTGAGGGTCAGTGTCCGAAAGGGTTCCACGCAGCGGAACTCCAAGCCGCCGGCCGCAAGCGTGCGGCACACCCCGTCTGCGTCGACCGGCGAGCGGCCCTTGCCGTTGCCACGGACGATCGCTGTTCGCCCGTCGGGAAAGCCGAGGTTCACCTGAAGGCCCCGATTGTCCCAGGATTCGGAGACGGCCTCGATGCCCACCCTTGGGAGCCCGATCAGGCCCTTGTCGTCGGAGACCCAGAACGAGGCACTCTCGCGGAACTGCGGATCCTCCGGCTGCTCCGACAAGAAAAAGTCCTTCGATGGGCTCATGCCGCCCGCCAGATCGATCGCCATGACCATCCTCCCCTGCTTCTTCGTGCCCCCTTGACCCATTCCCTGCAGGGACCGACCGTATCAGGAAGGGTAGCTTCGACTCTCAGCCGGTTTCGTACCCATCGATGAAGAACATCCGCGTGGTCCTCGCCGCGGCCAACCTGATCGGCAAGGCCGACTGGTATTCCGGAGAGCTGTACCAGGACCGCGCCGCGGCCATGTCGGGAAATTCGAGGATGACCACACGATCGCCCACCGGTGCGCCTTCGACGGACTCAATGTCGCCCCCGCGGGCCTTGTAGCTGCCGCCGTGTGCGACGACGCTCGCCTCAGCACGCTTCTTGTAGAGCTCGTACCGGTCTGCGTCTACAACGGATAATTCGACGATGACGTAGGCCGGCACATCACCCCTCCATTCTTCGGCCGCGAAGCGTAGCTGGGGGTGCGTCCGGAACAACGAGCGTTCGGCTACCGGATTTCGTCCGGGCCCGGATCGCCGCCGGAGGCGGCGATGGCCAAACGACTCAGGTAGTGATCCCATCCACCGGTGTGATCCGAGACCGCGTCAGCGGGAAGGCCGCTGTGCACGAGTTGGACCCTGGTCTTGTCGCCTTCGGGGGTGAGGCTGATCGTCACTGTCGTCGAGCCGGGTGGGATCGGATGTCCCGGTTCCGCCCAGCCGAAGGTGAACACGACACGCTCATTGGGCACCACCTCGACGAATCGGCCTTCCGAGGGATGCCGGCCACCGACCTCCACCCGGTACAGGCCGCCGGGCTGCGGATCGAGATCACTCGCGGCCCCCAACCAGGCCCGATGCTTTTCGGGGTCGACCAGGAAGGGAAAGATCGTTTCAGGTCGGGCATCGATGACGATCTCCCGGATCAGTTCAGCCATGTTCAGTGCTCCCTTTCTTTGGTGTCCTTTGTCGTTCAGCGGCGACCTCCGCGGCTTCGGCGGCATCTCGAAGTCGGAGAAGACCGTCGGTCCAGTACTCATCGAGGAAGGTCCGGAGGCGGGCCATTTCGTCACGATTGGCCTGATAGAGGCGACGGGTCCCCTCACGCCGTTCGATCACCAGCCCGGCCTCGCGGAGAACCCCCAGGTGCTGAGAGACCGCCGATCGCGTGACCTCTCCGAAATGCGACGCGATATCGGTCGCCGGGAGCTCATTGCCCCATACCAGTCGCAGGATCTCCCGGCGACGTGGTTCGGCGAGTGCTTTGAGCGCGGCGTCCACGGTCGTTAATGTAAGCATTCACTAACGTAAGTGTCAACTAACGCAAAGGATTCCAGCGCATGAACCAGATGTCGGGACCGCCCCCCGGGACCAGCCCGAGTCCGAGGGCGATCTCGAGGAAATACGCGAAGCAGCGCGTGAACCGATCTACGTTGTCGTCACCCCCGCCCATGGGCCAGCGCATCATCGGCTCATTGATGAATGCTCTGCCGAATACCGGCGCCAGCGCACCGAGGCGCTCGAGCCCTGCTGGTTCGACTTCGCCACGCGCACCGTGGGCGGTCACATCGCCATCCTCTCAGCCGGAAAATGGCGACGGATCAAGGAACGACGGCCAAAAAGAGAGAGTTGTCGAGAAGGTCAAACGCCTCGTCCAGCAATGCCAGGACACTGCCGTTGGCCGAATCCTCGGCCCAACGTGCCATGACCTCCTCCACGGCGAGGAGGGCAGCGCCCGCGACCAGTTGGCGAAGAAGGGCCCGGTCGTCGCGCGACGAACCAGGGCCGGATTGCTCGAGCCAGACGATCACGGTTACGCCGCTGCTCTTCGAGCCACCGACCGCGCAGCGTGGGCGTGTCGCGCAGCATGACCTGGAAGGCCCGAGCGGCAGCGGGATCTTCGTCCACTTGTGAGAGCGAGGCGGTCATGGTGGCTCGCAAGACCCGCCCGATCGGCTCGGACGTCTCGTGCTCGGTCAGATGGTCGATGGAGTCGTCCATGCTCAGGCTGGCGATAGCGGTGACGACGTCCTCCTTGCAAGGGAAATAGCGGAAGAAGGTCCGCGGGGAAACGTCCACCGCGTCGACGATGTCCTGGACCGTGGTCGAGGAGTAGCCGCGTTCGAGGAACAAGCGTGACGCTGCTTCGGCCAACTCGCGGCGGGTGCGGCTCTTGTTGCGCTCCGTGAGGCCTGAAGCCATCGTTCGCCTCCCCCTTTCCTGCCCCCCAACCACGAGGATAGCGGGTTTGCCCAATAATGACAGAATCTGCCATAGTGGCAGCGACCGACACCTTCATGAGTGGGAACGACCCGTTGATCGACATCATCCCGGAGAGATCCGCACCGTCACGGTTGCGCGACCGCCCTTGGATGACCCTGGTGGTCGTGGCCATGGGCGTGATCATGGTCGGCATCGACGGGTCGGTGGTCGCCGTCGCCAACCCCTACATCGGGCGGGACCTGCACGCCTCCTTGGCCGACCTTCAGTGGGTCACCAATGCCTACCTCCTGGTCATCGCGGTGACGCTGATCCTCGGGGGCAAACTCGGAGATCATTTCGGCCGCCGGCGCGTCTTCCTCATCGGCGTGATCGGCTTTTCTGCCGCCTCTCTGGCCATTGGGCTCGTCGGGACCATTGACGGCGTCATCCTCCTGCGGGGGGTGCAAGGTGCCTTCGGCGCTCTGTTGCTCCCCAACACACTGGCCCTTCTGCGCGCCGCGTATCCCCCCGAGGAGCTCAACCGGGCCGTGGGGATCTGGGTGAGTGCCTCAGCGACGGCGACAGCGGCGGGGCCGATTGTCGGTGGGCTCTTCGTCGAGCACATCTCATGGCAGAGCGTCTTCTACATCAACGTGCCGGTCGGTGTGGCGACAGTCGTGCTCGGCATGTTCGTGCTGCTCGAGTCACGCGAGTCAGAACGCCACCGTTTCGATATTCCCGGCGTCGTGACCCTGGCCCTCGGTTTGCTGGCCGTTGTCTACGCACTGGTCAAGGCGCAGAGCTGGGGGTGGGGGAGTGCGCGCACGATCGGGCTGATCGCCATCGGCCTCGTCCTCATAGTGGTGTTCGTCGCCATCGAGAAGAGGACCCCGAATCCTCTCATCCCCCTGGGTATCTTCAAGGACCGCTCGGTCTCGTTGAGCACCATCATCGTGTTGCTGAACTTCTTCGCCCTCTTCGGGGTCCTTTTCTTCGTCGGCCTCTACCTGCAGAGCGTCCACGGTTACAGCCCGGTGGCGGCCGGCGTCCGGCTCCTGCCGCTCACGATCACATTTGCGCTCTCGAGCAACCTCGGGGCCCGCTTGACCACCCGGTTCGGGCCGTGGCTGCCGATCACCGTCGGGCTCCTCGCGACAGCGGTGGCGCTGTTGTCCCTCGCGACGTTGCAGGTCGATTCCGCCTATGTCCACCTCTGGCCGCCGTTCGTCCTGATCGGGTTGGGCATCGGACTGGTGGTCACCGCGGCCACCGATGCGATTGTGGGGAATACGCCCATCGATGAGGCCGGGGTGGCCGGTGGAATTCAAGGAACGGCCATTCAGCTGGGTGGGGTACTCGGGACTGCCGTGTGCGGCTCGATTCTCGGGGCCAAGGTGGGTGCCGTCCTGCTCGGCAATCTGCTCGCTTCGGGAGTTCCTCCGGCCTTGGCTCATCGGCTGACGCATGCCACTGCCGTCGTCTCCCAGGGTCTGGCGCCGATCTCAGCCGGTGACTCCGGTCGGCTCGCCGAGGCCATCACGCAGGGCAGCCATGCCGCCTTCATGGAAGGGCTTCATCTGACCATGTTGGTCGCCGGCGTGGTGGCGCTCATCGGTGCGGGAATGGGACCTTTCATTCGACGTGGCAGCGGCGGCAACACGGGGCCCGAGCACCACGTTCTCTGAGCACTTCGTGCGGTGCCGCAATGGCAGTTCGACCTCGATGCCGTTCCTGTATGTCCTTGCCGGTAGGGCTGAAGGTCCCTGCAAGAGATGACCATGGTCCCTATGGGGACGTTCCGCAATTGCCGCAAGGTGGAGATATCGAGATTCTCTCTACCCAAGGAGCAGACATGCAGCGAAAAGTTTTCGATTATTTGGCGAGCGCGTTAGGCGTCGTGATGGTGCTGGTCCTGCTTGTCGCGGGAGGGCTCCTGATGTGGGGTCACAGCTTTACGACCAACAGTGTGCACAATCAGCTGGCCCAACAGGACATCGTGTTTCCGACCACCGCTGCCTTCGCCGCAGCCAAGCCGGGCACCGAGATCACGCCGGGCATGAAGCCCTACCTCCTCAAGTACGCCGGACAGCCATTGACGACCGGTGCACAGGCTGAGGCGTATGCCGACCACTTCATCGCCGTGCACCTCAGCGAAATGCCCTACGGCGGCGTCTATGCCACTGTCAGCGCCGCGTCGAGGGCCAACCCGACGAATAAGGTCCTGGCCGCAGAGGTCCAGACGTCATTCCAGGGTACGACGCTGCGGGGCCTGCTCCTTGAGGCGTATGCCTTCTCCGAGTTCGGCCTGATCGCCCTGTGGGCCGCGATTGCGGCGTTCGCCTTGGCTGCGGTCATGGCTGTGCTGGTTGCCTTCGGGTTCTGGCACGCACGGCGCACCCCCTCCGAGGAAGAGCTCGCGGTCCACGCCGAAGCAGAACGCGTCCTCGTCACGACGTAGGTCTTCGCAACGACAGAGGATTCAGCGCAAGCGCTCCACCCGGCCCGGCAGTCCTGCGGGCCGGGTGGAGCCGCGTCACGGGCCGGGCGTTCTCCTGGTGCTTCACGGCGCGAGGAGGTCGAGAGACCGCTCCGCTTCTACGCCGGCTCTAAGTTCGTGTTGCAATGCTGGAGTGTGTGAGGAGGGGACCGACACGAGCCGCGTCCGACGAAGCGTGAGGTCACCGGCCTTTTTTCGCTCGCTGGTGACCTCTCTGCGAGGGCATATTCGCATGCCGGCGCTGCTGGTGGGGATCGGGCTCGCGGGATTGGCGGCCGCAGCGAACCTCGAACTCACGAGGAGATCACCGCTCCTGACGACTGATAGCGCCAGCTATCTCAGCGCAGCGAAAAATCTTTCATCGGGCAAGGGCCTGACGACTTCGTTCAACGACAGCCTGAGCGTGTATCACCCGCGAGAAGTTGTTGCTTTCAACGGTCGGGTGCCGTTCGTCCATTTCGAGCCGCTGTACCCGCTTCTCCTCGCCGCGCTCCATGGCGCAGGTATGGGTCAACTCGGTGCGGCGCGCCTCATCGGCGTGACGTCACTCGTGGTGATCGTCCTGCTCCTCTGCGCGCTGGCTTCTCGGGCCTTCCAGGGGTGCCTGCCTCTCGTGCTGGCATTTGTCCTGATAACGGTGATCGGGCCTTCGGGGAAGGCCTTTGTCGCCGGGAACCTCGTGGAGTTGAGCGGCGAGGTCCTCAGCGAGCCCATCTTCTATGCCTTCTCGTTGGGCGCCCTCCTCACGTGCGCGCTCTTCTTGGACACCGGGAGTCGTCGGTATCTGGTGAGCACCGCGCTCCTCGTCGCCGGCGCAACGCTCACCCGCTACGTCGGGGCAAGCGTGGCGCTCGCCGCGGGTATTGCCATTGTCACCACGACGACCTTTCCGCTCCGCAGTCGCATGAAGAGTGCGATCGCCGTGGTGGGGGTCGGACTTCTCGCGGTCCTGGGGTGGCCCCTCCTTGAGCGATGGCTTTCGGGCGGCGCCTCTCCCCGGCAGATCGCGTTCCACCTTCATCCGCACCTGCTGACCGACTTTCTCGCCACAGCAGCCTCGTGGTTCTTTCCCACGGGATGGCCCACCTGGTTGACTGACTCCGGTACGGGCGTCCTGCTCGTCATCGCGGCGATCGCACCCATGTCCCCCAGTTGTTTCGGGCTCATCAGGGGCTCCTCGGGCGCTCCGCAGCAGACGCAAAATCTCTTGCGGTTGCTGGGCATCTTCCTCCTCTCGTATGCGTTTGTGGTCTTTGTCTCGAGCACGTGGCTCGACGCGTCACTTTCGCTGGACCAGCGGGTCCTCGGACCGATGCAGGTCACCTCGTATCTGATCCTGCTGTCTCTCGTCTATTGGGCGGTGCGATCGCGGTGGGCCGTCGACTTCCGATTCGCTTCGGTTGCGGTAACGCTGGGGGTCACACTTCTGCTCATCGTCCCGAACGTCTCGCCGGCCGTCCGCCAGCTCGGCCATCCGTTTCCGGTGCCCGATCCGACACCGGCCATGGCGGTCCTGCGCAAGCTTCCTTCCCGTGACCTTGTCGTGACGAATGAGCCATCGGGGGTATTCATCTTTGCCGACCGGGGATCGGTGCTGACGCCGGTTCGTACCTACGCGATCACGACGAAACCCAACACCCAGTTCAAAAGGGACGTCAGCTACATCGGACACCTGGTGAAGCATCGCCACGGGGTCGTCGCACTCGTCCCCGATCTTCAGCCGACGCTTGTCACCGTGGGTCAATTCCAGCGATGGGCTGGTCTGGTCGTTACGAGGCGCTTCGCCGATGGGACCGTCTTTCTTGCCCCTCCCGGTTGATCTGCGTCACGCAGAACGAAGCTGGGGGGTGAGCGCGGTGCCGACCTGATCGGTCAGGGCCACAGCGACGACCCGACGCTGATAGGGGACCGGGAGTCCCGGGGTCGGGGTGAGGACGAAGCGACCGATCGCGCTGCCGCGCCTGTGGGCGAGGAGCTCAATTTCAGGACCGGGCAGACCCATATCTTCAACGGCCCAGAGATTTCCACCCAGGAAGACGCGGGCGTCATGTTCGATGGCGAGGCGGGGTCGTTGGCTGTCTCCATGTTCGAATCGGCAGTCCCGCAACCCCAGAAGTGCGATGAGCTCTTCGCGAGCCGCGCGATCACGTCAGCGTCAGGAGCACCCGCCGCCACAAGCTCCGAGAATTGGTAGATCATGCCGATGAGGTCCGCTTCCTCGGTCGCGACCGAGTGGTGATGGCGACTCCGGGCCGCCAGCTCGGTCACGACAACGCCGACAATGAAAAGGGTCACCGCCGTCTCGACGTCAGTCCGGTCGGCGACGGCCAATCGCTCGTACGGGCGGGTGAGGAAGAACGACGACGGCCCGCTCCCTGTCTTGATCGGAACCAGAAGTTCCGCTTAGAGTGAAGTAATCGGAACGGGTGATTCCGCAAAACAAAACAGGACAGGAACGGCCCGGCTTGGTCGAGAAACGCATTCATTACGGCGCCACGTTCGCCGTGCTGGCCACGGCGGCTCTGTCGTTCAGCCTGTTGCAATCGCTGATCATCCCGGCCATTCCCCTGCTCGAGCACACGCTCCACACTGGGCAGAGCGGGGCGAGTTGGCTTCTGACCAGCTACCTCCTGAGTTCGGCGATCGCGACGCCGATTCTCGGGCGCACCGGGGACATCATCGGCAAGGACAAGATGATCGTCATCGTCCTGATCGCCGTTTCCGCCGGAACCGCGGTGAGTGCTCTCGCCACGACCCTCCCGATCATGTTGATCGGTCGGGTGATCCAAGGCGTCGGGGGAGCCGTCTTTCCCCTGGCTTTCGGCATCATCCGCGATGAGTTTCCGCGGCGACAAGGTTGCCGGGGCGATCGGTGCCATGTCCGCCATTCTGGGTCTCGGAGTGGGTGCGGGCATCGTCCTGGCCGGTCCCGTTATCCAGCACCTCTCGTATCACTGGTTGTTCTGGATCCCGCTTGTCCTCTCGCTCGGTGCGGCGGTCGACCACGTTCAAGTTCGTCCCCGCATCTCCGGTGCGGGCTCCCGGCGGCATCAACTGGCTGGGGGCGGTTCTCATGTCGGGCTGGCTGACGGTGGGCCTGTTGGGCGTCTCGTACGGTCCGACGTGGGGTTGGAAGGATCCGACCGTTCTGGCCATGTTCGGCGCCGCGGCCGTCCTGATCGTGCTCTGGGTGTGGTCCGAGGTGCGCTCTCCGACGCCGCTGGTGGACATGACCATGATGCGGATCCCCACCGTCTGGACGACGAATCTGGCCGCCGTGCTCTTCGGGTTCGGGCTGTACGCCATGTTCGTGACGGTTCCCGCAGTTCGCCCAGACCCCGTCCAGCGTCGGCTACGGGTTCGGGGCGTCGGTGACGAAGTCGGGGGTGCTCCTCGTGCCCTTCGCCGTCGCCATGCTGGTCATCGCGCCCTTCACCGGTCGGCTGGCGCGCCTGGCCGGATCGAAGAATCTTCTCGTGGTCGGGTCGTTGTTCTGCGCCGCCTGTTACGGCGTCTTGACCATCGCGCACAGCCAGCCCTGGAACATTCTCGTCGCCTCGGGCTTGCTGGGTATCGGCATGGCCTTCGGGTATTCCGCCATGTCGAATTTGATCGTTGAGGCCGTTCCGCAGGATCAGACGGGAGTGGCCACCGGGATGAACACCAACATCCGGAACATCGGGTCCGCTCTCGGAAGCGGTATCGCCACCAGCCTGGTGGTCAGCAAGATCCTCCCCGACGGATTTCCCGCGCAGCACGGCTACGAGCTGGCCTTCATCGTCTGCGGCGGCTCGCTGATCGTGGCGGCGCTGGTGGCCATGAAGATTCCCCGCCGTGACGGCCCGTCCATCGTCGAATCCGAGTCCCACCCTGCGCTCACCGCTGAAGCAGAAGTGTTCGTCGGTGCCATCGGCTATACGCCGGAGGCCTGAGAAAGTGACCCCACGATGCGACGGAGGCCCGCACCGAAGCCGGACCGCGGACAGGCCGGCGCCCGCCGCACGCAGGCGCAGGCCACTGCGCCGCGACGCCGAGCTCAATCTGGCGAGAATCATGGAGGCGGCCCGCGACGTCTTCGCCGAATCGGGCTACGACGGGTCGATGGAGCAGATCGCGGTCAAGGCCGATGTCGGCATCGGAACGCTCTATCGGAGATTCCCCCACAAAGAGGACCTCTTCAACGCGGTGACGGACCTGGCCAAAGAACGCACGATCAAGATCGGTGAAGAGGTCCTGGCCGATGTCGCGCCGGCGAGACGCTCTCTCGGAGTTCCTGCGTCGCTGCATCGCGGTTCCCTCGTGTTGGCGGGTGACGACAACGCGACCGCCCTGGAGCGAGAGCGCCGGCGTCAACTCGGTCCTGAAGCACATCGCACCGACCGTCGACAAGGTTCTGCATCGGAGTCAGGACGCCGGGACCGTCCGAGACGACATCGTGTTCGCGGACGTCATCCTTGCGTTGATGTCGGTGCGCGCCGTCGCCGATCTCTGCGGCGCCGAGGCCCCGTCCGCCTCCGAGCGCTTCTTGGAGTTGGTCTTGGACGGGCTCCGTCCCGGCGGCTCGAGCCCCCTCACGCCCCCCATGAGCCGTCAGCAGCTGAGCCGGGTCCTCACGAATCATCCGAAGTAGGCGATCGCGCCCTCAGGCAACCCCCGTACGGGGTCGCCACTGAGGGTCGTATCGGGGAGATCCCTGATTGTCTCGTGGGCGGCCATCGCCGAAGATGGTCCTCATGAGTGCCGACAGACCCTTCCGTGGATGCCGCCGTCAATGAGCCGACGGGAGCGATCTCGCCGAAGCCTCCTGCGGCCCGGGCCATCGACCTCTCCAAAATTTACGGCAAGGGCGATGCCGTGGTGCATGCCCTCGATGGCATCAACGTCGAGTTCGAGAGCGGCCGCTTTACCGCGGTCATGGGTCCGTCGGGTTCGGGCAAGTCCACCCTCATGCATTGCATGGCCGGGCTCGATACGCCGACCTCGGGCCGCACCTTCGTGGGCGACCGGGAGATCGGGAACCTCGACGATGCCGGTCTCACGCAGATGCGGCGCGACCAGATCGGATTCGTCTTCCAGTCCTTCAACCTGATTCCGACGCTCACGGCCCGGGAGAACATCACGCTTCCTTGCGACCTGGCGAAGACCAAGGTCGATCAGGGCTGGTTCGACTACCTGGTCGAACAACTCGGGATCGGGAACCGGCTCGTCACACCGCCCGAGCGAGATGTCCGGAGGTCAGCAACAGCGCGTGGCGTGCGCCCGGGCGCTCATCGCACGACCCGACCTGATCTTCGCCGACGAGCCGACGGGCAATCTCGACTCGAATTCGTCGGCCGAAATGCTCGAGTTCCTCCGCCGCTCGGTGACCGAGATGCACCAGTCCATCGTCATGGTCACCCACGACGCACGGGGGGCGGCCTACGCCGACCGCGTGGTGTTCCTGGCCGACGGCTCCGTGGTCGACGAGCTCCTGTCGCCCACGGCCGATTCCGTGCTCGAACACATGAAGCAATTGGGCGGCTGAGGTGAAGAGGGTCGTCCTCCGGGGCCTGTTGGCCCACAAGTTGCGCCTGGCGTTGACCGCCCTGGCCATCGTGCTCGGGGTGACGTTCATTTCGGGAACGCTCGTCCTCACCGACACGCTGCACAACACCTTCAACACGCTGTTCGGCCACATCTATCAGAACGTCGATTTCGAGATCCGCGGCAAGGCGGCATTCTCGGACACCAGCGCCGGGGCGAGTGCGGTCCGCAAGCCCATCCCGCAGTCGATCGCCGACCACGGTGCGCCAGATTCCCGGCGTGGAGTTCGCCGATGGGACGGTCAGCGGCTACGCGCAATTCGTGGCCCCCGACGGGAAGGCCATCAGCAACGGCGGCGCCCCGACGTTGGGGTTGTCCTACGACGTCGATCGCTCAGCTCTCGGCCCTCCAGCTCGCCTCGGGCACCGCCCCGACCTCGCCGCACGAGGTGGTGATGGATGCCGGCACCGCGCAGAAGTACCACTTCGTCGTCGGCGACCATGTCCGGGTGCTCCTGGCCGGTCCTCCGCAGACGTTCACCATCAGCGGCATCGTGAAGTTCGGCACGGCGAACAATCTGGCCGGAGCGACCATCGCCGCCTTCGAGCTCCCCACGGCGCAACGGCTCTTCGGGCAGGTCGGGCACTACCAGGCGATCGACGTCCTGACCGCGCCGGGGGCGGACAAGGCAACCGTGCAACACGCGATCGCGGCCGACGCTCCCGAAGGGCGTGGAGGTGGTGACCGGGCAGACCGTGGCGAACGAGCAGTCCAACGACATCAATCAGGCGCTGGGCTTCTTCTCCACCGCCCTCCTGGTGTTCGCCTTCATCTCGCTCTTCGTCGGCGGCTTCACGATCTTCAACACGTTCTCCATCACCGTCGGTCAGCGCACACGGGAGCTGGCGCTGTTGCGCATCGTCGGCGCCAGTCGCCGTCAGGTCTTCCGCTCGGTCCTGGCCGAGGCCCTCATTCTGGGCACCGTGGCCTCGCTTGATCGGGATCGGTCTCGGCGTCCTGGCCGCCATCGGCCTCGAGGCCCTCTTCAAGGGACTCGGCATCACCCTGCCCTCGGGATCCCTGATCTTCGAAGGGCGCACGGTCGTCGTGGCGTTGCTCGTGGGCGTCGGGGTGACCCTCGTCTCCGCCATCAGTCCGGCCCGGCGTGCGGTGCGGATCCCTCCGGTGGCCGCACTGGCCGATCACCGGGCCGACGAGCAGGAGTCATCGCGCCGAAGGATCATCATCGGGACGGTGTTCGCCGTGGTCGGCGTGGCCCTCTTGGTCTTCGGACTGACCAAGCCCGCCATCCAGTTGGTCGGGCTCGGCGCCGTTGCCCTGTTCATCGGGATCGGCATGTTGGCCCCGGTGGTCGCGCGGCCGATGGCGAGCGTGATCGGCAGGCCTCTGGCCCGGCTCCTGGGGATATCGGGAAAGCTCGGTCGGCAGAATTCCATGCGCAGCCCCCGCCGCACGGCGCAGACGGCCTCCGCCCTCATGGTCGGGCTGGCCCTGGTCTCGACCATCGCCGTCTTCGGCGCCTCGCTCTCCAAGTCCGTGACGAGCAGTGTCGACAACGCAATCAGTGCGAACTACATCATCACGAGCTCCGCCCAGGGCGGCGCCGGAGAGTTCAGCGGTTCGGTGGCGAACGTCGCGGCCGCGCTGCCCGGCGTCACCTCGGTCTCCACCGTCTATCAGGGGACCTTCGCCATCCGGAATTCGCTGGCCAATCTGACCGCGGTCTCCACCGAAGACCTCTCTTCGACGGTCATCCTCCGCATGCAGAGTGGGACCGGCGCGCCAGCCCTCGCGGCCGGGGAGTTGCTCATCGACACCAACACGGCGACCACCAAGCATCTGTCGGTCGGTTCGGTCGTGCCGGTCAAGTTCGCCCAAACGGGTGCGTCCACATTGCGCGTCGGCGGGATCTTCCAACCCAACGCCCTCATCGGGAGCTACCTCGTGGGGGATCGGTACTTCCTGAATCACTTCAACAATCCGTTGCCGGTGGCCGTGCTCCTGCAGACGAAGGCCGACGGCGCAGATCACGACCAACGTGGTGACAGCACGGCCTGCGGGCCTACCCGAATCTGAAGATCCAGACCCGGGCCGGCTTCGAGAAATCGCAGCGGGCCCAAGTCAACCAACTCCTGGCGCTGGTCTATGCCCTCTTGGCCCTGGCCGTCGTGATCGCCCTGATCGGCATCGTGAACACGCTCATGCTCTCGGTCTTCGAGCGCACCCATGAGATCGGGCTCCTGCGGGCGGTGGGCATGAAGCGACGACAGGTGCGGTCGATGATCCGATCGGAGTCGGTCATTCTGGCCGTGTTCGGCGCCATCATCGGCATCCTCGTCGGCACGGCGCTCGGCACCGCCTTCTCGGCGTCACTGAAGCAGCAGGGCATCACCGACATCGTGATTCCGGTCGGCAGCCTGGTGATCTTCCTGATCCTGTCCGCGCTGCTCGGCCTCGGCGCGGCAAGCTGGCCCGCCCGCCGTGCGGGCAAACTCGACGTGCTGACCGCCATCGCGACCGACTGACAATGACGACCGGAGCCCGGACCACTCCGCAGAGTGACCCGGGCTCGTTCCCGATGGTTCGTGCGGGCCGAGGCCCGGCGACGGTCAGCTGACGGAGTTCACCCAGGCCTGCGCCACGGCGGCCGGCTGTTCCTGCTTGGCGGTCACGTCGAGGTTGAGCTTCGAGATGGCGGCGGTGGTCAACTTGGCGTCGATGCTGTTGAGGACCTTCGCCACACCCGGGGTGTCCACCGACTTGCGGATGACCGGGACGATGTAGTCCGCTCCCTCGAGGTGCTTGTTGTCGGTGAGGGCGACGAAGTTGTTCGAGACCACGTTGCCGTCGCTCGAGAAGAGCTCGACCACCTGGACCTCGCCGTTCTTGAGCGCGGCCACGCTGAGGGGACCGGCCTCGTCGAGGCTCTTGAAGCCGGCGAACTTGAGGCCGTAGACCTTCTTGAGCCCGAGCTCACATCCGGCGTTGCTCGGGCATTCGGGGGGCCGCCCAGGGTCAACTTCGAGGCGTAGGGCTTCAGGCTCGAGATGGTCGTGAGGTGGTCCTTCTTGGCCGTGGCCTTGGTGACGGCGAAGACGTTGGTGTCCAGCGCCTTGGACGCGGGCAGCACGGTCACCCCGAACGACGCGAGCGCCTTCTGGTCGGCCGGGATGGCCGTGGCGATGTTGTCTGCCGGCGGCAGGGCGCGCCGTTGTGGAGGAAGGCGAGCAGCGAGGCGGCGTAGTCGGGCTCCAGATTGATCTGGCCCTTCTCGATGGCCGGCACCACGATCGCCCTGGCTCCCAGTGCGGGCTCGACGGTGACGTTGTAGCCCGCCGTACTTGAGGACATCGGCCCAGATGTTGGAGACGATGGCCTGCTCCTCGAAGTTCGTCGAGCCGATGATGATGGTCGGCTTGCTGGACGCGTGCACGGACGCCAGCGCAGCCGTCGGCGCGACGACGAGGGCTGCCACCATGGCCAGGGCACCGACGAGCAGAGAGTGCTTGAAACGCATGGGGATACCTTTCCCGATTGGGAGGGGCGGAACACGCCCCCTCGGCGTGGCGCGATGGTACCGTCATGGGACCGTCGCGTAACCGAAATACTTACTTATCCGATCGGCTTTGTCAACTTACCTGCACCCGGGTCCCCGGGCGGGCCGGCATGAGGCCCCGGCTGCCGTGGCGGCGCAGGGGGAGCGGGGTCAGAGCCCGCGTCAGAAGGCTGAGGACGACCGGCCACCAGTCCGGCCATGACGGCGACCAGAATGGCGCCGCTGAACGAGAGAACCGCATTATTGGTATTGAGCCCGGTGATCACGTAGGTCCCGAGGTCCGTGAAGCTGACGTACGCCGCCAGCGTAGAGGTCGCCACCACCTCAATGGCGGCGGTGCGCACGCCGGCCATGACGAACGGGACCGCAAGGGGCGCTTCCACCCGGCGCAGCACCTGACCGCCGGTCAGTCCCATCGCCTTCGCCGCGTCACGGACGTCGGCGTCGACCTCGCGCATCCCGACGTAGGTGTTGGTCAGAATGGGAGGGATCGCCAGCGCAGTGAGCGCGATCCACGCCGCCAGGAACCCGTTCCATTTGAGCGAGATGGAGGGCTGAATGGCGAGCAGGGTGAGCAGGGCCAGGGTGGGCACGGCCCGAAAGGCGTTGGCGGCGTTGACGGCGACCAACCCGCCCCGCCCGGTGTGGCCGAGAATCACCCCGAGGCCGCCCCCGAGGACGAGGGCGGTGAGCACCACCGCCACGGACAGTTCGAGCTGATGCCAGAAGAGCAAGGGGATGCCCTGCGACCCGCTCCAGTTCGACGAGGTCGTGAACCAGT
>CAVWKU010000019.1:0-82303 GCA_963755665.1 uncultured Acidimicrobiaceae bacterium
GGCGCTGAGGGACTCGAACCCCCGGCCTGCTGGTTGTAAACCAGCTGCTCTAACCAACTGAGCTAAGCGCCCGGGCCGGCGAATGAACGTCGGGCCCCACATCGTAGGTGAAGCACACGATGCTCCCCTCAAGAGGTTCAAACAGGAAACGCCTCGGCGAAGAGCCTGCTCCAGGGCCGGGCCAACGTACGAAGCTCTGCGCAGTCCTCCTCTCCGAGCCAGGTGTACGGAGCGGAGGCCAACACATCGGTCTGTTCCTCAATCTCGTGGCGCGTCCTCGCTCCCCACTCGGTCAGCGTCGGCTCGTTTCCCTCGCGTAGCCAGCCACGCTCCTGGAGCGCCGCCACGGCGGCGTTCCAGGCGTCGTCGGACCAGCCCCGGGTCGCACGCAGGACAGCGAGGGGCGCCTCGCCCGCCGCACCGTGGGTGATCAGCGCCTCGATCCCCGACAGCCCGTGGGTGACCAGCAGGGCGATGTGGCCGTCGCCCCGGAACTCCCGCAGGATGGACTGCGCGTGCCAGAGCACCAGATGCGGCTCGTCGGGCCACGGCAGGTCGGCGTGGCCGGCGCAGAGCGGCCGGCCTTCTCCGTGCGTCCCGGCGACCTCGGCCATGCCGCGTGCCAACGCCGCAGCCCGGTGCATTTCCGGCGATCCCACCGCGTCGCCCAGCACCCGCCGGAAGGCCGCGTCAACCGCATCGAGTCGCGCCGCCAGCATGGCGTCGGGCGAGGCGATCTGCCAGGCGCGAGGGAGACTGGAGTACACCAGCTCGGGGTTGAAGTTGAAGAAAGTCGCAACGACCACCTCGGGTGCGACGGCACCCATGGGCGCGGCCCTCGAGGCGAAATACCCACTGCGTCCCGTGATGCCCACCCGTGCATAGGCCTCCGCCGCCTCGGGGACGAAGTAGATCATCGCGTGGAGTGGCTCCAGGGTGCGCCAGGTCTTGCGGGCCACCAGTGGCCCTATGTCCGGCGGGCCCGCATGCTCCCCGCTCACATGTCCTTCTTCGCCAGCAACTGGTCACACAACGCCCGCGTCGCCGCCACGACCGGTCGCCGCGTCGTGTCGTCGCGCACGACGACATCGCGCGCCGTCGCGTTCTTTGGTCACCGCGCCCGCTTCGCTGCAGATGAGCATGCCGGCCAGGTAGTCCCATCCGAACAGGGTGCTCGTTCCGACGACCGAATAGCGCATCGAGCGTGCCTTCGGCCACCGCACAGAACTCCAACGCCGCCGCGCCGAAGGCACGGAACTGGGCCCAACCCGGATGGACCCCCGGAAAGCCCGGAGATCCCGACCAGGGCCGACGACAAATCGGCGCAGCTCGAGGGCGTCACGCCCTCACCGTCGCGCTGCGCGCCGCCGCCGCGCACCGCCTCGAAATGCACGCCTGTCGCCTGGTTGACGACGACCCCTACGAGGGGCCCTTCAGCATCGAGCACACAGATGCTCGTCGCATAGAACGGAATGCCCCGGTGGGCGTTGGTCGACCCATCCACCGGGTCGATCACGGCCAGGAGTGGCGCCGACGGGGCCGGTCACCCCCGATTCTTCGGAGAGCACGGCCAGGCCGGCGCCATGCAGATATGGGCAGTGCTGCGGCATCCGCGGCCAGGTCGAGGCGGTACTGACCCGGCTTTGTTCCCGCCGGCCCCCATTCGTCCAGGTCATCGAGTGCGCCGCGCACCGCTCGGACCGCGTCGTCGAGAACTTGGAGCAACCGAACCTCATCCACGGCTCAGGAACCCTACTGGCAACCGGCCTCACGTTGGCCATTAGGCTCATCGCACTGTGGCAGCTATCGACGTCGCCGGATACGTGGCGGACCTAAAAGATCACTCGGTCGATCACGGATTCCACGTGCACGACGAACGGCATTTCGTCGAGACGTACTCCCTGCGCCAGGTATGGGAAGTCGACCTCCACCCCGAGGAGGGCTGCGGCGGTCCGTTGGATCTCCACCTGGCCCTGGACGTCGATCCACGTGTCCTCCTCTCGTTCGAAGACGCCGTGGTGCTCCTGACCGAGGAGGAGGAACCGCCCGACGAGTTCCACTTTCCCCTCACCTTCACCTGGGCGCTCCCGCCGCTACCCAGCGGCCCCGACCTGCTGCGATTGGCCATCGACCTGGCCGGCGTCGGCGGCATCGAGCTCCCCCTCGAGGTGTCGGCCATCGACTCGTTTGCCAATGCCACCGATGGCTCGGAGCGCAGGCTCAGCATCGTGGCACGCCACCCGGTATCCCTGGCCCGCGTCCTCGGGGGCGAAGAGCTCCTCTGCGATGTCTTCGATCGCGCCCTGGCGGTAAGTCGCTTTCTCCTCGATTCGGCCGACAGCTGGCTCGGCTGAAGTGCGGCGACCGCTTCTGTCGGGTCGCCGTTCGATAATCGGGCTCGGCGCCATGGCCGTGAGCGCCACGCTCCTCCTGAGCGCATGCGGGGACGGCGGGGAGGATCTCGCCCGGCAGGCCTGCGTCCACGTGAACCGCTCGGTGCGCTACTTCGAGGCTTCCGCCAAGCCCAATGTCCCGCCCGAAGGTCTCCGATCGGCTCCGGACCCAGGCGGATGCGGAGCTCCGTGCCGCCCTGCCTCTGGCCGCGCAGGCCAATTCGGCCGACGGATCCATGAACTCCCTCATGACGACGATCTCCGAGAGCGCGACGGTGGACGAAGCGCATCTGATCCCGGCGCTGAAGGGGCAGTGCGCCGTGGTGGACACGAATGTGAACGTCAATCCCACGCCGGGCGGCACCCGGATCGTGGAATGGCAATCCGACCCCGGGCTCCTAAAGCCGAAGGCCAGGCCGTCGCTTTCCACTCTTACGAGGGCTGATCGACCCCGGCATCGGGAACACCGTCTCCCGGTCCGACCGCGACGCCGGCGGATCGCAGCCGTTCGGCGAGCCATTCTGCCCCGGCATCGCCCGCCATGGCCTCCGGCCAGCCGGCGAGAATCTCCTCGAGCTGGTCATGGGTGGCGATCTGCGCCACCACGTTGACCGTCATTTTGACCTCTTCACTGTGGCGGATCGACGAGTGGGTGCCGCCGAAGGGGTCCTCCACGATGTGGGGCGACGGCTCGCGCATCACATAGAGCTCGCCGGTGTCCTCGACCCAGTTGAGCTCGTAGCGGATGCCGTGCGCATCGCGCCATTCGGTGCCGAGTTCGATCTCCGCCGAGGGCCGGCGTCGGGGGTCACCGTCGTAGAACTCTTCGATATCCATCGGGGGGAGGTTATCCCGACCAGGGAGGTCGCCGACTTGAGCCGCAACGGCCGGGGTGACGCGCCGTGTGGGAGGGATCGGGGGAGGTGGTCCGATGAGGGTTCTTCCATGCCCCCTCACACCCGACAACGGATCCTGCCCATCGAACAACTGAACAGCGAGTGGCGCACGCTCGGCCGCTCCCCGGGCGCCGTCCGTGCCCTGCACTATCTCGCAGAGAGGGATCAGACCGTCTCGGTCCTGGTCCGGGGGACCGACGACGGCCCGTCTTCGCTGGGAGTACCCCGGTGCGTGACCCCGTGCGACCTGATCGACCACATGCGCCGGGCCACCGGCAGCCGGGCCCGAGAGGAAGCGGCGGCGCTGATCAGGACGATGTTGCGTGAGGCCCCGGGCGATGCGCTCATCGTCCGCTTTCTCATTCAGGCCCTCCTCCCCGGCCTCCTCACCGTCGCCAAGCGGCTGCGGTGGGGCCAGGGGGGAGACTGGGACGACGGCAGCGAATTCTTCAGCGAGACACTTTCGATGACATGGATGGTGCTCTTCGACTGGTCGGGACAGGACCGCCCCTACGCCGTCCTCGACCTGCTGTCGGCCATCCGCTGTCGTATGCGGCGCCAGCTCTTCCATGCCAAAGACCAGAAGCAACTGCAGGTGCAAATGACACCGGGAGTGTCGGAACCCAGGGCCACCCCTTCTGAAACCGACCTCGAATTCTTGGCGAGAACGCTGATCGACCTGCGACAGGAGGGCATGAGGGCCGAAGATGTCGAGGTGCTCTATGCGCATCACGTGCTCGGATTCTCCATCGCAGAACTGGCCAAGGTCACAGGTCGGGACCGCCGGTCGCTCTATGCCGGGCGCGATCGGGGCGTGCGGCGTTTGTGCGCATGACGGCCCGGTCACCGGCCGTCCGCACGACCCCTAAGGTCAACCTGTGTCGGGAGAACTTCCAAGTGCTCAACCCGGCCGCGCCCGGCCACAGCGGATTCGCCCGCACTGGTGGGCCGTGCTCGCCGTGTCACTCTCCCTTCTCGCCTTGGTGGCGGCCGCAACATCGGATCACTCCGGCCACGGCAAGGGCCGTGACGTGGCGGCGTCGAGAAATCGAAAGGCAACCGGGATCCCTTCGGCCGCCCCGTCCACGACGACCAGCACGGCGACCACAGAGCCCACCCGGCCCGCGAGCAACATGTCGTCAACCGCCACTGCACCGACCGTGAGCCCGGGCACCTCGGGCAGTGGCGGCCACGTCGTCACCACGCCGGCGACGACGGCCATGACGGCACAGACGACGACCACGACGACTACGACGACGGGTGCGACGGGTGCGACGACGACGACATCGACCCTCGGCTCGGCACCCGCGCAACCCGCGCCGCTGACCCGCTCCGGGGACCTCCAGCAGCCCTACGACGCGACGGCCAACGAAGCGTTCACCGGTGCCGGTGCGATGCGAATTTCGGCAAGCTGGTCCCCCACCGATTCGCTTTCGCTCTCGGTGTCGTGCCCCGATGGGTCACAAACGGCCGAGGGCACGACGAGCGTTGCCGTCGTGATCCCCGACGCCGACGGCCCCTGCGATCTCACCCTGAAAATAATGCTGGTCCAATACGACGCGATCTCCTATACGTTGACGATCGCGCCGGCAGGTGGGTAGCGAGCAGCGCAAGACTCCGGGAAAGAATGCCGTCGACGCGTTGGGCTCGCTCCTGACGACGCTTCTCATTTTTGCGGCGATCCCGGCGGTGCTGGTCACCGTCGTCGGCTACCCCTTCGGGAACGGGCTCGGGCATCAATGGGGAACGCCGGCCCGGGCCGTCCTCACCGGCGTGACACTCGTGGCGTGGGTGGCCTGGCTCGCCTGCTGCACGCAACTCACCCGATCTGTCGTGACGCAGGTCCGCCGGGGGCACGTCACCACCCCCGTCGGTGCGGTTCTCACGGAGAGGGTCGCCGCGCGGATCGCGGCCGGAGTGTTGTCGCTGATCGCGGTGGCTGCACCTCTGTTCGTCGCCTCGGAGGCCGGCGCAAGCAGCGCGACGACAGCCTCGACCATCGGCATGGGCGCACCCCGCTCCGTCGCGCCACCTGCTGCCGCGGTGCAGCCACGCGTTGCAGCGACCTACGTCGTGCACCAGGGCGACTCGCTCTGGTCGATCGCCGAGGCGCAACTGGGTGACGGTGGCGACTGGCCCGCCATCGCTGCGCTGAACCTGGGCCGCACCATGCCCGATGGCGCGCGCTTCGTGGACCCCAGCGTGATTCAACCCGGTTGGATCCTGCAGCTGCCGGGCGGTGGAGTTCCGCCCCCGACGCCGATATACCGATTCGGAGACGACATACGCGGCAACGGCTCTCACCTATCCCACCGCATCCGCCGTAGTCGCTCCGGCCTCCGGGTCGCTCCAGAGGCGAGCACCGGGGGGGTCGAGCCTGCCCGAGCTCTCCGCCCTGGGCGTCGGCGCCCTCGCGTGTTGTCGCCTTGGCGCGCCGGTCCCGGCGCATCCGGATGTTGCGGCAGATGAGTGGCGATGAACCCGACGCAGCGTCCGACCACACGGACGCGGTTATCGAGACCGACATCCAACTCGCCCGCTTCTCCGGCGTTCCCAGCCTGCATGCGTTCGAAGCGGCGAACCTCCGCCTCGGCCTGGCGATGGAGGCAATGGATGCCGACGATCGGTCGATCGGCACGACGATCCGGGTCGTGTGCGTCGGCGCGGCAGGCGTCGACTTCTGGCTGGGTGAGGCGGGGCGACCGGCGCCGGACGGGTTCAGCCTCTCCGTCGACGGCAAGGCCTGGCATGCCGACCACGACATGTCTGCGCCGCAGGCCGGTGGCGTCCGGCCGTTCCTGCCGATCGTCCTCCCGATCGGCGAGGATCAGGACGGCACGTGGATGATCCCGCTGAAACGGGGAGGCTGCCTCCCACTGGTGGGCGAAGAGAGCGATGACCTGTGGCGCGCCGCCCGGCGTGTCCAGGAGGCGTGGGCCTGGGCGGACCTGGTGGTGGTCACCGAGGATCCGATGGTCGTGGCACGTGAAGTCGCCCTGCTCGACCACGACGACCCGTCTGCGGACGATGTGGAGGTCCTCTTCTTCGGCGATCCTGCGTCGCTCTCCGACGCGCAGAGGACGAGGGTGGCGATCGTCAGCGCGTCAGGGGCTGCCCCGAGCGACGTGACGGTGCTCGTCGACCGCAACGCAGCATCGATCCACCCTCTCGGCCGGACCGTGCTCCCCCATCTCATGCGGCCCGAGACGTCGGCCTTGGTGGACCAGCTCGTGACGCCACCTCCCCACGTCGAGCGAGCCCAGCCTCCCGATGGAGAACATGCGGATGCCGCGTTCGGTCCCCCGGGCGAAATACGACACGCCGACGCGAGCAGGCAAGCGCGTTGTCGCCGGGCGACGGTGGAGAACGCCGGGCGATCCCGGCCCACGCCGGTCCCGTCACCATGCCCGATCCCGGAACGGTCATGGTGCGGTTGCTCACGCAGACACCGCGACTGGAAGGACTGAACGAGGAGATCGCGCCCAACCGGGCCCGACGCGCCACCGAGCTTGTGGCATACCTCGCCCTCCACGGCGATGGGGAGGTGACCAGTGATCGACTGCGCACGCGCGTGCTCGGGTCCTCCGATGCGGACGCCGCGTCCAAGACGCTGTTCAACATCGCCGCGGCGGCGCGGCGTGCGATGGGCTCCGATGGTGAGGGGGACCTCCTGTTCCCCTCCGGCACGAGGGGCGGCATCTACCGGGTCAGCGACGGCGTCACGGTCGATGTGCATCGTGGCGGCGTCCATCGCGGCCGAGGGAAGTGCGACCGAAGATCCGCAGGAGGCCATGGCTCTGCTGCGGGCTGCGCTCAGCCTGGTGGAGGGCGAGCCGCTGGCGAACGTCCTCTCGGGCTACGGCTGGTGGGAGGCCGAAGGCCATGGCGCCCGGACGGCCGCCGTCCTCGTCAATGCGGCCAGTGACCTCGCCGCGCTGGCCGTCGACGCCCGCTTCTTCGACCTGGCCCAGTGGGGCTTGGGGCAGGCCAGGCTGGTCGATCCCTACAGCGAGTCCCTCTCGCGCGTGGCCATGCAGGTTGCGGCGGCCGCCGGAGATGCCGATCGATTGCGCCGGGAATGGCGGGAGTGCCGGCGCCGGATCGACGAGCTCGACCCCGGCAGCTCGCCCTCGCCGCGCACGGAACGGCTCTATGGCGAACTGGCGCAACGTGTCCTGGTCGGCGTCACCACGTCCACCGTAGCGACGAGCATCGACTCCGAGCCCGCCTGGTTCAGGCCAGCTTCGCCGCGATCGACGAGGCTCCCCGCAGCACCAGGCCGTCGGCGCCGGCCGCGCTGTAACGGGCCATCGGCCGGGCGCGCGCTTCGGCGATCATGTCCTCCAACAGGCGCGCGAAGGGCACGACGGGGTCGATCCACAGGTAGCGGGCCAACGAGCCCGGAATGGTGTTGATCTCGTTGACGACCCACTCGCTCCCGTCGGTGAGGAAATCGATGCGCGCCACTCCACGGACGAGGGCGAGCTCACCGATACGGCGGGCGGCGCGGCGCAGGTCGTCGGCCACCGCCGCCGGCAGATCGGCCGGCAGCTCCCGCGGGGCGCTGGCCATGCCTTCGCCGCCGACGTACTTGTCGGTGTAGCCGAGAATCTCGTTGCCGGCGGAGCCGGCCCGGCCGGGCGACCGCAGGGGGCGTTCGATCGCCGACACCTCCACGTCGGGCCAGCAGCGCAACGCCACCTGGACGTCGAAGAGGTCGGGGCGAAACGGCTCGAGTACCGCGCCGGCGCGCAGATGCACGCGCGCGTCCAGCACGCTCGTACCGAGAAGTGCCCTGGCGGTCGCCAAGTCCTCGACGACCTCGATCCCGATGGAGGAGCCGCCGAAACGCGGCTTGACGATGTAGGGGCCCGCCCCGATCGCGTCCAGTCCGCCGAGGTCGCCTTCCTTGTCATCCGCTGACGACGTCAGCGCCACCCGGGGCAGGGTCGGAAGGCCGGCCGCCACCATCACGCCACCGAAGGCCAGCTTGTCCATGCCGAGCGCGGCCGCGGCCACGCCGGGGCCGGTGTAGGCGATCCCCGCCCCGTCGAGCGCGGCCTGCAGCGTCCCGTCCTCGCCGGGACCACCGTGGCAGCACACGACGGCGACCTCGAAGGCAGCCGGCTTCTTCGAGAAGCGCCCTCCGGTTGCTTCGAACCCCCCACCGGCCCCCAGCACGAGGCGCATGGGCTGCGACCCCTTCGGCACGCCGTCGAGGAACGCCGTCGCCTCGAGCGCGGCATCGACGGCGAACCACTCGGCCGTCTTGGTCCAGTAGAGCGCCTGCACGCTGTGACCGGCGCGTTGCAGCTCATGTGCCGCCTGGAGCCCGGTCAAAACGCTGACGTCGTGCTCGGGGGAGGGACCCCCGAAGATCACGGCGATATCAGACACGGTGGGTTCCTCGCTTCATGGCATGGGGCGTTCGGCTGCCGGCGGCGCGGGCTCGGGCGGCCTCAACGGTAGTGGTCCGGCAGGTCGTTCTCGTACAACACGGCATCGCCCGGTCCGAGGGTGGTCCGCACCCAGGCCACCGCTTCGTCCCTGGTCCGGACGCGGCGGGACTGCCAGGGGGACCACCCGGCTTCGAGGGCGCGCCGATTGGTCTCGCCCACGATCACCAGATCGGTGGCGACGTCCGTCGCTGCATGCGCGAAGGATCGATTCTCCTCGAACTGACGGGGGCCGAGCTCGACCATGCCCGGGGTGACGACCACGCGGCGGCCACCCACGGCCCGGCGGGCCAACTCGGCCAGGGCGGCCCGGGCGCCGCTGGGATTGGAGTTGAACGTGTCGTCGATCACCCACACCCCCGAGGGCGCCGGTGCCGAGGCGAGCCGGTTGGCCACGGGGGGAAGGCCGGCGATGCGCGCGAGCGCCACGTCATGGGGCACACCGAGCGCGAAGGCCACAGCCAACGCGCACGCGAGGTTGGTCGGTTGCACCGACGTGGGCAGGGCGATGCCGGTGCCGATGGCCGCCCCGGCCACGTACACCGAGGCGCCCTCGTCGCCCCGCCAGCACCGTCACGTCCGCGGTCGTGTCGGTGGCGGAACAGCGGAGCACCGACCTTGGATCCCGTCGGCCGCCAGCTGATCGGCGAGAGCCGCCAGACGGGGATCATCCACGTTGAGGACGACCGTGTGCGCGGTCACGGTGATCTCGGACTTGGCGGCGACGATGGCGTCCTCGGTCTTGAAGCGTTCCAGATGCACCGGCCCGATGGCCGTGATCACCGCGATCGCCGGCGGGCACCACCGGCAGAGGTCGGCGATCTCGCCCTTGCCGTAGGTGCCCATCTCGGCCACGAAGACGTCGGTGCCGGGCGCCAGTTGCTCGTTGACGGCCCGGGCCAGGCCGGCCCGGTTGTTGAACGAGGCGGGGCTGGCCACCACCGTGCGCGAGCCCGCAACCAGATGCGCGACATGCTGCTTCGTCGAGGTCTTGCCGAACGAGCCGGTGATCGCCACCACGACCGGCGCCACCTGGGCCAGCCGGGCACGCGCCGTCGTGACGTAGGGCCGCATGAGCCGGCGTTCCACCGGGCTGAGCACGGCACAGGCCGCGTCGACGAGGAGGGGCACCGCGCAGGCGCCGAGGGCAGCGACCGGCGCGGCGCGGTGCACCAGGACGCCGATCACGAGGACGACGGCCTGGAGGACCAGCCATACGCCGGCCAGCAGCCGGAGCCGGCGGGTGAAGGCCAGCGGTGAGGTGCGCCCACGCACGCCGAGGTACGGCGGACCGACGATGACGACCGCGGCCGTCGCCAACGACACGAGCGGGGAGGCGAACGCGACGCCAGCCGCCGCCAGCGCCACCACCGCCATGGGCAGGGCCAACGGCCGGCTGCTCCACCAGCGCCAGGCGAAGCGCGAGGTCGATCCGGGCAGGTAGTGCTCGCGCTGGGCGACGCGGAGCCAGCGGGCCCCGGCGGGAAGCAACGCCAACCCGCAGGCGATGGCGCCGATCAGTTCAGGCACGACACCACGGCGGCACGCAGGGCGGCGGGGATGAGCAGCGGGGTCAGGTGGCCCACGTCAGGGAACACCTCGAGGTCGCCCTGGGCCAGGCGCACCACGGCGCGCGCGGCCATTTCGGGCGGCGCGGCCGTGTCGTCGGCGCCCCAGATCATGTGGACGGGGCACTGCACGGCGTCGAGCTGCTCCTCGTAGGTTTCGTTGACGGCACGGGCCAGCACCTGGCGCATGATGCCCTGGGCGGCCTTGTAGTCGGCCGATCCGTAGCGCTGGCGGGCCCGTTCCATGGCGCCGTCGGAGACGAGCTTCATCCGGTGCAGGCTCCGGATGGCCCTGTACGCGGGCGCCACCCGCACCCGCCCTCCCTCCGAGGGGAGGAGGTGCGGCACGCCGGTGAGAATCAAGGCCCTGACCGACGCCGGGATGCTGGGTGGCCAGATGGAGGGCCACCCGGCCGCCGAAGGAATGGCCGAGAACGACGACGGGGCTCTCCATGTCGTCGAGGACCTCACCCACGGCCTGCGCGTACGCAGCGGCTCCCCACGCGTCGGGTGGAGGCGGGGACGCCCCGAATCCGGGAAGGTCGAGCGCCAGCGCGGGCAACGGCTGCCTCGTCGACCGGTGCGACCACGGCGTCGAAGTCCCGGTGGGTCCGGGCCCAGCCGTGGAGGGCGAGGACACGGGGCCCGTCGGGGCCGGTGACGGAGCCGAAGAGGCTCCCGCCGGCAAAGGTCCGGAGCATGAAGGTCAGCGCACCCCGCCGCACCGGGTCCCGCATCCGGCACGCGGCAAGCGGAGCGTCGAGCCCATCGTCCCAGGCAGATCGACAATTTCGACCTCGACGATCTCTCGCCTCGGACGCCGGGGAATCCACTGCCATCTGCCGTTCCTCTCTCCCTTGCGGGGACTCCATCGTCCCCCGCGGGGCCGTGGCCGGTGCGCGCACCCAACCGAACTGCCGGGTCACCCTACCGAAGGGACCAGCCCCTCGAGCCCAGGGAGCAACCGTTCGGTACGGTGAGCATGTGGTGATGACGTTCGAAGGCGAGGCCTGGGAGACCCTCCCGGGCGCGAGCCGTCTCACCCTGGCCCAACGGTCCGCCATCGAGGCCGAGGACCCGCTGCTCTGCGTCATGGCCGGGGCCGGGGCCGGAAAGACCAGGGTGCTGACCCTGCGGGTGGCCCGCCGGGTGCGCGACGGCTCCATCGAGGCGGACCGCGCCCTGGTCACCACCTTCAGCCGCAAAGCGGCCGAGGAGCTCCGCACACGGCTGTGGTCCCTCGGGGTCTCCGGGGTCAAGGCGGGAACCTTCCACCACACCGCACTCGGACTCCTCCGGGAGCATCGAGCCCAGCGTGGCCGGCCGGAGCCGCAACTGCTCCCCGACCGTCGTCGCCTGCTGGCCGACCTGGTCACGGGCGACCCCCGCCGGGTGCGCGCCCTCGACGGCGAGATCGGATGGGCCAAGGCGCGCCTCGTCACCCCCGACCGCTACGAGGTCGAGGCCCGCCGGGCCAAGCGCCGTACCGGCATCCGGGCCGACCAGGTGGCCGACGCCTACGTCCGCTACGAGGACGAGCGGGCCCGGCGGCGTGTCCTCGACTTCGACGATCTCATCACGGCCTGCGCCGACGCGTTGGCCGGTGATGCCGCGTTCGCCGACGGGGTGCGCTGGCGGACCCGCCACCTGTTCGTCGACGAGATGCAGGATGTGAACCCGGCCCAGTTCCGGTTGCTCACCGCCCTGCTCGTCCGACGAGCCCGACCTCTTCGTCGTCGGCGATCCCAACCAGTCGGTGTACGGGTTCAACGGCGCGGATCCGTCGCTGCTGTATCGATTGCCCGAGATCCTGCGCGGGACGAAAGTCATCCGGCTCGACGAGAACCACCGCTGTACCCCGCAGGTGGTGGCCGTGGCCACGGCCGTGCTGCGCGACAGCGAGACCGACGAGACGGTCCTCGGTGAGATCGACGCCGCCACCAGCAGCCGGGTGGACGGCCCGGTGCCGACCGTGATCGCCCACGCCAGCGACGCCGACGAGGCCGCGTGGACCGCCTTGCGTGCCAAGCAGTCGCGCCTTCCCGGCATGCGCTGGTCCAGCATCGCCGTGCTGGCCCGCACCAACGCCCAACTGGCGCTCGTGCAGGCGGCCATGGAGGCGGCGAACGTCCCGTGCCAGGTGGCCGGGTCGGATCTCGGTCCGGCCAGCGACCTGCGCAGCGGATGGTCGACGCGGCGCCACGTCGACCATGACGACGAGCCCGACGACCGAACCCGTCGATCACGATCGGGTCGTGCTCACCACGTTTCACCGCTCCAAGGGACTGCAGTGGCACACCGTCCTGATCATCGGCCTGAGCACCGGACTGATGCCGCTGGCGTCGGCGCAGACCACCGAGGCCGTCAACGAGGAGCGCCGTCTGCTCTACGTCGCCCTCACCCGGGCCGAGGAGGAGCTGTGGTGCAGCTGGTCCGAAGGGGACGACGCCCGCACCGGTCGGGTCGGGGTCCGGATCGGGTGCGGGGCGGCTCCGGGGCCCGAGCCCGTGGTTGGCACCGATCGAGCGGACGATCGCGCAGCTGACCAAGGCGGCGGCACCGACGGCAGCCTCCGACGTGGCTGCACGCGTGGCCGAGTTGCGCCAGCGTCTTGTCGGCGACGGGCGAGGCGTGACCGGCGGTCGATGACCGTCGACCTTGCGCCATTCCGCCACGTGGTCGGCGACCGGTACGTGCTGTCCGGCGCGACGGTGCACGACGACTACACGCACGATGAGGCGATGACGGTGGAGCCCGTGGTTCCGCTGGCCGTCGTCCTCCCGGCGTCGACGCAGGAGGTGAGCGACATCCTGCGCCACGCCAGCCGGGCGCAGCCTCCCGGTCGTGGCACGCGGAAGCGGGACCGGCCTTTCGGGGGGATGCCAACCGGTAGCCGACGGGATCCTCCTCGCCTTCGACCGCATGAAGGCCATCAAGGAGATCGACACCGAGAACCAGGTGGCCGTGGTCGAGCCGGGCGTCACCCTGGAGCAGCTCGATCGCGCTTTGGCGCCCCTGGGCCTGATCTACCCGGTCTCCCCCGGCGAGCCGGGCGCGTCCCTGGGGGGCAACGTCGCCACGAACGCCGGAGGCATGCGCGCCGTGCGCTACGGCGTCACCCGACAGCACGTCCTCGGCCTCGAGGTCGTGCTGGCCGACGGCACCGTCATGCGCACCGGCGGCAAGTTCGTGAAGGTCTCCTCGGGCTACGACCTCACGCAGTTGCTCATCGGCTCGGAGGGGACGTTGGCCGTCACCACCGAGATCACCTTGAAGGTCGAGCCGCGCCTGGCCGACGCGGCCACCGTTCTGGCGCCCTTCGCCACCCTGGCCGAGGTGGCGAAGGCCGTACCGCACATCGTGAGCAGCGGGGTCGACCCGAGCATCCTCGAATACATCGACGTGCTGGCCATGGCCGGCATCACCGCCAGCGCCGGGCTCGACCTGGGCATCCCCGAAGAGACCAAGGCGGCGACGATGGCCTACCTGGTCGTCGTGCTCGAAGGCATGCGGGCGGACAGAGTGGAGGAGGACGTCGAACAGCTCGCCACGCTCCTCTCGACGCTCGGCGCCCTCGACGTCTTCGTCCTCCCTGCGACAGCGGGGGCGCAGCTCATCTCGGCCCGGGAGAAGGCGTTCTTCGTGGCCAAGGCTTCCGGCGCGGACGACATCGTCGATGCCGTCATCCCGCGGGCGGGGATCCCCGAGTATCTCGCCCGGGTGGCTGAGCTGGCCGCGGACCATGGCGCCCTCATCACGGGCTGCGGTCACGTCGGCGACGGCAACGTCCATCTGTCGATCTTCCAGCCCGACGAGGTCCGTCGCCATGCGCTGTTGCATGCGATCTTCGAGACCGCCATCGCCGCCGGAGGCGCCATCGCCGGCGAGCACGGCATCGGGACGGCGAAACTCGAGTACTTCCTCGAGACACAGGACCCGGTGAGCCTGGACCTCATGCGCGCCATCAAGCGCGTCTTCGATCCCCTGGGCCTCCTCGGGCCCGATCGGCTACTCGGCGTGACCCGGGGCGGGTCCGGCAACGCAGACGGGGTCGGGGTCGCAGACAGGGACGGGGTCGGGGTCGGGGGCTCGAAGACAGCACGACGGGAGAACATTGAACGGGGCCCGTTCGCTCCTGGCCACCTTGGTGGGTGCCGGGGTCGATACGTGCTTCAGCAATCCCGGGTACCTCCGAGATGCACTTCGTCGCCGCGCTCGATTCGGTGCCCGACATGCGCGCCGTCCTCACGCTCTTCGAGGGTGTCGCCACCGGGGCGGCCGACGGCTACGCCCGTATGGCGGAAAAGCCGGCGGCGACGTTGCTCCACCTGGGGCCCGGCCTCGGCAACGGCCTGGCCAACCTGCACAACGCGCGAAGAGCCCGCACGCCTCTGGTCAACATCGTGGGCGATCACGCGACGTACCACGCCCGCTTCGACGCTCCCCTCCAATCGGACATCGCCTCGTTGGCCCGCCCGGTCTCGGGCTGGTACCGGGTGACGGCCCGGGCGGACGACGTCGGGGCTGACGCCGCCGACGCCGTCGCCGCCGCCTACGGCCCCCCGGGTTGCGTGGCCACGCTGGTCCTGCCGGCAGACGCGTCGTGGTCGGAGACGACTGTCGGCCCCTGCCGCCCGCTGCCCCGCCCCTTGCCCGCGGTCGTGCCGGCAGAGACCGTCGAGGAAGTGGCGCGGGTGCTGCGTTCGGACGTACGGGTGGCGCTCCTCCTCGGGGGGACCGCCCTGCGCGCCCGGGCGTCTGCGCGCCGCCAGCCGCATCAACGGGACCACCGGGGCGGCACTCCTCGGTGAGACCTTTCCGGCCCGGCTGGAACGCGGCGCCGGCATTCCCGCCGTGGACAGGCTCGGCTACCTGGCGGAATTCGCGCAGGCACAGCTGGCAGGGCGTGGAGCACCTGATGCTGGTCGATGCCAAGGCGCCCGTCTCGTTCTTCGCCTACCCGGGGAAGCCGAGCGACCTGGTGCCCCCAGGGTGCGCCGTGCACACGCTGGTCCGTCCGGGTGAGGACGCGCCGGCCGCGCTCGAGGCACTGGCCGAGGCCGTCGTCGCCGGCGGCTAGCGGTCCCGGCGCCGCCGCGACGCGACCCGACCGACCGAGTGGCGCCTTGACCGCAGAAACGTTGGCGGCGGCCATCGGGGCGGTGCTCCCCGAGCAGGCCATCGTCGTGGACGAGGGGATCACGTCGGGCCTGTTCGTGGCCGGCGCCACCGCCGGCGCGCCACCCCACGACTGGCTCACCCTCACCGGAGGCGCCATCGGGATCGGACCGCCGTTGGCCACCGGCGCCGCCGTGGCCGCGCCCGAGCGACCTGTCCTCTGCCTGCAGGCGGACGGGAGCGCCATGTACACACTGCAGGCCCTGTGGACGCAAGCCCGCGAGCGGCTCGACGTGACAACAGTGGTGCTGGCCAACCGGAGCTACGCCATATTGAACATGGAACTGCACCGGGTCGGTGCCGGCGACGGTGGCTCACGCGCCCGCAGGCTGCTGGACCTCACGGATCCCCCGCTCGACTTCGTGGCGCTGTCCCGGGGCATGGGTGTGCCGGCCCGCCGCGTCGAGACGGCCGAAGAACTGACCGCCGCCTTGCAGGCGAGCTTCGCGGAGCCCGGCCCCAACCTCATCGAGGTGCCGTTGCCCTGAGGTTCTGCCGTCAGCAGAGCTCCCACTGCGAGGAGGGGTCGTCCAGGGGCGCCGCAGGCGAGGCCGGACACGAGTGGCCGGCCGGCCCTTGACGACGACGGTGGTTCACGCCGCGCCAGTCACGATCGAGTTGGTCAGCCGCCCTGTCGCTGGCCTACATGCGGCCTTTTTGCCCCTACCGCGAACCGGGCAAGGGGTGGAGTGACCCACGGAAATGCCAGGAGAGGCCCGACCGGGACCCTGTAAAAGTTGAACGCTAGAATTCTAGCGTTTAGTTTTTAGAGGTCGCAGCTCACTGGGTCGCAGCTCACTGGGTCGCAGCTCACTGGGTCGCAGCTCACTGGGTCGCACTTCGCGGGGTGCGCGGATTGACTGGGTGCGCGCACCCCTGAATCCACCGAGCCGTACCGCGCCGGTTGAGGCCTCAGCCGTCGGCGAAGTCGACCACGACCGGGGCATGGTCCGAAGGCTTCTGCCCCTTGCGGGCATCGCGGTCCCTGAAGGCACCCGAAGCCCGTGCGGCGAGGTCGTCGCTGACCAGCACGAGGTCGATGCGCATGCCGCGTCCCTGGTGGAAATCGCCGGCACGGTAGTCCCACCAGGTGAAGACGCCCGGCTCATTGAAGCGCGGGAACACGTCGGTGAGCCCCCAGGCCTCGACCTCTCGCAGAGCGGACCGCTCGGGCTCGCTCACGTGAGTCTGGCCGACGAAGTGGGCGGGATCCCACACGTCGCCGTCGTCAGGTGCGACGTTGAAATCGCCGCAGATCGCCACCGAGTCCCCGGGTTTGTAGGCCTCGTCGAGCATGGTGCGCAACCGCGCCAGCCATTGCAACTTGATGGCGTAGAACTCGTTGTCGAGGCTGCGGCCATTGGGGACATACACCGAGTGCACCCGCACTCCCCCGCACGTCGCCGCGACGATGCGGCATCCGTGCTCGTCCTCGGCGCTGTCGAACCCTCGCACCGGATCGGCCACCCCGAGGCGACTGACGATCGCCACGCCGTTCCATCGCCCGTCGCCGTGGTGCACCGACTCGTAGCCCAAGTCGGAGAACGCCTCCGCGGGGAACTTGTCGTCGGCCAGCTTCGTCTCCTGGAGGCACAGCACATCGGGTTCCTGCGCGGCGATCCATTCGGTGACGCGGGGCAGCCGTGCGCCCAACGAGTTGACGTTCCAGGTAGCCATGCGCACTAGTTCGCCTCACCTTCGACGATGACGAAGAGCAGATCGGTCTCACAGGCCTTCTGCCCCCCGACATGGGCCGTACCGTGCCCCTTGCCGGCCCGGGCGGACATCCGTTCGAGGGTCACGTCGAGCTCGAGGGTATCGCCGGGAAGGACCTGGCGCCGAAAGCGCGCCCGCTCGATCCCGCCGAAGAGCGGCAGCTTCCCGGCGTAGCGCGGATCGAGGAGCACCGCGAAGGCGCCGAGCTGGGCCAACGCTTCGATCATGAGCACACCGGGCAGGGTGGGCCGTCCGGGAAAGTGCCCGGCGAAGAAGGGCTCGGAGCCCGTCAGCTGCCAGGTCCCCTGGGCCGAGTGGCCCGGCTCGACCGCGCGTGACCGACGTCAGGAAGAGAAACGGGGGTCGGTGCGGCAGGACGTCGATCGGTTCGGGTATTCCCATGGCGCTGAGGTTATCGACGGTCGCGCTCAACGCGAGGCCTTGGCCGCCTTTTTGGTCGAGCCGCGCCGTTTCTTGGCCGGCGCGGGCAACGACAACTCGGCCACGCGCCGGGGAGGGTCCAAACTCGACAGGACGAACGGCCGCACCTCGCCCTTGGCCAACATCTGGCGCGCTTTCGTCGGAGGAGGGTCACCCATGGCGGACAACGGGATGTAGCAGTGCAGGCTTCCCCCGTCCGGCAGGTCGACATCGACCATCGCTCCGTGGGAGGTGAAGGAGACGACCTCCCCCTCGAGGGTGGTCCCCACGGGATAGGTCGCGACGAACGTGATGAACGCCAGCGGTTCGTTGACCGCCGGAGGCGGCGTGGAGGACCGCCTCTTCGAAACGGGTTGGTCCTGCTCGACCGGCGCAGCCGACCTCTTCGCCGTTGACTTCTTGACCGGCTCGGCCTTCATCTCCGGCGCGCTCTTCTTCGCCGGCGCGGCCTTCTTGGCCGCGGCGGCCTTCTTCGCGGCAGCGGCCTTCTTGGCCGTCGCCTTGGTCGGCGGCCGTCTTGGAAGTCGCCGATTTCTTCGGAGCCGCGTCCTTCTTTGCCACCGCGGCGGCTTTCTTCTTCTTCGCCGGGGTCTTCGTAGCCTTGGCCGCTTTGCCCACCTTGGCCGGCTCGGGCGGGAGTGGCGGGTCCAGGGCTTCCGCCACCGCTTCGTTGATCGCACTCGACAAGTCGGGATCGACCTGGACCCGGCCGCGCCGGGGCGCTGGCGGGGGCTCGGTCGGGACGAGGGGCCAGGTGGTCGCCACGACCGGAGCGGCCTTCTTGGTCGTGCGTTTGGCCGCCTTCTTGGCCGCCTGGGCGAGCTCCGCCGCCTTGGCCGGAGCCGACTCGGGGTCACGCCTGGCCCGCTTCTCGGCCGTGGCGGCGCTGCTCTTCGGCCCGCGGATGGGCAGGCGGGGCGTGAAGATCCACCCCACTCCGGGGACCGGCTTGCCGCCGATCAGCCTTCCGTCGTCGAACAGCCACGGATGCTCGCCGTGGAACTCCTGGAACGAATCGTTGGAGAGGACGATCGCCCCGGTCCGCTCTGCGATGCGCAACACGAAGGCGTCGCCGCGCCCGATGGCGCCGGCCGGTGGGGACACGACCTCGCCGTTGAGCATCGCTTCTCGCAACGTCTCGCGTTCGGTCTCGTCGATACGGTGCTCGAACGACGCATCGACCACCACGGTGATGCGGCTGTCGGGATCTTCGTGCGCGTACGCGGTCACGGCTTCGTCGAGTTGCTGCAAGCTCGGAAGCGTTCGTCCTTCGGTGGCCAGGTTGGACCCGTCCACCACGACATGGTGGGGTTCAGCCAATGGCACGCTGCAACAGATCGGCCTGCTCCAACTGATGCAGCGCGGCACTTCCGATGGCGGGACTGGCCGATTCGCTTCGACTGACGTGGCGAAGCCGCAGCCGTGCGGGCAACGCCGCGTGGAGGCGGGCATGCACGAACGACCAGGCACCCATGTTCTCGGGTTCTTCTTGCAACCACACCACTTCTTCGGCCTCTTCGTAACGCTCGAACAGCGCCGTCAGCTGGGCCAGCGGCCAGGGATAGAGCTGCTCCACCCGGACGATGGCGATCTCGGCCGCGGCCACCTCGTCGTCGGCCGCGATCTCGTGGCGGCGCTGGGCCGCTTCGTGGGCGATCTTCCCGCTGCACAGGACGATGCGACGTACCGTGGCCGGGTCGACGACCTCGGGGTCGTCCAGAACGTGGGCGAAGGAGCCGGTCTCGAGGTCCTCGATCGGTGACCGCGACGCCTGGGCCCGCAACATCGATTTTGGCGTGACCACGATCAAAGGTCGCTTCACGGTGAGTAGGGCCTGCGAGCGCAGCAAGTGGAAGTACTGGGCGGCCGTCGATGGCACGGTGACCCGCATGTTCCCGCGGGCGCAGAGTGCGAGGAACCGTTCGAATCGGGAGGACGAGTGCTCGGGCCCCTGTCCCTCGTAGCCGTGGGGAAGGAGCATGACGAGTCCGGCGTGCTGACCCCATTTGATCTCCGCCGCGGCCAGGAAGTTGTCGATGATGATCTGCGCCCCGTTGGCGAAGTCGCCGAACTGCGCTTCCCATGCCACCAGGGCCTCGGGTGCCTCGACGGAGTAGCCGTACTCGAACCCCACCGCGGCATACTCCGAGAGCAGCGAGTCGCGCACGGTGAACAGGCCCAGGCCTCCCTCCGCTGGTCGTCGTGTTCCCGCCCAGAATGCTGCCCACGTGGGCCAACGGGATGTACTCCTCGGCCGTGTTGTAATCGACCAGCACGGCGTGGCGCTGGCTGAACGTCCCGCGCCGCGTGTCCTGACCGGTGAGCCGGACGTTCACGCCCTCGTGGAGCAGCGATCCGACGGCCAACGCCTCGGCCAGGGACCAGTCGACGTGGCCCTTGGCCACCATGTCGTCACGTTGTGCGAACTGCCGTTCGAGCTTGGGATGGATGGTGAAGCCTTCGGGCACCGTCCGCACCAGGGTGGCGATCGCGTGCAGCACCTCGCCGGAGACACCCGTCTCCTCGGAGGGGACATCGACATCAGCCGGTTCGTGCGCGGGGAGATGCGTCGGCGCCAACGAAGGCTCGCCCCTGACCTCGTCGAGCACGGACTGGAGCCGGTTGTTGAAGTCGTCGAGGGCCGCTTCGGCACCTTCGAGGGTGATGTCCCCGCGGCGCACCAGCGTCTCGGTATAGAGCTTGCGCACCGAGCGCTTCGCATCGATGCGCTGGTACATGAGGGGCTGGGTGTAGCTGGGGTCGTCACCCTCGTTGTGCCCGTGCTTGCGGTAGCACACGATGTCGATGACCACGTCTTTGTGAAAAGTCTGGCGGAACGAGAACGCCAGCCGCGCCGCCCGCACACAGGCCTCGGGGTCGTCGCCGTTCACATGGAAGATCGGCGCCTGCACCATTTTGGCCACGTCGGTCGGGTAGACCGACGTCCGGGCCGAGGCCGGCGCGGTGGTGAACCCGAGCTGGTTGTTGATGACGACGTGTACCGCCCCTCCGGTGCGATAACCCGAGAGCCCGGACAGGTTCAGCGTCTCGGCCACCACGCCCTGGCCGGCGAAGGCCGCGTCGCCGTGGACCAGGACCGACATGCAGGGAAACCCGAAGGTTCCCTCGGCCAGCGCCTTGGGCGTGCCGTCGGTGGGGGGCGAGAGCCGGTCCTGCTTGGCCCGGGTCATGCCCTCGACGACGGGGTCCACGGCCTCGAGGTGGGAGGGGTTGGAGGCCAGGGTGACGGGAAGGTCTTCGCCCGCGCTGCCCTTGAAGATGCCGCGCGCGCCCTTGTGGTACTTCACGTCGCCCGAACCCTGCACGGAGTCGGGATCGAGGTTGCCCTCGAACTCCTCGAAAATCTCCTTGTAGGACTTGCCGACGATGTTGGCCAAGACGTTGAGCCGGCCGCGGTGCGACATGCCCATCACGACCTCGGCCACGCCGGCGCCCGCCGCGGAGTCGAGCAGGGTGTCGAGCAACACGATTGTCGACTCGGCACCTTCGAGACCGAAGCGCTTCTGGCCGACGTAACGGGTGTGCAGGAAGCGCTCGAACACCTCGGCCGCGTTCAGCCGGTCGAGGATGTGGCGCTGCTCCTCCTCGTTGAGCGTGCTCGGCTGCCCTTCGACGTGTTGCTGGATCCACCGCTTCTGCTCGGGATCCTGAATGTGCATGTACTCGATGGCGAGGGTCCGGCAGTACGCGTCGCGCAGCACATGGAGGATCTCGTCGAGGGTGGCGAGGTCGCGCCCGGCCAGTCCGTCGGCCACGAAGGTCCGGGGGAGGTCCCAGATGGTCAGCCCGTAGGTCAACGGATCGAGCTCGGGATGGATGTGGGGCGGCTCGGCGTCGAGCGGATCGAGATGCGCGATGAGATGTCCCCGCACCCGGTACATGTTGATCAGGGTCTGGACATGGACCTGCTTGATCAGCCGCTGGTGCTCGCTCTCGTCCGTCCCCTGGCCGGCGTTGCTGTCCACATGCCAACGCGCCGGCTCGTACGGCACGCCCATCGACTCGAAGAGCGCGTCGTAGAACCCGTCCTCACCGGCGAGGAGCGCCGCCACCCGTCCGAGGAAGATGCCGGACTCGGCCCCTTGGATGATGCGGTGGTCGTAGGTCGAGGTCAACGTGACCACCTTGCCCAGACCGAGTTGCGCCAGCACCCTCGGGTCCGCCGCCTCGTAACCGGCGGGGTACCCGAGGGCGCCCACGCCGATGATGGCGCCTTGCCCGGGCATCAGGCGGGGAACCGATTGCGCCGTCCCGAGCGTTCCGGGGTTGGTGAGCGAGACCGTCGTGCCGCTGAAGTCGTCCGGCGAGATCTTGCCGGTGTGGATCTTGCGGATCAGGTCTTCGTAGGCCACGACGAAGGCGCGGAAGTCGAGGGTGTCGGCGTCGCGGATGCACGGCACCAGAAGCGTGCGCGATCCGTCCTTCTTCTGCTGGTCGACGGCGAGCCCCAGGCCGACGTGCTTGTGGTGGATGACGCCCGGCTTGCCGCTGCCACCGGCGTCTTCGACGAAGGAGGCGTTCAGCGCGGGGACGTCGGACAGGGCGCGGACGATGGCGAATCCGATCAGATGGGTGAAACTGACCTTCGCCCCGGTGGTCCGGGCCAGTTGGTTATTGAGGATCTGGCGGTTGACTTCGAGCAGGCGTGCCGGAACGGTTCGCACGCTGGTCGCCGTCGGGACCCCGAGGCTGGCTTCCATGTTGGCCACAATCCGCGAGGCCGCCCCCCGGAGGATCACCGGATCCTCGGACCCCGCGGCGGGCTCAGACCGGGGTGCGCCGGTAGCAGGGGCCGCGGCGGGGGCGGCGGGGGCGGCCGGGGTGCGGCGCCTCCACGACCGGGGCCGAGGCCACCGCGCTCTGGGGCGCAGGAACCGGAGCGGCCCGGTAGTCGGCAAAGAACTCGCGCCAGCTTTCGCTGACCGAGGAGGGATCGACCAGGAATCGGTCGTACATATCGTCGACCAGCCATGCATTCGGGCCGAATGAGCCCGCTGCGACCTCTGACTGTGCCATAGACCCACCCTACCGGGGGCGCTGGACGTATTGGGGCAGGGCGGTACTGTCACCCCTACCCATGGGCTATCCGGTCGGACTCCACATCCTCGAACGAGCGGGGGCGGCCCCGGGGGCGCCGGCGGTCCCGCCGTGGTAATGGTCCACGGTTCGCTCGACCGCGGCGAGAGCTTCCGCCGGGTCATGCGACGGCTTCCCGATCTCACCGTGGTGGCCTACGACCGCCGGGGGTACCAGGGGTCCCTTGCCGCCGGGGTGGTGGGCCTGGACGGCCACGTCGCCGACCTGCTGGCGATCCTCTCCGAGGTCCGCTCCCGGGGCGCCGGGCCGGTCGTCGCCGTCGGCCACAGCGTGGGTGGCGACGTCGTTCTCGGCGCGGCTCTGGCCGAACCCCGGGCCTGCGACGCCGTCGGGGCCTTCGAGCCACCGATGCCCTGGCTCGGATTCCGACGTCCGCAGGCGGACGGGTGCCGCCCGCCAGGGCGGCCAGGGCTCCCGTGAGCGAGGACCCCGGCGAAGAGGCGGAGCGGTTCTTCCGGCGGATGGTGAGCCCATCGGCCTGGGAGCGGCTCAACGAGGCCGGACGCGATGGTCGGCGAGCCGACGGGCCGGCGCTGCTGGCGGACTTCAGAAGCCTGCGGGGGGACCCGCCCTTCGACGTCTTGGACGCTCGCCGTCCCGGCGCTGTTCGGCGTGGGGGGTCCGGGCAGCGCCGCCGCATCACCGTGACACGGTGGCGTGGCTGGGGACCCACGTGCCCGGGGCGGCCGTCTACGAGATCGATGGTGCGCACCACGGGGCACACCTTTCACACCCGGACAACTTCGCCGCCTTCATCCGTGCCGTTCTGGCACGGGCTGTCGCCGACTGAGGACCCGCCCACCGACGAGCAGGTCGCCGCCCCAGGTCAGCGGTAGTTTTCCCGACTGACCGGACAGGCGTCGCACCAGGGAAGAGAGGTCACGAAGGACCAGGTGCGGCGGTGGATGGAGGAGAGGCCATACCCCCGCAGGGCCATCTGGTGTGCGGGCGAGGGATATCCCTTGTTCTGTTCGAAGGCGAAGGGAGGAAAGTGCTCCGACTCCTCGCGCATGAGGCGGTCCCGCACCACCTTGGCCAACACGGAGGCGGCCGCGACCGACGCGCACCGGGCGTCGCCGTCGATGATCGGGTGCACGGATCCCCGGAACGCCCCGGTGGCGGGCTCGGGACCCGAGACGAGGTCCAGCGGGCCGTCGATGAGAAGGGCGTCGGGTGGGCTGGACAACCCGTCGAGCGCCCGCTGGGATGCGAGGTGGAGCGCCACCCTCATCCCCCAGCGATCGCATTCCTCGGGAGAGGCATGACCCACCGCCCAATCGACGCACCAGGCACCGACCGTCTCGAAAATGGACTCGCGCCGGGCTTCACTGAGTTGCTTGGAGTCCCGGAGCCAGCGGGGTTGTGTCCGCTTGGTGGCCTTGGGCGGGACGACAGCGACGCCGACGGTCACCGGGCCCGCCCATGCACCCCGACCGACCTCGTCCATGCCTGCGACACACGCATGGCCCTGGCGCCGCAGCGCGCGCTCCTCGATCAGATCGGGCGTGCTGACGCGGGTTCCCGCCAAACCGGTCACGGGCGCGTGGCCGGCTTCAATACGATGGGGGCGTGAGCACTGGGGGGAGGGCACTCGAGCCGAACGCGCGGTCCCCGCTTGCCCCGGGCACGCAGGTGGATGTCCGCAATCGGTATCAGGGCACGTGGACGCGGGGATTCGAAGTGGCCGAGATTCACTCCGGACGGCTACCGCATCCGGCGCCTGTCCGACGGCAGCATTCTGGGCGAACTTTTCTCCCGGGACGATGTCCGCCGCCAACGGAGCCGTCAGGGCTTCTGGTGGCACTGATCTTCGCGAAGCACTGAGAGGCGTCAGTCAGCCGGAACCCGACGGACCGCCTCGATGTAGTCGTCGATCGGTATGGCCGAGAGCGTCAGGGTCTTGAGCGTGCCGCGCGAGCCGAGCACGAGCGCGACACGTGCCATCGTCTGTTCGTCCGGCGCGTCGAGCACGGTGCAGAAGTCATAGGGCCCGAGGAGCGCCCACTGCGCCAGCACGCGCACGCCCATCGATTCGACTTCGGCGTTGACCGCCTTGAGCCGATCGGGATTCTCGGCCAGGGTGGCCGCCCCATCGGGTCCCACGGTCGAGAGCATCAAAAATGTCGACATGGCTTCACGCTATCGCAACAATTGTGCCGGGAAGCGTCTGTTCTCCCCCAGTGGATCTCCCCCTCGTGCCCTAGTGCAGATCCCGCCGGACGACCTTGCCCATGGCGTTGCGGGGCAGGGCATCCACCACGCGGAACTCTCTCGGCCGCTTGTAGGACGTCAACTCTCGTGTCGCCAGCCGCGCCAACCCCTCGATGTCCGGGTCGCCATCGAGCCCGACGACGAAGGCCGTCACCGACTCCCCCCACTCGGCCGACGGCACGCCGACGACGGCGATCTCTCTGACCGATTGGTGCCGGGCCAGGACGGCCTCGACCTCGGCCGGATAGACATTGTGCCCCCCGGTGATGATGAGCTCGGTGCGCCGCCCGCGGATGGAGATGTACCCGTCGTCCTCGACGGATGCCAGATCACCGGTGGCGAACCAGCCGTCGCTCCACATCGCCTCGGACGCGTCGGCGCGTCGCCAATAACCCCGGCAGAGGGACGGACCGCGCACCAAGAGCTCGCCGATTCCCGCTCCGTCGGGGTCTGCGATCGCTGCTTCCACGCCGGGCAGGGGAAACCCGACCGACCCCGGCCGCCGTTCTCCCTCCAAAGGGTTGGACAGCGTCAACAGCGTCTCGGACATCCCATAGCGCTCGAGAACCGATACCCCGAAGTCGCGGTCGAATCGCCGCCACAGATCGGCCGAGAGGGGTGCCGATCCGGCGACGCAGAGCCGAAGGGCCGAAAGCTCCTCCGCCCGGCCGGACTCGGCCAACCGGTGGTACATGGTGGGGACCCCGAAGAACATGGTGCTCCCGGGCACGGCATCGAGGACGTGGTCGGGCACGAACCGTTCGAACACGACGGCGGAACCGCCTGCGGCCAACGTGCCGAACAGCCCCGCGCACAGCCCGTGTACGTGAAAAAGGGGCAGGGCCAGGATCAAGCGGTCCTCGGGCCGCCAACCCCACGCCATCTGGAGTGCACAGCGTTCCCGCGAGCAGCGAACCGTGGGTGTGGACCGCGCCCTTCGGCTCTCCGGTCGTGCCCGAGGTGTACACGATCAGTGCATCGTCCCCGGGACCCGCCGCATCCAACGCGACGTCTGCCGCGCCCGCACCACCGGGGAACTCGCCGGGTCTGCGCACCATCGCCCCGGTTCGGTCGCTCGCCAACCATCCCCTGCCCTCTGCCCGATCGACCACGCATACCGCCGGATCCACGTCAGCCGCCACGTAGCGCAACTCGCTCCTGCTGGCGGACGGGTTCACGGGGACGACGACGGCGCCGAGACGCAACGCGCCGAGGAGGACGATGATCGCGTCCATCGACGCCGAGCAACTCCAGAGCACCCGGTCCCCCGCCACGACGCCGCATCCGGCCAGGGATGCCGCGGCCAGCGCGGTCCTGCCGCGCCAATTCCCGGCCATGCAGCGCGGCGCCCAAACTGCGCCCCTCCAGGAGAACCGGACGATCCGGTTCGTCACGCCACTGTTGCGACCACACCTCGGGCAGTGTGTGGCCGGTGGTCAGATCAGCCGGCAGCAAGGGCGGCGCACCTCGTGGTCTGTGCCGGGACCATGCGCGCGCCATGTCCATCACCGCACCCGCACCCCGTCAGTGAGCCACCGCACGCCATAGTCTGGCGGACATGACACCGCGCCGCATCGCCATCGTCCCGCATTCGCACTGGGATCGGGAATGGTACGAGTCATACCAGGCCTTTCGGCTCAACCTGGTCGACATGATCGATGTCCTCCTGCCGCTGCTCGAGTCCGACGCCGGCTATCCCTACTTCATGCTGGACGGTCAGATGGCCGTGGTCGACGATTACCTCGAGGTCCGCCCCGAGGCCGGACCGCGGCTCCGCGCGCTGGCGGCAGCCGGCCGTCTGAGCATGGGCCCGTGGTACATCCTGATGGACGAGTTCCTCTCCTCGGGCGAAACGATCATCCGGAACCTCCAGATGGGCATCGTGCGCAGCGCCGCCTTCGGTGGCGCCATGGACGTCGGCTATCTGCCCGACATGTTCGGGCACATCGCCCAGATGCCGCAGATCCTCCGGGAAGCCGGGTTCGCCCACACGGTGGTCTGGCGTGGCGTGCCCTCGGCCGTCACCAAGAACGCGTTCTGGTGGGAGGCTCCGGACGGTTCCCGTGTGCGGGCCGAATATATGCCGGTCGGCTACGGCAACGGTGCCGCGCTCCCCGACGACGCCAAGGCGCTCGTGCGGCGTACCGAGGACCTCGTCCAGGAAGTGGCGACCTTTTTGCTCGACGACCTCCTCTGCATGAACGGCGGCGACCATCTCTTTCCCCAGGCCCGGTTGGGCGCGGTGGTGGCAGAAGCGAACGAACTCCAGGACGACCTTGTCTTCGAGGTCACTTCACTCCCCACCTATCTGGCCGCTGCTCCGACGGAGGGCTTGGAGCGCTGGCGGGGTGAGCTCCGCTCGGGGTTCCGGTCCAACATGCTGATGGGGGTGACGTCCAACCGCGTCGACGTGAAGCGCATGGGGGCGTTGGCGGAACGTGCACTGGAACGGCGCGCCGAACCGCTGGCCGCCCTCTTCCAGAGTCCCGCGCAATGGCCGGAGGAGCTGCTCTCCCTGGCCTGGAAGGAGATGGTCCGCAACTCGGCGCACGACTCCATCTGCGCGTGCTCCGTCGATGACGTGGTCGATGCCGTCCTGCACCGCTATGCCGAGGCGCGCACCATTGCCAGCGGTCTCGCCGATCGCGCCGTCGCCTCGTTCGCCCGCTCCTTGGCCGAACCGGGCAATTACGTCCTCAACACCGTCCAACGGTCACGGGCGGGCCTGGTCGAACTCGTCGTCGGGGCCGACCTGCCGGCGTCGAGCGATGTGCAGGTCGTGTCCGAGCGCGCCGGCCTGCCGGGGTCGATGGTGCTCGATGCCAACACGGTCCGTACCGTGCTCAGCATGCTCCAGGGCCCCAAGATCGACAACGACGCCTGGGTCCACGGCGTGAGCGTGGAAGAGGACGACGAAGGGCTCGACATCACGGTCACGATCGGAGCCGAGGAACGGCCAAACGTGCCGATATCCGAAGCGAAGCAGGATATTTACGCCCGCCTGGGAGCCCGGCCCGACGCCGTCATCCGCGTCAACTTGAACCAGCCCCCCATCCGCCGCATCGTGGCCCGCACCGCGGAGGTCCCTGGCTACGGCTGGCAGGTCTTCGCCCCGGCCCCCTTGGCCCATCCGGTCGTGGCGAGCGGGCTCGGTGCACCGGTGACGCTGACCAACGGTCTCGTCACGGTGGCGGTCGACGCCGGGCGCGGCACCTTCTCGCTCAACGGGAGAGAGGGGTACGGCCATCTCGTCGACGGAGGGGACCTCGGCGACTCCTATAACTACTCGCCCCCACGACAGGACACGCTGGTCGATGAGCCGGTCGAGGTCGCCGTGCGTGTCGTCGAGCCCGGGCCGGTGCGCGCCACCGTGGAGATCGTCGCAACCTACGTATGGCCCGATCACGTGGACGGGTCGTCACAGAGGCGGGTCGGTGAGCACCGCGTCGAGGTCGAGACCCGGCTCGAGCTGAGAGCCGACGAGGCGGTCGTCAGGGTGACCACATCGTTCGTGAACCCGAGTAAGGACCACAGGCTCCGCGTGCATCTTCCGCTGCCCGTACCGGCGCGGACATCGCAGGCCGAAAGCGCGTTTGCGGTGGTCGAGCGGGGCCTCACCGCCGAAGGGCGCGCCGACGAATTCGGGTTGCCGACCGCGCCGGCGCGCCGCTTCGTCTCCGCCGGCGGCCTGACGGTCGTGCACGACGGCGTCTGCGAGTACGAGCTCGTCGACATCGCCTCGACCCCGGACGGGGATGCGGCCGGCACCATCGCCCTCACCGTGCTGCGCGCCACCGGCATGCTCTCCCGCCTCGGCATGGCCTACAGACCGTTCCCCGCCGGTCCGCTCACCCCGGTCGAGGGACTGCAGATGACCGGCCGTCACGTGTCGCTCAGCTACGCATTGGCGCTGGGACATGACGACCCCTACGCGCTCGCCGACGACGTCCTCCTTCCTCTCGACGTGGTCACCGCGCTCGGGGGAGGCGCCCGCGCCGCATCGGGGAGCGCTCTCGGGATCGAAGGGGCAGAGGTCGAGCGCGTTGCGTCGCGAGCGTGGAGCGCTCGAGGTCCGTGTCTTCAACCCGACGTCCCGACCCGACCACGGTGGTCATCCCCGGGCACGCAGGGTGGCTCGTCGACCTGCGGGGATATCCCGTGCTGGCCGTTCGAGGGCTCATTCGAGCTCCGTCCCTTCGGCATCGCCACGGCCCGCCTGCGCGCCGGCTGATCCGGAGGCGACGCGGTCACTCAGTGGCGGTGCGTCGTGGCGCGGCACCTCGTCCCATTCCGGGCGTGACGGCCGGTCCATGAGCGACAGCAGGGCCTCCCGGGGCGAACAACGTCCGTCGACGATGGCTTCGACCTGCTCGGCGATCGGCATTTCGACACCGTGCGACCGGGCCAACGCGACCAGGGGACCGGCGCTCTTGACCCCTTCGGCCACCATCTGCATCCCGTTGACGATCTCGTCGAGCGTCTGACCTTGCCCGAGTTGGAAGCCCACGGTGCGGTTGCGGCTCTTCGGGCTGGCACAGGTGGCGACCATGTCGCCGACCCCGGCCAGTCCGCCGAAGGTCAGCACCCGGCCACCCAATGCGATGCCGAGGCGCCCCAACTCGGCCAGACCCACGGGTGATCAGCACTGCTCGCGTGTTCTCCCCGAATCCCAGGCCGTCACAGATGCCGGCGGCGATCGCCATCACGTTCTTCGTCGCTCCCGCAATTTCACAGCCCACGACGTCGGTGCCCATGTACACCCGAAAGGTGCGGGTGTGGAGGAGATCCTGCACCTGACGCGCCAGGGTCTCGTCGGGCAGCGCCACGACGCTGGCGGCGGGTTGCCCTTCGGCCACCTCCCGGGCCAGATTGGGCCCGGTCAGGACGCCGGCCGGGCTACCCGGGCAGGACCTGTGCCACCACTTCGGACATCCGGAGATTGGTGCCGTTCTCAATGCCCTTGGACAGGCTGACGATCGCCTCGACCTCCGCAGCGAACGGTCGCAGATCCGCGCAGCACGGCGCGGAACCCGTGTGAAGGCACCGCCATGAAGACGACGCCCGCCCCTTCCAGCGCCTCCTCGAGCGAGGCGGTGGCCGAAAGCCCGTCGGGCAGGGCGATGCCCGGGAGATAGGTCGCATTCTCCCGCGCCGCGTGATGGACAACGCCAGCTCGGGAGATCGCGCCCACAGAGAGACGGGATGTGATCGCGCCCACCAGGCCCGCCACGGCCGTTCCCCACGAACCGGCGCCCACCACTGCCACCCGGTCGCGCATGACCGACAGCCTACGGCGGTCGCCATGAGGGCGGCACTGCCCGCGCCCTTACACTGTGGCTCGTGCCCGCCAGCGCCACTGCCCATCCGCAGGCTCAATCCGCACCTTCCCGCAGCCACCCTCGGGCAAGAAGTCGTGCTCATCCCGGTCAAGGGCTTCCGACAAGCGAAGCGCCGATTGGGCGGATCGATGAGCGACGAGATGCGCGAGCACCTCGTACGGTCCATGGCCGAAAGTGTCGTTGCCGCGTGTGCCCCGCTCCCCGTCGCCGTCGTCTGCGACGATCCTGCGGTGGCGGCGTGGGCGGAGGCCCTCGGAGCCACCGTCATGTGGGAGCCCGGACAAGGGCTCAACGGCGCGGTCAGGGCCGGGGTCGAACAGCTCGCCGCTCTTGGCGTGCAGTGGGTGATCGTCGCGCACGGCGATCTTCCGCGGGCCCGTGATCTTGGGCACCTGGCGCCCTTTGACGGCATCACGCTCGTGCCGGATCGCAAGGACGACGGGACGAACGTGCTGCGCCTGCCCGTCACCGGCGCCTTCCGCTTTGCCTATGGACCGGGCTCCTTTCGCGCGCACCGCGCCGAGGCGACACGGCTCGGGCTCCCTGTCCGCGTTCTGCGGATACCGGCTCTGGCCTACGACGTGGATTGGCCCGCCGATGTGGTCGAGCTGACGAGGTGACTGGGTGACCGGGCAGGCATCTTCCGCCCGCATTGTCACCGTCAACGAACTGCCCGACCGCGGACGTCTCTCGGTCGATCTGGCCGCACCGGGCGTCGTGATGGCCATCGGGGCGCACCCCGACGACATCGAGTTCGGGTGCGGCGCCACGCTGGCGAAGTGGGCGGACGGAGGGGCGGCCATCCACCACCTCGTCCTGACTGACGGCGCGAAGGGAACATGGGACCCACAGCGCGATCCGGCAGCCCTCGCGGCACAACGCCAACAGGAGCAGCGCCGCGCCGCCGCGCAGCTCGGCGGAGGCGACGTCGTCTTTCTCGGACGGACCGACGGAGAGCTTCGCAACGGCGTGGTCGAGCAGCGGGACGTCGCGCTTTGGATTCGACGCCTCCGTCCCGATGTCATTCTCGGGCATGACCCGTGGCGGCGCTACCGCCTCCATCCCGATCACCGGCACGCGGGATTCATCACCACCGATGCCATCGTCGCCGCCCGCGACCCTCACTTCTTCGCGGATCAGGACCTCGAGCCCCATCGCCCGTCGGCGCTGTTGCTGTGGGAGGCGGACGAACCGAACCACGTCGAAGACGTCTCGGGCTTCGCCAGCACCAAGATCGCCGCGCTGCTGGCGCACGAGAGCCAGTTCGAGAGCACCATGGGGATTGACGGCGGTGCCTCGACGGAGGTCGACGCGTTTGCGCTCAGGGTGCGGACACAGTTGAAGGAGCATGGAGCCCTGGTGGGACTCGCCGAAGGCGAGAGCTTTCATCTCATCGCCGACATCTAGGCCACCAATTCCAGATCCGGGTCAATTGCAAAGTCGGGGGCCCGCAGGCCCCCGACTTCACTCGCTCTCAAGAGAACGAACTGCTCAACGACTCAACTACTCAACGAGCCGCCTTGCGAGCCGGTGCTCGCTGGACGGCCTTCTTTGCAGTCGTCCGCTTGACGGCCTTTTTGGCCGGTGCCCGACGCACTGCCTTCTTTGGCCGGGGCCCGCTTGACGGCCTTCTTCACAGTCCGCTTGACAGCCTTCTTCGCCGGTGCCCGTTTGACGGCCTTTTTGGCCGGGGTCCGCTTGACTGCCTTCTTCACAGTCCGCTTGACGGCCTTCTTCGCCGGCGCGCGCTTGACTGCTTTCTTTGCTGGGGCCCTCTTGACAGCCTTCTTAGCCGGTGCCCGTTTGACGGCCTTTTTGGCCGGGGTCCGCTTGACTGCCTTCTTCACGCAGTCCGCTTGACGGCTTTCTTCGCCGGCGCGCGCTTGACTGCTTTCTTTGCTGGGGCTCGCTTTACTGCTTTCTTTGCTGGGGCCCGTTTGACGGCCTTCTTGGCCGGGGCCCGTTTTTTCGCGGCTACTGCCACAGGTGCACCTCCCTAGGAGCATGGTCACTGAATAGAGGTGAAGCCTGCGCCACGCCGATGCTACGAACACATCGTCGTGCGCACTGCCGCACCGATTTCTTTGTCGCTCGGAACATATGGCACGTCTGAAGGTGGTTCATCGACCTTTTCTTCCTACGAGCAGTCCGTTCCGATTACCCGAATTGCAACGACTGATTGAGGTGATGAGGCACTGCATGAGGCGCGTAGTTGGCATTCCGATGTCTTTGCCTTGCGCGCTGCACACTGTTGCATCGCAGCACATATCAACCCTCCATAACACTTCGGGTACACACATTCTTCGTTATGTACCTTCCCAGGTCAAGCACCATCTTTTCGCGACACGTTTTCTTGCTCCTCGCGCAACCCCATTCTTCGTCTCACACACACCTCCATTTCGGACCGCATCGCGTCGCGAGAACGATGTGTCGATGCGCAAGAGTCGCGTTCTGTCGTGCGACACACGAAGTGAGTGTTCTTCACATGATGCGACGATGCAATCTCGACAAATCGGTCGCGTCGCGTCAACGATTTTCATCACGATGACGACGCACGCATGACCGAATCCGTCTTCGAACTGCCGCCTCACGACGCGCACGCCATCTACCTCGGAATCAGCGACCGGACATGGTCGTGGGCGGGTCCGCAACGCTCGACACTCGTGCTCGGACCTTCACGCTCGGGAAAGACGTCGTCCCTGGTCATACCCAATCTTTTCGTTGCCGAAGGACCGGTCGTCTCGACCTCGACCAAACCCGACGTGATGATGGCGACCGCGCCGACGCGGAGCCGCAACGGGTGGTCATTCCTGTTCGATCCGAGCGGTGAAATCGAGTGCCCGGCGTCAGTCGAACGCGTCGGTTGGTCGCCGATCACCACTGCGAGCGAACTGGGACGCTGCGGTACAGACATCTGACGCGATGGTCAACGCTTCGCGCCTCGCTGGGGGTGCAAATGCGCACGCCGGAGGCGACCAACACTGGACCGAGCGAGCCAGTGCATTGCTGTCTCCATTGCTCCACGCGGCGGCACTCGAATCGCTCCCGATGCGAATCGGTCTTACGGTGGATCGATCGCCACGATGGCGCGACCGCGCTCGAAATTCTCTCGCGTACGGTCGGTGAGGACTCCACCGCCACCGACCTGCTGGCCGGCATCGTCGGCACGGATTCCCGTGAGCAGTCAGGTATCTGGTCCACCGCATCCGGTGTCCTGGCGGCGTACAGGTCGGAGGCCGCGTTGGCCTCCACAGAGCTCCCCCCGCTCGATGCGGCGGAATTCGTGCGCGGGGCCAACACGATGTACATCTGCTCGGCCGGACGCAGGCAGCACCAGTTCGCACCGCTCGTCGTCGCGGCCATCGGCGACGTTCGTGATGCCACCTACGACCGGGAAAGGAGTGGCGAGCGATCACCACCGACACTGCTCGCTCTCGACGAAGTGGCCAACATCGCTCCCATTCCCGATCTGCCGACCATGCTGAGCGAGGGCGCAGGGCAGGGACTTCTCGTGATGGCGTGCCTGCAGGACCTCTCGCAGGCCCGTGGTCGTTGGGGATCCGACGCCGACGGCTTTCTCACATTGTTCGGCACCACGGTGGTCTTCCCCGGGATCGCCGACGTCGCGACGCTGCGCGATCTCAGCGCCCTCGCTGGTGACCACGAGCTGCCATCGACCACCGTGGGGCATTCAGTGGGCGAATGGGGGCGACTCCGCCCATCGAGCTCGGTGAGCACCGTCCGGGTGCCGCGCCTCCCGGTCGACGTGATCGCACGGGGATCGACCGGTCACGCTCTCGTCCTGCGGCCCGAGAGGACGTTCGATTCGGTGCGCCTCACCCCGGCCCACGCAACCAGCCCCTGGCGCGAGATGTCCGAGCGCCAGCTTCCGGCACCGGAACGCCAGCCGCCGGCCCCCGACGCGGGAGCGCCCGGGCCGGGGTCGCTGAGTTCACCGACCCCGGTCCATCTCGTGCTGGCGCGGGGCCCGCCAGCCCAGCCGCTGGCGGGCCACCTCAATGTGACGCGTCGTCTCCAGGTGGTCGATCAGGCGTGCGGTGGGCAGCGACGAGATGCCTGAGGCCCGGTCATCGGTGCCGAGCGCGTCGCTCCCCCGGGGCACGCCCCATCGGGCCCGGTAGTCGTCGATGACCTTGGCCGCATCGCGCCAGACGGCGTGATCGGCGGGATGCACCGGGCGCGGACCGAGTGCCTCGAGCAAATGGCCGACCCGGGACGACGCTGCGCAACGTGCGGACGTCCTCGGCCACGCCGATCTGTGTCCGTTCGGAGAGCTTCGGCGTCCAGAGATCCGTGAGTCTCTCCACGCTCTGTGCCGGGGCACCGGCGAGCGCCGCCGTGCTGAAGGCGGCTGCGACATCTCTGCCGGCGTGCCGCGCCGTCGGGAGCCAGCGACAAGGTGGCGCCGAATCGATGTTCGTCGAGGCTCGGGCATGCCGGCGCTGCGGTCGGCTCGCCCGAGGAGGGCAGCGTATCTCACGGGCATCACTTCCCACGAAGTGGGCGCGTCGCTCCCATTGCGCCGACAGCTCGGCGAAGTCGATCCCTGGCTGCTTCTGCGGCCGGGTGGCCGCCCACGCGATCCGGGCGCCCCGGGCCGAATGCGATCCCCACTCGGCCATGTGCCGGCGGATGTCGGCGGATCGTGACGAGAACTCGCCGCGGGCGAGGAGGGAGACTCCCGCCACTTCTGCCCCGAGACGCGGCTCCTCGACCCACCGCACCCCGAGACGCGCGGTGAGCTCTCCCCGCAGGTGCGCCTCATAGATGGCGGACGTCGCTCCACGATGCGCCGAGAGCCCCCGATGGTCACACGCGCTCCAGCGGCTGTCCGGGCCGTGCACCATGTTGGCCATCACGACGTGGGTGTGGAGATGCGGGTCGAGGTTGCGGTTGACGCCATGGGTGAACGACGCCGCGACCAGGCCCGTGGTCGGCACGACCTGACGTTCCTCACCCGAACCCCTCTGCGCGCTGAGGCCGTGGGCCTCGACGTAGGCCAGCGCGCCACGCACGCTTTCACGGTGGGCCGCGACCACGTGGCGGGCGACGTCCTCTCCGCCCAGGGCGAAGACCACGCTCACGGACTTGGGGGCACTGAAGGTCAGGTCGAAGCCGCCGCACGGTGGCGCGATCCGATCGCAGCCGGTGCCCCGAGGTGGGGTGACGACCGTCGAGAACCGCGTGCAGCGCCGTCGGATCGGGCGTGCCGCGCAACCCGAGCCCGGCTGCGGCCTGGCCGATCCAGTGCGCCGGCCCGTCGTCCAACCGCCCCGGCAACGGCAGCTCCTGCGCGAGGTCCGCCAGGTAGTAGTCGGCGCCCGCCGACGTCAGGCGGTGGATTCCGAGCACCCGGCCTCCGTTCTCGGGAGAGTGCGGGTCTCGCCCGCCCACCCGATCGCTGCTGCGTTCAGTGGGGAACGGTCGGCAGGCGCGACGACGGTCGTCAGGAGTGCTCTTCGTGCGCTCCGCCCCGTCGTACAACGCAACACCTTGCGGGCGGCCCGCGCCGCCAGGTCGGTGAGCTCGGGCGGGCGCACGACGGAGGCGTCGGGGCCGAGTTGGAGGAGCAGCCGCTCGAACCAGGCCATGCCGGCCACGTCGAGGACGACGTCGGTCACGGTTCCGTCGGCGCGCGCGACCGATGCCACGCACCGGCACGGACTCGGGCACCCATTGGGCCCCCGGGCCCAGGTGGAGGTGCACCTCGACCGCGCCCGGCCCCGGCACGAAGGCGTCCTCCCCGGCGCGCCGGGACCGGTCGGCGCGTCGCACCGGACTCCCCCGTGGGGCGCACGGCGCCGATGCGGTCGACCCGGAAGCGCCGCATGTCGCCGGCGCGCTGGCAGAAGGCGTCGAGGTACCAGTGCCCCTCGGTGGTGATCACCTGCACCGGGTCGACGACACGCGTCGTCCACTCGTCCCGCGAAGCCGAGTGGTAGTCGATCTCGACCAGCTCACCGGCGTCGGTCGCCCGGCGCACGGCGGCGAGGGACGAGGGGGCATCGACATCCATGCCGATCGCTTCGCGCGATCCCAACGCCGCATCGAGTTTCGACAAGGCACGGCGCAAGGCCTCGTCATCGGGCCCGGGCACGGCCATGATCAAACGGGCCGAGGCCGCCACGGCGAACCCCTCGGCCGGCGTGAGCCGACGCGGCCGGGCGAACTCGGGCGGCAGGAAGGCACGGACCGACGTCTCCGACACCTCGATCTCCATCAACGTGTCGGGGGTGTACGGCGGCACGCCGCAACACGCCGCCAGCTCGAGCTCGCGGATCAGCTCGTCCTCATCCATGGAGAAGCGGCGCGCCACGTCCGCGATGGGCGCCTCCCCCACCCGGGCCAACCATCCGACCACGGCCAGCAGACGCCGCAAACGTTGGCTGGTCTCCCTGCCCGGGTACCGGCCGGGCGCCCTCGGGGCTCCTCCGACCGCGGGGGTCGGGAGCGGAACGGCACGGACCTTCCGGGGTCGACCTGGGCCCGCCGGCGCCTTCGGCGATGCCGGTGCAGCCACGCCGTGAGCTCGGAGCGGAATTCGCGGCGGATCGAGGATCTCGGCGTGATCGAGCAGACCGAGGATCCAGGAGCGGAGCTCGGGAAACCCCGCCACGCGCAAGGCAGACGACGACCGAGCCGTCGTCGGCGCGGCTCTCGACCCGGTCGGCCCCCACCTCCTCGGCCACTCTCGGCCCTTCGATGGCGATCCACCCGGATGCGCGTGACGACATGGTCGTCGCCCTCGGCGCGCCATGGCTCGTCCGGCAGAGATGCCTTAATGTCGATGCCTTCGGGAAGGACCGCACCGCCCGGAGTCTCGAGGTGCACCGCCTCTTCGATCCGGTCGACACGAAACGTGCGCACCGCCGCACGGTCGAGGTCCCACGCCACCAGGTACCAGTGCCCGAACCGGAACCAGAGCCCGGCCGGAGCCACGCGGCGCATGCCGTTGCGGTAGGAGAACGACGCCACGGTCTGTGTGCGCACCGCCTCGAAGAGATCGATCAGCGCACGCGGCGTCACCAGCGTGGCGATGGGACGCACCTCGCCCAGGCCGGTAGCGCCCAACTTCAAGAGCGCATCTCGACCGCTAGGATCGTCGAGGTGCACGCCGGCAACGGCCAGGTGGAGGGCAACTTGCTCGTCGGGCTCGAGCGCCAGGTCAGGCAGGTAGAACGCGTCGCGATCGATCTGGTAGCCGTACTGTTCCAGCCCGTCCAACCGTTGGGTCAGCACGGGGATCCCCTCGTCGCGCAGGAGCCGCTTGTCCCGCTCGAAGGCCTGGCGTCGTGCCGAATGCTCCTCGGGGTACCCGGGCACGTGGATGGCGATGGCGTCCAACGTCAGGGGCTGCTCGGTGTTGAGCAGGACCAGGACGAGGTCCGTCACGCGTTCGAGTCGGTCGAGTCGTGCCGGGGCAGCCATCGGGGAGAGCCTACGGCCGCTGCGAGCCCGTGACGGCACTGGCCCACCCCTTCGACTGGCATCTCAACCTCTTTTGGACGGTGGCCATCCCCGCCCTCCTCGTCGCGTATCTCGTCGCCACCCGCAACGAGGAATATCGGGCCACCCGTCGTCAGACGATGTGCTTCGTCCTCGGCGTGGTGGCCCTGGTCGTGGCCTTCATGTGGCCGCTCGGGGACCTCGCCGCGCGCTGGTCGCTCCTCGCCCTCGTGGCGCAGCGGCTCCTGCTGCTGCTGGCCGTGCCGCCGTTACTCGTCGTCGGCACGCCCCGGCCGATCCTCATACGGCTCACCAGGCCCCCGCCGTCGATGCCGTCTTGCGCCAAGCCGTAAAACCCGTCCCCGCCGTCGTGTTCGTCACCGTGGTCGCCGTGGGGACATTGACCACGGGGGTGGTCAGCCTGGCCGCCCGCTCCGAGGTCGCCCGTGTGGTGGTCCAGCTCTTGGTCCTGCTCTCGGGGTTCGTCCTCTGGGCACCGGTGCTCACCGAACTGCCCGGGGTGAAACCTCTCTCCGCCGTCGGGCGCGGGGCGTACCTGATCGTGCAGTCGATCGTGCCGAGCTTTCTCTCCGTGGTGTGGATCTTCGCCCGCCGACCGCTGTACGCCTCCTACGACCACCACGAAGCGGTCCTCGGCATGTCATCGGTGCTCGACCAGCAGCTGGCGGGCTTCCTGGCCAAGCTGTGCACCATCGCCGTGCTCTGGACCGTCGCCTTCTCGCTGATGACGCGATCGCATAGCCGCGGCCGGGGCCGAAGAGGATCCGGAGCCCTTGCTGTGGTCCGACGTCGAGACGGGAGATCCAACGGGCCGACCGTCGCGGCTCTGCGCACGCGATCGCCATGGCTCCCGAGGACCACTCCGCCCGCAGGCACTGATCCGCCCGGGGATCACCCGCCGCCCGCAGCGTGACATCGTCGCGGCCTGACGCGGCTGACGCCGTCAGGCCAGCGAAGCTCCCCGGAGCTCGTCCAGCGACAGCTCGGCGGTCTGGTTGCCGCCGCACTGCGGGCACTGCTCGACGTGACGCCACGAACGGAGCAGACGTGACCCCTCCGGGTTCAGCAGCACCACGAACGACTCAGAGATCGGATCGATCTCCAATCCGAAGTAGGGGCGCCACGCCGTCGTCGCCGCGTGGGCGTCCAGCGCCAAGCCCTTTGAGGATTCGCCTGAAGCGAAGCCTCTCGGTGTCGAAGATCCACGTGCTGTGACACGACTCCAACACGAACAGCGTGTCGTCCCCTGAATGATCCACTCTCTTGATCATGCCGGATTCATTACCAAAACAGTGCGCGGAATAATCACATATTCGTTGCGAACAGATGACAATCCTTTCACACCCAGCTCACACATCTATTGCGGACCAGCATCGTGCTTACGGCCCACGAGGAACTCGCGTTTGGTCGCGAGCTGGCGCAGCACCGAGCAGAGGACGATCCGGGTGTCCGCCGGATCGATCACCTCGTCCACCAATCCACGCTCGGATGCAGGCCAGGGGTTCAGGAACGCCTCCTCGTACCCCGTCTCCCGGTCCGCTCTCTCCGCGGGGTCGATCCCCCGGTGCAGGATCTGCACCGCGCCCGACGCGCCCATGACGGCGATCTCGGCGGCCGGCCAGGCCAGGCAGATGTCGTTGCCGATCCCGCGCGAGTCCATCACGATGTAAGCACCCCCGAAGGCCTTGCGAAGAATCAGGCAGACCCGGGGCACGGTGGCCTGGGCGTAGGCGAAGGCGAGTTCCGCCCCGTGGCGGATCATCCCCCGCCATTCGAGGTCCTTGCCGGGGAGGAACCCGGGGGTGTCCACGAGGCTGACGATGGGCAGGTTGAACGAATCGCAGAAGCGGACGAAGCGTGCCGCCTTCTGGGAAGCCGCGATGTCCAGGGTCCCGGCGAGGATCCGGGGCTGGTTGGCCACGATGCCCACCGAGACTCCCCCGATATGGCAGAACCCCGTCACGATCTGGCCGGCCCAGCGGGGCCACAACTCGAGGAACTCGCCGTCGTCGACCACGTGGCGGACGACATCGCGCACGTCGTAGGTCGCCGCCTTGCGTTCAGGGATCAGGTCGCGCAGCTCGGGGGTGGAACGGAGCACCGGGTCGGTGACAGTCCACGGCGGGGGGATCTCGTCGGCGTGCGACGGAAGGTGCTCCAACAGCGCGGCCAGCGCTCCCTCCACGTCGTCGGTCTCCACCGCGCACACGCCGCTCGATCGGGCGTGCGTGCTGACCCCGCCCAACTCGTGCAGCTCGACCTCGACGCCGGTGAATTCCGCCACCATCTGCGGGCCCGAGACGAACGCCACGGCCTCGGAGTTCATGACGACCAGGTCGGCCAACCCCAGCAACAGGGCCGGCCCCGAGACGACCGGACCGGTGGCCGCCATCAGCACCGGCACGATGCCGCTGCAGGCCGCGATCGCTGCGGCGGCCTGGCCCCACCCGTGGAGCGCCGCGACGCCGTCGAGCACGTCGGCGCCGCTCGACGCCACAATGAAGACGAGCGGAATGCGGAGGCGACGGGCCAGATCGGCCGATTCCGCCAGTCGCACGCCGTCGGCGTAGGTGAGGGCACCCCGCCGTTCCAACGAGTACGACCGGGCCACCACCACATCGCGGCCCCCCATACGGCCGATGCCCGAATTGACGGTGCCGGTGATGCCCTTGCCGATACCGATGCGATCGGCCACACGTCCATTCACGGCGAGAGTCACTGCGGGTGAATATAGACAGAACGGTGTGGAAGCACCGCCGTTGTGCGGATTAGGGACGAGCCTCGGCCCGGCGCCAGGGGCCCGATCGTCCGCCCGACTTCTCCCAGAGGGCCACGTGATCGATGGTCATGGTCCGGTCGGAGGACTTGCACATGTCGTACACGGTGAGGGCCGCGGTGGTGCAGGCCATCATCGCTTCCATTTCGACACCGGTGCGGTCCACCGTCTCGACCTGGGCCTCCACCTCCACGAAGTCGTCCCCGATGGAGAAGTTGACTGCAATGGACCCCACCAGGACGGGGTGGCACATGGGGATGAGCTCCGCTGTCCGCTTGGCCGCCTGGATGCCGGCGATCCGGGCTGCCGCGAGCACATCTCCCTTGGTGATGGCGTTGTTGGCCACCAAGGTGGTCGTCTCGGGCAACATCGAGACCCGGCACCGGGCGAGCGCCCGGCGGTGGGTCGGCTCCCGCGGGGTGACATCGGTCATGCGAGCACCGCCTAGCGGATCGAGATGGGCCAGGCTGCGATCGGACACGAATCCCAAGTGTACGGCCTCCGCCGGCAGGACGTGGCGACCTACGGCAACGGCGGGTGATGTGGCCTGATCGGAGCGCCGTTCGGGTAGAGTTGGCAGTCACAAGCAGCGAGTGCCAATCCAAGGAGTGCAATTGCCGACCTATGAGTACGCCTGCAAGGCGTGTGGGCACCGGCTGGAGGCCGTCCAGAAGTTCACCGACGAAGCCCTGACGGAGTGCCCCGACTGTGGTGGAGCCCTGCGCAAGGTCTTTGGCGCGCCTGGCATCGTCCTCAAGGGCAGTGGCTTCTACAAGACCGATACCCGCGCCGCGGACAAGCGCTCCGGGTCCGACAAGGCATCGTCGAACGGGTCGGACACGTCGTCGAAGTCCGACACCAAGTCCGACACGGGCACGTCCAAGGACGCGGGCTCCGGATCCGGCTCGACGTCGGACTCATCATCGTCGGGCTCGAGCACGAGCAAGGACAAGCCGGCCAAGGAGTCCAAGCCGGCCGCTTCGACCGCTTCCTAGGCGCCCAGGGGACGGTTACTAGGCCCAGGGGACGGCCGACGACCGCTGACTGGGCACGGGACACCGCCGGACACCCTGCAAAAGTCAAACGCTAGAGTCCTAGCGGTTAACTTTTAGAGGCGCTTGTGGCATATCTGTATGTGACTCCGCCCTCTCCTTCCCGGCTTACGGAAGAGGCGAAAAGGCGGCAACTAGGCCAGCCGCAAGGCGGCTGACCAGCTCAATCGTGGCTGGCGCGGAGTACACCACCGGGCTCGTCAAGGGGTCGGCCGGCCACTCGTGTCCGGCCTCGCCTGCGGCGCCCCATGACGAACCCTGATGGCGATGGGAGTGAGAGAGGCAAAGCCCAGCCCACGCGGCCATCTTGGCCCTACCCGCTGGTCAACGGACCCACAGATACGTCAGGAGAGTCCTTTTAGAGGCCTTCCCAGCACCCGACTTCAGTCCCCGCTGAGCTGCATGTCGGCGATGGCCAACGTCTGACCGGCCGCCACGCCGGGGAGCCAGCGCAGGTCGCCGCCGATCTCCACCACGGAATGCAGCATCCGTTGCAAGGTCGAGGCCACGGTGACCTCGCGCACAGGTTCGGCCAGGACGCCACCGCGGATGAGCAGGCCCTCGGCACCGACCGAGAAGTCGCCCGCTCACCGTGTTGACCCCCGAGTGGATGCCGGTGACCGACTGGACGTAGAGCCCCTCGCCGACCTGCGGCCAGGATCTCCTCGGCACTTTTGGTCCCGGGCGAGAGCACAACGGCCCGGCAGCCGGCCGAGGGGGTCCCGGCGAAGCCACCCCGCACCGCCGATCCGGTCGAACGGGTCTGGGCCCGCCGGGCCGACACGGTGTCGTAGACGAACATCTGGAGCATGCCGTCGGAGATCAGGACGTTGCGGCGGCACGCCAGTCCTTCGCCGTCATAGGACGCGGCGCTGAAGGCGCGACCGTCGGTCGGGTCGTCGATCAGGGTGACGCCGGCCCCGGCCACCGACTCACCGATCCTCCCGGCGAAGAACGAGCGACCCTTGACCACGGCCTCTCCCGAAAGGGCGGAGGCGACGACCGAAAGGAGGGTCGAGACGACGCGCGGGTCGAAGACGACGGTGCACCGGCCGGATTTGGCCTTCTGGGCCCCGAGCAACCGGGTGGAACGCAGCACGGCATCGGCCATGGCCTCGTCCGGATCGAGCGCGGCCGGGGACCGGCCCACGCTGAAACCGGTCCCGGTCTGCGAGTCCGCACCCTCGCCGGCGATGGCGTCGACCGAGATGAACGCCGTGGTGCGGCGGGTGGACGAGCGGATGCCCGTGGTCGAGGCCAGTGCCACCTCGACCCGGGCGTCGGAGTAGTCGGCCGAGGAGACCTGGCGGACCCGGGGGTCGGCGCCGCGCGTCGCCCGCTCGAGCTCGAGGGCCAGGGCGATCTTCTCGTCCATGGGCGTGGTGATGACCGCCGTCGTCCCACAGATCCTGATCGACGGCGGCGACGCCGTCCGGCTCCGCCAGCACGACATCGGGGTCCGGGGTGGCGTAACGGGCATTGTCCCGGGCATCGCTCAGCGCGGCCTTCACCACCGTCGGATCGAGCGAGCCGGCCCAGGCGAACCCCAGCCGGCTCCCTTCGCCGGGCGGGCCCTTCGAGGAGGACGCGGATGCCCACGCCCGAGGAGTCCGCCGAGGTCAGCGACTCCACCGCACCGTCGTAGGCCCGGACCTCGTTCTCCGTGCCCCGGGTGACGTAGACCTCCATGCCCTCGCCGGCCTGGGCCTGCTCGACGACGGAGGTGGCCAGCTCCATCAGATCGCTCCCGAGGCTCACTTCACGCACGCTGCCCACTACGCCGTCCCGCCCAGGGTGACTCCGGTGATCCGCAGGGTGGCCTGCCCGCACCCGACGGGCACGCTCTGGCCGTCCTTGCCGCACGTGCCGGGCGTCATGTCGAAGTCATCGGCCACGGCATCGATCCGGCGCAGCACCTCGGGCCCGTTCCCGATGAGGTTGGCGTCACGCAACGGTTCGGTGAGATGGCCGTCCTCGATGAGGTACGCCTCGGTCGTGCCGAACACGAAGTCGCCGGTCGTCGTGTTGACCTGGCCGCCGCCGAGCTTGGAGACGTAGACGCCGGTGGGGGTCTGGGCCACGATTTCGTCCGCCTTCTCCGTGCCGGCCAGAAGGTACGTGTTGGTCATCCGCACCATCGGGAGATGCTGGTAGGACTGGCGACGACCGTTGCCCGACGATTTCCTGCCTTCCTTCCGGGCGCGCAACCAGTCCCACATGTAGTCGGTGAGGACGCCGTTCTCGATGAGCACGTTGCGGGCCGGCGCATTGCCCTCGTCGTCCACCGCGAAGTTGCCCCACTCCCCGAGGACGGTGCCGTCGTCGACCAGGGTGACGAGCGGGCTCGCCACGAGCTTGCCCATCTGCCCCGTGTAGACCGAGGCATCCTTGACGATGTGGTCGGCCTCGAGGCCGTGCCCGCAGGCCTCGTGGAAGAGGATGCCGCCGCTCCCGCCGGCCAGCACGATGGGCACCTCGCCCGAAGGGGCGGGGCGGGCGGAGAGCTTGGCCAGCGCCCGGTTCGCCGCGGTGCGGGCGATGTCCTCGACCTTGTAGCGCTCGAAGATCTCGAAGCCCTCCGTGCGGGCCAACGATTCGTAGCCGGTCTGCATGCCGGTGTCGCCGTTGGCCACGCACATGACGTTGAACCGGGTCCGGACCTGGTCGTCTTCGGCCCAGAGGCCGTCCGAGTTGGCGATCAGGATGCGCCGGTGGCTGTCGCCGCACCCCACCTGCACCTGGCTGATGGAACCGCCCGCGGCTCGTGCCGCCTCGTCGGCGCGGACCAGAAGGTCGAGCTTGGTGGACTTGGGCACCGAGCCGGGGAGGGTCCGCTCGCCGCGGTCGTGGCTGAAGGTGGGCCCGGGCGGCATGGCCACGGTGCGGACGGTGCCGCCGCCCTCACGGGCCACCGAAGCCGCAGCGGCGGCGGCGGCCAGCAGGCCGGCCTCGCTGAGGTCCGACGTGTGGGCGAACCCGGTCGTCTCGCCCGCCACCACCCGGATCCCCGCACCGCGCGAACGGCCCGAGGAGAGCTCCTCGACCCGACGGTCGTCGAGCATGGCGCTGGCCGTCATGCTGTCCTCCGCGAACACCTCGGCCATGTCCCCGCCGTGCGAAAGCGCCGCCCCGAGGACGTTTTGGAGAACATCGGGCTCGATCAGAGAAGTGTCGGTCACGGGCGGTATCGTAATCGTCGTGCCCAGTTCCCCCTCCGGCAGCGGCAGCACCCCGCCCGCAGGGCACGGGCCGCACTCGGGCCTCACGGCCCAGGTCGAGCTGACGGTGGGCGAGGAGGACACGGCGCAGTACTTCCGCTCGGGCGACGTCCCCGTGCTGGCGACGCCGCGGCTCATCGCCATGTGCGAGGAGGCCGCGCTGCGCGCCACCGAGGGGCATCTCACCGCGGAGCAGTCGAGCGTGGCCACGCGTGTCCAGTTCGACCACCTGGCCCCCGTCGGTATCGGCAAGGTCGTGCTGGCCGAGGCCACGTTGGTCAAGGTCGAGGGCCGTCGTCTCACCTTCACCGTCTCGGCGGCCCGCCTCGAACGTGACGGCGGCGGCCTCGTGGGCGCCGGGCGGGTGACGCGGGTGCTGGTCAACGAGGCCACCTTCTTGGCCAAGGCCGGCGCCACCGGCGAGTCCTGATCGGGGCGCACCGCCCCACCGGCGGGCCCACCGACCGGCCCACGGCCTCGCAAACCGTCCCGACCGGAGTGCCGGCGGGGATGGGGCCGGTGGTCGCCGCCTTCGTCACCTTCGGCCTCTTCTGGGGGAGCTGGGCGGTCATGGTCTTCAACATCCAGCGCACCTTCGCCCTCTCCGATGCCGGGCTCGGTGTCCTGCTGGCGCTCGCCATCGCGCTCGCCGGCGCCTCCAGCGCGGTCATGGCCCACCTGGCCAACCGCGTCGGCGCCCGCCGCCTGCTGTGGATCGCCCTGTTGGCCTGGTCGGGACTCCTCGTCGTCATGAGCGCCGTCCAGCAGAAGTGGGCCTTCGTCGGCGTCCCTGGTGCTGGTCGAGATCGCCGGGGGCAGCATCGACACCGCCATGAACGCCGAGGCGACCCATCGCTTCGACGGGCCGGCCCTCGGCGCTGCTCCGATTCCACGCCCTGTTCAACTGCGGCGCGATCGCGGGCGCCGCCGCGGCGGGGATCGTCCTCCATGCCGGTGTCTCGTGGCGCTGGATCTGGCCCGGGGTGGCCGTGGTCGCGCTCGGCCGTCGGCCTGTGGACGCTCTCCCTCGGGCCCGAGCCGGCGCCGGACGCCACGTCGTCGGCCGCCCGCGTGAGCGGCCCACGTGCAATCCCGGTCCGGCGCATCCGCCGCGACGGGCTCCTGCTCCTGCTGGCCGATCTTCGCCCTGGCCGAGGTCACCGAGGGAGGGGTCGACACCTGGGGCGTCCTCTACCTGCGCAACCACCTGGCCACGGGCGTCCTGCTCGGGCGCCGGCGCCTACGTCGTCGGCCAGGTGGTGGCCGCCACCACACGTTCGGCCGGCAGCACGGTGGTCGGACGGCTGTCGGTCCGCCACGCGCTCTTCGTGGGCGGCTGCATCGCCGGTGGCGGGATACTGCTCGAGTCGCTCTCCCCCCTCTCGGGCCTGGCCGCGCTCGGGCTGGCCCTCGGGGCCGGCGGCGCCTCGTTGTTCTGGCCCCTGGTCATGAGCAACGTGAGCCGTCTGGCCAGCCAGGTCGTCAGCGCCGTGGGGACCTTCACCGCGGCGGGCTACATCGGTTGGGTGGCCGGCGCGCCCATCGTCGGGTGGGTCTCGCAGGCCTTCGGCCCCCAGCACGGACTGCAGGTCCTGGCCGTGGCGGCCCTGGCCGTCGCCGCGGTCTCGCTTGCTCGGCAACGCAAAGAAGCCCACGAACCGGACACGACGGGCTAGCGTGGTGCGAGAGCCATGATCCTTCAGAGCATCGAGACGCCCTCAGACATCAAGGACCTCAGCCAGGAGGAACTGCGTGACCCTGGCCGAAGAGATCCGGTCCTTCATCATCGAGTCGGTGACCACGACCGGTGGCCACCTGGGCTCGAACCTCGGCGCGGTCGAGCTGACGCTGGCCGTCCACCGGGTCTTCGACTCACCGCGTGACGTCATCTTGTGGGACACCGGGCACCAGGCCTACGTCCACAAGCTGCTCACCGGGCGCCGGTTCGGGTTCAAGTCCTTGAAGCAGGCCGGCGGCATGTCGGGCTACCCGAACCGGGCCGAGTCCGAGCACGACTGGATCGAGAACAGCCACGCCTCGACGTCACTCTCCTACGCCCACGGCATCGCCAAGGCGTTCACGCTCCGGGGCGAGGGCGGGGACCGCAAGGTCATCGCGGTCGTCGGCGACGGCGCCCTCACCGGCGGCATGGCCTACGAGGCCCTGAACAACCTGGGCCACTCCGGCTGCCGCGTCGTGATCGTCCTCAACGACAACGGCCGCTCCTACGCCCCGACCGTGTCACAGCTCTCGCAGAGCCTGACCAGCCTGCGGCTGAACCCGACCTATACCCAGACCCGCGAACGTCTGCGGACTCGCCTCCGCGGACTGCCCGGCTTCGGACCGCTGGCGTACTCGCGGCGTGCACTCGGTGGCCAGCGCGCTGCGCGAGATGGTGTCCCCGCACACGTTCTTCGAGGCCCTCGGCGTCCGCTACGCCGGGCCGATCGACGGCCACGACATCGACCTGATGGAGCAGGCCTTCGCCCACGCCGCCGAATGGGACGGGCCGATCGTGGTGCACGTGCTGACGCAGAAGGGCCGTGGCTACGGTCCGGCGGAACAGGACGACATCCAGCGCCTGCACGACGTGAAGGCGACGAAGGTCATCACGCTCGAGAACACCATCGGGAGCTCGGCCGGCACCGCCGTCGGCAGCTCGGCCGGGGCCGACGTGGGCGGGGTGGCCACACCCGGTTCGACCCCCGACGCCGAGGTGCACCAGTCACCCGGACGCGCCACGACCTACACCGACGCCTTCTCCCGCGCCCTGCTCCAGGCGGCCGAGAACGACGCCCGCGTCGTCGCCCTGACGGCGGCCATGCCCGGGCCGACCGGGCTGCTCCCCTTCCAGGCCCGCTTTCCCGACGCGCTTCTTCGACGTGGGCATCGCCGAGCAGCACGAGGTCACCGCGGCCGCCGGCATGGCCATGGCGGGCATCCGCCCCGTGGTCGCCGTCTACTCGACCTTCTTCAGCCGCGCCTTCGACCAGGCCAACCTCGACGTGGGCCTGCACGGGAGCCCGGTCGTCTTCGTCCTCGACCGGGCCGGCATCACCGGCGACGACGGCCCGAGCCATCACGGGATCCTCGACATGGCCCTGGCGCTGTCCATCCCCGGCATGACCGTGTTCGCCCCCTCGGCGGCCGAGGAGGTGGCGCCCATGCTGCGCACCGCGCTCGAGCTCCCCGGGCCCTCGACCATTCGCTTCCCGAAGACGGCGCCCCGCCACGTGGACGAGAGCGAGGTCGGCGCCGGGCTGGCGGCCCGCAAGGTGCGCAGCGGCGACGGCTCGGTCTGCCTGCTCGGCGTGGGCAAGCTCGTGGCGGCCTGTATCGAGGCGGCCGACCTGCTGGCGGCCGAAGGCGTGGCCGCGACGGTGTGGGACGTGCGGGTGGTCGCACCACCCGACGCCGACATGCTCGCCGACGCCGGCCGTCACGCCCTCGTGGTGACCGCCGAGGACGGCGTCCGCCACGGCGGTGCCGGCGCCTTCGTCATCGACGCCATGGAGGTGCGCCCTCGAAGCGCAGGGCCGGCCCGGACCGGCCACCCGGATCCTCGGCGTGCCGCGCGAGTACCTGGCGCAGGGCAAGGCGGACGACATTCTGGACAGCCTCGGCCTCAACGGGAGCGGCATCGCCGAGAGCGTGCGGCGGGCCCGCCAGGCCGTGCCGGCCCGCCAGCGCCAGGGCTGACGCCTTCCTCGTGCCCCTCAGGACCGGTTGGGTTCGCCTCAGGCCCGGTTGGCCCCGTTGGCCCGCACGAAGTCGTTGACGGCGTAGTACGCCTCGATCGATTCCCCGGCGTCGCCCCAGAATCCCTCGAGCACGTCGTAGGCCATCCGGCCCTCCTCGATGTAGTGGTTGTTGACGTCGGTGATCTCCAACTCGCCCCGGCCCGACGGCGCCAGCGTCGGGATGATGCTGAAGACGTCGGCGTCGAAGCAGTAGATCCCGGTGACGCCGAAGTTGCTGCCCGGCACCTCGGGCTTCTCCTCGATCCGCTCGACCCGGCCGTCGGCCGAGAGCACGGGCACGCCCAGGTGACGCAGGTGCTCGGGCTCACTCACCGGCGTCAGGAGAATGCGGGCGCCGGTGGGGTTCGGCCCGGAACGCGTCCACCATCGGCTTGATGGAGCGCTCCATGACGTTGTCGGCCAGCATCACCAGGACGGGATCGCCGTCGACGAAACGCTCGGCCAGACCGAGCGCCTCGGCGATACCCCCCGCCTGCTCCTGATAGCCGTAGGACAGCCGGTCGATCCCGAACTCGTGCCCGTTGCCCAGCAGGGGGAGGAACGAGCCGGCATGCGGCCCCCCGGTCACGAGCATGATCTCGTCGATGCCCGCATTGACGAGGGCTTCGATGGACCAGGCGATCATCGGCCGGTCCCAGATCGGGCAGCAGGTGCTTGTTCGTGATGCGGGTCAGCGGATAGAGGCGCGAGCCCGTTCCGCCCGCCAAGAGCACACCTTTCATCGCATCCGTCCTTGGTCCGTGATCGTTTGCATCCCGAGTGCTTAGCCGACGCTGAAGGCACCCCGCGCAACCAGCCGCCCCGGGAGCCCCGCGCCGCCGTGCCGCCCCCGGGGCTCCCCGAGCCGCCCGAAATACCGCCGGGGCCCCCGTCGTTGTACCCACAAAGGAGAATTCGACCATGTTCACCCGCAAGAGGGAAAAGCAGGACCCCGTGGAGTACGAGGTCACCAAGACCGAGGACGAGTGGAAGGCGGAGCTCTCCCCGGCGCGCTACCGGGTCCTCCGTCGGGCGGGCACCGAGCCGGCCTGGTCGGGTGAGCTGCTCCACGTCGAGGGCGAGGGTGTGTTCCGCTGCGCCGGATGCAACGCCGGCGCTCTTCGACGCCGACGCGAAATTCGAGTCCGGAACCGGATGGCCGAGTTTTGACCGGGCCACGGCCGCCGGCACCATCATCGAGCACCGCGACCGCACCTTCGGCATGCTGCGCACGGAAATACTGTGCGCCCGCTGCGGCGGACACCTCGGCCACGTGTTCCCCGACGGGCCCACCGACACCGGGTTGCGCTACTGCGTCAACTCCTTGTCGCTGACCTACGAGCAGGAACCGGGCGCCACCCCGTCGTAGAGCGGCAACGGCTCGCACCAGCCGCCCTTCGACGACGGTCGAAGACGGCGGCCAGGTGCGCCGCCTCATTGTGCAGGCCCAGACGAGGAGGAGCGACTCGCCCAGGGCGAGCGCGCCGCAGATCTCGAAGACCTCGTCCTTCAGGAAATCGACGCGCGCCGAGAAGTGCGACGTCAGCCGCAACGCGAGAAGCACGCCCAGAGCCGACGACCACGATCGACGAAGCGCCCGCCAGGGTCGCCAGCGCCGAAAGGATTGCGCCACAGGCCCTGCACGAGGAGGGCCATCAGCCTGCCCGTGGTCCTCGCCACGGGCAGGCTGACCGAGGTGATCAGCCAGATCGGCACTCACGCCTCGGCCGGGACGGTTCCCAACGGCGCGCCGCCGGACTCGACGACCCCGTCGATCGACCGACAGGTCGACCGGCACGTGCCGCTCGGTGCGTTGCACGTCGGCCGTGGCGAACCGCAGGCTGGGCCCGATCTCGTCCGCCGTGATCTCGACCTTCGAACGGTGCTCGCCTTCTTCGGTCTCCCAGCTGCGCTGCTCGAGACGACCGGTCACCACGACGCGCATGCCCTTGGAGAGGCTCAAGGCGACATTCTCGGCCAGGTCCCGCCAGCACACCACGTCGAAGAACGACGTCGCCTCCTGCCACTCCTGGGTGGTCCGGTCCTGCCAGCGCCGATTGACGGCGACCCCTAACTGGGTGGTCGCCTGCCCCTCCTTGGTGTAGCGGATCTCGGGTTCCCGGGTCAGATTGCCGGTGATCGTCGTGGTGTTGGCCATGGGGTGCTCCTCGCTCTCGTCAGTCCCTCCGGCATGGCGGGAGGGTGACGACGAGCATGGGGAGGGGGGCTTGCCCAGAACCTTGCCCGACACCTTGCGTGACGGAATGATCCGCCCTCGGATTCCTGTCGTCAGCAACGATGCGTCAGCAAGGAGGCGACAGCAGCGATGCGTTCTGTACCGACGATGTCTAAAGTTGAACGCTAGAACTCTAGCGTTCAACTTTCACGAGTCGGTGACGGCGGTAGTTGGCAGCGCGTAACCCGGATCACCGCCGCTACCGTCACGGCCGTTTACCGTCACGGCCGTTTACCGGCACCGCCGTTCGGGTGCGCCGCGTTCCGCCGCGCTCGACCGAGCGGGACGCACCCGCGAGGGTCAGACGTCCAAGAAGCGCCGGATGGCGATGCCCGAGCCGAGCGAGCCGATCACCACGCCGACGAACACCACGACGATGTCCGTCGAGAAGACCTCCCAGCCCGTCATATGCATGGCACTGAACACGTTGCTGGTGTTGTTGCCACCGCCGGCGTGGTTGATGAAGAGATAGAGGATGTAGACCGCTGCCGCGGAGATCGCAGAGCCCAGCAGCCCTTGGATCAGACCCTCGGACATATAGGGCACCCGGATGAACCAGTTCGTCGCTCCCACCAGCTTCATGACCGAGACCTCGCGCCGCCGGGCGAAGATCGCCATGCGGATGGAATTGAGGATCAGGACGGCAGCCGAGACGATCAGGACGACAGCCACGCCCAAGAGGACCCACTTGAGGACGTTGATCACCTTCTCCTCGGTGTGGATCTGCTGGAGCGGTGCCGTCACCTTGGCGACGCCTGGCGTCCCGTTGAAGGCGGTGATGACCTGGCTTGGCGTCAGCCAGCGACACCGGAGTGCACCAGTACGAGGTCGGAAACTCGGACTGCGGTCGTGGCCTGCAGCACATCGGAGGGAAGGAGCTTGCGGGCCTCGCTGAAGTTGCGCGCCTTGTTCCAGTACACGCAGGGCTGGCGGACGTAGTTGAGCTGGGTCAACTGGGTCGGCGACCGCCCTGATCTCCTGCTGGTTGGCGGCCGGCTCCATCCACACGGTGACCTGCGTCCCGCGCTCCCATTGGCCCGACGCGTTCGCCGCGCCCTGCCGCAGCAGGAGGGCCGCACCCACCAACGTGAGCGAGACCGCCACCGTGAGGATGGCGGCGATCGTCATCAGGCGGTTGCGCCACAGGTTCGATGCCGTCTCGCGCGCGACGTAGTCGACCGAGACGGGCATCAGCCCACGCCTTCCATCGGCCCTTCCATCGGCCTGTTCGTGGTGCCGTCGATGCCGTACACGCCGCGGGCCTGGTCGCGCACCATGATGCCGTTGCTCAACTCAATGACGCGCCGACGCATTTTGTCGACGAGCACTTCGTCGTGCGTGGCGATCACGACCGTCGTACCGGTGCGGTTGATGCGGTCGAGGAGCTGCATGATGCCCTGGCTCGTCTGCGGGTCGAGGTTCCCGGTCGGCTCGTCCGCCAGCAGGATCAGCGGACGGTTGACGAAGGCGCGGGCGACGGCCACACGTTGCTGCTCTCCGCCGGAGAGCTCGCCCGGCAGGTTGCCCGTCTTCTTGGCCAGTCCCACCAACTCGAGCACCTGGGGTACCTGGTTGGCCACAACGTGGCGGGGACGGCCGATCACCTCGAGCGCGAAGGCCACGTTCTCGAACACGGTCTTGTTCGGGAGCAGGCGGAAGTCCTGGAACACACAACCGATGTTGCGGCGGAGGTACGGCACCCTCCACTTGGGGAGGTCGACGATGTTGCGGCCGGCCTCCCAGATCTGGCCCTTGTCGGGGAGCTCCTCGCGCAGCAACAGCCGGATGAACGTCGTCTTACCCGAGCCCGAGGATCCGACAAGGAAGACGAATTCGCCCTTGTCGATCTCGACCGATATGTCGCGCAGGGCGACTGTCGATCCCTTATAGGTCTTCGTGACGTTGTCGAATCGGATCATGGTCTGAGTGGTGGTGAAATCCTGAGTGCGCGGAGATGCTGCATAGAGCATCAATTCACTGTGCGGGATACTACCGGCCTCACATTGCGGTTTGGGGTCATACTCTGCGCCGCTGGTCAGCGGGTCAGCCCGCGACACTTCCGCGCTGGCGCCGCAGCTCGGCTTCCATGAACGCATCGAGGTCGCCGTCGAGCACCGCGGCGACATTTCCCGTCTCGTAACCCGTCCGCAGATCCTTGACCTGTTGATAGGGGGCCATGACGTAGGACCGGATCTGATTGCCCCACGCATTGTCGCCGCGGTCGCCGCTCAACGCGTTCATCTCGGCCTTGCGCTCGTGACGGGCGCGGTCCGCCAACTTGGCCCCGAGGATCTGCATCGCCTTCGCCTTGTTCTGATGCTGGCTGCGTTCGTTCTGGCACGACACCACCAACCCGGTCGGAAGGTGGGTGAGCCGCACCGCGGAGTCGGTCTTGTTGACGTGCTGCCCTCCGGCGCCCGACGAGCGATAGGTGTCGATGCGCAGCTCCTTCTCATCGATCTCCACCTCGCTCGACACGTCCTCGAGGAAAGGGGTGACGTCGAGGGAGGCGAAGCTCGTCTGCCGTCGCTTCTGCGAGTCGAACGGCGACATGCGCACGAGGCGGTGCACGCCGCGCTCGGTGGCCAACAACCCGTAGGCGAAACGTCCGCGCACGATGAACGTCGCCGAAAGAAGTCCGGCCTCCTGGCCTTCGGTCTCTTCGTCCAACTCGACCTTGAAGCCACGTCGTTCCGCCCACCGTTGGTACATGCGCAACATCATTTCGGTCCAGTCCTGCGCGTCGGTACCGCCGGCTCCCGCGTGCAACTCCACCACGGCGTCGCGTTCGTCGTACTCACCGGAGAAGAGCGACTGCAGTTCGAGCGCGCCCAGTCGCTTGCGCAACGCGTCGACCGTCTCGACCAACTCCTTTTCGAGCGCAGCATCGGACGCGCCTTCCGCGTGCGACTCGTCGATCAGTTCCGACAGGGCGCGGGCGTCGTTGAGCTCGGCCCGCAGGCTGGTCAACTGCTCGAGGTCGGCCGTCACCCCGCCCAACTCGGTGGTGATGGCACGCGCCTGATCGGCGTCGTCCCAAAGGTCCGGGCGGGCCGCTTCGGCCTCCAACTCTTCGCGCCGCGCCAGCAGACGATCGAGGCCCAGGTACCGCTCGGCTTCGACCAACCGGCTTTGCGAATCGTCTAGTTCGGCCGCGAAGTCCCGGGGCGCCTCGGCCGAGCCGGCCTCAGGCGGCGCCATGGCAGAACTTGAATTTCTTCCCGCTCCCGCACCAGCACGGATCGTTCCGGCCCACCTTCTCCTCGGGGGCTTTGACGATGGGGACCAGAGCATCGGGGTCGGGGGCGTTCGGTCGCTTGACCAGAGCCTTGGCGCCGTTGGCGGCCCCTTTGTGGCAACACCTGTTCCACCGGCGCCACGTTGGCGCCCGTGTCGGCCGCCATCATGCCGACGAGCGCGCTGGTGTCGGCCACCGGGTCTTCGGCTGCCACGTAGACGGCGCGGTCGAGGTTGGGTTCGGCCGCCTGCTCCTGGACCGCCTCGACATGGAGGATGTAGCGCAGGTAGTCGTTGTCGATGACCTCGACGAGCTGACCGAACATGTTGAAGCCCTCGGACTGCCACGCGTTGAGAGGATCGGCCTGCACCGTCCATCGCAGATGAATGCCGTCCTTCAGGTTGTCCATTTCGGCGAGGTGGTCACGCCAGCGCTGGTCGATGATCTGCAACATCACGTCGCGCTCGATCTGGCGCATGGTCTCGGGCCCACCGGGCATGGACTCGGAGTGCTGCTCGTAGTACTCGAGCGCCTCCTCGACGATGCTCTCCACCAGATCGTCCGTGGTGGCCGCCTGCGTGAGATCCTCCACGCTGAACTTGGTCGGGTAGTACTGCGTCACCCCGTCGATCAGGCCCTTGAGGTCCCACTCCTCGGGGAACTCGCTGGGACAGAACTCGGCGACCTGCTTCTCCACGGCACCCGCCAGCAGATCCTCGGTGTGCTCCTCGAGGTCGTCGCCGTCGATGATCTGCAGGCGGCGCTCGTAGATGACCTTGCGCTGCTGATCCATCACCTCGTCGTACTTGAGGTTGTCCTTGCGCATTTCCGCATTGCGGGCCTCGACGGTGTTCTGCGCCCGCTCGATCGCCTTGGCCACCGTCTTGCTCTCGATCGGGACGTCGTCGGGCAGGGTGCGGCCCATGACCCAGCTCATGGCGCCCGTAGCGAAGAGGCGCAACAGCTCGTCGTCGAGACTCAGGTAGAAACGGCTCTCGCCCGGATCGCCCTGACGGCCGGAGCGGCCACGCAGCTGGTTGTCGATGCGGCGGCTTTCGTGGCGCTCGCTGCCCAGGACGTAGAGGCCGCCGAGTTTGCGTACCTCCTCGCCTTCGGCACGGCAGCGTGCCTCGATGGCGCCCTGACGCCGCTTCAGCTCGACCTCGCCCTCGTCACTCGCGAGGTCGATCCCCTCGGCCTGCAGTTCGTGCTGAGCCAGCAATTCCGCGTTGCCACCGAGAATGATGTCGACACCTCGTCCCGCCATGTTGGTGGCGACGGTGACCCCGCCTCTGCGCCCGGCCTGGGCCACCACCTCGGCCTCCCGGAAGTGCTGCTTGGCGTTGAGGACGTTGTGCGGCACGCCCTCCTTCTCCAGAAGCCGGGAGAGCAGCTCGGACTTGGCCACCGACGCGGTGCCGACGAGGACGGGCTGCCCCTTCTCGTGGCGACCGATGAGGTCCTCGACGACGGCGTTGAACTTCGCTTCCTCGGTCTTGAACACGAGGTCGGCCTGATCGGCCCGGACCATGTCCTTGTTGGTCGGGATGGGAACGACCGAGAGCCCGTAGGTCCCGGCGAACTCACCCGCCTCCGTCTCGGCCGTGCCGGTCATCCCGGACAACTTCTCGTACATGCGGAAATAGTTCTGCAGCGTCACGGTGGCCCAGGTGTGGTTCTCCTCTTTGATGGCCACCCGCTCCTTGGCCTCGACCGCCTGGTGGAGCCCGTCCGACCACCGCCGGCCGTCCAGGGTGCGCCCCGTGAACTCGTCGATGATCTTCACCTCGCCCCCGGCAACCAGATAGTCCTTGTCCCGCTTGTAGAGGTCCTTGGCCGTGAGCGCTTTCGTCAGTTGGTGCACGTAGTTGGTGGAGACCGCGTCATAGATGTTCTCGACACCGACCGCCTTCTCCACTTTCTCGATGCCCGACTCGAGGGGGACGACCGTCTTCTTCTCCTCGTCGACCTCGTAGTCGACGTCACGCGTGAGGGTGCGGGCGATGGAGGCGAACTGGTAGTACAGCTGGGCTGCCTCGTCGGCCGGACCCGAAATGATGAGTGGCGTCCGCGCCTCGTCGATCAGGATGGAGTCGACCTCGTCGACGATGGCGAAGACATGGCCCCGCTGGGCCATGCTCTCGCGGGAGCGGGCCATGTTGTCGCGCAGGTAGTCGAAACCGAATTCGTTGTTGGTCCCGTAGGTGAGATCGGCCGCATACGCGGCGCGCTTCAACGCCGGATCGTCGATGTCGGCACCGATCCGTCCGACGGTCAGACCCAACCACTTGTGGAGCCGGCCCATCCACTCGGAGTCGCGGGTGGCCAGGTAGTCGTTCACGGTCACCACGTGCACCCCGCGCTGGTCGAGCGCGTTGAGGTAGACGGGCAACGTGGAGACGAGGGTCTTGCCCTCACCGGTCTTCATTTCGGCGATCCATCCGAAGTGCAACGCCATGCCACCCATCAGCTGCACATCGAAGTGACGCTGCCCGAGCACCCTCCAGGCGCCTTCGCGCACCACGGCGTAGGCCTCGATCAGCAGGTCGTCGAGCGTCTCTCCCTGATCGAGTCGTTCCCGGAACTCGACCGTCTTGTGTGCCAGCTCGGCATCGCTGAGGGCCTGCATTTCGGGCTCCAGCGAGGAGATCGGCTCGACGAGCTCGACCAGGCGCCTGACCTTCTTGCCCTCGCCGGCCTTCAGAACCTTGGTGAACACACTCATGACTGCACGATCCTACCGGTCCGCTGGGCAACGGAGGGCGTCGTAGCCACGTGAATGTTGTCGGGGCTGCGTGCGGCTGACCTGGTCTTTGACCCCACACTCGCCTGCTGCAAGGTTGACGTGCCGGCACCGGCGGTCCGTGGGCGTCACCGCCCCCGGACCCAACGGCTCCTTTATGGCACGCATCGCCTCGTCGCCACCGGCCCCCGAGGGTCGGGGGCTCGTTGGGCAGGGCTTACTTCTAAGCCGCACCATGCTCAGCAACCACAAGTTGCCTTACGTGGGTCGTTTTGCCTGCGACTGGCCTCGACTTGCAACCACAGACCCGCACGCAGCCCGGATCAAGTGTAGGTGGCCACGGCCTACGTACCCGCCGCGTCACCACAGACGGTCTCGACCAGCAGCCGGCTGACCACATAGGGATCCATGTTGGCGTTGGGACGCCGGTCCTCCAGCCACCCCTTCTTGGCCTTGGCCACGGCCCAGGGGATCCGGATCGAGGCACCACGGTCGGATGTCCCATAGCTGAACGTGCTGAAGTGCGCCGTCTCGTGCGCGCCGGTGAGCCGTGATTCGATCCCGACGCCGTAGTTGGAGACGTGCTCCTCGACCCGCCGGCCAATGGCCTCGCAGCCTGCGATGATGGCGTCCCAGCCACCGTCTTCGCGCATGGCCTTGGTCGAGAAGTTGGTGTGCGCTCCGGCACCGTTCCAGTCGCCGAGGACCGGCTTGGGCTCGAGCGTGGCGTAGACGTCGAAATCCTCCGCGATACGGAAGAGCAGCCAGCGGGCCACCCAGAGGTGGTCACCGATGAGCGGCGGTGGCGAGCACCCCGATCTGGAACTCCCACTGCCCCATCATGACCTCGGCGTTGGTGCCCTCGATCCCCAGCCCGGCCTTCATGCAGGCGGCCGTGTGGCGCTCGACGATCTCGCGGCCGGGCATTTTGTCGCCGCCGACACCGCAGTAGTAGGGGCCCTGGGGAGCGGGAAAACCCAGCTCGGGCCACCCCATCGGCCGACCGTACTGAAAGAACGTGTACTCCTGCTCGATCCCGAACACCGGCTCCTGATCGGCGTACTTCTCCGCCGCCTCGGCGCAGGCGCGCCGTGTGTTGGTGACATGGGGGGTCATGTCGGTGAGCAGCACCTCGCACATCACCAACTTGTCGCCCTCGGCCCGGAGGGGGTCGGGGCAGACGAAGACCGGCTGCAGCACGCAGTCCGAATCGTGCCCTACCGCCTGGTTCGTGCTGGATCCGTCGAATCCCCAGATCGGAGGCTCTTTGCCGTCCTCGACGATTTTGGTCTTGCTCCGGAGAAGCGGTGAAGGCTCCGTTCCGTCGATCCATATGTATTCGGCCTGATAACTCATGAATCTCCTACTCTCCATCCATCAGTAGTGACGTATCCGGCGTGGGACCATTGGCCCATCAACGTAGAACAGGTGGATCCCCCGCGCCGTCGAGTCTGATTCTCACCTGTTTCCCAGCTATATCGGACATGTGAAGTGTTGATGAAATCCCCGGCGATACCTAACGCACCAGGTGGGGCCGTACCAGCCCCGCCATCACGGCCAGCATCACGGTGCGGAACCGCTGGCGCTCGATGGCCGGATCGGGCGAGCGGGCCATGCCCAGGACGCCCGCGGTCACGGCCCCGAAAAGGACGTGGGCCAGCATGTCGAGGTCCTCGACCACGAGGGCCCCGGCCGCCGCCGCCCGGTCCAGAAGGCGGCGGATCACCTCTATCTCGTAGCGTTCCCCGCATGCCCACCAGTCCTCGAAGCCCAGCGCCGACGGGCCCTCGACCCAACACAACCGCCGGTAGATCGGATCCGAGATCGTCTCCAGGAAGGCGTCGACGGCCGCCACTATCCCGCCCCACGCATCGGATGCGGTCTCGCCCGCCAGCGTGACCGAGCCCACACTGTGCTCCTGTTGACGTTCCAGAACCGCCAGGAACAACTCGCGCTTGGAGGTGAAATGGTGGTAGATCGCCCCCTTGGTGACCCGGGCCCGATGGGCCACGTGGTCGAGAGACGTGGCGACGAAGCCATTCTCGAAGAAGCAGGCCGACGCGCTGTCCAGCAAGGCCTGGTAGGTGGCCTCGGCGTACTCCTCCCGGCGGGAGCGAACCGTCTCCCCAGTGTGCATAAGTCCAGGCCACCCGCTATCGGCCCCGCGACCGATTGGCTTGACTTCTTCGGACACCCTCAGGATACTACATACCGTGAGTAGGTTCCCGCGGCATGCGAAGCCGACTCCGCCCCCGACCGAGCGTGTGCTCCGCCACGTGGCCCGGGCCACGATCCGGCATCGGAAGGCCATCGTGGTGGCCACCGGACTGTTCGTCGTGGTGGCTGGTCTGCTGGGGGAAACGTCACGTCGAAGCTCTCCCGGGGTGGGTTCGACGTCTCGTCGGAACAATCAGTCCGTGCGGCAAGTGTCCTCGCCTCGGAATTCCACAACGGGGCGGACAACATCCTGATTCTGGTGCACCCGACGTCGGGCACCATCGACAGCGCGTCGGTGGCATCCGCCGGCGTCGCTCTGACCAGACAACTGGCGGCGCAGCCCCATATGGCCAACGTCATGTCCTATTGGAGTGCGGCGTCCCGTGGCTTTTTGGGCACCCCTGACCACCACGACGCGCTGATTGTCGGACGCATCACCGGGGACCAGGACCAGATCATCAACCGGGAACCGACCATCGCCGCCGCGTTGAAGGCGCAGAACCACTCCATCACCTTCGCCGTCGGAGGGTTCGGCGCCGCGTTCCACGAAGTCGACTCGGTGGTGGAGCGCGATCTGCTCCATGCCGAGGCGTTCGCGGTACCGCTGACCCTCCTGCTCCTGCTCTTCGTGTTCGGTTCACTCGTCGCCGCCGCCATGCCCGTCACGATCGGCGCCGTGGCCGTCGTCGGCACGCTGCTGGTGCTCCGGATCCTCAACGGGATCACGCCGGTCTCCATCTATGCGGTGAACCTGGCCACCGTCCTGGGGTTGGGCCTCGCCATCGACTACAGCCTGTTCATCGTCAGCAGGTTCCGCGAAGAGCTGTTGGCCGGACACGGCACCTCCGCCGCGCTGGAGGAGACCCTGGCGCACGCCGGGCGCACCGTGGCCGGGAGTGCCCTGACCATGGCGGCGGCGGCCGGCGCCCTGTTCGTCTTCCCGCTGGTTTTCCTCCGATCCTTCGCCTACTCGGGCATCGCAGTCGTGCTCCTCGCCGGTGCGGCGGCCTTGATCGTGCTCCCCGCCGTGCTCGCGCTGCTCGGTCCCCGGATCAACGCTCTCACCGTGTGGCGCCGTTCCGTCCGCCCGCCGCTGAGCGGGTTCTGGTCGAAGTCGGCGCACGCCATCATGCGGCGCCCGCTCGTCGTGATCATTGCGGTGGCGGTCGTGCTGGCCGTCATGGCCGCGCCCTTCGTGCATCTCCGACTGGGCTACCTCGACGATCGGGTGCTCGCCCCTTCGGACCACGTCCGACAGGTCGATGACACGTTGCGCGCCGATTTCGGGCAAGGGGCGACCGATGCGCTCCAGATCGTGGTGCCCGATGCCGGCGCGACCACGGCCGCCCAGCAGGCGGCCTACGCCGCCCACCTGTCGCTCCTTCCCGATGTGGCGAGCGTCGATTCCTCCAGCGGTATCTACGTGAAGGGCACCCACCACGCCGCACCGCCCGGCTACATGGCCCAGTTCCACAAGGGCGACGGGGTCTGGTATTCGGTCATCCCCATGGGTGACGGCCTGTCATCCCAGGGAGAAGCGCTCGTGCACGCCATCCGGGACGGGCCGGCTCCGTTCGCCATTCTCGTGGGGGGAACCCCCGCCAGCCTGGTGGACTCCACCGCGGTCATCGACCACTACCTGCCGCTGGCGATACTGATCGTGGTGGGCGCCACGTTCCTGATCCTCCTCTTCCTCTTCCGCTCGCTCTTCATTCCCGCCAAAGCGTTGGTGCTCAGCGTGATCAGCCTGTCGGCCACCTTCGGCGTCATGGTGTGGATCTTTCAAGAAGGGCACCTGTCGGGGCTGTTCGACTTCACGCCGACGGGGACGCTCATCGACACCATGCCCATCCTGATGTTCTGCGTCGCCTTCGGCCTCTCGATGGACTACGAGGTCTTCCTGGTCTCGCGCATGAAGGAGCTCCACGACAACGGGGCGGACAACGATGCCGCTATTGCGGGCGGCATGCAGCAGACCGGCCGGATCATCACCGCGGCGGCTCTGCTGATGAGCATCATCTTCCTGAGCCTGTTGAGCAGCAGCATCTCGTTCATCAAGCTTTTCGCCGTCGGTCTGGCGCTCGCGGTGTTGATGGACGCCTTCGTCATCCGGGGGATGTTGGTACCGGCCATCATGAAGCTGGCGGGCGACGCCAACTGGTGGGCCCCTTCGTTCATGCGCAAGGTCGCCCCCCGCCCCCGGTCGGCCGACCGGCCGCCCGTGCGCGTGGACGCCGGGCTCCGCCGGGAGGGCTTGGAAGAGCGTCCTGACGCTGACGTCGTCCGGAATTGACTGCGCAATTGAAGAGACTCCGGAATTGACAGGGGCCGGATCGGTTGCGCCGATCCGGCCCGCCTGTCATCTCATTCGGGAAAGGGGGGTTTCCCTAATGAAGCTTTCAGGTCAGTTCGCTCAGGGAGGGCCGAGAAGCCCCTTCAGGCCGGACCCGAAGGCACCGACCAACAGGGCCACGACCAACGCCCCCAACGCAACGAGGAAGGCGTACTGCACCGTCGATGCCCCAACTTCAGAGTGTGCCCGCCGAACGCACCCTGTCGCACGCGCCCTGTGCCAAGAAGAATCCGCGCAGGACCCGTTCCGCCACCCCTCCTCCTTTCGCCCTTACCGACCTTGAGTTCGTTCTCTGACTACCTCGTCTCCCGAGGGAAGTGACTACCGGTTCCCGCTGGAGCCCGGTGCCGCATCAGTCGGATCCGATGAGTCCGACATCCCGCACCCCGCCTCACTGCGACAACCGCTGCGCACACCCCCCGCACTCGATGACAACGAGCTTCGACCCGACTTTACCCGCCTCCCCCACGGAAAAAACTCGCGACACGAGATGCAACCTTCCCGCTACCGCATTGCAATGGAATTGCAGCTGTCGCTCAACTGACGCGCCATATTCATCGGCGCCGGACCCGGCGGGATTTGCTAGTCGACGGTGACGATCGAGCCCAGGCTCATGTAGGCCCATGCGGCCGCCGCGCCGGCGAGTGGGAGCTCGACACACCCGAGGCTCTGTGGATCGCCGTAGGACGTGCGGGGCATGTAGTGCAAGGCATCCCCGCCGTTGAAATACGCCACGTATTGCACCGGATCGGCGTAGGTCGAACCGTTCGGGTTCGTGCCCCGCATGACCTGATTGCGCAACCGCTCGTAGACCGGGTACGAACCGAGGGCGGTCGGCGTCCCCGCGCCGCCCGTGTTGGCAGGGGAGGTCACGACGACGACCCCGTTGTGCCACACGGTGAGGGACTCGGGGGAGGATTCGCTCGCCACCGCATACGAGTAGCCGTTCGGATTCGCCGCAGGGCCGGTGGGATCGTCGGCGGCCGCCTGGAGCGCGGCGATCTCACTGCTGGAGATGGCACCGTTCGTCGTGAGCCCGACCACAGACTTCGAAAGCCATGATCGCGCCCTTGGCGATGGCGCCGTCCTGCCCCGGTGCCCAGAGCGCCTGCAAAGGCGCCGGAGGCGCCCACAGCCACTGGAACCCCGTCGGCGACCAGCTCAGTGGCAGGTACCCGAGACCCGCCAGCACCTCTTCTTGACCGAGCACCGTGGTGAGCGGATCGGTCGCTCCGTAGGCGATCCAATAGCCACCCGGGCGGGCGGCCATGCCCACGACGGGCGCCGTCAACGGGGCACCCGTCCCGGATCCGTAGAACTGCGCGTCGCCGAAGTCGAAGATGCCCCCGTCGGAGGCCACCATGCGGTAGCCACCGCTATCGGCTGTCGCCGTGATGCCGACGACCGGCTTGTTCAACACGATGTTGCCGGTGGAGCCGTAGAACTGGGCGTCGCCGAAGGTGAACACACCCCCGTCGGCCGCGACCAGCCAGTAGCCGTGGCCATCGCTGGTCGGGGCCATGCCGACGACGGGCTTGTTGAGGACCATGGCGCCGGTGGAGCCGTAGAACTGGGCGTCGCCGAAACTGAAGATGCCCCCGTCGGAGGCCACCAGCCAGTAGCCGTGGCCATCGCTGGTCGGGGCCATGCCGACGACGGGCTTGTTGAGGACCATGGCGCCGGTGGAGCCGTAGAACTGGGCGTCACCGAAACTGAAGATGCCCCCGTCGGAGGCCACCAGCCAGTAGCCGTCGCCGGACGGCGTGCCGGCGATACCGACGATCGGCGCCCGCAGGGCAACGGTGACGGAGCCGAGGTTGGCGTGCATCTCCCTCGGCACTCACCTGGCCACTGGCCGTGGTGGCCCAGTAGCCGTTTCCGTCGGGCGTCGACGCAATTCCCGTCAAGGGGCCGGTCAATGTCTGGTCGGGCACCGCCGCCGCTGCAGAGCCGAGCCCGTGGACGAAGTTCTGTGTGGCGGCCGGCGCCGCGGCGCCTGCGGGTGCGAGATTGCCGGCCAGGACGATCATTCCGGACACCAGCAGGCCCGCCATCACTGTGGCGGCACAGCGAGGGAAGACGGATCGGAGGTCTGACATGGTGCTCCCGTCGTACGAGTGAGGCCGGCGGATCGAACAGTTCACCGGGAACGATACCTTCCGCTCCCCTCGACGCACACGCGTGCACGTCGGTGGCTGTGGCCTGCGGTTCAGGCGGCCACGACCCTGACGTTCCGGGCTTCTTCGCCCTTGCGCCCGGGGGCGACGGTGAACTCAACCGTGAGCCCCTCGGCCAGGCCCTGGCGCTCGTCCCCTTCGATCTGGGAATGGTGGACGAAGAGATCCTCGCCGCCCTCACGAGCCAGGAACCCGTAGCCGCGGGCGCCGTTGAAGAACTTCACCGTGCCCGTCATGGTGGACACGGCGTTCTTCTCGCGTCGCGGAGAGGCTTTCGGCGCCACCGGCGAGGAGAAGGGGGCGAGGAGACCGAGCTCCATGCCCAGGGCCCGCTGGACGCCCTGAATCTCCTTGCGTTGCTCGTCGGTCACCAGCGACACGACGGTGCCGGTGCGCCCGGCGCGCCCGGTACGCCCCGAGCGGTGCACGTAGTCGGTGTGATCCGCCGGTGGATCGAAGTGCACGACGCACGGGAGGTCGTCGACATGGATGCCCCGCGCCACGACGTCGGTGGCGACGAGCGCGTCGGCCTTCCCCTTGGCAAAGGAATCGAGCGCACGCTCACGCTGTCCTTGCGTCCGATCGCCGTGCATCGGTACCGCACGCACACCTTCGGCCTGCAACTGCCGCACGACGCGGTCGGCGCCCCTTTTGGTCCGGCAGAAGACGAAGGCCTGTCCGTGCTGGGAGACGAGCTTGGCCGTGATCGCCACGCGCTCGGCCCGGTCCACTTTCCAGAAGTGATGGGTGACGTCGCTCTTCTCTTCCTCGGCCGTCTCGATGTTGACCCGGACCGGGTCGTGCTGATAGTTGCGGATGATGGCTTCGACCTCACGGCCGATCGTGGCCGAGAAGAGCATGACCTGACGTTGGGCCGACGTCTGGTCGAGGAGTCGACGGACGGCAGGAAGGAAGCCCATGTCGGACATGCGGTCCGCCTCGTCGAGGACGACCGTCGTCACGTCATCGAGCATGACGTCGCCCCGCTCGATGAGGTCCTCGAGGCGTCCGGGACAGGCGACGACCACGTTGACGCCCTTATGCAGCGCCCGGCACTGGTCGCGATAGCCGGTGCCGCCGAAAATGGAGACCACCCGCTGGCTCTCGCGTCCGAGGAGCGAACCGAGTACGGCGTGCACCTGCGACGCCAACTCACGGGTCGGCACGAGAATAAGGGCCCGGGGACGGCGTGGCCGCGATTGGGTCATGTTGGCCGCGATCGGCATGCCGAATGCGAGCGTCTTGCCCGAACCCGTGGGGGCCTTCCCACAGATGTCCCGGCCCGCGAGGGCGGCAGGAATCGTGGCGGTTTGAATCGGAAGCGGGCTGGTGATGCCCAACTTCTGCAAGCGCGCGTTCATATCCGCGGAAACACCAAGGTCAGTAAAGGAAGTGATGACGAAACTCCAGTCGAGTGATGAACGGCCTACTCGAAGGAAGTCTCGAACGGGCCCCGCTGAACGATGGTTCAACGGCGTCGCCCATGTTAGCAGAGCGCCGGGGCTGGCAGAACGCGGGGCTGCCCGAACGACGCGGGGCCGGCCTGTCACACCCGGATGCGACCATCGGCGGGGTAACGATGAGGAGGACCCACCATGGCGGTGTGCGAATATTGCGAACGGCGAAATGAAGGACGGGATCAGCTGCCGAGCTGACACGTTGATGCTCATAGGCGTCGTGTTCCACCCCATTCCGTGGGGTGCCGAAAAGGCGACCAAGGGCCGGCGCATCGACTTTTGCTGCCCGGACTGCGGCACGCCGCCCGGCGGTTGTCCACCATCCGGGTTGTTGCGTCGAGCGATGCCCGAGGTGTCTGGGCCAGGCCTTGGGATGCGACTGCTTCGAGTTCGAGGACGAGCTCGACGACGAACCCGAGGACGAGCTCGTCGACGAACCACGATCTCCGTTGACGCGTGTCATTCGATCGTCGCGGTACCAGCCACTGTGTCGCGCCCACCGCTTCGGGCGCCATCGCCTGCGCTGATCGGCGTGGATCTCCGGGGGTGGCAGGCGCGAGGCGTGGTTCCGAAGCTCGGTTCAGATGCCCTCACCGGGTGCGCACAGCGTGAGCGCCCGTTGGGCCAGGCTGGCGCCGTCGAGACCGAGCCCCGCAGAGGATGTCGTCCGCTTTTCCCTGCGGGAAGTAGGCCAGGGGCAGTCCGCACGACACGATGGCCGGGAGTGGGCCCGCGTTCCGCCGTCGCCCGCAGGGCGGTGGCGATCGATGCGCCCACGCCGCCGGCCACCACACCGTCTTCGACCGTGATGACCACGTGATGTCGGAGCGCGTCGCACAACATGAGCGGATCCAAGGGAGCGGCGGCCCGCACATCCCACACCGTGGCGTCGACCCCGCGCCGTGAGAGCTCCTGCGCCGCCTGCTCGCAGACTTCCACCATCTTCCCCAGCCCCAAAAAGCACACGTTCCGGCCGACGCGCACGTGGCGGGCCGAGAGCCCGATCCCGGTGGCCGCGCAACGCCGGGCTTCGGTCTTGGGCCAACGCAACGCGACCGGCCCGTTCGTGATCGCTATCGCCTGGGTCAGCATCACCGGGATCTCCTCATAGGAGGAAGGTGCCAACACCGTCATACCGGGCACTTTGGTCAACAGGGCCAGGTCCATCACGCCGTTGTGACTCGGACCGTCGTCCCCGGTGATCCCGGCCCGGTCGATGCAGAAGATGACGGGCAGACCATGGAGACCGACGTCGTAGTAGAGCTGATCCCATGCCCGGTTGAGAAAGGTCGAATAGATGGCGACGACCGGGCGGTAGCCGTCCATGGCGAGGCCGGCCGCGGTGGCCACTGCGTGTTGCTCGGCGATGCCCACGTCGATGAACCGCTCGGGATAGCGGCGGGAGAACTCGATGAGCCCGCATGAACCCGGCATGGCTGCGGTGAGGGCGATCAGCTCGGGATGCGCCGCCGCCTCCCGCACCAGTGCTGTCCCGAAGGCCTCGGTGAAACTCGCCGTGGCGCCCGTCCGCGCACGGGCCATTCCGGTCAGCCGGGTCGAACGGTCCGATGTCATGGAGCCGTTTCTCATCGTCGCTCTCGGCCGGCCGGTACCCACGCCCCTTCTCGGTGTGCACATGGAGGACCACCGGTCCGGCCGTTCGCATCACCCGGCCGAGCGCCTCGTTCAATTGCGTGAGGTCGTGCCCGTCCACCGGCCCTTCGTACCCGATCCCCAACGCGCCGAAGAACGCAGCCGGCGCATCGGCGCCTTCGTCAGGGCCGCCCGCGGTGGTCAGGCTCGAGACGGTCGGGGCATAGGACCGTCCGTTGTCGTTGAGGACGATGATCGACGCGAGTGCCGTGCGCACCGATGTTCGAGAGTGCCTCGTACGCCAGCCCTCCGGTGAGCGCGCCGTCCCCGACAACGGCCACCACATGATGCGTTGCCTGGGCCAGATCGCGGGCCCGGGCGAGCCCGTAGGCGTACGACAGCGCGGTCGACGCATGGCTGTTCTCCACCAGATCGTGGACGGACTCGCCCCGGTTGGCGTACCCGGAAAGCCCGTCCGCACGGCGCAGGGTGGGAAAGTCACCCGCTCGTCCGGTGAGGATCTTGTGGACATACGTCTGATGGCCGGTGTCCCACACGATCCGATCCCGCGGCGACTCGAAGCGGCGGTGGAGCGCGAGCGTCAGCTCCACGACGCCCAGATTCGAACCGAGGTGACCGCCGTTCTCCGAAACGGCCGAGATGAGGAACGACCGGATCTCGTCCGCCAACGCCTCGAGGGCGGGCACGCCGAGTGCCCGCACGCTCGGCCGGGCTCAGCCCGAGGAGGGTCGCCGGCTCGCTGCCGTCGGCGAGCCTCGACCGGCCATCCGCCCACGCCAGTACCTCCGTCAGAGAGGGCGGAGGGGGCGGAGGTGCCGATGTCAAGGGCAGCCACAGGGGCTCAGTGGGTGGAGACGAGGGCACGCAGGGACTGACGGAGCGAGCCCATGGTGGCGATCACCGCACTGGGCTCGTACCCGCAATGGGCCATGCAGTTGGAGCAACGTTCGTCCTTGCCGCGCCCGTACGCATCCCAATCGGTGGTGTCGATCAACTCCCTGATAGCTGCTGGCGTACCCGTCGGCCATGAGGTAACAGGGACGCTGCCAACCGAGCACGGAGTAGCTCGGAATCCCCCACGCGGTGCACTGGAAGTCCGACTTGCCCTCGAGGAAGTCGAGGAACAAGGGCGAATGATTCAGCCGCCACTTCTTCCGGTGCTTCTGCCCGAAGGCGTCCGCAAAGAGCTTCTGCGTCTGCTCGACACCGAGGAAGTGCTCCTGATCGGGTGCCTTCTCGTAGGCGAAAGCGGGTGAGATCATCATGGCGTCGACGCCCAGGTCGTCGTTGAGGAAGTTCAGCACGTCACGCACCGTCTTGGGTGAGTCCGTGTTGAAGAAGGTCGAATTCGTCGTGACACGGAACCCCTTCTGCTTGGCCAGGCGGATGGCCTCGACGGCCTCGTCGAAGACACCCTCACGGTCGACCGCGGCATCGTGCCGTTCGCGCAGGCCGTCGACGTGCACGACCCACGAGAAGAAGTGGGAGGGGGTGAATTTGTCGATACGCCGCTTGAGGAGCACGGCGTTCGTGCACAGGTAGACGTAGACCTTGCGGCGTATCAGCTCTTCGACCATGGCCGCGATGTCGGGGTGCAGCAGTGGCTCGCCACCAGCGATGGAGACCATGGGCGAGCCGCACTCTTCGACCGCGTTCACGACGTCCTCCACCGACAGGCGCTTGCGCAGGATGTCGGTCGGATGCTGGATCTTCCCGCATCCCGGGCACGAGAGATTGCAGGCGAAAAGCGGCTCGATCTCCGTGATGAACGGAAAGCGAGGGTCTCGTTGCAGCTTCTTCTTGAGGAAGTAGGTCCCGACTCGGATGTTCTGTCGCAATGGAATGGGCATCAGCGCACCTGCCTTGGTAGAGAAAACTGCACGGTTTCTTCGGTTGTTCTGTGTTCGGTGACCGTTGTCGGCCCGAGGGTCTTGAGGATTTCGATGACCTCGGTCACCAGTGCCTCCGGTGCGGAGGCTCCGGCCGTCAGCCCCACCGTACGGGTGTCGTCGAGCCAACTGAGGTGAAGCTCCGAGGCGTCTTCGATGAGTTCGGCCCGGCATCCCTCCCGGCGGGCGACCTCGACGAGCCGGGCGGTGTTGGAGGAATTCGCCGAACCGACCACCAGCATCAGGTCACATCGACTGGCCAGGGCGCGCACGGCGTCCTGGCGATTCTGGGTGGCGTAGCAAATGTCGTTGGAGGTCGGGCCCACGAGCTGGGGCACGCGCTCGCGCAGGGCCTCGATCACGTCGGCCGTCTCGTCGATCGAAAGGGTGGTCTGGGTCAGGTAGGCCACGCGATCGTGGTCGCCGAAGACGAGGTCCCTCACGTCCTCCTTGCGTTGGACGAGCTGAATCCGGTCGGGCGCCTCGCCGATGGTCCCCACCACTTCCTCGTGCTCGGCATGCCCGACAAGGACGATCTGGTAGTCCTGCGCCAAGTAGCGCCTGGCCTCGTGGTGCACCTTGGCCACCAGCGGGCAGGTCGCATCGATCACGGTGAGGTCCTGGCGCTGCGGCTGCCGCAGTGCGCACAGCGGGCGACACACCGTGCGCGGCCAGGACGACGGTTGCGCCGTCGGGGACGTCTTCGAGCTCGGCCACGAAGACCGCACCCTTGGCCTCGAGGTCGGCCACGACATGCGCGTTGTGGACGATCTGGCGGCGGACGAACACCGGCCGGCCGAAACGCTCCAACGCACGCTCGACGATTTCGATCGCCCGTTCGACGCCGGCGCAGAACGACCGTGGGCTGGCGAGCAGCACATCGTGCGGACGGCTGGCGCGGGCCCAGCGTTCGAGCGACGTACGGATGCCGAAAAGGGATCCGAGCGCGCCCATGGCCTGGCCCTCACCGCGATCGGCGATCACCCTCACCGCCGCCACCGGGTGATCCGGCAACTGACGCGCGATCCACGCCGACTCGGTATCCCAGGCGATGGCCCCGTCCGCCGCGAGTCGTGCCGCCTCCTCGACCGAGAGCTCGCGCGACGACGACACCAACGGGCCGGTCCACACGTGCAGGCCCAGACGCCGCAGATCCTTCGCCACGAGCGCCGCCGCCGGAAGCGGGCGCGGTGGCGTCCCGTCCGTCGCCCACAGTTCGGTGCCTACCACCAGGGCCCCGGGCGGGAGCGCCGGATCGAGGCCGTAGGCCACTCCGGACAGCGCCACCGGCGTGCCGGCGGCCAACGAGTCCCGCATGCGGGCGCCGGTCAGGAGCGCCTGCTCCATGCCGGTGCCGCTGACCATGACGCCGCCGCCGATGGCGTCGGCCTCGACCCGGTCCGCCGTCAGCACGGCGAGGTCAACCATGGTCCCACCCGTGGACGTAACGACCGAGCGCCATCACGGGGAAGACGAGGTGATAGAGGTGGTAGTTGATGTAGAAGTCGCCGGGGAAGCCCGTTCCGGTGAACCAGGTCTCGTCCCACGTCCCGTCGGGGAGCTGGTTGTCGACGAGATAGGCGATACCCCTCTCGCAGGCCGGGCCACGCTCGCCCGCCGCGAGGAGGGCGAGGAGGGCCCAGGCGGTCTGGCTGGCATTCGACACGCCACGACCACGAAAATCGGGGTCCCGGTACGACCGGAGATCCTCGCCCCACCCACCATCGCCGTTCTGATGCTCTTCGAGCCAGACCACGGCGCGGCGAATGGCCGGATGGCGGGGCGACACGCCGGCCGCGACCAACGCCGGAACGACGGCGCCGGTGCCGTAGAGGTGGTTCGACCCCCAACGGCCGAACCACGAGCCATCGGCTTCCTGCGCATCGAACAACCAGAGGATCCCCCGCTCGGTCGCCCGGCCGCTGTGCCCGAGGATGGAGAGCATCTCGATGACGTGCGCCGTGACGTCTGCGCTGGGCGGATCGATGAGCTCGCCGAAGTCGCAGAACGGGAGATCACGACACAGCGCGCGCGTGTTGTCGACGTCGAAGGCGGCCCACCCGCCGTCTTTGCACTGCATGCCCTCGGTCCAGGCGATGGCGCGTGCCACGGCGTCGCTCTCCATCTGGCTCGGTGCGTCGGAGGGCGAGCACCACTTCGGCCGTGTCGTCGATGTCGGGATAGTTGTCGTTGGCGAACTCGAAGGCCCAACCCCCGGGAGCCAGATCGGGCCGCCGCACGGACCAGTCGCCCGGAACCGTGATCTCTTCGTCGACCAGCCAGCGTCCCGCCTTGCGGAGCGATGGGTCGTCCGCGGGCACGCCGGCGTCGGCCAGGGCCACCACCGCCAACGCGGTGTCCCACACCGGGGACTGACACGCCTCGATCCGGCGTCCGGCCTCGTCTTCGATGGTGAACGCGTCGAGCCCCTCGAGCGCGGCCTGCATGACGGGGTGATCGAGCGGATAGCCCTGGAGGTGCAGGGCGATCAGCGAGTACACCCAGGGCGGCTGAATGCCGCCCCACGAGCCGTCAGCCTCCTGACGCTTGATGATCCAACGCTCGGCCTTGCCGAGGGAGAAGCGACGGAGGAACCCGATCGGCCGGAGCTCGTAGAGATGGAGCGCCCGGTCGAGGAGGTCGAATCGACCGGCCCACGTGCCGAGCGAGTGGCGGGCCGCGGGTGCCGGCCCGAGGTCGAGCTCGTCGATGTCGATGGAGAGCTCGCGCACCGGTCGATGGGCGTTCACGACGGTGAGCGCGACCACGGTCTGGCGGGCCCAACACCCGAAGTCGTAGATGTTCAGGGGAACCCACGGCGGCAGCAGCATGAGCTCGGGCAGGAGGATGGGCAGGCTCTCCCACGGCCATTTGCCGAAGAGCGCCAGCCAGATGCGGGTGAAGACCCGGCTGGCGCCGATCCCCCCTTCGCCCCGGATGTACTCCAGGGCCAGCTGCATGTGGGGGTCCTCGGGGGTGTCGCCGGCCAGTTTGAGCGCCACGTAGGCCTCGATCGTGGTCGAGAGGTCCGGAGGACCCGCCGTAGTACGTCGCCCACGTCCCGTCGTCGCGTTGACGGGAGCGGATCCAGCGGGCGGCCGCCAGCCGTCTGGCGCTCGGTGCGGATGCCGAGGAACTCGCGCAGGAGGAGATCCTCGGCATCCATGGTCACGTTCGTCTCGAGCTCGCCCTTCCACCAGCCGTCTTCGTGCTGGCGTTCCTTGAGGGCGGCCACAGAGCGCTCGAGGCTCTCGGCGGCGGCGCTGTCCCCGGCGATCGTCCGACGACGGCGAAGCGTGACCCGAACGGCGTTCCCATCGTCGCCTTCGGGGGCGTCGGATCGGAAGAGAGAGGAGAGCGTCATCAGCTGTCACGCTCCGTCACGAACTTGGCGATGGCGACGAGCTCGCTCTTCGGTCCGGGCGCGAGCGGGACCCGGTCGAGAGCGGCCAGCGCCATGGTGAGGTGGGCGTCGGCCAGGGCGGTGGTCTCGTCTCTCGCGCCGCACTCCTCGAGCAGGACCCGCGCCCGTTCCACGTCGGCGGGTGAGAGGTCGCGCGCGAGCAATTGGCGCAACTCTTCAGCCCGGCCGTCACGGCGCGCCAGCGCGATGGAGACCGGGAGCGTCTTCTTGTGCTGCAACAGGTCGCTCCCGACCGGCTTCCCGGTGCGGGCCGGCTCCCCCCAGACCCCGAGCAGATCATCGACCGCTTGAAACGAGGTGCCGAGATGCGACCCGAATTCCGCCGAGCGCGTCGACGGTCGCGTCGGGGGCGCCGGCGAGAATCGCCCCGAGGGAGACGGCGCATGAGAGGAGGGCGGACGTCTTCCCCCTCTCCATGGAGAGGCACTCCTCCACCGTGACCGATGCGCGGGACTCGAACGCCATGTCGTCGGCCTGCCCGGCGATCATGAGCTGGGTGGCCTCGACCAGGCAGCGGGCGGCGCGCACCCGCTCCGGTGTCGGCACGTCGAGCAGCACCTGGAGAGCCAGCGTGGCCAGCGCGTCGCCGACGATGATGGCCGACCCGATGCCGTACTCGCTCCAGACCGTCGAACGATGCCGGCGCTCGGTGTCTTCATCGATGATGTCGTCGTGGATGAGAGAGAAGTTGTGGACCAGCTCGATCGCCACCGCCCCGAGCACGCCGTCGGCCTCGGCCGCGCCGGCCGCAGCGGCCGAGACCAGTGCGAGCGCCGCGCGCACCCGCTTCCCGCCGCCGGCCAGATGATGCTGCACCGGGCCTTGCAGGGAAGGGCTGAGGCGCGTGACGGCCTCATCGAGCGCCGGCGTCACCATCAGGGTGGCGCGGGCCAGCGTGGCCGCTGCGATGTCGTTGGCGTTGGGCGAGAGCGCGGAGGCGGTCACGGTGCCACCGTCTCGAGGCGCAGGGCGGAATGGCCGGCCGATCGTCCACAATGGCGCGGGCGGCGCTCTCGCCGCTCAGCACGGCACCTTCCATCGTCGCCGGCCATCCCGTGTCGCACCAGGCGCCGGCGAGGAACAGACCCGGCACCGAGGTGCGGGTCGCGGGACGACGCGCCGCCGTGCCGGGCGTGGCACGGAAGGTCGCGGCGCGCTCACGGGTGACGACCCCATCGACGAGACGGGCCGTGCGGGCAACAGGAAGGAGCGCCTGGAGCGCGGCGAAGAAGGTACGGACGAGTTGCGAGGACGACTCGGCGATGTACTCGTCGGCCGCCGACAACGAGATGGAAATGCACTGCCCGGACCGCAACCCGCTCGACGCGGTCCGATCGAAGAAGAACTGGATCGGCGAGTTCACGACGGCCGCCAACTGACAGATCCGTGACCGGGCCGATCCAGGACCAGATGCACGTTGACGATGGGAGATTGGCCGAGTCCCAACTCGTCAGGGAGCACGCCCTCGGGCACGAGCCGTTGGGTGACCTCGGGCGGCGTCGTCACGACGACCGCGTCGGCGCTGTAGGTGCGCTCGTCGGTCACGACTTCGAGCCCACCGTCGTCCGACGCGGCGACCTGCTGCACCCTGGCGCCGAGGACGGTCTCCACCCGCCGCCGAATCAAGCGCGCGGGCTGCGTAGTCACCGTGCAACTCCGTCAGCGGCACGGTCGACCACCCGACGTCCCCGGCATCGGCCTGATCGAGCAGGCCGGTGCGGAACACCTTGACAGCCAGCGCCAGCGAGGCTTCCCCGGCGTGGACATTCAGCGTGGGCAGCGCGATGAGATCCCAGAGCCGGTCGATCGCAACGTCGCTCTGCCCGTGCCGGGAGAGCCAATTCCCGAAGGTGACCGTGTCGAGCCAGGGATCCTCGGGGTTGAGGCGGCTCAGGGCCAGGGCGGGCCAGGCCAGTCGCAGACGGTCCTGCAGCGTGAGGTGGCGGTAACGGGCCAGCGAAGAGGTGAGGTGAAGAGGGGCCCGCAACGACGCCGCGGCTGATGGATGCCCGCGTCCCGTCGGGAGAGATGACGGGGATGTCGAGACGCGGCTGCAGGTAGACGGCGTCACGAGCACCGATGCGGTCGAGGAAGCGCAGGTAGGCGGAACAGCACCGCAAGAACACGTGTTGGCCGTTGTCGAACGAGAGGCCATTGCGTTGGAATGACCACGTCAAACCGCCGAGCCGCAGCCGCCGCTCGAGCAGCGTGACCTCGGCTCCCGAGTCGGCCAGCGACAGTGCGGCGCTGACACCGGCCAATCCCCCGCCCACGACCACCACGCGCTGGGCGGTCATGGCTGCGCCCCAACGATGACTCTTGCCCGCGATCCACACCTTTTCGGCCGCGGGCAGGGAGAGCCGACGCTGGGTCACCGCATGGGGATCGCGCTCGATGTGCACGAGCAGGCGGTAGTAGATGCCGGCCATCGCACCGACACAGGCCCGGCTCCGGCGATCGAGGAGTGGGAGGAGCTGCAGACCGCGTTCGAACCATTCGTGTGCCCGCGCACACTCGAAGGCGACGAGCTCGGCGAGCGCCGCTTCGCTGCCCGAGAGGTCCGGCGGGCAGCCGACGGCGATGGCGTCCTCGGCCGGGAGGTAGACCCGGCCATTGCCGCGGTCCTCGACGACGTCGCGCAGGATGTTGGTGAGCTGCAGCGCAACACCCAGGTCATCCGCCAGCTCCACCGCGCGGGGAGTCGTGGCCCCGAACACGGCCAGCGAGAGGCGTCCGATGGAGCCGGCAACGAGCCGGCAGTAGACGACCAGATCGTCGAACGTGGCATAGCTGGTCCCCCGGACGTCGTTCTCGCAACCCTCGATCAACTCGTCGAAGGCCGCCAGGGGCAACTGGTAACGCCGCGTCGCGGCGGCCACGCGCCACCAGCACCGGATCGTCGCTCCCGGCGTCGATCGGGTGCAGACTCGCCCGCACCCGCTCCAGCTCGACGAGCTTCTGTGCCGGAGGGGCCGTCGCCGTCACCGATGTCATCGATCTTCCGTGCCAAGGCGTAGACGGAAGAGAGCGCATGGCGCTCAGGGACCCGCAGAAGCCGGATGCCGTAGCCGAAGTTCTTGGCTTCGCGCCGGGTGATCTCCTCGCAGGCCCGGTAGGCGGTTTCGGTGTTCACACCGACCTCCTCACCGATGCCGTCACGAGGCCACCGACGAGCCGTACGCCGAGGCGCAGCGGGCGGGGTCGACACCTCACGGCCAGCACCTCGTACCCGGCCGCCTCGATCGCATCGAGCGCCGCCATTCCCCCGGCGGCGAAACCGCACACCGCGATGCGGGGCTGGAGGGGGAGCTGACGGGTCAGCGGTGCGGCGGAGTCGAGGAGACGGCGGGCCCGACCGGCTTCGTAACGCAGGACGGTGCGCAGGACCGTGGCTCGTCCGCGGCGCGCGCAGGTCGGCCTCGGCGCATCCGTACGCGCGCAGGTCCTTCTGCGGAAGGTAGATCCGATCACGGGCGGCGTCCTCGCCGACATCTTGCAGGTGCTCGATGATCTGCAGCGCGATGCACACGTCATCGGACAGCGCGATGCGCGCGGGCGTGCTCACCTCGAAGATCCGCAGCACGAGCTCTCCGACCGGCGTGGCGGACAGTCTGCAGTAGGCGACGAGGTCCTCGAAGGTCTCGTAGCGGACCACCGTCTGGTCACGCCGATTCGCCTCGATCAGACGGTGAAAGGGTTCGAGAGGAAGATCGAACCGCCGGATCGTCGGGGTCAGGCGTTGCAGGAGAGGATGCGTGGCCCGACCCGCGGCGGCGAGCTCGAGCTCGCGGGTGAGCCAATCGAGCAGGACGAGTCGGTCGCCTCCAGCCTCGTCGCCGATGTCGTCGGCCAACCGGGCGAAGCCGTACACGGCGAGCAGATGGTCCCGGACCGCACGCGGCAAGAGCCGCGAGGCCACCGGAAAATTCTCAGCGCCCGCCTGCCCCAGCACCGTCTCGGTGCCGGGCAGCGAATCTGGAGTCAACATCGGAATGCGCTCTGGCGCCAGTAATTGTTCGTTCATTGAGTGTAAATGCGTCGTACTGCGTGAATCTGCGATCTCTTGCGTTGTGAAACTAACCGCCGATACCGAGCCATGAAGCACCGCGTTCAAGCGAACGATTGATTGCCCGCTCTTCCACTTCGCTTGCTCTGACCGTAGTCGGATGTGACGCACCGGGCGAGAAATTTTTGCGTGTCCGACACGTCGTCGACACCGGCAAACCACGGCGATCCGTGCGGGGCGCGCTCTCGCACAAACGTTTGCTGGGTTCACCGCATGTTGCTCCCGTCTACGCCCGACGTCGTATCCTGAGCGGCGAACGGGAGACGCCGACAGGAGGCTGCGCAATGGCCACGCACGCAGTCCGGCCACCGGTGCACCTCGCATCGCCTCTACAAAGCAGGCATCGTCGTCGTGGCCTTCCTGGTCGGCTCCGTCGGCCTGACGTCGTGTTCGGCCATCGACAGGGTGAAGAGCGCGGTGGACGACATCAGAGGCAACAAGGCGACGATCGACGCCTTCAGCTCCAAATTGCAATCGGGCGCGGCCGCCCCGTTCGAGGCGACGTATGTCACGACAGGGAGTGCGCCGGCGACGATCGTCTACGCCGTCCAGCCTCCCACGGGAGTGGCCTTCAGCGAGACCCCGTCGGGAGGAAGCGGGACGACACCGGTGCACCTCGTGGTCAACTCGTCAGGAGAGTTCGCCTGCACGCAACCATCCTCTCCGGGCTCACCATGGACGTGCCAGAAACTCGGAAACGCCAGCGCGGCCACGGAGAACAAGATCTTCGACCTCTACACGCCGTCGCACTGGGTCAGCTTTCTCAAAGGCGTGTCCCTGGCGGCCGGCCTCGCTGGTGACAAGGTCACCTCCTCGTCGATGACGGTCAACGGCTTCTCCATGAACTGCGTCGATCTTCCAGGCCTCCGGCGTACCCGGGACGAGCACGATCTGCACCACCTCCCAGGGCATCCTCGGCTACGTGAAGGTGGCTTCCGACTCGACGAGCTTCGAGATCCAGAGCTATCTCCTCGTCCCCTGCGGCCTCGCTGTTCGCGCTGCCACCGGGCGCCACGGTCACCAGCGTCACCTCCGGAACCTCATAGGGGGGCCCATCTCCCCACCGTGCGTTGGGTGGGACCGAGCGGCGATACTGAGAACGTGACCGAGCGATCGCCGGACTGAGCCGGCCACTCCCATGGACACTTTTCTTTTCGTGCTCGGTCTCGTCGTGGTCGTCTTCACGTCGGCCAGCGTGCTGTTCACCATCGTGCTCCCCCGCGAACCCAGAGGATTCGAGCGCCTGTCGTCGATGGTCAATCGCGCCGTGCTCGCGGCCTTCATCGGCGTGGCCCGCCCGGCGCGCACCTATGAACGCAAGGACGCGTTCCTGGCGCCGGTCGCGCCCGTGGCCCTCGTCGGCCAGCTGGCGGTCTGGGCCGCCTGCTTCATCGTCGGGTATGCCCTGATGCTCGTGGGCACCACCCACAACCTCGCGTCGGCGCTCGCGCAGGCCTCTGGTGCCCTCCTTACGGTCGGGACCATCGACCTCAGCGGGCGCGCCAACTATGCGGTGGACATCGCAGCCGGGGCCACGTGGGTCGTGATCGTCGCCCTGCAGATCGCCTATCTCCCCGCCCTCTACCAATCGTTCAACCGGAGGGAGAGCCTGGTGGCGATGCTCGAGAGTCGAGCCGGCGTCCCGGCCTGGGGCCCCGAGCTGTCTGGCCCGCCACCAATTGGTGGGCATCATCGACACGCTGCCGCAGTTCTACTCGGAGTGGGAGCAGTGGTCGGCCGAACTGGCCGAGAGCCATACGACGTACCCGGTCATGCTGCTGTTCCGCTCACCGGATCCCTGGTTCTCATGGCTGGTCGGTCTCCTGGCTGTTCTGGACGGGGCGGCGATGCACCTCGCACTTGCCCCGGGCACGGCGTCGTCGCAGTCGAGGCTGTGCCTCCGGATGGGATTCACCGCGCTCGACTCGGATCGCCAAGGTCCTGCGGTGGACGGTCGACCCCGATCCCAATCCGGAGGGACCGATCGACCTGACCTTCGAGGAGTTCGAAGAGGCGGTCGCAATGTTGGACCACGTCGGGTTCCCGATGGAACGGACTGCGGCAGAAGCGTGGCCCGATTTCCGCGGCTGGCGGGTCAACTACGAATCGGTCGCCTACCGCCTGTGCGACCACTTGACCGCTCCACCCGCCCCGTGGTCGGGCAACCGACGCCACCTGCGTTCGGGCATCGTCGCGCCGAAGCGGCCCCCGCAGCGTTCACCCGAGCTTGACGAACGCCGTCCCGAGGTGATCATCCCGCCGGCCCCGCACCGCCGCGAGGCGCTCCCTTGGGGGCGGGCACGGTCGGGCGTCGATCCGGAATGAAACGCGCGAGGCTGAACCTTCAGCCTTCGACGGCGTGGCCGCCCACCGACCGGCGCATCGCCGCATGGATCCCGTTCGGCGTCATGACCCCGAGGTAGCGCTCGCCCTCGACCACCGGAATCCACCCGACGTCATGCTGCAGGATTTCGGCCAGAGCGGAGCGGAGCGAGGTGCCGAGCGGAAGCTGGACGTCAAAAGGCACGACGTGATCCGTCACCGATCCCGTCTGCTCCCCGTCGAGGTCGACCCACCCGAGCAGGTGCCCGCTGTCGTCGACCACCACCGCCCATTGGCTGTCGGACTCTCCGGCAAAGGCGAAGGCGTCGGTCATGGACAGTTGCGGGCTGACCTTCGGGGGCTGTACCAGGTCTTCGGGCACAATGGACGTGACGGCCAACCGTCGCACCCCCCGGTCCGCGCCGACGAAGTCGGCCACGAAGACGGTGGCCGGCGTGCCGAGGATCTGCGCCGGCGTGTCGTACTGCTCGAGCACGCCGCCCTTGGACAGCACGGCGATGCGATCCCCGAGCTTGGCCGCCTCCTCGATGTCGTGGGTGACGAAGACGATCGTCTTCTTGAGGTCGCGTTGGAGGTCGATGAACTGCTGCTGGAGCCGCTGACGGGTCACCGGGTCGACGGCGCCGAAAGGTTCGTCCATGAGGAGGACGGGTGGATCACCACCCAAGGGCCCGGGCCACGCCCACCCGTTGCCGCTCGCCCCCGGAAAGCTCGTGCGGAAAGCGCCTTGCGTACTGCTGCGGGTCGAGACCGACCAGCTCGAGCAGTTCCTGCACCCTCGCGTCGACCCGGTCCTTCTCCCAGCCGAGGAGGCGGGGAACGGTGGCGATGTTGTCGGCGACCCGGCGGTGCGGAAAGAGGCCACCCTGCTGGATCACATAGCCGATACCCCGGCGCAACTCAACCGGGTCCATCTTCAGGACGTCGACCCCGTCGATCAGGATGCGACCGCCCGAAGGCTCAATGAGGCGATTGATCATCCGCAACGTGGTCGTCTTCCCGCACCCCGAAGGCCCGACGAACACACAGAGCTCGCCGTCGGGCACGGTGAGGCTCAACGCAGCCACGGCGACGGAGTTTGCGCCATAGCGCTTCGACACCCCGTCGAGCGTGATCATGGCAGGAGACATTACCCACCGCTCCAGTAGGAAATAGCGGTCGCCGCGTGAGCCTCCGCAAATGCCGACCGATAACGTGAGGGACGTGTTGCTCGGGACGTCGAACCCGTTCTTCCGGTGGAGTTACGTCACCAGCCAGTGGGGCCAGATTCAGGGCGATCTCGTGCAGCACATAAAACTCAGCCTTATCGCGGTAGGGATCGGGATTGTCATTTCGATCCCCCTGGCGGTACTGGCGTGGCGCTACCGCCTGGTTCGCGCTCCGGTCTTCGGAGTGACCAGCGCTCTCTACATCATCCCCTCGGTGGCCCTGTTCGCCATTCTGGGGCCGGTGACAGGCTTCGTGCCGCCGGGCTCGTACAAGACGGCCGAGATCGCACTGGTCGGGTACACCTTGCTGATCCTCATCTGGAACACCGTGGCCGGCCTCGACGCCGTCCCGCCCGACGCCCGGGAGGCAGCGGCCGCACTCGGCTACTCGCCCACCGCCGCCCTCCTCCGCGTCGACCTCCCCCTCGCCCTGCCCTACATCTTCGCCGGGATCCGGGTGGCCACGGCAACCGTCATCGGGTTGGTCACGGTGACGGCTCTCATCGGCCTCGGAGGCCTGGGCCAGCAGATCACGTACGGTTTCACAATCGACTACAACACGCCGATCATCGTCGGCCTCGTCCTTTCCGTGCTCCTGGCCGGAATCGCCGACCTGTTGCTCGTCGGCGCCCAACGATTGGCCGTGCCTTGGGCCCGCACCAAAAGGTCCGGAAAAGGCGACCGCTGACATGCATTTCCTCGACCAGGTGGCTGGCAATACGTACTTGAACCAAGTACATGATAACGTATTGCTATTTATTCGATTATTAGGTAATTTACTGGCTATACAAGGTCAGATTCGCTATCATGTTCTGTAGAAGTCGAATCAAAATTTTTCTTCCGAACGGTGGTGGTGCATGCCTCACAGGCCGGCTGCTGCGGGATCCGGGCGGGACGAGGACCCCGGCGGGGAGCCTCGCGAGCCGGTTCCGACCCCGGATCCGATGACGGCGGCGGAGTGGGAGGCCTGGTGCGAGTCGGCGGTGGGCGAGGATGAGCCGCCCGACCCCGATGAGGAGGAGGACCCTGAATCGGCGGCGGCGTGGGAGTGCGACCTGGACGCGATCGTGGCGGAGTGCCGGCGCGTCACCGCGGACGAGGCCGCGGTGTGCGCCCGGGCCGCCCGGCTGGGCCTGGCGGGCGGGCAGCCGGTCGGCCTGGCGCGGCGCGGTCCGGGCGAGCCCGGATCGGCGCGGCGGGCTCCTGGTGAATATCTCTGCCGGGCGGCGGGGTTCGCGGCGGGGATGCTGCTGGACACCATGCGGGGTGCGGGGCGCTGGCCGGGTTCGCGGCGGAGGCGGCCGGGGAGGATGACCGGTTCGGCGGTGCCGGTGATGATGAGGTGGCCGGGGTGATCGCGGCGTGGGACCGGGTGGAGGCGCACGCGGCGGCGCGTAAGCACGCGGCGGTCGCGGAGTTCATCCGGCGGCGGCCGGAGCCGGGCGGTGTCCTGGCAGGCCCGGCTCAGATGCCGACCGGGTGGGATGAGTTCACCGTGACCGAGGTGGCCGCGCTGCTGGGGGAGTCCCGCGGGATGGCGGAGGACCTGCTGGGCCTGGTGCGTGACCTGGAGGTGAAGCTGCCCGGGACTCAGGCGGCGTTCCGGGACGGGACGCTGCGCGCGTCGAAGGTGGAGATCATCGCCCGGGCCGTCGCGGTACTGGACCCGGCTGAAGCCCGGGCCGCGGAGGCGATGGTGCTGGGGCGGGCGGGGCGGCTGACCCCGGGCGGGCTGCGGCAGCGATCGCCCGCGCGGTGATGGACGTCGCCCCGGAGAAAGCGCGGAAGCGGCGGGAGCAGGCGGCGCGCGATGCCCGGGTGCAGCGGTGGGCCGAGGATTCCGGGAACGCCGCGCTGATGGGCCGCGAGCTCCCCCCGGCCGAGGTGCTAGCCGCCGACCAGCGGATCACCGCCTGGGCGCGGCAACTGAACAAGGCCGGCCTGGAGGGCGACATGGACGTGCTCCGCGCCCGCGCCTACCTGGACATGTTGCTGGGCAAGAACTCCCGGCCCCGCCAGGACACCGCCAGCAGGACGCCGCTGGGCCGGACACCGCTGGGGGCAGGACGCCCGGGCGGGCCGGACGCCGCCGGGCCGGACGGCCCGGGTGGCGCAGGTCCGGGCGGCGGGTCAGGGCCGGGAGGCCCGGAGAACCCGGCCGGGGCCTGCGGCCGGGGCCCCGCCAGCGTGATACCGGCCGGTTTCGCCGGTCGGAACACCCTGACCCTCCCGCTGACGACCCTGCTGGGCCTAGCCGACCGGCCCGCCGAGATCCCCGGCATCGGGCCCATCGACCCCTGGCTCGCCCGGGACCTGGCCCGCGCCGCCGCCGCCAACCCGAAGACGACGTGGTGCGTGACCGTGACCGACGAGCAAGGGCACGCTATCGGCACGGCTGCGCCCGGTCCGTACCCGCCGGGCGTCGGCAAACCCGACAAACCCGGCCCGCCGGACGGACGCGATCCGCCCGGGGGGACCAGCGACACCCAGGGCCGGGGTTCTCCTTCACCGCCGCCGGACGGCATGGGCCGCCCGGCGGATACGGCGCCTGGCGGCTGTGCACCGAGGCCGGCGGACCGCACGACCTGATCGTCGCGCTCGACCCAATCAGCACCCGGATTGCGATCACCGGTACCAGGCCAAGGGTCATGATCCCGGGGTCAAGCTCCGCCACTGAGCCAGATCCGGTATGCCACCTGCACCGGGCCAGTCTGCCGCAGGCCTCAACCCAGTGTGATTTCGAGCACA